>JAJFJT010000023.1 GCA_021773795.1 Gammaproteobacteria bacterium | reverse complement strand
TCCCTGGGAGAACATGTCAGGGCGCTTGGACAATAGCTGCGTCATCCCTGGAATAAGCCCTTTGGCCTTCTCCTGCATTGAGAGACTATTATTCAGTTTCATGCGAATTCCTGTTTAACCATTTCTCATCCTTCTCCAGGGATTTCAACAACCCCTCGTTCCTGATGAAACAGGAATTAATTGATGCGATCTCGTTTTCTTTCGATAGCAGCATTGCTACATCCTCAGATGTGAACACAGGCTTAGCTGGATAGAGTTCCTCATAGACCCGAACAATAAAATCATAGTCCTCTTTTTCATCTACGGTCCATCTCATATCAGAACGATCAACGATTCCTTCATATGACCCAATTCGGTATCTGCCATCAGCTTTTCGAGCATATGAGGTGACATGTTCACGGTGAGACGGAAGTACTGCCTCACGCCATGACTCTTCCAACACCCTCCATTTGAACACTGCGACATCAAGGCCATCCGGAAAAGTCGGACGAATACAATTGGAGACGAAATCGTAATTCCCATCTATGTAGTAACGCACAACCTCATCAATCAATTCCGGATCTGCCAGCGGACAATCGCCGGTTATTCGAATAATATGTTTTGCTCCATATATCTTTGCTGCCTGATAATAGCGGTCGAGCACATCCTCCATACTGCCTCGATAATACTGAACATTGTATTCCACACACAGCTGGACAAGCGGGTCATCAGAAGCGTCAGTGGTAGTCACAACACAAAGTTCGTCTATACATTTACTTCTTGAAATCCGCTCAATCTGCCTGAACAGCATAGGCATTCCAAGAACTGGCATTAATACTTTCCCTGGAAGCCTGGATGATGAAAGCCTTGCCTGAAGGAGAGCCAGGATCATTTGTTCAAGGGATGCAAATAATCTTGATGTTGGAAAGAGAGATACGCCAAGGTGCACTCAATCCGATTAAAACAATCTCTATCAGGCGAGGCGCCATTGCGAGGGATCGAGGATGTTTTCATCAGTGATTGAGAATCTTTTGAATGACTCAACAGGTACTGTCGTTTCCGAGAACTTAACAACCTCCTTTAGTTGCGAAAACGTATTGACACCACACACCACCGAGTCCACTTCATCAATCGAAGAAACAAAGCCAATTGCTGCCTCAATAGGCTGTAATCCACAATCGGACATAAATTCCTGCAGGCGGCACATATGCGTTCTGATCCCGGAAAAATAAGAAGGCAGGCTCTCCGGCTCCATGAGCAAAAGTCCCTGGAGAAAAACAGAGCGCACATGAATCTCAATATTGGCAGCCTTCAGTTTAGACAAGTAACCGTCCCCAAGCAGTCGTTGGTCTAGAATATTCAGAGGTAACTGAACTATATCAAGCACATGATTTTCGAGAATCGCATCTAGAGTTTCCCGGTCGTATACCGAGACGCCTATCTTTGCGGTTTTTCCGGATAGCTTCTGTTCCAACAGCCACGCGAACAGCTTGGCCCCACCCTCTTTTAAAACATCTCTTGCTTGATGAAGTAGAAGACCATATACAGAGTTTTGATGTAGGTGTTTCAGGGAGGAACTAAATCCTTGATCAATTGATGCCATCGCAACATCGTCAACGCTCTCACTCTTGACCGGACGGATTTTAGTTATAATACGAAAAGATGTCTTTGCTGGAAGAAGACGCCCCAAGACTTTTTCGCTTTCACCATATCCAGAAGCGGTATCCAGCATCCGGATGCCCTGTGATGTTGCGTAGTCTAGGATACGCCCGATCTCACCTTCGCCGGTCATTCCCATGGTGTTAGAAACACCATATGACATTCCAAACTGGGCGCTTCCCAGGCCAATTTTCAAGCCAGCAACAACCTGATCGATTCAATAACCAGCGCCTGCTCCTCATCTGCCAAGTCGTAGTAGAGTGGCAGCGTCAACGCCTGTTGATAGTAAGACGCCGTCTCCGGGTAATCGGAGAGCAGGTAACCTCTCGATTTATAATAGGGATGCAAGGGAACGGGGATATAGTGCACTTGCGTACCGACGCCCATCTCAAGAAGGCGGTGGATAAAGTCTCCACGACTAATCTGCAATGACTGGAAATCAATACGCAACACATAAAGGTGATGGGCACTCTGCTCCCGACCATCGAGCTGTACCCGTTTCACTAAATCAACGTCTGCAAAAGCCTCGTCATATCTAAGAGCCAAACGATGTCGTGTGGCAACGAATTTATCCAGTTTTTTTAGCTGTGACTGGGCAAGTACGCACTGAATCTCGGTAAGTCGATAGTTGTACCCAAGCTGTTGCATCTCAAAATACCAGGGGTTAATCCTCCCGTCTTCGAATGCCTCATTTTTGGATTCGAAGCGTTCGGCTGGATTCGCAACTGCAAAGTCTGTCAGCAGCTTTTGATGAAAAATGCCGTGGCTCCTGAGCATGATAAGCCGTTCATACAGGGCCGTGTCATTGGTTGTGATCATTCCCCCTTCTCCGGCAGCAATAGCCTTGACCGGATGAAACGAAAATACCGTCATATCCGAGTAGCAACAGGAGCCAACCCTTTCCCCACTGGCATATGTGCCGCCAAGCGCATGGCAGGCATCCTCAATCACAACTGCATCGTATTCAGAAGCAACACTCCCAATCGCCCTCATGTCGCATGATAAGCCACCAAAATGCACTGGAATAATAGCCTCCACATGGCCAAGCTCCCCGCAGCGATTGCGCAAATCACAAGGCGACATATTCAGCGAGACCGGGTTAATATCCGAAAAAATCGGGGTTGCACCTACAAATGCCGCACAGTTGGCACTGGCGACAAAGGTATTGGCCGAAGTAATAACATTATCCCCCTGCTTGAGATCGGCAGCCAGGCAAGCAAGGTGGAGTGCCGCTGTGCCACTGGAGACGGCTACCGCGTGTTGCACGCCAACATAGTTGGAAAATGCCTCTTCAAACTTATCGACCCTGCGCCCCTGAGTCAGGGTTCCGTGCCGAAGTACATCGACCACCGCCTCAATGTCGCTCTCATCAATATAATGCTTGCCGTACGAAATCATCGACTGTTCAAACCCCTTCGACAACCCTGGTTTTCGAATCATATGAATGTGCCATGACCCTGAAA
Source organism: Gammaproteobacteria bacterium (assembly GCA_021773795.1). GTDB lineage: Bacteria > Pseudomonadota > Gammaproteobacteria > HK1 > HK1 > JAJFJV01. The sequence goes on along the minus strand of JAJFJT010000023.1, from coordinate 94,045 downwards.
AGCTCACAAGATCGGAGCAGGTGCTCATAGGTTCCGCTAGCAACTACCGCACCCTTGTCCAACACGTGAATAAGATCACAATGCTGTATGGTCTGGAGACGGTGAGCCACTATGATGACGGTCTTGCAGGAACCCGCCGCCGCAATTCCCTCCATCACCGCCCGTTCCGTAATACCATCCAATGCACTAGTTGCCTCATCGAGTACAAGAACCTTAGATTCGCGATAAAGTGCCCGAGCAATACCAATGCGCTGGCGCTGGCCGCCGCTTAGCCTTACGCCAAATTCGCCAACGACTGTATGGTAGCCACTCGGTAGCTCCTGCTCGATGAAGTCGTGTAGACATGCCAGTTCCGCGGCGGTCTTCACGCGTGCGTGGTCAATCTCGCTTTGATCAATCCCGAGAGCAATATTATTTTGAATCGTGTCGTCAGTGAGGTAGATCGACTGGGGAACATATCCAAGGTTGTTCTGCCAAGCCCGGGTATCTACATCTGTAACTTTATGGCCATCAACATAAATCCCTCCGGCTGTGGGCCGTATCAGACCTAAAAGAATATCGAGTATTGTCGTCTTCCCCGATCCGGTTGACCCGACCAGCGCTACTACGTTGTTAGCACTAACTTCCAGATTCAGATTCTCCAGCACAGGCCTACCGGATTCTGGGTACGTAAAAGAGACGTCACGCAATTCGACACTCTGATGAAACATCATTGTCTCATCAGTAGCTTCATGCCGCGAAATAAGTTGAGCTTCGCCCTCGTTAATATCCCGATATAGCAACTCCAAGGCCGATTCATTGTAACGAATCATGGCCATACCACTGAAAATCTGCTGTAAGGCAGGCATCAGTCGATATCCGGCAAAGGTATAGAGAGCGACTACTGGTAATGCTGAGCTAAGCGAGCCTTTAACCGCAAGAAGATACAGCATAATTAACAGGACTCCACCATAGGCAATGGTCTCCAGCAGATAACGTGGTAACTGGGAAATAGCTTGACTGGTTGCATTGTGTGTAGCGAGTTCATGGGAAGGTTTGGAGTAGCGTTCAATAAAAGTGCTTTCTCGCCCTAGAAGCTTCACTTCCTTAATGCTTCCGAAGGCCTCGCTAGCCGCCTGATAGCGTTGTCCAGATAGCTCCGTCGCCCGAATACCTATACCTGAAACTTTCCTTCGGACTACGAAAAAAACCGCGCCGTAGGCACCACCCAAAACCACCACCACAGACAAGGCAAGAAACGGATCTGCAATGAGCAACAACACAAACAAACAAATTACAACTACGGATTTAGCTACAACTTGAAGCAAAGGAGAAAGTATGCCAACGATCACACGACCCACTTCTGAAAACATATTCTTGCTTAGCTCAGCCGAGTTTCTATTCAGGAAAAACAGATAAGGCTTTCCCAAATATTTAACAAGCAATTTCTGTGAAAGTTCATGGCCTTGCATGTTTGAAAAGCGTAATAGCAACCAGTTTGTCATTGCCGAGAAAGCATTCCCGAATGTCAGAATGGCCAGCATCAGCACTCCCAACATAAATAGAAAGTCATTTTGGTTTTTCGGCTGAAAAATCGCTGAAAGACGCATAAGAAAGGCATTCTCCTGAATCAATTCAGGATTAGCTGCAACGGCAGTAAAGGGAACAATAGATGCAACACCAGCCATTTCTATCAAGCCCATCAGCAAAACAGCAACGAACAGCCGAGCCACCTGACGCTGTTCCGATTTTGAAAACAGCGATAGAATTATTTTTAGAGTATGAATCATTTAGTAGGCCACCTTATATTTAAGGCGACTCTGGAAGTTAATCTAATGTTACCGGGGTTTGCCATACCAATTCTTACTGACATGCTATATGTCTAATTAACCATACTCATTTCGAAATCAACCATTATTTTGACAACATCATTCATTCTATATTTTGGTGACCAACCCAATACGCGTTTTGCCTTATCTGGATTTCCCTTCCCATAATGAATGTCAGCGGGACGCAACAGGCTCTCATCTGAAACAACATGCTCTTCCCAGTTCAGCCCGAGGCAGGAAAATGCCACGCCCACAAAATCCTGAAGCGATGCACTGGAACCTGTTGCAATTACATAATCCTCCGCTCTCTCCATCTGCAGCATCTTCCACATGGCCTCCACGTACTCTGGCGCCCAACCCCAGTCACGATTAATTGATAGATTCCCCAACTTCAACTTCTCTTCGCTTCCATTTGCGATGCGACAAGCTGTTGAAATAATTTTTTTTGTCACGAAACGCTCAGGACGTAGTGGCGACTCATGATTAAAAAGAAGACCAGAACAAGCAAAAACGCCATAAGCATCACGATAATTAGCCACTTGCCAGTATGCTGCCGCCTTGGCCACGGCATAGGGGCTCCTTGGACGCATAGGAGAGTTCTCATCAGCCCCATTCTTACTTGTTTCACCGAAACACTCTCCAGACGATGCATTGTAAAAGCGGATCGGGCGGCCCATAAATCTGACCGCCTCCAGCAGATTTAATGTTCCAATACTAATGCTTTCATGCGTTTCAACTGGCTGCTCAAAAGACAAACCGACTGAACTTTGACCCGCCAAATTGTAGATCTCGTGCGGTTTCACTTTGGACAACAGCTGTAACACGCTGCGAAAATCAATTAGTGACATTGAATCAAGCATTACCTTTTCACGAATTCCAAGCTGTTCTAAATTACTAAAGGATGACATCTGTGCGTCACGTGATGTGCCGAAAACCTCATAACCTTTATTCAAAAGGAGATGAGCAAGATACGCCCCATCTTGCCCAGAAACGCCACAAATCAATGCCTTCTTTTTATCCAAGGATATCTTCCATGCAGTGCATATAACATTTAGGGGCTACAGTCATGTATGGCTGCGCTATTTCCGCTCAAATAGACGAGTTTTTAACTCGCATAAGAAAATCGTCGTATGCACTTCTTAATCCATGTTCGAGTGTAGTTTTTGCATGCCAGCCAACGAGTGAGATACGACCTATATCCATAAGCTTTCGGCTTGTTCCGTCTGGCTTGTCGGGCTCGAAGACTATAGCCCCCCCATACCCCGTAATATGTTTCACAGCCACAGATAATTCTGCTATTGAAATATCGTAACCTGAGCCAACATTAATGTGAGATAACATTGCTTCAGTATTATCCTCATAACTTTCCTTACTCAGATTCATAACCAAAACACTCGCTTCTGCCATATCATCTACAAACAAAAACTCCCTTTTTGGCTTTCCTGTACCCCAGACTTTCACATTCTCTGCGCCCGACACCTTTGCTTCATGAAACTTTCTTATAAGAGCGGGAATAACATGACTATTTAGAGGATCGTAGTTATCACCCGGGCCATATAGATTTGTAGGCATGATGGAACGGTAATCAGTTCCATGCTGACGGTTGTATGATTCACACAACTTAATTCCGGCAATCTTGGAAATTGCATAGGGCTCATTTGTGGGTTCAAGTGGAGCGGTCAACAACTGATTTTCCCTCATTGGCTGCCCCGCATTTTTTGGATAAATGCATGAACTTCCAAGGAACAATAATTTCTTCACCTGATTCCTGAATGCTGCATCAATCACATTGGCTTCAATCATGATATTGTCATAAATGAAATCCGCTGGATAAGTATTATTCGCATATATCCCGCCTACTTTTGCTGCCGCCAGGAATACGTAATCAGGCTTCTCCGAAACAAAGAAGTTATCCACCTCCTGCTGCCGTATCAGGTTGAGTTCGGAATGAGTTCTCACAAGAATATTTTTATAATCTTTGTCCCTGAGATTGCGAACAATTGATGCTCCCACCAGCCCACGGTGTCCTGCGACGTATATTCTTGCCTCTTTCTCCATCACACCAGATTACTCATGATAATCGTAAGCACTAAACCCATGGCGTTTCACTAGTTCGTCGCACTCGGCCTGCTTAAGGTCCTCCCGAACCATCTCCTCGACCAATTCCTGAAAACTAATCTTTGGAGTCCATCCCAGCCTATCCTTAGCCTTTGACGGGTCGCCAAGTAGTGTTTCTACTTCCGTGGGCCTAAAGTATCTGGGATCAACTTCAACGATACAGTTTCCCTTCTCGTTATAGCCTTTCTCATCAACACCCGTACCTTTCCACTGAACGACGATACCCAATTCTTTCGCTGCAACGTTTACAAAGTCTCGTACTGAGTATTGGACGCCCGTGGCAATCACAAAATCCTCTGGCTCTTCCTGTTGCAACATCAACCACTGCATCTCGACGTAGTCCTTGGCATGTCCCCAGTCACGGAGAGAATCCAGATTTCCAAGATACAGGCAATCTTGCAGACCCAGCTTGATGCGCGCTAATGCTCGGGTGATCTTTCTGGTAACGAAGGTTTCGCCACGCACCGGGGACTCGTGATTGAAAAGGATCCCATTGCAAGCATAGATCCCGTACGCCTCACGGTAATTCACCGTAATCCAGTAGGCATAGAGCTTGGCCACGGCATAGGGTGAACGCGGATAGAAGGGCGTGGTCTCCTTCTGTGGACTTTCCTGCACCTTCCCGAATAACTCCGAGGTAGAAGCCTGGTAAAAACGGCTTTTCTTTTCCAGGCCGAGGATACGAATTGCTTCAAGCACACGTAATGGCCCGATGGCATCTGAGTTGGCGGTGTATTCAGGCTCTTCGAATGAAACCGCAACATGCGATTGAGCGGCCAGATTGTAAATTTCATCGGGCTGAACCTGCTGCATGATTCTAAGCAGGCTTGAGGAGTCCGTCATATCACCATGATGGAGAATTAAACGACGGTCAGGAATATGCGGGTCCTGGTAAAGATGGTCAATTCGGTCAGTATTGAACAGGGAACTACGACGCTTGATTCCGTGAACCTCATAACCTTTCTTTAGCAGGAACTCTGCAAGATACGCTCCATCCTGCCCTGTAATTCCCGTAATTAACGCTCGCTTCATTCTATGGTGTCCCCGGAATAGTTATGAGAAATCGCGCTATTGCGCTGCAACCAGGCATTTCTCGGAGTATCCGTCATGCTCTGTCCTACTCTGCAATTCAGGCACGCTACCGCCCTGCAAGCACACGGCCCACATGGCAAAACGGTCTCTCGGCTCCCTCTCTGGAACCGTTATTGCATTACTTGCGACTCTTGCTTAATGCCGAGAATTCCCGGCACCAGTATCCGTCCTGACGGCACTCGGTCCGCGAGGTAACACAGGCTTTCCTGTGGCTCTGAAAGTTCCGTGAGTACGCAGGCGTGAAAGTTGCCACACGCCTCAATGGAATCTTTCACTTCATGGCCGAGAAAACGCTCTTCCCTACTGCTTCGATCCAGAATTCCCACCACCTCTACACCGGCCTCCAGGGCACGCAGAGAGGCAATTTCCGCCAACTCCGATGCCCCGCAGAGCAGAACCCGATTCCAACCCTGGCTGCGACATTGCGAAAAAAGTTGCGTGCACGACTCTCCCGCCTGGCGGTAAAAGGAGAAGGAATAGGACAAATAGCGCGCGGTGAGGCGGCCTTTCTCGGCAAAGCCTTGTGGGGTCAGATAGTAGAGGTAACGGTTGGCGGGCGCTTGTTGAATCTTTATCAGACCCTTGCGTGCGCAACGCTTGAGATAGGAATTTGCAAGCCCAAGGGCGACGTCGAGCCGGCGCGCCAGACGGCGCTGGGTAACGTCATTTCCCTCTTCGATAGCCTCGAGGATCCCCAAGGTCAGGGCTTCCTCTCGATCGAGCTCGTTCATGGGGTGAACACTATAGATACCAAGGAGAAAGGGGTCAATGGGCAACAAGGCCGCGCCACTCAAGTCTGCACTAGGATTGCAATACAGCCGATCGACGACTCAGTGCATATATGCAGATTGTTACGGATAAGACTCGGGCCAGACACTGCGCGAAAAAGCCCTATAGAAACCACTATCGCCAGGCGAGCTTAGTTAACAGAATCAGAGTGGGCCACTCCGGCCCCACAATACGCGGAGCCGGAATATTACCCAGGAGCAATGGCGCTCCGCTCGTTAGCGAATAATCTCCCGCCACAGCAGACGACCGGTCTGGTTGTCACCGCTACCAGTGGTGTTGGTAACGTTGAAACCAGGGTCAATGGCATTAACGGGATCCGTACCACCAGAACTGCTGGTACTGCCACTGGTAGTGCTCGTCGTCGAGGTTGTCGTCGTAGTCGTACTGCCTCCACTAGAGGTCGTGGTGGTACCACCACCACTGGTTGTAGAACTACCCTCATCCGGACAATCCCCGCTCTCGGTGAGTCCACCCACTGGCAGCCCGGGGAAGATTGGAAAGTCTGGAGATGATGGGCCATTGATGGTGACTGGAGAACTGGTGCCACCCGAGAAGATATCAAAGGTATTGCCGGTGCTGTCCTTGATCTTCAGCAGTTGCTGCCCCGCAGGTGCTCCACTCCAGCTCAGATTGATGCTGGTGATGAGAAAGGCACCCTCGCCCAAGGCACGGATGCGAATATCCCGGACCTTTTCCTTCGGGCCATCCAGGCTCGCCTCGTCCAGGTCGATCTCTACCGGGTTGCCACCGATACCAGCAAGGCCCTCGTCAAAGCTGAGGGTGGATTGTCCGGGGTTACCTGAAGTATCGATATAATCAACGGTGAGGTCATAGCTGCAACTCCCCCCTGCCGCCGAACCGGGCAGGGTGAGGTTGATGGCCTGATCCGCCGTCGAACCCGACGGCAAATCGGAGTCGTAGGTCACCTTGGACGGATTCTTTTGCTTTACCTCGTCCAGAAACTGGCCCGATGTTCCATCGGTCCAGGTAAGATCAATACGGTTGATGGTGAGATCGCTCGCACCGATATTCCTCAGCTTCACCTTCTTTATCTTTTCGTCCTTGAAGTCAAGGCTGGTGAGATCCAGCTGTAGCGGTGAACCGCTCTGGACATTATTGAAGATACTGGTGGCATCAAAGCTCACGGTCTCAGCAGAACCACTGTTGTAATGGACCGTGAGGGTGAACTGCTCATCGGTAATATCCTTATCGAGCACCAATTCATACTCATAGGTCTGCCCACCCCCCCCTGAACACAATCGCTCTTGGAATTCCAAGTCCCATACCAAAGGATTAGGGAAGGTCTGGGTGATGGTGCAACCACCCACGCCGGTGGTGCCACTGGTGGTGGTTGTGCCACTAGTGGTCGTGGTGGTGGTCGTGGTACCAGTACCACAGAGTTCCGGGTGGTCCTCGGGCTTGATGCAGTTGCAGATATTGCCGGCAACAACACAATCATTCCAACTCGCCTGCCAACCAGCATCACTGTAGCAGCCCGCTTTCCAGTGCCAGAAGATGGTGGCTTCCCACAGCAGGCCACTGGTGGCGTAGTGCATGGCGGGATCAATGGTATTACCCACCGCCTGGCTCGCATCCAGTGCCTGAAGCAATAGTGCACCGTTGCGGTATTCACCATTTGGAGCCGTATCATTGCCACGCACGCAACCGGTCTCGGTACCGATGAGACCACCCTGGAAGATCGCATTGGCATCAAAGCTGATCTTCAGGCTGGTGAGCTGCTGCACCCCGGCCGGCGGATTCGGCCCCAGCTGGTAGACCGTTAGGAGCTTGGTTCCCGCAATATGCTGGGCCACCAGATTCTCGTAGGTCACCACCCCCATGGAGGCACCATTAATCTCGATTACACCGCCGGTGGAAAGGGCCGCATTACCCAGAGTAAGAATAAATTGCTTGGTAGGATCCGTGATCTGTTCGTCGATGTCGTTGAAGCCCGTGTGGTTCTGGTAAAGATTCGGATCGGCTATACACGGCGGAGGGGGCGGATCGTTCTTGGGGTTGTAGCCGGAACAGAGCACGATATTCATGAAATCCACGGTAGTGAGGCCAGTCTTGTCATCCCACTGATGCTCGTGCTGGTCTGTACTACCCGCGTCAAAGGCATAGATCTGCGAGGAGGTGTCCAGGTCGAAATGCCCACCACGCAGACCGACATCACCCGGATCGTTGGTCACTGGCGGTACCACTGCCGGATCGATGGCGTTGAGATGATTTATCAGGGCCGTGTCTTTGGTAGCGCTCAAAGATGCGATGAGGGGCTGGGAGGCAAGACCAAAACTCTGGTGCTGGGACACCACCCGATCCTCGGGTTCGTCCATATTGGCATTACCATTGCCGTCCACGTTATCTGACTGGGTCAGATTCTGATCGCCAGTGATATCCATAATGATCTTGGCCGGCGCACCACCTTTGAGAAAATCGAGCTGGGTAAACCAGTTCTCGCCGCTAGCAATAATCGGGTTTACGGTCAAAAACTGCAGACGCTTGTCACGTAGTATCGGGTCGGTAAGCAAACGCTCGCCAGCTACCGGCAGATTCGTACGCCAGCCACGGTAGACCGACCAGTCCATAGCGATGGGATTACTACTGGTATCCAGCGGGCCATTGCTGGCGACACGCACACGAATGCCATTGGAATGAGTCTTCTCCGTCAGGCTCTGCGCCAGCAGGCTGGATCGTGGTACCGGAAAGGTGGCTGCAGGCTTATCCCAAATGGCGTAGATGGTCTCTGTCTGGGGTGAAATACTCTCGACATCATCCGTGTCGTAAAGTCGTCCGGTACCCACATAAATCAAGAAGCCGGTATCCGGGTGAAAGGTCACCTCGGGTGCGGTAGTAATGCTCTGTGCCGCGCCCGCATCATCGGTGGCGCTGAAGAGCAAGGTAGCATTGGCCGCAGTCCAAGTGCCGGGCGCCGTGCTGATATCGAACTTCCACAGATTACCCTTGATGTCCGCCGCGTAGACCGTATCGCCCTTGAAGTCACCATCGGCGTCAATCACCGTAGGGCTACTCAGGCCATTGGGGTTATTAACGGTGTCGCTCGCATCACTAACAGCGATCTTTCCAAGCAAAGCACCGGTCTGAACATTAATAGCGTAGAGATAGGCCTTACCATCCCCGATGATATCGCCCACCGTATCCCCAAAATCCGCGCTGTTCACATAGCCGTTAGCCGCGATAACCGCCCACTGACCACTGGATTCCAGCCGCACAACCGAAGGCCGTCCGTAGGTATAGCCGATGTTCGCATCGGTGGCCTCGGTAAACTCCCATAGCACCTTGCTGCCTGCACCGCTGGCCGTATTGTCCTCGGAGGTTATGGCTCCGGCAGAGGTGACATCAAGGGCAAAATAACCCTGGCCACCGGCACCAAGGCCGGCCACCACGACGGTATGCCAAGCACCACCATAGAAAACGTCAGCCGCATTGAGACGGCCATCTACAAAGTAGCGATGGTTATAGGGAGTTTTGCTGAGATTACTCAGATTTGCGTATACGGGAGAGGGCACGAAGGCAAAAACCTCGTCACCCGTATCGCCATCAAAAGCATGTAGCATGCCGCCATTAGCACCAGCATAGACTCGTGGGCTGCGCGCGGCATTGGCCACCGCAAAGGCGGGATACCCATCAAAAGTAAAACCGGCACTCGGCGCCTGCACATAGGCTGGCTGCATGTGGATAATATCCGCCATCACGGTAGAGCGATCCCGCAGGGTGCCGCCATTGGCGATCTCATTACTGCGATCACCACGAATAAAATTGAGAATCGGGCTGTCGGTACGGGCCGTAAGCCCGGCATTGGCTGCAACCACCGGATCAACCAAGGTACGTTGAGCCGCAGTCAGCATATCCCAGCCAAAAGGCACCACGGTGCCCGCACCATCGGTGGTCGCGATAAAACGCCCGGTATTCCAGTGTTGGTTGGCCAGTCTGAGCTGGGCACGCCACACAGGCGTAGTGAAACCCGGGGTGCCATCAGCGGCGATGGGAATAGCCAGCAGATCGCCACCAAAGGTGCCATTCTCAAACCAGGGCGCGAAGATACGCTCGCTGCCCGAGGCCAGATTACCGCTGCTTCCCACCGGCCCCGCAACATAGCCAAAGGGCTGGTTGGTGGGCTGGAAGAAATTGGCGGCAAACAAGGCAATGATCGCTGCCAGGGTAAGCGAGACGATGAGGCCTATTTGTTTAATCGGTCGTTTCATGATGTCACCTTTTCCCAACCCAAATAATGGATAGATACCGGCAGGCAGCTTCTAACGAGCTCTCCTGACTTTGGCTAATCCCGGGTTGCATATATGGACTGAACAAAGCGCGTCCCCCCTTTGCCAAATTCTCCGCGTCCCGATATTCGATACAGGTAGCGCTTGTCTGCACCAGCACCGCCCCCAAGGGTGAGGGAGGCACCCGCCGTGGTAAACGGGCCGAGATACTCAAGTGTATATTTGCCGCCGCTAGGCCCATCTTTGAAGCCATCGGCACTCTGATCGGCACCCTCCCAACTCACATCATTAAGGATCGTGCCACCGGCAACCCCCTGCACGGCATCCCCAATAATGTACATGCCATCAGTAGTGTCCGCGGACCAATCAAAGAGCGGGGTGCCACCGTAGTTAGTGGTGATATCCAGTTCCCCGTCTACCAAGGCATTTTCCGCCACGGCCATGGCTGAAGTCCGAGCCTGCGTGTTGGTCGCCATCACCAGTTCAAAATTGGCCGTGCGCATAGCGGTGACCCCAAGCAGGGTCATCAGCAGGAGAATCATCAGCGAAACCACGAGCACCGCACCGTGCTGAGAGTCTTCGGTTTGTATGCAGGAGCTCATATAGCCCGGCCTCCTCATAGATGATTGCGCAGATTGATGGTGGTAAACACGACTCGCCGCAGGCGCCGATCGGCACCGTGATTAACTGTTTCGTTGAGTAATCCCGTAGTGGCAGCACCAATGGCGAGCGCAAGCGCATCATCCTGGGTTGCCAGCAGCAAACCAACCCGCAGGCTGACCACCGTATCCATATCCGCTACATTAGGTGCCGACACGTAACGATTGGCGCTGTCGTCATTATCTGTATCCTCGCCATAAAGAACGTGCAACGCCTCCACCCCATCCACCAACACCAGAGTGTTCCAGTTGGCTCCGGCATCTGTACTGACCCCACATTGCAACTCGTCATTGGCACTCAGAGAAAAACGGTTCCATACCGTGGTTGCGGTAGCCACCGCATTGCCGTGGCAATCCTTGATCAAACCATCATCCGTACCTCGATAAATCATCGTAACGGAATCGGAATTATTGACATCGTCTTCGGTACCGGCGAGCGGCACCACACCGCCATTGGCCGCGGTCAGAGGGCCCAACACCCACTGGTTGGCACTATTACCCTGGTAACCAGTCATGCGCACCACACGCGACAACTGCTCCAGTGCATAGCGGCTATTTTCCTGAACCCGCCCAAGATTAGTCTCGATGCGGAAGCTCTGACGGTTACTGACAAATATCTGCATCACACCGCCCATCACCAGCAGGCTGATAACCAGTGCCACCATCAATTCTGGCAGCGATAAGCCATCCATACGAAACGCCCCGCCCCGGAATCGGCAGCTCATAACTGGAACCTCATGACAAAGCGCTTGTTCACCGGCCCGGTATCGGGTTCAACTTCCTGCCACCAGACCTTGATGGCATATACGTTGCCCGTGTTATCGCAACCGGCACCAGCAACACCCGTTCCGTCATTGGGGGTGCTATCGAGACAAACCGTTCCCTGTCCCTGTGGTAAGCGCGCAGCCAGAACCGCCTGCCACTCAAAGCGATCATTGGCCGCCACCTGGGCAACGGAACAGGTAGTTGCCGCAGTACCAAAGCTCTCGGAACAACTGTTATTGGCTGCTGCCTGGAACTGGCCACCCGTGTCGGAACTATTATAGAAATTCACCGCATTCAGGTTGATATCCCTGACCCCAAGGCTGTTGGCGCGCATTCGATCGGCCATGTCGTAGGTCAGCACGATGGCCTGCCCGCGCACATAGGAGCCGTGGTTCGAACGCATACTGACCACCTGCAATCCGGCAATGCCCAGCAGGCCAATAGAGAGGATCATCAGTGCCACCATGACCTCAATGAGGCTCAGCCCCTGAATATGACGATGGTTCATAGCTTGATTCATCATGGGCAAGTGAAATCGGCAATACTGATGCGGCCGATAGCCGCGATGGTGATCCGCCGACCGGTTTCACCGGCGACATTGCTATCACAGAGATCAAAGGTGATGGGGTTTACCGAGGTGATGGTGCCAGTGGGACGGTAGCGAATGCTGGTGGTACCCGCCGGACCAGCAGTCAGTGACAGCGGAGCCGAAAGGGCGTCACCACGGCGTATATCCGTCTCTCCCACATCCTGCACGCCATCGGCATCTGCATCCGCATAGGCGCGCCAACCACTGGTCCAATCGGTAGTGACGCTCAAAGCATCAAGATTGACGTTACTCCCGCGTTTAACCGCTTCGCTGCGCGCATAATGTAAAGCGGCAACAAAATCATTGATTTGGGTGGTCATGCGGGTATCTCGGATGAGCCCGTGATAGGCGGGCACCGCAAGTGTCGCCAGCACCGATGCCACAACCAGGGTGACCAGCAACTCGACCAGAGTAAAACCGCACTGTCTCTTCCTGTTCATTCCATTCCTCACTTACTGTTTAAGGTTTAGCAGCACGGGGAATGGTTGTCACGGAGAAACCGACAAAAGGCAGGAAAACCCGGACAAATGGTCTTCTCTCGCCTACCAGTCCGGACCTCACGCCAATTCAGTGGGCAGAGAAAAATGCACCCGCTCGGTATTGCCCTGCACCTCGTCAGCGATCTCCCCACCCCAGGAGATGAGGCGCTTCAGCACCCCCTGAACCAACACTTCCGGAGCTGAGGCCCCAGCCGTAATCCCCACCGATTCCACGCCCTCAAACCATTCCGCCCGAAGATCTTCAGCATCATCCACCAGATAGGCGACAGAACCCATTTTTTCGGCAATTTCCCGTAAACGATTGGAGTTGGAGCTGTTGCGTGACCCCACCACCACAAAAACATCACACCCGGGCGCTGCCCGTTTGACGCCATCCTGTCGATTCTGGGTGGCGTAACAGATATCGTCCTTCCTGGGAGCACGTATGGCGGGAAAACGGGACCGTAATACCTTGATAATCTCCACCGTATCATCCATGGAGAGGGTGGTCTGGGTCACGTAGGAAAGCTGTTCCGGGTCCCTGACTTCAAGCTTCCTGGCCTGCTCGAGAGACTCCACCAGATACATGCCGCCATCCTTTTCATACTGACCCTGGGTACCTTCCACCTCAGGGTGACCGGCATGGCCAATGAGAACACACTCACGACTGGTGCGCTCATGGCGCCCTACTTCAGAATGGACCTTGGTGACCAGCGGGCAGGTAGCATCAAATACCCGCAGGTCTCGGGCTACTGCCTCCCGTCGCACCGCTCTGGAAACGCCATGAGCGCTAAATATGACAATATTGTCATCGGGCACTTGATCCAGTTCATCGACAAAGATCGCCCCCTTGCTTTCCAGCCCCTCCACAACAAAACGGTTATGCACCACCTCATGACGTACATAAATGGGTGAACCGAAACGCCCAAGGGCCTGCTCCACAATGGCGATAGCACGATCAACGCCGGCACAGAAACCGCGGGGACTGACGAGTATAAGACGCATAGATAAGCTATTCTCCCGCATCCATTTCACCGAGCAAGGTGAAAGTATAACGGTCATAGCTACCCGTAGTTTCCTCCAGAGACTCCATACGCAATTTGAGAACCTGCTCGCCAGTCTCAACCACCAGCACGCCCCCCTTCCGATAAGTGCCCCGGGGACTAATGAGGCTACTCTCCGAGCCACCATCCAAATCCGGCAGAGCAAGGCCGGCGCGCAGGCTTGCACCCTGCCCAAATGCACTCGTGGCACGCACGGCTACGGGCGTGGCTCGGGGTGATAGTAATTGCACCCCGGCTTGATATTCACCGGAGTCGGCAATGCTAAGCCAACGCACCGCACCCAGTGCCCAACGGCCCTCCTGACCGGCTTTGCCCGGAAACTGGATACCAATGGTACCGCCCACGCCGATAGCGTAGTTGGGACGGATGTGTTTAACGATACCCAACCCGCCAGGCCCCTGGTTGACCAACTCCCAGTATTCCGCGGAAAAACTGTCGGGACTCAGGGGGGGCCTCGCTGCCGGTTTTTTCTCCTGTGCCTGTGGCCGTCGCTGCAGTGGCCTTTTCCCCTCCTCTTCCCCACCCCAATGGCTGGCACTCACAGTCACCACCCCACCGCTCTTGACGCTAATCACATCCAGCGTTTCCGCCTCTTGTTTGGTATCAAACACGTGGTCCAGGTCACGACTACCAAAGCTTGAGGATCCGTCCAGCTCCGTTGCGGTTCCACCCAATAGATAATAGAGATTGCTAAGACCCGTCAGCAGCCTGATTTGCCCATCAGAACCACGCCGCGGGGTATGACGTTGAGGTGGAAGCCCCCAGCTACGAATCATGTATTTCAGAAAGCTTTCAGTGCCCGCACCCGATGGCTCAACAGACTTGTCACTAGACTCCAGGCGGCCCTTGAAACGCTGCACCAGAGGATTGGCATCCAGTAGCAGAACATTGCCATCCAAACTCCCCGCTTCATAATCCACGAAAGCGCGTGGCCGAGAGTCGGAAGCCGGCTCAATAACAAATATCCCGGCGGGCTGATCCACCGTATGCAATGGCGACAAACCGGCATCTCCCGCACAGTCACCCAGCAAGCGGTAAATCTTCCAGACATCGCCATAGGCCAAGTGATAGGGATCGACCAGACTGGTCAACAAAATACGCTTATAGGCCTCAGCCAGCGTGCATTGCAAAGAACCATCAATTTCCGCCTTGGGCGGACGCACCTCACCCTGTTCATTTTCCATCCCATAAGCGTGCAGCTGTGCCAGTTCCAGCCATACTCTTGGCGGTGTGGGCAGGTACTCGTGGTAGGCATGCAGTAACACGTGCGAGAGGAACAGCGTTGCGCGCTGCAGGGCTACCGCCACCTCCCGGTTTTTGCCCCACAGCCGCTTCTTTTGTTGCAGTGCTCCGAGCAGAACCAGTTTGTAACCGAGGGCTAACTCATGCGCTATATTCTTGGTGGCGTCGGTACCAGCACGATTCTTCTCCAGGCCGGCAATGCTATGAACCGGCCCCTGCTTTTCCTCCAGCTCCATAAGGTAACCGTAGGGTTTCAGATAGAGCTCCAGTAATTCCAGCCGCAACACCGGCTTCATCGGGCTGCGGTTTAATGCAGCCAGTGCCCGGTGCAGGGCAGTCACCAGATTCAGGGGGTTCGCATAGGGCAGGCTTTCGATCCATTCACGGGCGTAGACCGGGCGAATTTCCACCGAGGGATCGGGCTGTGCCGACATGGCAGGTACAGATAAGGTCAGGCCCATACGTTCGATCCTCTACACTTTCGCAACGCTGGAAGTGATTAGGGCATCTCTAAAAACCCAATTTTTGTCGCAATACAGCGTTTCTCGCAAAAAAAGTTTCGCTTACATATCAAACATATGCTGCGCTTAATTCTTTTAACATGCCTTGTCTTGCCTGGAAACTTGAATTTTTAGGGACGCCCATTATTCCGATTTTTCCTCACCCAGGCTCACCAGGATAAGGATAACGGCACCCACACTAATGGCCGAATCAGCCAGATTGAAAGCCGGCCAGTGCCACTGCCCATAGTACACATCGATAAAGTCTAGCACGGCCCCCAGAGCCAGCCGGTCCCAGAGATTCCCGAGCGCCCCGCCCAAGACCAGGCCCAAGGCCACGCCACTCCAGAATTCAGCCTTTTGCAGGCGGTAGAGCCAGGCAAGTATGAAGCTACAAATCAACAGGGTGATCCCTATAAAAAACCAGCGCTGCCACCCTGAGGCATCGCTAAGAAAGCTAAAGGCAGCACCGCTATTGTAGGTCAGACGAAACTGCAGGCCCGGGATGAGCGCCAACGGCCGGTGCAGTTCAAGATAACCGGCTGCCAGCGCCTTGGTGAACTGGTCAAGACCACAAACCACCGCGGCAAGCAGGAGCCAACGTCCCATAATCAGGCGTAACACCGTACCTCACCCGCGCCCTCGACATTCTCCACGCAACGCAAACAGAGTTCCGGGTGCGCCGTGTTCTGGCCCGTATCCTCCCGTCGATGCCAGCAGCGTGTGCACTTGGGGTGAGATGAAGGGGTGATCTGTAACCATAGTTCCACTCCAGGCAAAGGCTCTACACGCTCGGCATCCGTGGGCCGCTCCGGCAACAGACGTACCGTGGCGACCGAGGTGATAAACACAAAACGCAGCTCATCACCCAGACTTTCCAGCGCGCTGGCCAGCGCATCATCACAATAGAGCGTGACCTCCGCCTCCAGTGCAGAGCCAATCTCGCGCCCCGCCCGCAGTGCCTCCAGTGATTTGTTCACCACCGTACGGGTGGCCAACATGGTGTTCCAGAAAGCGTGGTCCATGCTCTGATCCCGCAGCGGGAACAGCCCCTGGTACCAGGTAGAGAGAAACACCGATTCATGCTCGCGCTCCCCGGGCAGGGTCCGCCAGATCTCCTCGGCGGTAAAGCTAAGCACCGGTGCCAGCCAACGCACCAGGGCACAGCCGATACGGTACATCGCGGTCTGTGCAGAACGCCGGGGAACACCCTTGGCCGGGGTGGTGTAGAGGCGATCCTTGAGGATATCCAGATAGAAACTGCCCAGATCCACGGCACAAAAGTTATGTACCTTTTGATAAACAAGATGGAAATTATTGTGATCATAGGCCTCGCACAGCTCGGCCTGCAGATCGCACGCCCGACCCACTACCCAGCGATCAAGAGCCAGCATTTCCCCCTCGGGCAATAGCTCTGTAGCGGGGTCAAAGCCGTGTAGATTACCCAGCAAAAAGCGCGCGGTATTGCGAATGCGTCGATAGGCATCAGCCGTGTGCTTGAGGATTTCATCGGAGACGTTCATCTCCGCACTGTAGTCCGTCGCAGCCACCCACAGCCGCAGGATGTCCGCGCCGAGGTTGTTAATCACCTTTTGCGGTGCAACCACATTGCCACGGGACTTGGACATTTTCTTGCCGTCGGCATCCACCGTGAAACCGTGGGTAAGCACACTGCGATAGGGTGCCTTGCCATTCATGGCAATGGAGGTCAGCAAGGACGACTGGAACCAGCCACGATGCTGGTCCGAACCCTCCAGATAAAGGTCCGCGGGAAAGCTAAGTCCCGGGGTATGCTCAAGAACTGAAAAGTGGGTTACCCCGGAATCAAACCACACATCCAGCGTGTCACCTGCCTTAAGGTAATCCTTTGCTTCATCACCGAGGATCTCGGCCGGCTCCAGTTCAAACCAGCGATCGATACCATCGGCCTCCACCAGATCGGCGATACGCTGGATAAGTTGCGGTGTATCCGGATGCAGGGCACCGCTATCCTTATGCACAAAAACCGGGATAGGAACCCCCCAACTGCGCTGACGCGAGATGCACCAGTCGGGGCGATTCTCCACCATCCCCTGAATCCGCGCCTGACCCCAATCCGGCTGCCAGGATACCTCGCTCATGGCCGCCATGGCCTGCTTGCGGAGCCCGGCCTTATCCATGCTGATAAACCACTGCGGGGTGGCGCGAAAGATGATCGGCGTCTTGTGGCGCCAGCAATGGGGATAGCTATGACACAAGCGCTCCGCCTTAAGCAAGGTGCCGTGCTCGCGCAACACCTCGAGCACATGCTCATTGGCCTTGAATACGTGCTCCCCGGCGAACAACTCCGTGCCTTCCACAAAACAACCATTGGCCCCGACGGGATTGTCTACCGCCAGCTTGTACCGCTGTCCCACCACATAGTCATCCTGACCATGGCCTGGCGCGGTATGCACGGCACCGGTGCCGGCCTCCAGGGTGACGTGATCACCCAGAATGATCGGCACCTCGCGGGCATAAAAGGGATGACGCAAAGACTGGTATTCCAGATCGCCGCCATGACAATGGCCCAGTACTTCCCATGATGGTACCCCGCAACGTGCCATCACCCCTTCCAGCAGGGCCGTGGCCACCACCAGATGTTCACCACCATCACAGGCGACCAGTGCATATTCCAGATCCGCGTGCAGTGCCACCGCCTGGTTGGCGGGCAAGGTCCAAGGTGTGGTAGTCCAGATAACCACGGAGATCGGCCCGGCTACCGCCATCTCAAGCCCGAATGCGGCACAAAAGGCCTCGGGCTTAACCACCCGAAAGCGCACATCGATAGCCGGAGACTCCTTGTCCTCGTATTCCACCTCGGCCTCGGCCAGTGCCGAACCACAGTCGGTGCAAAAATGCACCGGTTTGAAACCCTGCTCCAGATGCCCTGCCTCCACCACCTTGCCGAGGGCGCGAATGATATCCGCCTCCACCTGAAAATCCATGGTGAGATAGGGATTATCCCAGTCGCCGAAGACACCGAGGCGCTTGAAATCCTTACGTTGACGGTCCACCTGCTTGGCCGCGTACTCACGGCAAGCCTGACGAAAACGGGTGTGATCCACCTTCACCCCGGCCTTGCCGAGCTTTTTCTCCACCATTAACTCAATGGGCAAACCATGGCAGTCCCAACCCGGCACATAGGGCGCGTCCAGGCCATTGAGACCGCGCGCCTTGACGATGATGTCCTTGAGAATCTTGTTGACCGCGTGGCCAATGTGTATGTCCCCATTGGCATAAGGAGGGCCATCGTGAAGAATATATTTCTTGCTACCGGCCCGCTCCTTGCGTAGCCGTCCGTAGAGGTCCATGTCTTCCCAGAAGGCGAGCAACTCCGGCTCACGGCGGGCAAGATTCGCGCGCATGGGAAAGTCTGTTTTTGGCAGGTTCAGGGTGTCTTTATAGTCAGCCATAGTCTCGGGTATTTTTTATCAGCGAAGCTCTGATTTATTCTGGACGAAGTAGATTGTGATTCAAAATGTTCCGCTTTGAGGCGCTGCTCGCACGTACATAGCTGGCTATTGCGAAGAGCAGCAACGATAAAGATGGATATTTTGGGCGCAAGATACGAGCTCATGAATAGATTCAGAGCTTTCATAGAGCCTAAACGGCAAGCAGCTCACGCGCCGCCAGAGTATCCACACGAATTTGTTGTTGCAGTGCGGCCAGCGTATCAAAGCGCCGGTCGCCGCGAATGTGATGGAGGAAATCCACCTCCAGATAACGACCGTAGATATCCTCGCCAAAATCAAATAGGTGCACCTCCAGCAGAATACAACGGCCGTCTACGGTCGGGCGCCGGCCCACGTAAGCCACCGCCGGCAAGGAGCCCTCACCAATCCCGCGCACCCGCACCGCATAGATGCCGGAAAGCGGAGAAACCACGCGATGCAGCGCGATATTCGCGGTAGGAAAACCCAACTCCCGGCCCTTACGCTCACCGTGGATCACACGCCCACCCATACGATAGGGCCTGCCCAGTAGCGTCTCCGCCTGTTGCAGATCACCCGCTGCCAGCGCCTCGCGTACCCAGGAACTACTCACCCTCCGCCCCTCAAGGCGATAGGTGGCGGTCCGGTGTACGCTAAAATCCAAGCGCTCACCGGACTCGCGCAATAGTGTCAGATTGCCGGCACCCCGGTGGCCAAAGCGGAAATCGTCTCCCACAACCAGGTGCCTTACGCCCAGCCTGCGCACCAACAACTCCTCGATAAAGGCTTCAGGACTCATCTCGGCCAGCTGTTGATTAAAGCGCAACACAAAGATCCGATCCAACGGGGTTTCCCGTAAGGCCAGAACCTTTTCGCGCAAGCGGGTAAGCCGCGCAGGCCCACTGGCACCATCGAAGAACTCCCGCGCGTGGGGTTCGAAGGTCATCAGTACCGCGGGCAATCCCTCGCGCCGACCGATGCGAGCCAATTGCTTGAGTATCGCCTGGTGGCCAAGTTGCACCCCATCGAAATTGCCGATGGTGAGCACGCAGCCATTGTGAAAGGGCCGCAGATTATGAATTCCGCGTATTAATTCCATTGTCAAAAGTGCGTAAAAAAGGGCGAATTATAGCCTAAGAAACACCGATCTGACGGGGCCCCATGCCTCATTCCCCCTTATCTCGAAGCACCAGCGAATACGGCCTGAAACCGCCAAGCAGCAGTAGCAATCCATAGAGCGCAGCGCCGCCAATCACCAGAGAGCCTAAGGCCAGAACCCGATCGCCAATTCCCCACGCTATCCACTGGGCCAACTCACCCCGCCACCACCAAAGCATGGCCGCCATAGAGCCGCCGGCCACGAGCACCCGCAACCACAGCAGACCCCAGCCCGGAAGTGGCCGACAGACATCGAGCTTGCGTAAACCGCGATAGAGCAGACCCGCATTAAGCCAGGCCGCTATCGAGGTTGCCAGCGCCAGTCCGGTATGGGCCAGAGGAAATACCAGCGCCAAATTGAGCACGATATTGGCCAACATAGCGATGACGCCCACCCGCACCGGGGTGCGCGTGTCCTGGCGGGCGTAAAAACCCGGTGCCAGTATTTTCACTAGTACAAAGGCGGGAAGACCCAGCGCATAAGCCATCAGACTCAGGCTGCTCATGGCCACGCCGTGGGCATCAAAGGCACCGTACTGGAATAAAGTGGCCAGGATAGGGGTGGCCAGAAACATCAGCCCAATGGCCGCGGGCACCGCGATGAGCACCACCCAGCGCAGCGCCCAATCCAGGGTAGCGGCAAAGGCCTCCCCCGCCCCCTCGGCATGCTTGCGGGACAAATTCGGAAGAATCACCGTTGCCAACGCGATGCCAAAAACCCCCAGGGGAAACTCCACCAAACGATCCGAGTAATAAAGCCACGAGACACTGCCGGTGACCAGAAATGAAGCAATTAGGGTATCCACCAGCAGGTTAATCTGCGAAACCGAAACCCCGAAAATAGCCGGCAGAATCAGCTTGAATATCTTCCGCACCCCCGGATGCCGGAAATTTAAACGGGGAATACACAGGAAGCCCTGCCGATACAGGAAGGGAAACTGAAAGCATAACTGTGCCACCCCGCCCAGCAGCACGCCCCAGGCCAGCGCGGTAATCGGCTGTTGCAGATGGGGAGCCAGCAAGGTCGCGGCGCCTATGAGGAAGATATTCAATAGCACCGGGGTAAAGGCCGGCACGCTGAACAGACCGTAGGTATTAAGGATGCCACCCGCCAGCGAGGTGAGGGAAATGAACAACAGGTAGGGAAAGGTAATACGTAACATACTGACGGTGAGTTCGTATTTTTCCGCCTCATCAACGAAACCCGGGGCAAAAATCATCACCAGCACCGGCGCCGCAATAACCCCCACCGCGGTAACCAGAAACAAGATCCCGCCGAGCACACCGGCAGTGCTTTGCGCCAATTCACGCACCGCCTCCGGCGAATGCTGGCTGCGATACTCCGCAAGCACCGGCACAAAGGCCTGTGAAAAGGCGCCTTCAGCAAATAAACGACGTAGGAAATTGGGTATACGGAAAGCGACAAAAAAGGCATCCGCACCCACCCCGGTACCAAAGATACGGGCAATGACGATATCCCGAACCAAACCCAGCACCCGCGACAGGGTGGTATTCAGGCCCACGGTGACGGTCGATCGAAGCAATGCCTTACTCAGCGGCCCATCCCCCACGGCAGGGGCCGGAGGGCCTCCTCTGGATGGTATAGACCCTTGATATTGTGCTGTACTGGATTCATAATTCGCCGTTTACTTTTATCAAAAAATCTGGAGCATAATCCTTGGCCAATTCATCGCAATCCCTGAAGCGCGCCCGTCAGGCGGAAAAAAGCCGCCAGCACAACGCCAGCCGTCGGTCCGCCCTGCGCACCACCATTAAGAATGTCGTCAACGCCCTGGACGCAGGCGAAAAAGACACCGCGACCGAGGCTTACCGCATTGCAGTGCCGGCCATCGACAATGCCATTGGTGGCGGTCTGATCCATAAGAACAAGGCTGCACGTCATAAAAGTCGTCTCAACACTCGCATCAAGGCGCTATAGAAAAAGCACTTTTTGCCGGTGTAGCGGTGTAGAAAGGGCCGTTTTTACGGCCCTTTTTTATTGCCTGGAAACTGGCCCTCAAGCCACTAACAATTTAAGTTCCCAGTAAACTCAAATTGTCCCGATGAATCAGCTCCGGTTCATCCACATAACCCAGAACCTCCAAAATACGGTCGCTCGCCTTGCCCATAATCCGGCGCGCCTCATCGGCACTATAATTTACCAAGCCGCGGGCAAACTCCCGCTGCTCCGGATCTACACAGGCGACGATATCACCGCGGGCAAACTCACCTTCCACACCACACACCCCCACCGCCAACAAACTCCGCCCCGAGGAACGCAACACTTGGACAGCCCCGGCATCCAGCAATAAACGCCCACGCACCCCAACATGGGTCGCCAGCCAACGCTTGCGCGCGGCCACCGGGCGCTGCCCTGGTTCCAGACGGGTCCCCAATTGCTCCCCGTCCATCAGGCGCACTAACACATCAGGGGTACGCCCCGAGGCGATCACCGTCGTGGTTCCTGAACGCGCCGCCAACTCCGCAGCCTTGAGCTTGGTCTGCATGCCACCGCGACCAAAGACTCCACTACCCCCGGCCATGTCCATTAGCGCCGCATCACCAGCACGCGCATTCCGTACCAGTTTGGCCTCGGGATGGCTGCGCGGATCGGCAGAGTAGAGCCCCTCCTGATCCGTCAAAATAACCAGCAGGCTCGCCTCGACCAAATTGGCCGCCAGCGCCGCCAGGGTGTCGTTATCACCCAGACAAAGTTCCTCGGTGGCCACCGTATCGTTCTCATTGACCACTGGCACCACCCCTAGCGCCAACAGCGTCCTCAGGGTGCTGCGGGCATTGAGGTAACGACCACGATTGGCAAAGTCTTCATGAGAAAACAACACCTGGGCGGTATGCATATCATGGCGCTGGAAACAGGATTCATAGACCTGCACCAGCCCCATTTGGCCCACGGCAGCCGCGGCCTGTAGTTCGTACACCGCCACCGGTCGCTGCTTCCAGCCGAGACGGCTCATGCCCTCGGCGATAGCCCCCGAGGACACCAGCACACACTCATATCCCTGCTTCACCAAAGCAGCGATCTGGTCCACCCAGAGATGCAAGGCCTCGCGTTTGAGCCCACGTCCCTCATTGGTTACCAGGGCGCTACCAATCTTGATGACACAGCGCTTAGCCCCTTGCTTCATTCTCTATTCCCAATCCTCTGCACCATCGCCTTCCAGATGGCGAATAATCGCCAGGCTCAGGGCACGACATCCGTCCCCACTAATCGCCGAAATGCGAAAGCTTGGCCCCTGCCAGCCGAGATCATCGATCACAGCCTGACAAAGTGCTGCAGCACTCTCCTCGTCCACCAGATCCGTCTTGTTGAAAACTAGCCAGCGTTCCCGCTGTGCCAACTCACCACCATATTTTTTCAGCTCGCCGGCTATGGTTTTCACCTCCGCCAGCACGTTCTTGGCATCCGCGGTGCCAATGTCAACCAGATGCAGCAGCAAGCGCGTACGCGCCAAATGCTTGAGAAACTGCAAGCCCAGCCCGGCACCCTCGGCAGCACCATCGATAATACCCGGGATATCCGCCACAACGAAGCTGCGGCCGGCCTCAATGGAGACCACTCCGAGATTGGGATAGAGGGTGGTAAAGGGATAATCCGCCACCTTGGGACGTGCTGCCGAAACTGCACGTATAAGGGTGGATTTGCCCGCATTCGGGAGGCCCAGCAATCCCACATCCGCCAACAGGGTCAGCTCCAGCCGCAGATTACGTGCATCCCCCTCGGAACCATTGCTGGTCTTGCGCGGAGCACGGTTAGTGCTGGTCTTGAAGCGGGTATTACCGAGGCCATGAAAGCCGCCCTGGGCCACCAATAAGCGCTCGTCGACGACCAGCAACTCACCAATGAGCTCTTCGGTATCGGCCTCCACCACCCGGGTACCCACCGGCACCATCAGACAGAGATCCTCACCTTTGCCACCGGTGCGCTCCTTGCCCATGCCGTTCTCACCCCGCTGGCCCCGAAAAACACGCCGGTAGCGAAAATCCACCAGGGTATTGAGCCCCTCGTCAGCCACCAACCAGACGCTGCCGCCATCGCCACCGTCACCACCGTCTGGGCCACCTCTGGGGATGTACTTTTCGCGCCGAAAGCTCAGACAGCCATTACCGCCATTTCCTGCCTCAACGCGTATACCCACCTCATCGACAAATTTCATCGCTTGATAACCACCGACTGATCCAGAAACAAAAGCGCCGGGGATTAGCCCGGCGCTGCAAAACCTGATTAAACCGCCGTAGCGGCCGCCGTCAGGCCTCGACGATACTCACAAACTTGCGCCCCTTCGGACCCTTGTCCTGAAACAGCACCTTGCCATCTGCCTTTGCAAACAGGGTGTGGTCTCGACCACAGCCAACATTAGGTCCTGGATGAAAGTGGGTGCCACGCTGGCGCACGATGATATTGCCGGCACGAACCTGCTCGCCACCATAACGCTTCACACCCAGGCGTTTGGACTCTGAATCCCTGCCGTTGCGAGAGCTACCGCCTGATTTCTTATGTGCCATGGTATTCCCCTTTAACCAGCGCTGCCGGGCTGGATCGCGCTGATCTCGAGCTCGGTATAGGACTGACGGTGACCCGCCCGACGCATATAATGCTTGCGGCGCTTGAATTTGATGATATGGACCTTCTTGCCACGGCCGTGGGATTTAACCTTGGCGGAAATCTTGCCCCCGTCTACATAGGGCGCTCCAACCCGGATATCATCCCCGTTGTGGACCAGCAAAACCTGCTCGAAGTCGATGGTCGCGCCTTCCGCGGCCTCGAGCTTCTCCACCTTCAGGGTATCCCCTTCTTTCACACGGTATTGCTTACCGCCCGTTACGAAAACTGCATGCATGCGACCTACTCCCAAATCCTGCACACGCAGGATGCCCGAAAAAGCCGAGTATTTTAGTGATTCGGCGGCAACTCCACAAGGACAAATCCTCGCAGAAACCCGGAAAATGTGGCCACTGAGTGTATAATCGCGCCCTCTCTCAACGACCTCTAACAATAAAGCCCGGCAATGCCCTCTAGCCCAGTCACCACGAACACCACCGAACTCGAAACCATCAAGGCTCTGGTCTCTGATGAACTGGATGCGGTGAACCGCTGCATCACCGAGACCCTGCGTTCCGAAGTCGCCCTCATTAATGAAGTGTCACGTTATATCATCTATAGCGGTGGCAAACGTCTACGGCCATTGATTCACCTCCTTGGCGCCCGCGCCTGTGGCTACCAGGACGGACACCACGTTGAGCTGGCCGCCATCATTGAATTCATCCACACCGCCACCTTGCTTCACGATGACGTCGTCGATGCCTCCTCCTTGCGTCGTGGCCAGGACACCGCCAATGCTCGCTGGGGTGACGAGGCCAGTGTGCTGGTAGGAGATTTCCTCTACTCCCGGGCCTTCCAGATGATGGTTCAGGTGGGCGACATGCGGGTCATGGAAATTCTCGCTGACACCACCAACATTATCGCTGAGGGCGAGGTACTCCAGCTCATTAACTGCGGCAACCCGGAACTAAGTGAACAAGCTTATCTACAGGTCATCCGCTCCAAAACCGCCAAACTCTTCGAGGCCGCGGCACGCCTCGGGGCCATATTGGCTGCCCGGCCCGATGAAGAGGAGCAGGCCATGGCCAATTTTGGCATGCATCTCGGCACCGCCTTCCAGCTGGTCGACGATCTCCTCGACTACAAGGGCTCGGTAGCCAATATCGGCAAGAATCTGGGTGACGACCTAGCCGAGGGAAAGACCACCCTGCCGCTCATTTATGCCATGGCGCATGGCTCCGAAAGTCAGGCAAAAGCTGTACGCCAGGCGATAGAAAATGGCAGCCGCGAGCGCATCGACGAGATCGTCGCTATCGTTGAATCCACTGAGGCCATCACGTACACTGCGCGCGCAGCCAGAACCGAGGCAAAGCACGCCGTACAGGCCCTCGGTCGCATCGCCCCATCCCCGTATCGCGACGCCCTGGAGACCCTGGCGGATTTCTCCGTCAGCCGCTGTTACTGAAGCCCGAATCAGTATGGCAATTGGGTAGAAAAAGGGGATGAAATAACTGCAACAAAACCTGTGTCGGGGTGTAGCTCAGCTTGGTAGAGCACTGCCTTCGGGAGGCAGGGGTCGGAGGTTCAAATCCTCTCACCCCGACCAATTCTTGATTTCCGCAACCATTTCAAGACCCTCGTTAGCGTCAATCCCCCTAGCCAAAAGGCCGGGCTGGATACGATTTCCGTCACCCGGCCCTATTTCTCCCGAAATTGATCCCCATGTCTGGTCTATATTATGCAGTGTGGGCAACGGAATTCTGAGGAAACTTTCCATCCAGGGGGGCGGTTAGGAGATGACTCAGCGTTGGCTGAATAATTTCAATTTCAACATCACTGTCATGGCTGCTTGCGTGATGTTTTCCCACGCCTCGGCACTGGCTGCGGACAAGGTCACGCTGCAGCTGCGCTGGCTCCACCAGTTCCAGTTTGCAGGTTACTACGCCGCCGCAGAGAAAGGCTTTTACCGCGATACCGGTTTGGACGTAACCATCATCGCCGGGGCACCCGGGCGAGAACCCATGACTGAAGTGCTCGCTGGGCGAGCACAGTTTGGTACGGCAAACAGCGGGGTTTTATTTCACCGAATCAAAGGCCAGCCGCTGGTGGCCTTGGCGGCCATTTTCCAGCACTCCCCCGCTGTATTTCTGGTGCGGCAGGATTCCGGCATACGCTCACCTCAAGACCTCGTGGGCAAGAAGGTCATGAGCATCCACAACAAGCCCAACGTTACCCTGATGGCCATGTTACGCAATGAAGGAATCGATCCGGCAAAGTTGACGCAACAAAAAAGCAGCTACGACATCAATGATCTGATCGAGAAAAGAACCGATGTCTTCAATGCCTATCTGAGCAACGAACCGTATCTCATGAAGGAGAGGGGGATCCCCTTTACCATTCTCGATCCCGCCACCTACGGAATCGACTTCTACAGCGACATCCTGTTCACCACAGAGATGGAACTCAGGAACCACCCGGATCGGGTCAAACGCTTCCGCGCAGCCTCTCTGCGAGGCTGGCAATATGCAATGGAAAATATGGAAGAAATCATCGCCCTCATCCAGCGCAAGTACACGAGCACCAAGAACCGGGATCACCTGCGCTTCGAGGCCAATTCCATGCGCTCGCTCGTCCAGCCCGGGGGAATAGAGATAGGACACATGAACCAGGGGCGGTGGAGACACATGGCGGAAGTCTTCATTAGAGAGGGTGTGCTCAGGCCTGGCTATTCACTGGAGGGCTTCATCTATGACCCCAGACGTGCCGGCGACACGCTCGTCTTTCTGGGGGATGAGGGCCTCGCCCCATACCAGTTCATCGAGGATGAAAAAGCCGTTGGTGCCAACGTAGACTTATTGCAGGCCCTGGGAAATATTCTGGGCCGCCCAGTAGAGGTGCGCCTTTATCCATGGGCAGACACCCTGCTCCGCCACCGGCGTGGGGAGGGTCATGCACTGACCGCAATCACCGTTGATAGTGAAAATAAAAAGTACTACGACTTCACCCAGGCCACCTTCAAACTCGGCATTTCACTATTCACCCTAAGCCGGCATAGCAGCGGTTTTTCGGAACAGAACTGGTCGAACAGACGTATTGCCGTCAAGCGCGGCGGAGTCTCCCATTCCACCATCGAAAACATGCATCCCGAGGCCCAACTGATGCCAATTGACAAGCTCCCGGATGCTTTTCTGATGCTCCAACGGGGAGATGTGGATGGCGTGGTCGAGGAAACCCTGATCGGCCAGCACATAGTGAAGCAACACAATTTCCGGAAGATAAGTGCAGTAAAACCACCTCTGACACAAAGAACCCTCCACATTCCTGTCACCAGAGGGCAAACCGCCTTGTTCCGGGAACTCAATCAAGCTATTTCGAGACTGAAATCAACGGGGGGAATCGAAAAGATTTCCAGACGATGGTTTGGCGGGCCCATCATGTACATCACCCAGGGTGAAAAGAAGGCGGCCAGTATTGCCGCGGCCCTCACTTTGCTCCTGATCCTGTTACTTACATATTTTCTGCGCCACAACATCCTCAAAATGAGTATTGAACGAGAGCAGGCGGGTAAGCGTCTCAGAATAAGCGAGCATTTTCTGGCCGAAGCGGAACACCGTGCTCATCTTGGAAACTGGTCACTCGACATCTCTTCGGGAAGACTTCACTGGTCCGATGAGGTGTACCGCATTTTGGGCTACAGTCCGGGTGAATTTCGCCCCACTTATGAGCGCTTTCACAATACCATTCACCCCGATGATGTGGAAACAGTCGTCGCATCTGCGAAGGTGGCTTTTTCACACGGTAGGGGGCATACAGGAGACCATAGGATTGTGCGGTCAGATGGCACCATTCGGTGGGTTCATGAGGAGGCCGTCCCCACGTTTGAATCAGATGGAAAACCAACGACTATAGCGGGCACCATACAAGACATCACTGAACACAAGTTGGCGGAGTTAAAGGTTTCGCACATGGCCCGCCATGACATTCTGACCAATCTGCCTAACCGCGCACTATTCATGGACCGGCTCAAACAGGCACTCGCCAGGGCGCGGCGTAACGACACCATGGTTGCCCTGCTGTACATCGATCTGGATAACTTCAAGCCGATCAACGATACCTTGGGGCACCACGGCGGAGATGAGGTGCTTAAAGGCGTCTCCGCAAGAATGAGTTCGTGCTTGCGTGAAGTTGATACGGTCGCACGGATCGGTGGTGATGAATTCGCCGTTATCCTGAGTGATATAGCAGCTCTGGAGGCAGCATCAAACATGCGCCACAAATTACGCACCGCACTTTGCGAGCCCTTCTACGTCGACGGCATCGAGGCTCGTATCGGCGCCAGTATAGGCATCGCACTGTACCCGCGTGACACACAAGAAATCGATGACCTGATATCAATCGCCGATACGGCCATGTATGCAGACAAGAAAGCCAGAAAAATGAATCGTTAACCTCATTCCTGAATACCAATAATGCCCGTAGCGGAAAGTACCCCTTAATCTGCGTGTATGAGTTCAAGGCTGGTATCCGGCGTCGATTGTGGTCAGATCCATTCCTCGCCGGCGTGCACCTAAATCTTCCTGCTTTGAAATACCCCGCAAACAGGCATAGAATCAGTTGACTTTCAGTGAGTTGCGGATCGTTAATTATATTCCGTCTCAGCTTAGCCGGCACACGGGGGGGCAGTTAGCCATATGAGCTGACCGCGCCATAGGGAGGGACTCAACGATGGCCATTGGTCGACAATGGAAAGTGATGTTTTTAGTGGCGCTGCTCGCCGCCGCAAGCAACACCCATGCAAAAGGCGATGCGCTCGCGCAGGCCCGCAGCCTGCTTGATGGCGGTAATTCCCAGGGTGCCTATGAACTGTTGCTGCCGCTTCAGTCTGCCCGTGCCGGGGAAGTCGCCTACGATTATCTACTCGGCCTCGCGGCGCTGGATGCCGGGCAACCGGGCATCGCCTCCTTTGCCTTGGAACGAGTCCTTGTCGTCGATCCCGATCACGCGGGCGCGAAGGTCGCCACTGCCCGCGCCTACATCGCCATGCGCAAGCTCGATCAGGCTCGCGAGCTACTCACCCAAGTTGCCCAAAGCAAGGCGCCCGAGGCAACCCGCAGCGAGGCACAAAGACAACTGGCCCGTCTTAGCTGGGCTCGCAATGATATTCGCGGCCACCTGGCGCTCACCCTCGGTTACGACAGTAACGTAACTTCCGCCACCGACGAGCGTAATCAAGCCATTCCCGCTCAGGGCGGTACCATTCGCCTCCTCAGCATTGGCGAGGAGGATGATGTGTTTTCCAGCCTTTCGGGCCGGATTCTGCTCCGCCGCCCCCTTGGCGATGACCTGCACCTACTCGCCCGTGGCAGCGCCTTTCAGCGCTTGAACAATACCGAGGACGATTTTGACACCGGCTCTCTCAACGCCGCCATCGGCCTGCAATACCGGAATGGTGACAACATCTACTCTGGCGAGGTCGAGGGCGATCACTACCGCTTCGATTATGAAACCCTGCGCAATAGCCTGGGCGTGCTCGGCCGCTGGCAGCATGTGGTGGCACCCGGGGTCACAGCCGGTGTGTATCTGCGCTACACCAATCTGGACTACAGTCCGGCAGGCCAGCAGTTGCGTGATGGGGACCGGGTTACCCTTGGGGCTACCTACGTGACTTCTCTCGACAGTGAGCGCCCCGCTTCCGTCTACGCCGGCGCCTACGGCGGCAAGGAATCCAAGGATGCCACCGGGGCTGCCTATCTGGAACACAACTTCTGGGGCCTGCGCGCGGGCGGAAATCTGGAACTCGTTCCCCATCTTACAGCCTACGCATCGGGCTCTCTGGAGGAACGGGACTACGACGGCGCGGATCCAAGCTTCCTCAGAAAACGGGATGATTCCTTCATTAAATTGGCCCTGGGGCTCGACTACAGGCCGTGGAAAAAATGGCATGTGATTCCCGAGTTCCGCTATATCCGGAACAATTCCAATATCCCGGTAACCGACTTTGACAGGTACATCTATACCGTCACCTTGCGCCGAAATTTTGATTAGGGGATTAAGCTGATGTCCGCAAAGAACCGCTTAGGTCGAGCCTCACAAACACTGCTCGCCACCGCCATCGCCGCCGCCCTGCCGCTCAGTGCCAATGCAGCCGCGGGACGTGTGGATTTTGCCTTTGGGAAGGTTCAGGCCACTACCAAGGACGGCCAGGTCCGAAATCTCAAACGCGGATCGAGTATTGATAGTGGAGATACGATCAAGACCAGGCGAGGTATCGCCCATCTGCGCTTTAGCGACGGTTCCTATACCGCGCTCAAACCCAATAGCGTTTTTCGCATCGACGAATACGCTTTCGAAGAAAAAAAAGCCGCCGCGGGAAAAAGCTTCTTCAGTATCCTGAAGGGTGGTTTTCGCAGCATCACCGGCCTTATTGGTCGTAGCAATCCGCGTGGCTATCGCCTCAGAACACCAGTCGCCACCATCGGTATCCGCGGCACTCATCCGGAAGTAGAGCAAGACGCCGATGGCAACTGGGTTGTCCGGGCGATCAACGACAGCGACGAGAACGATGGTCCGGTGCTGGTGGATATAGACGGTTCCTCCTGGTACCTGTTGGAACCGGGTCAGTACTTCATCCTCGATGAAAACGGCAACGATATGGGTGGCAGTTTTCTGGTGCGAACCGAGGGTCGATTTCAGATCCAGGAGGGTTACCCCGCTCGCAAGAACACCACCGAGGACAGCTCCGGATTTACTTCAGAAGGCTGGGAAATCATTCCGCCAGAGGTTGTCATACCCTGCTGTCAGGAAGGTTAACCTCCACCACCCATACGGCGTTGACAGCGACCCGCGGCTGAGTCCGATGGACGCGTTCCGTCCGCTATCTCCCATCCATTCCATCGCGGCATTTTCTTAAGCATGCCCGCAACACCTAAGAGCGAGCGGACGGCACAATCCGTCTGGAAACTCAGAGCAGGTTGGTCCGGACTGGACTGGACTGGCGAGCTTATTTTTAATGAATTCCTTGCCCCCGCCGAGCAGCGGGCGTGGCAGGCCGAGATGCTGGGCGATGTGCTGGCTTTCGCCTCCGCCCAAGTACCCTGGTATCGCACCCGATTCCGTCAACTTGGCATTGATGCCAAAGACATACGAAGTGTGGGGGATCTGGGCCAACTACCTATCCTGACGCGTGAAGAATTGCAGGCAAATGGCGGGCAACTACTCGCTGAGGCATTGCCGGATGGCCACCACATCGACTGCAAGGTCGCCACATCCGGCTCCACTGGCCAGCCGGTAGAAGTCTGGCATAGCGAACACAGCATCATGATGGTGGGCATCATGACCCAGCGGGAATTGCGCTGGCAGGGCTTCGACCCCACCGGCACCCTCGCCATGATCCGCAGCCTTCACGAGTTGGGAAACTCCCGCGACAGGCAAAGGTACCCGTTAGACCATAGCTACCACTATCCACGCTGGTTTAACGTGGGCAATCACTTCGACACCGGCCCCAGCGTTGGCCTCGCCGACACCAATCCCATCGACAAACAGCTGGCATGGCTGGATGAACTCGCACCCGACTATCTCACCACCCAGGCCACCCGGCTGGAGCAGCTGGCCCTGGCCTATCAAGACCATGCTCCGCCTGCCAGCCTGCGGGCCCTGCGTGCCTCTGCACAACAACTCACGCCACAGATGCAGGAGCGTATCGAAAGCATTTTTGGGGTACCCGTATACCAGAGTTATTCCCTCAACGAAGTGGGGCACGTGGCGGCACAGTGTCGGGAGGGTGGCCGCTTTCATCTGCACCTGGAAAACTGCGTGGTAGAAGTACTGAACGCCGATGATGAACCCTGCGGGCCTGGAGAGATCGGGCGTGTCATTGTCACCTCGCTGGCGAATGCCGCCATGCCGCTCATCCGCTACGATACCGGCGATCTCGCCGAGCTTGCGGTCGGTCCCTGCCCCTGTGGCCGCACCTTGCCCGCCTTCACCGCCATCCATGGACGCTACCGACGCCTCGCGTTACAGCCCAAAGACAGCTGGGCCTACTGGATAGCAATCCAGCGCGCGCTCAGCCCCAGCCTTATCGCCACAGAGCTGCTGGCACCAATCCGCCAATACCAGCTCCATCAGTATCGCAACCAGTCCTATGAATTACGCATCCGTGCCAGCGGAGTTCTAAGCCAGGCATTTCACCATCACATACAGCAATTCTGGGCACAGGCTACCGAGGAGCCGAGCCACCCGCTGGCCATTGTTCAAATGCAGGAAATTCCCTGGGGACGTGCCCTGAAGTTTGAGAATTTCACTTCAGATTTTGTACCACCCCCCGACAACGAGCCGCCCACACCGTTATAGGGCAGCAGGGAACGGGTGTTTACCAAGCGAGCGTTCCGGATACCGGCGTCTTAGCCGTTCCCCGAATTTTCGCAGGCGGGCGGGCGGCGACCCTCGCCAGTGAAATGAAAATCCTGCTCCCAATCGCAACCCCGACAGCACATAAAGAGGTCGGCAGATTCCAAGCCCCATGCGTGCGTACAGGGTGGCAAAAGAGGGATATTCATGTGCCTCCACACCAGCCTCAATCGCTGGCCGCCCCAATCGGACGGCCTCCCGCACCGCCAGCGCCGCCCCCAATCGATGCACAGCGCCACCTCGCAGGGAGGGTTCAACCCAAACATCAAAGATCAACACGCCGTCCTGAGGCGCCGTGAGCGAGCGGAATATCCAGTCGATGCAAACCGATCCGGTGCTTAGCCACAGGTGGTAAACGGTCTTACCTGAGGTCTGGTCTATACCAATCAGGCAGCGGCTGTACGCGGCATATCGTTGCCGTACCACAGCCGGCGCGGTAGGCAAAATAGCGGGGTTAGCCAACCACGCCTCCTTATCCACCCAGCGCATCTCTACCCGCTCATCCCCGGCAGGCATCGGCGCCAGCCGACCAAGCCGGAACCAGGTCATTTCTCGCAAATCACTACGATAGATGAGCAGGCGCCGGAACATCGCTAATGGTCCCCTAGGACGCCCGACGCAACACACGGCCTACAGCCTGATCCAGCATGGCGTGTCGACTCCGATTACGCGTGGTTATGGGAACGGTCTTGCTGTCAAAGAGGTGTTCAAGATATTCCGGGCCACGGCTTAAGGATGCCTCCCGGAGCAATTCGGGAAAACGGCCACGGAGTTCAGGAAAGTCTTTTACCAGCTGCTTCAGGGATTGCGCCCATCCCCAATCCACATCGTAATAAAAGACCATCAAATACTCCAAAGCCCTTGCGTTCAGGCGCTGGCACCAGCCAGTTTGGCCCTCCACCAGCCAGGCCCCCAGCAGCGAATCCAGATTACAGTGGCGCGCCTCGTCCTGGGCATGCAGGAAATGGATCCGCGCAAAGAGGGAATCCACCGTATTTCCAGCCTGTTTGTATTCGCGGTTAAGCGCTAGCGTGTGTTCCTCAAGGACATTGAGAAACAGGGTCCAGCCGGACAACATCACCGGCAACCGGCCCATTAGCAAGGCCAGGGCACGGACCTTGGCTGGAGGCCGGAACAGGACGTGGTGCTGGCCGCGATAGAGATCCGGACGAGCCCTGCCGGCAAGTTCCCAGAGCACTGTACTATGGTCCTTCTCATCGGCAACGAAAGACTGGATGATGCGGACGAGTCCGGGTTCACGGGTGCCGGCGAGCAATACCCGCATCGGCTGCAGCGCAAGTGCGTTCTCGATCCAGATGAATTGCTCGACCATCTGCAAGGCATAGTAGTGGTTATAGCGCAGGCGTTGATCGTCGCTAAGGTGAGTGTAGCTAGCCGTTCCCCATAGCGGAACGAGAGTGTCGGGAATCCAGGGAAGATAAGGATCCGGGCGCTCCCCCTCGGCGAGAGCCGCCGGGCTCAGCCGCGAGGCTTTGAGCCGGGCTGCCTCGACGTGAATACGTTCTAACAAGCTCGCAGGAACTCCCCCACCACCTGTCATCTCACACCTCCGAAAGCTCACAGCCGCATATTAGTCCAGCACCTGCGGGGTTGTCTTGCCAGATTCACCTGACAGCCGTTGGCGTAGACCCAAATAAGCGGCAATCTGGCGTTGCGGCGAAAAACGCGCGGCGTATTTTTTCCCGGCGGTGCCCATACGCGCCGCAAGCGCCGGGTTATTGAGAACCCTGGCCATTGCCCCTGCCAAGGCCACGGGATCATCCACGGGCACCAAGATAGCGGAACTCTCACTGACCGCCTCGCGGGCGCTGAGGGGGTGATCAGTGCTGACCACGGCAAGCCCCGCGGCCTGGGCCTCCAGTAGCGAACGTGAAAGCACCTCCCAACGGGAGGCAAGCACAAAAAGACCGGCGCGTTTCAAAAGTGGAAACGGATCCGCAACCCAACTCAGAAACTTCACTTGCTGGCTAATCCCCAGGCAGACAGCCTGGGCACGGAGGCGAGGTAACTCCGGACCGTCCCCACATAACAGCAAGTAAGCGGGTCGCTGCCTGAGCAGCAGGGCAAAGGCTTCCAGCAAGACATCCAGCCCCTTCTCCGGATAGTAGCGAGCCAGATTGAGCAACAGTGGCGCGGTAGAATCTGACGGCCAATCCAGGCTGTCCTGCCCCTCCAACCGCGCCTTTAAATCCTCCAGATCCAGGCTGCCATATTGGACGGACACCCGCTCCGCTGGCACGCCCTGATTCCCTATCAGATCATCGGCAAGCACACGGGAGATAGCGACCACATGGCTCGCGCGCCGGATACCCCGCACGGTCAGCCATCGATAGGGTCCATAGGTATGACGCCGGAGCCAGCCGTGGATGTATACGATGCAGGGGATCCCCATCGCCTGGCACACGATGGCGGTGGCGCCAGCGCCATAGGTGTGACTCACCACCAGATCGGGGCAGAGTTCGCGCAATCGATGCGGCATTTTTCTCAGCACTCGATAGTGCAAGCGCAACTGCCAGTTAGCCATCCACAACCAGTGGGAAAGGCGAAACGGCAGCCCCCGGGCCAACAACCGCCAGATCCACCCCGTGTGCTCCTCATCCGGGGCGGGTTCATCGTCCAGCATCTCGAGCCCCAAGTTGGTGGGTAATTCGGCTCTCATGGCTCCCGGGCGTTTTACCAGCAGCAACGTGCGCCGAACTTGAGGCTCGTGTTTCGCCAGCCCCTGCAACAGGGTCAACATACTTCGGTCCGCGCCATAACCTGCCAGGTTGTAGCAAAAATGCACCTCGTGCTGAATGAGTCCTTGCCGCCCGCTAGCGGGGCAAGATGCCAGTAGTTGCTGTCTCATTGGCTGAACCATTTTTCCGGACACTTTTACACCTCTCTCCTGACCCGGGAAGCATAACAACTTGCAAATAGCCGTTGAAAGATAGGCCAATTTTCTTTTGGTACTGAGATTTTCCATATTTTGAACAATACTTAGGGCAGGAGGAGACAACCATGTCCAACCCGAAAGGAAGATCTACATCTGTAACGCGGCACATCAACCGTCTCAAGGTACCGGTGGAGGCGTTGCGCTGGCATTGCGACCCGGCAAAACTCGAGTTCGAGACCACTCGTGATATAGAGCCCATAGCCCAGGTCATCGGCCAGGATAAGGCGGTGGAGGCACTGTCCTATGGCCTCTCCACCACCGCACCAGGTCAAAATGTATTTGTACGTGGGCTCACCGGCACCGGGCGCATGACCCTGCTGAAGGAGCTGCTGGAGGCCCAGAGCTGTCCCTTGCGCCCCGCTCCGGAGCGCTGCTATGTGCATAATTTTTCCGCCCCTGAACGCCCCCGCCTCATCAGCCTGATACCCGGACAGGGAGAAGATTTCCGCCAGCGTATTGAAGAACTCATCCACTTCATCCAAAACGAGCTTCCCAAGGTGCTCACCTCGGACACGCTGCAGACTAAACGCACCACTCTGGAAGAAAAGACCCAGGCCGAGACCAACGCCCTCACCGACCCCTTCGACAAGCAGCTGCGCAAAGATAATCTTGCTCTGGTCACGGTCACATCGGACACCAGCCAGCAGCCTATGATCATGCCGCTTGTCAACGGGCAGCCAGTACCGCCCACGGAGTTTTCACGCTTGCAGGCTAGCGGCAAACTCGACGAAAAAGCCGTCAAGGAAATCCTTGCGGGAATAGCCGGGCATGCCCGGGATTTCGATAAGATAACCACCCGGCTGGTCGAGATACACAGACGCCATCGCAAGGCATTGCAGGCACTCCTTGAGCAGGAGATTCGCAGCGTGCTTGGTGGTGAAACTGGGGAAATAAAACGTGCCTTCACCAACGAGGCCATCGACTGTTTTCTCTCCGAGATTGAGGAAGACATCATCCTCAATCAGGCAGCCATGGCAAAAGGGGATGAGGGATTCCTGCACCGCTACCGCGTCAATCTGCTGTCTGCACACTCGCCCGGGGAACGCCATCCCATCGTCATGGAAATTACCCCCACCATGCACAAGCTGCTGGGGACTATTGAACGTAGTTATGGTGCTGATGGCCGGGCGGTAGCAGACCATTCCCTGATTCGTGCTGGCGCCATTCTGCGCGCCGATGGTGGCTATCTGGTACTCGAAGTGCGGGATTTATTAATGGAAGCGGGCGCCTGGAAGGTACTCGTCCGCGCGCTAAGGACCGGCAAGCTGGAAATTGTGCCACCGGAATTTCAATGGCCCTGGTTTGGGCCTTCCCTGCAACCAGAGCCCATTGATATCCACCTCAAAGTGGTGCTGCTGGGCGATCCGGAAACCTACGCCCTGCTGGATGCCTACGATCCGGATTTTCCCCATCTCTTCAAAGTGCTTGCCGATTTCGACACCACCATCGAGCAGGATGCCGAGGGTCTGAAGATGTACGCCGCGGTACTCGCCCGCATCGCCGCAGAGGAAAAGCTGTTGCCCTTTGATGCCGGCGCGGTCGCCGCCATCGCCGAGCAGGGAGCAAGGGTGGCGGCCCGTCAAGATCGCCTCACAGCCCGCTTTGGACGGCTCGCCGACATCGCCCGTGAAGCAGCTTTCGTGGCGGAAAAGTCCGGGCAAGACATTGTGCACGATGTCGATGTCGACGAGGCAACACGGCTCATGCGCGGTCGCGCCGATCTGCCAGCACGACGCTTTAGGGAATTCATCTGTGACGGCACCATCCGGATTCAAACCAGCGGCGCCGTCGTTGGCCAGGTTAACGGCCTCGCGGTCAGCCGGGCCGGGCCGCTTACCTATGGCTTTCCCGCACGTATTACCGCCACCATCGGTGCCGGCACCGCTGGTACCATCAACATTGAGCGTGAGGCGGAATTAAGTGGTGCACTGCATACCAAGGGCTTCTATATCCTCGGCGGATTACTCAGGCACCTGCTGAAAACCGATCATCCACTGGCCTTCAGCGCCTCCATTGCCTTTGAACAGACCTATGGCGGTATCGACGGCGACTCCGCCTCCTGTGCCGAGGCCTGCTGTTTGCTCAGCGCCCTCACCAACATTCCCCTGCGCCAGGATCTTGCGGTGACGGGTGCGATAGATCAGCTTGGCCACGTGCAACCGGTAGGTGCCGTCAGTGAAAAGGTGGAGGGTTTCTTTGATGTCTGCCAGAATCTGGGCCTGAGCGGAACGCAGGGGGCAGTCGTCCCCCGCGCCAATGTCCGTGACCTGATGTTGCGCCCGGATGTGGTCGCGGCCTGTGCCGAAGGGCAGTTCCAAATCTACGGCGCAGAGACCATCGAGGAGGCTCTCGCCATACTCACCGGTCGTCTCTCGGGAGAGCGGGATGAAGCCGGCTGGTATCCTGAAGACAGCCTGCTTGGCATCGCCGAGGAACGGGCGGGTCAGTACTGGCTCCTCTCGGTGGCTACGGGCGAGGGGATACCGGTCGCCGATACGGATGAAAATCCGGCCGCTTAGTGCTGTCCCTGGAGAGGCTTGCCGGAGATCGCGTGATCATTCCTGAGAAAGCCCTGCCGGTTACCGTGCAGACAGCGCCGTCAACATCCTCTCCAGCTAACGCTTAGCTTCGAAGATCAGACGTGTTCCTCCGCCTGCGGGCGCAGCCCACACCAAACAGGCCAAGGGCCAGCAGTCCGATGGTCGCCGGTTCCGGAACGCCATCTCCGGCGCTCGCCCCGAGGAATTCACTCGATGTTAACGCAACATCCGAAATCCGGATCTCGTCGATTAAGCCGTCCAGATACTGGTTACCTGACTCCTGCAGATTGCCGATTCCGATTCCCGGGCTCCACGCCGCCAACAACGGATGTGTAGGCCGTACCGTGGTTGTGGTTGATGCCACCTCCGTACCGTTGATAAACAACTTCATCGCTCCGGTAGTATTGTCGATGGTTCCCGCAACATGCATTAGTTCCGCTACGGGAAGGGGATTCGGTGAGTGCAGTGCCACAGCGCCAGTCGTGTCCGTGATAAGGAAGCGGAGTTGGCCACCCAGGATACCCAGATAGAAAGGGTCCAGCCCTCCTCTTCTGTCACCACGAAATACAATCTGGTCCAGCTGACCTGAGCCGGGCAGTGTATCCAGAGAAATAATGGCTTCTACCGTCATGCTCAAGGTGCTAAAGGCGGAGGAATCCGTTACGAAAACCCGGTCGTTGCTGCCGTCAAACTTCAGCCCCGTGCCGCCGCCGGGAACCGCCTGATAGATCGGACCACCAATCGGGTCCCCATGATGACCGTTGCCGGAGCTATCCAGAACCGTATCAGAACCTGTTGCGGTAACGCCCGGGGTACCTTCGTTAAAGGTCCAGTGCGCAATAGTTGTCGCGTACGCCGCGCTACCGGGCACTAAAAGCACCGCCATAATGATCGCTGGAATAAGCCGGGATATCTTGTCACGCATGTCCGTATTTCCTTATAAATAACCAAAACAAAGGGAAGCAATCGTCTGTACCGGAATTTCCACCCAATACGTCCTCTCCCGAAGGAGAAGCAAAATTCAGGCCACTTAATATCTAAGCATTATTAATCAATGGGTTACGGTTTTAGCGCCCATACCCAGTCCAGTTCAGCCCCAAGGCTGTAAAATTTACTGACACTTTGATGGGCTCCGGATCGGAAGGATCAGCCTAATATCCGGATCGCACGCTCATAAGGTCCATTTAATTAATAACTTAGGGTTTTTGCTGACTGTAATAAATTCTGACAATCTATCGGGCCATGGGTGATGCGGGCCTCTCACAACAAACTGGGGAAATAACTGGTACTCAACAGGTTCCACCTGTCAGGTGGTTATTTCCACAATTTTCCAAGGGCGAAATATCCCGGAGCGATGCTCACTACGAATCTTCAATACGATCTTCCTCCCTGAGCTAGCGCTGCTTGGCCAGGGCCTCGATAGCGGGTTCAAATCCCTGGGCCGCGGCACGCTGATACCAGCGCCGTGCGGCAACCGGGTCCCGGGCAACCCCACGCCCGTTGTCCAGCAGGACCGCAAGATTATGCTGGGCCTGGGCAAAACCACTGTGGGCGGCAGCCTGAAAAAGTCGCGCTGCTTTTGCATAATCCTGCCTGACCCCACGGCCCATCGTGTACAAGGCTCCGAGCCAATACTGCGCCTCCGGACTGCCTTTTTCCGCCACCTTAGCCAGCAAGCGGGCGGCCCTGCGGTAATCCTTTTTATCCGCCGCCTTGCGTGCCTCTCGCAGATGTTTTTGGCTCTTCTTGTCCAGATCTGTCTGGTGACGTAACTCCGATGCCACTGCCGGCTCAACCGGCGCGGGGGAACGAGCCGCCGCCAGTCGCTCACGGGCGTTGCGCAAACGTTGGTCATCGGGCAGCACCAGTGCCGCACGCCCCAGATAATCATCTGCCCGCCCGAGTTCACCCTTGCTTGCGGCATCCTTTGCCAGCCCGAGATAGGTGCTCACAATCTTTCGCAACCCATCCTGTGCCACCCGATTGTCAGGCTCCCGCACTAGCACCTCGCGGTACTTTTCCCAGGCATTGTCGCCCGCCGGCGTGGTCAAACGTAACGCATCGAGATCCTGCGCTGCAGCAGTAAGCAGGGTTAGAATACTCTGTGGCTGTGAATGGTTAGCTTTAGAGTCCTCGGCCACATCCACAATTTTTGAGGCCCTCTTATTCTTTTCCCCCAGGGAACCAAGGACCGCAAGTACCAACAACACCACAGCCAGTATGCCGATTACCCGGGGCCACCGACGCCGCTTTTTGGCAACAACATCGATTGCTCCCGTTTCCCCTTTAGTAGTGATTTCCTCCGTCAGAACCTCGGCCCCTCGCACGGTTTCCGCCTCCGGATCGTGGGCAAACACAGGCTGCACCGTGGCTCCACCCTGCCCCGACAATTCAGCACGCCAGTGCGCAATGGTCTGTGGGCGATCACCCTCACGAAAGGCAAGACCATGATCGATAGCGGCCAACAGGGAGGCGCTGTAACCATCTCCCGCGGCATCCCGTGCCAGTACCAGAGGATCACGCCCTGTATCGAGAATCACCTTGCTACGATCAACGGCAGAGAGTGGCGCAGTGCCCGTCACCATCCGGTAGAGCGTGGCCGCGAGGGCATAAATATCCGTCCATGGGCCCTGGCTGGCACTGGAGGATGCATATTGTTCTATGGGGGCATAACCCGGTGAAACCATGGTGGTGAGGGTTTGGGTATGTACCCCCAAAGCCTGGCGGGCGGCACCAAAATCCAACAGCACCGGGCTGCCGTCCGCGTGGATATAGATATTGGCAGGCTTGATATCACGGTGGATAAAACCAGCCTCGTGCACCTGCTCAAGACCCTCGAGTAATCGCAGCACCATGTCTGCCAGCTGAGTTTCCGGAAAGGTCTGTTTGCCCGCCAGCATTTCGGCAAGGGATTTCCCCTGCTCGTAGCGCATCACCATATAGGCGGTCTGATTAGCCTCAAAAACCGAATGGACGCGGACTATGGCGGGGTGATCGAAACGCGCCAGGGTTTGCCCCTCGGTGATGAAGCGCTCCAGCCCCCAGGCAAAGTCCTCACGGTGGCTCTCGGTGAGCGGCACCACCGTCGCATCCCGTCCGCGCGTAGCGAAGGCGGTGGCAAGAAATTCCTTGATCGCTACCTGGGTGTCGAGATTGCTATCCAGAGCAAGATAGGTGATACCAAAACCACCCTGCCCAAGCACCCGCTCAAGACGGTACCAAAGCAGCTCGAAGCCCGACGGCAGTGCAAGCTGTGGTGGACTGGGGTCGGGGTTCTCTCGCTCCCCCATCAGGGCACCTCTAAAAATACAATTTTCGTCACAATACGGCGTTTCTCGCAAAAAAGTTTCGCTCACATATAAAACAGTTGCTGCGCTCAATTTTTTTACTCATGCCTTGTCTTGCATGGAAACTTGAATTTCTAGAGGTACCCATCAGTCTGTTTCCCGTAGTTTAACGGCGCACCACATCACGAATGATATCGCGGATCACCCCGCTGGCAGTTTCCATCAGCACCACATCCTGGCCCACGATAACCCGCTCATGGCCGACAGGTGGCTTCGGTAGGCGATCATGAAGGTCGCGAGGCAACCGGCGTTTTTCCAGCCCCGGCGGGAGTTTTCCGTTACGTTCCAGCTGACGAGCAAGTCCTGGCGGCAATGCCTTCCTTTTCGCCAACCCAGAAGGCAACCCTTTGTTCTTCTTGTTCTTTTTATGTTTCTTATATTTCTTGCCATGATGGCGCTCTTCCCTGGCTTCTTCCTCTCGCACCGGCTCCCGTTTACCGAAGTAGCGATCAATAAGCTGCCGCTCCAGCTCTCCAAACGCCGCACGAGCCGCCTCTCGCGCCACCGCAGTCGCCACGGGCTCCGCCGCATGACTGAACGCATTCAGCAACAAAACACCCGCCAACACTGCCAAAATTTTCATTTCAGACTCCTGACCATCAATTCACGTACCGAGGAGTCTGTAATATCCTTTGGGTCCGGGTCAATGAACCCCGTCCCATTGCAAACAAGAAGTAGCTGCTCCTATACCCCGGGAAGGCAACCTGGAATGAACTAAAATTAGACAGAAATGGCGGTGATGAATGTCTGAACTGCTGGTCTTTTCCCATCTCACGGTCATCGCGGGTTTCCTGCTCTCGCTGCTGGTGCTCGCCCACTTGGTGCGCGAGCGCCGCTCCCCCGCCGGCACCCTAGCGTGGTTCCTGATTATCGTCCTTGCCCCCTGGCTGGGTGTCCCACTGTATCTGGCCTTTGGTGGGCGCAAGATGCGCAAGATGGCAGCAAGCAAGGAAAATCTAGTGCTCGCCGCCCAGGATGTATTACCCGAGGCCAGTGCCAACCCGGTTGATCGCCTGCTACGCAGCTATCAGATCCCCGGAGCAACCCACGGCAACCAGGTAAAAATCTGCACTGAAGGAGAAGCAGGATATGCCGCTCTCACCGGTCTCATTGAAAGTGCCCACCGCAACATCTATGTCACCACTTTTATCTTCAGCCCGGATGAGGTGGGACAGGATATTATTGCCCGGCTGGCGCAGCGTGCAGCCGAGGGCATTGAGGTGCATATGTTGCTCGACGGTGCAGGCTCATGGGCCACCACCCGCGGAGCACTTAACTCCCTCACCACGGCCGGGGGATATGTGGCCTATTTCAATCCGTTATTACTCGGGGCCTTTCGCGCCAATGCCAATCTCCGCAATCACCGTAAATTGGTGGTGGTGGATGGCCAGCGCGTCTGGGCTGGCGGCACCAATATCGCCCGCGAATATATAGGCGCAGGACCAGACCCCGACCGCTGGCTGGATTTATCTTTCCTGCTGGATGGCCCTGCCGCCCGTTATTACGATGCCATCTTCCGCTCGGACTGGGAGTTCGCCAGTGGTGAGGCGCTGTTTCACTATCCACCTATGGCACCTCCCGCTACGGCACTAACACCCGCTGCCAGCGTGCAAGTGGTTCCCTCGGGACCCGATGTCCCTGATGATCCGCTCTATACCGCCATACTAAGCGCCAGCTTCCAGGCCCGGCAGCGGATCTGGATCATCACCCCCTATTTCATTCCGGATGATGCCCTCACCCATGCCTGGACCATCGCCGCCCATCGTGGTGTCGATGTCCGCATCATCGTACCGAGGCGCTCGGACAATCGCATGATCGATCTGGTGCGCCGCGGCTTCCTGCGCGACATTCAAGCGGCAGGCGGGAAAGTCTTCCGCTATCCCGGAAAAATGCTGCACACCAAGGCCCTGCTGATAGACTATGAGTTCGTTGCTCTGGGCTCGGCCAACATGGATGCACGCAGCCTGTTTCTCAACTACGAGGTGGTCTCTTTCTTCTACGACAGTGAGGAAATCTCTACCGTAGCCGCGTATTTCCTCAAGCTTGAAGCCAACGCTATCCACGGAGTTCGAGCGGTGGGACGGGTGCGGGAGTTACTCGGAGGTATTGCCCGTATGGTCGCGCCACTGCTCTAGGGAAGCTCTAATCTATTTATGAACTCGTAATCTTGTGCCCAAAATGCCCCCATCCAGACTATTCATTCCATGGCTGCTCTTCCTCATTGGCCTGGCCCTACCCCAACTGGCATCAGCACGGCTGGAATCAGCCATCGCCGCCTATCACCGCCATGAGTACCGTATTGCCGCCGAGGGTTTTCAGGAGGACGCCAAACGGGGCGACCCGGTTGCCCAGTATTTCCTCGGTTCGCTGTATCTCGAAGGCAAGGGACTCATACAAAACCACCGCTCCGCCATCTTCTGGTTTCGCCGTGCAGCGGATCAGGGAGACCCGGCGGCTCGCTATAACCTGGCGCGCATGTATAGCCAGGGGCTCGGTGTAACGCGCGACTATGCTGCCGCCATCGCCCTGCTCCAGCCTCTCGCCCAAGCTGGTGACGCACCGGCCCAGTTTAGTCTGGGCTATCTGTACGATAACGGCCTCGGTGTTCCCCGTGATGCCCTCAAAGCAGCGGATTGGTATGGCAAGGCCGCCAAGCGAGACCATGCCCTGGCCCAACACAACCTCGGCTTTCTCTATCTGCAAGGACGGGGCATTACGCAGGATCTGAAACAGGCGGTGTACTGGTACCGAAAGGCGGCAGAAACGGGCAACAGCGATGCCCAATATGGCCTCGGTCGCCTCTATCACAGCGGCCAAGGCGTGGCTAAAAATATTCGGATAGCCCTTTCCTGGTATCAAAAG
This sequence comes from Gammaproteobacteria bacterium, assembly GCA_021773795.1. GTDB lineage: Bacteria > Pseudomonadota > Gammaproteobacteria > HK1 > HK1 > JAJFJV01. The sequence continues at coordinate 49,411 of JAJFJT010000023.1, read as the reverse complement.
GCCGCGTCACAGGACCACGCTCAGGCACAATATAATCTCGCTCAACTATTGCGTCAGAGCCTGGGTGCCACGGCGGACTTGGAAACGGCACGCAACTGGTACAAACGCGCTGCACGTCAGGGACATACCCGCGCCCAATACAACCTGGCCTATCTGTATGCCCACGGACTCGGCGGCGATCCCGAAGCAGGCAAGGCACTTCACTGGTATCGTAGCGCCTCACTAGCCGGCCACGCCGCGGCCCAGGGAAACCTCGCCGCCCTGTACGCCAATGGCAAGGGCACCCCCCGGGACCCGCTGCGCGCCTATGCCTGGTGGCGGGTTGCGTCAATGAATGACAATCAGCGCGCACATGAGTACAGCAAACGCATAGCCGCAGAGCTACATCCGATGGAATTGGCAGACGGCCGTGAACTGGGCTGGCTGCTGTGGGCAATCCAGACTTCAGACAAAGAGGCTACACCATGAAAGAGGATACGATTCTGGTCACAGCGGGTCGTGATCCACACGCCCATGACGGCGTGGTTAATCCACCCGTCTACCACGCCTCCACTATCCTGTTTCCCAGCGTGGCGGCGATGCACGCTGCACGCAAACAACCCTTCGACAGCCCCAGCTATGGCCGTCTCGGCACTGCCACTACCTTTGCCCTGGAAAAGGCAGTGGCAGCGGCTGAGGGTGGCTACCGCAGCATCGCGGTGTCCTCGGGGGTCGCTGCCATCAACACGGCACTTATGAGTTTCGCCAAAGCGGGTGCGCATCTGCTCATCGCCGACAGCGTCTACTTTCCCACCCGCCGCTACTGTGAGCAGGTGCTGAAACCACTGGGGGTGATGATCGACTATTTCGATCCGCTCATAGGCCAGGGGATAGCGGCTCACATCCGTCCGGAGACCGTTGCGGTATTTCTGGAATCCCCGGGTTCACTTACTTTTGAGGTGCAGGATGTACCCGCCATCGCCGCTGCCGCCCATGCACAGAACGTGGCGGTATTACTCGATAACACCTGGGCCTCACCGCTGTTCTTCAAGCCCTTCGAGCACGGCGTCGATATCTCCATCCAGGCCGCCACCAAATACATCGTGGGACACGCGGACGTGATGTTGGGTACGGTGACTTGCACCGAGAAATGGCATCCCAAACTCTGGAAAACTGCCCGTCTGCTGGGTGCCTGCCCGGGCCCGGATGATTGCTATCTCGCGCTAAGGGGCCTGCGTACCCTGGGCGTACGTCTGCGTCAGCATCAGGAAAATGCCCTCCATATTGCACGCTGGCTACAACAGCGGCCAGAGGTCTCGCGGATACTCTATCCGGCCTTGCCCGGGGATCCAAGCCACGCCATCTGGAAGCGCGATTTCCTCGGAGCCAGTGGCCTCTTCGGGATGGTACTCAAGCCGGTTTCTGAAACTGCAATCGCCGCCATGCTGGATGACATGGAATTTTTTGGTATCGGTGAATCCTGGGGCGGCTACGAGAGCCTGGCAATCCCCATCTGGCCGGAGAAGTGCCGTAGCGCCGTGCCCTGGCATGCGGAAGGCCCTTGCCTGCGCCTGCACATCGGGCTGGAGGACGTAGATGATCTCATCGCCGATCTGGAGAAAGGTTTCCAGCGGCTAACTCAAGCTAGCTGAGTTCTCTATATCCGTTCCCGCTGTACCAAAGACCCCGTCTTAAGCAGACTTTCTGTGCCCCATACCGCTTTGCAATACGGCTAATGAAAAGGCGTCCCAGCCTTCCGACGAGAAAGCGATATCACGTATCGCTTTCACCCGTCTCATGGCCACAGCCGGGCTCAACGTGTACCGCCGACACAGATAGTAGGCCATCAACAAGCAGGTACGGTCCCGGCCTGAGCGACAGTGAATTAATACGGTTTCGCCTGCATCCAGACGCTGGGTGAGAAAATCATAGGCGGCGGGAAGTCGCTCGATGCAAAGTTCCAGATCTCCGGGGCGTGGCGGGATATTCGCCGCCAGCGAAACGCGGGTATAAGCCATCCCGAGATCGTTGAATTCCTCACGCTGGCAAAGTGCGCCATCATTCACCGAAATGACCGCATCAATGCCACCCTCCCTTAACTCGTCAATCACCCATTCATCCTTGTTGGGTCCACTGCGTCCGGCAATACGCTCTTCTTCCAGCCAAAAAACGTGCTTCATCTCCTTCCTTTATAAAATCCGCCAGCTAGTCAGTCGTTTTCAGTCCTTACCGAAACATGTGGATTATCCTCCTCATCCACATAGACGTTAAGCACCATGGGTTGACAACACACCTCACAATCCTCGGTATATTCCTGGCTCTCCACCGAGCAATCCACCACCACCGAGATCCGCTCGCCACAATAAGGACATCGGATCGGCATTGTTTCCAGTGTAATCATGATGACCTCCTAAGCGTGATTTCCGCTTATCCCGCCGCTGCGGGCATACTGAGAGTATAGAAGGCCCGTCCCGCATCACAGCCAGGGAAAACAGGAATCATGGACAACACCACCGGCACACGTCCGACCTTTGTCTCCCATCTGGAATGTAGCCTGCAGGGCGATCACTACCCTGCCGACCAGGTCCACGGCCTATCAAAGGCCGGGAAACCCCTACTGGTGCGCTACGATCTCAAGGCCCTGTCGAAATCTATCAGCAAGGAAGTGCTTGCAAAGCGGCCCACCGATCTGTGGCGCTACCGGGAATTCCTGCCCGTTCGCCGGGCCGAGCATATCGTCAGTCTCGGCGAAATCACTACTCCACTAATCCGCGCACACAAGCTGGAAACGGGTGGGGGAACCTTGCTCATCAAGGACGAGGGCCGGTTGCCAACCGGCTCCTTCAAGGCGCGTGGAATCTGCGTCGCGGTGTCCATGGCAAAGGCATTGGGCATCACCCGCATCGCCATGCCCACCAATGGCAATGCCGGGGCTGCGCTGGCCGCTTATGCCAGCCGCGCCGAAATCGAGAGCACTATTTTTTGCCCCGATGACACCCCTGAAATCAATGTTCGGGAAATTGCCGCTCAGGGTGCCAAGGTGTGGCGGGTGAATGGGCTCATCAATGACTGCGGAAAAATCATCGCTGAAAATAAAGACGCCCAAAACTGGTATGACTTTTCTACCCTCAAAGAGCCCTACCGTATCGAGGGCAAGAAGACCATGGGGCTGGAACTTGCCGAGCAGCTGGGATGGCGCCTGCCTTCGGTCATCTTTTATCCCACCGGGGGTGGCACCGGCCTCATCGGCATGTGGAAGGTCTTCAAGGAGCTTGAAACCATGGGCTGGATTGCCGGCCCGTTACCACGCATGGTCGCGGTACAGGCCAGTGGCTGCGCGCCCATCGTACGGGCCTTTGAGGCGGGTGCGGAATACGCCGAGCTCTGGAAAAACGCCCACACGGTGGCGGCAGGTATCCGGGTTCCGGTGGCCATAGGTGACTTTCTGATCCTACGGGCCTTGCGTGAAAGTAATGGCTTCGCAACCGCCGTCGACGATGAGAGCATCGAGGCCGCACTGATGGAAATGGCCACCCGGGAGGGATTGCTGCTATGCCCCGAAGGCGCAGCCACCTATGCGGCCTACCAGCAGGAACTGGCTGCTGGCAGGATCAGCGCGGACGATACCACCGTATTATTTAACTGCGCTACGGGGCTTAAATATTCCCTGCCCGCGGTCACAAGACGCCTGGACCGGGAGAACCCAATTTTCTAGGAGCCTGTCGGACTTAGCCATTGGCCTTGGCCACAGCCTCCTTGTAATTATTTGTCGCCACAAAGTAATCCGGATACTCCAATACGTTCACATCGCAAATCTTGTCTGCCTTCTTAATCAGCTTCACACAATCCGATGACAGATGGCGCAGATGAATGGTCTTGCCATTTTGTTGGTAGCGCTCGGCAACCTTGTTTATTACCTCGATAGCAGATTGATCCATGATTTTTGATTCCTTGAAATTAATGATCACTTCATCCGGGTCATTCGCCACATCAAATTTGGTTTGGAACAGCCCGACAGAGCCAAAAAACAAAGGGCCATAAATTTCGTAGTGTTTTACACCGTGTTCATCCGTGTGCTTGCGTGCTCGAATACGCAGTGCGTTCTCCCAGGAGAACACCAATGAGGCCACGATGACACCGGAAACCACTGCAATAGCCAGATCGAAGATGACGGTCATAACAGTCACCATCAAAATGACCAGAAAGTCTGCCAATGGCACCTGATTGAGAATCTTGAAGGTGTTCCAGGCAAAGGTGCCAATGACCACCATAAACATCACCCCAACCAATGCCGCAATCGGAATCATTTCTATATAAGTGGAGGCAAACAAGATAAAGCACAGCAGGGCCAATGCCGCCACAATGCCCGATAAGCGCCCGCGCCCGCCCGATTTGATGTTGATGATGCTTTGGCCAATCATGGCGCAGCCGCCCATGCCGCCAAAGAAGCCATTGATAATATTGGCTGCCCCTTGCGCCAGACATTCTTTATTCCCCCGACCATGGGTCTCGGTCAGCTCATCGATCAGGTTCAGGGTCATGAGTGACTCAATCAAACCAATAGCCGCCAGAATCGAAGCGTAGGGAGCGATAAACGACAGGGTTTCCCAAGACAGGCTAATCATCGGAATGTTGAAGCTTGGCAACCCGGCTTTGATGCCCTCACCACCGCCCGCGACGATAAAGGACTTCACCGTCTGGGTGTCTATATCACCGATATATGACTACCGCTGACACCACCAGAATGGCGGTCAGTGCACCAGGTAATTGCCGGGTGATTTTTGGTAGGCCCCACATGATTGCCATGGTCAGTGCCACCAAACCAAGCATGGTGTAGAGGAGTGTTCCGGACAACCATTCACCACCGCTTTTAAACATTCCCAATTGCGAGGTGAAAATGACGATGGCCAGGCCATTCACGAAGCCCATCATCACGGAACTGGGAATCATGTGGACAAACTTCCCCATTTTGAAGAAGCCGGCCGCTGTCTGAAAAATTCCCGCTAATATCAGGGTGGCAAACAAAAACTGCAGCCCCATCATCGCGCCTTCCGGGCCCATGGCATTACCCTCCTTGATGAGGTGCACCATCACCACCGCCAAGGCACCGGTTGCACCGGAAATCATCCCCGGGCGACCGCCGAAAATCGCGGTGACCAGACCCATCATAAAGGCCCCGTACAAGCCAATTACCGGAGAAATTCCGGCGACAAAAGCAAAAGCAACTGCCTCAGGAACCAAGGCTAACGCCACCGTTAAACCGGATAACACATCGTCTTTAACGCTGCCCTGGATTTGTTCAAAAAACTTAAATCGTGATTTCAATGTACTTTTCTTCTTTAATTTAAATGGCTTACAAAACAAACAGGAACGGGGCCGCGGCCTGTGATCAGGCAGCCCCGCTTTACCATGAGATTATCGACAGTGGTACACGCTGTGCGATGGCCATGCGACGACAGAACGCATTGGCGCGCCGACAGAAGTTATTCACCGGAGATGTGCCTGCACCTCGATACCGCATAGCAGGCCAAGATCTGCGTGCGTATTCTAAACTTGTTTCCAACGCCGCACTGTGCCGCACGACGCCTTTTCAACAGTGTGCTAGTAACGCAGCCGGTACCAGAGCAGACCCAGGTACTCATGCAAGGCCACGGTACTGGCGTGCAGCGCACTGGCACGTGGCACCCAGTTTAACGCCCCGCGCCCGGGAGAGGGATGGCTAAAGAACCCCGTGGGGGCGGCAATCACCCTGATGCCATTGCGCCGGAAGGCATCCAGTGACCGCGGCATATGCGACGCATGGGTCACCAACAATACCCGGCTAATACCCGCAGCCGATAACAAGGCTGCGGAAAAACGCGCGTTCTCCCAGGTATTACGGCTGGCGATTTCACGCCAACGCACCGGCACACCAAAATCCTCTACCAATACCCGCGCCATCAATTCCGCCTCAGGCAGACGCTGTTCATACACGTTGCCCCCACTTACCAACAACGGCAATCCATGCTGCCGATACAAGCGAACCCCGTAGCGCAGACGCACCAATGCCGCCATTGACACGGTATCTTCCCCATACTCCGGGGCGCTCCGATAGCGCCCCCCACCCAACACCACTATGGCCCCCACCCCCGATTCCAACGGCCCGGAGGAGAGTGCCGGGCTACGTTGCAGGCCCTGCAACAAACCATAGGCACCCATGGGCGTGCTGAGCGCATACAAGCTACTCAAGGCGATAAACACACAGCCGGCTGCCAACCACGGCATACGACGCCGGAATGGCCAGGCGAAAGCTAACAAAATGAGATTAATTGCCGGTGGAAACAGCAGCGTGCTGAGCAGCTTAACGGAGAGGATCTCCATCGGAATGGTTGCGAGTCGGGGCCCTCAGGCGCCCACCACCTCTCCGGCGGCCTGCAGATCGGCGTGATAGGAGGAACGCACCAAAGGACCACTCGCCACCTTGTCAAAACCCAGCGCACGCGCATCCTCGGCCAACCCGGCGAATTCATCGGGAGTGACAAAACGCTCCACCGCAAGGTGACCACGGGTGGGCTGCAGATACTGACCAAGGGTCAGCATCTCGCAATCGTGAGCGCGCAGATCGGCCATTACCTGGCGCACCTCGTCGAGTTCCTCGCCCAGACCCAACATCAGGCCAGACTTGGTAGGCACCCCCGGGTGTGCCGCCTTGAAGCGACGCAGCAGCCCCAGTGACCAGGCGTAATCAGCCCCCGGGCGGGCTTTGCGATAGAGCCGTGGCACGGTTTCCAGATTGTGGTTAAAGATGTCCGGTGGAGCCTCCGCCAGAGCCGTCAGCGCCTTGTCCATACGGCCACGAAAATCCGGCACCAGCACCTCGATCCGGGTTCCGGGGGACCCTTCCCGTAACGCCTGAATACAGGCAGCGAAGTGACCGGCGCCACCGTCACGCAGATCATCACGATCCACCGAGGTCACCACCACATATTTAAGCCCCATGGCCGACACGGTATCCGCAAGATGCCCAGGCTCCTTCGCATCTGGTGGCGAGGGCCGCCCATGAGCCACATCACAGAAGGGACAGCGGCGCGTACATAACTCACCAAGAATCATGAAGGTAGCGGTACCGTGGCTGAAACACTCACCCAGATTAGGGCAGGATGCCTCCTCACACACCGTGCTCAAAGACTGCTTGCGCAGCAAGGCCTTGAGCTGTTGAACCTTCGGCCCCATGGGCGCACGCACCCGAATCCATGCCGGCTTTCGCGGCAGCTTTCCGGTACTGGGAACAACGGGAATGGGGATACGCGCGGTCTTGGCTGCGCCGCGCTGGGCGCGGGAAAAGAGCTTGTCAGTTTTCATGGGCGCGAGTATGCCATGCGTCGATACACAGGACGAAACCCGGCCTCGGTGATGGATTCAATTTCCAGGTGCACCACTAACTAAGAAATGAAGACATGGAAGATAGGCTCACGGTTATTGCCTCAAAGCACGAAGTAAAGTGGACACCCTTATAATACGAAACGAGGAAGTCGTGTCATGAGAATCGTATCCGGTGAGCTATCCAGCTATCGAGTTAGAACTCTTACCTAAGCAACCATTTCAAACTGGCGGCCAAGACCATTGCCGATATCTACAAAGCACGTTGGCAGGTGGAGTTATTCTTCAAATGGGTCAAGCAAAACCTGAAAATAAAATCTTTGATCGGCACCAGCAAGAATGCTGGTCATGACCCAAATCTGGATTACGATGTGTGCCTATCTGCTGCTGGTATTTATCAAGTTCCAGTCGAAGTTAAAGAAAAGCATGCAGCAAATCCTTCGCTTGTTTCAGCTCAATCTATTCGAGAAACGGGATCTGATGGCCTTGCTTAGAGGCGACCCTACACGCGTTCAACCAGGCAATATCAATCAGATGGCTTTGTTGTGAAAGTTAACGGGACAGTAGTGAGTGTAATTACAGCGTGATTGATTCCTTTATACGGTAACTTTGCAATAACATCTCCCACCATCCCCCCAAGAACGTCATCTGTTGAATGAGCGAATACGCTATTCAACTTATTGTTAATGGTGGTTCGTTTTCCAAGCATTCGAAGTGCCCCAATAACATATTGGTAATATTTGCCGCCACTCATTTACTATGATCTCCCTTTGGCACTGGTCTTACCCACGAATTGTAGACACGGATAATTGCTCAAACTTCTGTTCATAGTCATGCGGGCTAACATAGCCAATCGTTGAATGCCGTCTCTTCCGATTGTAGAAAATCTCGATGTACTCAACGATTCCTGACCGGGCTTCTTCCACTGTCCTGTAATTCTCGGCATAGACCAGCTCTACTTTCAGACGGCTGAAAAATGATTCCATCACCGCGTTGTCCCAGCAGTTGCCTTTCCGACTCATACTACACCGCAGTCCATGCCTGTGCAGGGAGGCCGTTGACCACTGGGAAAGTGACTCCGTGGTAGGAGGCGACAGGAAGCTAGGATTAAATGTCGTCGTTGAACGAGCCTCGTACCTGGTTAACATTTCCTTACTGAAGAAAAAAACCTCATTGGAAACAAAAAGTGTCATTATCAGACGCTTGGGCAATCATCCCGCTGATCTAATCCAAAGCATCACTTATGACAATGGCACCGAGAATGTATTGCACTTGGATATCAATAAAAAGCTCCGCTCTGATTCATGCTTCTGTGACCCCTACCACAGATGGGAAAAAGATTCGGTGGAACAGGTGAACGGTTTGATTAGACGATTCTTCCCAGAAAGAACTGACTTTAGCATCGTCACCACCAGTGAAATAAATAAAGTGGAAAAGCTATTAAATAATCGACCTCGTAAGTGTTTTAACTATCAAGCACCTTACGAGGTCTTGAGGGAAGCGTGTGGTGCACTTGCAGGTTGCAATGTGGCTATAACCAAAAACCATAATAATCTTGTACAAACCGCTATTTGAGAGTACTTTTTCTATTAATCTAGGTTGGACTTTAATTTTGATGCATCGCTGATGGGGAAGACATGGAAGAAAGTGCAACAATGCTAAGCGGTACATACGATCTGTTGCTCGTAGCCATATCTGTTGCCGTGGCGATTCTTTCCTCATTCGTGGCACTTGCCACAGTTCCCCGTATCTACTCCTCTGAAAACATGCTATGGGCTACATTGCGGTGCCTGGTTTTTGGCATGAGTCTGGGCGCAGGAATATGGACCATGCACTTTACTGCAATGTTGGCATTCCAGCTTCCTGTTCAAGTCTATTATGATGTTACATTAACCATACTTTCCCTCTTTTTGGCGATAGCCATATGCTCTATTGCGATATTGCCTTTACGAAGTAGGGGGGTGATAAGCGCAGGAAAGATTGTTTCCATAGGCACTATTGTAGGTTTTGGCATTGCAGGAATGCATTATACAGGCATGGCAGCCATGAGAATGGGTGCAAGTATGAGTTATTCACCTGCAATTGTCGTTCTCTCCATCGTGATCGCAATCATCGCTGCATCGGCCTCACTATTTATTGCGAACTATCTCAGGGATACGGTGATCTTTTCTCAAATCAAAATGAAAATCGCTGCTGCCATCGTCATGGGCCTGGCGATTTCATCTATGCATTATACCGCGATGGCTGGCGTGACATTTTTGTCGCAGAGTTCAACACAGGATTATTCTGTCCTTATAAATCCCTATTTTCTGACAGGCGTTGTAGTGGCGATCTCACTATTGATTCAAGGTGGAACATTTATTGCAGCACTGTTGGATGAGGCCTATTTTGCAGCCAGAAAAGCAGAAAAAATTTCTGATCAGCAATCTGAGATTGATCAGACTCTGTTTTCAATCCTTGCAGTGACTCTTGAGAAGTACACCCTTAACGAGACACTTGATTACACGCTTAATGTTCTGCTTGATAACAGATGGCTCTCTTTTGAAAATAAGGGGTCCATTTATTTAGCTGACAGTAACAATGAAACACTGCAAATGATTGCCCATAAGAACCTTGATTCTTCTGTAGTTAACACCTGCAACAAGCTTGATTTTGGTACCTGTCTTTGCGGTCAGGCCGCCCAATCAAGAACAATTATTCATAAAAGCTGCATTGATCATGATCATACGATTCAACCAGAAGGCATGGAACCTCATGGGCATTACTGCATACCAGTGATGAAAAAACAGGGCGTTCTTGGGGTTATCAATTTGTATATAAAGTCTGGTCATGAATCATCACCACTGGAGCTGCGCTTTCTTGAGTCAGTTTCTAATGCTCTGGCAGGCATCATTGAAAGAAAGCGTCTGGAAGAGAAGCTTGAAAAAATCTCCAATGAAGATGAATTAACCGGCCTGCCAAATCGCAGGCAATTTAATAATGCAATGAAGCATGCCCTGAACATAGGGAAACGCACCCAACACAGATTTGCAGTGATGATGATGGATTTGGATTATTTCAAGCAGGTTAATGATAGCTATGGGCATGATGTGGGTGATATTTTACTTCAACAGGTCGCTCAGCGTGCACTCCCATGCTTACGGGATGTGGATATGTTGGCACGCGTGGGTGGCGATGAATTTATTATTCTGCTGGAAATGATTGATCCATCGAGCAAGATTCAAGAGGTTGGAAACCGCTTGCTATCTGAATTAAAACGGCCCTTTGAAATTAACGGACACCACGTAAAAATTGGCGTCAGCATTGGCGTAAGTATTTATCCAGACAATGGCTCCTCATATGACGAAATCTTCAAGCATGCTGATCTGTCTCTTTATAAAGCCAAAGAGACTAGGGGAGCAATGCAGCTTTAAGCAGGTAGTGAATAGGGAAAAAGACGGGGGAAGTTCAGTTCTCGCATTGTTACATCCCTTGCCTAATTGGGCCAAAAAAGGGAACGGAGGGAGGAGGAAGTATTTTTTGACCAGTTCACGATCTTTACGTGGCCACCCCTTTCATGGGCGCGAGTATGCCACGCGCCGATACATGGGATGAAACCCGGCCTCGATTTCAAAAGGGAATCGTTAGCCCACTCCATTTCTCTGTTTGCCTTGGGCGGGCACGGGCAAGCGCGGCCCTAGCATCGCCCCAGCCCTCGCAAACTGTACGACCGGAACAGCCACGGCAGAAATTGAGCAAGCGTTTTCCGAAAGCATAGCATTGAAAAAATAGTAATACCCACCGGCGTTGCCAGCGGGTCAGCGGGCGCTGGCTGCACACCAGCTTGTCGTCGTAGACGTTTCGGTCGGTGAAGCCGATGGCGCCATAGGCGGTGACTCGCACCCGGGTACCGCGCGCCAGACGCGGACCCAGCACCATGGCATCCAACAGATCACCGTCGCCGCCGATATAGCCGTAGATAGCGCCATAATTAAGCAGGCATGGAAAGGGAGACAGAAAATCGAGCTGATCGCCGTGCCCGCGTTTAAGGCAACTGCCGCGCGGAATCTCAATGACGACTTCAAGTCCGGGCACCGCGCCCATATCACCTACTCGATCAGCCGACACGAGCGCTAACCAGACTTCTGGTAGCTACCCATCAGGGTGGCACTGGCAAGCACATGTCTCTTCATGGCCGCCTCCACTTGCTTCTTGTCCGGTGTCATCAGTCCTTCGAGCACCCTGTCCAGGGCATAGAGCTTGAAAAAATAACGATGCCGCCCTATGGGTGGACATGGACCACCATAGCCGGTCCGCTGCCAGTCGTTACTGCCCTCTTCGGTGCCTATGGGCAAATCCGCAGGCGCAATAGCCTCTGCCAATCCAACACTATCCGGTGGGATATTAAACAGCACCCAGTGGACCCAGGTCATCATCGGAGCCTTGGGATCCGGGGCGTCGGGATCATCAACGATGAGCGCCAGGGCTCGAGCACCGGAGGGCACCCCGGCCCAACTCAGTGGCGGCGAAATGTCCCGCCCCTCACAGGTATAAAGCGACGGGATTTCCTGCCCGTCGTTGAATACGGTAGATGTCAGTTGCAAGGTCATGGCTCTCCTCCCAATGGTAATGGAGCGGCTCATACGTTAGTTCTTAATCCGTATAAAAAACAGGCATCAACCCGAGTTTAGCCCGTCCAGTTAAGGCCTCTCGTTTAGGATGGGCGGGTAGGTCGGGTTAGCGTGTCGTAACCCGACAACAACGCTCAAAAGGCGGTCCGCAGGGTGAGCGAAGCGAATAACCCTGGGGGGTGAAGGCGATCTGGATGAAAGTTCATGGGTCGATGACGCTCGCCATGTAGCGCCTTCGTTCCCTGGTTCCCGGATTTCCACTCTGCTACATCCGGGATGACGAAGGGAGGTTTATAGGTTCTACCTAAGCTTGGTGTCGGGTTACGCTGTCGCTAACCCGACCTACTGAACTCGGAACGTTCCCTTATTATTCAATGAGTTTAAAGATCCTACATATGTGGAGCGGCTAGTCCTTCTCGGCCTCAATATAGCGTCGCTCACTATCCAGCATGTAGTCGCGAGTTAGCGGTACGGCATCGCGTATACGCGAGAGCTGCATCTGAAACACCATCTGGGCACCAGTACGGAACATGCTTTCCACGCTGATGAGGTAAAACTCCCACATGCGACAAAAGCGCTCGTCGTAGAGCTCGGCAATACGCGCCCGGTTCTGCTTGAAGCGCTTGATCCATTCCACCAGGGTGTCGGCATAGTGCAGCCGCAGCACCTCCACATCGCTGACCCAGAGATGCTGGCGCTCTGTAGCCGCGAAAACCTCGGAAAGTGCGGGTGAATAAGCCCCCGGGAAAATGTACTTGCGTAACCATGAGCTCGCGGTGCCCGGCGGACTCATATGGCCAATGGAATGCATCACCGCCAGGCCATCGTCCACCAACAGCTCATAAATGCGGGCAAAAAATTCATCGTAACGGCTAACCCCCACATGCTCGAACATGCCCACGGAGACAATGCGATCGAAGCGCTCCGTTACCTTGCGATAATCCATCAGCTCAAAACGGACCCGATCATCCAACCCCAGCTGCACGGCACGTTCGCTGGCCAGGCGATGCTGCTCCTTGGAAAGCGTCACCCCCAGCACCTCCACATCGGCACGACGGGCCAGATCAAAGGCGAGCCCGCCCCAGCCACAACCAATATCGAGGATGCGCTGGCCATCGGCCAACCCCAGTTTGGCAGCGATATGGCGTTTCTTGTTTTGCTGTGCGACCTCGAGGCTATCTTCCGGCCTCTGGAAGTAGGCGCAGGAATACTGCATGTCCTCATCGAGAAATAGCTGGTAGAGCTCGCGGGACAGATCGTAGTGATGGGCGACGTTCTGTTGCGCCTTGCCAATGGGATTGTGCTGCTGGAAGTCTCGCAATAGCCGGGAGATCCGTCGGAACACCTGCTGCCACGGATGGGAGGCCATACCCCTGCGATTGATCGAGAAAAGCCCGATAAAGCCTTCCAGGGTGCAATCCACGAAGGTGATGGTGCCGTTCATATAGCCCTCACCAAGGTGGAGCTCGAAATTCTGAAACAGCTTGCGCGGCAGATCAGCCCGGTGCAGCCGGATGGTCGCCAGCGGCTCCGGGGAGCCACTGAACTCATGCACCTCACCGCTAGCGTCGACAACCCGCAAGGTGCCTTTCTGGATGAAACGCTTGAACAGATGGGAGAGCAGATAGATCCCCAACCCCTGACCCCTTACTCCGTTTTCCGTCACCTGGAATCCCTCCTGTGTAGGTGAAGCTCTATTTCCCCTGCGATTTAGCCTGCTTTTTTCGCTCTTCCTTACGCCTTTTTGCCCGCCGTACGGCAGCCGGTTTCTTTTTCTTTTTGACTCGGGGCGACGTGTCCGGCACTACCCGTTTAGGCGCCTTGGAAGGCAGTCGCTCTCCGTGAGCGGGTACGTCCTGGATACGCAGATTCAGTTGCCGGTTACAGACATAGACCTTGCACAGGTGCTGGTAGATATCGTGGGGCATGCCCTCGGGCAGCTCCACGGTGCTATGTTCGTCGCCAATATCCACGCGTCCGATATATTGGCCATCCAGCCCCGCCTCATTGGCGATAGCGCCCACGATCTCCCGCGCAGAGGCCCCGTGAGCAGAACCTACATCCACGCGATAGCAAATCCGTGGAATATCATCATCGTGTTTCCGAACCTCACGCGGGCGCCGGGGTTCGGAACGCGTCTCGGCTTCAGGAGCTTGCCTGGACGGAGAACGCGGTGCCGATTCGCGCGGCGGCCGAGATTCGCGTGTAGGCCGGGACTGTGCACGCGGTGCCGGCTCACGCTCGCGGCGCTTCTTGGCCGGTGGTGCCTTAAGGGCCTGAACCACAAAGGGTCGCTCACCCTGGCTCAGGAAGGTCAGCGCAGCAGCGATATCCGTCACGCTCATGGCGTGCTCTTCCTCAATACGTGCCACCAGACGGTAGAAGAAATCCAGTTTCTGACCGCTGAGTGTTTCCTGCACACGGGCAACAAAACGATCGATGCGATGCTCGCTGAGATTATCTGCTGTGGGCAATTCTATGGGCTGGATACGCTGTCCGATGGCGCGTTCAATGGCCTTGAGCAAATGCCGTTCCCGGGGCTGCACGAAGGATAATGCCCGCCCCGCACGCCCGGCCCGGCCCGTGCGCCCAATGCGATGTACATAGGCCTGGGGTTCGGTGGGAATATCAAAGTTAAGCACGTAGCTGATGCGCTTTACGTCAAGTCCACGGGCCGCCACATCCGTGGCCACCACGATATCCAGATCACCCTTCTTCAAGCGGCTAATCACCCGCTCGCGCATGGACTGATTCATATCGCCATTCATCGCCGCCACATCGAAACCATGGGCCTGCAACTTCTCCGCCACCTCAGTGGTCGCGGTTTTGGTGCGCACGAAGATCAACATCGCATCGAATTCCTGCACTTCGAGCAAACGGGTTAACGCATCCATTTTTTGATGGCGATTGACGATGCAATGGGATTGCACAATGGCAGCAACGGTCGCGGTCTTGGACGCTACCTTGACCTCCACCGGATCCTTCAGGTGGCGACCGGCTACCTTACGAATAGGTGCCGGCATGGTGGCGGAAAACAGCGCCACCTGACGTTTTTTCGGTGCCTGCTCCAGGATCCACTCGATATCATCGACGAAACCCATGCGCAGCATCTCGTCGCCCTCGTCAAGTACCACCGTCGCCAACCCTGCCAGCGACAACGTACGCCGCCGCAGATGATCCATCACCCGCCCAGGGGTACCCACCACCACGTGCGCGCCACGCCTGAGCTGGCGCAACTGGGTTTCGATATTCTGGCCACCATAAAGTGGCAATACGTGAAATCCCTTGAGATAGCGTGCGTAGCTCTGAAAGGCCTCAGCCACCTGCAGCGCCAATTCCCGGGTCGGTGCCAACACCAACACCTGCGGCTCACGCCGACTGGCGTCAATCTTGCTAAGCAATGGCAATGCAAAGGCCGCGGTCTTGCCCGTACCGGTCTGGGCCTGGCCCACCATGTCATGGCCCGCCAGCAGATGCGGAATACATTGCGCCTGAACCGGCGTGGGGGTTTCGTAGCCTAGCCCCTGCACCGCACGCAACACCTCAGGCGCAAGTTCAAGTTGGCTAAAATCGGGGGATGAAGGTTCGGAAGCCATCAGCGGGCACCTCAAAGCGGTGAATGTCCCACCGGCTTCATCCGACGAAACGTATTATTAAGTAAGGGCGCGCCGCTGACCGGCCTGACAGGATTAGAAAGCAACGCAACTGCGTATCATAACACCGCTGCGAGCTACGGCGTGGGCCCTTCGGCTTTACAGCTACCGTCCCCGCTTCGCCAGCAAACGGTCCAGTTGATTGGCAAAGGCTTGGCGATCGCTCTTGGCAAGGGCTGGAGGACCACCGGTTACCACGCCACTACCGCGCAACTCATCCATAAAATCCCTCACTGCAAGGCGCTCACCGATATTTTCCACGGTATACAACTCACCGCGTGGATTCAGTGCCAGGGCACCGTTGTTCACCACCGCCGCTGCCAGCGGAATATCAGCTGTGATCACAAGATCACCAGCCTCTGCCAATTCAACTATGCGGTCATCGGCCACATCAAAACCAGCCGGCACTACCACGCTGTTGATATAAGGGGAGGGTGGCGTCTGCAAGGACTGATTGGCCACCAGAGTCAACTGAATACACGCCCGCTCTGCGGCACGAAACAGAATGGTTTTGACCACATTCGGACAGGCGTCCGCATCAACCCAAATACGCATAACATTCCCTAAGGAAGCTCTGATCTATTCGTGGACTCGTATCTTGCGCCCAAAGATGTCCATCCTTATCGTTACTGCTCTTCGCAATAGATTGACTATTACGTGCGACCAGCGCCTCAAAGCTGAACATTTTGAATCACAATCTACTTCGCCCAGAATAAATCAGAGCTTCCGTAAGCCTGACGGTATCGCTCCAGGCGCTGTTTCAGCGTTCCCGTATGCAACTCGAACAAGTGATTATCATAATCGTGGAAATAGAGGGAGCGACCTTCACCCTTTACCCGGCTACGGCTTTCTCGAATATTGACCCCCAGCGCCTTTATACGCCCGGCATAGGCATCAAAATCTGCGTTGGAAATCTTGAAAGCCACATGATTGTAGGTTTTCCGGGAAAGCGGTTCCCCTTCCATCACCGCCACCCATATATCGTTAATGAGAAAAAACTTTTCACGGGAAATGGAAAAGGTTTGATCGCCACTTGCGTAAACTTCCCGGGCATCAAAAATTGACTCCAGAAAATGGGTCATCCGCCCCAGATCCCGAACGACAAAGGTGATGTGGCTAAGCCCCTCAATCATGATTCATTGAGGGTGGTTTGAGGCACCTCTTAATCTGCTGACATTGAAAAGCAGCCATTATGAAGGCTCTCTCACGGGCATCCCCGGGACCGTTCCTTCAATCGCCCGATCCCCCCACAAATTAACAATGGTGCAGAACAAATCCGCGGTGCGCTCTGCGTCATAGATGGCAGAGTGGGCTTCATTGGCATCCCATTCAATACCTGCCGCCTGAACCACGCGCGCCAACACGGTCTGACCATAGATGAGTCCACCGAGGGTGGCGGTATCGAAGGCAGTAAAAGGATGGAAGGGATTGCGCTTGAGGCGGGTGCGTTTTGCAGCGGCGAGGACAAAACCGAGATCCAGTGAGGGGTTATGACCTACCAGCACCGCGCGGATACAGCCATAAGCCTTCATGGCCTTGCGAACCGGCAGGAAAATTTTCTGCAATGCTTCTTTTTCCGGTACCGCGAAGCGAAAGGGGTGGAAGGGATCGATGCCGTTAAATTCCAGTGCGGCCTCTTCAAGCTTTCCCCCTGGAAACGGCTCCACGTGCGCGGCATGGGTTTCCATGCGCTGCCAGCAACCCTCCGCATCGGGCGCCACGATCACCGCCGCCACCTCCAGCAATGCATCGGTAGCCCAATTAACCCCGCCAGTCTCCACATCTACAATTACCGGCAGGTAGCCGCGGAAGCGTCCGGCAACCATGGCCTTAATCTCTTCCGGGACGCTCATGAACTGAGCCGCCAGGCAAGCTGCTCGCCGGCACGAAATGGCACCAGTGCCTCTTCACCAAAAAACAGGCTCGACGGCACTTCCACGGCGATTTCCTCAAGGGCCATCGATTCACTGTTATATGGCAGGCCATAGAAGTCGGCACCGTACTGGCTGGCAAATACCTCTAGCCGGGACAGGGCATTCGCACTGGCAAAGGCCTCGGCGTAGAGCTCAATGGCAGCGTGCGCCGTATAGATTCCTGCACAGCCACAAGCGGATTCCTTGGCATGCCGGGTATGGGGGGCTGAATCGGTGCCTAAAAAGAATTTCGGATCACCGCTGGTAGCCGCCTCCAGCAAGGCCTGGCGGTGGCTTTCACGCTTGAGCAGGGGCAAACAATAATGGTGCGGACGCATACCACCGGCAAACAGCGCATTACGATTAAGTAGCAGGTGGTGGGCAGTCACCGTGGCCACCAGGTGCGCTGGCCCGCCACGCACAAAATCTACCGCCTCGCGAGTGGTAATGTGCTCAAAGACGATACGCAGGCCGGGAAAACGCGCCATCAGCGGCGCCAGTTCCCGTTCAATAAACACCGCCTCCCGATCAAAGGCATCCACTTCAGGATCTACAACCTCGCCATGCACCAGCAGTGGCATGGCCAGCTTTTCCATCCGCTCCAGCACTGGATATACTCGCTCCATACGGCTCACGCCAAACTCGGCATTGGTGGTCGCCCCCGCCGGATAGAGCTTGATACCGTGAATAAATCCGCTTTGCTGTGCCACCACTATTTCGTCAGGACTCAGGGTCTCGGTGAGATAGAGGGTCATCAGCGGCTCAAAATCCAAATCAGCCGGCAACGCCGACAGGATCCGCTCCCGGTAACCAAGCGCCTGAGCGGTGTTGCTAATTGGTGGCACGAGATTAGGCATGACGATGGCACGGGCAAAACGATAGGCACTGTCAGCCACACTACGTTTTAGATTTGCCCCATCACGCAGATGAAGATGCATGTCGTCAGGGCAGCGGATAGTCAGTTTCTGCATAGCAATTACAGTGTTCCTGGATAGCGGGCTAGCATAACAGCAAGCGGCCTAAAATGAGCCCGGGCCAAGGTAAATACCAGCAACACAAGCTCTCTCCTAAAGGCCTTGGGACTGGCTTTAACAAGCCGAAATCTGGTAGATTGGCTCGCTTTATAGCCTTCTGGATAATGACCCTTCCGGAGCTATCCCCGCTTTTGGCACCCACTGGGCCGCAACACGGTTCCACGGGCAAAAGTGGCTGTACCGATGGAAAACATCCGCGGCGACAGCGTGCGTTATTTGATTGCGAGGACGATCCATGACCGCAGTATCCCCAACTCCCGACATCGATCGGGAAGAAACCCAGGAGTGGCTTGAAGCACTGGCCGCGATCACCGAGCGAGAGGGTGTCGAACGCGCCCATTTCCTGCTCGAACAGCTTATAGAGCAGGCCCGTCGTAGCGGCGCCAACATCCCCTATTCCGCGAATACCGCCTACGTGAATACCATTCCGGAACGGCTGCAACAAAGCCACCCGGGAGATCTCAACGTTGAGCGCCGCATCCGCGCCCTGGTGCGCTGGAATGCCATGGCCATGGTGGTCCAGGCCAATAGTCAGACCACGGAACTCGGTGGCCACATCGCCAGCTTTGCCTCCGCCTGCACCCTCTACGAAGTAGGCCTCAACCACTTCTGGCGTGGTGCCACCGATGAACATAATGGCGACCTGATCTTTTTCCAGGGCCACAGCGCCCCGGGCATGTATTCCCGCGCCTACCTTGAAGGCCGGCTAAGCGCAGATCATTTGCGCAATTTCCGCCAAGAGGTGGGGGGCAAAGGCCTGTCATCCTATCCCCACCCCAAGCTGATGCCAGACTTCTGGCAATTCCCCACGGTCTCCATGGGACTGGGGCCAATCATGTCCATCTACCAGGCGCGCTTCCTGCATTATCTGCAAGACCGCGAAATTCTTCCCCCCACCGATCGTAAGGTTTGGGCCTTTCTCGGCGACGGCGAGATGGATGAGCCGGAATCTCTCGGCGCTATTGGCTTGGCCGCCCGGGAGGACCTCGACAACCTGGTCTTCGTCATCAACTGCAATCTGCAGAGCCTCGATGGCCCGGTGCGCGGCAATGGACACATTATCCAGGAACTGGAGGGCACCTTCCGGGGTGCTGGCTGGAACGTCATCAAGGTGCTATGGGGCTCCCGCTGGGACTCCCTGCTGCAAAACGACAACTCCGGCCTGCTGCGCCAGCGCATGGAGGAAGCGGTCGATGGTGAGTATCAGAACTTCAAGGCCAAGGGCGGCTCCTACACCCGCGAGCACTTCTTCGGAAAATATCCCGAGTTAGCCGCCATGGTCGCCAACATGAGCGACAAGGATATCTGGCGCCTCAACCGTGGCGGCCACGACCCGCTTAAAATCTATGCTGCCTATGCCGCCGCCATGAAACATCGCGGCCAGCCGACGGTCATTCTGGCCCATACGGTCAAGGGTTATGGTATGGGTGAAGCTGGCGAGGGCCAGAATATCACCCATAACCAGAAGAAAATGGGGCAGGAGGCACTGCGCGCCTTTCGTGACCGTTTTGAAATCCCTGTCAGCGATGACGAGATTGCCGAAGCCCCCTTCTACCGCCCTCCGGAAGACAGCCCTGAGCTCCAGTACATTCATGCCCGACGCAAGAAACTGGGGGGCTACCTGCCATTTCGCAGCGAGCAGGCCCCCACCCTGCAGATACCGGGGCTTGATGCCTTCGAGACCCAGCTAAAGGGTAGTGGTGAACGTGAAGCCTCCACCACCATGGCCTTTGTGCGCGTGCTGACCACCCTGCTCAAGGACAAAAATATCGGCAAACACGTGGTCCCCATCGTTCCCGATGAGGCACGCACCTTCGGTATGGAAGGTTTGTTCCGTCAGCTCGGCATTTACTCCACCAAGGGACAACTCTACGAGCCCCAGGATGCGGACCAGCTGATGTATTTTCGCGAGGACAAGCAGGGCCAGATCCTCGATGAGGGGATTAACGAGGCCGGCGCCTTTTCCTCCTGGATCGCCGCGGCCACTTCCTATGCCAATCACGGCGTGCAGATGATCCCGCTGTACATCTACTACTCGATGTTTGGCTTTCAGCGCACCGGCGACCTCGCCTGGGCAGCGGGCGATCTCAAGGCCCGTGGTTTCATCATTGGTGCCACTTCCGGGCGCACTACCCTCTCGGGCGAAGGACTTCAGCACGATGACGGCCAGAGCCATACCCTGTCCGCGCTGATTCCCAACTGCGTCTCCTACGATCCCACTTTCGCCTTCGAGTTGGCCGTCATCATGCAAGATGGCCTGCGGCGGATGTATCAGGAACAGGAAAGCATCTTCTATTACATCAGCGTGATGAATGAAAACTACCTGCAGCCGGAAATGCCGGCGGGGGTAGAGGAAGGCATCCTGCGTGGTATGTATCTTTATCAGCAGGCCCCGAAGAGCCGCGCCAAAAAACCAAAACAGGTGCAACTCATGGGCTGCGGTGCGATTTTGCGCGAGGTGATCGCCGCGGCCGACCTGTTAAAGCAGAACTTCGGTGTTAATGCCGATGTGTGGAGCGTACCCAGCTTTACCGAACTTGGCCGTGACGGTAATGCAGTAGAGCGCTGGAACCTGCTCCATCCGGAGGAAGAAACGCGTCGCAGTTATGTGGAAACCGCCCTCGAAGGACACGCGGGTCCGGTGATTGCCGCCACCGACTATGTCCGCCAACACGGGGAGCAGATCCGACGCTTGGTAGGACGCAATTATCGGGTGCTCGGCACCGATGGCTTCGGCCTCAGTGACCGCCGCGCCCAGCTGCGCAGCCACTTCGAGGTCGATCGTTATTTTGTTGCCATTGCGGCCCTCAAGTCGCTCGCCGAGGAAGGCACCATCCCGGTGGCAAAGGTGACTGAAGCCCTGAACAAATACGGCATCGACCCGGAACGGACCGATCCTGCAAACAAATAGCAGCCGGCGAGGAGCCTGTCTGATTTAGGTGCTCGTAGCGAGGGGAAGCCATTTTGAGACAGATTTTTCGGTCATTTGAGGATAATAGTCAGTCTATTAGACGAAAAGGACCGGAAAATATGGACAAAATGGCTTTTCCACAGCAGAGCAGTCCTAAGTCCGACAGGCTCCTAACCCCACAGGAGGAAAGCGCGTGGCGCGTATAACAGAAATAACAGTCCCGGATCTCGGTGGCGCAAGCGATGTACCGGTAATTGAGATATTGGTTAGTGTCGGTGATGAGGTGAAGGCAGAGGATCCGCTGGTTACCCTGGAAAGCGACAAGGCCGTACTTGAGGTACCTAGCCCCGAGGCCGGCATCATCCGTGAGATAAAAGTTGCTCTCGGTGACAAGCTCTCCCAGGGTTCAGCTATCGTCAGCCTGGAAGTAGCCGATGCCGAGGCGAGTACGGAAGCAGATGCCTCCCCGGTGGAAACACCGGCGCCCACAGCCGCTGCCCCGGAGACACCGGAACCAGCAGCCCCCAAAAGCCCGGCTCCAATCTCTGATCTGGCACCTGCCCCGGCAAGTGCCACCATCCCTGCCACCGTGGGCAACACCGGATTACCCAGCCTCAGCAGCACCAGTGCGGCCTTCCACGCCAGCCCCTCGGTACGCCGTTACGCGCAGGAACTGGGGGTTGATCCCACCCAGGTCACCGGCAGTGGCCGCAAGGGACGGATATCACGTGAAGACGTAGCCAACTTCGTAAAAGCCGCTCTGGCCGCGCCCGCGAGCAACAGTGGCACCAGCTTGCCAGTAATGCCGGAAATCGATTTTTCCCGCTTTGGTGAAATCGAAACCCGCGCCCTCACCCGCATCAACAAACTGACCGGCAGCAACCTCAGCCGCGCCTGGCTCACCATCCCCCACGTCACCCAGCACGATGAGGCTGATATCAGCGAACTGGAGGACTTCCGCAAAGCCCATAAAGCGGATGCGGAAAAACGTGGTCTCAAACTGACCCTGCTCGCCTTTGCCATGAAGGCCGTGGTCATGGCCCTCAAGGCCCATCCCGAGTTCAACGCCTCACTGGACCCCAGTGGCGAGAATCTCATCCTCAAGCACTATTACAATCTGGGTATCGCAGTGGACACTCCCAATGGCCTGGTGGTGCCCGTTATCCGCGATGTGGACCAGAAAAGCCTGTATGACCTCGCTGCCGAACTCGCTGAGGTAAGTGGCCGGGCACGGGAAAAGAAGCTTGCACCGAAGGATTTCGAGGGTGGCTGTTTCACTATCTCCAGCCTGGGTGGCATTGGCGGTACCGCCTTCACTCCCATCGTCAACGCCCCCGAAGTAGCCATCCTGGGGCTGTCGCGGGCACGCATGCAGCCAGTCTATGAGGACGGCAGTTTCGTTCCCCGACTCATCCTTCCCTACGCCGTGTCCTACGACCACCGTGTCATCGACGGTGCCGCAGGCGCTCGCTTTAGTACCTTGCTCGGAAAATTGTTGGGAGATATCCGCGGCCTACTGCTCTAGGAATCTGGATAAAACAAATGGCGACATCAGAACAAGTAAAACTCGCTGGCATCGGTAGTGACGTCCAGGTTGAAGTCATAGAAATTGCCGTTAAGGCAGGCCAGCAGGTGGATAAAGACAGCCCACTGCTCACCGTGGAAACGGACAAGGCAACGGTGGAAATCCCCAGCCCGCAAGCGGGCACGGTTGCCGATCTGTACGTCAAGCTGGGCGACCAATTACAAGAAGGCGCACTACTGGTCACCCTTGATGTAGAGACCACGAGCAAAACATCCTCAGCCACAACGGAAAAAGCTCCTACCCCGGCAACCGTACCCAGTGGTGACGCCGATCTGCACGCCGAGGTACTGGTGCTCGGTGGTGGCCCCGGGGGCTACACCGCCGCCTTTCGCGCCGCGGATCTCGGTAAGCAAGTCATCCTGGTGGAGCGTGGCGCCCAACTGGGCGGCGTCTGTCTCAATGTAGGCTGCATTCCTTCCAAGGCCCTGCTACATGCGGCCCGCGGGATAGCAGAGGCCGAGGAATTGGCAGGCTTCGGGATTAAATTCAGCGCCCCGAGCATCGACATCGACAAGCTGCGGGCACGCAAAAACCGTACCGTCACGCGCCTTACCAAAGGCCTCTCGGCACTGGCACGCCAGCGCAAGGTCACCGTGGTCAACGGTGAGGGCCGCTTCACCTCATCCCACGAATTATCCGTCTCCAGCGAGGGAGACATCCAGCGCATCAGTTTCGACCAGGCCATCGTCGCGGTTGGCTCTCGTCCCACCGAAATTCCCGGCATTCCCTACGACGATCCGCGAGTGATGAATTCCACCGGCGCGCTGGAACTGGCCGATGTGCCAAAGAGCCTGCTGGTAATTGGTGGTGGCATCATCGGTCTGGAAATGGCCACCGTCTACCGAGCCCTCGGCTCCAAAGTCACCATCGTCGAGCTGGCTCCAGGGCTCATTCCTGGCTGCGACCCGGAATTGGTGGCGCCACTCGCGAAACATCTCAAAAAGCGCTGTGAAGCCATTCACCTCAACACCCGGGTCTCGGAAGTAAAGGCCCTGAAAAGTGGGCTGAAAGTGAGCTTTGCCGGTGACAAAGCCCCCGAATCCGCCCTATTTGACCGCATCCTGGTTTCCGTCGGACGCCGTCCCAACAGCGAAGGCTTTGCCGCTGAAGCAGCGGGTATTGCCGTCGATGAACAGGGATTTATAGCGGTAGACCCACAACGGCGAACTAACGTACCCCACATCTATGCCATCGGTGACATCACCGGAGCACCCATGCTGGCCCATAAAGCCGTCCATGAGGGCAAGGTGGCGGCAGAAACGGCAGCCGGGGAGAAAAGCGCCTTTGAGCCGTTGGCCATTCCCTCGGTGGCTTATACCGATCCCGAAGTGGCTTGGGCCGGCCTCAGTGAGGCGCAGGCACAGGAACAGGGCAGCGAATTCGATAAGGCCACCTTCCCGTGGATGGCCAGCGGCCGCGCGCTGGGCATGGGACGCAGCGAAGGTCTTACCAAACTCATCTTCGCCAAGGAAGGTGGTCGCCTGCTGGGAGCGGGCATCGTCGGCCCCCACGCCGGCGATCTCATCTCTGAGGCCATGCTTGCCATTGAGATGGGCAGCGATGTAGAAGATCTGGCCCTCACCATCCATCCCCACCCCACCCTTTCCGAGACCCTGGGACTAGCGGCTGAGATGGTGACAGGCTCCATCACCGATCTCTACGTACCACGCCGGAAATAATGGCTGGGAGTCTGTCGGGTTTGGGCATTCGTAGCGAGGGAAAACTGTTTTGAGACAGATTTTCCGGTCGTTTGAGGATAATAGTCACTCTATTAGAAGCTTCCGCCTCCTGCTCACGCGCCTTACCCTACATCCCTGTAGGTAACGAAAAGGACGGGGAAATATGGCCAAAATAGCTTTCCCACACGACTGCATGGATGCCGGAGGCAGGGCGACGCACGATGCCAAAGCCGAGTAGGACAGTCCCAAATCCGACAAACTCCTAGAACCGTTTCCCTCGCCTACAGACGGCTTGGGTCCGGTCCACCCTTTTTCATCCTTCATGGCCTGTTTGGCTCCGGCCTCAACTGGCGCGCAACGGCACTGAAACTGGAAGACCGTTATCAGCTTTCCCTGATCGATTTGCGCAACCATGGTCGCTCCCCCCATCATGCGGCTATGAACTACATCCACATGAGCGCAGACGTCCATGCCCTCATGACGCCCACAAAGCCCATCAGCCTGCTTGGCCACAGCATGGGGGGCAAGGTGGCTATGCTCACCGCCCTGCAACGTCCGTCTCAGGTGGAGCGCCTCATAGTGGTGGACATCGCCCCGGTGAGCTACCAGCACGATTACACCGACCTTATAGCGGCCCTGCAGACACTGGATCTCGCAGCCATTGATGATCGCAAGTCCGCCGACAAAATACTCAGCAGAGACATTCCTGACCACGGACTGCGCCAGTTCCTGCTGCAGAATCTCGTAGTAAAATCGTCAGGTTTCCAGTGGCGGATCAATCTCTCCGCTATTGCCGAGAGCCTGCCTGTACTTACAGGCTTCCCCGGCATCGATGGTTATTCCCCTTATCCGGGACCCACACTATTCATCAGTGGTGAGCGCTCTCGCTACCTGCTGCCGGAACATCAGAAAACAATTCTTGGTCATTTTCCTCGTGCGGTCTTTCATTCCATCCCCGATGCAGGCCACTGGCTACATGTGGAACAGCCTGCCGCCTTTACGGCAGCCCTCGAAACTTTTTTAGGCGGTCCATCCTGATCATCGCCGAAATAAGCCACATTGCGGAAGTTTGAACTGTGTCAAAACCCAAGTCCTTCAGTGAGTTAGACTCTACAAGTGTATGACGGCGTATTTTTGGAGCGATAAAAGCCACCATGGAACAGCACAGCCCTGTTGATGAGAATGGACAAAGCGGACGCTATGCCCATCTCGTCCCCCTCAATGGCCTTGGCCGCGAGCATCGCCAGGAATTGATCCGTGAGGCCAAGCTGCTATCCCTGAATGCCGGGGAACGGCTGGAAGGCTTTGCGCCGCCCACGGATCATGCCATCTATCTGCTGGACGGTAAGATTGAGCTCTATTCAGGAA
This sequence comes from Gammaproteobacteria bacterium, assembly GCA_021773795.1. Classification (GTDB taxonomy): domain Bacteria; phylum Pseudomonadota; class Gammaproteobacteria; order HK1; family HK1; genus JAJFJV01. Next base: position 23,320 of record JAJFJT010000023.1, on the reverse strand, counting down.
AGCAAGCCAGTGGCCGTATTTCCGCCACCGACGATGCCGCCCGCTTTCCCATCGGCGCCCCCTACCAACAGTCGGTAACCGCAATACAGGCGGTATCCCCTGCGCAACTACTGCGTATAAACCGAACCCGTCTCAGCATGATGCTCACTCTGGCCCAGTACGCCACTGATGCTAGCCTTTCCACTGGCGAAGGGCAGAGCGGCTGGACTGCCCGAATGCTGGGCTCAGGGATTTTTTCCCGTGTCCCTTCGGCCAATATTTTCACCATCTTCCATCGCATGGAACCGGTTACGGTAAAAGCCGGAGAAGAAATCCTTCACCAGGGCGATGAGGGGGATTACTACTATGTTATTCACCGCGGACGTGCTGAGGTTAGCCGCAGCGCCCATCCAGAGCACGCAGATGCCTCCCGCATACAGCTGGCAAAACTGGGGCCAGGGGATTCCTTTGGCGAGGAGGCTCTGGTAGCCGAGGCCACGCGTAATGCGAACGTCAGCATGCTGACCGATGGCCTGTTAATGCGTCTGACCAAGGATGATTTTATTGCATTAATCAGGGAGCCTCTGCTGCAAACCGTGAACCGTCAACAGGCCGAAAAGATGGTGGCTGAAGGGGCGCGTTGGATGGATGTACGCCTGCATGAGGAACACCGTCAAAGTGGACTTCCCGACAGCCTGCACTTGGCATTGTCGGAAGTCCGTCAGGCAGCAGAGACCCTGGATCCTGACCGCCCCTACATCGCTTATTGCAACTCCGGAAAGCGCAGTGCTGCAGCCACCTTCTTGCTTACTCAACAGGGCTTTAATGTCCATCTACTCGAAGGCGGATTGCTGGGTCAACATATCGACTCCCCGCCGGGAGCCAAAGAAAAACCGGAGCAGGTGGTCCAGAGCATTGAGGAAGACCTGCGTTACGCCCATGAGAAAGTAGAATCAGCTATCCGCCAGCAAGCGGAAAAGACGGTCACTGAACTGGCTGGACAACAATCAGAACTCGTAGAAGCTACCGTTGCCTTAGCCGAGGCGCAGCAAAATAAACTTAGGCTGGAGGCGGCACTGCGTAATGCTGAGGCAGAAGCGGCAGGGCGCCGTGCCGAGGCGGAAGCTGCCTGCCATCGACTGCGTGAACAAGCAAAAAAGCGCCTGCAAGATGACGAAGCCGATCTCGAAAAGGAATATGCCCACGCGACTGAGGAACTGGAAAAGTTGGGACGTGTACGCCAGACCACCGAGGTCTGGTTGCGGAACCAGCGAGAAAAGGTAGAAGAGAAATGGGCCCAGCGTAGCAAAACGCTGGAAGACAAGGCCCACCAAATAGAGGATACCCTGCATACGGCTCGCCAACATGCCGAGCAGGAGGCACGCCGTATCCGTAACGAGGAAGCGGCTGAAGAAAAACGCCTGAAGGCAGAAACTGAAGCCAAGCTGCGCACGGAACGTGCCCATCTTGAGGAGGAGTTTGCCAATTCCATGAAGGAATTGTCACGCGCCCAACGCCATTTGGAACACGCCGAGGCGGCCAGGAAACTGGTGCACGAGAAAGCATCCCAACTCAACAGCGAACTGCGCGAGAGCCGGAAAACTATTAAAGGAAACGATCGGACCAGGGGTGATGCCCCGACTGCGCTGCCCACCGCTTCAAAATCGGCAACATCTACCCCCCACCAGAAAATAAAGCCGGAGGCACCGGTTTCATTACCGGAACAAACACAAGAGGCCAAGCAAACTGTAGCGGAAGAAGAACTGCGCTTGCAGCTATACCATGAGGCAGAGGAATGGCTGACCGAGGAACACGCACGCTCCGAGGAAGCACTTGCCACCGCTCGAGATGCGGTAAAAGAACTGCGCGTGAAAAATGCCAGGGCAGTGGCGCGCAAACAAAAAGATGACCTGAACCTGTTTAACGAAATCAGTGCCCTGCTAATCGAGGATGAGGACTCACTGGATGCTGCGGAAGGTGAACGTGCCTACGCAGAGGAGAAAACCAACCTGGCCCGCGCGGCCATGGCAGATACCCAAAGTGACCGCGTGAAAAGCGAGGATGCTCTGGCACGCGCACGTGCACATATTGCTAAACTTCAGGAACTCAAACACGGTCAGGGTGACAAACCGAAGTAAACGAACGGACGACCGCTCGGGCTAGGCCACATCATTTCCATACTCAGATGGCTTGTTCGCAAGCTTACAGAAAAACGCCTCAATTAAGACCCACGTACGACCCACATCACCCTGAATAAGGCCATGCCGTTGCCAGGGGATAATCTCCACCTGTTTGTCCTGACTGGCTACCCGAGCCGCAATGTCCTCGGCGCTTCCAGGCACCACCACCGGGTCCTCGCTCGCCTGCATGGTCAATAATGGACAACAGACCTTGGGCAAACATTCCTCCAGCGCCTCCACCATGCGGGTCAATTCGAACAGGCCACGCACCGGCATGTGGCGGTAGTTAATATCTGGAAATTCGGCCTCATGACGTCGGAAGGGCATAACGCCCTCCACCGATGAAAGCCAGCTTACCAGGCGATTGGCACGGTGAATGAGGGGGATAAAAGCCATATTATGGTTAACGAATTTCAGCGGTACCGATACCGCTGCCAGACCTGCCAGACCCAGCGGCTGTTCCGCGGCAAGGGCAAGGGCAAGGGCACCACCGGTAGAAAACCCCACCACACCAATTCGCGGCACAAATCCTGAAAGAATTTCATAACCCCGCCGCACCGAATCCAGCCAGTCCTCCCAGCTACGTTCACGCAGGTCCCAGGGTGAAGTACCGTGCCCCTTAAGGCGTATGCCCAACACGCAAAATCCAGCGGCGTGCAAACGCTCCCCCAAGCCACGCATCTCCGCCGGGGAGGCCAGAAAACCGTGCACCAGCAATATCCCGGTACGGGCCAAATCGGGCCTTTCTCCATCCTCGGATTCATGCAGCAGGAGAAAAGGCTCACCGCTTTGAGTTGCGGTTTCCGCACCGTTTATTTCCTCGTAACGTGCGCCTCGAAAGCGCTCACCATCGAGACTAAAAGTCCGCAATTCATCATCGAAGCGGTAATGACTCAAGGCATGCTGTAACAATTGTGGACCCTCCTCATAAGCCATCTGTACCCATTCCACCACCCCACGGCGAGGTGCCACTTCGTTAGCGTAGACAGCCACCAGATTTTCCAGACGAATATTATCGAATTCATGCTCATCACAAAGCTTGGGGAGGAAGCGATAGCAACCCTCACTCTCGGCCAGCAGACCACTATCCCGACAACTCTTCAACAACTGTTCCAGGCCGCCGCAACCCCGTCTGTCAACGAGGCCCCCGTAGCAATCGGGTTGGCGAATACTGCGGTGTCGTTTGAGCCCTTCTTTTTCCTGCACATACTTCACCGCAAGATAGAGCATGCGCCGAAATACCGGCACCTCGATACTAAATTCACCACGCTCCACCAACGCCATAATCAGCAGGCTCGCCAAGTGACTCAAATTGACACTCACCTCGCTATACATGCGCTCCATGTAAAGATCACGGATTTCCAGTACATGGCCCTGGTGACGGCGCGCCAGGATTCGTTCACTCCAAATCCGGGGGGCATTCTCACGCCGGAACAACTCAGCCGGGTCCCGACAATCGGCCAGTGAACGCTCCAGCAACTTCCGCTCCCACCAATTCCAGCAGTGCCCCGGATACAGTGGCTCACCAAGACGAATGTCCATATCCGTATCCTTGAGCAGAATATTGCCCTCGATTAACAGTTCTTCGGAGAGCCGCCGGCTGAGGCCACGATTCATTAACTCCATGCCCTGTTGCAGCAGGTTGTCACTCACACGAATGGGATAAAAGGTGATATTGGCCGGAACGATGGAAGTGGGCTTGGCCACGGCCGCCCGCAGTTTATCCAGGGACTTAAAATCCAGACTTTCCTGCCATGCCGCCAAACCCTCCCGGTCACCACGAATATCAGCAAGCCGCACCGCCTGCTTGCAGGACTCTACTCCCAGGGCCAGCACAGCGGCCCCAGCATGGTGTTTACGACGGTTTTTGGCGGTGCGCGAATAGATATTGTATTCACCCCCACGGTCGAGCACCCGCCGGTCCTTTACCATCCCGCCCTCGGGAAACAGGATGACCTTGAAACCATGCAGAATCTCGCGGGTAAGCAAGGGAAAGAGTTCGGGCAAGTTATTGGGCACCACGCCCACGCTTTTCAGGTAATGGGCAAGCCTGCCCTCACCCTCTAGGAACTCGGCTGCTGCCACAGAGCGACAAAAAGCACCGCTCTCACGGTAAATAAGGTACTGCGGAATGAAGGTTTCGAAGCGGGCAAAGTGATTAAAAAGAAAAATATCCCCGTTGCGAACCTGCTCCTGCTGCTGATGCAGTTTGAGGTTCACGCTCAGGAGTTTGCGCATCATGGTGAAAGTGCGCACTGACCACTCATAGTTCCCGCGATCAAACTCGAGGTAATCCGACTTCATAACGCTTGCTCCCGCTGAACCCGCCGGGTTGGACCTGCCGGAGAGAGCAATAATTCCACCTTGAACTCAGTCATGAACAGCGGCCGAAAGTTTTTCAGTCCGTTTCAGCAGCAGCGCCATGACGAGAAAAATCAGGGCCGCCAGAAAACCCATGATGCCGTCATAGTGACCAACGAGAATGGCAAAATCCGCCTCGGGGTCCACTGCTGTCATGCGCCGAAAACACTGGATAACCAATACCCAGCCAGCATGAACTCCGATACACAACGCAATGCTCCCACTTTGCCTACGCAGCCAGCCAAGCACCCACCCAGCCATCGATAGCGCCAACAAACTATCAATAATTCCGATATCGGCAAAACGGCCAAAAGAACCGGCAATCACCATGAAGCCACTGCTCCAATCAAGTTCTCCGGCCGCAATCGAAACATCGGGCCGAATGAAGTGAACCATGGCCCAGAGCAATGCACTGAGGATCACGGCACTCTGTGCAGAAGCGCGATGGGCGATAGCACTGAACAAGGCACCACGGATCCAGGCTTCCTCCAGCAGGGAAACCACCACCGCAATCAGCACGGCCCGCCCGGCAATAACAGGTAGCGCCTCAAAATTAAGGGGGAAACCTGGCTTCCATACCCGCGCGCCAAGCATTAACAGAATCGCGGCCAGGAGCAACAAACTTACCAGCCCCCATACCAAGCCACGCCCCAAATGCCGGAAGAACCGGGCACGCTCCCCGCCAAAGCCCCAGCCCTGCCGCCCACGAATCCCCAGCCTGAGCAGGATAGGCCATAGCGCCAACACGGCACCCAATTCCATGGTGCGAAATACCAGCTTGGCAAACCCTGGCTCACCGAGCCCCAATCCCTGAATGGCGAGATACAGAGGATAGGAGATCAGTCCGGCTACAAGTGGAACAATCGTCAAATAGACCAGCAGTAGAGAGATAGCACCCATACAACCAGACCCTTTCGTAGTTTCATCCACAATAGCTAGCAACCCGTGGGAGTATGACAACCTTGGCACTCTTAGGGAAAGGCAATGCGGATTGGTCAGAGACTTATTCTTAACGAAGCAGATTGCGCTAGAATGGGTGATACTTAGGAATCTCTGATCTATTCGTGGACTTGTTTCTTGCGTCCAAAATGTCCATCTTCATCGTTGCTGCTCTTCGCAATAGCCAGCTATTACGTGCGAACAGCGCCTCAAAGCTGAATATTTTGAATCACAATCTACTTTACCCAGAATAAATCAGAGATTCCTTGCTATCTCAACTCGCCTTGAGGCTCGCGCCAATATTAAAGGCGGGACCTAAACCAGGAGACACCGATGTTCTCCGCTGGGCAATAAAAAGGGAGAATTGGCGTGTCACATCTGGTGCTGATTGCGGAAGATGATCCACTCATACTGGAGGCCCTAAAATTTCTTTTGGAGCGCGCCGGACTACGCGTAGCAATGGCCCATGATGGTGCGGAGGCAATCCATAGCATCCAGGAATTGCGCCCGGCGCTGGTAGTGCTCGACGTCACCATGCAGCATCACTCAGGCTTTGAAGTCCTGAAAAGAGTGCGCGCGGACCCCGAGCTGAGCGCGACCAAGATCTTGATTCTAACCGCCAAAAGTCAGCAGGAAGTCCGCCGCACCTCGGCAGATCTTGGTGCCGACAAATACATTACCAAGCCATTTTCCAACCAGGATCTTGTTGCCAGCGTGCTTGAATTGCTTGGCCTGCAAGCACGCTAAAATAGCGCGCTGATATCGCCGTAGCTCACTGCTTCATCTGCAAAATCAAAGCTTCCCTGCTCGCGCATTTCCCGGGCGGCGCGAAGAAAGGCCCCAAGGGCAGCGCGGGAAAGCGCGCTCCCCACGCTGACTCGCCGCACCCCCATCTCCGAAAGCGCCGCGAGGTCCAGCCGGACACCCTGCAATCCCATAACCACATTCAGCGGACGGTCGACGGCCTTTAGGATTGCGGCCATGTCGTCCTTGCTGGAAATGCCGGGGGCATAAAGAACGTCTGCCCCCGCCTCCTGATAGGCCTGCAACCGCCCGATGGTATCTTTGAGATCAGGCCGGCCAACCAGATAATTATCTGCTCGCCCGGTCAGCATAAAAGGGAAAGGCAAGGCATGGGCCGCCTCCGCTGCCGCCTGCATTCGTTCCGCGGCCAATGCCAGTTCATAGACGGGCTGGTCCGGATCATTCGTGACATCTTCGATTGAACCACCGACCAACCCCATCCGGGCAGCCAGCTGGATAGTTTCAGCAACTGTTTCCGGGCTATCCCCAAAGCCATTTTCCAAATCGGCACTTACCGGCAAGTCGGTTGCTGACACAATGGAACTCACATGCACCATGGTTTCGTCACGACCAATGGTGTTATCCCGTTGCCCCATCGAAAAGGCATATCCGGCACTGGTGGTTGCCAGCGCCTTGAACGCCAACTGCTCGAGTAGACGAGCCGTACCTACATCCCACGGATTGGGAATGATGAATGCCGTATTCCGCTGATGAAGTTCGCGAAATAGTTGCGCCTTTTGTTCTTGTGTTGGGATAACTTCCCCCTGCTGAAACCGACTATTTAGACTTTTCCCCTTTATGCACTGCTACTACGCTTCTTGAACATTCGGGTGTCAAATTTTTCCTTAACAATGATGAATCTCTCATGCAGACCCTTGGAAATTAAATCCACTCCGTCGTGGGCTTTTACAGAGAACTCAAGTTTTCTTCCCTCAACATTTAGCAGTTCAACGGTCACTGTAACCGTGAGACCGGGCGGAGTAGCTGCCATATGGCTTACATTAATATGAGTCCCGACTGTTTGTTCTTTAGGCCAGTCAAGATGTGGATTGATTGCCTTGATACAGCCCCATTCCAATAAACCTACCAAAAACCCGGTAGCAAACACCTCAGGCATTGCTAAAAATTCTTCTGCTTCTGGATAAAGGGCTGGAACGGTTTTGGATGTTGGCACCACAAAGGTATGCTCATATCGGATTCCTGGCTTCAGGGTTTCTTTCAATTTTCTCTCCTTGCGAGCAAGGCCATTATCCAGTGCCGCCCTCTTTCGTAAAGGGAAGGCCATCACCATCACCCGCTGCGATTGGAATGCAGAACTCAAAGGTAGCACCCTCTCCTATTTCGCTATCCACCCAAATCTCGCCCCCAAACTGAACGATGATTTCAACACTAATGGGAAGACCAAGCCCGGTCCCTCTCGGTTTTTGGGTCTCCAGCGTGCCGGCCTGCTGAAAACGTTTGAAGACCTTCTCATGATCGTGTGGCGCTATACCGATTCCGTTGTCCCGCACACTGACACACAAGGCTCCATCTTTGGCCTTTGCGGTAATCCACACCGTGCCGTCATTCATGTCACAGAACTTGACTGCATTGGAGATCAGATTGACCAGAACCTGGGTTAGCCGGTCCGCATCCACATGTACCGCGGGCAGATTATCGGGTAAATCGGTATGCAGCCGAATATTATCTTCTTTCTGAAAGAGACCCGCTGTCGCCGCAAGTGCGTCCTCGATCACTGCTTTGGGGTCCAGCACTTGCAATTGCCATTCAAGCTTTCCCGCCTCCATCTTGGAAATGTCGAGGATGTTATCCAGCAGGCGCGTCAGGCGTTCGCTCTCCTTGACAATAATCCCAACAAATTCATTTTTTTTATCCTCCGGCATGTCCGGGTTGTCATGCAGGATCTCTGAAAATGAGCGGATAGATGTCAATGGGGTTCTCAACTCATGACTCACAGTCGAAATAAATTCATCCTTGAGTTTGTCCAACTCCTTTAGCTGGAAATTGGCAGCTTTCAGATCATCGCTCACGCTCTGAAGTTGATGCGATTTCTCCTCCAGACGACGGCTATACTCGATAACCTGCGAAGCCTCATCAAGAATTTCCAGCATCTCATCCATATCGTGCATTTCCTCGCGCACCACGGATGCAAGCATGATGCGGGCAGAGGCGGCACCGATGGTCCCCGCCAGCTGCCGTTCAGCAAAGGCAATCACCTCGACACTCGCCACGCTGTCGTCTTGAAGTTCCCGTACCAACGACTTTTCAAGCTCACTGAAGGTGTTTTCCATACGAATCCGCCCGATAAAACGGGCTAGGAGCTGTTTGATTTCCCCAACGGTCGCACGACCTTGCCAAGTATGTCTCCCGGTGGCAGTTCGCTTGAAGACATCCACGAACTGAACGGCCTGGCTGCGCTCCACAATGCTTTGTGATGTGCATAAGGAAAAGGCCAGAAACAGGCCGATATTGACCACCATGGTCCAAAACAAGGCGTGACTAGTGGGATCGAGGCCCTCGAGCCAGAACAATGCCTGAGGTTTCAGCATGCCAATGCCCAATGGGCCATCCAGCAGAAAGCTCTCGGGAAGCCGGCCGGAACGGGCAAAGGAGGGCGCCAGAAGTGTATAGGCCCAAAGCAAAAATCCGCCACCAAGCCCGGCAATGGCACCGGCCCGGCTAGCACCTTTCCAAAAAATTCCACCGATAATAGCCGGGGCAAACTGAGCCGCTGCGATAAAGGAGACCAACCCTATGGATACCAGGGCATAGGAATCACCAATAAGCCGCACGTAGAGATAACCCATCAGTAAAATTATCGCGATGGTAGCGCGTCGAATTATCAGGATGAGGCCAGTCAAGTCGGAGCGCCGGGAAAGATGTAACCAGGCAAAACGCAACAGCACAGGCATCACAAGATCGTTGGAAACCATCGTGCTAAGCGAAACGGTGGCGACAATGATCATCGCGGTGGCGGCAGATAGACCACCGATAAATGCAAACAGTGCCAGCATTTCCTGGTGCTCGGCCATGGGCAAGGTCAGCACGAACATATCCGCATTGACACCGCCCTGGGGAAAATGCAACAAACCACCAAAGGCGATAGGCAGTACGAATATATTGATTAGAAATAAATAAAGCGGGAACAGCCAAACAGCCTTTTTCAAATGCCTCTCGTTGGTGCATTCAACCACAGTCATTTGGAACTGCCGGGGCAAGAAAATGATCGCAGCCATGGACAACAAGGTCAGGGACACCCAACTTCCATAACCACCCGCACCCTCCATGGTAAACAGCCTGGCCAAACCTTCGGTCGCTTGTGCCCGCGAGAAGATATCGCCAAAGCCATCGTAAACCCCATAGGTAACGAACACCCCTATGGCAAGGAATGCCAACAATTTGACCACCGACTCGAAGGCAATGGCAGCGACCATTCCTTCGTGATGCTCACTTGCATCAAGATGCCGTGCGCCAAACAGGATCGCGAATGCTCCCAAGAACAATGACACATAGAAGGCTGTGTCCGCAAAAATCGGCACACTTGGCACCGTCTCCGCCATCGCAATAACGGGATATTGTGTCAGCACTGTAAAGCTGTCCGACACAGCTGAAAGCTGCAGCGATATGTAAGGCACGATGCCAATGACGGCGATAATGGTGACCAGCCCACCGAGATAGGAGCTCTTGCCATAGCGAGAAGCGATGAAGTCCGCGATTGAGGTAATGCGATTAACCTTGGAGATACGAATGATTTTGGCCAGCACAAACCATGCGAGGATAAAGGTCAGAGTGGGGCCCAGATAAATCGGCAAAAATCCCACACCGCTTGATGCTGCTCTGCCAACGCTGCCGTAGAAAGTCCAGGAGGTACAATAAACGGCGATAGAAAGAGTGTAGACGTAGGGATTGGAGATGATGCTACGCTTCTCGGCGGCCCGCTTATCACCCCAGTAAGCGATTGCAAAAAGTACGCACAGGTACGCGAATGCTGCGGCAATGATGAACCATCCCTGCAGCACGCCGCTAGCTCGCCTTTTCCGGCCTGGCCGGGATGTACCCTAGTGCTTCCCCTGCCTCCCTCTCGCCCTCACGCGGCTGTGGCTTAGGCAGCTCAGTGGCAAGCGCTAGCAGCGCGATTAGCGCGGCCCATGCGACAAACAGGTAGATGTACAACACCGGGATACCAGAGATTTCCGCTGAATGGTCGAAAATCAGAAGAAATGGCGGTGTCAGCAGCACGATGCCTAAAAAAAATAACGCGACGAACCGTCCACCCACAATTTCCGAACCGTTCATGACACCTCCCGGTTGCCAAAAGAGCCCTACCTCCTTTCCCGCGTTCAGCCTGCTATACGTTCCTCGCTCAACAACTTCTTAACCCGCTTGAGCAAGTCACGGGTAGAAAATGGCTTGGTCATATAATCATCGGCACCCAAGGCCAAGCCCTTGTTGCGCTCTGCTTCCCGATCTTTGGCGGTCAACATGATAATACGGACAGCGCTCCACAATGGGTTTGCACGGATTTTCTCACAGACTTCAAAACCATCAAGCTTGGGCATCATGACATCAAGAATTATCAGATCCGGAGCCTTCTCCGCGACTTTAGTCAGCGCCTGCTCACCATCATAGGCAACCTCGACCTCAAAACCGCCACTCTTCATGAGGTATTCGAGCGATGTCACGATGTAAGCCTCGTCATCGACGATCAAGATCGATTGACTCATTGGGGCACCTCTAAAAATTCAAGTTTCCATGCAAGACAAGGCATGTTAAAAAAATTGAGCGCAGCATATTGTTTGATATGTGAGCGAAACTTTTTTGAGAGAAACGCCGTATTGCGACGATAGTGTGTTTTTAGAGGTGCCCATTGGTCACTCCTTCCCATGTGTTGGCTCAAAGTGCCAGATACTCGTGGCGCAGGTCTTCGTTATCGAGCACCTCTTGCGCAGAGCCACGAAAAGCCACTTCCCCCGAGTCCAGAATGATGGCGCTGTCAGCAAGCTTGAGTGCTGCGATAGCATTTTGCTCCACGATGATGGTGGTAATACCGGCTTCTTTGACTTCCTGCAATATCTGTTCAATCTCATACACAATAACGGGCGCCAAACCTTCATACGGTTCATCAAGCAACAATAATTTAATATCTCGGGCGAGCGCTCTTGCTACCGCTAACATCTGCTGCTCGCCACCCGAAAGTGTTGACGCTTCCTGAGAACGGCGTTCCACCAGACGCGGAAAATGCCGATAAATACGGTCCAGCGACCAACCGACCGGCTCGGCGATGCGCGCCAACAGCAGGTTTTCCTCTACCGTCAGACCTGGAATAACACGCCGGTCCTCTGGCACCAGTTGAATCCCTGTGCGCGCCGCCTGATAGGTACCTAATTCATGAATCGCCTCACCCCGAAGATAGATCTCGCCAGCCTTAAGCATGGGTTCTTCCGTGCGGGCGATGGTGCGCAGGGTCGATGTCTTGCCGGCACCGTTGCGCCCTAGCAGGGCAACAATTTCCCGCTCGGCGACGTCGAAGGATATGCCCTGAACAATGTAGGATTCACCGTAGTAGGCGTGGATATCGCGGCATGAAAAAAAGGGCTCTGACTGCCCGGCACCTGTCGCACTGCCAGATTGCTGCCCGTCAGCAGGCTCCTTGATGTTGGCGGTGGTCACCCCAGTTCCCCTCCCAGATAGGCCTCGATGACTTTCGGATCACCCTTGATTTCATCGGGCGTACCCTCAGCAATAACAGTTCCCTGCGCCAACACGGAGATCCTGTCGGCGAGAGAAAAGACCACATGCATATCATGCTCAATAATGATCTTGGTAATCCCCCGTTCGGAGATCCGCTTCAACAACTCAATGGTATTGTTGGTATCTGCACGCGACATGCCGGCTGTCGGCTCATCCAGCAACAGCAATTTGGGATGCTGGATGAGACACATGGCCAGTTCCAGACGCCGCTTATCGCCACGTGACAGCGTCGAGGAAAGCACGGCTCCTTGCTCCACCAGCCCCATCTCTTCAAGAATATGTTTTGCCTCATCACATATATCGGCACGCGACTCCATCCGCTGCCACGCATTGATTCTGAATGCACCATCAGCCTTGGCGAAGGCGGGAATCATGACATTTTCAAGTACCGTCAAATCCTCAAAAATCTCCGGAGTCTGAAATACCCGTGAGACCCCCAATTGATTGATCTGATGCGGTTTCTGACCCAATAGTGATGCACCATCAAAGGTCACTGAGCCAGTCTCCGGTATCAAGCGACCGACAAAACAATTGAGCAGAGTCGATTTTCCCGCACCATTCGGGCCAATGATGGCATGCGTAGTACCTTCTTCGACCTGCAGGTTGAGATGATGCAAGGCGCGCAGGCCACCAAAGCGCTTATTGACGTCTGTAACTTCCAATATAGCCATAGCGCTAACCCGGAGAGTCCGTGGACGCGGCGGTGTTGGAGAATTTGCGTTTGAACGAACCGAGCAAATGGGTCAGTCCTTGCATCAGGCCACCGGGCAGGAAGATTACGATGATCATGAACATCAGGCCCAGCGTGAGATGCCAGCCTTCGCCGACAAACATACCGGTCACCGCAACCGACATATCCTGCAGAGTGGTTGGCAAAAATGAGAATACATTTTCCAGCACGGTATCGTTGATCGATGAAAATATATTCTCGAAATATTTGATAATCCCGGCCCCCAACACCGGGCCGAGCAAAGTACCCGCACCACCCAGGATGGTCATCAACACCACTTCTCCGGAGGCGGTCCATTGCATACGCTCGGCACCTGCCAGGGGATCGGTAACCGCTAACAGAGCCCCCGCCAAGCCTGCATACATCCCTGAAATCACAAAAGCGGTGAGCAGATAGGGCCGGGTATTAACCCCCGTATAGCTCAATCTATTCTGGTTCGACTTGATCGCTTTTAGAACCATGCCAAAGTTCGAGCGGGAAATTCTCATGGCAATAAAAAAACAGATGATCAACAGCACTGCACAGAAATAGAAACCCGGATAGCCACTCATTTTCATACCAAACAGATTGGTTATGGGAATACCCTCTTCAACCACACCCAAGGCCTGATCAACCCATCTAAGATCTTCATCACGAAGGACGAAAACATAATCGGCCGCCCGATCAGCTGGTACCAGTTGACGTACTTGCAGACCGGTTTCGCCGTTAGTGATGGGGGTCAGCACCGAATAGGCCAGATTGTAGGACATCTGCGCAAAGGCCAGGGTCAGAATCGAGAAATAGATCCCGGAGCGACGCAGGCTGACAAAACCAATCATCAGGGCAAAAAGGCCGGCGATGACTATGGAGAACAGCACCGCTGGAATGACGTTCATGGTAAACAGCTTGAACATCCAGACGGAGGCATAAGATCCAACCCCCAAAAATGCCGCATGGCCGAATGACAGGTAGCCGGTAAGACCAAACAGAATATTGAAGCCAATGGCAAAAATCCCGTAGATAGCAAATTTTTGCAGCAAATCCGGATAGGCTGCACCGAATGGCTTCAGGATGACGGGTGCGGCAAGCACGAAGGCAGAAAACGCGATGAGCAACAACCAGTCAGCACGCGATGAAGTACCAAACATAAGGGTGCCTCTAAAAATCCAGGTTTCTAGGCAAGACAAGGCCTGGGTAAAAAAGTTGAACGCAGCATATATTTGATATGTGAGCGAAACTTTTTTGCGAGAAACGTAGTATTGCGACGACGATTGTATTTTTAGAGGTGCCCATAAGCCCTAATCCTCCATGACGCCTTTGCGACCCATGAGACCACGTGGCAGCGTCAGCAGAATGACCACCGCAACCAGATAAATAATAATTTGATCGATGCCCGGGATAATGCTTTTGATTTCATTCATGGAGGCGAAGGACTGCAGCACACCCAGCAAGAATCCGGCCGCCACCGCACCACCAAGCGAGCCCATACCACCAACCACCACCACAACGAATGACAGCACCAGAAAATCCATGCCCATGTGGTAATCAGGCGGAAGGATTGGGGTATACATGGCGCCGGCCATGCCCGCCACAATAGCCGCCAGGCCAAAAATAATGGTGAAGCGCCTTTCTATATTGATGCCAAGCAAGCTGACCATTTCCCGATCACGCATGCCGGCACGGACCACCATGCCAAAGGTGGTGAATTGCAGGAAGGCAAACACACCGAAGATCACAATGGCTGAAAATGCGAAATAGACCAGTCTCCACCACGGATACACGACACTATCGCCCAGCCCAATCCAGAGGCCGATGTTGGCACTGCCAGCGACGATATCCGGGGCAACTTGCGGGATCGGATTTGCCCCGAAGTAATGTTTGATAATTTCCTGCAACACAATAGCCAGGCCGAAGGTAACCAGAATCTGGTCCGCATGGGGCCGATTATAGAAATGCTTGATCAGCCCGCGCTCCATTATCACCCCGAAAATCAACATAACGGGAATAGTAAATAAAATCGAAAGTGGTACTGAATAATTGAGTAACGCCGTACCCACATCACCGAGCCAGACCTCGACGTAGGGTGTGCGGACTTCCAATGCAGTGCCCCAAGCGGTTTTTTGGGTGGCGTCCAGTATCACCTGTTCCAGGCTGATCAGCTTATTAAACGATACGGCACAAAAAGCACCCAGCATGAAGAGCGCCCCGTGGGCAAAATTGACCACACCCAGGGTGCCAAAGGTCAGGGTCAAGCCCAGCGCAATCAACGCGTAGGCACCACCCTTATCGAGCCCGTTGAGAATTTGAAGAACTATAGCGTCCATCTGCGTTACACATTCCCCTTGGCCGCGTAGCGGTCGTTGAAGACGGAATAACAGCCGGTCGCCCGGGATTCCGGACGACCGGCTCAGCTCACAGTGGTGATACTAGCAGGACTTGGCGTTTACCGGTCCGAGGTTGCCGCCGAAAATAGACGGATCGTATTCAACCTGGGAACGCGGTGTGACTTCCACCACCTCCAGCAGGTCAAACTGTGATGTTGGGTTCTGGTTACCCCGCACCACCAGCACATCCTTGAAGCACTGGTGATCGGATGCACGATACTCGGTGGGACCATTGCCCATGCCATCAAACTTGAAGCCTTCCAGCGATTTGACCACCTGTGCTGGCGAGAAAGTTCCCGCCATTTCGCAGGCATTTGCATATAGCAAGGCCTGTACATAGCAGGTATGTGCGGCCATGGATGGCGGCGCGCCGTACTCCGCGCCAAAGCTCTTCACGAAGGCCTTTGATGCCTCGTCTTGCAGCGACCAATTCCAGTTGGTCGAACCGAGAATACCCTTAATGGCTTCCCCGGCACCCTGGGCCATCAGGCGCGAGAACAAAGGCACTACGATCTCAAAGTTCTTGCCATTCACCTGTTTGTCACGCAGGCCAAACTGCACCGCCTGGGTGAGCGAGTTGATCATATCCTTACCGTAGTGGTTCAGGATCAATACATCCGCACCAGAATTCAAAACCGGCGTGATGTACTGGGAAAAATCACCCGCACCCACTGGCGTTTTGACCGTCTTGGAGGTTTTCCAGCCAAGGGCCTCGGTGGTATTTTTCATCGACTCTTCCTGAGTCCAGCCCCAGGTGTAATCAGCGGTCAAGTGATAGGCGCGACGTTGTTTGCCGTACTCTTTCTCAAGCACCGGCCCCAGTGCCGCACCGGACATATAGGCATTAAAGAAGTGGCGGAAACCATTCCGACGCTTGTCCTTGCCGGTGGTGTCATTGGAATGGGTCAGGCCTGCCATGAAGATAACTCCTGCCTCCTGACAAAGGCCCTGGGTGGCAATCGCCACACCGGAGGAAGAGCCGCCGGTAATCATCACGGCGCCGTCCTTTTCGATCATGCGTTTGGCGGAAGCACGCGCGGCATCGGATTTGGTTTGGGTATCGCCGGTTACGAAGGCAACCTTTTTACCAAGAATACCATTGCCCTTTAGAACGGATGGCTTAAAGGTATTCAGCATACCCCCGTCGCCGCCACCATTGAGGTGCTTGACGGCCAGCTTGTAAGCGCGCAGTTCGTCTGCCCCCTCGTCAGCATAGGCACCGGTCTGCGGGACGTTAAACCCAAGCGTTACCGTGCTGCCTTTCGGCGCATTGCAATAAGCGGCTTGGGCGCTGCGAATAAAAATCATTGGTGCGGCAAGGGCTGCACCGGCGGCCGCACCAGTCTTGAGGGCTGATCTGCGGGTGAACTTGCGTTTGGATCCACTCATTGTCGTTACCTCTGTTAGCGTGTGGTTACAGACATCACCGCTGTCAGCGCTCTATTAGCCATTGATCTACAGTCAGCAGCGACAAGTGGGGTAGTCTCCCCCGGGAAGATTAGACCATTAAAACAGTGAAGCTCACACTATCATCTTGTTTTAAAAGGTATATTTTGTAAAACTTGCTGCAGCACTTATTGTAAAGTTGTAAATCTGTAAAATTTTCATGATGACGGGCGCCAGTAACTCACGTCATCTCAGGCCAAGCAGGAAAGGATGCGCCATGGCACATGTACGGGAAGGTTTCAGGATCCGTAAGGCTCGCAAAGACTACGGAATAACCCAGACTGCGCTCGCCAAAGAGCTCGGTATTTCCGTTAGTTATCTGAATCTTATCGAGCACAACAAGCGCTCCATCGGTGGGCGTTTGCTCTCCAATATTGCCAGGATCCTGGGCGTCGATCTGAGCCAACTGACTGGCTATGGAGATACCCGTCTGATTCAGGATCTGACCAACCTCAGCGGCGACGCGCTGTTCCTTGGCCTCGCCATGGAACCGCATGGAGCCCAGGATATTATCGACCGTGAGCCCGGCTGGGGCCGTGCTTTACTGCGCTTGCACAGTGGCTATATCGAGGCAAACAAAATGGTTGAGGCGCTATCCGACCGGCTCAATCATGACCGCTTCCTGGTTGAGTTGAGCCACAAGATTCTAAGCCAGATAACATCGGTCCGGTCATTCGCCGAAATACTGAATGAAATTGACGACCTGCCGGAAGCAACACGCCAGCGATACATTTCGCTGCTTGCCGGCGTCAGCTCCGCGTTGGGTACGACCGCCAAGAAACTCTTTGCCTTCATGGACGAAGTTGATATGACCGCCCGCCCAACGACACCCGCTGGCGAAGTGGAAGATTTTTTCATCGGCAAGCAAAACCATTTTCCGATGCTCGAACAGGCAGCGGAGGCCTTGAGGCCACGCATTGAGGTCAGCGGTGAAATCAACGAATTAGCACTTACGAACTACCTTTCCAAGCAACACAAGGCCATGTTAAAGCGTGTGGCGCCGACCGAGGAAACCGGAATAGCCTCCAGTTCCCTGACACCAACACCGTCCCCCACCGACTACCAACTCGTTGACGGCCATCTGGTGATGCAGGCATGGCACCAGCCCGAAACCGTGCGCTTCCTTATCGCCCAGTTCATTTTCGAAGGTGAATACGCAGACATGCTTGACAGCCTCGTCGCCAATGAACAGTTAAGCAGCGATGATGCACGTCAGCGGGCACGCCGGGCATTGGCACGCTACGGGGCAGGCGCCTTGCTGTTTCCCTATGAATCATTTCTGGAGATGGCCGAAGCCGTACGCTACGACATACAGGTTTTGCAGCAGCGTTTTGGCGGCAGCTTTGAGCAGATTTGCCATCGTTTGGTCACCCTGCAACGCAGCGGCTCGCACGGCGTACCGTTCCTTTATCTGCGCGCCGATCCGGCCGGCAACATAAGCAAGCGATTCAGCCTGCCAAACCTGCGTCTGCCGCGCCATGGCAGCGCATGCCCACTATGGGCCCTATACCGGGCATTTCTGTCACCGAACCAGATAGTCTCTCAGCGAGTGCAATTACCCGACGAGCAAGAGTTCCTGTTTGTAGCGCGCACCGTCGACAAACAGGCCAAGGCCTATGGCACCGCCGACAATATCTACAGCGTCTTGATCGGCTGCGATGCCATCTATGCGGACCGCCTGGTCTACGGTGCCGGCAGGGAACAGATTCAAGGCAATCTGGTCACGAAAGCAGGTATCAATTGCCCCCTGTGCCCCCGGCCCCAATGTGCCCATCGCGCCCACGCCCCCATTCTGCCCGTGTTGAACTAAAGGAAACTCTAATCTACTCGCGAACTCGTATCTTGCGTCCAAAATGCCCGTCTTTTTCGTTGCGGCTCTTCGTAATAGCCGGCTATTACGTGCGAGCCGCGCCTCAAAGCTGAATATTTTGAATCACAATCTACTTCGCCCAGGATAAATCAGAACTTCCTAAAGAAACTCTGGCCACTAAAAACATCCGGTTACATCCCGGAGTTATCACACTTCCGCTCCTGCCCACGCTACCCGCCTCGCCCTAAAAACCGTATCATCCCGTCTTTTGCGGGCATCCCGTGTGCCCCGGTCTTTGCAGAGGAAAACCATGCGCGATATCAAGAAGGCGGTACTGGCCTATTCCGGGGGGCTCGACACCTCCATCATCCTCAAATGGCTCGGCGATACCTACGGTTGCGAGGTAGTAACCTTCACCGCCGATGTGGGTCAGCGTGGCGAGGTGGAACCGGCCCGGGCCAAGGCCGAGGCCATGGGGATCAAGGAGATCTACATCGAGGATCTGCGTGAGGAGTTTGCCCGCGATTATGTCTTCCCCATGTTTCGTGCCAACGCGATCTATGAAGGTGTCTATCTGCTCGGTACCTCCATCGCCCGTCCGCTTATCGCCAAACGGCTGGTGGAAATCGCTGCGGATACCGGCGCCGATGCCATATCCCACGGCGCCACTGGTAAGGGCAACGATCAGGTGCGTTTCGAACTCGGCGCCTACGCCATCAACCCGCAGATCGAAATCATCGCGCCGTGGCGTGAATGGGACCTCAACTCACGGGAAAAACTGCTCGCTTACGCCCATCAACACGGCATCCCAGTAGAAATGAAGCGTGGCAAAAAATCCCCCTATTCCATGGATGCCAACCTGCTCCACATCTCCTACGAAGGCGGTCCGCTGGAAGACCCGTGGACCGAGGCTGAAGAGGAGATGTGGCTGTGGAGTGTGTCGCCGGAAAATGCACCCAACAAGCCCACCTACTTGGAGCTGGAATACGTCCATGGCGATATCGTGTCCATAGACGGCGAGGCCATGAGCCCGGCAACGGTGATGATGCACCTCAACCAGCTGGCCGAGGAAAACGGCGTGGGCCGTGTCGATATGGTGGAAAATCGCTACGTGGGCATGAAATCCCGCGGCTGCTATGAAACCCCGGCCGGCACTATCATGCTCGCCGCCCACCGCGCCATGGAATCCCTCACCCTTGACCGCGAAGCAGGCCACCTGAAAGACGACCTCATGCCCCGCTACGCCAAGCTGGTCTACAACGGCTACTGGTGGAGCCCGGAGCGGGAAATGCTCCAGACCCTCATCGACGCCTCACAACAGCGCGTCAATGGCCTCGTACGTGTCAAATTGTATAAGGGCTCGGTCACCGTGGTTGGCAGAAAGTCCGCTTCAGACAGCCTTTTCGACGAAGATATCGCCACCTTTGAAGATGATCGCGGCGCCTACGATCAACGTGACGCCGAAGGCTTCATCCGCCTCAACGCCCTGCGCCTGCGCTTGGGGGCACGGCGGAAATAGCCAAAAAAAGGGGGGTGCGCTGAGGCATCCCCTTCTTCCATCACATCATTGGCAGCAAAAAACAGCGCCACAAAGAAACGAGGCGCTTGCTGCCAGTAACACATGATTATCAGCCAATTTTTTCAGGCAGCTCCCTGAGGCTCGCTATCGTTAGCGTCGGTTCAACACCCCACGGATCAAAGATAGCCTCTTTCGAACGCTGCACCCAGGCCGCGCGCATTCCTGCGGAAATTGCCCCTATCACATCAAAAGGGTTGCTTGAAATTAACCATGTATCACTGATCGATGCCTCAGACTTCTTTATAAAATGGCTATATACAGCAGGATCTGGCTTAAACGACTTGAGATCATCCACGCTAACAATCCCGAGAAAAAAGTCCCTTATTCCCGCGGCTGAAAGCAAGGTCTCGACCGTATCGGCACTGCCATTAGAGAATGCATACAGGCGAAAACCGGCAGCCTTCAATCGAGCCAGGCTATCCACCACGTCATCGAATGCGGGAAGTGCCCGGTAGCTGTCAAGCAGCTCCATTTTTTGTTCTTTTATAAGTGTGATCTTGTAGTAACGACAGGTGTAGTCCAGAGCATGGCTCGTGCAAACAGCGAAGTTTTGGTAATTCTTCATCAGGCCCCGGCGAAAGGAATATTCCAACTGCTTATCTCGCCAGGTCTGGGAAAAGGCCTGCGCTTTATCCCCAGCAACTTTTTGTAATTTATACACCACACCATGTGTATCGATTAAGGTTCCGTAGACGTCAAAAGCAAGTGTCACTGACATACCTTCCTCCAGTGCCTTAGGCCTAACTTACAAAGGTTGTTAAAAGCGTAGCCTAACAGCCCTCTGTATACACCTGGCGCCCCGGTCAATGCTCCTCAAAAGATACTTTGCCTAGCTGTGTATTTTTCGCCAAACCCTCATTTTAAGCGGCCACCTAATGGTCCGTGTACTGGCCGGGTGCCCCCAAGCCTTTAGAAGCCCGCCATAGATCAGTTCTACCGGGTTGTTACCAGTCTTCACCATAGAGGCACGAACAGTAGACCATGTGCTCAAATATCCAATCAGGCCGGGAAAATCCCACTCCGCGCTCATCTCGAACGACAGGCCTCTAATCTCATCAAAGGGCAAGCAGATGCCTGAATAGTTCTCTTCCACCAAACGTCTTTCAGGGGACCAGAAAGCCCCGAGAGCATCCTGATATAGATGGCTAATGAGATTATCTATACCCGCCTGGATTTCTAACGGGTTGTATGTCCATACAGCTAAAATGCCATCCTTCTTCAGAACCCGACCCACTTCAGATGAAAATGCGGTGATATCAAACCAGTGCAGAGCCTGTGCAACCGTAACCAGGTCGACCGAGGAATCCTCAAGCTCACTAACCTCTGCCTGAGCCACCTTGTAGTGGTCTTACCCACGTTTTGCGACGGCATTTTTAATCTGGCTTGCGCTCGCATCAGTCACCCACACTTTATGAAACTGATCAACCAGGCTAATCGCTGCCTGACCGGAGCCGGCTACACAATCCCATGCCAGGTCGTGGTGGTTACACAAAGAGGAAAGATGCAAAAAAAGGTCGGCCGGATAGCGTGGCCAGTACTCGCTATACCCGTTTGAATCCTCAGAAAAGTGATCTCTGAAACCCATAATTCAACTCACTTCTGTCCCGCTAACCCACAACCCTCATATCGGGCATGGCCCATTTCACCAACACCAAACTCTCCCAGTAGGGGAATATGGTCCGATAACTTACGCCACGGACCACCATGTAGTTTTTGGCAACTAACCACATCCAGACCACGACTATAAATACGGTCCATTCTCAGCACAGGCAACCACGCAGGAAATGTGCGCGCGTGTCTACCCTCCAAAGCGTGAAACACTTCACTCACACCCAGCTCGATATTTAAATACCGTTCTGCACGGCCATGCCAGTCATTAAAATCACCAGCGATAATCAGGGGTTCGTCATTCGGCACATGTGAATTAATACGCTTTACCAGAGTCCGAAACTGTTCCTTGCGTTCCATATTAAATAAACCAAAATGCACGCAGATAACGTGTAGCTTTTGGATAGCACCCGGCACACTGATCGCGCCATGCAACAAACTTCGACTAGCAGACCTCGTCAACGAAACATTGATGTTTTCCCATTCTATGAATGGGTATTTGCTTAGTATCGCGTTGCCATGATGCCCGGAACGGTAGATAGCATTTTTTCCATAGGCATAATGATGCCAAATTCTATCGGCGAGATATTCAAACTGGCTATTGGTAGGCCAGTTATCGAAACGATTGCCAGAAATATTCTGTTCGCCATGAATTTCCTGCAAAAATACAATATCCGCATCTACATGACGCAAGGCGCCCTTGATAGCATGTAAAATAAAACGTCGGCCCATGCTACTAAAGCCTTTGTGTATGTTATATGTGAGAATTTTTAGATTTTTATTACTCACATTGACCGCCCAAATACGCTCTCGATACGCCTGTAGCGGCTAGCATGATTGAATGCTTTATAAAGCAATATCATATGTCACCTGAATACATCACATTATTATCGCTGATTATTATTGCAAACAGCACGCCCGTGTTGATGCGTTTGTGTTTCAAAAATCGCCTGAATACAGCGATTGATTTTGGCGCAACATTAGCTGATGGACAGCGCCTGTTTGGCAACTCAAAAACATGGCGTGGCCTTGCCGGTGCACTGCTAACCACTTCGCTGGCAGCCTGGCTAACAGGGTACTCCGCATGGATGGGTGGTGCAGTGGCTATGCTTGCACTTTTGGGTGACCTGTTCTCCAGTTTTCTCAAGCGCCGACTGGGGATGAAACCGGGCAGCATGGCTCTATTTCTCGACCAGATACCTGAATCCCTGCTCCCCGCGATCGTCGTCATGAATGAATTCAGTCTTGGCTTAATAGAGGTGATTTTCCTCATCATAAGCTTCATTGTCATCGAATTACTGTTATCAGCTATATTCTTTAGGCTTGGCGTACGCAAGTCCCCCTACTAAAGCTTGAGGCACGACAACAAGCAATAGTTATGCAACAACCTGATAATAATATGGTCAACCTGCCAAATGCTGTCAGCCTGCTACGCCTGCTGCTGGCGCCCGTACTTATAGTGCTAGCTATAAATCAGCAACCAATCTGGTTCATCGCTACCGTATTATTTTCGGGCTTTACCGATGTGCTAGACGGCTTTCTTGCGCGCATCCTCAACCAGATTACCTCACTTGGATCGCACCTCGACAGTTGGGGTGATTTTGCAATGTATACAGGCATGGCGATTGGCGCGTGGCTCATGTGGCCGGAGATTGTGATTCGAGAACAACTCTCGTTCGGGCTGATCGTCGTCAGCTTTACACTGCCGGTACTGCTCGGACTGATAAAATTCCATCGCCTCACCAGCTACCACACCTGGAGCGTCAAGCT
>JAJFJT010000022.1 GCA_021773795.1 Gammaproteobacteria bacterium | reverse complement strand
TACCACCGTCGAGCGTATCGTTACCAGTTCCGCCATCAAGCCAATCATCTCCGGCCCCGCCCACCAACGTGTCATTCCCAGCAAAACCCATCAGCCGATCCGTGACCACAGTACCGCTTAATGTATCGTCCAGCTCGGTGCTATCAAGATCAAAACCCTTGGCCAGTAGTTGCGCCGGATTCAGGCTGGTGCCATCGGCAAAGTTGAACTGATCGATAGACAGGCTGTTGGCAGGATCATCGGGATCAAAACCCTCAATGTGGATCGCTCCACCATCGGGCAGATTGAGTTTGAGGGAGCCGAGCGACAGGATGATATCCGCGGCGCTAATGCCGGCGCCGAAGCGCAGGGTATTGCTGCCACTGTCCACCAGCGTATCTACGCCATCACCGAGGTTATAAATATAGGCGTCTACACCCGCGCCGCCCGTGAGGGTATCGTCGCCATGCCAGCCATTCAGATGGTCGTTGCCGTCACCACCGAGCAGCGTGTCATCGCCGTTACCGCCAAACAGGATGTCATCTCCGCCATCGCCTTGGAGCACGTCATTGCTGTCGCCACTGTAGAGAATATCATTTTGCAGGGTACCACCCGGATCGGAGGCCAGCACCAGTAGCTGGGCCTGATCCATGGTGCTGCCATCGGAGAACTCAAACTGGTCGATACTCAGGCTGTTGGCGGGATCAGTCGGATCAAAATTCTGGATTTGAATGCTTCCAGCCGGAAAAACACCCCCGAAGATACTCACGGACACATCGATATTGAAGGCACCAGCTGACAGGGTAACGCCGAGATTCGACTCGCTTATCCCAGCACCAAAGCGCAGCGTATTACCGCCACTGTCTACCAGGCTGTTGTCGCCCTCAAATGGATTAAAAACATAGGTATCGCGGCCAGCACCGCCAGCCAGCACGTCATTACCGGAGCCCCCAATCAGGATATCGTCACCCGCACCACCATGGAGTTCATCGCTACCAGCATTGCCCTGCAAAGTATCATTGCCAACATCGCCGTAAAGGACATCATCGTCGAATGCACCGTCCAGGGTGTCGTTGCCGGCGTCACCGTGCAGCACATCGACGCCATTCCCACCATTCAAGCTGTCGTCGCCTGTACCTCCATGGAGGCTATCATTTCCATCAAAACCATAAAGGGTATCGCTGCCACCGTCCCCATAGATAATGTCGTCGTCAAATGCACCGTCCAGAGTGTCATCGCCATCACCCCCGTACAGAATGTCATTGCCATACCAACCATTTACCCAGTCGTTGCCCGCCCCTCCATACAGAATGTCATTGCCATCAAAACCGTGGAGGGTGTCGTTACCCGCTTCGCCATAGAGGACATCGTCGTCAAAGGCACCGTCAAGGGTGTCGTCACCATCACCACCATACAGCGTGTCATTGCCATACCAGCCGTTCAGGTTGTCATTGCCTTCGTCGCCATGCAGTGCGTCAATACCATTCCCACCATTCAAATGGTCATTGCCCGTGCCGCCGTGGAGACTGTCGTTACCGTCACCTCCAAACAGAAAATCGTTTCCATCATTGCCCTGTAATACATCGTCACCTTCAACGCCCTGGAGGATGTCGTCCCCTGCACCACCATCCGCTCCATCGACCAAAGGCAACAGTTGGGACTGATTCCAGCGTGTTCCATCAGCGAACTCTACCTGGTCAATACTGAGGGTATTAATCGGATCTTCTGGATTAAAATCCTGAATCTGGATGGCACCGCCGTCGGGCAGATTGATAGCGAGAGTGTCTGGAGACAGGGTGATGGTGAGATCTGCTGCACTGATGCCCGCACCAAAGCGCAAGGTGTTGCCCCCGCTATCAAACAAGCTGTCTACGCCATCGCCCAGGTTGTAGACATAAGTGTCACGGCCTTGCTCTCCATAGAGGGTGTCGTTATCGGTGCCGCCATCCAGGGTGTCATTGCCGGTAAAGCCATAGAGCATATCCTCGCCGGCATCGCCGTGGAGGGTGTCATCGCCTTCCTGCCCGTAGAGGATATCGTCGCCATCACCACCGGACAGGTTATCGCTGCCGCCCTGGCCTTGCAGTTCATCGTTGCCAGAACCCCCATCCAGGATGTCGTCACCATGCAGTTCAAGGACAATATCGGAGCCATCCCCCCATAACTTGTCGCCGCCTTCACCCCCCAACAGGGTGTCGTTACCGCCGTCGCCTACAAGCTCATCGTTACCGGCGCCCCCATCCAGGTAGTCATCCCCATGCAAGTCAGTGGCAATATAGGAGGCATCGCCAAACAACGTATCGTCACCATCTCCTCCCAACAGACTATCACTACCGGCTTCACCCGCCAGATAGTCATTACCGCCCTGACCATAGGCGACATCATTCCCGGCACCCGTCCACACAAAGTCATTGCCGCCACCGGCATAGATGGTGTCGGCGCCACTGTCGGCAGGATCCCGGACACCCGAAACAGGCTCAAATATAAAGGCCGCACTGACCGTCCAGTCGAAGCTCTGTGTCATCCAATCGGCATCACCAAAAATATAGTCCGTAGCCGCACCGCCGATGATCAGATCACTGCCGCCACCGCCAAACAAACCCTCACTCCCCGTACCGCCCACCAGCACGTCATCCCCCGACCCACCATTGAGCCAGTCGCGGGTCGGTCCCACAGGGATATTATCGGAGTCGATAGCCGTAGCCAGGTCGATCTCTACATCGGCATACAAGCGGTCGTCACCGATGCCGCCTACCAGGATGTCAGTGTCAGCACCGCCTTCGATGACGTCATTACCCGAATCGCCTTGGACGCGGTCTTTTCCATCGCCACCGCGTAGACGATCATTATCGTCACCGCCAAACAACCAATCATCATCGGCACCACCATCCAGAAGATCATCGCCGGCATTGCCACGCAAAGTGTCGTTCAGCTCACCGCCGAAGATCTCGTCATTATCAGCGCTGCCATACAGAGTGTCTGCCCTGGCCTCAACGATGTTGGGGTCGGTAATAAGGTTCCCCTGACTGTCGAAGCCAAGCTGGATACCATCCGTGGCGAGATCCTGATCGATGGGCGCGCGGTCACCCTGGAGGGTAAGGGTGGTTTCTCCCGGGGTGGTTTCGTCAATGAAGGCAATACCGAGGTTGCCAGCGGAGAAGTTCTGCACGGTGATGCTGCCAGCCTCGCCGGCGATGGTGAGGGTAAGCGGGCTTCCATTCACGCCGCTCCAGTTGTAGGTCACCAGATCATCGGCGCTAGTGTAGGCGCTGTCACCAGGCTTTTTGCGACCACCGTTCAATACCCACTGTTTGCCCGTGGCATTCTGGAAGATGATATTCCCCTCGCCGTCGGAGTCGTCGATGACATCATTGCCGCCGCCGCTCTGGTAGAGGTACATGTCCTTGCCCTCGCCGCCCTTGAGGGTGTCGTCATCCGCACCGCCATCGAGGAAATCGCGGCCCTCATTGCCTTCAAGGTAGTCATCACCACCCTTGCCAAGAAGGGTATCGCTACCACCACGGCCGTAGAGGTGGTCGTCAATGCTAAGCCCCTTCAACTCTTCACCTGCTTCGCTGCCGAAAACGTAGCGACCGCCCGTGATTGCCAGGGCTCCCTGGATGATGAGTCCGTTGGCCTTATCTTCAAAGATCTTGTTGCCCGCATAGCCGAGAGTATCGGTGGTGGCCATCATGAGTTTGAGGGAGAGAAACTCAGTGCGGTCGGTGAGGTATTCGTCGGAGAAGTTATCGAGGTCGAGTTGGCCGTTGTTATTGTGGTCGGTGTAAATCCCGGCGTTGCCGGTGATGGCGAAGGGGTTGAGGTGTTCGAGGGCGTAGCGGTAGGCGATGCCGCTGTTGGCTTTGGCAACCAGTTCGCTGGCGGTGGAAGGGGTGAAGGTGCCATCGGTAGTGGTGCCGAAGACGTCGATACCAAGCCCGCCGTTGACGGGCAATTCCAGCGCGGTATAGATTAATTCAAGGTCGGTATAAAGCTTGTCGCGGTCGCCATCGTATTCATTGCCGGTGCGCGGGGTGAAGCTGGCCTTCAATAACAGCTCACCGACCACGGAAACCGCCGTTTCCAGGCTGTTCTCCGCCACGTTGGAGGCGGCTTCGAGCAGGCCGGTGATTTTGGCGAGACCTGTAGCGTTGTTCAGGTTGGTGTCGATTTTGGCCAACAGGGCGTAGACAGCGAGGGAGTCGGTGAGGATCCCGATTTTGTGATTGTTTAAGGGGTTAGTCTGCTGCTCGATAAAAACATTGTTCACATTACCCAGCATCGTGCCCAAGCCGGCCGTGGCCGATGGTCCGGCTTGAGCAATGACATTGGTGATGTTGGCAACGGAAATGTTCGTGGCGGTTACTCCCAGCGCATTCAATACATCAGCGACGATACCTCCGATGCCGGGTGCATTGTAGGTGTAGGTCTGCGAAACCTTGTCCGCGTAATCAACGGCGAAAGACTGCGCCAGGAATCCGCCCAGGGAATGGCCGGTGACGCTGAAGGTCTCGGCTGCGCCAAGCTTGCCTTCAGTGATGAGTTGCTGGTAGTAGGTTTTCAACGACTGGTATTGCGACTGGAGCGCGGTCGTTCCGAGAAGTGCAACACTCACAACATCCGTCACGACGTCAAATGGATCGTTAGTGCCGCGGATGGCGAGGCGCTTCTCGCCTACCGGATTGCCTTGGGCGTCGACCTCTTGAAATACCGTCGCCGAAAAGCCGCTCAAGGCATCAGTAAATTGGTCAACAACGCGCCAGCTTTCTGCGAACTTAGAGGCTTGGGCGGAGGACATACCTTTGCCATCCTGTTGCAACGCATCTTTATACGCCTCAAACGTCATTTGACCGTTGAGATCAGAATACGCGGCGAGGGCAAGCTCAGCTTGCTGGAAGTATTGCGTGACGTTACTCATCAGAATTCTCCTTTTTGAAATACCGATGGTTCAAGGTATGGCCCTTCGGTCGGCCGAGGACAAGTGAACGACGATGGATGCCACGGGCCAGGAAGATCGCCGCCTCCGCGCCCGTATCGAACCATCTCGCCCAACACCTTCCCGTCGCTGCGTCGAATGATCTTGGCTTGCCTGCGCATCATTTGCGGTTCCCCCTTCCGGTAATAGTGACGGTCCACCTCGTAGTAATACTCATCCCCCGGTTTCGCCTGCACTTTGTCCGGCAAAATCCAATTTCTCCTTGCGTAAGCGTCATACACTTCCGCCGGCAGCTTCACCGTCTCATACACCTTGACCCCGCCGTCCCTGGCACACAGGCGCTTCACCTCCAGGTCGTAGTAGATCTTCTGGCCTCCGGCGTGCCAGAACGAAGCGCCGAACCACAGCAGCGCGATGACAAGCGCCACCGCATCGCGCCTGCGCCGGTTGCCGCCTTCCGAAACCCGCCAGCGCCGCCAGCCTTTCCACAACGCACTGGTGAGCCCCGCCCACACCCCGAATACGATCAGCAGATAAATGCCGCTCATGCCGCCATCTTCCATGCTTTTTTATCTTCGCCAACTTCGCCGACGAAGATGTACTGGCCACCCGTTGGGGGAGCGATGCCACCGATGACGAGTCCGCTGGCCTTGTCCTCGAAACGCTTGTCGCCAAAGTCTGCCGCCTGGTCGGAAACCGCCATGAGCAGCTTGCGCGCGAGAAACTCGGCGCGGTCGGTGAGGTAGTCGTCGGAGAAGTTTTCGGCATCGAGTCGGCCGTTATTGTTGTGATTGTCGTAGATCCCGGTGTTGCCGGTGATGGCGAATGGATTGAGGTGTTCCAGGGCGTAGCGGTATGAAATGCCACCATTGGTTACCGCGGTTTTTATCTCAGCCACAGTGAAGGGGGTGAAAGTGCCGTCAGGGGCGGTGTTACCAAAGACACGGATGTTGAGGCCCGCATAGTCGCGAAGGGTGTCCGGGGAGACATACAGAATCTGGTTGATCCGGGTATAGAGTTCGTCCCGCTTGTCCAAGGTAATCGTTGTTCCGTAACCCAATAAATCACCGAAAGCATTGACGATGTTTTCCAGGCTATTCTCGGCAGTATTGGAGGCGGCTTCGAGCAGGCCGGTGATTTTGGTCAGGCCAGCAGCATCGTTCAGGTTGGTGTCAACTTTGGCGAGGAGATTGTAGACGGCGAGGGAGTCGGTCATCTGTGAGCTGCTGTGACCACCTATTGTTGCGAAACCGCCATTCTCGATGAAAATACCATCGTACTTCTCGGGTTGTTGCAGCACGAGGTTGTCCATGGCGGCAAATTCGGGGCCATTCAGTCCATACACATTTTGAATCCGGCTTTCATCAAAGCCCGTGCCGCTGCCCAGCGCCAAAAACAGACTGTCCACAACCGCATTGGTCTTAAAACCCAGTCCGTTCACCGCAATGGCATTGGCATTAATGTTAGGAAACAGACGCGTGAAGGCCATGGCCAGATGCCCGCCCAGGGAGTGCCCGGAGACCTCTATCGAGGTGACATTGGGGTCAAGGATGTTACTGGAGCCGAGGCTACCGGTTCCCAGCCGCAGATTGGCATCCGCAAGTTGGGATGAATCCACAAATTCAATCGTACCAAAGTCGGGGTTAAGCACCGCTGCGGTATAGCTTGCATCCTTTGTGGTCGTGGCTCGTTGCCAGAAGTTGTATAAATCGACCAGCTGAAGTCGCGCCACGCCATTGCTGACAATGAGAGCGGCATCGGCGAGGAAATCGACACCACCATCAACGGTGGTGGAACCACGAATCGCCAGCGAATACTGGCCCGTTGGTGTGCCGTCCTCATTGAGACGCTCAAATACCGTTGCGGAGAAACCGCTGTCAGCGTCCGGCAGGTGGTCGATGACCCGCCATTGATTTATGAATTCGATAGCTTGAACAGCGGAGAAACTCATGTTGTTGAAACTGCCGTTTTGAAGAGCAGCCTCAATATCATCAGTATCGGTAAGCAAATTGCCTGCATTATCCACAAAGTTTGCATATGCCGCCTCAGCAAGAGATGCGGCCTCAAATAATGACGTAGCTGAATTCATTTTATTGCTCCCGTAACCCCATTTCGGAAATTCCTCAAAACATCTTGGTTAAGTCCACCACCATCACAATGATGATTCACCATCCAAAATCTCACGGAGCCAGGAGGCCCAGATTTATCATCAATACGATTACCACTACCAAAATCTACATATCGCGCCAACACTTCATTTTTTTCTCGATCTACAACCTTCTGGTCCATGCGTATGATTGGAAAAACCTGTGATGCATCCCGCTGAGTCACAACCCAATTAAATCTTGAGTTACGTAAGTAAGTGCTAGTTATGCTCCCATCACCACGCTCACTTATAGATGGCGTATTCTTGTCTGCAATCAGCGTCTCCAACACTCCCGGATTCTCGGCCTTCCACTGATCCACCGTCTTGTACACCCAGAAACCCGCTTCGGTAGCACAGTAATATTTGTGTGTAATTACTGTAGGAATGTGATCCCAGAACACCAGCAGATACATCACCAGCGCCGCGCCACCACCCCAGCGCCACGGGCTCTTGTCGTTGCGTTTGGCCGACCGCGTGGCAGCCACCACAACCATGATGGAGACAATCAGGTAAAGCGCCATCGCGCCAAGGATGACCAGGCCCATTAGGCAATCTCCTCAACAAAAAAATGATTGTTTGATGAACCTTCGAAAGTGCTGGTTCGCCCAGCACGAAGTGGAAATTCAAGGGCACGACGTAATGCAGCCACGGCAGTAGCAACACATAAGCGGGAAGCAGGCATGCCTACGCATGCAAAGGGGAGGGGTATTTCTGCCATACATCCGTGTATGTCCATGAACCGATGTCGCTCCGTAATTACCAACAGCCTGTCTTACCGTAATCTACAAACTGTAGGCGCGCAAGCTGGAGGAAAATGCTCTCTTTGGAGTTCTGATTTATTTAAGCATCTCGCTTATTCTGTCTTCATACTCTGGAAAGTAACGCCCAATGACGGGCAGATCGAAGCGGCGCAGGATGCTGGTATTGGACTCACGTTCTAGCAGGAACTCAAAGGACTTCTCTACCAGTGTTGCGGCATCCATACGGCCACCAGCTAACTGCTGATGGTAGGCGGGGTCCACGGTCACAGTGTGGGTTGTGGTGCTGGCGGCTGTCACCGTGACTTTGAAGGTGCGCTCATCGATAGCTTCAACCTGGATCATGGTGTTCTCTTTTTTATTGGCTAGAGGCGTTGTTCCAGCACCGTGCGCAGCTCTGCATCGGTGAGTACGATGGGGTTGGTTTTCATGCTGCCGCCCCGAGCGTTGGCGACGACCTGATCCAGACCGCTCTCATCCAAGCCGTAACGGGATAGTGGCGCGAGATCCATCTGCCTAGTCCAGTCCTCGAGTATAGACACCAGCACTTCGCAGGCTTCGTCGCGCGGGTGGTGATGACCACTCAATACGCTGCCAGCCCGAGCATAACGGGCGAGCGCCGGACCGTTGGGATCACGTTCGCGCAGGGCAGTCAGGTTCATGCGGGTGGCGGCCGCTACTAAAGTGCCGCAGACCACGCCATGCGGAATGGGATAGAAGGCACCAAGCGGGGATGCCAGACCATGCACCGAGCCGAGGCCGGTCTGGGCGAGGTTGATTCCGGAAACCAGCGAGGCCCAGGCCATGCGCTCGCGGGCCACTGCATCCGCACCGGCTGACTGGAACAGTGGCAACAAGCCTTCACGCACGGCACGCAGGGCATCAAGTCCGAGGGCATCGGTGAAGGCATTGGCACCCGTAGAGACATAGGACTCAAGCACTTGAGTCAGGGCATCCATGCCGTTGGCAGCGATAACGGCCGCCGGGCACGAAGCCAGCAGATCCGGATCGACGACGGCATATTCCGCCACCAGCATGTCGTGGCGGAAGGATTTCTTGAAACCGTCCGGGCCATGGATGCTTAGCACCGCGTTCTTGGTGGCCTCGCTGCCGGTGCCGGCGGTCGTAGGCACTGCAATCAGCGGTAACGCTGGTCCGGCGTAGGGCAACTCCGGCCCAACCCTCTCCAGATAATCCATCACCGAACGCCCAACGCGTAGCAGACCGGCAATAGCCTTGGCGGCATCCAGGGCACTGCCACCACCTATGCCGAGCACCACGTCGAAGTTGCCATTCGCGTGAGCAGCAACCGCCTCATCTACCAGTTGCGGTGAGGGCTCGCCCGCAACATTAACCTGCTCCCAGGCGATACTGCGCTGCCGGAACTGTGAACGTAGCTGTTCCCATTGCGGTGTGGCCTGAAAGGAATGCGCCCCGGTGACCAGCAGCGCCCGGCTGCCAAAGCCAGCAACGAGATCCGGGACTCGCTCGATGGCACCGCAACCAAACTCAATACGCGGCAAGCGGGCGATGGAAAAGGGTGTCACGGCAGTAGACCTTCGTAGGACACGCCCTCGCGCGGCGAGGCCATCCAGTCGGCAACCGTGTCCCGCCATGTTGCATAATGTGGGGTTTGTTTGTGCGCTGCAGCGTCATCCGCCGAGCGGTAGGCCTCGTAGAGCACGAAGCGTGTGGGATCTTCGGCTAGCTGCAATACATCAAAACGAAGATTCCCGGACTCTTGCACCGAGGCCTCGTGGTTCAGGCGCGAAGCCTCGATGAAGGCCTCAAGGTGTTCAGGTTTGACATGGACGTGCACGATGGTGACCTGCATAACGGCTTTCCTCCCCTGGGTGGCCCGAACTTTAACCGTACCGCGCGACTATTTCCGCCCCACCGCACGATGGCCGATGTCGCGGCGGAAATAGACCCCGTCCCACCAGATTTTATCCACTTCACGGTAGGCATTGGTCTGGGCATCCTCCACGGTTTCACCGAGGGCGCAAACGCAGAGTACGCGGCCACCATCGGTAACCACCTCGTCGTCCTTCAGGGCAGTGCCCGCGTGGAAGACTTTGGTGCCCGGGGTAGTGGCCTGCTCCAGGCCCTTAATGGGGTCGCCCTTGCGGTAGTTACGTGGATAACCGCCCGCACTTAACACCACGCCAAGGGATGCACGCGGATCCCACTCGGCGGTTGCCGTATCGAGGGTGCCTTCCACCGCGTCCTCGCACAGTGCTACGAGGTCACTTTTCAGGCGCATGAGGATCGGCTGGGTCTCGGGATCACCGAAGCGGCAGTTGTACTCCAGCACCTTGGGATTGCCGTCGGCATCAACCATTAACCCTGCATAGAGAAAACCGGTGTAGGGATTACCGTCTTCCGCCATGCCACGCACGGTGGGTTCGATAATTTCCGTCATGACGCGCTGGTGCATCGCCTCGGTTACCACCGGAGCGGGGGAGTAGGCCCCCATACCGCCGGTGTTGGGGCCACGATCGCCTTCGTCGCGGGCCTTGTGATCCTGAGAGGTAGCAAGCGGCAATACGTGGCTACCATCCACCATGCAAATGAAACTGGCCTCCTCGCCGTGGAGAAACTCCTCCACCACGATGCTACGACCGGCAGCACCAAAACTATCCTCGCCAAGCATTTCCGTGGCCGCCCGCTCCGCTGCCTCAACCGTATCGGCCAGCACCACGCCCTTGCCCGCTGCCAGACCATCGGCCTTGATAACGACGGGGGCACCCTGGGCACGGATATAAACGAGCGCCGGCTCAAGCTCGGTAAAGCTCTGATAGGCCCCGGAGGCAATCTGGTAACGAGCCAGAAAATCCTTGGTATAGGACTTGGATGCCTCCAGCTGCGCGGCCGCACGGGTCGGCCCGAAGATGCGCAGGCCGTGTTCCCGAAAGCTGTCGACTATCCCCTCTGCCAGCGGCGCCTCCGGTCCAACGATGGTCAGCCCCACATCGTTTTCACGGGCAAAACGCAGCAGTGCAGTGATATTTTCCGCTGCAATGGGCAGGTTATGTACCTTCTCTTCGCCAGCGGTACCGGCATTGCCCGGTGCCACAAACACCTCGCTGACCCGTGCCGACTGAGCCGCCTTCCAGGCCAACGCATGTTCCCGTCCGCCACCACCGATGATCAGTACTTTCATCTGCTTGTCCGTCCTTATTTAATGGCGAAAATGCCGCATGCCGGTGAATACCATGGCGATGTCATACTCGTCGGCAGCAGCGATAACCTCTTCATCGCGAATCGAGCCACCGGGCTGGATCACTGCGGTAATGCCCACTTCGGCGGCAGCGTCGATGCCATCGCGGAAGGGGAAAAAGGCATCCGAGGCCATCACCGAACCACGTACCTCCAAGTCCTCGTCCGCTGCCTTGATGGCCGCGATGCGGGCACTGTAGATCCGGCTCATCTGTCCCGCGCCCACGCCAATGGTGCGCTGGTCCCGGCAATAGACAATGGCGTTGGATTTGACGAATTTCGCGACCTTCCAGGCAAACAACAGATCGGCCTGCTCCTGCACACTCGGCGCCCGCCGGCTGACCACTTTAAGATCATCGGTACCAATACGCCCGCTATCACCCTGTTGCACCAGCAAGCCACCACCTACCCGTTTCATATTCCACTCGCTGGCCGCCTGCCCCTGCCAGCTACCGGTACTGAGCACCCGTACCCCGGGCTTGGCCGCCAGCACCTTGCGAGCCTCCGCACTCACGTCAGGGGCGAGGATCACCTCGACGAACTGGCGGTCGATAATGGCTTGGGCCAAGGCTTCATCCAGTGGCTGATTGAGCGCAATGATGCCGCCAAAGGCGGACGTGGGATCGGTCCCAAAAGCAAGGTCATAGGCCTGGCCAAGATTGGCCGCCACCGCAACGCCACAGGGATTGGCGTGTTTGACGATGACGCAGGCGGGCTCCGCCCCAAACTCCTTCACGCATTCCAGCGCCGCATCGGCATCGGCAACATTATTGAAGGAAAGCGGCTTGCCCTGAATCAACTCTGCGCTGGCCAGGGATGCAGGCGGCGCGCCCGCCGTATTACGGTAGAAAGCAGCCCCTTGGTGAGGGTTTTCGCCATAACGCATGTCCTGGAGCTTCTCGAATTGCAGCGACAGGGTGGGAGGGAAGGGAGTCTCGCTCTCGGCCTTCACACTACCGAGATAATTGGCGATGGCGCCATCATAATGGGCGGTATGCGCATAGGTCTTACGCGCCAACTCAAAACGCGTATCTGCACTGACTTCACCATCACCAGCGCGCAACTCCTCCAGCACCCGATCGTAATCAGCGGCATCCACAACAACAGTCACCACGGCATGATTTTTTGCCGCCGCGCGCAACATGGCCGGGCCACCGATATCAATATTTTCGATGGCAACAGGCAGGCTGCAGTCCCGGTTGGCGACCGTCTGTTCGAAGGGATAGAGGTTCACCACCAACAGGTCGATGGGGGCGATGTCGTGTTTCGCCATCACGGCGGCATCTACATCACGCCGCCCGAGCAGGCCGCCGTGGATGCGTGGGTGCAGGGTTTTCACCCTTCCGTCCATGATCTCCGGAAAGCCGGTGTGCTCCGAGACCTCGGTCACCACAATGCCGGCGGACTGGAGTAATTTGGCGGTACCGCCAGTGGATAAGATATCTATGCCCAGTTCCGTCAGGGCCTTTGCGAATGCCTCAATCCCCTGCTTGTCCGAAACGCTGATGAGCGCGCGCTCAACCCTCGCCATTGTTGTCCCCTTGGTATGCTTGAATGAAGCGCGCCATTTTAGCAGTAAGCGCGGCAAAAGGCGGACGCATGAAAGCGCTCACGATATGGGTTACAGAACTAACGAGGAGTTTTTTAGTAGCGTGAAAGTTAGCGCTCACTGGTGCCATTGAGGCCGTAACGCTTGAGCTTTGTTCTCAGGGTGCCGCGATTGATACCCAGCACCGTAGCGGCGTGGCTCTGGTTGCCGTTGGTGTGCCGCATAACGGCTTCAAGCAATGGCGCCTCCACCTCGCCGAGCACCATGTTGTACAAGCCGCAGGTGTCATGGCTACCGAGATGCTCAAAGTAGCACTCCACGGCCAGACGCACAGATTCACGCAGCGGCTCCCGGCGAGTTTCCCCCGGGGCACTCAAGACCTCTGATTCGGTTTGCGTGGTCTTCTCTGTATGGCCTTCTTTCACACTTCAGAGCCCAACCGTAAGAGGTGCCTTCCCGGCATGATGCGCCGACGAAGAAGCACGTGGATTACATTTTGTGTGCGGAGATGGGAGCCCACCCGATACTGCCGCAGGGGGAGCACATATTACGCCTTTCGACCGACGGGCAGAAGATGAGAGTGGCGCTTAAGCAGATATTTAGCAGATATTTTCGTGACCCAGGCCACACTTTTATTGTGGTTACAGAAAACGAAACTCAAAACTCACCGCGGCCTCCTCGGTGGCGAGCAACTCCAGCCCAACCTGGATTGGAGTACCGGATGGCATTTTGCGAGGGAGGCCTTTATCCAGGTATTCCTCCGGCTCGAATACCCGACTCGCAATGGTCTGGCCGTTAACGTTAAACAGCAAAAACTGCAGTCGCGGCCAGCCCTGCTCAAAGCTGGCTGTATTTGAGAGCGCCGCGCTCACCAGCAAGGCCCCTTCAAAGCGGGGATGGGCCCGGACATCACGCCCCAGCACCACCATCTTTCCCAAATCACGCCGCTGGCTTAGTAAGCAACTTGTGTGGGCACAAAAGCGCTCGAGCCAAGGCCGGGCCGCGGGATAACGCCGAGCCATATCCTCCGGAGCAAACCATGCGTACTGGCCCACCAGAAGCATCAGTAGCAGCGCGGCAAAAGCCAGCAACCAACCACGTTGGCGACGGGCCCGCGCCACATGCTCCAGACGCTCTATATCCGCCCTGAGCACATCGGGCATGGGGGAAAGCTCTGGCTCCCGGATGCTCTCGATGGTGCCGAGATCGCCCAGGGGCGGCTCCATGGCCACCCTGGTATCAAGTTCCGGGGCAAGGGCGGGATCTGGCTTCGGTTCAGCCTCGGGCGGAACATCCACCACCTTTAACGAGGGCAACTGCAGTGATGCCTCGATGGCCTCCCAACGCACGATGCCGTCATTGGCGGGCTCGGTCTTCATCTCCAGATCGGCAGATGAATGCTCTACTTCGCCTGCGGGCAAATCCTCGCGCAAGGCGTGCAGGGCATTGAAAACCTCCAGGCAATGGCCACACCGCACCTTGCCGTCACCCTCGCGCAGCGCATCAGCGCCTATGCGAAACCAGGTATGGCAGTGCTGACAGCGGGTATACACCGATCTATTTACGCCGTCCGGTCAGGCGCGCCCACTCGCCACGGGTATAGGGTGGGTCCATATCAAACCATTCGCTGTAGGCCCCGCCCACCATCTCTGTCTGTGAAGAAAGCACGCCGGCAAGCACCAGTTCGCCGCCGGGGCGCACCAGAGTGGCAAGATGCGGGGAGAGTTCCACCAACGGATTGGCGAGAATATTCGCCACCAACACATCCGCCTGCACCGTTGGCAACTCCTCCGGGGCGAGGGCGGTAAAAATGCCGGCGACCTCGTTCTTTTCGGCATTTTCACGGCTGGTCACCAGCGCTTGGGCATCAGTATCCACCCCCCAAGCCGATGTGGCGCCGAGTTTGAGCCCGGCAATGGCGAGAATTCCTGATCCACAGCCGTAATCAAGGATCTTCTTGCCTTCAAGTGTGGCCGCTTCGAGGTATTCCAGACATAGGCCGGTGCTGGGATGGCTACCGGTACCAAAGGCAAGCCCAGGGTCCAGCAACACACAAATCGCGCCAGCGGTGAGCACCGGGCTCCAGCTGGGACAGATCCACAGTCGCTCGCCAAAACGCATGGGGGCGAAGCGGCTCATCCACTCACGCTCCCAGTTACGATTTTCCACATACTCCACGCGGCTTGGCGGCAGCGGATCCGGCGCCATGGCGGTGCGCAAACGGGTCATCAGAGTGCCCTCATCGGCATCACCGACGAACATGCCGGTGACCTCGGTCTGACGCCACAGGGAGTTAATGTCAGGCAGGGGCTCCAAACGGGGCTTGCGGGTTCCTTCACGTAAGGTGACCGCAAGCGCACCGTTCTCTGAAAGCACTCGTGACACGCGGGAAACGTCCTGGGGAGCGCTCACCAGCGTTATTTGCAACCAGCTCATGGAAAACTCCGGAAATCACCCGACCCTGATGCAATAACCCAACGCAAATCAGCGCTGGGCATCACTGGGACTCTGCGAGCTTTTTCTCCAGGTAATGAATGCTCTGTCCGCCCTCAACGAAGGCAGCATCGGCCATCAGATCCCGGTGTAGGGGAATATTCGTCTTGATACCGTCTACCACCATTTCCCCCAGGGCAGTGCGCATGCGGGCGATGGCAGAGCTGCGATCCTCACCCCAGGTGATGAGCTTGCCAATCATGGAATCGTAATAAGGCGAGACGGTGTAGCCCTGATAGAGATGGCTGTCGAGCCGCACGCCGGGGCCACCCGGAGGATGATAACGCTGAATGTGCCCGGGGGAGGGCATGAAGGTACGGGCATCCTCGGCATTTATCCGGCATTCGATGGCGTGCCCTCGCAGCTCAAGGTCCTCCTGCTTAAAGGGCAAAGGCTCACCGGCGGCCACCAATAACTGGGCCTTGACCAGATCGGTGCCGGTCACCATCTCGGTGACCGTGTGTTCTACCTGCAGGCGGGTGTTCATTTCGATGAAATAGAAGCCGCCATCTTCATACAGAAACTCAAAGGTGCCCGCGCCCCGATAATTGATCTGTTGGCAGGCGTTTACGCACCGCTCCCCCAGATCATTACGCATCTCCGGTGTGATACCCGGCGCCGGGGATTCCTCGATCACCTTCTGATGGCGACGCTGCATGGAACAATCGCGCTCCCCCAGATGTACCACATTGCCATGTTCATCGGCGCACACCTGGATCTCTACGTGGCGGGGATTCTGGAGAAACTTCTCCAGGTAGACCATATCGTTGCCAAAGCTGGTGCCCGCCTCGGCCCGGGTCAGGGAGATGGAATCCAGCAGCGTGGCCTCACTATGCACCACCCGCATTCCCCGGCCACCACCGCCGCCCGAGGCCTTGATGATCACGGGATAACCAATCTCCGCTGCGATGCGCAGACTTTCATCGCCGTCCTCGCCCAGCGGCCCATCGGAACCAGGCACGCAGGGCACACCCGCCGCCTGCATCAGCCGAATCGCCGACACCTTGTCTCCGATCTGGCGAATGGTCTCCGGATGCGGCCCGATAAAAACAAAGCCGCTTTGCTCTACCCGTTCAGCAAAATCAGCATTCTCGGACAAAAAGCCGTAGCCTGGATGAATGGCCCCCGCATCGGTCACTTCCGCCGCACTGAGTACTGCGGGAATACTGAGATAGCTCGAACCCGGATCCGGCGGGCCTATACAGACCGCCTCGTCGGCCAGCCGTACATGCTTGAGATCACGATCGGCGGTGGAATGTATAGCCACTGTTTTCAGGCCCAGTTCACGACAAGCCCGCAGAATCCGCAGAGCTATCTCACCCCGATTGGCGATGACAACTTTTTCAAACATGCGCGCAGTGCCCCGGAATAGACGAGTACGCCATTATTCGATCACCATCAGTGGTTCGCCATACTCCACGGCCTCGCCATTATCCACCAGGATGCTTTTCACCACCCCGGCGGTATCGGCCTCGATCTGGTTGAGGATTTTCATCGCCTCGATAATACAGACGGTATCCCCCACGGCAATGTGCTGACCCACGCTAACAAAGGGTTCCGCGCCCGGTGAGGAAGCGCTGTAATAGGTACCTACCATGGGAGAATCCACCGTATGGCCCTGGATCTCATCCCTGGCCGGAGCAAACTCCTCGGCCACCGGCAGAGGCGCCGTCGTGCCCACGGGAGCCAATACTGGCGCCGCTACCGCAGCTGGTGCGGAACCCACCCGGGAAATACGTACCGATTCCTCACCTTCACAAATTTCCAGCTCGGCAACACTCGAATTTTCCACCAGTTCGATGAGCTTTTTCAGTTTGCGTATATCCATAACGGATGGTTCCCGAATAATGTAATCGTGGTTAACGCGCCGGCTTCTCCAATGGGAGCCCCGACGATGTGTGTTGCCTTATGCCTTGTCCAATTGCCGAAATGCCGCTTGCATAGCCAGTTCATAACCCTGCGGTCCAAGCCCCACGATAACCCCCACCGCAATATCCGAAAAATAGGAGTTACGGCGAAAGGATTCGCGCTGGTAGACATTGGAAAGATGGATCTCAATAAAGGGAATTTCCACCGCCAACAGGGCATCCCGCAGGGCAATGCTGGTGTGGGTAAAGGCCGCCGGGTTGATGAGGATGAAGTCCACATTCCCGCCGGAGGCCTGTTGAATACGGTCAATGAGGGCCGCCTCGGCATTGCTCTGAAAACAGTCCAGGCAATGGCCCGCATCTTCCGCCATCTTTGCAACACGGGACTCAATGGCATCCAGCCCCTCAGCACCATAGAGCGCCGGCTCGCGATGCCCGAGCAGGTTGAGATTAGGACCGTTCAGCAGGAGGATTTGAGCCATAACACACTAGCCAAGTTTACAGATGATCGCGGCAGTTAAGCGCAGGATGTCCAATGATACCCGCAAGCTGCTGGATGTAAAGGGTGCCTCTATAAACTCAAGTTTCCAGGCAAGACAAGGCATGTTAAGAAAGTTGAGCGCAGCATATGTTAGATATGTGAGTGAAACTTTTTTGCGAGAAACGCCGTATTGCGACGAAAATGGTGTTTTTAGAGGTGCCCTAAAGGCTTATGGGTGCCCTTATGGCGAACTAGGAACAAAGGGCAGTTCGAAGGTTTTTCTGATGGGTGGATAGCACAATCCCGCATCGGCACAACCCTGGTATCGGACCCGCACCGTAAGCTGGCCCGTAGCACCCGCGGCGCGCTGAATGGGAAGCTCCGCCCAAGCCTGGTCATAATACACTTCGGTCCGCCCCAAATAGGCATCTTCCTTGGGTTTGCCCACAGGCAAACTCAAGGGCCCGACGGCCTGAGCAACATCACCCACCAACTCAATGGCGATACGCTTCCGATAAAGATAATAGCGTTCAGCAATACGCCAACTCGCCACCACCTTGCCCGGAACCCGATCCACGCTCAGCACAAAAGCGACATCCGGATGCAGAAAATCCGGGCCATCACTACCCAAGAATTGCGCAACCCCACCTTTGACCGGTGCTGGCGATATGCTGGGAGATGCCACGGTTTCTGCCCACACAAACTCCACCGACAAGGTAGCAATCAACACCCAAACCACGCCGGCCAACCTTATAAGCAGATGCTTCAAGAACCCAACCCCACTTCCTCGGAAACCCAGTCAAGATAGCCAGCAAGCCCGGTAGCCACAGGCAGACATATAATCTCCGGCAGCTCATCCGGATGCAGTTTGCGGACGAGCGATTCCAGCTCGGCATAACGCTCTATCCGGGTCTTGACCAATAACAGCCACTCACGGCTGCTCTCAACCTTTCCCCGCCAGCGATACACCGACTCCACACCGGGCAAAATGCTGGCACAGGCGGCGAGGCCCTGTTCAATAAGGGTATTTGCAATACTCCGGGCAGCGACCTCCTCCGGACAACTGCAAAGCACCAGCACATGCGTGCTTTGTATCCTCTCGATTCCGTTGGAATTTCCAAGCGTCATGATCTGGCTCCACATGGATGCTCAAACCACAGCAAACGATGCCCGCACCCTGAGGCCAACATTGTGCCACCACAGTTGACCCACGCGAAAGAGAGCCCGCTCACCACCACTCCCCATCGCC
This sequence comes from Gammaproteobacteria bacterium, assembly GCA_021773795.1. GTDB lineage: Bacteria > Pseudomonadota > Gammaproteobacteria > HK1 > HK1 > JAJFJV01. Next base: position 79,764 of record JAJFJT010000022.1, on the reverse strand, counting down.
TCATCCCCTTGTTAAGGTATCCCCATGCACCCCTTTCATTGGCTATTGCTCGCTTTTTTGCTGATTCCGTTAGCGGAGATTTACTTTCTGATCCAGGTCGGCGAGGTGGTCGGGGCCGGGACGACGATATTGCTGGTGGTCGGCACGGCGGTGCTCGGGGCCTGGCTGGTACGGATTCAGGGCTTCGCTACGGTGGCGAGAATCCAGGGCTGTCTGGCCCAGGGAGAAATACCCGCCCTGCCACTCATGGAGGGCGCCTTGATCCTGGTGGCCGCGGTTTTGCTGCTAACGCCCGGGTTTATTACCGACAGTTTTGGATTTTTCTGCCTTTTCCCACCCACCCGAAGGTTTCTCGTCGGCCTGGGGCTGAAGAATTTCCAGATGCATTCCAATATTCCCCGACCATCCCAAAATCCGGATGATGGTCATATTATTGAAGGGGAGTATCACCGCGAGGATCCGCCCTAGGCGTCTGTCGGATTTAGGACAACTCCACTGTGGACGCCTATATCCGACAGACGCCCAGGCCCCTCGATATACGTTCATTACTGTCCTGATATATCGCCTCTCGGTAACACTCACTCTAGAAGCCTCCCGGATTCCACTTCGTTTCATCCAGGCTACGGTCTGGCAATCAGGCCCACTCAAAGCCTTGACAGGGTCCTTTTAGCCCCTATTATTAGCACCCGCTTGGGGTGAGTGCTAATGGCTCTTGAGATTTCTGATTTCGACCCCACCTGTTACACAGCGGATTTATCCCGCATTGAATAATTGACGTGATTTAGGAGATTTTATTAATGAACATTCGGCCCTTACACGACCGCGTTATCGTCAAACGCAAAGAAGAAGAAACCACCTCCCCGGGCGGCATCGTCATTCCGGACAGCGCCACCGAGAAACCTGTACGTGGGGAAGTTGTCGCGGTAGGCAAAGGCAAGATCCTGGATAGCGGCGAAGTCCGTGCGCTGGACCTGAAGGTCGGCGACCAGGTGCTATTCGGCAAATACTCCGGCACCGAGGTCAAGGTGGGCAGTGATGAGCTGCTGGTCATGCGCGAAGAAGACATCATGGGTGTCATCGAAGGCTAGAGCACGGCCTCGCAACCGCAACAACACGAACAACACGAACAACACGAACAACACAGATTTTTTCAGGAGTTTAAACAATGAGTGCAAAAGACGTACGCTTCGGCGATGACGCACGGCATCGTATGGTCAAGGGCGTTAACACCCTGGCCAACGCAGTCAAACTAACCCTCGGCCCCAAGGGCCGCAACGTGGTGCTGGACAAGAGCTTCGGCGCCCCCACAGTGACCAAGGACGGCGTCTCCGTCGCCAAGGAAATCGAGCTGGAAGACAAGTTCGAGAACATGGGCGCGCAGATGGTCAAAGAGGTTGCCTCCCAGACCTCCGATGCCGCCGGCGACGGCACCACCAGCGCCACCGTGCTAGCTCAGGCAATGCTGCGCGAGGGCCTGAAGTCGGTCACCGCGGGCATGAACCCCATGGACCTCAAGCGTGGTCTGGACAAGGCCGTGGCCGCTGCGGTGATAGAGCTGAAGAACATCTCTGAACCCACCGCCGACGATAAAGCCATCGCCCAGGTAGGCACCATCTCCGCCAACTCCGACACCAACATCGGCAACATCATCGCCGAAGCCATGGGCAAGGTGGGCAAAGAGGGTGTGATCACCGTGGAAGAGGGCTCCACCCTGGAGAACGAGCTCGACGTGGTGGAAGGCATGCAGTTTGATCGCGGCTATCTGTCCCCCTACTTCATCAACAATCAGGACAACATGACTTGCGAGCTGGAGGATCCGATGATCCTGCTGCACGACAAGAAGCTCTCCAACATCCGCGACCTGCTGCCGCTGCTGGAAGGCGTTGCCAAGGCCAGCCGTCCGTTGCTGATCATCTGCGAAGATGTGGAAGGTGAGGCGCTGGCAACTTTGGTGGTCAACACCATTCGTGGCATCGTCAAGGTTGCCGCCATCAAGGCCCCGGGCTTTGGTGATCGTCGCAAGGCAATGCTGCAGGACATGGCCATCCTCACCGGTGGTCAGGTGATCTCCGAGGAAGTGGGCATGAGCCTGGAGAAGGCCACCCTGGAAGAGCTCGGTACCGCCAAGCGCGTGCTCATTACCAAGGAAGACACCACCATCATCGACGGTGCTGGCGAAGCTAATGACATTGGGGCCCGGGTTAACCAGATCCGCGCCCAGATCGAAGAGACCAGCTCCGATTACGACCGTGAGAAACTCCAGGAACGCGTTGCCAAGCTGGCCGGTGGTGTTGCCGTCATCAAGGTCGGTGCCGCAACGGAAGTGGAGATGAAGGAAAAGAAGGCGCGGGTAGAAGACGCCCTTCACGCCACCCGTGCAGCCGTGGAAGAAGGGATCGTTCCTGGCGGTGGCGTGGCCCTGATTCGCTCCCTCAAGGCCCTCAAGGGTCTCAAGGGTGATAACCACGACCAAGACGTAGGCATCAGCATTGCCCGTCGCGCCATGGAAGAGCCGCTGCGCCAGATCGTCTATAACGGTGGTGGTGAGCCTTCCGTAGTACTTAACGAAGTGCTGAAAGGCAAAGGCGCCTTCGGCTTCAATGCCGCCACTGAAGAGTATGGCGACATGGTGAAGATGGGGATTCTTGACCCCACCAAGGTGGTGCGTACCGCACTGCAGAACGCCGCTTCCGTGGCCAGCCTGATGATCACCACCGAAGCAATGGTGGCAGATGCACCGAAGGATGACGCGGATATGCCAGCAATGCCGGGCGGTATGGACGGTATGGGTGGTATGGGTGGTATGGGCGGTATGGGTGGCATGGGCGGCATGATGTAAGCCAGCCTTTCCCCCTGAAAAACCCCGTCCTCTGTGGCGGGGTTTTTTTTGTCTGGAAGATCCGGGGATGGCGCGGTGGACCACCTGCGATACACTGGACGGATGCCCTATGAAATTCCTGAAAATCCCTCTTTTCCACAGCATCTCCAACTGCTGGCAGAGCAGCGTGCCGCAAAACTCCTGGCGATCACCGAAGCAGACATCTCCCTGCCCGAGAAGCTGTGCCAGGCCCTGGCACTGAGTGACTTCGTCTTCGATAACCTGTGCCGGCATCCGAGCGTCTTCCAGCGGCTCTACATGCAGGAGGATCTGAGTGAAGCGCGCAGTCCCGCTCACTACGACAAGGTGCTCACTGCCGCGCTCGCCGGCATCGATGAAGAGACCGAACTCATGGCCGCGCTACGGCAGATACGCCGCCAGGAGATGGTCCGTATCGCCTGGCGGGATCTGGCCGGGCTTGCGGATCTCGACAGCGTCTTTAGTGAAGTCTCGACCTTTGCCGACGCCATGGTCCGCCACACCCTGGAGCGGCTGCATGCCTGGGAGCAGGAAAAGCTCGGCGAGCCACGCAATGCGGCGGGCCAACCCCTCTCGCTGCTCATACTGGCGCTGGGAAAGCTGGGCACCCGTGAACTTAATTTCTCATCCGACATCGATCTGATTTTCGTCTATCCGGAAAACGGAGAAACCCATGGTGGCCGGCGCGAGTTCAGCAATAGTGAGTTTTTCATCCGCCTCTCCAGGCGCCTGATCTCAGTGCTAAATACCACTACAGAGGATGGACTGGTATTCCGCGTAGACATGCGCCTGCGACCCTTCGGGGAAAGCGGACCGCTGGCTATCAGCTTCGATGCCCTGGTGGATTACTACCAGACCCACGGTCGCGACTGGGAGCGCTATGCGCTGTTGCGCGCCCGTCCCATCGCTGGCGATGTCGATGGCGGCTGGGCGTTACTGGAGCAACTACGCCCCTTTGTCTACCGCCGCTACCTCGACTTTTCCGCCCTGGCCGCACTGCGCAAAATCAAGAAGCTCATTAGTCAGGAGGTAACGCGCAAGGATATGCAGGACGACGTCAAACTCGGCCCCGGTGGCATTCGCGAACTGGAATTCGTGGTGCAGGCCTTTCAGGTGGTGCGCGGCGGGCGCATCCCTGAATTGCGCAGAAAATCCATCCTCGAATTATTGCCGTTGTTAGCCACCCTCGAGTACCTCCCGCCCCATGCGGTAACGGAACTGGAGCAGGCCTATCGTTTCCTGCGCATGAGCGAGCATCGCATCCAGGAGGCCTGCGATCGCCAGACCCACCGCTTGCCCGATGGATCAGAGCAGCGCCTGCACCTGGCCGCTGCCATGGGCTTCGCCAACTGGCCAGCCTTTGAGCAAGCACTCGGCGCCCACCGCCTGAACGTGAGCACCCACTTCGATCAGATATTCGGTGAACCAGTGCAAGCCGAGGAGAGCGATGTCAGCCAGCTGGAACCCTTGTTCCGCGGTGGTATAGACGCACAACGGGCCATAGAGATCCTGCAGGGATACGGCTTTGCCGAGGCAGAACCCGCCTGGCAGGCTCTCGACAAGCTGCTGACCAGCTTCAACGTACGCGCACTGCCAAAACGGGCTCGCCGGCGCCTGGAGCAATTGCTGCCGCTCACCCTTAGTGCGGTCTGTGGCCACGACAATCCGGTGCGCACCCTGGAACGCATGTTGTCGGTATTTGAGGCCATTGCCCGCCGCAGCTCTTATCTGGCGCTACTCATTGAACGCCCGCTGGCACTGTCCCAATTGATCCGCCTGTGCGAGGCCAGCCCACGCCTGGCCCACCAGATTGGCCACCATCCATTGCTATTGGATGAGCTGTTGGACTCCCGCTCCCTCTACGCCCCGTTGCAGCGCGCTGCCCTCGAACAGGAATTGCAGACTAACCTTGGTCGGGTGCCCGCGGATGACATGGAACAGCGGCTTGATTGTCTGCGCCAGTTCAAGCAGGTCAATGTACTGCGAGTAGCGGCTGCGGATGTGTTTCACACCACGCCATTGATGATCGTCAGCGATCACCTCACCGCCATTGCCGAGGTACTGCTTAGTGAGATCCTCCGCCTTGCCTGGCATGATCTGGAACGGCGCTATGGCTGCCCGCGTTGTCGTACGGCCGAAGGGCTAAAGACCGCCGGCTTTGCCATTATCGGCTACGGCAAGCTCGGCGGTATCGAGCTTGGCTATAGCTCCGATCTGGATCTGGTGTTCCTGCACGGCAGTGAGGGCGAGGAACAGGTGACCGATGGCGACAAATCCATTGATAACGCCCTGTTTTTTGGACGCCTGGGACAACGCATTATTCACCTGCTCAATGCCCAGACCCTCACCGGGCGGCTCTATGAGGTGGATACCCGGCTACGGCCTAGTGGCGCCTCCGGTTTTCTGGTCAGTGGGATACGTGCCTTTGAGGATTATCAGCGTGAAGCCGCCTGGACTTGGGAACATCAGGCCCTGGTACGCGCGCGACCCATCACCGGTGACGCGGTGCTGGCTGAGCGTTTTCAGCAGCTACGGCTGGAGATCCTGCGACGCCCCCGGGAGCCCACCAAACTGAAGACCGAGGTGTGCGAGATGCGAGAACGCATGCGTACCAGCCTGAGCCGTGCAAAGTCCGGCTTTTTCGACCTCAAACAGGACCCGGGAGGTATCGCTGATATCGAATTTATGGTGCAATACGGCGCGCTGCAGTGGGCTGAGCGCCTGGGCGAGCAACTGCGCTATACCGACAATATTCGCCTGCTGGAGGGCTTTGCCGATCTGGGACTGCTGCCGGCAGCAGATGTGGCACTGCTCAAGCATGCCTATCGCGGCTTTCGTGCCCGCGCACATGCACTGGCCTTGCAGGAACAGGAAGCGGTGGTGGCGACCTACGACTTTGAGCCATTGCGCGGGGGTATAAAGCGCATCTGGGATCGGCTGCTTGGAGCCTGCCGGGCTTAGGACTGCTCCTATACCCGACAACTAATTGATTAAACAAGAGATACACCAGTTTTGAACGCAAATATAACGACTATGGACGATAGAGACGGGGTCATCTGGTTCGACGGCGAACTGGTGCCCTGGCGCGAGGCCAAAATTCATGTCCTCACCCACACCCTGCACTATGGTATGGGAGTTTTCGAGGGCGTACGCGCCTATAAAACGGCTAAAGGCACCGCCATCTTCCGCCTCCAGGAGCATACCGATCGACTGTTCCAATCGGCCCATATCCTCAACATGGATATTCCCTTTGAGCGCGCTGTCATCAGTGAGGCGCAGCGCCTGGTGGTGCGGGAAAACGGACTCAGCTCTGCCTATCTCCGGCCCCTGTGCTTTTACGGTTCCGAGGGCATGGGCCTGCGCGCCGATAATTTGAAGGTGCATGTGGCCATTGCCGCCTGGGAATGGGGCGCCTACCTGGGCGCGGAGAATCTGGAACGCGGTATCCGCATCCACACCTCCTCCTATACCCGCCATCACGTCAATATCAGCATGTGCAAGGCCAAGGCCACTGGCCACTACATCAATTCCATTCTGGCCCTGCAGGAGGCGATCAGTAATGGCTACGACGAGGCCATGCTGCTGGATAATGAAGGCTACGTGGCTGAGGGTAGTGGTGAGAACATCTTCATCATCCGCAAAGGCATCATCTACACCCCGGATTTAACCTCCGCACTGGAGGGCATTACCCGCGATACCCTGTTTAGCTTCGCCGCGGAACTGGGTGTAGAGATTCGGGAAAAGCGCATTACCCGGGATGAGGTCTATGTGGCAGACGAGGCCTTCTTTACCGGCACCGCAGCAGAGGTGACACCGATCCGGGAGGTGGACAACCGCACCATCGGTAGCGGCAGTCGTGGGCCGATCACAGAAAAACTTCAGAGTATGTTTTTTGACCAGGTACACGGACGCCGGGAAAGCCATCCCGAGTGGCTGACCCTGGTGGACTAGCGGAAAGACCGCGCACAGAGGACTTTATAAATGCCAAGCACACCATTGAAACAGGCCAATACCGCGAGCACCTACCGCGTCGGCCGGGGCGATCTTCCCCTGAGTTGCCCGATGCCGGATACCGATCTGTGGAATTCACATCCCCGAGTCTACCTACCCATCGAGAATAGTGGCGAAGCCAAGTGCCCCTATTGTGGCGCGCTATACCTGCTTGAGGATTCCTGAGGGCGGCAGCCTGTCGTCGGATTACGCTGCGCTAATCCGACCTACCCGCGACCCGCATGACCTCGTGGCTTTGGAACAGTGGCTTTCCCGTAGGTCGAGGTCGGGTTAGCGGCAGCGTAACCCGACAATCACGCTGGACAGCAGGACTTACCGAAACCGCAGCCACTACGACTTACATAAACAAACCCCCTAAATCAGGCTTTTCCCCATGAGCCCACGGCAGGCCAGCACCCCGGACACCGATCCCGGCAAAAGCAACGCTAGTGGCTACGCGCTTTTCCGGCGCCTGCTGGGTTATGTCCTGCCCTACTGGCGTACCTTTGCCCTTGGCATCTTCGCCATGGTGGTGCTGGCCGCCACCCAGCCCGCGATCCCGGCACTGCTCAAGCCCCTACTCGATGGCAGTTTCGTAGAAAAGAACCCGGAAAATGCGGGCACCGTCGCGCTACTATTCATCCTGGTGTTTTTTGTCCTCGGTGTCGCCGCCTATGTGCATACCCTGGCGCTGGCCTGGGTAGCCGGGAAACTGGTGATGGATCTGCGCAACATGATGTTTGCCAAGCTCACGACCCTGCCTTTAACCCGTTTCGACCAGCTTCCTTCGGGCATTCTGATCTCCAAGCTGACCTTTGATACCACCCAAGTCACCGATGCCGGGGTGCATGTGATCACGGTGATGGTGCGAGATACCCTGACCATTGTCGGCTTGCTGGCGTGGATGCTCTATCTGGAATGGCGGCTCACCTGTGTGGTGCTGCTGGTGGCCCCGTTGATTTTCTTCATCATTCGCCAGGTGGGTGGACGCCTGCGTCGCATGGGGCTGTCGCTGCAGGAGTCCATGGGCAAGGTGACCCATACCATTGAAGAGAGCATCGACGGCCGCAAGGTGGTACGGATTTTTTCCGGCCAGGAGTATGAACAGCAGCGCTTTTTGCAGACCATCAATCACGCCCGTCGCTTTCAGTTCAAATTTATTGCCTCCGGCGCGGTCAATTCACCGCTTGCCCAATTTATTATCTCCCTGGCGCTTGCCACAGTGATTTATATCGCTGTTCACCAAACTACCGAGGGCACCCTGACGGTAGGTGAATTCATCAGCTTCTTTACCGCCATGGCGCTGCTGTTTTCACCCTTGAAGCGGGTGGCCCACCTCAACGGGCCGCTACAAAAAGGCCTGGCCGCGGCCGAGAGCATTTTTAGCCTGCTGGATGAACCAACCGAGGCCAATCACGGCACCCTGAAACTGCCCGAAGCCCGGGGAGAATTGCACTTTGAGGCCGTGAGCCAACGCTATGAGGGGGCGATAAAAACTACCATAGACGCCCTATCCACTCATATTCCACCGGGACAAACCATTGCCTTGGTGGGCCCCTCAGGCAGTGGAAAAACTACTCTGGTCAATCTGATACCGCGATTTTATCCGCTGGAGGCGGGCCGTATTTTGCTCGATGGTGTAGATATTTCGGCACTACAGCTCGGTGAACTGCGTCGACATATTGCTTTGGTGAGCCAGGATGTGGTGCTGTTTAACGACACCCTGCGTGCCAATATCGCCTATGGCGCACTGCGTACCACCAGCGAGGATGAGATCGTGGCCGCTGCACGCTCGGCACACGCCATGGAGTTCATTGAGCGTATGCCCGATGGCCTCGATACCGAGATCGGCGCTGATGGCCTCAAGCTCTCCCACGGTCAACGTCAACGCATCGCCATTGCCCGGGCCTTTCTCAAGAATGCGCCCGTACTGATCCTTGATGAGGCCACCTCGGCGCTCGACAGCGCCACTGAACAGCACATTCAGGCGGCCCTCGACGATCTGCGCCGAGGCCGCACCACCCTGGTCATTGCCCATCGCTTGTCCACCATCGAAAATGCGGATCGCATTCTGGTAATGCGCGAGGGGGCCATTGTAGAGTCTGGCAGCCACACCGAACTACTGGCCCAGGGTGAGCTCTACAGCGAACTCTACCGCCTGCAATACGCCGAGGCAGGCGCGGCCAAATAGCTTGAATCTGCCGCCAAACACACTTTCGGTCTGGCGCTTCAGTGACGGGAAACCAGGCCATGACAATCAGTCCCGCGGCCTGGTGAATGCCCTGGCCCGCAGACTGGAACTTGAGTGCTACGACTTCTCCGTTTCCCCATTCCGCATCAGCCGCACCCTGGCCTGGCTACGTGGGGTGGTGAGCGGCGGCGATACTTTGCCCGCACCGGATCTGCTCATCGGTGCCGGCCACAGCACCCATCTGCCCCTGCTTACGGCGGCACGCCGCTACGGTGGGCGCCATATCGTACTGATGAAACCCTCGCTGCCTATAGGCTGCTTCGAGTTATGCATTATTCCGGAGCACGATGGCCTGCCGGCTGCACCCGGTCGCCTGATCACTCGGGGCATGCTCAATCGCATACAGGGAAACAAGAACAAGGAGGCGGACCGAGGCCTGATACTCGTGGGTGGCCCGTCCCGTCATCACGGTTGGGATGCAGGTAATCTCATCATGATGGTGCGGAAAATTTGCCAGCGATCACCCGATATTCAATGGACCGTGGCCAACTCCCGACGCACTCCGGCGGCAACTCTGAGGCGATTACAGCAGTTGGAGAGCGCCCGGCTCACCGTAGTGCCGTGGGATACGGTAGATTCCAATTGGCTGCCGGAAGCACTTTCCCACAGCGCTACGGTATGGGTCAGCGAGGATAGCGCCTCCATGGTTTACGAGGCACTCACCGCGGGTGCCGCCACCGGTTTGTTGCCCATACCCCGGCTGCGGGATAGCCGCATCAGCCACGGGGTCAGCAACTTGGTCAGGGATGGGCTGCTGACGCCCTACGCTGCATGGATTGAGGGCGCTAGCCTGTGTCCGCCGGAGCATAGCTTCAACGAGGCCGAGCGCGTCGCCGACTGGATGATCGGGCAATGGCAACTCGGCGCATGAAGGTGCTGCAGGTTCTGCCCGCCCTGAGTGGTGGCGGGGTAGAACGTGGCACCCTGGAAGTGGCCGCGGCCCTGGTGGCTGCCGGTCACCATTCCATGGTCATGTCCGAGGGCGGCAGCATGGTGCCGGAGCTAGAGCGCAGTGGTAGCGAGCACCTGGCCTGGCCCATCGGCCGTAAATCCCTGTGGACACTTGGCCTCGTGCCGCGACTACGGCATTGGCTGCGCAGCCACCCGATAGATATTCTTCATGTGCGCTCCCGACTGCCCGCCTGGATCGTGCATTTGACCCTGCGCGGCCTCGCAGCAGAGCATCGCCCCCATCTGGTTTCCACCGTCCACGGCCTGTATTCGGTCGGTCGATACAGCGAGATCATGTGCCATGGAGAGCGAATCATTGCGGTGTCCCATACCGTGGAACACTATCTCCGTGCACACTATCCGAACCTCGATCCGGCACGAATTCGGGTTATTCCCCGTGGCGTCAGAACAGCAGAGTTTCCCTTCGGTTATCAACCCGACAAAGCTTGGTGGGAGGCTTGGTATAAACAATACCCGGCTCTGCGCGAGCGCTTTGTACTCACCCTTCCCGGGCGCATTACCCGCCTCAAGGGTCATCACGACTTTCTCGAATTGCTCCATCGTCTGCGGATCGCCGGGCTGCCAGTCTATGGCCTCATTGTTGGCGGCGAGCACCCACGCCGTCAGCGCTATGCCCGGGAGCTGCGTGAACGGGTACGGAAGCTAAAACTAGGCTCACATCTTTGCTTCACCGGGCAACGGAACGATATGCGGGAGATCTATGCCGCATCTGACATCGTTTTCTCGCTGTCCCGCAAACCCGAATCCTTCGGTCGCACCACCCTGGAGGCACTGAGCATTGGCACCCCGGTGATCGGCTACGATCACGGCGGCGTTGGCGAGATCCTGACGGAGCTATTCCCCAAGGGTCTGGTGCCATTGGGTGATCTGGCCGAGCTTTGCACGCGTGTAAGTGCTTACTATCAAAGCTCTCCACAGGCACCAGAACAACATCATTACCGGCTGGACGATATGCTCACCAGCACCCTTGGCCTTTATGAAGAACTGATGTCCTGATGAATAACATGACGCCGAAAGACCACCGCGCACGGACCTTGCCATCATGGCTCGGCTTTGGCCTTGCCTGGGCCTGCCTGCTATTGCTGCCGGTAGGACGGATGGTGGAAATACCGGTGTTGCTGATGGCCGCGCTCGGCCTTTGGCTGGTGGTGGGCGGCGGCTGGCGACTCCATGAACTACCGGCCATACGGCTCTTCGGGGCGGTATTTCTTGCCATGTGGCTGCCGCAACTGCTGGCACTCCCCGGAGCGGTGGAAGCCGTACACAGCAGCCGGGTGGCACTGACTCACCTGCGCTTTTTCCTCGGTGGCATCTTCCTTATCCTGGCCATTCATAGCGCTGACAGCCATGAGCAATTACTACGGTTTTGTGCCTGGCTACTCACTTTTTGGCTACTGGATGCGATGGTACAGATGGTGTTCGGCCACGATCTTTTTGGTTTCGGCCCAGCTCATGGACGCCCCAATGCCTTGTTCGGGGAGAGCAATCTCAAATTCAGCTTCTGCCTGGCGCTGCTTTCACCGCTGCTGTGGGAGCACGCATGGCGATATTGGCCGGTACCAGCACGAGCGCTGGTGTTTCTCGCTACCGTCAGCGCCGTGCTGATAGCAGGCAACCGCTCCGCCTGGGTCATGCTGGGCGTCGTACTCATAGCCTATGCTGCGCTCTATGTCCGGCAGCATGGTCGCACGGCAATACGCCCGCTGATCATCGCCATCATCGGATGCTCGCTGTGCGCGGGTATCGCCTATCGTTATTCTCCCCTCTTCAGCGCACGGGTAGATCGGACCGTCTCCTTCCTGTCTGGTGAGCGCGACCCCGCCACGGATTCCATCGCCCATCGCATGCTGCTCTGGAATACCGCCAAAAATATGTTTGCCGCCAATCCACTCACCGGTGTTGGCCCGCGGGGATTTCGTTATGCCTACAGCGAATATGCCGAGGCCGATGACCCCTATCTGCAGCTCAATCCACCCATTATCCCCACCAATACCCATAACCTGCTGACCGAGTTGGCCGCCGAAACCGGCCTTCTGGGTCTGGCTGGGTTGCTCACTACCCTGGGGTTACTGCTAAGGAGTGGATGGCGCGCCACAGCGAGCGCAAAGCGACGGATGCTGCCCTACAGCATCGCCTTGCTGGTAGCTTTCTTTCCCTTTAACTCACACTTCGCCATCTACTCGGCTTTCTGGTCGCAGCTGGTGTGGTGGCTCATTGCGCTTTATTGCGCGGCCCTGGGGTACAGCAGAGAAGGCAAACCAGCGGATTAAGGAAGCTCTGATTTATTCTGGGCGAAGTAGATTGTGATTCAAAATGTTCAGCTTTGAGGCGCTGGTCGCACGTAATAGCTGGCTATTGCGAAGAGCAACAACGATAAAGATGGACATTTTGGACGCAAGATACGAGTCCACGAACAGATCAGAGCTTCCTCAAGTCTGGCCGGGCAGGGCTTTGGCAAACAAGGCGTGGTACTGGGCAATGGTCTCTTCCGCACTGTAGGCGGGTGCCAGACGTTCACGTAGGGCCTTCACCTCGGCAGCGAGGGCCTCATCACGCCAACCGCGGTAGAAATCCACCACCCCCTGACAAACCGTATCCGGGTCATTGCGCACCTCATAGACACTGACCCGATCCCCGAAATGGCAATCTACCCCGATTTGCAAATTATCTTTGTTGATCGGGCCGATCCACCACCCGCTCACTGCTAATACCGGGCGTCCACAAAGTATTGCCTCTACTGCAGAAGTTGCACCCGCACACACCACCGAGGCGTCTCGCAAAAAGGGTTGCGGATCGATCTGCATGCCCGCCAAGCGAACGAAGTGGGTACCCGCAGCACGGTTTGCCGCCCGAGCATCCCGCCAGAAACTGAGGTAACGACCGCCACTGCCGAGTACGGTGATCTCCAGCGAGGGGATTTCACGGCGCAGCTCCGCAGCACGGGCAACGATGGCCCGCGAACCCCAGGACTTCCAGCCACTCAGCCGCCCCATGCACAGCAACCGAAAGGGGTCGCGTTGCGGCATTGGGAAAGCCTGCATCATGGCATCTACCGGGCGCGGAACATGGCGCAGCGGGATTTCTGCACCTATCGCTTGCAGGGCCTCGAATATAGGACGTTCGGAGGTCACCCAGGCAACACTCTCAGCGGCCAGCGAGGCGATGCTGCGTTCACCGGTGCGATCCAGTAAAGGCGGATCATGAAATACCGTAATCACCGGCGCGCCTGTACAGCGACGAACCCGCAAGGCAAAGGGAAAGGAACGCCGCGCATCGGTGATAATGAGTTCAGGATTGAACCGCGCCGCCAACCTCACCAGACTTCCCGCCTTGCGGCTCAGTGCGGGGCGTTGCAACACGCGCACACCATGCCGACGGTGCAACTGCTGATATCCCTTGGGGCCCGCCCAACGGCCCACGACAGCAACCTCATGACCGGCCCGGGCCAGTGCAGCCGAAAGATAAAGATTATAGGAGGCAACTCCATCGATGATGAATCCCTCGCTGCAAAATAGGATGCGCATCGCTCAAACAACTCCTGGGCTAGATATTCCGGCCTCCTGGAACTGCCGTTGCAAGTTCACTGGAACATCCCGGATTTCTCGTTTGGCATGGCAATAATTTCGTTGTTAGTCATCGATCCAATGCTGGTGATTGTTTTCAACCTATAATAACCATTCTTTTTATTTTTTACTGAAAAAATAAAAAACGAGTAGGCTTCTGGAAACAGTGCTTGCATATCCTCAAACTTTTCCAGTGCCTCCCGGGTTGTCGGTGATGATTCGAATATAACTACCGGGCGATTATTTATAAGCGTCTTCCGGAGACCCTCAATCACTCGTGGTTCGTGACCTTCGACATCAATTTTAATCAGACAAATATCACTAATTCCATTCTCGGATATTTCATCATCCCCAATGGCAACCTCAAGAGACTCAGTAACCTGCCCATTATATGTACAATGCTCTTTTTCAAACGACCCCGTTCCTAGATTGGAAAGATTTGGAGGATAAAAGGGTATTGTCTCGCACCTATTACTCAGGCCGACAGGATGGACGGTAATATTTCTTATCCGATTATTTTTAATCTTTCTTTCCAAAATCCTTCTCGCTGGCTCATAAGGTTCAAATGCATGAACGCTTGCGGCCTCCTTAGACATAAAGAGAGAATGATTTCCTATGTTGGCACCGACATCAATAAATACGGCCTTCTCCTTTGAAACAGAAGAAAATATATCCCGCATAAAAAAGAGCATGAATTTTTCATACCCACCTCGCAGTAAGACCTGATAGTCGATATGGTTATTACTAACACCAGGCCAACTCATGCCAAAAAAGTCGGCCTCAAAATGATGGCCGTTATTAAAATCCGGCGAGATAATTCTTACCAGAAGTTCCCTAATGGACCGGTGGATAACTCTCCTTTTCAAGATCCATTCAGAGAGCAATATTTTTGACATATTCATATGTGCCGTTTACTAACAATTCTCAGCATGAAAATTCTCTTTCCCACTCATATAGAAAAATAACTTTCCAGAATTTTCGTAATATGTTTAGCTGCCTGACCATCCCCATAGGGATTCACTGTTGCCACCTTGCCCCGATTGTTCGGAACACACTCCAGCTCTTTCCTCACGGCGGCACAAATACCTGCACGGGTGACACCCACCAGCTTCACCACACCGGCATCCACACCCTCCATACGCTCGGTGGTCTCACGCATTACCAGTACGGGCACACCAAGACTCGGCGCTTCTTCCTGGATCCCTCCAGAATCGGTAAGGATCAAATCGGCGGCGCCCATGAGTAATACAAAGGGCAGATAGTCCACCGGCGACCACAGGTGAACATTGGGCAGTCCGCCAAGTGCATCGCGCACCGGCCCCTGCACCTTGGGATTAAGATGTACCGGATAGACCAGACTGGCCTCGGGAAAGCTCCCAGCAATTTCTTGTAATGCGGCGCATATCTCCCGGAAACCCTCACCGAAACTCTCACGCCGGTGCCCGGTAATTAAAATCAGGCGACGCTGGCCATCGTCGCTAATCTTGGCGATCTTCCGGCGCATGTCGCGAACTGCCGGGTCATCACTATCCGCCAGACGAGCCGTAGTGTGAAGCAACGCATCAATCACGGTATTGCCAGTGCTCCATACCGTATCGGCCGCCATACCCTCGTCCAGCAACTGCTGGCGGGCGGCCTCGGTAGGCGCAAAATGAAGGTCCGTCAGACTCGCCAGCAGGCGCCGATTAATCTCCTCTGGAAAGGGGTTATAACGCTGGCCGGTACGTAAACCCGCCTCAATATGTCCCACCGGAATCTGGTGATAATAAGCGACCAACCCGGCCGTCAAGGCAGTGGTGGTATCACCCTGCACCAAGACCATGTCAGGCTGCTCCTCCTCCATAATCGGTGCCAGATGGGTAAGCGCCCGGGCAGTCAGAGCACTTAGGCTCTGGCCCGGCTGCATCAGGTTGAGGTCGTGATCGGGGGTGAGATCAAACCAGTGCAGCACTGGATCGAGCATCTCCCGGTGCTGGGCGGTAACGCAGATCCGGGTATCAAAATGTCCGCTTTGCGCCAACGCAAGTGCCACCGGGGCCATCTTGATCGCCTCCGGTCGGGTACCAAATACCAATAGTATTTTGCGCCCTCCCATCAGAGCACACTCTCGTAGTACTTCAGAGTCTCGCGGACAATGACATGCCAGGAAAAGTGCCCCTCCACACGCCGACGACTGGCCGCACCAGCGGCTTGCCGGAATCCCTTATCATGGATCATTGTTGCTATCGCCTGACCTAGCGCCCGGGGGTCAGCAGACGGCACCAACAGACCATTTTCACCCTCGATAACAAGCTCTGGAATTCCGCCCACCCGGGTACCTACCAACGGTTTGGCGCAGGCCATGGCCTCAAGGCCGGTAATACTCGTGGCCTCCTTCAGGGAAGGCAGCACCACGATGTCACTGGCTGTATAGACTTCAGGCATCTGCCCATTATCGATGCTGCCAGTCAACAGGCTGTATTGCTCAAGACCCGCCGCACGCAGGCTCTCAACAACCCGGGGACGCTCCGGGCCATCACCCACCAGCACCAGCCTGACCCCGGCCCGAAGAAAATCCGGTGCTGCCTCGGCGAGGTATATCAGGCCGTTCTTTTCCACCATGCGCCGCGCCGCCAATATCACCACTTCCTCCGCCCCGACGCCCCAACGGGATCGCAGAGTCTGCCCATCCAGATCCGGCCTGAAGCGTTCGATATCGACGCCATTGGCAAGAAACACGGCTTTCTCTTTTGGCACATGGGCAGTCACTGCTGCATCCATCAACTCCCGGCTCGGCGAAATTACCAGTGACAGATGGGACATCATGCGCGCCACCCGACGTACCGCACGCGCACCACGCTCGATGCGCTGCAGGAAACCCGAGGTATGATTGGTGAATACGATGGGGACCCCTAGGTTTCGGGTCGCAGTGAGGGGTTTGATGCCGTGTACGTGAATAACCGCTGGCGCCATAACCGGCACCTCGCGGCGAAGGATGGCGGCAAGGCGCCGACGCATCCACAGCCGATGCCCCAGACGATAACGGTGGACCCGCATACCGGCCATATCTGTCACGCCTTCAGTGCCCGTACTATCAACAGAGGTAATCACCTCGACATGATTTCCCTGGCGCGCCAGTTCACGTCCAAGCTCATAGACGTGAGCCGCCACACCGCCCACATTGGGAGGGAAATCCACGCTGACCAGAAGAATGTGCACCCTGTAATAACCTCGCTTCAGACTTGCTTGCGGCGCGCCTGCTGGAAACACTCGCGTGCCTTGGCAAGTCGAATAAAACGTTTGAAGGCATGCAGATAGCTGGTGATGATGCCATCCACACCATTGACAAACTCACGCCGCAGAAAATAACAAACAAGGAAGGTAACCGGGGGAGAAAACAATAGTTTCAGGAGCCCCGGATTCCGGCCCTTTCGAAAAAGATCATCGGCCTGGGCATTGGAATACTCATTGACCTTCCGCACATGGTGGTCGAGGGAACGAAAGGAACGATGTAATACCATGCCTTTTAACCGGCCCACGGAGCCGCGGCTCATCCGCACCGAATCGTGTACCGGGCTGGGATCAAAACTGCCACAGCTACGCCGATACAAGCGTACGGGATAATTACTGACGGTCCAGGAATGGCCTGTTTCCTGCCAGGCATGCACACCGAGAAAAGGCAGCTGATAGGCCGTACATGCCGGTTCACCAGAACGCCATAAGGAGCGGATCTCGGCCTGCAACTCTGCACTCAATTCCTCGTCGGCATCCAGATTCAGCACCCAGTCGTTACGGCACAGCGATTCAGCATAACGCTTCTGCTCACCGTAGCCACTCCACTCGCGAAACTCGGTCCGTACGCCCAGTTCACAGCAAAGTTCCACCGTGCCATCGGTACTGCCGCTATCCACCACGATGATCTCGCCCACCAAGCCCTGCACACTGGCGATGGTACGCGGAATCCGATCCACTTCATTGCAGGCGATGATAAAAACCGACAGGCTTAATTTGTCGGCCTGCGATGGATTAGCCTCCACGTATCACCCTCCCAAGCGTTAAACAGGGGACAGCCACCAGACGGCACAAATAACCCAGGCTATAGTCAGTCACAGCATTCGATGGAATCATGGGAGGCATCGCAGGAAATCCGTGCCATTATCCTAGGAATAGAAGCGCGATGGAACCCGCCTTCCATGCTGCAGGATAGCTGCGCTATGCTTTATTCAGTGATGCTCGGAGGCAGCGTCCAGGTCTACCACCGAACGGAGGGGGCAAAGGCCTGCCGTTAAATCTGATCCCGACAAGGAACCTTCATGTCCACGCCAATCTTTCATAAACTCAATGCTGCGCCAGTGCCGGTAGCACCCTTCAGTCATGCCGCGGAAAGTGACGGCTGGATATTCGTCAGCGGCCAGATGCCAACCGACCCGGTCATAGATGATGCCCCCTTGCCTGAAGGCATCATCGCCCAGACCCGCCAGGTAATGGATAACCTGATCATCGTTCTCGATGAACTTGATCTTGGCCTTGAGCACGTGTTGCAGGCGCGAGTTTATCTCACCCACTTCAAGCAGGATTACGCAGAAATGAATAACACTTATGCCAGCTATTTTCCCATCAACGGCCGCCCGGCCCGAACCTGTGTCGGGGTCACGGCACTCGCACGCGATGCCTTGGTGGAAATCGACATACTGGCCCGCCGGCCCAGTTAGCGAAAGTGATTAAGATACGGCCCTTTGAGGTGATCGGAACACTGCCCAAATCATTCAACCATCAGCGGCTCGCGTAGGTAGATGCCCTGGCAATGTACAAACGACCAGGGGCGCTATACATACAAATAAATCAAAGCCTCTCCAACTGTGGCATCGGGCAATCCATCACCGCAGCTACACTCGCAATAATTTCCTGTTCTGCGATCGTGATCCGACCATCCTCCCGGGCACAGTGCACCAGGCCTTTTAATAGCCGATATTTTATTAACGGGTAACAGTTGGCGAGTTTATTTACTGCGTCGATAAAATCATCCAACTTGCATTTCTGTTTTGGTAATAACGCAATGTTGTACAGAGTTGCAATGTTAGTGCCGCGACCAAAGGCCTTGGTACGATCAGCCTCATGCTGATCTCCATAATGAGCAAGCGTAGATAGCACCAACTGATACTCTGCGGCTACTTGCAAGGCTTTCTTGTACGAGGGCCGGGTTGGCTTGACTGGAACATGTTCGGGATCCAGATAGTGAATAAGTAACTGATACAGACACCATTCAAATAATTCCAGCTTGCGGTCGGCGCGTATGAGCAAATTAAGGGTCTTCTTAAAAACTTTATATTGGCTGTGGGAAAGACATTTCAACGCTGGCAGCGAGAGTTCCAGCAGCGGCAACCGAAAACGGCTATTCATCCTGGCAATGATTGGGGCCAGTTCCGAGGTCTGCAGTGCCAGGCCCGCCACCTTGCCCTGCTTTATATAATTCAGCTGTTTTGTCTGTACGACTTCATCACGATTGAGCAATAAAGCGTAGACTAGGGCACTGGCACCGAAGGGGTCGTGGGCATGCTGGAGTAGTGCTGCAGGAATATTGTTAATACTGTTTCGGGCCTTGGTCAGCTCGCTCGCGGCTTCCGACTCGGGGGAAGCATCTTCGCCCGCCAGCACAGCGGGTATTTGGCCGGTCAATATTGCCGCCATAACCGCCACTTTGGCATTTTTAGATGCCCCGGAGCTCTTGTTTTGCTCGCTTGCAGTAACCGGCTGGCGATAGATAAACCGTCCATCCCAGTGTGGTTCTATGCGGGAAATACGATCTTCCAAGGGCGGATGGGTCGCAAACATCCCGCCCATTTTATTGATCGCCTGACCAAAAAAGAGATGGCTCACTTCCTGGGTCTGTGGATTATTGACCGTGGCGTGCAGGCTGTGGCCACCGATAATTTTCAGCGCATCAGCAATACCCTGAGGATTGCGGGTGAATTGCACCGCCGATGCATCGGCAAGAAATTCACGTTGACGGCTGACCATGGATTTAATCAGCTTGCCAAAGAAACCACCGAGCCAGCCTATGATGAGCAGACCAAGCCCCAACAAGGCCAGGCGATTATTCCCGGAGCGACGACTTGAGTTAAAACTTCGATGACGGCGGGAGCTGCCGCGCAACAACACCTCGCCGACACCACCAATGAACAGGATGCCGTTAAGCAATGCAATCAGGCGAATATTCAGGCGCATATCGCCGTTTAATATGTGGCTGAACTCGTGGGCGATGACGCCCTGCAATTGCTCCCGATCAAATTGCTCGATACAGCCCCGAGTCACCCCGATCACTGCATCGGCCGGAGTATTCCCCGCAGCAAAGGCATTGATACCGGCTTCTTCTGCCAGCAGGTAAACGGGGGGGACTGGCATGCCCGAGGCAATGGCCATTTCCTCCACCACATTGAGGATGCGGTTTTCGTCCGCATCACGAGTGTTGGGGGAAATGCGATGCCCGCCTAGCGACTCTGCCACCCGTTTGCCGCCCGCAGAAAGTTGAATCCACTTGTAGACTATGGCGCAGGCGACGATGCCAGTGACCACGAGACTGATCATTCCAAAGGCGCGCCAGGAAAAATAGCCCCCCAGCTGAGAGACCATATTGGTCTGCCCGGCCGCCCCTATGAAGACCACCATAACCAGTATGTTGGTAATTACAATGAGCGCGATAACGGCCAGAATGAACAACAAAACCAGGGTCGTGGTATGACGCCGGGCCTTATCCTGCTGGGCAAAAAAATCCATGCGGAAGAGAGCTGTTAAAAGGAGACTTTGGGGGCAGCTTGTATCTCCGCGCTGTCTTCAAATTCCAGCAAGCTTGCGTCCGTGGGATGACCAAATCGTGCGGCAAAAAATACCGGGGGAAAGGTCTGACGATAGGTATTGTAGGCAGTGACCGAATCGTTAAAGGCCTGCCTGGAAAAGGCCACCCGGTTTTCTGTGGTGGTGAGCTCTTCCGATAATTGCATCATATTTTCACTGGCCTTCAGATCCGGGTAGGCCTCCATCACCACGTTTAATTTTCCCATGGCCTGATGCAAGGCACCCTCGGCACCAGCAAGCTCTCCTATGGCCCGTGCACTGGTGGGATCGGCAGCAGCATGCCTGAGTATGGATGATGCTGCATTGCGCGCGCTGATCACCGCCTCCAGGGTCTCGCGTTCATGCTTCATGTATCCCTTCGCGGTTTCCACCAGGTTAGGAATTAAATCGTAGCGACGCTTTAACTGGATTTCTATTTGACTGAAGGCATTGATGTAACGATTTTTCAGCATCACCAGACGGTTATAGATACCGACGACATAAAAAATAATGCCGAGAACAACAATCAGAAACACGATGCTTGCGATATCCATGATTCATTCTCCTGAAAAATTATTTTTTTACGATGTTATTTGCCGATACAGAATTCACTGAAAACTAAATCCAGAAGCTCCTCATTGCTGAATTCTCCGGTAATCTCACCCAATGCGTGTTGAGCGGAACGTAGATCTTCCGCCATGAGCTCGCCCGCTCGCGATCCTTGCAGACACTGGTGGGCCACCGCAACATGCTGCTCGGCACGACGCAGCGCATCCAGATGACGCCGCCTCGCCGTGAAGGCCCCTTCACCACCCTGCTCATAACCGGTCTGTTTTTTAAGGCACTCACGCAACAGCTCAATACCTGGCCCCAACTTGGCCGATAGCGCGACTTCCGGACCAAACTCACCCGTGTAAATCGTTGCAGCTTCTCCTGCGAGGTCTATCTTGTTGCGTACCACGATACACCGGCGAGCCGGTTCAAGCTCTGCAAGTAAAGCACGATCGGTTTCAGTAATGCCCGTACCCGCTTCAACCACCAGCAGCAGCACATCAGCCTCAGCTATCGCACCACGGGCACGGTGTATGCCGTGCTGTTCTACCAAGTCTTCGGTATGACGCAATCCGGCGGTATCGATAATATGCAGTGGCAAGCCATCGAGGTGAATCTGCTCCCTCAGCAGATCCCGGGTGGTA
This sequence comes from Gammaproteobacteria bacterium, assembly GCA_021773795.1. Taxonomy (GTDB): domain Bacteria; phylum Pseudomonadota; class Gammaproteobacteria; order HK1; family HK1; genus JAJFJV01. The sequence continues at coordinate 58,125 of JAJFJT010000022.1, read as the reverse complement.
CCCGGAAGATGGGTGACAATAGCCGTATCACTGCCGGCAAGCGCATTGAGCAAACTCGACTTGCCAACATTGGGCTGTCCCGCGATGACCACACGGAGACCTTCTTGCAGGAGTACACCCTGGCGTGTGGAGGCAAGCGTTTGCTTGAGTTCTTCGGCGAGCGCATCCAGGCGCCCGAGCAGGGTCTTATCCGCGAGAAAATCGATCTCCTCCTCGGGAAAATCGATGGCCGCCTCGACGTAGGCTCGCAGTTCGGCAATCTGCCGGCTTAGCGCCCGTACTTTCCGAGAAAAGTCACCGGCAAGGGAGCGCTGAGCGCCACGTGCCGCGGTCGCCGTTGCACTATCGATGAGATCGGCCACCGCCTCCGCCTGGGCAAGATCCATCTTGCCGTTGAGAAAAGCACGCTGACTGAATTCCCCCGGTTGTGCCTGCCGCGCCCCCAGTTCCAGCACTCGTGCCAGCAACAGATCCATCACCACTGGACCACCGTGGCCCTGCAATTCAAGGATATTTTCGCCAGTAAAGGTACGAGGAGAGGGGAAATACAGCGCGATGCCGGTATCGATGACCTGGCCACCGGCATCATGAAAGTCACGATAAGCAGCGGCCCGGGGGACGGGTACCGCCCCCAGCAGGCTTTTGGCAATAAACTCGGCATTTGGACCGGAGACCCGGACGATGCCGATACCGCCCCGCCCGGGCGGGGTAGCAATAGCCGCGATGGTGTCGTCCCCGGCCTGCATAATCAGCTCAGGGGCCGCGGCTGCTCAGGCTGGCTGCGCCTCTATGCGCCGGGTAATCACCCACTGCTGGGTAATGGATAACACATTGTTGACGAACCAATAAAGCACCAGTCCCGAGGGAAAGTTGAGAAACATAAAGGTAAAAATGAAGGGCAGGGCCATCATCACCTTGGCCTGCACCGGGTCCGGCGGCTTCGGGTTTAGTTTCTGCTGAATCAGCATGGAAATGCCCATGAGTATCGGCAGTACGTAATAGGGATCGTAGGCAGAAAGATCGTGCACCCAGAGCATGAAATCTGCCTGGCGCAGCTCGACGCTCTCCAGTAGCACCCAATAAAGGGAAATGAATACCGGGATCTGTACCAGGATAGGGAGGCAACCACCCAGAGGATTGATTTTTTCCTTCTTATAGAGCTCCATCATGGCCTGATTGAGCTTGGCCCGATCACCGCCAAAACGCTCTTTCAACTCCACCATGCGGGGTTGAAATTTGCGCATCTTCGCCATGGAACGGTAGCTGGCCGCCGACAGCTTGAAAAACAGCCCCTTGATCACCACAGTAACGAGGATAATGGCCCAACCCCAATTGCCAATAACGCCATGGATCAGGGAAAGCAGCCAGTAGATAGGCTGGGCAATGAAAAACAACCAGCCGTAGTCCACAGTGCGTTCTAGTCCCGGCGCGGCCTGCTCCAGGCGATCCTGCAGCTTCGGACCAACGTAGGTCTTAAGCCGGAACTCCTCAGTAGTTCCGGGGCTCACAACCCGCTCCGGTGAGATCACCCCCAGAACATAGCGGCTATCGGGCAGTGCCTTGGTGTAATAATGGTTGCTGGCTTTATTGTCCGGTATCCAGGCCGCCGCGAAATAATGCTGAATCATCGCCGCCCAGCCGCCGGTGACACTACGTCCTACGTCCTGCGCCGCCATATCGTCGAAATCAACCTTCTCATAGGGCTTTTCCTCGCTGGAAAACACGCCACCGGTATAGGTATAGATGAAGCGGCCACCCGTATCTTCGGGAATCCCACGCTGAAACTGCCCATACATGCGACCACTCCAAGGCGCACCGCTGGCATTCTCTACCTGGAAAAGCACATCAACGAGATAGCTACCGCGGTGGAAAATGTAGGTTTTACTGGCTCGCAGACCCGTATCGCTCTGCCAGTCCAGTCGCACCCTGAGTTCATCTGCTCCGTCGGCAAGCCGATAATCCTCCCGGTCTGCAACAAAACGACTGTGGTGATTAGGTGCACCATTGGCTGCCAGCAAACCCGACTGGGCAATGAAAAAATTATCGGGGCGTTCTTGCAACAGATGGAAAGCCTTATCGGGCTGCTCTAGCGAAACTGGGTATCGCAGCAACTCCAGATTGCGAAGATCGCCCCCATCAAGACTGATGCGCGCACTTATAAGGTCGGTTTCTACCAACACCGATGGCGCCTGACTGACCGGTGCCTGCATCGTTGGCAGGGTGGGTACGGGTGCGCTCGCTCCTGCCGTAACCGATTGGGGACTTGGGGGAAGGTCCGGCTGCACCGCAGGATCCGCACCACCCTGGGTGGTCTCCGCCACATCAACGGCGGGAACACGAGCGGGATAATCACGCTGCCAGGCCTGCCAAAGCAGGATTAGAACGAGGCCTAAGCCGGCCAGCAAATAGGGACGTATTTGTTCGAGAGACACGAAGAGAATCCAGAAGGTGAAAAATTAGTTAACGGCAGTTGGTATGTTTGTGTACGGTACAATCCGCAGCATCATGGGGCACCGGGTCATAACCACCAGTGGACCAGGGCTGACAACGCAGCAATCTACCCGCGGACAGCCACAATCCCCGCAGCACACCGTGATGCTCAATGGCCTCCAAAGCATAGCTGGAGCAGGTAGGGGTAAATCTGCAATGCACGCCCAACCACGGACTACATAGATAACGGTACAGGCGAATGATGGAAGTCAGCAGGATGCGCATTGCTTTGCCAACCTGTTCCAGTGCCTTTCCAGAGAGCTAAACAATTGTTGGTTCTCGGCGCACCTAAGATCCTGGCGACCAATGACGACGATATCCAGGCCGCCAAGTAGGCTTTGATGATGGCGAAAGCTCTCGCGTACGATGCGTTTCACCCGATTTCTTGCCACCGCTTGCTTGAGAATTTTTTTCTGTATGGCCAGACCCAGGCGGGGATGGCCCAGATCATTTCTGCACGCCAGCACCGTTAACGACCGATCCGATGAACGCTCGGGAGCGCGAAAAACAGCCTTGTACTGTGGCGCGGTAGTAAGCCGCTTTCGCTTATCGAAAGTCTTACAAGACACACAAACGCCAGCAGCAGGCGTGTCAGGCACTCAGGCGTGCGCGGCCCTTGGCGCGACGCGCCTTGATAATCAGGCGACCACCCTTGGTCTGCATCCGAGCCCGAAAGCCATGCCGGCGAGCCCGCTTCAGGGTGCTGGGTTGGAAAGTTCTTTTCATAGCGAGACCTGCGAAAATCCTTGCGGATTTAATATGTTAGAGACAAAAGGAGCGGGATTCTAACCACCGGGGCCGCAGGCTGTCAATGCGCACTCCTTATCTGTGGATAAGTACCCACCGGAAGTTTACACTGGCGCTCCCGCGCCGGGAAAAAGCCCCGGCAAACAAACTTACAAAAAAGAATCCAGCTAACAACGGGTTGCGAGGGTGAGAGTGAAATCCAAATTCTGGCAGCAATGCCTTGGCCGACTGGAAGGGGAACTGCCATCCCAGCAATTTAATACCTGGATTCGACCACTACAGGCCGTGGAAAAAGGCGACACCCTGCATTTGTATGCCCCCAATCAATTCGTCCAGGATTGGGTGCTTAATCACTTTTCCAGCCGTATAACCGAACTCTACGTTCAACAAAATGCCATCGAATCTGCCTCCGTAGTCATACAGGTGGGCGGCGTCGACGTCACGCCGGCAACAAGCTCGGCGACCCCGCCAATAAATAAACCGCAGCCTTCTGCAAATGCCCGCCGTGCTAATACGGCTCGCGTTCGTCCCGATTTTAATTTCAAAAACTTTGTTGAAGGAAAATCGAATCAACTTGCCCGTGCTGCCTCCATGCAAACAGCACAAAATCCAGGGGATGCCTATAACCCGTTGTTTCTTTACGGTGGGGTCGGCCTTGGAAAAACCCACCTGATGCATGCCATTGGCAACAGCATTCTCGAAACAAGACCCGACGCTACCGTCGTTTATCTGCACTCGGAGCGTTTTGTGGCCGATATGGTCAAGGCCCTGCAACACAACTCAATCAATGAATTCAAGCGTTTCTATCGCTCAGTAGATGCCTTGCTCATAGACGATATCCAGTTTTTTGCTGGAAAAGAGCGATCTCAGGAAGAATTCTTCCATACGTTCAATGCCTTGCTTGAGGATCAGCAACAGATCGTAATGACCAGCGATCGCTATCCGAAGGAAGTAGATGGGCTTGAAGAACGCCTGAAATCCCGCTTCGGCTGGGGTCTTACGGTATCCATAGAGCCGCCAGAGTTGGAAACGCGGGTCGCTATCTTGATGCAAAAGGCTGCTCAGGTGGATGCTATCTTGCCCAATGAGGTCGCCTTTTTCATTGCCAAGCGTATACGTTCCAATGTCCGCGAGTTGGAAGGGGCCCTGCGCCGGGTTATCGCAAGTTCCCATTTCACCGGTAGTCCGATTTCCCTCGATCTTTGTAAGGAGGCTCTGAAAGATCTCATTGCTCTCCAGGACAAACTCATTACGATTGATAACATTCAGAAAACCGTTGCGGAATACTATAAATTGCGGGTCGCTGATCTCCTTTCAAAGCGGCGCAGTCGCTCTATCGCCCGTCCGCGCCAGGTAGCTATGGCACTATCCAAAGAGCTGACTAATCACAGCTTGCCAGAAATCGGTGATGCCTTCGGTGGTCGGGACCACACCACGATACTGTATGGATGCCGAAAGATAGCTGAACTCAAAACTACTGATGCCGCCATTGGAGAGGACTACACTATTTTGTTGAGAACCCTGAGCACTTAATGAAGGAATCTTGTGGATAAAAGTCACTGAAAAATATAAACCTGCGTTATATACAACTTATCTACAGATACTCCTCAAAAAACAAGCATTTTATAAACAGGGTAATAATTAACTTAAAGCAATGATTTATATGGTTAATTATAACTAACACACAGATATTTTTTTACTAATTATAACAATAGGTTTTTAAAAGAGATGAAATTTATTATAACTAGGGAAAAGTTACTGTCGGCACTACAGAATGTCTATGGTGTGGTAGAAAAACGCCAATCCTTGCCTATTTTATCTAACGTCTTACTAAACTTGGGAAATGAACATCTGAGTATTACAGCTACGGACATGGAGGTAGAACTTGTTTCCGAAGTAGCGGTAGGTACCGCTAAGGAAGCAGGAGAAACGACCGTACCGGCACGCAAGCTACTTTCTATCTGCAAAGCGCTACCACAAGATTCAGAGATAAATTTCTCCGCAAAAGATCGGCGCGCCAGTATTCGCTCGGGTCGTAGTCGCTTTAGTCTCAGCACCCTGGATGCTTTGGACTTTCCGAATACGGAATTAGCCAGCGAGGTTGTAAAACTGGTGGTACAGCCAGCTTCATTAAAACAGCTGCTTGACATGACCCAGTTTGCAATGGCTCATGATGATGTTCGCTATTATCTCAACGGGCTGTTACTCGAAGTGGATGGCGATCGCCTTAGACTGGTAGCTACCGATGGACATCGTTTGGCAAAAGGGGAATTGCGTTTAGAGCAGCCCGTGGAGGGTGAATTCAGGCAGGCTATTGTACCGCGCAAGGCCGTTGTGGAACTGGGAAGGTTATTGTCGGAGGGAAATGAAACGGTAGAGTTGGCTGTGGCAGCGCAATCTTTGCAATTGGTGCTGGGTGGGGTGCGTTTTAGTACCAAGCTTGTAGACGGGCAGTATCCGGATTACCGCGGAGTGATACCGGACCTGGAGGATAATCAGCGCATTCTTGAGGCGGATAGATCGATGCTTCGGCAAGGCTTGGCCCGGGCCGCGATACTTTCCAACGAAAAATACCGGACCGTTCGCATTGCTTTAAGTGCAGGGGAGCTGAAGGTCGTTGCCAACAATCCAGAGCAGGAAGAGGCCGAGGAAGTCATTGATGTGGATTACAGCGCGGAGACCATGGAGATCGGCTTCAACGTAACGTATCTGCTGGATGTGTTGGCCGCCATTCCATCGGACAGGGTTCGCTTTTATTTCGGGGAGGCTGATAGAAGTTGCCTCGTCCGGGGCCTGGATGTGGATGACTGCGAGTACGTGGTTATGCCCATTCGTCTTTAATTCTATTTTCAGGCTGCTTGTCTGTATGAGCGCTACAGCAGGCATAAGTCTTATATTTGGCCGCTTTTGATGCATCTTTCTCGTGTTCGGGTACAGAGCTTGCGTATCGTTGATAGTGTGAGCCTGGATCCATCGCCCCATCTCAATTTCATCACCGGCGCTAACGGCAGTGGGAAAAGCAGCCTGCTGGAAGCGATTTACCTCCTCGGAACGGGTCGCTCATTTCGTACACGACGTAATAGTGAGTTGATCCAGCGTGGTGAAGAAAAACTCTGCGTGAGTGCCACCGTAGTATCGGGGACCGGTGATCAGCAGATCTTGGGTGTAGAAAAGACGGTGAGTGCTACCCGTATTCGTATCGGTGGCAAGAATATGTGGAATGCCTCCAGTTTGGCACAGAGCCTGCCGGTGATGGCCATACTTCCCGATAGCCTGGGGGTGGTTACCGGTAGCGCAGACTTACGGCGTAGTCTCATGGATTGGGCGTTGTTTCACGTGAAACCGGGGTATTTGTCGGTATTGCAATCCTATAAGCAGGCGCTACGCCAAAGAAATGCACTCCTGCGTCAGGGTGGAGGTGGCATTGCCCTGGAAAGTTGGGATGAGCGAGTCGGAGAGTTCGGCCAGCTGTTGCATAGTTGGCGACAAGAATATCTGGGCGATGCCCAGGATATTGTGCGTGGATTCAGTGAACGATTGTTGGGTATCCCTGTAGATGTTCGTTATCGACCAGGCTGGAAAGATGACATTAGCTTGAAGCTTGCCCTGGGGCGGAGTTTGGATGCAGATAGACGTCGGGGGAGTACGACGGTGGGGCCACATCGGGCCGATCTTGAATTGTCATCTGAGGGGGTGGCGGTGCGGGGAAGATTGTCGAGAGGAGAGGCCAAGTTATTGGCTGTAGCGGTATTTCTAGCCTACGCACAATACGTGACTACGCGCACAGGCCACAAGCCGGTATTGCTTATCGACGATTTAGCGGCGGAACTCGATGAGAGAAATCGGCATCTATTTCTGGATGCGGTGGCTGGAATGGGGATCCAGGTATTCATAACTGCCTCAGAGCCTCGTTTGTTAGAGACGGATTGCTCGGCAGAGGCGGCAATGTTTCACGTGGAACAGGGGGCCATGCGCAGGGTGGTATAATCGGCGCTCTATTTTAGTATTTTGGGCGGGCGTACCCAAGGGTGTCCCGGGCCTAAAAAGTTTAAGGGGAAAAAGATGGCTGAGGAGTCGTACGACTCAACGAGTATCACGGTCCTGATGGGCCTGGATGCGGTACGCAAACGACCGGGGATGTATATCGGTGATACCGATGACGGCACGGGCCTGCATCATATGGTTTTCGAGAGCGTAGATAATGCCATCGACGAGGCCCTGGCTGGATTCTGCACGGAAGTTGGGGTGGTTATTCATGCCGATGAATCCGTGACCGTTAAGGATAACGGACGAGGAATACCGGTCGATATTCATGCGGAAGAGGGTCGTTCTGCGGCTGAAGTCATTATGACCGTGCTTCATGCTGGTGGTAAGTTCGATGATAATTCCTACAAGGTTTCCGGTGGCTTACACGGAGTAGGGGTATCGGTCGTTAATGCCTTGTCTGCCTATCTCCATTTGCTGATCTATCGTGATGGAAAAATTCATCGTCAGGAATACCTGGAGGGGGAACCTCAGGCCCCGTTAGAGGTTATCGGGACGACGGAGCGTACGGGTACCGAAATCCGCTTTCAGCCCAGCCCTGCAACCTTTAATAACATCGAATTTCATTACGACATACTCGCTAAGCGCCTGCGAGAGCTTTCCTTTCTTAATTCAGGGGTCCGCATCAAGCTGCTCGACGAACGGGTTGGAAAGCAGGATATCTTTGAATATAAAGGAGGAATAAGCGCCTTTGTCCAGCATTTGAATCGTAATAAAACACCGCTACATCCCACTGCCCTGCATTTTTGCGCGTCGCGCGATGAGATTGAAGTCGAGGTTGCGCTGCAGTGGAATGATTCCTATCAGGAAAATATCTTTTGTTTTACCAATACCATTCCGCAACGGGACGGCGGTACTCATCTTTCCGGTTTTCGGGGGGCACTGACGCGCACGCTCAACCAGTACATGGAAAACGCGGGCGTTACCCAAAAGGCCAAAGTCACACCCACTGGAGATGATGTTCGCGAGGGTTTGACGGCGGTGCTTTCGGTTAAGGTTCCTGACCCCAAGTTTTCCTCCCAGACCAAGGACAAGCTGGTTTCCTCGGAGGTGAAGGGGGTCGTGGAGTCGCTGTTATCCGGGCGTCTTTCGGAATTTTTGCAGGAACGGCCCAGTGAGGCCAAGGCCATCACGTCCAAGATTATTGATGCTACCCGAGCCCGAGATGCGGCTCGCAAGGCGCGGGAAATGACCCGCCGCAAGACAGCCCTGGATATTGCTGGCCTGCCGGGCAAGCTCGCGGATTGTCAGCAAAAGGATCCAGCGCTCTCGGAACTCTTTCTGGTAGAGGGCGATTCGGCGGGTGGCTCGGCAAAACAGGGCCGGGACCGTAGCAATCAGGCCATTTTGCCTCTCAAGGGCAAGATCCTGAACGTAGAAAAGGCCCGCTTTGATAAAATGCTGTCCTCGGTGGAGGTGGGTACCCTCATTACTGCCCTCGGTTGTGGTATCGGTCGTGAGGAATACGACCCCGACAAGATTCGTTACCACCGTATTATCATCATGACCGACGCGGATGTAGATGGCTCCCACATTCGCACTCTGTTGTTGACCTTTATCTTCCGGCAGATGCCCGAGCTTATTGAGCGGGGGTACATCTATATTGCCCAGCCACCACTATTTAAGTTGAAAAAAGGCTCACGGGAGCGTTACGTGAAAGACGAACGTGAATTGGATGCCTATCTTATGGAACTGGCACTGGAAGGTGCGGCACTTCAGCTTGATCCCGAGGGCAAGGCTGTTAGCGGTCCGGGCCTTGAATCTATCGCTAATGATTATCTGGCCCTGCGGGCTGCAATCGGGCGGCTTTCCCAGCGAATATTGCCGGAAATTCTTGAGTGTATGTGGACTCTGCCGCCGCTTCAGTTTGGCGATACTGGGTCAGCAGAAGAGGTGCTTGGATGGTTTTCACAACTCGAAGATTCACTCAATCAAGCTTCTGATTCCGTTGGTAATTACCAAATACGCGTGGAACAGCGGGAGCATAATGGTTTTGCCGTTTGTTTTCGTGCCCTGGTCCATGGTGTGGAGTCGGAGCGTCGGGTAGGTAACGAATTTTTCCGTTCGGCAGAATTCGACGGCTTGATGAAATGTGCTGCCGTGGTCAAGAGTTCTCTCGAAGCCGGGGCCAGCGTGTCCCGAAAAGATAAGGTACAGCCCATAAGCACCGTTGCAGAAGGTATGGATTGGCTGGTTGCCGAGGCCCGGAGGGGGCTGCATATTCAGCGTTACAAGGGTTTGGGTGAGATGAATCCGGGCCAGTTGTGGGAAACCACCATGGATCCGGAGAGCCGGCGTATGCTCCAGGTGCGGGTGGACGACGCCATCGTAGCGGACGAGCTCTTTACGACCCTCATGGGGGACCAGGTGGAGCCACGACGCGAATTTATTGAAACCAATGCCTTGGCGGTCGCTAATCTGGATGCCTGAATTCGACAGGCTCCTATGGGTTTGTGGCTCGGGCACAAACCCATAGCTCGACTCGCCGAACTCCTGCCTTGCGAAGGCAGTGGGCCAGCTCCGTTGCGGTCGCGCCGGTGGTCATTACATCATCCAATAAGGCGATGTGATGGTATTGCGGTTTATTCCGGGCTCGGAAAGCATCGCGGACATTTAGCCGCCGCGCCACGGCGGAAAGTTTTTGCTGGCTTTCCGTGGGCCAAAGCCTGTGGACTAGCTTGAGTTCCATGGGAAGATTCAGTTCATGGGAGATAGCCCTTCCCATCTCCACTACCTGGTTATATCCACGTTGTCTTAGACGTGCCGGATGCAGTGGCACGGGAACCAGACACTCTGGCATTTCTGGGTGGTGGCTACCGAGGGCATCGGCCATTAAGCGCCCCAGGAGTTTCGCGGCCGCCAAGTCGTTATGATATTTCAGGCGGTGTATCAGGTGACGAATGACCCCCTGGTAATGAAATATCGCACGACAGTTATAAAAAGGTGGCAGGTGGCGCTGGCACGCCGGACAAGAAAGAGAGACTGCGAGCGGCTGCGCGCAGGTGGGGCAGGCGTGATGGATGCGGGGCAGCTCACGTTTACATGGCTCACAGATAGTTGTTCCGTATGTTGCCATGCCGCCACAAAGCAGGCATTCGAAGCAATTTATGGCGCGCAGGGGGTGGGTTAAAAAAAAGCACATGACGTCTTCCTTGACGTGTTTTTATTGAGGGGATGAAGGCCCTATCTTAAGATGGGACACGGGGCTAAAGCGAGTAGCACCTTGAGCATAATTTATTGGCAATAGTAAGTGCACACTTTCGAATATATCCCTTATTTAGAGCCATTGTACAATTTGTTAACAGGTATAAGAGTGTGAGTGAGATAAGGGCTGAGGCTGATTTGCCCTGGTTGCTGGACAAGGCCCTGGTGCGCAAGGCATTTGAGTGCGCGGCCTCTTCCTACGATGGGGCGGCCTATCTACAGCGAGAGATTGGCGCACGCCTGTTCGAGCATTTGGACCCTGTTTTATTGCAGCCCGAGCGGGTGCTGGACCTGGGAACCGGAACGGGCGCTGGTCTGGCTGAACTCAAGCGTCGTTATCCCCGTGCTTCGATATTCGCTCTGGATTTGGCCGTGGCCATGCTCCAACAAGCGCGGAACAAGCAACGATGGCCCTGGCGTCGGCCGGCCTATGTATGTGCCGATGCGGAAGCCTTGCCGTTGGCGGCGGACAGCGTGGATCTGATTCTCTCCAATCTCACCATTCAGTGGTGCAACGATCTTGGTCGTCTGTTTGCGGAATGCGCGCGCGTGCTGCGCCCTGGCGGCTTGATCCTGTTCTCAACCTTTGGACCCGATACCCTCGCAGAACTACGTGCCAGCTGGGAGGCGGTGGATGAGTATTCACACGTGAACCGTTTTGCGGACATGCATGAGCTTGGTGACGCCCTGGTGGGTTCGGGCTTTGGCGACGTGGTGATGGACCGGGAGCAAATAACGGTACAGTATTCTGATCTGCGTTTTCTCCTGCGCGAATTGAAAGCGATCGGTGCACATAATGTGACGACGGGAAGAAATCGTGGTCTGTATGGCCGAGCCCGTCTGCTCGGGCTTGAGGAACACTACGAACAGTTTCGCCACCAGGGCAAACTTCCGGCCAGCTACGAGGTAGTCTATGGACATGCTTGGTGCGCTGAGCCAGGGCGAGAGTTAGCCACGGCTTCCCAACTACGAGGGATACCGGTGAACAGGGCCCCAGCCACGAAAAAGACCCTATAAACTTAGGGTCTTGCACGCCTAAAACGGCTGGTGTATTGTGCTCGCGCGAGTTTTCGGGGTATGCGCTGGTGCGCTCTGGTAATACGGTCTCCATGGCCGGAAAAATAATTTGGCGTACGACGGCGCAAATCTTTCGCGTGTTGATACGAGGGAGGGTTCGGTAAAGTTCCTTTGCTTTGGGTATCAGCGTGCGGTGGTAGGGGAATTAAGCCATTGTGCCAGACGTTCGTCTGCCGCCATCTGCGTGATGGCAACAATAGAAGCCCCATTTTTTATACGACAAGTTCACCAACTTGGGAGTAACCAAGGGATGTTCCGGAGCAAGACAAGCACGAGACTCAACGGTCTGTTGGGTGTTGGACTAACACTGGGGACGGCAGATGCGCTCGCAGCGTGGAGCCTCAACCTCAGTCCAGGGGTTACTCCTATAAGCCGCGCTGTTTTCGACCTTCATACTCTGCTGATGTGGGTGTGTGTCGTTATCGCTATCGGTGTTTTCGGGGTCATGTTCTGGTCCATTCTCCATCATCGCAAATCCAAGGGAGCAGTGGCTGCCAAGTTCACCCACAGCACCATTGTCGAGGTGGTTTGGACTACCATTCCTTTTCTTATCCTGATCGGGACGGCTATTCCCGCTACCAAGGCCATCATTCTGATGGAGGAGACGGGTGAGGCGGCTGATATCACCATCAAGGTCACCGGTTATCAGTGGAAATGGAAATACGAATACGTGGATGAGGATGTTTCCTTTTTCAGTAATCTCGCCGCCACTAGCCGGGAGGTCAGAAACGGCGGTGATCCCAGCGGCGTGAAGAATTATCTCCTTGAGGTAGATAATGAGTTGGTGGTCCCCGTCAATAAGCGTATCCGCTTCCTGATCACTGCCGATGATGTTATCCATTCCTGGTGGATACCGGCCTTCGGCATGAAACGCGATGCCATCCCGGGCTTTATGAACGAAATGTGGGCAAGCATAGATACCCCCGGAACCTACAGAGGTCAGTGTGCTGAGCTGTGTGGCAAGGACCATGGCTATATGCCTATTGTCGTAGTGGCCAAGTCCGAGTCTGAATATCGCCAGTGGATTGCCGAGAAGCAGGGTGCCGCCAAGGCCGAACAGGCCGCTGCCGGCAAGAGCTGGGGCAAGGCAGAGCTGCTGGCCCGTGGTGAGCAGGTTTACAACACCGCTTGTGCAGCGTGTCATCAGGCTAATGGCGCGGGTCTTCCTGGCGTGTTTCCGGCAATTACCGGAAGCGCAATTGTCACCGGGTCCCAGGATGGTCACCTCGATATCGTGATGAACGGTAAAAAGGGCACGGCGATGCAGGCCTTTGCGGCGCAACTCAGCGATACCGATATTGCAGCCGTAGTCAGCTACCAACGTAATGCACTGGGGAATTCCGTGGGCGATTCTGTCCAGCCGTCTGATGTTAAGGCGAAACGGCACTAAGGCCGGGTCGGAGGATTAGATAGATGAATACCGCAAGTAATCACGATGCACATGGTCCCAAGAGCGGCATCATGCGCTGGATAACCACTACTAACCATAAAGACATCGGCAACATGTACCTCATCGTTGCCTTGGCGATGTTCTTTGTGGGTGGTGCCATGGCACTGGTCATTCGTGCCGAACTGTTCCAGCCGGGTTTGCAGCTGGTCAACCCGCATTTCTTTAACCAGATGACTACGCTGCACGCGCTCATCATGGTTTTTGGTGCGGTCATGCCGGCCATGGTGGGTTTTGCCAACTGGCAGGTGCCGCTGATGATCGGGGCGCCGGATATGGCCCTGCCTAGATTGAATAACTGGAGTTTCTGGTTGTTGCCCTTTGCGGCAGTCATGCTGGTTTCCACGCTATTCATGGAGGGCGGTGCACCCGCTGCTGGCTGGACCATGTATCCACCGCTGGTACAGCAAACCGGTGATGCCTTTCCCTTCCTGATCTTCACCGTGCACCTGTTGGGCATGTCGTCCATTCTGGGCGCCATTAACATCATCGTGACCATCATTAATATGCGCGCACCGGGTATGACCTTGTTGAAGATGCCGATGTTCGTCTGGACCTGGTTGATTACCGCCTTCCTGTTGATTGCGGTGATGCCGGTATTTGCCGGTGCGGTGACCATGCTGCTCACCGACCAGTACTTCGGCACCTCCTTCTTTAATACTGCGGGTGGTGGTGATCCGGTACTGTTCCAGCACCTGTTCTGGTTCTTCGGGCATCCCGAGGTCTACATCATGGTCCTGCCGGCCTTCGGGCTTATCTCCCAGGTCATTCCGACCTTTGCCCGTAAGCCGCTGTTTGGCTATGCCTCCATGGTATATGCCACCGCGGCCATCGCCTTCCTGTCCATGATCGTCTGGGCGCATCATATGTTCACCGTGGGCATGCCGATTTCCGGTCAGCTCTACTTCATGTATGCAACGGTGCTGATTGCCGTGCCTACCGGGGTCAAGGTATTCAACTGGCTGGCCACTATGTGGCGCGGTTCTATGACCTTCGAAACACCGATGCTGTTTGCCCTTGGAGTGGTAGTGATGTTTACCTTCGGTGGTTTTACTGGGGTGATGATGGGCACCGCACCCACTGACGTGCAGTATCACGATAGCTATTTCATCGTCGCCCACTTCCACTACACGCTGGTGACGGGTGCCGTTTTCGCAATCTTCAGTGGTGCTTATTATTGGCTGCCCAAGTGGACCGGTTATATGTACGACGAGAAGCTCGGTAAGCTGCATTTCTGGCTGACCGCCATCTCCTTTAACGTGTTGTTCTTCCCTCAGCACTTCCTGGGGCTTGCCGGCATGCCACGTCGTATTCCTGACTACGCGCTGCAGTTCGCGGATTGGAATATGGTCTCCAGCATCGGTGGTTTTGTCTTCGGTGTGGTGCAGCTGATTTTCCTCTGGGTCGTGATCAAGGCCGTGCGCGGTGGCGAACCGGCCACTGATGAGGTGTGGGAAGATGCCGAGGGTTTGGAATGGACCCTGAGCTCTCCTCCGCCTTATCACAGCTTTAATGAAGCGCCAAAGGTCAGTTAGTTGGCATCCGGGATGAGAGAGGTGGCCATGAATAAGAATTTGCGTCGTGCCAATCTGCGCACTGCGCTGATCCTTATAACCGTAGCCTTCAGTTTTTATCTGGGCTTTATCTTGTTGCAGGTTGCGCGCGGGACATAAGAGACGTGGGAGATGTCGCTAACAGGCGTGTTACCGCGCGGCTTGCCCTGGTGGCGGTGGCGATGTTCGGTTTTGGTTTCGCCATGGTGCCGCTCTATGACGTGCTTTGTGATCTGACTGGGCTTAATGGCAAAACCGGGGTGGCCAACGCCGAGGGACTGGACGGGATTGTAGATGAGAAGCGTTGGGTAACGGTGGAGTTTACGGCGAATGTGAACAGTCAGCTGCCGTGGACGTTCCATCCGAACCAGAAGAGTCTGCGGGTTCATCCGGGCAAGGTGTACGCAGCCAGCTATTACGCCAGGAATTTATCTGAAGTAGCGGTGGTGGGACAGGCGGTGCCCAGTGTGACCCCCAGCCGGTCAGCGCGTTATTTCAGCAAGACTGAATGCTTTTGTTTTAACCAGCAACGCCTGGAGGCGGGTCAAGAGGAGGAAATGCCGCTACGTTTTATCGTGGACAAGGCGCTTCCCAAAGAGATCAATACCATTACGCTGGCTTATACGTTTTTTAAATCCGGGGGTGAGGGCTGATTTAGCCCGGACCCATACTGAGTTAAGTCTTAACGAGAGGATGCGCGACGATGTCTGACGCACAGAGCGCTTATTACGTACCTGAAGGTAGTGTCTTACCCTTTGTTGGAACTGCGGGGCTATTCACGCTATTTGCCGGTTTTGGTGCCTTTTTAAATGGTGCCAGTGCGGGTTCAATGGCGATGTTGCTTGGTTTCGTCATTCTGCTGGTGATGATCTTTGGTTGGTTTAGCGCGGTTATCCGTGAGAGCGAGGCGGGGCTTTACAACGATCAGGTTGATCATAGTTATCGTTGGAGTATGGCGTGGTTCATCTTCTCTGAGGTGGCGTTCTTCGCAGCTTTTTTTGGCACTCTTTATTACGTGCGTAACTTCTCGGTGCCCTGGTTGGGTGGTTTGGGTAGCGAGGCGCTGACTGGTCAGCTATTGCATCCAACATTTGATGCGGTGTGGCCAACCAATGGTCCAGGGCAGTTGGGTGGCCATTTTGAGGCCATGGGGGCTTGGGGATTGCCGGCCCTGAATACCATCATTCTGCTTTCCAGTGGCGCCACGGTTACCTGGGCGCACTGGGGTTTGCTCAAGAACAATCGTACCCAGTTTACTCTGGGCCTCGCGCTGACGGTGATTTTGGGGGCCTTGTTCATCGGCTTTCAGGCAACCGAATATGCCCATGGCTTTAGCGAACTGAATTTAACTCTGGAGTCAGGGATTTACGGATCAACTTTCTATATGTTGACTGGTTTCCATGGCCTGCACGTCACTATTGGTGCCATCATGCTGGCAGTGATTTTTTTCCGTGCACTGAAGGGGCATTTCACTCCGGACAATCATTTCGCCTTTGAGGCAGTGGCGTGGTACTGGCACTTTGTGGATGTGGTGTGGCTGGGCCTGTTTATCTTTGTGTACTGGCTGTAGCAGTTCTTATTGAAAGCAAAGGCGCTGCCATAGGCAGCGCCTTTTTTTTGTGGCGAATTAGCGCGTCAGGGAATGACGCCATGTGGCTGGATAAATCCTGAGGCAAACAGTCCAAGCAACAACAGAAATAATCCGAGGGACAGACCGATGCGTAGCGTCAGGGCTCGCGCGGTTTTTTCCGGACCGCCTTTTTTGCTGTTGAGCATGGCGTATAGTGCCGAGCCCAGACTCAGAAGAATGGCGATAAATAGTGCAACTACGAGGTATTTTCCCAGCATCGGTGTGCCTCCAGTGACAATACACGGCATTATACGATGGGCCGGCGCTACAATGGGGATTCAGGCTGCGTGATGCCAGGTTTAAGGAGCGATATTTTATATCGGGCAGGCATCCTGATTATCGTTATTGCTGCGGCGGGATTGCTCGTTGGCTTGGGTATCTGGCAGTTATCACGGTCCGCCGAAAAGCAGGCCTTGGATGACCGCTATGCAGCCCGGGCCCAGCAAGCCCCCGCAGTCCTGAATGGCTCGGTGCTCGATTATCAGGCCTTGCGTTATCGGCGCACACGCCTGGCAGGTCGTTTTGTCCAGGGAGACGATTTTTTGCTCGATAATCGCGTCCATCGCGGCGTGGCAGGCTACCATGTGTTGTCCCCCTTGCTATTGGCCAATGGCAAGGATGCAGTGTTGATAAACCGCGGCTGGCTGGCACTGGGATCAAGTCGTGAGCACTTGCCTGTTATCGCGACGTTGACAGAGGAATTGCAACTGCAGGGACTTATCACCTTGCCGCCGGCCGAGGTGTTGCTCCTTGGCCCCGGCGGCTATGAAGCCAGTGCGTGGCCGCGCGTAATCCAGTATGTGGATTTCAATCGCATGGAACAGGCTACGGGGCTTAATCTGTTACCTGTGGTGGTGTTGCTCAACCCGGATAGCCCTAGTGGCTTTGTGCGCGCATGGCAACCGGTGGGTAGCAGCCTCGGTGCCGCGAGACATCGGGCTTATGCCATACAATGGTTTGGCCTGGCGCTCATCTTTGTGTTTGTCTGTTTCCTGGTGGCGCGGCGGACAGCTTAGTCAGTGGCTTATAGGCCAACCGAAGCAGCTAACACAATTGTATACATCTCAACTTTTAATCCTCCAACTCCGCGGAGTGTTTACTGAGCCAGTTATTTTGGCTTGGCGAGCAACACGGCTTAGAGAAGATTTATTTCATGCTTACGAAGATCGCTAAAACACGAATCTATATGCTGGCGGTGCTCGGCTTGTTTATTGCGCCGGTGCTTTTATCTGTTTTACTGGTTTGGGGGCCCGAGGAGTGGCGTCCCACGGGTATGGCGAATCACGGAATCTTGGTTATTCCTCCCCAGCCTTTCGCCGTGGCCGGTTTACAAGCCGAGAACGGCAAGAACGTCCAACTCAAGGAAAAATGGACACTGGTCATTATTAATGAAGGGGGCCAATGCGTCGAAGCCTGCCGCCAATCGCTGCATGATACGCGCCAGGTACGGCTCGCTACAGGGAAGGACATGGATCGAGTCCGGCGCCTGTATATATCCCGGGAGCGGGTGGGAGCGGAGTTACGAAAGTTTCTACTGGAGCAGCATCCAGAGCTACTGTTGATGCAGGCTGATAGTCAGTGGGGCGGCCTGCCCGATCCGCAGCTAAACAATCCCTTCGAGTCGGGCCGGATTTATCTGGTAGACCCCAAGGGTCTGCTGATGATGTATTTTCCCGCGGGCTTGCCGGCAAAGGGGCTGTTAAAGGATTTACAGCGCCTGATGAAGCTGGCCTGATGACCCCGGCAAGCAGGGTCTGAGCCGGCTATATTCTCGGGCTATAATGCATTTCCCTGTTGCGTGCCGCTGAGGCCTTTCGATGTCCACCCCCGAACAAACTACCGTGGCTAATGCGCCTATCGCTGGCTGGCGCAACTATCTCGAATTATGTAAACCACGGGTGGTGGTGCTTATCGTTTTTACCGCCATCGTGGGAATGTTTTTGGCGGCACCTGGAATGGTGCCAGCCAGCGCGCTTTTTTGGGGCAGTATTGGTATCGGTCTCGCGGCCGCCTCTGGTGCGGCAGTCAATCATGTGGTCGACCAGCGCATTGACGGGCTGATGGCTCGCACCCGGCGTCGCCCCCTGCCCACCGGGGCTATTGATGTCCTCCCTGCCCTGCTGTTTGCCATTGCGCTTTGTGTGTTTTCAGCCGTTAGCCTGGGGCTTTTTGTGAACGGGCTCACCGCGGCCCTGGCGGTGGCGTCCATGGTGGGCTATTCGGTGATCTATACTATGTTTCTCAAGCGGGCTACGCCACAGAATATCGTCATCGGTGGGGCTGCGGGTGCCATGCCCCCGGTGCTGGGCTGGACCGCGGTAACCGGTAGTATCGATCCCAATGCCTGGCTGCTCTTTCTGATCATTTTTGCCTGGACACCGCCACACTTCTGGGCCCTGGCCATCCATCGCCAAAAGGAATATGCCAAGGCAGATATCCCCATGTTGCCGGTTACCCACGGCTTGGCTTTTACCCGCCTGCAGGTATTGCTCTATACGGTGGTATTGACGTTGGTGACGCTGCTGCCCTTTATCACCCGTATGAGCGGTTTGCTTTACCTGCTAGGTACATTGGTGCTCGACGGCGTGTTCCTTTATTACGCCATCACCCTGTACCTGGGGAAGGACAAGAAGATCCCCATGAAGACCTTCAATTACTCCATCGTTTATCTCATGGGCCTGTTTAGTCTGCTGCTGGCTGACCATTACCTGTTGCTGTTTTGAGCTGCCTTCCTACGCAAGCTGACTTGATGGCTATAGCGGCTTCCTGAGATGCGTACGGCCAGTCTGTCCGGCCGGTTTATATTCGTCGCGGGCTGTGCGGCCATCATCATTACCCTGAGCCGCGGCATACGTCAGGTCTTCGGGCTATTTCTCTATCCAATATCCGTCGACCTATCTCTGGATCGGGGAAGCTTTGGTTTTGCGTTGGCGCTGCAAAGCATTGTTATCGGTCTGTGTGAGCCGTTGACGGGGGCGTTGGCGGACAAATTTGGGGCGGCACGGGTGCTCATCATCGGCAGTTTGGCCTATGGGGGTGGTTTATCCGTGATGGCGCAGGCCTCGGGGCCATTTGACCTCAATTTGGGTGCCGGTTTGATGGTGGGCTTTGGGGCCTCTGCTGCCGGTTTTGCGGTAGTGCTGGGGGCGGTGGGGCGCCTGGTTTCTCCCGAGCGCCGGGGCATTGCCCTGGGCCTTACCACTGCAGGTGGTTCCATTGGGCAGTTTGTCTTGCCCCCGCTGACGCAGCTATGGATCTCCAGTTATGGCTGGTCGGGCGCGTTGCTGGTGCTTGCGTTATTAGCCGCACTGGTGCTGCCGTTGGCGCTGGCCTTTAGCAAGGCTCCAGCCGCCGTGGAGTTGCCCTCCGAGGAAGCCCCAACGGTGCTTTCCAGTGCGGTGCGAGAGGCCGTATCCCAGCGTGCCTATCAGTTATTGAGTGTGGGTTTCTTTGTCTGTGGATTTCACGTGAGCTTTATCGCCGTGCATCTGCCTGCCTATCTGGGCGACGTGGGACTGAGCCCGCCTACGGCCGCCCGCGCGCTGGCACTGATCGGCTTCTTCAATATCATTGGCACCACGCTATTTGGCTTTCTTGCGGATCGTTTCAGCCGCACAAGGCTGCTCGCGGGACTTTATTTTATGCGTGCGGTGGTGATTTTCCTGTTTATGTTTGCTCCCGCTAGCGAGGCTGCGGTATTGATTTTTGCCGCCGCTATGGGCTTATTGTGGCTGGCAACGGTGCCCCTGACCAGCGGCCTGGTGGCACATATTTTTGGGGTGCGCTACATGGCGACCCTGTTTGGAATTGTCTATCTCAGTCACCAGGCGGGTGCTTTTTTTGGCGCCTGGCTTGGTGGTATTGCCTTTGATTTCTTTGGTTCGTATCAGCCAATCTGGGGAGTTGCCGTGTTGCTCGGCTTATTGTCAGCACTTTGCCATCTGCCAATTAGAGAGACGCCGCTTTACGGTCAGAGTAAGGATGTGGGCACACAGCCTTAAGGGGTATAACGTGACCAGAAATGCTGTAGTGGACCACTGCCCTTGCCTACCGACAGCGTGTCGGCCGCCGCAATGGCGCCATACAGGTAGGTCTTGGCTTCGGCCACTGCGGCAACCAGATCAAGACCGCGGGCTAAGAGGGCGGTAATGGCGGCGGACAGGGTGCAACCGGTGCCGTGGGTATTGCGACTGGGGAGGCGCGCCGAGGCGAAACGATGAAAGTTTTCACCGTCCCAGAGGATATCGATACATTGCTCGCCACCCAGATGGCCGCCCTTGATCAATACTGCGGCCGCACCAAGCTCTGCCAGGGTCCGGGCGACCGTACGCATGGCTGCCTCGTCGTGTGGTGTGGGTAGCCCGGCTAATATACCGGCTTCATACAGATTTGGAGTGAGCAGGCTGGTACGGGGCAGTAGTTCCTCGCGTAGGGCGTGCAAGCCTTCGCTATTCAGCAATTTTCTTCCGGTGGTGGCTGCGAGTATGGGGTCCAGTATCAGGGGGCCGAGTTGGTGGCAGCTAATCGCCAAGGCCACTGCGCTAATAATATCCGCATTCCCGAGCATGCCGATTTTTGTAGCCTTAACCGCCAGATCCTCGCCGATGGCATTAATTTGTGTTCCGATAAAGTCTGGAGCGATCGCCACACTGGCGCGTATGCCCAGGGTGTTTTGGGCAGTTAATACGGTGATGACCGAGGCGCCATAGACATCCAGGGCGGCGAAGGTTTTTAGGTCGGCCTGAATTCCAGCACCGCCACTGCCATCAGAGCCGGCGATGGTAAGGGCAATCTGTTGGTTTGGTTGGGGGGGCTGTGGCGTCATGGTTTTGTGCTATAGCTGTGAGTGAAAAGTGGATGAATATGCTCATTTTATCAGTAGCCTAGTGCCCAATCCGCCTTTCCCGACGCCTGTAAAACCGCTACAATTGCCGCCGTTTATTGGCCTCGCACCAGCCTAAATAATCCGGGAAAAATACCACAAACTTGTATAGATTCGGCGTTCCTGGTTTCGGGTCCGTTGTGGCGGGACGGGGTGTTGGGGGTGAAAGCCATAAAGTTTGGGCCGGAAAGTGCCCAAATAAGTAGTTGTCAGATCGTTTGATTTCAACGACTTGGTCAAGTCGGCCAAGTTAAAACTAGGGACTTTCAAGAGTCCCAAATTCGTTAACTTGGGAGAATATTCATGCTTGCTTTTGCCTTGCTGTGTGCGGTTGCCGCACTCATCTACGGGGCGGTCTCGATTTCCTGGATCTTGGCCAAGCCTACTGGCAACGATCGGATGCGCGAAATTGCCACTGCTGTTCAAGAGGGCGCCGCAGCGTACATGAACCGGCAATATACGACGGTTGCATATGTGGGTGTCGTGTTGTTCGTTATCCTCGGCTTTATGCTGGAGTGGCAAACGGCCATTGGCTTTGCATTGGGCGCAGTGCTTTCCGCTGCCGCCGGCTTTATCGGCATGTATATCTCCGTACGCGCCAACATTCGTACCGCTCAGGCGGCCCATGACGGCCTTGCCCCGGCCGTGCAGATTGCCTTCCGTGGTGGTGCCATCACCGGTTTTCTGGTGGTAGGCCTCGGCCTGCTCGGTGTTGCCGGCTACTATGCCGTGCTCCTGAAGATGAATCCGGGTGGCGACGTGATGGGGCCGATGCTTGGCTTCGGCTTCGGCGGTTCCCTTATCTCCATCTTTGCTCGACTTGGTGGCGGTATCTTCACCAAGGGCGCGGATGTGGGCGCCGACTTGGTGGGCAAGCAAGAGGCTGGCATTCCTGAGGATGACCCCCGCAACCCGGCGGTGATTGCCGATAATGTGGGTGACAATGTGGGTGACTGTGCTGGTATGGCTGCCGACTTGTTTGAAACCTATGCGGTGACCATCATTGCCACCATGTTGCTCGGCACCCTGGTATTCAAGGATATGGCGGCTACTGCTGCGCTCTATCCGCTGGTGCTGGGCGGGGTCTCCATCATCGCTTCCATCATTGGCGTGTTTTTCGTCAGGACCGGAGACGACGACAACATCATGAAGGCGCTTTACCGCGGTTTGGCCGTGGCCGGTGTGCTGGCTGGTGCTGCTTACTATCCGGTGACTTCCTATGTCATGGGTGACAATGGGCAGTATTCCGTCATGGCGCTATTCGCTTGTGGTCTGGTTGGTTTGGCCCTGACCGGTGCCATGGTGTACATCACCGAGTATTACACCTCCACGGAGTTCAAGCCGGTACGTACCATTGCCGAGGCCTGTACCACGGGTCATGCCACCGCCATCATTGCGGGTTTGGGTATTTCCATGAAGGCGACAGCGCTGCCCGTACTCGCGGTCTGTGCCAGCATCTGGCTGACCTACGACTGGGCGGGTCTCTATGGCATCGCGGTTGCGGCCACCTCCATGTTGTCCATGACCGGTATCATCGTGGCCCTGGACGCTTACGGTCCGATCACCGATAACGCTGGTGGCATCGCCGAAATGGCCAATCTGCCAAAGGAAATTCGTGACGGTATTACGGACCCCATGGACGCCGTAGGTAACACCACCAAGGCGGTGACCAAGGGTTATGCCATTGGCTCCGCCGGTCTTGCGGCACTTGTGTTGTTTGCCGATTACCGCCACACGCTTGAGCATAATGGCATACATGTTGACTTTGACCTCTCCAATCCGGACATAATCATTGGCCTCTTTATTGGCGGCCTGATTCCTTATCTCTTCGGCGCTATGGCGATGGAGGCGGTGGGGCGTGCTGCGGGTTCCGTGGTGAATGAGGTGCGGCGTCAGTTCCGGGAAATCAAGGGCATTATGGATGGCAGTGAAAAGCCGGATTATTCCCTGACTGTGGACTTGCTGACCAAGTCGGCAATTAAGGAAATGGTCGTTCCTTCCCTGTTGCCTGTGGTGGCACCGGTGGTGGTCGGTTTGCTGCTCGGTCCAGCGGCTTTGGGTGGCATGCTGGTAGGTACCATTGTCACCGGTCTGTTTGTTGCTATCTCCATGACCGCCGGTGGTGGCGCTTGGGATAACACCAAAAAGTACATCGAGGATGGTGCCTTGGGCGGCAAGGGTTCCGATGCGCATCGCGCGGCGGTAACCGGTGACACCGTAGGCGACCCCTACAAGGACACTGCCGGTCCGGCCATTAATCCGCTGATCAAGATCATCAATATTGTTGCTCTCTTGATTGTGCCGATTATCTAAGGTGGGAAATTGCTGGTGACCTAGCGGTTGCTAGTAAACGAAAAAAGGCCAGCGTCATGCTGGCCTTTTTTTATGCGTGTCTGGTTCCTATTACCATTCTGAAAATTATCTTTAAGGCATAGGATCCGGTGGTGGAGGTTGCCCCGAGCCGGCGGCCATGAGGCCGAGTAGCCGAGCCTTGATGCTGCGTACCAGAGCCTGATGCCGCGGGTTTAGGCTATGGCCACCGGAAAGCAAACGTTCGGGATCCAGGGTGGCAAGCCATAGCCCCTGACCCGGAATTTCAAGCACAACAATCTGGCAGGGGAGGTGGGCGAGGAATAGCGGATGAGCCTCGCCAAGGGCCTGCAGCGTGGCATCATCACAGGCTTGAGCGTGCGCAAGATAAGGTGAGGATGATCTGGTTTTAGCCAGGTTTTTGGCATCCACTCGCAGTAGAAACTTGCGGTGTTTGGCGTAGGCGGACATGGCAATGAGTGCTGTGGGCGTGTCCATGCCAGTTGCCAGAGGCATCTTCATAAGTGTTGCCGAGGCCAGATCTGTGAGCAGGGTATCGCGGGCAATTTCGGCAAGGCGTCTGGTTTCGGCGGCATCCATTGCCTCCAGGCTTTGTAAGCCACGGATAAATAGCAGCCCGTTAAGGAATAACAACAACACCCCGGTCAGGGCGATATAATGTTTTATCCGTACCCGCAGCTTGTCGTTGGTATACAGGGCCTGCCATAATTTTTGCGGGCTATTAATCATGCGGGTTGGTTGCTATTCATCGTATTGAATACCCCAAGACCAAACTCGGCCAGTAGCTCTGCTGTTTCGTATAACGGTAGCCCCATGACGCCGGAGTAGCTGCCGTCGATGCGCCGAATAAAGGCGGCGGCGAGGCCCTGGATGGCGTAACTTCCGGCCTTGTCCAAGGGCTCTTCAGTAGCGCAATAGGCGTGGTATTCGCTGGCCCGGAGTTCGCGAAACCAGACCGTGGTGGTACTCACGCGGACGGCTTCACGCTTTGCTGCGCGCAAGGCGACGGCGGTAATAACCTGGTGGCGTTGGCCTGAGAGCCGGCTCAGTTGTTGCTCTGCCTGCTGGCGATTCGCAGGTTTTCCGAACACGGTTTCATTGAGTACCACGATGGTATCGGCGCCGAGGACCGGTGTGGTCATTGTGGCAGCAGGAAGTTGGCGCTGGCCTTCACGCGCCTTTTCCATGGCCATGCGGCGGACAAAGTGCTCGGGACTTTCGCTGGCCTGCTGCACTTCAGGGATCTCAAAGGCCAGACTCTCGAAGGCGATTCCCAGCTGGGCCAGTAGCTCGTGGCGGCGCGGCGAGCATGAGGCCAGATAGATAACCGGGGGCTTCATCCGCGGTGATAGGGATGGCCGTTAATGATCGACCAGCTCCGATAGATTTGCTCCGCCACCATGATCCGCACCAGACCGTGAGGGAAAATTAGCGGCGACAGTGACCAGCGAAAATCTGCGCGCTCCATACAAGCGGGTGCGAGGCCATCGGCCCCGCCTATAAATAGTGCCACTGGCCGACTATCGATCATCCACGGGCGAAATTTGTCAGCTAAGGCTTCATTGCTGCAGCTCTGCCCGTCGGCATCAAGGGCAATGACCCGGGCATCCCGCGGTATCGCGGCCAGCAGCCGTTTGCCCTCCTCTGCCCGTAGCTTCGCCTCGGAACGCCCCTTGTTACGCCTTGCGGCGGCGACGGTAACCAGCTTGAGCCGCCAGCCACCGGTGAGCCGGCGTGCATACTCATCAAAACCCGAGTCCACCCACTTTGGCTGACGCTCGCCTACAGTGATGAGGTCAAAGCGCATGTGGGCCTAGACTGATTCCTCGGGTAGTGGTTTTCGATGTTTGTTATCTTCGGACCAGAGATTTTCCAGCTTGTAGAACTCACGAGTTTCGGGTGCCATCACGTGGACCACCACATCGCCCAGATCCACCAGCACCCAGCGACCTTCCTGTAGCCCTTCTACTCCGAGCGGAGCTTCACCCGCATGCTTGGCCTCCATGACCACGTTTTCTGCGATGGCCTTGGCATGGCGATCGGCGCGCCCGCTGGCAATGATCATGTAATCAGTGATGGAGGTGAGTTTGCGTACATCCATCACCTGAATATCATTGGCTTTGAGATCTTTTAGGGCTTGAATGGCCAGGTCTTTCAATTCATTACTTTGCATCTTGATATAACCATTTCTCGCGAATTATTTGTTGAACTTTGGGGGGTACCAGAAAGCTGATAGTGCGCTTAGTGGCGATGTTTTGGCGAATTCCAGTGGCGGATATCTCCAGTGCCGGAATTTCCCGGATGATAATTTTACCTGCGGGAGTGGTATCTAGCCCTGCAACCTCGTTGATTTGAGAATGTGCCAGCAGCTTTGCCACCGGGCCAGCCTGTGGACGGCTTGAGCCGGGGCGTCCCGCAATACCCAGGTGACAAAACTGCAGTATATCTTGCCATTGATACCAGCTATTGAAGTGGCAAAATGCATCCATGCCGAGCAACAGGCAATAACGTTGTCCGGGGTGCTCCCCATGCAGTGAGCGCAGGGTTTCAATGGTGTAAGACGCCTCTGCCCGTTGTAGCTCACGGTCGTCAACCTCGAGTCCGGGAATGCCGTCGATGGCGGCACGGACCAGCGCAAGGCGGGTAGGTGCATCCACTTGCGGGGTATCCCGATGCGGTGGCAGATGAGCAGGGATAAGCAGCACCCGGGAAAGCCCAAGTTGCTCCTTCATTTCGATGGCGAGGCGTAGATGGCCGCAGTGTATCGGGTCGAAGGTACCGCCGAGTAGACCGATTAGTGGCAAGGGGAGAGTGCCTCGCTAACAGGCTGTTGAAAAACCTTCATTCGGCACCATACTGCGTTAAAAATCGGCTCAAAATGCTCATTTACTATTTGTAAATTCCGCCTTTTCGCCAATTTTTGCCTTGTCTTGCACTCGCCTGAACCTCTTTCAACAGCCTGCACCCACGTATAAATACAAAGTGAGTGGTCACTCTCGGATGTGGCCATCACCGAGAACGATGTACTTTTCCGAGGTCAGGCCCTCCAGCCCCACCGGACCACGGGCATGGATTTTATCCGTGCTGATACCGATCTCCGCTCCGAGGCCATACTCAAAGCCATCGGCGAAACGGGTTGAGGCATTGACCATCACCGAGCTGGAATCCACCGCGCTGAGAAAGCGTCGTGCACGGCTGAAATCCTCGGTAATGATGGCATCGGTATGCTGAGAGCTGTGGGTATTGATATGCTTGATGGCCTGCTCCAGGCCATCAACGATACGGATACTGAGAATCGGGGCGAGATACTCGGTATCCCAGTCGGCCTCGCTGGCGGCCCCGATATCGCTTAACTGACCACAGGTTTCCGCACAACCACGGAGTTCCACGCCAAGCTCACGGTAGCGTCGATCAAGCTCTGGTAGTACTTGTGCTACCGCATCCCGGGCAATGAGCAGGGTTTCCATAGCATTGCAGACACCGTAGCGGTGGGTCTTGGCATTGATGGCGATGCGTATCGCCTTGTCCCAGTCCGCCCGGTCGTCGATATAGACGTGGCAGATGCCGTCCAGATGTTTGATCACCGGTACCGTCGCCTCGCGGCTCACCAGTTCAATGAGACCCTTGCCACCCCGTGGCACGATGACGTCGACATGTTCCTTGGCCCGGACCAGATGCCCCACCGCCTCGCGATCGGTGGTTTCCACCACCTGCACCGCGGTACGTGGAAGCCCGACTTCCTCCAGGCCTTTCTGGATGCAGGTGGCGATGGCCCGATTGGAATGCACCGCCTCGGAGCCACCCCGCAGGATGGCGGCATTACCGGATTTCAGGCATAGCGCCGCGGCGTCCGCGGTGACGTTAGGACGGGATTCATAAATGATACCGATGACTCCGAGCGGTACGCGCATGCGTCCCACCTGGATCCCCGAGGGGCGGTAATTGAGCTGATTGATGGCGCCGATGGGATCTGGCAGTTCCGCTACCTGGCGGATGCCATCGGCCATGCCCTGTATGCGGATATCATTGAGCGTTAACCGGTCCCGCATGGCACCGTCGAGATGCTGGCCTGCTTCCAGATCTTTGGTATTGGCGGCCAGCAAGCTGGCTCTGCCATTCTCAATGGCCCGTGCGATGGCGTGCAGGGCAGCATTTTTCTGTCCGGTACTGGCGGCGGCGAGTGTCCGGGAGGCAAGCCGGGCGTGCTCGCCCAGGGTGTGCATGTAGCTGGAAATATCCATTAGGAATCTGTGGTATCGGCCTTATTCAAGGCTGAAGATTATACGGCATTATCGCTCGGAGCCTGTCGGATTTAGGCTCTCGTAGCGAGGGGAAGTCATTTTGAGACAGATTTTTCGGTCATTTGAGGATAATAACCGAGCTATTAGACGAAAAGGAGCGAGAAATATGGCCAAAATGGCTTTTCCGCAGTAGAGCAGTCCTAAGTCCGACAGACTCCTAGACTACAGAGCATCAGGCTAAGGCGTGTCAGTAGCTCCCACCCTTTCTCATGGTCGCCGGTTTTGAGGCTGCGGTCTACCTGACCCGCAAAGCGCAGCATTTGCCACCATTGTTTACGGGGATGTCGCCCCAGCACGCATTGCACTGCGGCGCGACGTCTGCTCCAGGCGGGCGAGCGATCCAGCAGGCGTTCCAGGGGGTCGCCGCGCTCCATGGCTCCGGCGAAGAGGGCCATTTCACGGATTCCCCAAGTCAGTGAACCCAAAATTAGCAATGCCTCGATCCCCTCCTCCTTCAGCCCGTTGAGTACCCGCAGGCTACGTGCTGCATTACCGGCAAAGCTGTATTCGAGCAGATCGAAGCCATCAAAGCGCGCACCTTCGCTGCCACCGCCGAGTACCTCACGGACACCGATGGGGTTTTTGCCATGGCGCAGGCCGAGTTTTTCCAGCTCCTGGGCGCAGGCAAAGAGGTTTCCTTCAAAGCGTTCCGCCAGCAACCGGGTGGCTTCGGGGTCAAGGCTCAGGCCCTGACGGGCGGCACGTTGACCGATCCAGCCTGGGAGTCTACTGGCTTCGACGGGCCATACCGCCACGCTGACACCTGCGCGCTCCAGAGCACGGCACCATTGGGTCTGGCGGGTGCGGGCATCGATTCTACCGGTGCTGATGAGCAGCAGCTTATCGCTATCGGTCTGGGCAACGTAATCACGCAGGGCCTGACCCCCGACTTTTCCGGGCCGTGGTTGGGCCATGCGCAGTTCGATGAGTTTTTTTTGGGAAAACAGGGACAAATTAGCGGCCTCGGTGGCGAGGCTATCCCAGCCGAACTTCTTATCGATGTTGAAAATGATACGCTCGGAAAAGCCCTGGGCGCGCGCGGCAGCACGTATGGCATCGGCGGCTTCGGTAAGCTGCAGGGGCTCATCGCCGCTGACGATATAGACCGCTGCGAGGGGGCGGGAAAGGTGTTGCGGCAGTTGCTCCGGTTTGAGTTGCACTAGTACCTGACAGGCAGTTAGTTGCGGGCGAGGGCTGATAGACGTCGCATAATTTGGCTGGCAGCGTCACGGCGCATCTCCTCGATCAACACCCCTTCTTCACGGCTCTTGCCGATCACGGCATCGTCATCAAAAACGAAGTCGCGGCGAAGTTTGAGTTGTTGTGTCGCTAGCAGCGCCTTGCCATCACGCCCACTGAAGTGGAAATTGAGATTGTAGACAAGCTCGAATTCCCGGGACTTGCCGGTGCCCGGATCCACCGCGAGGACGCGTCGATCGAAAGACTCCGCGGCGATGATCAGGGTGGCATCCGCGGTCTTTTTCTCCACTACGATGCGGGCGCCATTGGCCTCCAGGGCAAGCCGCAAGTGGTTGCGCAGGGCGGCGCTACCCGCCTGCAGGTGAACTGCGTTGATACCACTGGGCAGGGGCGCGCGACCACGCAGACTGAATCCACAGGCGGAAAGGGTAGCGAGGCACAGCAAGATGATGGCCAGGCGGCTAAGGATTTGGCTTTGGGGCATGAGCGCGAGCGTCCTGTGTCGATTCAAATGACGATGTTTACCAGTTTGCCGGGTACAAGGATAAATTTCCTCATGGCTTGTCCTTCGATGAAACGGGAAACATTGCTATCGGCAAGTGCGATGGCCTGGATCTCGTCCGCATCGGCGCTGGTGGAAACGGAGATCTTGCTACGCAGCTTGCCGTTGACCTGTACCATGAGTTGCAGGCTATCACGCTTGAGTGCATTTTCATCAGCTACCGGCCAGTGGGCATCTACTACCGCCTGCTGATGACCGAGCGCTTGCCACAGGGCCTGGCAGATATGGGGAACGATAGGGGCCAATAATCGGACCGAGGCCTCTAGCCCTTCACGCACCACGGCCCTGCCGGCGTCACTATCGTCCTTGAAGCGTCCCAGGCTATTAACCAGCTCCATCACCGCGGCGATGGCGGTATTGAAGGTGTGGCGGCGCCCCACATCATCGCTGACCTTGAGGATGGTGTTGTGAATCTGGCGGCGCAATGCCCGCTGGGCATCGTTGAGTTCGTCGATATTAAATGCTGGCGGGGGTTCAGTGCTGAGGTGTGTCGCGGCCAGTTTCCAGAGCCGTTTGAGAAAGCGAAAGGAGCCCTCTACCGCGGCATCGGACCATTCCAGGGATTGCTCTGGCGGCGCGGCAAACATCACGAACAGGCGTACGGTGTCGGCGCCATAACGGGCAATGAGAGCCTCGGGATCCACGGTATTGCCCTTGGACTTGGACATCTTGCTGCCGTCTTTTAGCACCATGCCCTGGGTGAGCAGATTCTTAAAGGGCTCATCTGAGTGCAGCAGCCCTTCGTCGCGCATCAGCTTGTGGAAAAAGCGTGCATACAGCAGGTGCAAAATGGCGTGTTCGACGCCGCCGATATACTGGTCCACGGGCAGCCAGTAATTGGCCTCCTCATCCAGCATGGCGGTGTCGTTGTGCGGGCAGGCGTAACGGGCGTAGTACCACGAAGACTGCACGAAGGTATCGAAGGTGTCGGTCTCACGCTTGGCCGGATCGCCACACTCCGGGCAGGTGGTCTCATAGAAGGCCGCGATCTGGCGCAGTGGTGAGCCTGCGCCATCAAGTTCGACTTCATCTGGCAGTACCACCGGCAAGTCCTCGTCGGGTACCGGCACTGTGCCGCATTGCGAACAATGGATCACCGGTATGGGGGCACCCCAGTAGCGTTGCCGGGAGATCCCCCAGTCCCGCAGACGATAATTGATGGTCTTTCCACCCTTATCGCGCTCGGTCAGGGTGCTGGCAATGGCATCGAAGGCGGCGGATGAGCTCAGCCCCGAGAAATCGCCGGAATTTACCAGCGTGCCTTTGTCGATAAAGGCTCCCTGTTGAATATCCAGGGCGCTGCCATCCGTGGGGGCAATAACTTGATGGATGGGAAGCCCGTATTTGAGGGCAAATTCATGATCCCGTTCATCGTGTCCCGGCACCGCCATGACCGCACCGGTGCCGTAACCCATGAGCACAAAGTTGGCTACCCACACGGGGATGGCTTTGCCACTGATGGGGTGGGTGACCGATATACCCAGGGACATGCCGAGCTTCTCCATGGTGGCGAGGCTTGCCTCCGAGGTCTCGGTTTGCTGACAGACTTGCAGGAATTTGGCTAGCTTCGGTTGATCTTCCGCCGCCTTGAGTGCCAATGGGTGTCCCGCTGCCACGGCCACATAGCTGACTCCCATGAGGGTGTCAGGGCGGGTGGTAAATACTTTCAGTGGTGGCAGTGCTTCCGGGGCTTCAAACTCCAGTTCCACGCCCTCGGAGCGGCCGATCCAGTTGCGCTGCATGGTGCGCACGGCTTCGGGCCATCCTTCAAGTTTATCCAGTTCTTCCAGCAGTTCATCGGCATAGGCGGTGATCCTTAAAAACCACTGGGAGATTTCGCGTCGTTCCACCACGGCGCCGGAGCGCCAGCCGCGACCATCCACCACCTGCTCGTTGGCGAGCACGGTCTGGTCTACCGGGTCCCAGTTGACCTCGGCATTTTTTTTGTACACCAGTCCCTTGCGCAGCAAGCGGGTAAAGAGCCATTGCTCCCAGCGATAGTAATCGGGCCGGCAGGTAGCGATTTCGCGGTCCCAGTCGTAGGCAAAACCGAGGCGCTTGAGCTGGGCGCGCATATAGCCCAGGTTTTCTTCGGTCCATTTGGCCGGGGACACCTTGTTTTGCATGGCGGCATTTTCTGCCGGCAGCCCGAAGGCGTCCCAGCCCATGGGCTGCAGTACATTTTTCCCCAACATGCGCTGATAGCGGCTGATTACGTCGCCGATGGCATAGTTACGCACGTGTCCCATATGCAGGCGGCCACTGGGATAGGGGAACATGGACAGACAGTAGAATTTTTCCCGTTCATCGGGGGTGGGTGTGGCGGCAAAGGTGGCGTCTGCCTCCCACTGGGCCTGGATGGCGGCTTCGATGCTTTCGGGCTGGTATTGTGAATCCATGATAGGGCGTATTCGGGGGTCGTTAGTGGTTGTACGTTGTGCGTGCCCAAAGAGACACGGTATAGCCATAGGAGGGCCGGGCGGCAGCATACAATAGCGCGCCCGAGGGTGCCAAAGCCGGTGCTGTTATGCCGGTAGGCTCCAGCGGCTGTTTAACCAGCGAATCAGGGGTTTCCAGAGCTCCAGTTCATGGACGGTCAGAGAGGGCGCCAGTTCGCAGATGCCCAGTCCCCGCTCTGCGGCCTTGAGGTAGATATAACTGTTGCGCAGATAGGTACTAAAGGGCAGCTTGCGTCCCTCGGGGAGCTTCAGGGAGCGCAAATAATCTTCCAGAATTTCACGGGTATGGGAGTTTTCCCGCACCCGGTTGGCGATGGTGGTGATTTTCACCTTTTTGCGCAGTACCCCACCCAGATGCATCAGTTCCGCCTGAAAATGTTCCACCGCACGCAGATCGATGGGTGAGGGCAATACCGGTATCACTACGGTTTGTACCCGGCGCAGCAGATTGGACAGGCTACGACCGTGAATTCCGGCCGGGGCATCGAGGATGGCGTAATCTGTACCCTTGGGAATCCGCACCGGCCTTTCCCAGCCGGCAATACCTCGTATGGGTGGACGATCTTCCGGTCGTACGGCGAGCCAATCCATGGAGGAACCCTGGGGGTCGAAATCTACCAGCACCACCGAGTGGCCTCGGAGTGCGTAGTGGGCCGAGAGGTTGGTGGCGATGGTGGTTTTCCCGCAGCCACCCTTGGGGTTAAGAATCAGGATGGATCGCATAGTCTGCACTCCCTGTAGGGGCTAGTTCGCCCGGCGCCGTAGTCTAGCGTCGTAGTATAGCAGCGTGCCGGGGAAAGTTGGTTCGCGGTTAAGGGCGAAAGGCTTTCACAGCCCGTCGTAGCAGGCCGATGTCCACCTGTTTTGAACCATAGCGGAGATCCATGTAGAGACGGCTGATCTCCGTGACCTCGGTGGCAAACCGGGGGTGCTCGCGGACCAGCCGTTGGCAATAATCCAGTGGTCCTTCGGTAGGACCACGCACAATATGGCGTCGTTTTAGTTTGTGACAGAAGCGCCCATACAGACGCAGTACCGGATCGCTCGGGGCGCGGCGTCGCCACAGCCACAGGGCGAGAAGGCCAAGGCTCAGGGTGATGGAGACTATCAGTGCTATGGCGATGTCTGTGAGCTCGCGCGAATCAATATGGATGCGCGCCAGTAGCTGGCGTTGGCGTTCCATGCCGTAGCCTAGCACCCACTGATTCCAGCCATTGTTGAGCGCATCCCAGCTTTGGCGGAAATTGCGCCATAGCTCGCGTGCGGCGGCATTGTCAGCGAGCCCGAGCAGCGGTGGCCCAAGGGCTTGGGGTATGGTGGCGTCCATGCCAAGTTCAATGCGCGAGGGCGAGACCGCTGCGGTGGGATCCACTCGTATCCAGCCCTGATCGGCCTGCCAGAGCTCTACCCAGGCATGGGCATCGCGCTGGCGGACGATGAGATATTCCCCCACCGGATTGTATTCCCCGCCCTGATAGCCGGTGACGATACGTGCGGGGATGCCGGCGGCACGCATGAAGACGGTGAAGGCGGCAGCATAGTGCTCACAAAAACCGCGGCGGCTGGAAAACATGAATTCATCCACCGTATCGCCAGCAAGGCGCGGTGGCCTGAGGGTGTAGTAAAAAGGTTGTTGACGAAAATGTGCCAGCACCCGTTGAATATAGGCTTGTTCAGTATCGCTTTCCTGGCGCCAGCGTTGTGCCAGAGCCCGGCTGGCGGGATGGGCGCCATTGGGCAAGGCGAGGGCGCGTGCAGCGCTGAGGGTGGAGATGTTGCGGGGCCGCTGATCGAGGCGTGAGTGGGCGCGATAGCGTAGGCGCCGGCGTATCTGTTTGCGCTTAAACAGCTGAAAGTCCTCATTGATAACGCTGCCGTGGGGGGTGCTGACGGGCAGATCCAGGGCAAATAGCCAGCGCTGATGGTGTGGTTCCAAGGTGACGGTGTAGTGAATTCCATTGCCGTCGCCATTGCCTTGGCTCAGGCGGTGGGTGGGTCCACGGGTACCACCCGTCCAGGTACGGCCATCGGTGTTCCATAGCACCGGCCCGCGCCAGTACTGTGCCGCCGTTGGCGGTGGCGGCCCTTCGAACTCAACCCGAAAGGCCACTGCATTCGATAAACCCAGGCGGCTGACACTGCCGGGGCTCATGGTCTCGCCGAGGCCCGTGACTGCGCTGTAGGCATCTTTGGGCAGGCCCCACAACGGACCGGGGAGGCGTGGGAAGAGAAGAAAAAGTAGCAGCGCGATGGGAAAGGCCTGCAGCACCAGAATGCCGGCGTAGCGAAGGCGCCGGATAGGCGTCAGGCTCATCCCGTGTCCGTGGATGGTCATCAGGGTGGCGGTGATGAGAACCACGACAAGCAGCATATAGAGGCCGATAGCGATATTTTGCTGGTAGAGAAAGTGAGTAATTACCAGAAAGAAACCAAGCAGGGTGACCACGTAGGCATCTCGTGGACAGCGGGTTTCCAGTAATTTCATGCCGGCCAGGGCGGTGAGCAGGGTGAGTCCGGCGCTGCGCCCGAACAGGGTGCCTTGACTCAAGTAGACCGCGGGCAGAATGGCCAGCACCAGAAACACCCGCAGCCAGCGCGCTGGCCGGGTGATGTGGCCATGGGCTATGCCCAGGCGCCATAGCGCCAGCAAAGCAAAGCTGATGCCCGCCCATAGGGGTAGCCGTGTGAGATGCGGCACAATGACCAACGCCATGGAGGCACATAGCCAGTGCATTTGAGCGGCTGATGGCGGCTGTTGTTGTACCAGAGTCATGATTCGTCTGATGCCGGATACAGGGCCAACATTTTCAGGCAGGCATGCTGATGCGCGTTGCCATTGCCCGCCACGCTCTGGCTGTCGGGTAGCTTGAGACGGTAGCTATATCCCTGTTTCTCCGCCTCCAGGATCCAGCGGCAAAGCTGTGCCAGGCGCTGTTCAGAATCGGCCAGTGGCACATCTTCCCAACACAGGTCCAGCTCCCGGGGCTGAGCGCCGGAAAAGAGTTTTACCGGCATCCCCTGTTCGCGGGCCACGGCCTTCCAGTGAATCTGGCGTGGCGAGTCACCTCGCTGGTGTTCGCGAAATCCGGAGAAGTCTTCATCGCCCCCGGATTCCCCCCTGCGCTCGCTGCCAGCACCGCCCCGTGGGGAAGGCAGCGCCAGCGACCCATGGGGTGGTGGATAGACCAGGTAGGTCGGTTCCATGGAGGGCTGGGTCCAGGCCCGAAATAATCCCAGTGGAAAAGTGCTCGATAGCCGTGGCTGCTTTAGTCTCAGCCAGCCACGGCGATGAGTAGGGAGTGGCAGTTCGATATTTCGCAAACCTGCATCCAGGGAGATGGGGGCACTGCGAGACGAATGAACAGGTGCCGGCCTGGTCTGGATACGGATACGTATATCCTGGCGGGGCTGGTCTGTGTGATTGTCGAGGCAAAGTTGGAAGATGGCGGGTTCACCGGCAAAGACCGGGGCTGCATCAGCGGTGCGCAGCTGTACGCCGGTGAGGTTGCGGTGAGTGTGGAGGATGGTTACCAGCGCCAGGCCGGTGAGTAAAAAGGTGAAGAGATAGCCGAGTCCGCTATCGTAATTGATGGCGCCGAGCAGCATGACCAGCAGCGCCATGGCAAACAGCAGGCCGTTGCCAGTGGGCAATATATACAGGCGGGTCCCTGGCAGTGGCTCCTGCATAGCCCTGTGACAGCCCGCTAGGGGATGGCCACTTGTGCCAGCAGATGAGCTGAGGCACTGCTATCCGTGCCTTGGACATTGCTCGCCCAGCGCAGGCGATGATTGGTTGCTGCCGGCAGGATTGCCTGGAGATCTTCTGGCAGCAGGTGAGTCCGTCCGGCCATCAGCGCCCAGGCCTGGGCACTGTGGAGTAGGGCCAGACCCGCTCGTGGCGACAGGCCGGTGTGAAATTCCGGGGCATTGCGGGAATAGTCGAGCAAGGCCTGGAGATAATCGAGCAACGCCTCGCTGGCGTGGATCTCGTGGGTCTGGCGCTGGAGGGCCATGAGGCGGGCCACATCCAGGACCGGTTCAAGCGTGTGGATCAGTGCACGCCGATCGCTCCCCTGCAGCAGTGCCCGCTCCGCAGATCTTCCTGGATAACCGAGATCCACGCGCATGAGAAAGCGATCAAGCTGGGATTCCGGTAGTGGAAAGGTGCCGATCTGGTGAGAGGGATTTTGAGTGGCGATGACGAAGAAGGCCTCGGGCAGACGGCGGGTCTCGCCTTCGTGGGTAACTTGCCCTTCCTCCATGGCCTCCAGCAGCGCACTCTGGGCTTTTGGGGTGGCTCGGTTGACCTCGTCGGCGAGTATAAGCTCAGCAAAGATCGGCCCCGGATGAAACTTGAATGTGACAGCCTCGCGATCATAAATCGACACCCCGAGGATATCGGCGGGCAATAAATCACTGGTGAACTGGATGCGTTGGAAGCCCAGACCAAGTACCTGGGCTAGCGTGTGTGCAAGAGTGGTTTTGCCGACCCCGGGAATGTCCTCTATGAGCAGATGGCCCTGGGCCAGCAGGCAAGCAAGAGAGAGCCGGGTGGCGTGTTCTTTACCCAGCACCACGGTGCTTACTTGCTGGACTATCCGCTCCAGCAGCTCACAGGTTTCAGGATCTTCAATGGTGGCAGTCAGGCCAAAGTGCACGGGAGTCCCCTTCTATCATGGCTGCGTACTGCCGCCATGATAGCGCCTGTATCTAGCGCTTTGCTACGCTAGAAGTAGCGCCTCAGGAGGCTGCTTTTTCCGCCTGAACCCGATTGCGGCCGGTTTCCTTGGCACGGTAGAGGGCGGCATCGGCCCGCGCAATCAGGGCATCGGCATCCTCTCCAGGGCGGTGGAGAGCGGCGCCCAGGGAAACGGTGACGGTGCCAATAGACTCGCGGGTACCACTTTTTACCAGGCGTCCTTTTTCTACACTGGCACGGATGGACTCCGCTACTGTCAGCGCGCCGCTGAGTGGGGTATCGGGTAGCAGGATGGCAAATTCCTCGCCCCCATAGCGACACACCAGATCGTGACCCTTGACCGAGTCCTTGAGGATTCGGGCAAGGTATTTAATGACCTTGTCGCCCAACAGGTGTCCATAGGTGTCATTAATACGCTTGAATTTATCAATGTCGGCCATCACCAGGCAGTAGCTGCTGGCCCCATCGGTGGTGGCGGACAATTCCTTCATACGCAGATCGAAGGCTTTACGATTGGCCAGCCCGGTAAGCGGGTCGGTCACCGCTTCTTGTTTGGCTGTATCGAGCTCATTGCGCAGGGCGTTGCTTTCCGCCAGGCTGTTACTAAGGCGCTGCTGGAGGGAGCTGCTTGAGGTCTGCATGACGAGGGTGGCTTGGGAGAGTTCATCAAGGGCACGCTTGAAGTCTGTTTCATCGGGGCTCTGCTGGATGCTCTCGGAGATTTTCGCTATGGCGCCACCATATGTAGAGGCATCGCCACCTGCGGTTTTCACCAGGCTGCTAATTTCAAGCAACATCTTGCACATGGCTTCGTTGACCTGACTGATGCGTTCTTCCCCACCACCACAGAGAAAGCGCCGGTATAAATCTTCGCTCAGGGCCTCGGTAATGGGTTCGTCGGCGGCAACGCTTTGATCGAAGGCTTCTTTCAGTGCCGGATCAAACCCTGCAACATAATTATAAAATACGGCGTAATGGGATGGGGTTGCGGGAACCCCATGTTGGGACATGAGTGGGAGTGCCAGGCGCAGGGTTTGGGCTGCTTCAGCATGGGTGGTTTGGGCGGGCAAAATG
This sequence comes from Gammaproteobacteria bacterium, assembly GCA_021773795.1. Taxonomy (GTDB): domain Bacteria; phylum Pseudomonadota; class Gammaproteobacteria; order HK1; family HK1; genus JAJFJV01. Next base: position 20,425 of record JAJFJT010000022.1, on the reverse strand, counting down.
TTCCTCCTTGTTTCATGGCCGCGTTCGTGGGGCCATGCTATTTATCCTGGACAGACTGTCTAAATATTTATTTATGTCTTCGTGCTAGCGGCGGGAAGTGGCGAAACTTTAATTGATAACCACAAATTATATGGGGTTTTTATCTGTAGCCTGAGCCGGATGGCCTTTATTTCCCTTTTCCCGGGAGATGCGCATGCTGAAAATTACTATGGTGACGAAGGATAGAACCAAGATAAGGGGCCCTCTAAAAACACGCTATCGTCGCAATACGGCGTTTCTCGCAAAAAAAGCTTCGCTTACATATTCACTATAATGCTGCGATCAACTTTTTTACTCTTGCCTTGCGTGGAAACTTGAATTTCCAGAGGCACCCTTAAGTCCACAGGGTTTCTCCTGCGGCACGAATCTTTCGTGAGAGACCCTTTGCGGGTACAATCCCAGCGTTTTGAGTGCTGTACAAGCCGTTGAAGCGTGGGCGTTTCTTAAAATTTTCCCATCATGGCCGCGGAGGCGTATTATCCTAGTGTTTTACTAGGGTATTTGGCCTTGTAGCCATTGGCTCGTCAGGCTCTACCGGCACCAGACAGTGGCCATCCAACCTGATGATATGTGACCCAGGGGTGTATTGATGTATCGATATGATAATTATGACCAGACGCTGGTCAATGAACGCGTTGCGCAGTTTCGCGGTCAGGTGCGACGTCACCTGGACGGCAAGCTGAGCGATGAGGAATTCCGCCAGTTGCGCCTGCGCAATGGCCTGTATTACCAGCTTCATGCCTATATGTTCCGCATCGCGGTGCCTTACGGCCTGTTTTCCTCCCGGCAGATGCACACCCTGGCCCATTGCGCACGTACCTACGACCGTGGCTATGGCCACTTCACTACCCGCCAGAATATTCAGTTCAACTGGCCGGAGCTGGAGGATGTGGCGAAGATCATGGAGGAACTGGCGAAGGTGCAGATGCACGCCATTCAGACCTCGGGCAACGTGGTGCGCAACGTCACCGCCGACCAGTATGCCGGGGTAGCGGCTGATGAGTTGGAAGATCCACGGCCCTACTGCGAGATCCTGCGCCAGTGGTCCACCCTGCATCCGGAGTTTTGCTGGTTGCCGCGTAAATTCAAGATTGGCGTCACCGGTGCTGCCGAGGATCGTGCCGCTATTCGTCTGCATGATATTGGCCTAGAGCTGGTGTCTGGCGAGAATGGCGAAGTGGGCTTCAAGGTCTTTGTGGGTGGTGGCATGGGCCGTACCCCCATCGTTGGCAAGGTGATCCGTGAATATCTCGAAAAACGCCACTTGCTCACCTACGTCGAGGCCGTCTTGCGGGTCTATAACCAGCTTGGCCGCCGTGATGATAACAACAAGGCACGTATCAAGATTCTGGTGCGCAGTCTGGGTATCAAGCGTTTCCGCAAGTTGGTGGAAGCGGAATGGGAGCTCAGCCGGGATGATGGGCTGGAGTTGACCACTACCGAGATCGAGCGCATGCAGGGCTTTTTTGCGCCGCCGGATTATCAGGCCGCGGGCAATGGTGCAGCGGAGCTGGAGCAGCAGATGGCGGCAGACCCGTCCTTTGCCCGTTGGGTTAAGCGCAATACCCGTCCCCACAAGGTAGCGGGTTACCGCATTGCCATCGTTTCGGTGAAGGCGCCTGGCGCGCCACCGGGAGATCTCACCGATGCCCAGATGGATGGCATCGCCGATCTCGCCGAGCGCTTCAGCTTTGGTGAACTGCGTTCTACCCACGAGCAGAATCTGGTGTTGGCGGATGTGGCCGAGGGTTCTCTGCAGGCATTGTGGGAAGGGCTCAAGGCGCTGGAGTTGGCCACTCCCAACATTGGCACCCTGAACGACATGATCTGCTGTCCCGGTCTCGATTTCTGTGCACTGGCCAAGGCCAGTACCATTCCGGTGGCGGCGCAGATTAACGAGAAATTTTCTGACCTCGATTATCTCTATGATCTGGGCGAACTGAAGCTGAAGATGTCCGGCTGCATGAATGCCTGTGGTCACCACCATGTGGGCCATCTGGGCCTGTTGGGTGTGGATAAGAAAGGTAGCGAGTGGTACCAGATCACCATGGGTGGTTCGGCAGGTAATGACGCCGCCCTGGGCCGGCGCATTGGCCCGGCGATTCCCATCGATGGCGTGGCTGATGCGATTGAAAAGATCCTCGTGCTCTATGTTGAGTTACGTGAGGAAGGTGAACGTTTTGTCGATACCGTTCGCAGAACCGGTATTGCCCCCTTTAAGGAGCGTGTTTATGCAGATCATCCGTAATCAAAGGGTCGAGGAAGACACCTGGCAGCATGTGTCCGACGGTGAGCCCTTGGTGGAGGGGCCGGTTACCGTTAGCCTGAAGCGTTGGCTGGAAGAGCGGGATACGCTCAGTGCTCGTGGCGACATCGGCGTGCGTCTGGCGCCGGCGGATGAGTTGGACGAGTTGCTCGCCGACCTGGCGCAGATTAGTTTGCTGGTGCTGGAATTTCCGGCTATTACCGAGGGCCGGGGTTATACCCAAGCGCGTTTGTTGCGGACCCGTCATGGCTACAGTGGCGAGATCCGTGCTACCGGCGATGTCCAGCATGACCAGCTGTCCTTCATGCAGCGTTGTGGGATCGACAGTTTCGTAGTCCGTGAAGATCGCGATATCGACGATGCCTTGCAGGCCTTTGGTGAGGTTTCCGTGCGCTATCAGCCGGCGGCCGACGACGAGACTCTGATCTTCCACCGACGCGAGCAGGGCTAGGTCCGGATATGAACTTCAAGCGGCTGGCAAAGGGACTGGCGGGCTGTGAGCCCGAAGAGATCCTGGGTCAGGCCCTTGGGGCCTTTCCAAAAATTGCCATCTCCTTCAGTGGTGCCGAGGATGTGGTACTGGTGGATATGGCGACTCGCATCGATCCGAAGGTTGCGGTCTTTTCCCTCGACACCGGGCGTTTGCACCCCGAGACCTACCGTTATTTTGAAGCGGTACGTGAGCATTATGGCCTGAAACTGGAATTACTTAGCCCCGATGCCGTGGCGGTAGAGACGTTGGTACGGAAGAAAGGGCTGTTCAGTTTCTATCAGGATGGCCATCAGGAATGCTGTGCCATCCGTAAGGTGGCGCCATTGCGGCACAAATTGGCGCATCTGGATGCGTGGATTACCGGTCAGCGCCGTGACCAGAGCCTGGGCACCCGGGCGGCATTGCCGGAGGTACAGGAAGATCGTGCCTTTTCTACCGCCGGGCATCCGGTGATCAAATTTAATCCGCTGGCCAACTGGAGCTCTGCTCGTCTGTGGGAATATATCCACGAGCACGATGTGCCCTTCAACGACTTGCATGCCCGGGGCTTTATCAGCATTGGTTGCGAGCCCTGCACACGCCCCACTCTGCCTAATCAGCACGAGCGCGAGGGACGTTGGTGGTGGGAGGATGAGGCCAGGAAAGAATGTGGTTTGCATCAGGGCAACGTCAAAGTCATGGCCAAACCATGAGCATCACTCTGGTAAAAAAGATCAAGCTGGATGGTTCGCCCTGCCGTAAATGTGCCGACGTGCTTGAGCGTCTTGAGCGCGATGGCTATATGGAGGCCATCGACCGTATCGTGGTAGCCGATGAGCGCAATCCGGAGAGCGAAGGGATGCAACTGGCGGCGAAATTCGAGGTGGAACGGGCGCCTTTTTTCTTGGTTAGCGACGCCGATGGCGGTACCCGAGTCTATACTGTCTACCTCAAATTTCTAAAAGAAGTCCTGCGTGTGCGTACCAATGAGCAGGCCGAGGCACAGGAGATTCTGGAACAGAATTCGGACCTCGATTTCCTGTAGGTAATTCCCCTGCCCACGGTGTTTCATCCGTGGGTACATACATCTCTTCTTCCCCGATACATCTTGTCTCCGCTATAGTGGCAAGTCCTTTCCAAACAGGTGCTACTTAGCCCCCCGGCACGATGGATTTCAGTTTTAGCATTGCAGGTTTTCTGGTCGGCCTACTGGTGGGCATGAGCGGGGTTGGCGGCGGTTCGCTGATGACCCCCTTTCTGCTATTTGTCGGTATCGCGCCGGCGGTGGCGGTGGGTACCGATCTGCTATTTGCCGCTATCACCAAATCCGGCGGCATCTTTGCCTACCAGCGTGAATGCCTGATCCGTTGGCGGGTGGTGGCCTTACTGGCGCTTGGTAGCCTGCCAGCCACGGCACTGACCATTGGCCTGCTGGCTCGCCTGGAGTCCCTGGGTTTCGATTACCAATTGCTGATCACCCGCACTCTCAGCTTTAGCCTGTTACTCACGGGGGTGGTGTTGTTGGCGAGTGGGCACTTGCACGGGCTGGGGAAGAAATCCGACTTTGTTGCCGCCGCCATTGCCTGGCGCGAGCGCTGGACCGGCCCGTTGACTGTGCTGGCGGGACTGCTCCTCGGTGCCTTGGTTACCCTGTCTTCCGTGGGTGCGGGTGCCTTGGGGGCCGCCATACTGGTCACCCTTTATCCACGCTTGCCCATGCGCCGCGTGGTGGCCATTGATCTAGCTCATGCGGTACCGCTGACTGCCCTGGCGGGCCTTGGGCACTGGCAGTTGGGCAGCGTTGATTTTCAACTACTTGGCTTATTGCTGCTGGGTTCCTTGCCGGGAATCATGCTGGGGAGTCGTGTTGGTCGCTACCTGCCAGAACAAGTGATGCGGACCCTGCTGGGCATCATCCTGTTGATCGTTGGGTTCAGCATCCTTTAGCCGCCGGCAACGGTCATGCGGTCAATCAGCACCGAGCCGGTGCGTATATTGCCGCGCAGCTCGGTATCGGTGCCGACTTCACGAATTCCCATGAACATATCCTGGAGTTTGCCGGCGATGGTGATTTCCTGCACTGGATAGCAGAGCTCGCCATTTTCCACCCAGTAGCCGCTGGCACCGCGGGAATAATCGCCGGTAACGGTGTTCACCCCCATCCCCATTAGCTCCGTTACCAATAATCCGGTGCCCATTTCACCTAGCAATCCGGAGCGGTCGTAACTGCCCGCCTCCACCGTAAGGTTGTGCACCCCGCCCGCATTGCCAGTGGTCTCCTTATGGAGCTTGCGGGCTGCGTAGCTGTCCAACACATAGCCGCGAAGGATGCCGTCATTCACCACATCCCGCACCGGTGTACTAACCCCTTCGCTGTCAAAGGGCGCACTGCCCAGGCCGCGCGGTATATGGGGTTGTTCGTGGATCCGAAAGCCGGTGGGGAAAACGGCTTGGTCAAGCTGATCAAGCAGGAAGCTGGCCTTGCGGTACTGGCTGGCACCACTGATCGCCTGGATGAAGTGGCGAAACAATCCGGTGGCCACATCCGCCGCGTAGAGTACCGGTACCGAGCAGGTGTCGAGTTTGCGTGAGCCCAATCGCGCCAGTGCCTGGTCTGCCGCTTTAGCACCAATATCCGTAGGGCTTTCCAGTGCATCTGCGGCGCGGGCGGTGCTGTACCAGCCGTCCCGCTGCATGCCGTCGTCGTCCTCGGCGATGACCGCTACCGAGATACTTTGACGGCTGCCGTGCCAGCCACCACGAAAGCCGTGGCTGTTGCCATAGAAATTACAGCCGTCGTGGCGGGCCACGGTGGCACCCTCGGAGTTACTGATGCGGCTATCAGCCTTGCGCGCGGCATCCTCAGTTTCGAGTGCAATTTGCGTGGCCGCCTCCGCCTCCAGATTCCACGGATGGTAGAGGTCGAGATCGAGGATCTCCGTGGCCATGCGTTCGGCATCGGCTAACCCGGCACAGGGGTCTTCGGTGGTGTAGCGGGCCATGGAGCAGGCCGCTGCCACGGTCTCGCGTAGCGCCTTTTCGCTAAAGTCCGTGGTGCTGGCAGAGCCCTTGCAGTGATTGAAATAGACCGTCAGGCCGAGGCTTTTGTCGCGGGTGTGCTCGATGGTTTCCAGGGCACCCATGCGGGCGCTGACCGACAGGCCGGCACTTTCGTGGACTGCCGCCTCAGCGGCATCAGCACCGTGGCTGGTGGCATCGCTCAGGACTAGGTCCAATAGCTGATTCAATCGGGCCTGGGTCGCTTGCTCGGGACTTTGCATAGGGATTCCGTTGACGTTGAAGAGCCGGGAATTTTAACCTGAAGACAGCCCGTCCGGGAGCATTGCGGCACATGGATCCGGTATGATCCAAAGATGAATAATAACCCGATACTCGATTTCCTCAACGATGAACAATGCCAGGCGGTGAGTGCTCCCGCGGAGCATGCGCTGGTGCTGGCCGGTGCCGGCAGTGGCAAGACCCGGGTGCTGGTGCATCGTATTGCCTGGTTGCTTGATACGGGTGCGACCAGTCCCATGGGGATTTTTTCCGTGACCTTTACCAACAAGGCAGCGGCGGAGATGCGTGGGCGCATCGAGGCCATGCTGGGTCGCCCCATCGGCGGCATGTGGGTGGGCACCTTTCATGGCCTCTCTCACCGCCTGCTACGTAGCCATTGGCGTGAGGCGGGATTGCCCGAGGGCTTTCAGATCCTCGACAGCGATGATCAATTACGCATGCTGCGCCGCATCATGCGCAGCTTTGCCCTGGATGAGGCCAAATGGCCGCCCCGACAGGTGCAGGGCTTCATCAATAGCCGCAAGGATGAGGGACTGCGGGCACGCCATCTTGAGGGTGGTAGTGACCGCTGGATGGAGACCATGCTGAAGATCTACCGTGCCTATGAGGCGGCCTGTGAGCGCGGCGGGCTGGTGGATTTTGCCGAGTTATTGCTGCGGGTGCACGAGATGTTTCGTGATCAGGAAGCCCTGCGTAAGCACTATCAGGAACGCTTCCAGCACATTCTGGTGGATGAGTTTCAGGATACCAATGCCATCCAGTATGCCTGGATGCGGCTGCTGGCTGGCAGTACCGGCAAGCTCTTTTGTGTGGGTGATGACGATCAGTCTATCTATGGCTGGCGCGGTGCAAAAATAGAAAACATTCAGCAGTTTCCACGGGACTATGCGCCGGTTCATACCTATCGGCTGGAACGTAATTATCGTTCCACGGGCAATATCCTGGCCGCCGCCAATGCGCTGATCGCCAACAATCAGGGGCGTCTCGGCAAAAAACTATGGACCAGCGATGATGCCGGTGAGCCGGTTTATATCTATACCGCCTTTAATGACCTCGAGGAGGCGCGTTTTGTTATCGATCGCATCCGTCAGTGGCGTGCCGAGGGGAATAGCCTGGAAGGTAGCGCCCTGCTCTACCGGGTCAGCGCGCAGTCGCGGGTTTTTGAAGAGGCGCTGATCGCCGCATCCATTCCCTACCAGGTCCATGGTGGCATGCGTTTTTATGAGCGCGCTGAGATCCGCGATGCGCTGGGTTATCTGCGCCTGCTGGCTAACCGTGATGATGATGCGGCCTTCGAGCGGGTGGTCAATATGCCGCCCCGGGGCATTGGTTTGCGTACCGTGGAATCCCTGCGAGAGGTAGCTCGGGCGCGTAATCTCCCCTTGTGGCAGGCGACTCGGGCGTTGCTTTCCGAGCAGGGGCTGGCGGCCCGCGCAGCCAGTGCCGTCGCCGCCTTTTTACAACTGATCGATGAGCTGGCGGCAAGCACTGAGAGCTTGTCGCTACACGAACAGGTGGATGCGGCCATTGATGTTGGTGGCTTGGCTCGTCACTACGGCAAAGAGCGGGGCGAAAAGGCCGAGATGCGAGTGGAGAACCTGGCAGAGTTGGTTACGGCTGCCCGCCAGTTTGTACCTTCCGAAGATGAGGCGGGCAGCGTATTGACGAATTTTCTTGCCCACGCCGCGTTGGAGGCGGGGGAAGCACGTGCAGATGGCAACGAGGAATGCACCCATCTCATGACCTTGCATGCCGCTAAGGGTCTGGAGTTTCCGCTGGTCTTTCTCTGTGGCTTGGAGGATGGTTTATTTCCCCACCAGCGCAGCGTGGAGAATCCAGGCCAATTGGAGGAAGAGCGCCGGCTTTGTTACGTGGGCATCACCCGTGCTCGCAAGCGCTTAATCATTAGCCACGCCGAGAGTCGCCGCTTGCACGGCAAGGAGTATATGGCCTCACCCTCGCGCTTTCTCGGCGAGTTGCCTGCTGAGGTAGTGGAGGAAGTACGCATGCAGGGCCGAGTATCACGCCCGGCTGCGGCCTATGCCGCAAGTGCGGCGCCGCGCGCTCGGCCACGGCGACAACGTATCGTTGACGATACGGCCCCCTTTGCCTTGGGGGCGCAGGTGAGCCACCCCAAGTTTGGTGATGGCGTGGTGTTGCGTTGCGAAGGTAGTGGCGCGCAGGCTCGGGTGCAGGTGAATTTCTCCCGCGCCGGCAGCAAATGGCTAATTGCCGCGCTGGCAGGTCTGCAGGTGGTTTAAAACAATCGATAGGTTCAACAGGCGGCGTAGCTGAAGGTCAAAGTTTTTTTGAAGCGGGCCTTTAATTAGCAGAAAGGCCGGTCTCGCTGAGCATGTGATTGACGGCGGCGCGGATGGCGTCTTCGCTGAGGCTCATATTGCCACCCTTCGGGGGCATGGCATTCTTGCCATTTACGGCACTGGCAACCAGGGTGTCGAGCCCTTGCTTCACCCGCTCCGTCCAAGCTGCCTTGTCACCCGGTTTGGGTGCCCCGGCGGCCCCGGTACCATGACAGGCAAAGCAGGCGGTCTGATAGACCGTGGCGCCATCGGTTGCGGCGGTGCCAGTCGATGCAGCGGCCTTGGCCGAGCTTGCTGCGCCTTTCATATTGACCTTACCAACTGCGCTGATGCGCTGCTCAACGGCAGCACTGGCTTGTGCGGGCTCAACTTTTGAATGAAGAAACTGGGCCAGAACAATGGCGAATAGCATGAAGATCACCAGTGCGGCTATGACCAGTACAAGATTGCGAATTACGGTGTCGTCCCCTTGGCTCACGGTATGTCCTTTCATGGTTTGATTTTGGCAGGGGTAAGTATACTGGCAATGAGACGCGGTGGACACTGGTGCATGGATTTCCCAACGGTGAATCGGTATCCTTGGCCACCCGATTTTTCAGCGCCCGTAGCTCAGCTGGATAGAGTATTGGCCTCCGAAGCCAAGGGTCACAGGTTCGAATCCTGTCGGGCGCGCCAAACAAAAAGTGGTAAATCTGCAATTTGGAACGCCACAGCGGCAGCCCACAGGACAAAATGCTGGGGCGTTTTATTAAATTATTCCAGTCGCTTACCCGTCCTCTCTAAAGTTTAGGCTTGGCCGTGCCGCTAGCCTTGAAGATATTTCTCTCGGCTTCGCGATATGGGCAGTATGCTCACGGGATATAGATATGGTGACTAAAGGGTACGGACAGCCAGGCTCGATGCGCCTGGTGATTATTCTACTCGTCGGCATCGGTGTGGCGTGGCTGGTTGCCGCTTGGCTGTATGGTTCAGAAGCGGCCAGGGAGACGGCGCGTTTTAACCAAATCGCCCAGGAGCGCATTGCCCTGGTGCAAAAGTCGGTGGATACACGCTTGCAGGCGGTGCAGTCACTGGTTGCGCTGTTCTATGCCTCGCAGCAGGTTAACGCCGGAGAGTTCCGCACCTTTATCCAGCGTAATCTCTGGTTTGATCGCAGCATTCAAGAGTTACTGTGGATTCCCAAGCGTGACGGAAATTTTCCGGTGGAATATGCCGTATCCCTGTCTTCATCACCTTTCCCTCCTCTTTACGACTATGACCTCTGGGCGGATGCACGCTTTCGTGGTGTGTTGCAGCACGCTGTTGCTAACGATGTGCAGGCTGCAAGCTTTCCGTTCACGCCTGACAGTGATGGGAGCGAGGTTTTTTTCCTGGTGGCACAGCCGGTCTACGGTAAAGATCTGGTGGATCACAGACTGGACGATTCGCGCCAACACGTGGATGGCATCGTCGCTGGCGTCTTTGATATGGGAGCCCTGATTTCCCTCGCTATGGAGGGAATGCAAGCGGGTGATCTAGAGCTTCACCTGGAGGATGGGGGGAATGCTGGCGAAGGATATTTCATTCACCATTATGGGAATATGGAATACCGTAGCGCATCCTTGAGGGAGCACAAAAGCCATATGGGCACGTTGCTCCATAGGCCACAAAAGATGGAGGGGCACATCATTGTGGCAGATCACCAGTGGTTGATTCGGGCCTATAGCAGGGGTCATGCCTATCAGCCGTCTGGCTGGCATTTTGGCTTGCCGTTTCTTATCGGCCTATGCCTCAGCTTTATGATTGCCGCCTATTTCCGTTCTGTGCGCGGCCATACCGCAAGCTTACAGGCGGCCAAGGAGCGGCTGGGAGAAAGCCGGGATCGCCTGGAAAACGCACAGCGTATCGCCCATGTCGGCAGTTGGGACTGGAGTATCCCTGATAAACGGCTGGAATGGACTGAAGAGATCTACCGTATTTTTGGCTTGGGGTCACGGCAGTTCGGGATGAGCTACGAGGCCTTTCTGGAGCGGGTGCATCCTGATGATCGGGGCAAAGTCATGCGTGCGGTGGATGGGGCGCTGGAATCTGGCGGCCACTACGCTCTTGATCACCGGATAATTCGCCCGGACGGTGAGGAGCGTATCGTGCATGAGCATGCGGAGGTGGGCCTCGACACAAAAGGCCGGGCGGTATGGATGCAGGGAACGCTACAGGATGTCACGGTACGCCGACGTAATGAGGAACACCTGCGGCTGGCGGCGGCGGTGTTTGAGCATGCCCTGGAAGGCGTGATGGTGACCGACGCGGCAGCGCAGATAGTGGCCATCAATAAGGCCTTTACCCAGATCACCGGTTTTAGTGAGCTGGATGCCTTGGGAGCCAGTCCACGCTTGCTGAAATCCAGCCGGCATGACGAAGGCTTCTATCAGGCCATGTGGGACGCGCTTGAAGAGACGGATCAATGGCAGGGAGAGATTTTAAATCGCCACAAGAACGGGGAGATCTTCCCGGCGTGGCAAACCATCAAGGGGGTGCGCAACGAGCAAGGTGAATTGACCCACTACGTGGCCATCCTGTCGGACATTACCGGGATAAAAAAATCCCAGCAGAAAGTCGAGTTTCTGGCCCATCACGATGCGCTGACCGGGCTGCCTAACCGTCTGCTATTCAATGCCAGCCTGGACCATGCTCTGGCCCATGCTTCCCGGGTGAATAGCCAAGTCGCCGTGTTATTCCTCGATCTGGATGGCTTCAAAAACGTTAACGATAGTCTGGGTCATGGTATTGGCGATCGGTTGCTGTGCCAGGTGGCTGAACGCTTGCAGTGCCAGCTTCGTAATGAAGACATGATTGCACGCCTCGGGGGCGATGAGTTTGCGGTATTGGTGGAGGGAGTGGCGCACGCCGAGGATGCCGGGGCAGTGGCGGACAAATTGCATGCAGCCTTTAAGGAAAATTTTCATTTGGATGGTCACGCGCTTTATCTCAGTGCCAGCACCGGTATCAGCCTGTATCCCGGCGATGGATCGGATGCAGCCACGTTGATGCGTAATGCGGATGCGGCCATGTACCGAGCCAAGGATCAAGGGCGTGATAATTATCAGTATTACACCCAGGAACTGACCCATAGCGCCAACGAGCGACTGGCCCTCGCGGGTGATCTGCGTTTGGCCATCGAACGAGGGCAAATGGAGCTTTATTACCAACCCAAGATGGATATGGCCAGCGGCACACTGGTGGGGCTGGAGGCCTTGCTGCGTTGGCAACACCCGGAGCACGGCCCTGTTTCACCCGCCCGGTTCATTCCATTGGCGGAAGATATCAGCCTGATACTGCCCATTGGTGAATGGGTGTTGCGTACTGCCGCGGCCCAAGCGCGTGCTTGGCAACAGGCGGGCCATGATTTTGGGCGCATCGCGGTCAATATCTCGGGCCAGCAATTGCAGCGCGGGGATATAGTGGGAACTCTGGAAACCGTACTGTTGGAAACCGATTGTGCGGCCAGCCTGTTGGAGTTGGAGGTTACCGAGGGTTTTATCATGGGCAAGGCTGAGTGGGCGGTGGCCACCCTGGAGCGTTTGCGCCAGATCGGGGTCACCCTGGCCATTGACGATTTCGGTACCGGCTACTCATCCCTCAGTTATCTGAAAAAGCTTCCTATCGATGTGCTCAAGGTGGATCAGTCCTTCGTGCGGGATATACCCGAGGACAAGGATGATGAGGCCATTGCACGTGCCGTCATTGCACTTGGCCACAGCCTTGGGTTGAGCGTGGTAGCCGAGGGTGTGGAGACGGAGGCACAGCGCGCCTTTTTGCTGCAAGAGGGCTGTGATATTGCCCAGGGCTATCTCTACAGTCGGCCGATCCCCGCAGATGAATTTGCATCCTTGTTTTTACAGGTTTTACAGAAAGGCAACGTGACTCCATTGCATCGCCGCTAAAGCTGCCGATTCATTTTTGCTGGGAGGTGTCGGAGATGCTGGGAGCCATCGCGGGAGATATCGCCGGCTCGGTGTATGAGGGTGCACCGATCAAAACCACTGATTTTCCGCTTTACACCCAATCCTCCTGCTTTACCGACGATAGTGTGTTGACCATTGCAGTGGCCGAAGCACTGTTGGACGATGGGAATTATGCCGTGGTCTTGCAACGCTGGGGACGAAAATACCCCCATGCAGGCTATGGTGGCACCTTCATCCAATGGCTGTTCAGTGCGGAACCCGCACCCTATAACAGCTGGGGCAACGGCTCCGCCATGCGGGTCAGCCCGGTCGGTTTTGCTGCGGACTCAATCGATGCCGTTCTGCGGGAGGCCAGACGCTCCGCGACGATAACCCATAGCCATCCCGAAGGCATCAAGGGCGCACAAGCCACCGCGCTGGCAATCTTTCTTGCCCGCAAAGGTGAGGACAAGGCCACCATCCGAACGGAACTGGAACAGCGCTTTGGCTACGATCTGAAGCGCACCCTGGATGAAATTCGCCCGAATTACCGCTTCGACGTGTCCTGCCAGGGCTCGGTTCCCGAGGCGATCATCGCCTTTCTGGAGGGGGAGGATTTTGAGGACACGCTGCGCAAAGCCATCTCTCTCGGTGGCGACAGCGATACCCAGGCCTGTATTGCCGGCGGCATCGCCGAGCCCTTCTACGGCGGTGTCCCGGAGGCCATTGTTCACGAGGTGCGGAAAAGAATGCCGGGGGAATTTATCGATGTGGTTGAGCGCTTCTACACCCGGTTTATGATCTAAGGAAGCTCTGATCTATTCGTGGACTCATATCTTGCGCCCAGAATAAATCAGAGCTTCCCTAAATCCGCTGAATTAAAAAGGGTGCCCGTCTTGAGACAGGCACCCCCGGTGCTACAAGTACAATAAAAACCCTACTTCAACGCTTCAATACCTGCGCCAAAGTTGATATGAAATGCCGCACCATCCATAACGAGGGCGGGGACAGACTTGACGCCGGCGGACTCTGCCTCACTCAGACGCGAGTTATCCGTACCGAGATGGACCACTTCAATATCGTATCTGGATGGGTCAAGCGCATCGGCTACGTTTTGTTCGGCGGCAATGCATACTGGGCATCCGGCGTGGTAAAAAATGGCTTTGGTCTTCATAAGGTTTTACTCCTGACTGTGTTTCGGTGAGTGCCTCAAGCACGCAGCTAGGTTAGGAGCAAGGATGGCCGCCGTATAGCAGGCACTTTCTGGTGCCCCACCCACTTTTTGGTGTAACTTGCCGGAAACTAAGGAAAATAAAAAAATGGCCTCATCGACAAAGCCTGTTTACCGGCAGCTCGAAGACGTAGTGGGATGCAAGTGGTCGGTATCGGTTCTGCAGGCCGTTGCTGCTGGCATTGCGCGTCCGGGTGCTTTGGAACGGCACATCCAGGGAATTTCCACCAAGGTGCTCTCGGAGCGACTACGCAAACTGACTGGCTATGGTTTGTTATCCAAGCAGATATATGCGGAAGTTCCACCCAGAACAGAATATTCCCTGACCCAAAATGGTCGGAAACTGCTCCTTATCATCAACCAGATAAGGACGCTGGACGACGAAATCAGAGACGCCAGATCTGAAAGTTGAGAGGCTTCTTGTTTGTCACTGAATATGTCCGGAGGTTTCTGTAACGTCCAAGCTATATTTATTCCTAAACTCACTGTTGTCTCGTTAACTTTCGGAAAATTCGGTTAGCAGCCCTATTGATAAAGGGCAGAACGAAGCATAGAAGCGTGGGAAACAAGAAAATCAAAAAAGGCTCCCGTCATTCCGGGTCAGCAGTATCCTCAACTACCTGAATACCACGGGCTTCTGGGCCTGTCTGTTGACGCTCAAGCTAAAAATGTCAGGCCGTGAGTAATGCCCTGCCACATCGAGAGCGCGTTTGGCACTGACCGTACTATTCGGATCCACCTCGGCAAACAGAATCCCTTTTGCCTCTCTCATCGGGCCAGCCACAATTTTCCCGCCGGGTGCAATGACAGCGGAATCGCCAGCGTTTATCCAGTCTTCGGAGTCCGGGTAGATTGTGCTCTTCTCGGGGAAATCGGACGGAATATCGCTTCGCGTCAGCGCAACGCCGCAGGAGATAACCCAGCAGCACCCCTCCCTGGCAATGTGCTGCATGGTGCCGATCCAGTCATCACCACAGTCGTAGGTTGGCGCTACATAGAGTTGTATGCCCTGCCCGTAGAGTGCATATCGCGCCAGGGGCATGTAGTTTTCCCAGCACAGTAATGTCCCGACCTTGCCGACCGGCGTGTCGATGACATTCAGGCCGGTTCCATCACCGAAGCCCCAAACCATTCGTTCCGGGTTTGTGGGCATCAGCTTCCGATGCCGATTCAAAATGGTGCCATCATTGCCTATAACAACTGCCGTGTTGTAGACGGTAGCCTGGCTGAGATCACCGTCTCTTTCGTTCAAGCCACAGATTATTGTGACGTTATGTGCCTTCGCGGCCATACATAAAGGATCCAGGTCGCCGGCGCTGATGTTGACCGAGCTGTCCAGCAGGCGTGCATGCAACTCTTCATTAAGTGACCAGTCACCTCCCGGTCGCAGTCGCCATATCCATGCGGGATATCCCGAGATAAAAGCCTCCGGGAACACAATCAGCCTGGCGCCACCCTTAACGGCTTTTTCGACCAATTCAATGGCCAGCGCAATCGTTTTCTCACGATCAAGGAAAGCCGGAGATTCCTGTACTACTGCAATTGTTTCCACGACGATTCCTCTTGTGTTTCTGTCATTACCAATAAACAGGATCGTTGAATGCCTTTACGCATTCGGGACGCCCATTGATGGTTGGAATTGGCTCACCCGTTAAGGACTGGCCCAGCCAGCCTTCCGGCATTGAAAGTTTCAGCGGCGCCTGGATAACATCTTCTGATAGGGCTTGAAATCCTACCCTGGAGTAAAAAGAGGGGTCACCATATGTGACGACTACAGCGATAGATCGATTTTTCAACTCATTCAATCCATGCCTGATTAGCGCCTGCCCGATGCCTTTCCCCTGATGCTTTGTGCTAACTGCTACAGGAGCAAGCATGTAAACAGTGACGGGCTCATTAAATCCAAGATGAGTTAAAAAAATCGCCCCGACAATTGATTCGTCTTCATAAGCGCCAATACAAATTATTTCCTGATCATCAGTTCTTGAAGACAGTTGCGATGCAAGGTTACCAATCAGCTCGCCTTCTTTTTCTCCCTCGGATGAAGAAAAGACGGATTTGAAAAGGCCCGCCACCTCTTCTTTGTTGTTTTTATCGAGAATTTTGTAGCTCATGTCTTGCTTGAAAATAGGTTCCGTTCAGCGCTTTAGAACATAACGACCTAGCTGTGCGGCGCAAACGAAGCGCAGCGTAGTTTGCGTCCGAACGAGCGCCTTGTTAGCTGTTTTATTCATTCCACTCAACACTAAGCTCCTTGATTTCACCCTCACGGTAAGCAGTGAGACGAGCGCTTGCATAATTGCCGGAAAAATTCATGGCTGTAACATGATATTTGTACGAATCTCCAAGTTGCTCTAGAGCTTTTGCTTTGGCAATTTCTGCATTTGAACCGTTGTTTAAGGAATACATTGCTATGGATAGACCAATTACTAATGCTCCGCCGAACCCAAATGCTAGTTTTGGAACTCCGTAACTGAGGCCTGCTTCTTTTCTTGCGGTCATCACAGGCTCACTTGCAAGGTTTTTATATACCCAATAAACGAAGCCTATAGCCACGAACATAAAAACATAAGAAAGAACTGTGGAAATAGGATTTAATTTAAAAGTGATAGCTTTTAATTCAAATGGCTCCATAAATGGAAAAATTACTACAAGACCGAGAAAACCAGCAAGCATGAAAGCGCTAAAGAAAGTAACTATTCTAGCTGTGCGTATACTGCCTCTCATAAGAAATATGCCAGCAATAACAGCAAATATATTGAAACTAGAAGAGTAACTAATTTTATTAGTAATGCAGTAAATCATTACACCAATGTCGATAATGCCAACAATTAATAGTGCAATTCCTGCCCTTTTTAGTATTTGTTCAGAAGAATCCATTTTCTTTCCTACAGCTAACAGGATTTATGTGGACAGTTGGCTCGTTTAATGATTAATGCCGATTCGGCAATAAACGGATTGGCACATACGCTCAATGTGTCCATGCTTCTCTCCAAAACATAAATATCCTCTATTTATCAATATGTTAAAAACCACTCCGACGTTCTTTTTGATAATCGGACTTTTTGTCTCTCCCGTATTATGTCGCCATCTTTCCATATAATCGGATTGAAGTAGCGAAACCTCGCGAGGGTCATTCGCGTGCAGTATTTGGTGAGCCGGGTAGGGCTCCACGCCGCGGGATAGGGCCAAGATGAAATGGTGTCGGGCAGATGTCATGAGCGGTTCATTCCGTGAGACCCTTGACCAGATAATAGACAGCCTAGCGCAGATCCTTTGCCTTGTCTTTCCAGATTGGCTTCATGCAACCTGGCCTGCGGCCTGTGCGGAGGCCCAGGCCCACTGGAAATTGAAACCACCCAGATGGCCGGTGACATCGACGACTTCACCGATGCAGTAAAGGCCGGGCTGGCGTTTGAATTCCATGGTCTTGGATGACAATTCGTCGGTGTCGATGCCGCCTAGAGTGACCTCCGCCGTGCGGTAACCCTCGGTGCCGGCGGGCCTTAATATCCAGGCATTTAGCTGTTTCGCCACCTGCTTTAACACATCGTCGGAAATTTCAGCCAGTGGTACTTGTGCGGATGCGGGCCAGAAAAGCGGCTCCAGTTCCAGCACCAAAGCCCGTGGCAGAAGCTCTGACAACACCGTTCGCAAGAGCGCTCTGGGCTGTGTCGCCTTGGCTTTCAACAGCAGTGTTGTTGCATCGTGCCCGGGTAACAGGTTGAGGCGAATATCCTTCCCCGGTTTCCAGTAACTGGACAGCTGCAGCGCGGCAGGGCCGCTGAGGCCGCGATGGGTAAACAGGATGCCCTCGGTGAATGCCACATCACCGGCCTCAAGGGTGGCGTGCAAGCTGACACCGGATAGCCGTGCCATGACAGCGCCCATGGCGCCGGAAAATGTAAATGGCACCAGGCCGGCGCGGGTAGTGCGTACCTTCAGCCCGAATTGCCTCGCCAGACGGTAACCGAAATCAGTGGCCCCCATTTTCGGAATGGACAGTCCGCCAGTGGCAAGCACCAGTGATTCGCCGGAAAAGTCATCATGACGGCAGCTCACGATATAGCGCTGCTGATGTACCACCGAGCTAATTTCACTGTCCGTCAGTATGTGGACATTTGCCTGCTCACATTCAGTCGTCAGTGCGGCGAGGATGTCTTTTGACGAGTGATCGCAAAACAGTTGGCCGAGGGTTTTCTCGTGATAGGCGATGCCATGTTTTTCCACCAGCGCAATGAAGTCCCACGGGCTATAGCGGCTCAGGGCAGAGATGCAAAAATGTGGATTGGCGGAAATAAAATTGGAAGGCTCGCAATATAAGTTGGTGAAGTTACAGCGCCCGCCACCGGACATGAGTATCTTCTTGCCGACCTTGTTGGAACCTTCGAGCACGAGCACGCGCCGGCCACGCTGCCCGGCGGCTATTGCACACATGAGTCCGGCGGCACCGCCACCGAGAATAATGACATCGAAATTTTTCACCGGGGCAATATAGCAGGCGAGAACACGCTGCGAGCCATATGGGCTGAACTGCGTGCTGCTGCAGCGGGAATTGTTCCCCGGTTACACTGTCAGGGAAGCTGTTGATTCATATGATCTGGATTCCGGGGGCCGCTCTCGCACATCCTTGTGTTTCGCGTCATAAGACCATCCCTGGTCAAATCTCCGCTTCGCTTCGGCCGGAATGACGAAATAATTTGAGCTTCCCTGGCTCATGATCCGGGGTTTCGGGGTTCGTATGACTACACCGCGTCTTCCAGAGTGGCTTGTTCGGGTGATTGTTGTTCTGGCGATCCCGGCCGTCGCCTGCTTTGGTTACTATGCGCTCGAAGATGCCGGGGAGGCGCAAAGCGCTTGGGGGCCTGCTGTCATATTGGCCTATCCCATGGCCCTCATCGGCTTCATTGGCCTTGCGATGGCCCTGCTTTCACCCAGCTCATCCCGGCTGAAGTATGGGCTGTGGACGCTGTGCATTCTGGTGCCTGCTCTGTTCTTTCTTTGGGTACGGGCCTAGCAGGCTCTGCTCGTGGGGTAAAGATATTCCTGTCTGTTAACACTGCTGTCCCGTTAGCTAACATTCGTCATGCCGTGCTTGACCCGGTGTTCTTAAGAGGTTGAAAAACCTGGATTCCGGGTCAGCAAAAAACCCTGCCCGGAATGACGGGAGTTAACGGGACAGCAGTGGTTCGTTAAACGAGTCCACGCTCTTCGTCCCGAGCCTGTTCCACCGCTTCGTTGTAAGCGCTGATAACGCTGTTTTCGAAGATGATGCCCAGCAGTTTCATGTGCTCACGGTCATCAATAACCGGAACGCTGATGCCAACAAACTCGTTCAGGGATTGCATGGTCGCGTGCAGGTGGGAATCCCCTTCGATGATGATGTCGGGCAGGGTCGCAAGGTCGCCGGCCAGAGTGTCGGCCTCGCCATCATGGCAGGCCTTGACGACATCGTACAGGGTGACCTGGCCGATGAGTTTCCCGGCGTCGTCGACAACCAGCAGTTCGCGTTCATTTTTCCTCAATAGAATGTCCCGGATCTCGACCGCGGTAGCGCCAGTCCCGATACTCAGATACTCCTTACAGAGCACCTCCGTGACCAGACGGGATTTCAGAATGCCCACCTCTCTGCCGACGCTGACATCTATGCCGCGCTGTTGCAGCTGAAAGTTAAAATACGAGTAGGGAAAAAACCGGTGCGATACCATGCTGGCGAGAACCACGGCCAGCATGACGGCGGTGGTCAGAGAGTAGCTGGTGGTTAATTCAAAGGCGATCAGAATAGTCGCCAGCGGTGCCCCGATGACACAACTGATCACCGCGCTCATTCCCGCTACCGCGTAGATCGCAGGCGGTGATATGGCATCCGGCATTACCAGCGTGAGGATATTGCCAAAGGCACTGCCGAGCATGGCACCGAGAAAGAGGGCGGGGCCGAAGACGCCGCCACCGAAGCCAAAGGCGAAGCTGACCGAGGTGGCAATCAGCTTGATGACTACCAGCGCCAGCAGCAGCCACAGGGGAAACAGCTGGCCAAAGGCATCGTGTATAGCCTCGTCGCCGAGGCCGATGATCTGGGGAAATGCCAGCGCAAGCAGGCCCAGTATAAAGCCGCCAATCATGGGGCGTGCCCATAGCGGAACGGATGTCCGGGCAACCAGGCGGGTCGATAGATTCATGCTGTTCATGAAGAGGATGGCCAACCCGCCTCCGAGCACGCCGACCAGGGCGAATAACAGGTATTCGTGGTTGAAGAGAATTTCATAGTCGCTCATGGCGAAAATGGAAAAGTCACCCATATGGGCGCGTGCGACCACGGTGCCGGTGACGGAGGCGATAATGATGGGCACGAAGGCGCGCAGGGCATAGGCGCCCAGGATGACTTCGTGGGCAAACACCACGCCCGCCAGCGGGGCGTTGAAAGATGCGGCTATGGCGGCGGCGACTCCGCAGCCAAGTATTGCCAAGTGCTGGCTGCGCTCGAACTTGAAGTGCCGGGAGACCCAGGAACTGAGACTTGCTCCCAGATGTACTGCCGGCCCGTAGCGGCCGACCGAGGCGCCGGCGCCGATAGAAAGAATACTGATGGCCGCTGAGCCCAGTCCGACGTTGATCGGCATTTTTCCGTCGTGCTCGCGTACCGCCTGCATGACATCGGCGGGGCCGTAATTCCTGCGACCGGGCATGAAACGCCAGACCAGTATTCCGACCAGCAATCCCCCCAGGGTGGGCGCGCCAATAACCCGCCAGGCGGGCAAGGCGGAAAGCGCGGAATACACCTGCTGGTGTCCAAAGCCGTAAAACAGCTCCTGTACCAGTCCGATAAGAAAGATAAAGGCCAGCGCCGCGTAGGCGGCAAGTGCCCCCACGGGC
>JAJFJT010000021.1 GCA_021773795.1 Gammaproteobacteria bacterium | reverse complement strand
ACGGACACCAAACCCTAACAGGAGTGTGTTCGATGCCAAGATACAATCAACCAAGAAGGACCTGGCGATACACGGAAGAATTTAAAGCAAAAGCGGTGCTATTGAGTCACCTGGACGGTGTTCAAGTAAAAGAGGTGGCGGCGCGCAACCGTATCCGCCCGATCTTCATGTTCACTCTCACCTCAGTGTTCGGCATACTGCCGCTGGTGTTCTCTCCGGGGGCGGGTTCAGAGCTTTACCGTGGCCTTGGCTCGGTAGTGATCGGTGACCTGGCGCTGTCTGCCATTATTCTGCCGTTGCCGTTGCTGTCGCTGACTGTGGGCTTGCTAGAAGGGCGGCGAGGGTCGGTGTTATCTGTAGGGGAATAATTGTAGGGCGCGCTTGGGAGCAGCTTGAAGCATCCCAACCGACCTTCCGGCTATTTCTGTGGTGCTCCGGAGTTGGGATGGAAATACCGCTCATCGCCGACCACACGCCTATTCAGCCTGACGACATCTTATGGAACAATGTGCGTTCCTTCAGGTACTCGCCAGAACCCATGATTTTCATAATCAGTTCTCTTTCCAATTAAATAAACGAGGTAACAGAGCGTGGATCTGGCTTTTTGGTTGGAGTTGATTCTTTTCATCCTGCTGTTGGGCTTTTCCGGTTTTTTCTCCAGCTCCGAAACAGCTATGTTCTCATTGAACAGTCGACAGCTGGATCAGATGCATCGGGATGGTAATCCCCGGATTGGACTGATCGAGCGGATGCTGGCTGAACCCAGGCGTTTGATTGTTACCATACTCATTGGCAACGAATTCGTGAATGTCGCAGCATCGGTGATCTCCGCCACTATGGTGATCCAGCTATTCGGCGCCGAGAACAAGCTGTTTAACCTGTTCATCATGGTGCCGGTCCTGCTGCTCATCGGTGAAATCACTCCGAAGACGCTGGCCGTCAGGAACAATGTTGCATTCGCAAGTTTTGAAAGCCGGCCGATCGATATTTTCGCCCGCATGATCACCCCGATACGATGGGCGGTGAGAGGCATTTCGGAATGGTTCACCACCCTCATCGTTGGCAAGGAGCGTTTACGGGGCAACATCGTTACTGAAGACATGGTCCGTACCCTGGCTCGCGAAGCGGTCGGAGAAGGGGTGCTGGATCACATGGAGGCCCAGTTCATCGACCAGATTTTCGAATTGGGCAACAAGAGCCTTGACGATATCCTCACCCCCCGTGCCGACATTACCTTCATATCCGTGGGCATGCCCATCTCTGATATTCTCGAGTTGCGCCGGAATACCCGTCAGTCCCGGTACCCGGTCTTCCAGGATCATCGCGACAATGTGATCGGTATTCTCCACGCCAGGGATCTTCTCAATATTGATCTCAGCCGGCTCGATAGCAGCCGTGACCGCTTTGTCAAACTGCTCAGGGAACCCTATTTCGTACCTGAAACCAAACCTGCCCTCGAGTTATTTGACAGTTTTCGTGACAGAAAACGCTCATTCGCACTGACGGTGGATGAATATGGCGGCATCACCGGGCTGGTTACCATGGAGGATCTTCTGGAATGCATCTTCGGGGACATACCCAGTCCCTCGGATGAAGAGTTCAAGATTCAGAATCTGGGTAACTATTGTTATAGCGCAGACGGAAATATACCCCTGGAAGAGATTAATCAATGGCTCAAAGTCCGCTTCATCGGCGGTGAAATGGAAACCCTGGCCGGATTCGTCCTGCACGAGTTTGGCGAGCTTCCATCGGAGGGTGAATCAATCATCATCGATGATTACAGGTTTACCGTGAAAAAAGTTTCACAAAACCGAATCGTTAATCTGCATCTTGAACAGCTAGAAGCAAACGGGGAAGAAAAAGAACAGGACTCAATATCCCGGGAGGCGGGGTCCAGTCCCGGAGAAACTGAAGCCCGGGAACCGGAACTGTCCAGACCCGCTGAAAAGAAGGATATGAGCTGAAATGGATGTTTTTACAACATTGCTGATCATCGTGCTCTGCCTGCTGTTCGAAGGCTTCTTTTCTGGCTCGGAGATGGGTGTCATCAGTGCCGATCAAATCAAACTGCGGCACAAGGCGGCAAAGGGATCAAAGGGTGCAAAGCTCGCACTGAAGATGCTTGAAAGACCGGAATGGTTGCTGTCGACCACACTGGTGGGAACCAACATTTCGGTAGTCACGAACACCACCATGGTGACAGCGCTGATGATTCACCTGTTCGGGGAGAATGGCAGCTGGATAGCCATTGGCGTGGCGGCCCCGCTTATCTGGATCTTCGGAGAAATCGTACCCAAGAGCGTATTTCAACAGCGCGCAGATACGATCACTCCTTACATCATCTATGCCCTGAGATTCTTTTCCCTGCTTTTCTATCCGATTCTCCTCATCTTTAGTGTTCTCACCAAGCTGCTGGCAAAACTGGCTGGCGGTTCTGAAAAGAACCCTTTTACCCTGCGAGAAGAGATCGTCACCATGCTGCAAATGCCGGCAACAGATACGGGCGATATTCAGCCGATGGAACAGAGCATGATAAAGCGCATGTTCAACTTTTCCGAAACCACGGTCCAGGAAGTGATGCGGCCCCTGATCGAGGTGGTGGCGGTTGAAAAAGGCATCAGCTGTGGAGAAGCGATGAAGGTTTCTGCCGAAAAATCGCATGTCAGGCTACCCGTCTACGAGCAGCGTGTGGATCGGATCGCAGGTATTCTGCACACGCTGGATTTGCTCGACGTGGACCCGCAGGAATCCATCGAGGGCTATGTAAAACCTGCCCTGTATGTTCCCGCATCCAAGAGTATCCGGGAATTGATGCTCAAAATGCGGGAGGAAGGAACGGTGGTGTCCATCGTTATCGATGAATTCGGTGGCGCCGAAGGCATCGTGAGCATGGAAGATATCATGGAAGAAGTGGTGGAAAACATTGAGGACGAATATGACAGCGATTCAGACCAGTCACCCCGTTGGCTCAAGAAGCTCGGGGCGAAGGATTACATGGTCAACGCACGCATCGAAGTGGATGAGCTGTGTGAGACACTCGAGATCGACTTACTGCCGGGTAACTACGCCACTCTGGCAGGCCTGCTTCTTGCCAGGATGCACTCCGTACCACACGCGGGAACAGTCCTGAAAGAGAATGGAATCACGATGACTGTGCATCGCAGTTCGGCAAAAAGCGTGCGGGAAGTGCGGCTTCAGTGGTAAAAGTTTCGGGCTGGGGCTGCATCCACTTCATCTTTACGTCCACCCTCATCTCGGTCTTCAGTACGCTGTCGCTGACCGACGGCTTGCTGGAAGGGCGGCGAGGGTCGGTGTTATCTGTAGGGGAACAAGTATAGGGAGTTTATTAGCTACCCTGTCGTTCCATTCTGTCCAGCACGACTATAAAAATTACTTGGTCCGCATTTCCACAGGATAAACTCAGGCCGATACGTTTGCCTGCGAACTCCCGATCTGAGGACAGACTTATTTAGTCAGCCAGCTATTTTTTTGCGAGGGATCGGGTGTGAAAATGAACAAACAAGGCAGGATTCTCGGGCTTGTTGTGGCCGTCACGGCTATAGTGGGTGGCACGATGTGGCGGGGTGATTGGTCTCCTGATGCCGTGAAAACGGCATCGATAAGCGTGCCCGAATTTTCACCCCGAGCGGTTGCAGGCAAGCGTTCATTTGATAAGTATTGTGTCGAGTGTCACGGTGAAAACGCCATGGGCACGGAACAGGGGCCGCCGCTGTTGCATGACATCTATAATCCCGGCCATCATGCCGATCCGTCCTTTCGGCTGGCGGCCAAACGCGGGGTGCGTCAGCACCATTGGCGTTTTGGCAATATGGCGCCCGTGCCTCAAGTATCAGAGCGTCAGGTCGATTTAATCATTCGCTATGTGCGGGAACTGCAAGAGGCTAATGGCATTACCTACAAGCCACATCGTATGTAGTTTTCCTGGATAAAAGGGTCGCACGGCTTGATATGCATCTGATGCCGTCGCATGATGTCGTCATGCGTACTATCATTGAAATTCCAGAGCAGGATCTCCATCAACTCAAAGAACTCTGTAGCCGGGAGCATATCTCCCGCGCCGAGGCGATTCGGCGAGCCGTTAGAGATTTATTGCGCAGGCACCGACGGCCCGATGGTGATGAAGCTTTTGCGCTTTGGCGAGATCGTGCGCAGGACGCCTTGAGTTATGAAGATGGTTTGCGTGATGAATGGTCGTCGTGAAGGCGCTGTTCGATACCAATATTCTCATCGATTATCTGAATGGTGTTGAGGCAGCACGCCTCGAGATCGCCCGTTATGATGAGCCTGAGATAAGTGTTATCAGTTGGATGGAGGTGCTGGTGGGCGCTAAGAACGGGCGTGAAGAGGGCCTGATTAGGGGCTTTCTGGAGCGGTTTACACTCATCTCCTTGAATCCGGATATTGCTAAAAAAGCGGTACAGCTGAGACGGGGACAACGCCTCCGCTTGCCCGATGCCATTATCTGGGCAACTGCCATGACCCGCTCATGTCTATTGGTGAGCCGGAATACCCGCGATTTCCCGGAGGATCACCCCGGTGTCCGTGTGCCTTATCAGGTATAGGGTGTTCAATCCGCTGTTTTCCGGTTGGGTAGGCGTTTTTTTATGACCCAACGTGAACAGCACTGGGAAAAAGTCTATCAAAGCCGGGACCATCGGGAAGTCGGGTGGTATCAGGAATCCCCTGGAGTCTCACTCAGATTGTTTGATCTGATCGGGGCTTTGCCTGGGCAATCAGTCATCGAGGTCGGATGCGGTGCCTCGGCGCTGGTGGACCAGTTGCTTGAACGAGGTTTTAAAAAAATCACCCTCGTTGATATTTCCGAAAAGGCCTTGTCCATCGTGCGTGAGCGCCTGGGGGAGCGTGGTGATATTCCCGACTACCGGGTGGTTGACGTCACCCGACTGGCGCTTGGGCAGTCATTTGATATCTGGCACGACCGCGCTGTGTTTCATTTTTTGGTTGATGCCCAGGACCGGCAAAAATACGTGGCAGCGCTCAAGCAACATCTGGCCCCAGAGGGCCGCGCTATCATCGGCACCTTCTCCTTGCATGGGCCGAAGTCTTGCAGCGGACTCCCGGTGGAGCGTTACGATGAGGAAAAAATACAGGACGTACTCGGGAAGGATTTGCTGGTACTCGACTTCCTCACCGATATGCACCTGACACCCGCTGGCGGCGAGCAGGAATATAACTACTTCATCATTGGTTGGCGCGCAGGAGCATAGCTACGTCATTACCCGTGACAACGGGTAATCCAGGGAACAAAGGCAGTGCAATTCGCCCTCGTTAGCCCTCCTTGGCATCTTTAGATGTTGTGTATATAAACAGTAGTCGTGAGCGTTGGCTATGCCAATCGGATTATGTGGAAAGGTTTCGACATAATACGGGAGCGACGGATATTCAGATAACCAAAAGGAAAGACAGGAAAGGTTTTAACATGTTGATAAACAAGGAGTATTACTGTTATGGAGAAAAACATTAATCCATGTGGTGTGTGCGCTAATCTGATTATTGCCGAATCGGCATTAATCATTAAACGAGAATTCTTTCCACATAAATCCTGTTAGAATTTCTACAGAACATCAACATCTATGAAAACAGACATATCAAATGATTCTATCGAAAAGTCAATTTCTCTCTTTGGAGAGGCTTCTGAGTTAGGTGTTAAAACAGCCCTAGATGCCCTCAATTTTTCTATTTGAGTTTCTGCATTTGCTTCTACTGGTTTCGGTCTTTTACTCACTCAATCTACCAAAATATTAGAGTTCACATGGCTACCATGTATAACAGCTACATATCTCATTTCCAGCATTAAACTATGTTTGGTTGTTACTATTTTGCTGTCGGGTTTTGTTCGATATTTTGTCAATGCCTCAATTCATAATGAACGTAGGCAAAAGAATTTTCTAAATAGCTTGCAGGCTCAGGCATGGTTCGGCCAAATTAACGATGTCGATGAAAATCTTTTTTCTAAAATTTCAAACGGTAATTACTTTTCAGATAACGCAAGGGAAAATTACTTAGATGCAGTTGAAAAAGTCGCTATGTATTCTAAAAAATATGAGTTTTATCTGAAAATTCAGCTCTATCTTATGGCATATTCAATATTATCGCTCTTAGTTATTGGGCTGAATAAGTGAGTGAAAGTAACAATTCTAACAAGTCGCTGCTACGGAAAAGTTGTTCGCTATCGCTCTCAAATTCCCGCCGAGCGTAGCGTTATACGGCGCATCAACCGCTTGTAGGCATGGCCGATATCTGATTTCTAATCAAAGCAGATAGTCAACAATATGAGATTAATATATTATAAAAATAATGAGAAAGCCTGATATAGATCCTCGAATGTTCATAGAATGGCAAGATATTACTGACCTTGTTGCAAAGCTTTGTAATGTCCCTTCTGCGCTATTGATGCGGATAAACATCGATACTATGGAAGTAATTTCTTCTTCCGATCATCCAGGCTCACCATATCAGGTATCAGAGACAGCCCCCCTGGAAGGAAAACTATATTGTGAAACAGTAATAAAAACCCAGCGCCATCTTCATGTTCCTAATGCACTCAAGGATCCTGTTTGGGATCATAATCCTGACATAGATTTGGGAATGATTCCTTACTATGGCGTACCCGTTAACTGGCCAGATGGAAGCCCGTTTGGAACCTTTTGCATTCTCGATAAACAGGAAAAATCTGCCACAGACGATGAAAAGGAAATCATTGCTCGTTTTGCTCGAATTATCGAAATCACACTCAAACTCATGGTTTCTGAACATGAGAAGAGATTAACCTTGGAGACCCTGGAAAAGGCCGAGCAGATCGTACATTTGGGAAGTTGGGATTGGGATATTACTAACAATCAGCTTTTTTGGACAGATGAGATTTACAGGATATTCGGAGTTCAGCCACGAGCGTTTAAAGAAACATATGAGGCATTTTTAAGCTTTGTTCATTCAGATGATAAAACTATGGTTCAAAAGAGTGTGAACAGTGCTTTAGCTGGCAGCCCCTACGATATTGAACATAGAATCATTAGAAATGATGGAGAAGAATGGGTTGTTCGTGAAATTGGTGAGGTGAAGTTTGACAGCTTTGGCACTCCAGTTCGGATGATGGGTACAGTTCACGATATTACTAAGCAAAAAAGAGAAAAAGAGGAACTTGCCCTACGAACCAAAATGCTCATGGAGAACGAAACCAAGTTTAAGGCGATGTTCCATACATCTCCTGATCCAATGTGGATTATTGATGAAAATGGTTATTTTATATTGTGCAATGATTCTGCAGCCAAAACCCTAAAACTCGACAGTATTCAAGAATTAGCCTCCACTCATCCGTCTGAGCTTTCTCCTGAATTGCAACCAGATGGACAAAGATCTTTGAACAAAGCCATCGAGATGATGGCCATAGCGAAAAGCAAAGGCTCTCATCATTTTGAATGGGAATATTGCCGCAGTAATGGTGAATGCTTTTCGGTAGATGTAACTCTGTCTAAAATAACTATCAAAGATACTGATCATCTTTTCTGCGTATGGCATGACATATCCGATCACAAAAAGAATGAACAAGCCCTGCAGGAACTAAACAAGAAACTGGAAGCGCTATCTCTTCAGGACGGACTAACTGGTATCGCAAATAGACGAATGTTCGATACAAGAATTAATCTGGAATGGAACAGGTGCATTCGTGGACAGCATCCCCTTTCATTGATTATGATCGATATCGATTATTTTAAGCTATACAACGATCACAATGGTCATCAGTCTGGCGATGAATGCCTGATAAAAGTTGCACAAAAGCTGGCTGAGTTGTCAAAACGTGCTGTAGATCTGTGTGCTCGTTATGGTGGAGAGGAGTTTGCATTACTTTTGCCAAACACAGGTATGGCACCGGCGGCCCAATTGGCTGAAAAATGCCGTGAAGAAATTTACCAATTAAGCATTCCACATGAGCTGTCAAATATCTGTGATGTAGTCACCATTAGCGTAGGTGTTAGTTCAATCACACCTAACAAAGGCACTTTTTCGTCATCTCTTATCGAACATGCCGATAATGCATTGTACTTAGCCAAGGAAGATGGTCGAAACAGGGTTAAAGTTTTTTTGCTGAAAAGCCAACCAGAAGTGTAGCATTATTAAATGACCACTTTTGGTGGCCGAATGTGGTCATTTGAAGAACCGCAATGGCACCGTATAACAAGGCAAATCCAGCCGACGCTGATCGTCCCCCGATAAAACGGACACCAAACCCTAACAGGAGTGTGTTCGATGCCAAGATACAATCAACCAAGAAGGACCTGGCGATACACGGAAGAATTTAAAGCAAAAGCGGTGCTATTGAGTCACCTGGACGGTGTTC
>JAJFJT010000003.1 GCA_021773795.1 Gammaproteobacteria bacterium | reverse complement strand
TGGTGGATCAACTGCGGGAAGTGTCCTGATGCTCAACTGGCTGCTGGGCAAGCCCGTTACCGATGCCGTGACGGCCATCGGCGGGGTGATAGACGAGCTGCATACTTCGGGCGAGGAAAAAGCCCAGGCCGATGCGGTGATGGAACGTCTCAGACAGGAGCCGGGGAAACTCCAGGCGGCAATCAATCAGATTGAGGCCCAGCACCGGACCATCTTCGTGGCAGGTGCCAGGCCATTCATTTTGTGGGTTTGCGGGGTGGGCCTGGCCAATACGTTTCTGATCAATCCCTGGTTGCAATGGCTGACCGGGGAGCCAGGGCCAACGCTGCCAACGGATGTGATCTCTGAATTGGTGCTGGCGCTGCTAGGGCTTGGGGTGATGCGTAGCTGGGAAAAAGATCGGGGGCGGGCTAAGTGATGGATTTCTGGCTGGCAATTATCAGCGCAGTCGTTACGGGGATTATCACCGGGGCGGTGACAGGGATCGCGGCCTATGCCGCCATCCGCGTTGAGGTCAAATATTTGCGCCGGGATGTGGACGTGCTCGGCAGTGATTTCCGGGCGCATATCACCCAGCATTACCCGAAGGAGTGTTAAGCATGGCACGAAAAAGAAAGACAGCACGCACGGGGCGCACTGCCTCAGGTCGATTCAAAAAGGGATACAAGCAGTGCTGCAACGGCAGGCGCACCAAAGTCACCAAGAAAAGGCGCACCCGCCGCCGCTAGGCACAAATCGCCGAAATTCGAGGGCTCAGATTGCCCTGAGAGGCGACATCTCGCCGGGGCCGGTACGTTGGCATGGCCAATATCCGGCTTTTTTGCTGGTCCCGCTGCGGGGCCGTTTCTCGCTGCAGCTCCCCACGGAGCTGCGCCACGTCTTTTCCCAACTCCCTGACCAGTTCCCTGGTCCAATCCACCGCGACCAGGTGCCCAGGCAATAGCCCGCGGCTAAAGGTGCCGGGCTGATACAACGTGCCCCCCCGTATTTCCCAGCCGCTCCAGCCGTCCCAGGGCATCATCCCGCCCAATATCTCCATGAGTCGGTAGCATACCTGGCAAACCCGCGAGGCCCCGGCCTCCATGCGTGCCCAGGTGGTGCGATGTTTGCCACAGTACCCGGCTGCATCGTCAATCGAGATCCCCGCAGTCAAGCGGGCATGGCGTAGCGCCGTCGCTGATATTTCCTTGTTCATTGTTCTTTCTCCTTGTCAAACCGGGAGAAAGTCGAGCAGATTCCGTGCCAGCCTGCGCCGGTCTATTTGACATAATATACATTATGCGCACTATGATAACGGCCCCAATCAGGCCGAAAGCGCTGTGCTGTGAGCCTGACAAGCCAAATGCTACGAGATGGCTTTATGGGCAATTTGACCACCCTGCCGACTTGGCATAAATCCTTAAAGGATTGTTTTTCTATGCCGATATAGGCTTTGAGAAATAACCAGCTCCATACTTTCCGGTAAGCCCTATGTTTGGACCTTATTAAAACCTAGCATGCAGCAACGTTCCGTCTTCTCCATTGCCCCGCTGTCGGAATCACCTACCTTGGGTGTTATTCAACGCATACGTCAGTTATTAGCCTTTTCCGATATTTACCGGCTACGCAAAACCCTGTTAATTCGCTTTAGTCTCGCGGCAATTCTCCTTTCCTTAGGCCTTGGCGGCGCAGCTCTTTTTTATCAGCTAGAGCAAATGGATGAGCTGTTGGTTGGGTCAGCTCGCCATGAATCAGTGTTGATTGCGGCATTGGTATCCGGTGAGTTGAGCAAATCGAAACCGGACAAACAGCTAATCGAGTCGCAATTAAAGACGTTCATAGACAGTCGGCGCGACTTTTCCGGGGGAAATTTCATTCTGTCGGAGATCCATAGTCCTTACCGGAAAAAAGTCGCTGAATTGTCACATTCGGGGCTAACGGCCATCGGCGCCATTTTTGACCGCTACGGACATGCCTTCCCCAACGACAATTCATTTGTTTACAAGAAGTTACTCATTTACGGACAGGTCTATATGCGTGTGCTACTGCCCATGACAGTGCCTGATGGCCGGCTTATCGGCTATTTCGAGGGCATCTATCGCGCCGATCCAAATATGGTGTCGGAGATAAAAAAATCCGTGTTCGCCATTGTTACTTTTGTGATTATTAGCGTGCTGGTAACCACCTTTTTTCTTTACCCACTCATTATCCGGATGCACCGCCGAATTTTGCGCTCCTCCCACGAATTGCTTACTGCAAACCTCCACAGCCTGGAAGTGTTGGGTAGCAGTATTGCCAAGCGCGACAGCGACACCCATCAGCATAATTACCGAGTGGTTCTGTATTCGGTAAAGCTCGCTGAGCTTGTTGGTCTGGATACAAACGCTATCCGTTCCCTGATCAAGGGCGCTTTCCTGCATGATGTGGGCAAGATTGGCATCAGCGACCTCATTTTGCTCAAACCGGGTAGGCTGGATGTAGAGGAATTCGAGATTATGAAGACCCATGTGCAGCATGGGGTTGATATCGTTGCCAATTCTCCATGGTTGCGTGACGCGCTGGACGTGGTGCATGGCCATCACGAGAAGGTCGATGGCAGTGGCTACCCCCAAGGCTTGAGTGGCAGCGATATTCCCCTTTCCGCACGAATTTTCGCAATCGTTGATGTCTTTGATGCGCTCACCTCGGTGCGACCCTACAAAAAGGCCTTTAGCCTGGAAAAAACGATGGCAATCCTAGAGGATTCGCGGGGCAATCATTTTGACTCAGCGCTGCTTGATACCTTCCAGGAAGTGGCTGCTGAACTTTATGAGAAATATGCAGGTCGGGATGATGAGGGTGTGGAAAGGGATATGAATGAAGTGGTGTCTCGACACTTTATACTCTAAAGTTAATTGTTATTAATTATATAGATAGAGCTAATATCTAATCTTATCTATATGAATTTTAGTATTTATCTGGTCATAGGTTCCCGTGTCCTTAAGATCAGACCCCTGGGTCAATTGCTGACGGCAAACGGTTGATACAGGAATGGAAGCCGCCCAAGTGCTGTGAAGAATAGTGGGCATGGCCCTGACCGGGTCCCGGCGCTAAGATAGCCGCCCTGCCCGTCCCCTCGCCGGAGCCCCCCATGAGCAACAACGGCTCGCGCCTCTCACTGACCTTTTCCTGTCTCGGGCATTTCTACGTCCACCTGTTTACCGCTTTTTACTTCGTCATCGTCCTCTCCCTTGAGGATGTCTGGTCCCTGCCCTACCACGAACTCATCGAGTTATGGACCCTCGGGGCATTGATGGTCGGACTGGTGGCCCTGCCCGCTGGCTGGCTAAGCGATCGCATTGGTGCCCCCATCATGATGGTTGCCTTTTTTCTTGGTCTGGGTGCTTCCTCGGTGTTAGCGGGGTTTGCCGAAGGCCCACGCATGCTCATGCTGAGCTTGGGCGGAATCGGGGTATTTGCGGCCATTTATCATCCTGTGGGTATACCCTGGCTGGTACGTGTTGCGCGGGAAGGCCGACAGGGGCAACTGCTTGCCTTCAATGGCATTTTTGGCTCTTTGGGTGTTGCCGGAGCGGCCTTGGTGGCCGGAGCACTGATTGATCTCTCGGGATGGCGTGCGGCTTTTATCATTCCGGGCCTGGTTTCACTGCTCACGGGAATAATCATGCTGCTTTGCCTGTGGGCTGGCAGGATTCAGCGTGATGGTACTGCTGCGGCCGAGAAATCCAGGCATAGCCGCCGTGATCAACTGCGTGTTTTTGCCATCTTGCTGTTCAGCATGTTTGCCGCGGGCCTTATTTATCAATCCATCCAGGGAGCGCTGCCCAAGGTACTGGAGATCCGACACGAGGGCATTGCCGGAGAGGGCTTATCAGGCATTGGCGCGCTGGTGGCGACGATCTATGCACTGGCAGGTTTCGCTCAGCTCATCGGGGGTTATCTGGCAGATCGGTTTGCACTCAAATGGGTCTACGTGGGCGTTTATCTGGCACAAGCTCCACTGCTGTGGCTGGCGGCGGGGCTGACGGGTTTACCCTTTATGCTGGTGGCCGCGATGATGGTGATGGTCGGTGCAGGTGCGCTGCCGGTGGAGAATATGTTGCTTGCGCGCTATGCCCCGAGTCACCGGCAAGGCCTGGCTTTCGGTATGAAATTTGTGCTGACCTTTGGCGCTGGTCCGGTGGCCGTACAGTTTTTGGCCCTGGTAGTAGCTCGCACCGGAGATTTCTACTGGGTATTTTCGAGCCTTGCCGCTCTGGCACTGGCTGCGACGCTACTGGCACTATGGCTGCCACGGGATGCTGGCGGGCTAAGCGCCAAGCCGGTGATAGCCAAATAGGCCTCCGATCTTCCAGGCCCGGTTGTGGGAAAATATGAATCGTTGTGAATTGGTAGCTACTACCCTACCCCCCTATATTTCCAGGAGTATTGAATTGTGAATGCAAAGGCAGCACGAAAGGCGGCAGAACTATTGGTCAAGGCACGCCACGAACATCGGCTGGTCGATGAACTCCCTGATGATTGTCGACCCGAGACCATTGAAGAGGCCTACGCGATTCAGGATGCCATGGTGCCGCTTGAAGGCGCCATTGCAGGCTGGAAAATCGGTGCGCCGGGTGCTGATGCGGAGCCCATCTGCGCCCCCTTGTTTGCCCGCTACGTTCACACCGGCCCCGCGAGGCTACCCGCCACAGATTTCCATCTTCTGGGTACCGAGGCAGAGGTGGCCTTTACCCTCGCCCACGATCTGCCCCCGGAGGGCGCGCCATATAGCCGTGAGGCCGTGCTCTCGGCAGTGGCTGGTGCCCACCCCGCTATCGAGATTGCCGACTCCCGTTTTACCGAGGGTATGTCCGCCCACAAAATGTCGCAGCTGGCCGATACCAACAGTAATGGCACCTTCATTTACGGCGCAGCTGTCGAAGACTGGCAGGGGCTGGATATCCCACAATTGCCGGTCAAGCTAAGCATTGGCGGCAAGGTCGTGGCCGAGCATCAGGGTGGCAACAAGGCCGGTGACCCGGTGCGCCTGCTGGTATGGGCGGCTAACCACTGTGCGGCCCGCGGACTGATGTTGAAAGCAGGTCAGGTGGTGACCACCGGTTCCTATGTAGGCATCAACCCGGCCCAGCCCGGAGATACGGCAGTGGCATCTTTCGATGGCCTGGATGCCGCAACCCTGGAGTTTACGGTTTAGCCATCAGGGGTGGAGTGTTGTATGTGGCCAGACCGTTGGGAACAGGCGCTAATAAAGCGGTTGGATGACCTATGCATCGACTTGAGAAAAAATCCGTGCCATCCCGGATTTTTCCAAACCCGGCATCGTATTTCGGGATATCACCCCACTGGTGGGCGACCCGCGGGCCCTTAAGCTCGCTATCTATCAATTGCTGACCCCCTTTATCGATGAGGACATCAGTGCAGTGGCAGGCATGGAGGCACGCGGATTCATCTTCGGTAGTCTCGCGGCTTGGGAACTGGGCGTGCCCTTCGTACCCCTTCGCAAGCAGGGCAAGCTGCCTCACGACGTCCATAGCGTTTCCTACGATCTGGAAAGTGGTTCGGCAACACTGGAGGCGCATGTGGATACCAGTGAGCATGGGAGCACCTTGGAGGCTCGGTCTTGGCCCTCGCCTTTATCATCGAACTTGATGAGCTGGGCGGCCGGGAACAACTGGCTGGCCACCGGGTGTATTCCCTGCTGCATTACTAAGGAAATCACGGGGTTTGTTTGGTGCCCGAGGCCGGAATCGAACCGGCACGGCCGCAATGGCCGGCGGATTTTAAGTCCGCTGCGTCTACCTGTTCCGCCACCCGGGCTTGGGGTTCTGCTGTAACTCAGGGGGATAATGATTGGAGGCTGAGGCCGGAATCGAACCGGCGTACACGGCTTTGCAGGCCGCTGCATGACCACTCTGCCACTCAGCCTTAGGAACGCGCAAACCCGGCAGGGTTCGCGCGAAAAAAAAAGCCGGTGGTCATATAACTCCACACCGGCTAATCATTAAATTGGAGCGGGAAACGAGACTCGAACTCGCGACCCCAACCTTGGCAAGGTTGTGCTCTACCAACTGAGCTATTCCCGCACTTCAGGGGGCTGTATTCTAGCGGCGAACCCCGGCCTGTCAAGGATAGATTCCATCCCTTAGCGTTTCTCGGTGGCCAATAGAAAGGGAATAGCCGCATGCAGGTACACCACCATGGACCAAAGGGTGAGGAAAGCAGCCAGATACAGCAGCGTGACGCCTACCTCGTAGGTGGGAAAAAAGCTTACGGAATCGTGATAGAGCAATAGCAGCAGAGCCAGGATTTGCATCGTGGTTTTGACCTTGCCGATAGTGGCTACGGCTACCTGAGTGCGTTGCCCCAGCTCAGCCATCCATTCGCGCAAGGCCGAAATGGTTATCTCGCGACAGATGATGATGATTGCCGGCAACGCCATCCACCAGAACGGATGTGCCTGGACTAGCAGTACCAGTGCTACCGTGACCATTAATTTGTCTGCAACCGGGTCCAGAAAGGCCCCCAGAGCCGAAGTCTGGTGCAGGCGGCGGGCAAGATAGCCGTCCAGAAGGTCGGTCAGGGCGGCAAGGCCAAAAATCGCCGCGGTCGCTGCATTTGCCCACGCATAAGGCAAATAGAAAAGGCCCACAAAAAGCGGGATCAGAGCAATGCGAAGCAGGGTAAGGCTATTGGGAATATTCATTCGTTGCCGTGGAAGTGTTCGTAAATGCTGCCTGCCAATTGGGTGCTGATGCCATCCACCGCCGCGAGGTCCTCAATGCCAGCTCCACATACGCCCTGCAGACCACCAAAGGCGCGGAGCAGGTTCTGGCGACGCTTGCTGCCCACGCCGGGAATATCTTCGAGTACTGAACGCATACGCTTTTTTGCTCTTCGGGCGCGGTGTCCGCTAATGGCAAAACGATGGGCCTCATCGCGGATTTGCTGCACCAGATGCAAGGCCCCGGATTCAGGCGGAAGTATAAGAGGGGCCTTGCTCCCCGGCAAGATGAGCGAATCCAGACTAGCCTTTCTGCCGAGCCCTTTAACAACCCCTAGTAGCGTGACATCGTGCAGCCCCAACTCTGCCATTACCGCCAGTGCCTGACTGAGCTGGCCCTTACCCCCATCGACGATAATGATGTCAGGTAAACGGGCCTCTTCAGACTGCTGTATGCGGCTGTAGCGCCGTCTTAATGCCTGGTGCATGGCCGCATAATCATCGCCAGGAGTGATGCCATCGATGTTAAATTTTCGATAGTCTTCCTTGCGGGGACCATCGCCACCAAAAACCACACACGAAGCCACCGTTGCCTCACCTTGAGTATGGCTGATATCAAAGCATTCCAGGCGTTCCGGCATGGCTTCCAAACCAAGGGCAAGCTGTAATTTCTCCAAACGTTGCTGGATACTCTCTTTTCCAGCCAGGTGCTGGCGCAGGGCGAAGCGGGCATTTTCTTCAGCCATCTGTAACCAGCGTGCCCGTTCACCACGCAGCCGATACGCGATGCGCACACGGTGTTTACAACGCTTACTGAGTATTTCAGCCAGTGCCCCAAGCCCCGGGAAATCGCTGCTGACAAGAATTTCGCGCGGGACTGGGCGACTGGCGAGGTAATACTGTGACAGAAAGGCTTGCAGCAAATCCGCGTTGCTGGCCTCGGTGGCGCGACGGGGAAAGTAGGCTTTATTACCAAGCCGCTCACCCCGGCGAATAAAGCAGACCTCCACCA
The DNA here is from genome assembly GCA_021773795.1 of Gammaproteobacteria bacterium. GTDB lineage: Bacteria > Pseudomonadota > Gammaproteobacteria > HK1 > HK1 > JAJFJV01. Next base: position 289,421 of record JAJFJT010000003.1, on the reverse strand, counting down.
CCGCAGCCCCGTGCTCATGATGGGCGGCAATCACATCACACTCCCCTGCTCCACGAATGCCACTGACATGCTGGCGAGCCTGAATCTGTTTCAACCAGGCGATCTGATCCCGATAACGAGCCGCCTGCTCAAAATCGAGCACCGAGGCAGCCGCCTCCATACGATCGACCAATTCCTTGCCTACCCGTTGGCTCCGCCCTTCCAGAAACATCTGGGTGTGCCTGACATCTTCACTATAGGCGGATTCACTGATTTCACCGGTACAAGGCCCGCTGCAACGCTTGATCTGGTGTTGCAGGCAGGGTCGTGAGCGATTCTGGAAAAAGGAATCCTCACACTGACGTACATGAAATAATTTTTGCAGCAAGCCGAGGCTTTCACGCACCGCTGCGGAACTGGGAAAGGGGCCGAAATAGCGCCCCGCCTTACGCTTGGAGCCCCGGTGAAAACCCAGCCCTGGATAGCTTTGCTCCGTGGATAAATAGATATATGGAAAGCTCTTGTCGTCACGAAACAGAATGTTAAAACGTGGGAGGTATTCCTTAATGAGGTTGCTTTCCAGCAGCAGGGCCTCGGTTTCCGTGTGGGTTACGGTTACCTCCATCCCTCTTGTGTTCAACACCAGGGCACGAGTCTTGGGCGCAAGCGTTTCGCTCTTACGGAAGTAGCTGGAAACTCGCTTCTTGAGATTTTTGGCCTTGCCGATGTAGAGGATCTGCCCCGCATCATCCAACATGCGATAGACCCCGGGCTTGGCGGTCAGGGTGCGTAAAAAGCGGCTGCCATCAAAAGGGGGGCTCGTGGGTTTCTCGGCGGACATCGGGGCAACTATACCGCCCGAAAAGATCCGCTGACACCGATTTTTCTTTCTACCGACCTATAACTCGACCAGCTGATGGAGAATAGCGAGGCGAGATAGCTCAACATCATTCTCTACCCCAAGCTTTTCATAGATCCTGGTGCGGTAGCTGCTTACCGTTTTAGGGCTGATACATAGATGCTCGCCAATCTCCTGAATGCGCATTCCCTTGGCACACAAAATGACAATATTTAGTTCCCGAGGCGACAAATCGGAAAAGGGGGATTCATCGTTGCCGTGGCCATTGAGCACCATTTGTTGCGCGGTCTCCGCACAGATATAACGTCTTCCCGCATACACTTCACGCAGCGCCAGCAGCATTTCGTCCCGGCTACTGCCTTTAGTGAGATAGCCCTTAACCCCCATATCGAGGAGTTGTCCGGGTAAAGGCCCATCCATATGCATGCTGAGAATGATGATTTTCATGCAGGGATTGAGCTTAAGCAGCTTTCGGCTTGCCTCCAAGCCGCCGAAACCGGGCATATTGATGTCCATCATAATGAGGTCAAAGTCGAGGCTTCGGCTAAGTTTAATAGCCTGCTCCCCAGTCGTTGCCTCAGCGACAATCTCCATGTCATCGGCATCTTCCAGTAGGCGCCGGACACCAGCACGCACCAGTGCATGATCATCTACGAGGAGAATACGTGTCATGTTTTGGGGACCTCTGACTAATTACGAAGCCTGGCTGGATTAAAGGACCGGGAACTTGATACACATATTAGGAGTGTTCCCGGGAAAGTGCATGCCGAGAGTTTGGATTTTCAGGGGGGGGGACGACGAAAAGGCTACAAGTAAAAATCCTTGTGCACCAAGACCTACCTTGGTTTCCATGTGCACTGAATAAATCTTAAGGCCGGGTATTATCCATGTCATGGAATAGCCGCAATTCAAATGTAGGCGAAACCCCCGCGCTGTGTAGGCGAATGGCGATATGCTGATCTGGCAATGCCGCGCGATACTTGCACCACATGGTCGAGACGCTACCATGCGCACCTTGCTTACAAGTTCATAAGGAGACTTACCTTTGCTTTATTCGCGCCTTTGGAAAAACCATTTTCCTGCCCTGCTCGGCCTGCTTATGCTTGCCATTACGCCCCTGCAAGCAAACGGAGAAGGTGCCCCGCGCGTGCTGGTGCAAACCTCTCTGGGAGATATGGTACTGGAACTCAATCACAAACAGGCACCCGTTTCAGCGGCGAATTTCCTTCGCTACGTGGACGAGGGCTTTTATGATGGTACTATTTTTCATCGAGTCATCGGCAACTTCATGATTCAGGGTGGTGGCTACGATACGAGCTACCGGCGCAAGAGCACCCACGTGGAAATCCGTAGTGAGGCTAATAACGGCCTCAAAAACCTGCGTGGAAGCATTGCCATGGCCCGCACCGGCAATCCCCACTCCGCCACTGCCCAGTTCTTCATCAATGTTGTGGATAACAGCTTTCTTGATCACACCGCACCGACCGCCCGGGGTTGGGGCTACACCGTCTTCGGACGCGTGGTGGAGGGTTTGGAGGTGATGGAGCAGATTCGTAAAGTGCCGACAGGCTCGGGTGGTCCTTTCGGACGCGATGTGCCGCAGACCATGGTAAAAATCAATTCGATAAAGCGGGTGGTTGTAGGAGCTAAATAGGCATCCCACAGTGTATGGCGGAGAGGGAGGGATTCGAACCCCCGGAACCGTTAGGTTCAATAGTTTTCAAGACTACCGCCTTCAACCGCTCGGCCACCTCTCCAAGGGAGGCGAAGGATAGCGTATAGGGGTGGGAAGAAGGAAGCCGTATGGGGCTTGAAACTTTGGTGGTTTACCCCCATCTAAGCGGTTGACGAGATTGTGTGCGCAGGTAAGATGGCGCTGTCGATAGTTGGCTTTTCACAGGAGAACTTCCGTATGTTTCCCAATAACCCCGCAATTGCTCGCCCAGTCGCGAGCCTTGCCACCAGCAAGCTGATTCGTAACACCTACACCCTGCTTTCCATGACCTTGCTGTTCAGCGCCCTGACCGCGGGCGTCTCCATGGCCGTTGGTTTTCCACCCATGCACTTCCTCATAGTCCTGGGAGGATATTTCGGCTTGTTGTTCCTGACCACGCGCTTGCGTAACAGCGCCATGGGCCTGGTCTGCGTATTTGCCCTCACCGGCTTCATGGGCCTGACCCTCGGCCCCATCCTCAGCTTCTATGTCCATGCCTTTGGTAACGGCAGCCAGTTGGTGATGATGGCTATGGGCGGTACTGGCATCATCTTTCTCGGGCTTTCCGGTTACGCGCTCAGCTCGCAGAAGGATTTCAGCTTCATGGGCGGCTTCCTCATGGTGGGCATTCTGGTTGCCTTCCTGGCTGGCCTTGGGGCGATGTTTTTCAGCGTGCCTGCCCTTTCTCTGGCGGTATCGGCGATCTTCATCCTGCTGATGTCCGGGCTGATTCTGTATCAGACCAGTGCCATGATTCACGGCGGAGAAACCAACTACATCATGGCGACTGTCAGTTTGTATGTGATCATCTTCAACCTGTTCACTTCCCTGCTTCATCTGCTGGGAGTCTTTGCTGGCGAAGACTAGTTCTCCCTCACCCCATAAAAAAACCCGGCTCTCAGCCGGGTTTTTTTATGGGCTTGATATTCCCAGTTCTACCCCGTTTTCAAGCTGCAAGATGAGTCCGTCGTGCAGGTCGTAATACCAGCCGTGCAAGCTTAGATGTCCCTTTTTTACCGCGGCACTAATCCACGGGAAGCTCATCAGGTTTTGTAACGAAATACGTACGGCAGCCTGCTCACAGGCGTGACACTGTGCTTCAAACCCTTGTGCCTCGCTGTTGGCAAGAACCTCTTCTTTTGCCCCTGCGGCAATATCCATCCAGCGGGCAATGAAACTATCTGATTCCGTATCGGGGTCTTGTTCCATCAGCGCCCGGATGCCACCACAGTTAGCGTGTCCCAGTATGACAATGTGCTCCACTTTCAACTCAGAGACGGCAAATTCCAGCGCTGCGCTGGTGCCGTGGTGGTGGCCATCAGGCTCCCATGGGGGTACCAGGTTAGCGACGTTGCGGATCACAAAGACATCCCCCGGTGTGGCATCGAAGAGAATTCCCGGATCCACACGGGAATCACAGCAGCTGATTAAGGCAACCTTGGGGAATTGTCCCTTGGTCAAGGTGCCCAAATAGCTCTGTTTCTCGCGATAATAACCGGTGCGAAAACGCTGGTATCCCTCAAGAAGGCTTTCCGTCATAACTGGGTTTAACCCGTTCCATTCCCGATGTAGCTTTGGCCACCCAGATAACCCTGCAGGGCCTCCGGAATTCGAATACTGCCGTCGGCTTTCTGATAATTTTCCATCACCGCGATGAGTGTACGACCCACCGCCAGCCCGGAGCCGTTGACGGTGTGTACCAGCTCCGGCTTGCCGCTTTCCGGATTGCGCCAGCGGGCGCTCATGCGGCGGGCCTGGAAGTCCTCGAAGTTGCTGCACGAGGAAATCTCCCGGTAGTTGTCCTGCCCCGGCAACCAAACCTCAATATCGTAGGTCTTGGCGGCCGAGAAGCCGAGATCACCGCCACATAGGGTGACTACCCGATACGGCAATTCAAGCCGGCGTAATACCTCTTCCGCATGTCCGGTAAGTGCCTCAAGCGCCTCGTAGGATTCCCCTGGATGGACGATCTGTACTAATTCCACCTTTTCAAATTGGTGCTGGCGGAACATGCCACGGGTGTCTTTGCCGTAGGAACCCGCCTCGCTGCGAAAGCAGGGAGTATGGCAGCAATAGCGTTGGGGCAGGTCTTCCGCAGCCAGGATACGGTCCCGGAAGATGTTGGTGACCGGAACCTCTGCGGTAGGTATCAGATACAGATCCTGTTCCTGGATATGAAAAAGATCCTCAGCAAATTTGGGTAACTGCCCGGTACCACGCAGGCTGGCGGGATTCACCAAATAGGGCACGTAGGTCTCGCTATAACCATGCTCGCCGCCATGCAGATCGAGCATGAACTGGATCAGCGCCCGATGCAGGCGCGCAATGTCGCCATGCAAGGTGACAAAGCGTTTGCCGGCAATCTTGGCCGCAGTATCGAACCCCATGGCGTTGAGCGATTCACCCAAATCCACGTGATCCCTCGGCTCGAAATCAAATTCTGCGGGTTCACCCCAGCGACGGACCTCCTCATTGGCGGCCTCGTCCATGCCCTCAGGCACACTGGCGTGGGGAATATTGGGGATACCCAGGAGGATATCGTTGAGCGCTTGCTGGATGGCGGCAAGCTCCGCCTCCGCCTCGCCGAGTTTTTCTCCCAGTGCACCGACTTCTGCCAACAGCGGCGCGATGTCCTCACCCCGGCCCTTGGCCTGACCAATTGATTTGGAACGTTTATTGCGCTCTTGCTGCAATTCCTGAGCGGCTACCTGGGCCTGCTTGCGCCGTGCCTCCAGATCCTGGACCTGGGCCACATCAAGCTTAAAACCGCGTTTAGTCAATTGTGCCGCGGTATCGTCGAGCGTCTTGCGTATCTTGCTGGGATCGAGCATTTCTTCCCCTAGGTTTTGTTATTGCCCTGACGACAATCCAGATCGCGCAGGGTATTAAGTTTTTCCGCTATACGGATTTCCAGACCACGATTCACCGGCTGGTAATAGCGCTTCGTACCCATGCCTTCGGGAAAATAATCCTCCCCCGCTGCATAGGCCCCGGGCTCATCATGGGCGTGACGATAACCGGCTCCATGGCCGAGTTCACTCATCAACTTAGTGGGCGCATTGCGCAGATGCATGGGAACCTCAAGAGAACCCAGACGTCGGGCATCCTGACGAGCAGCCTTGAAGGCACGATAAACCGCATCACTCTTGGCCGCACAGGCCAGATAAACGGCGGCTTGAGCCAGCGCCAATTCACCTTCTGGACTACCCAGACGGTCAAATGCTTGGCCTGCCTGGGTCGCTATCTGCAAGGCTCTCGGATCGGCATTGCCAATATCCTCCGAGGCCATACGTATCAGACGGCGGGCGAGATAGGGCGGGTGACACCCTCCCTCCAACATGCGTGTCAGCCAATACAGCGCAGCATCGGGATTGGAGCCACGCACTGACTTGTGGAGCGCGGAGATCTCGTCGTAAAAGGCATCACCTCCCTTGTCAAAGCGCAGGCTGACACCGCCAGCCAGCACTTCTTCCAGCAAGTCGGCATCGATCTCGGCAAGCCCTTCTTCGTCACTGAGCAATGCCGCCGTAATCTCCAGCAGATTAAGGGCGCGCCGGGCATCGCCATCGGCGGCCGTTGCCAGGTGCAGGCGCAGTTCCTCTGCCATGGCGATGTTGCCACCAAGCCCACGCTCGGGTTCCATCAGGGCGCGATCGACAATCTGCTTTATATCGCTGGCATCGAGGGCCTTAAGCACATAAACGCGGGTGCGAGAGAGTAAGGCATTGTTGATTTCGAAGGAGGGGTTTTCCGTGGTAGCGCCGATGAAGGTAATGGTGCCGTCTTCAACATAGGGCAAAAATGCATCCTGCTGCGCCTTGTTAAAACGATGGGCCTCGTCCACGAAGAAAATAGTTTGCCCACCCTGCTCCGCACGAAATTTCTTGGCCTTTTCAACAGCAGAACGAATATCACGTACCCCGGCTAACACTGCGGAAATGCTTAGGAATTGAGCGCCGGACTGGGCGGCAATGATACGTGCCAAGGTGGTTTTTCCGGTGCCCGGCGGACCCCAGAGTAGCATCGAGTGGATCTGACCTGAGGTCACCGCCTGTCGGAGCGGCTTGCCCTCCCCCAGCAGGTGGCGCTGACCATAGAACTCATCCAGATTCCGGGGGCGGAGGCTGTCTGCGAGCGGTCGGCGGGGCTCCTCACTCACCGCGGGGCACCATCCCCAATGACATCTACTCCGGGTGGTGCTACAAAACGAAAGCGTTCAGGATCTATTTCCAGGTTGCTACGGATTGTGCTGAAACGAAAGGTGGTGGTTTGACCGAAACCATCGACGAACTCCATTCCCCTAAGGAGATTGTCCTGAAAGCCAAGCCGTACGGTAGAACTGTTGTTCTGCTGGTCCCGGGGTAGTAGCTCCACCCACTCCAGACCGTCACGTGTGCTCAATTCTTTAATTTGGAAGCCCTTTTCTACCGGCTCGTCGGTAGACAACAGCATGGCGGGAGAGCTACCCAGCACCTCGCTCTGAGGCCTGACCGTCACTTGAGCCAGTTCCACGTCATACAGCCACACGCGTTCGCCATCGGCGATGATCTGCTGCCCCTCGGGGCCGCTATAGTCCCAGCGAAAATGCCCCGGGCGTTGCAGGTAAAAAAATCCTGCGGAACGATCGCGCACGGTGCGGGTTTCATCGATGAGGGTTTGCTGGAAGCGGGTTTCCAACGAGCGAGTTTGCTCCAGGAAATGCTGCAACTGCGCGATACCATTGGCGTTGGCTATGGCGGAAAGGAGTATGGCTGCAAGAGCTGTTAACAGGCGGCAGCAGCAGCTGACAGAGGCTGAAAACATCATGGCTTCGGCGGTGGAGGCGCCAGCACCTCGCGATTACCGTTACCTTGTGGCGCAGAGACGATACCCACTCGTTCCATCTGTTCAATCATGCGGGCGGCGCGGTTGTAACCCACCTTCAGATGCCGTTGTACGCCGGAGATAGAAGCCCGGCGCGTCTCGGTAACGATGCGCACCGCTTGATCGTAGAGCGGATCATCCTCCGCACTCTCTCCATTGGGTGAGTTTTCACCCTCCTCCGGTAATGACGCATGTTTGCCCTCGATAACTTCCTCTACGTAGTCCGGCTGCTCACGTCCACGCAAATTGTCCACCACACGGTGGACCTCCTGATCCGACACAAAGGCACCGTGAACCCGGGTCGGGGTGCTGGTGCCCGGTGGCAGATAAAGCATGTCACCATGGCCTAGCAGTTGCTCGGCACCACCCTGGTCCAGAATGGTGCGCGAATCGATGCGTGATGAGACCTGAAAGGCAATGCGGGTAGGAATATTGGCCTTGATAAGGCCAGTGATCACATCTACCGACGGACGTTGAGTGGCGAGGATCAGGTGAATCCCTGCAGCCCGGGCCTTCTGGGCCAAGCGGGCGATGAGTTCTTCCACCTTCTTGCCGGTAGTCATCATCAGATCGGCCAATTCATCGATAACCACGACGATGTGAGGCAAGGGATCGAGCAACGGCGCCTCTTCCTCTGTCTCTATATTGCTGGTGGGATCGCTGATGGGTGTCCCTTTGCTGCGGGCATCCTTGAGTTTGCGGTTATAGCCTGCGAGATTGCGCACGCCCAATGCGGCCATTAACTGATAACGCCGCTCCATCTCGGCCACGCACCAGCGCAGGGCGTTAGCGGCATACTTCATCTGGGTGATGACCGGTGTCAGCAGGTGCGGAATGTCCTGATAGACGGATAGTTCCAGCATCTTGGGGTCCACCAGAATCAGGCGGACATCGCTGGCATTCGCTTTATAGAGCAGGCTGAGCACCATGGCGTTGATGGCGACAGATTTTCCCGAACCGGTGGTGCCAGCCACTAGCAAATGGGGCATGCGAGCCAGATCCACCACCACCGGGTAGCCCGATATATCCTTGCCCAAAGCGATGGTCAGGGGCGAAAGACTCTCGTCAAATTCGTTGGATTTGAGGATTTCACCCAGGCTCACCAGTTCCCGTTCCTCGTTGGGGATTTCCAGCCCCACCACCGATTTTCCGGGAATAACGTCAACAATACGCAGGCTGATAGTGGACAGGGAACGGGCAAGATCCTTGGCCAGATTGCTGATGCGGTTAACCTTCACACCCGGGGCAAGATTGAGTTCGAAACGGGTAATGACCGGCCCCGGATGAACCGCCACCACTTCTACCTCAATGCCAAAATCACGCAGCTTCAGCTCCACCTGCCGGGACAGGGCCTCAAGGGCACTCTTGGACATGCCCTTAACTGATGTTTGCGGGGCATCAAGCACGGATAACGGGGGTAATGAACTGGTGGCAGGCGGTTCAAAAAGTGGAACCTGTTGTTCCTTGGCTACCCTCAGGCTCGGTTCCACGGCCGGCATGCTGGGCTCAATCCGAGGCTTTTTTCGCCGCTGGTTACGCACTTTTTCTTCCACCACATGTTGCTGACGCTGGCGACGCTTTTGCCACGCCTCCTGTTGTTCACGACAGTGCTTCAGAAACAGCAGGCTACGACTCAGCAGGCGCAAGGTGAGATCACCAACGCTATCCATCAGCGCCAGCCAGGACAATCCGGTAAACAAGGTGATACCGGTGAGGAACAGGGCGAGCAGAAAGAGTGTGCCGCCGAGCATGCTGAAAACCTGAATGAGGCCATCACCTACCGCGTTTCCAAGGACTCCTCCGGTATCGTGAGGTAGCGGCCCACGGGCTACAAAATGAAGCGAAGCAAGGCCGGCACCGGCACCGAGGGTCAGCACGAAACCACCGATCCGACTGAACAAATGAGCACGTCCCTGGCTGGAGATAGCACCTCCTGATTGGCGAAAAAACAACCAGCCGCTATAGCCAATCATTACCGGGAACAGGTAGGAGAGATAGCCACAAAGATAAAGCAGGACATCGGCAATCCAGGCGCCAACCACGCCACCGAGATTGACAATCCCGTTGGCCTCACCACTAAAGGACCAGCCAGGATCCGTGGGGTGATAGCTGCTGAGAGCCAACAGCAGATAAAGCGCCAGGGCAGAGCACAGGATTAGCCCGCCTTCGCGGAGTCCTTTGCCCATGGATGTCTCCATCAGAATGGCTTTAGATTTTTTAGGATAGGCCTGACCCATAAGCTGATATGTATTATAGGAATACTAGCTAACTTGCCAGATTATAAGGAATTAGTCCGGGCATGTCGCTCGCATTGTCAATGCGGACAAGGGAGAGTGCCCGGCGATTAATCGGGAAAAAACATCCCGCTTGTTAATACACCCATGCCCAATTCACCCCAATTGCGGGATACTATCACACTCAGTTTAAACGCCTGCGCATGCGGGCAGACATTTAGAGGGTGAGATGTAATGGAAAACGTGAAGCACTGTCGCTTGTTGATTCTGGGTTCCGGGCCGGCTGGCTATACCGCCGCAGTTTATGCAGCGCGCGCCAATCTGAATCCGGTACTGATAACCGGCATCCAGCAGGGTGGCCAAATGACCACGACCACAGACGTGGATAACTGGCCTGGAGATGCCGAGGGTGTACAAGGCCCGGAGTTAATGGTGCGCATGCAAAAACATGCCGAGCGCTTCGATACGGAGATCATTTTCGATCACATCCACACCGCAGAATTGGATCAGCGGCCCTTTCGTCTTAGCGGTGACTCCGGTGTCTATACCTGTGATGCGCTAATTGTATCTACCGGCGCTTCTGCCCGTTATCTGGGACTGGATTCGGAAGAGGCCTACAAAGGACGGGGAGTTTCCGCCTGCGCCACCTGCGATGGCTTTTTCTATCGAGGGCAGCGGGTCGCAGTGATCGGCGGTGGCAATACTGCGGTGGAAGAGGCCCTGTATCTGTCGCACATTGCTGAACACGTCACTCTGGTGCATCGCCGGGATGAACTGCGGGCGGAAAAAATGCTGGCCGATCAGATCATTGAGAAGTCACAAAGCGGCAATGTCACTATCGAGTGGAGCCAGGAACTGGATGAGATATTGGGGGATGACAGTGGGGTTACCGGCATGCGGCTACGCGTGGCTAAAGGCAAGACCACCAAGGATGTGGCGCTTCAGGGAGTCTTTATTGCCGTCGGCCATCACCCCAATACCGAGCTGTTTGAAGGCCAACTGGATATGGATAAGGGCTATCTGAATGTCCATCACGGTCTGCCGGGTGGTGGTGGCGCAACGGCCACCAGTATTCCGGGGGTATTTGCAGCCGGGGATGTAGCCGATCCGGTTTATCGCCAAGCGGTTACGTCGGCTGGCACCGGCTGTATGGCGGCGCTCGATGCGGAGAAATATCTGGATAATCTGGAGTCGTAGCGAGCGCTACGCTTCAGGACCATGGAAACACTGCGGCATGTGGTGATTAGCAGTATAGACGAGATTGCAGCCGGGGACTGGAATCGCCTGTGCCCGGCCGACTACCCGTTCGCCCGTCATGAATTTCTCGTGGCTCTGGAGCGCCATGGCTGCGTGGGGGACGAGGCGGGCTGGAGACCGCAACATGTGCTTATCTATGCCGGTGACAAGCTGGTCGGGGCGGCTCCCATGTATCTTAAGAGCAACTCCTATGGTGAATTTGTCTTCGACTGGAACTGGGCAGAGGCCTATTACAGCTATGGGCTCAACTATTATCCCAAGCTGGTGGTGGCGATTCCCTATACCCCTGCTACCGGTCCTCGATTATTGTATGACCCTGAGGAAATCCACCTGGAGAGCCTCGCGCCGATACTGGCTGAGGCAACTCTCACCGAAGCCCTGAACCCGGATATTTCCTCCCTCCACTGGTTATTTACTGATCTACAGGAAACTGCATTGCTGGAGCAACAAGGGCTGTTACGCAGAACCGGTTATCAATTTCAGTGGAGCAATCAGGGATATGAAAATTTTGACGGCTTTCTCGCTCGGCTGACTTCCAGACGACGTAAGCAAATCCGCCGTGAACGCCGATCAGTTGCACGCTTCGGCATCAGCTTCGAATGCTATCGCGGTGGAGAGATAGACGACACTCTGTGGGATGTCTTCCATGCATTTTATCGATCGACCTTTGAACGCAAATCGGGAATTGCCAGCCTAACTCCCGGGTTTTTTAAGGAAATCGGTCGCAGTATGGCGGACTCGGTGTTACTGGTACTGGCCCGTGATGCCCGTGGTTATGTGGCGGGCTGTCTTAATTTCATCGGTGGCGAGGTGCTCTATGGGCGTCACTGGGGTTGCCGCGAAACCGTGCCCAATCTGCACTTCGAGCTTTGTTATTACCAGACCATTGATTATTGCATCGGCAATGGATTGGCACGCTTTGATGCCGGTGCCCAAGGTGAACACAAGCTCAATCGCGGATTTCTGCCCTACCCCACCTACTCTGCCCACTGGATCGCGCGTGAGGATTTTCGTGGGGCGGTAAAGGAATCTCTCGGGCATGAGCAGCGGGCGGTGGAGGAGCATATCGTCATGCTGATGACGCACTCGCCTTATAACGCATCAGCCGAGGTCATAGGCCATGCCTGAAGTCCTGATTCCCCGGCTAATTGCCCCCAACGGATCGGTAAAAAGCTTTCCTCCGGTGGGGCAGGCACTTGAGGAGCCCGATGGTTTGTTAGCGGTGGGGGGAGATCTGAGCCCAGAGCGCCTGATCCAGGCCTACCGACAGGGCATTTTTCCCTGGTTTGGCAAGGAGCAGCCCATTCTGTGGTGGTCGCCAGACCCACGTACCATTATTTTTCCACGGAAATTTCATCGCTCCCGCAGCCTCGAGCGCACCCTGCGCCGGGGACATTTCAAGGTGACCCGAAATGTGGATTTTGGTGCTGTTATTCGCGGCTGTGCCGCTATGCGTGGGTTGGAAACAGATACCTGGATTACCACGGAGATGGTGGTCGCCTATGAAAAGCTGCATCAACTGGGCTACGCGCATTCCTTCGAGTGCTGGGCGGGGGATGAGTTAGCCGGTGGGCTCTACGGAGTGATTATTGGACGCGTGTTGTTTGGAGAATCTATGTTTAGCCGCCAGCCGGATGCCTCAAAGATTGTATTGGCTCATCTGTGCCAGCAGGATTTTCAGCTCATCGATTGCCAGGTATCCAATCCCCACCTGCAACGTCTGGGTGCCGAACAGATCCCGCGCAGTCGCTTCATCGCCTTGCTACAGCAATGGGCAGGATCAGCGGGCACCTCAATGGGCCAGGACCAACATGTCATCTGAATTCCCTCTTTATATATCTCCTGAACGCCCCTGCGGCTATTTGTCTGAACGCCTCGAACGGGTGTTGTTTGCCGACAGCAAGGCGGCACAGGATCCCGATCTTTACGCCACCTTGCTAGCCCGCGGTTTTCGTCGTACCGGCAAGCATCTCTATCGTCCGCGCTGCATCGCGTGCGAGGCCTGTATTTCCGTGCGTCTGCCAGTGGCGGACTTTAAGCGGAGCCGCAGTCAACGCCGAACCTGGGAGAAAAATCAGGACCTCGTGGTGCGAGTACGGGATGCGGCCTATGATGCGGAGCACTTCGCGCTTTACCAGCGTTATCTGGACAGCCGCCATCCCGATGGAGGCATGGATGACAGCACAGCTGCCGATTACCGTGAATTTTTGCTGGCCCCCGGGGTGGCGGGAAAATGCTATGAATTTTGGCTGGAACAGCGTCTGGTAGCGGTGGCTATAGTTGATGTACTCGAGGATAGTCTGTCCGCTGTGTATACCTTCTTTGAACCGCAATTGGCTGAACGTGGGCTCGGTATCTACGCCATTCTTTGGGAGATCGAAGCGGCGCAGAAAATGGATTGTACCTGGCTCTATCTGGGCTACTGGATCGGCGATTGTCAGAAGATGCGCTATAAGGCGGAATTTTTGCCCCAGCAGCGCTACCTAAACGGGTTCTGGCAGCCCTTTGACCGCTTTGCGAAAAAGGCAAGCATTAGGCACAATAGCGCCCCGTCCGAATTACCCTGAGAGAGAGCGCTAACCCTTGCCTAAAGAAGATCATATTGAGATGGAGGGCGTCGTTATCGACACCCTGCCCAACACCATGTTTCGTGTGGAACTGGAAAACGGTCATGTAGTGACCGCACACATCTCGGGCAAAATGCGCAAGCACTATATTCGCATCCTCACTGGCGATGCGGTAACCGTGCAGTTAACCCCCTACGATCTCAGCAAGGGACGAATCACCTACCGTAGTCGCTGACGGCACGCCGCCTCGGCCTGAGAACTGGCTGAAGAGGCTTGTAGAATTAACCAATCACGCCCCGATACCGGTTATTCACCGGTACGTATCGTGTATTCCCGATGTGCCTCAGGATGTATCTCAATCAGCGTTAGCTTGGCGTCCTTGTAGCCATCGCTTATGTAGGCGGCACCCGTATCTATAAAATAGACATTATCGAAGGCCACGGCCTGGCGTACGGGTGAGTGTCCGCAGTAGACCCGGGCAACCCCGCCCGGCACTGTTCCCTTGGATTTCCCCTGCACCCGATCGCGCGACCACATGGCGTAATAAGCCGCGTCCTGATTTCCCGCACGCAACAGATCCATGTAGCGATCCCACGGAATCATTGGCGGCACATCGGCATGCACCAGACCGACTAACCCGCTTCCCGTGACGATTTCCATTGCCAAAGGCAGTTGCCTGAAGCGCTCACGAAAGCTGACTTGTTCCGCATCACTGAGCCGCAGCCACCAGCCGCCACCATTGTAGGTTACCCACAAATCCGCCTGTTCAGGGATCTCTGAATCAATGACAAATTGCTCGTGATTGCCACAGCAGGCAAAAAACCAGGGGAAATCCAGCCATTTTAGGGCCATGGCAGAGTGTGGCCCGCGGTCAACCAGATCTCCCACGGAAAATAAGCGATCACGCCCCTCGCTAAATCCGGCTTCATCCAGCAAGCGCTCGAGATGGGGAAACATGCCGTGGATGTCACCCACCACAAAGTCACGCCCATACTCGTTACGTTCAAAGCTGTGCACATTCCCCTTTGAGCCCGCATGTAGCGCACTCTGTCCCGGGAGTAGTTTGCTCAGCTTCATATCCATCGTTTATAGGCACTCTTCTGACGTGGTTCCGGGAGACTTCCAGTGTATCTGGCGTCGGCCCATTTAGCGTACTCTAAATCCAAGGTGCCATGGCCTTGGGCAAGCTATAATCCCGGCTCTTTCCCACCGCTCGGGCTTCCTTGCCGGTAGACCTAAGGAAGCCCTGTTCTATTCGTGAACTTGTATCTTGCGCCCAAAGATGTCCCTCTTTATCGTTGCTGCTCTTCGCAATAGATTGACTATTACGTGCGATCAGCGCCTCAAAGCTGGCCATTTTGAATCACAATCTACTTCGACCAGAATAAATCAGAGCTTCCCTAACAAAAAACACGCATTTCATGATTCAAGTCCCCACCTCAAATTCTGCTCGGAATGGCATCTGCTGGATGCTGCTCACCATGCTGCTCTTTGTCAGCATGGATACCACGGCGAAATATCTGATCCGGGACTACTCCGTAGTGCAGGTGTCCTGGGCCCGTTATCTGGTCCACGCCCTGCTTATTGCAGCCCTCCTGGGTCGCCGTTTACCCAGTGCCATACGGACTAATCGTCTGCCCCTGCAATTACTACGCTCGTCACTATTATTGGCCATTACGCTGGTCTACTTTGTCGCCCTGAGTTTTATTCCCTTGGCAGATGCCACCGCCATTATGGCCTCCAGCCCGCTGATCCTCATCGCCCTGTCCGTACCACTGCTTGGTGAGCGTGTTGGCATACATCGCTGGTTTAGTGTCGGCGCCGGCTTTTGCGGTGCCTTGATTATCATTCGGCCCGGCCTGGGAGTGATGCAACTGGCGGCCCTGCTGCCGCTACTGTCCGCGTTTTTTTATGCGCTCTACCAGATCATTACCCGCAAACTCAGTTCCACCGAGGCACCACTGACTACCCTCTTCTATACCGCCTCGGTGGGAACCGTGGTGACCACCTTAGCCGTTCCCTTCTTCTGGACTACGCCAGATGTCCAGGGCTGGTTATTAATGGGGCTCATCGGCATCCTGGGAAGCACCGGCCATTTCGCTATGATCAAGGCATTTGAGTACGCCCCAGCGACCACTATTGCACCCTTTGGTTATACCAGCCTGCTGTGGGCAACCGCTTATGGCTACGCCATCTTCGGCGAGTTCCCCGATACATTTACCCTGGCAGGCGCTGCCATCATCGCTGCCAGCGGCCTGTATGTTTTACACCGGGAGCGTCTTAAGGCCGGGGAGGCACTGTGAAACGATCTGCATCTCTACTCCCGACAAGTCGAAGGCAGGGAATCGTACTGACCACCTTCGCGGTATTGATATTAAGTCCAGATGCCCTGCTTATACGCCTCGTTAATGTTGCTCCCTGGACCTTGCTGTTTTGGCGTGGCTTGTTGCTCGGTCTTGTGCTGAGTGCCTTCCTGATATTTGTTCGGCGGATAAATCCGTATCTCAGCATGCACTCACTGGGTTGGCGTGGCGGCTTGGCGATGGCTCTGTTTGCCGCCAGCACAATGTTATTTTTACATTCCATCATCCACACTGCGGTGGCCAATACACTGCTAATCATCAGTACCGTTCCGCTCTTTTCTGCCTGGCTTAGCCGTATTTTTCTGGGGGAGACGATCCCACCGAAAACCTGGCTCGCTTCTACCCTGGTTTTCACCGGTCTGGGTCTTATCTTTGCGGGCAGCTTCTCCCATGGCACTTTTTTTGGTGATCTCCTCGGATTGGGAAGTTCGCTTTGTATGGCCGGATATTTCGTGCTGGCTCGATTCTTTCGTCAGCAGAGCCTGTTACCGGCACTGGCCACCAGTGGTTACGCGATGGCCATCATTTGCCTCCCTTTTGCGATACCTCTGGCAGTGGCAAGCACTGAAATTATTTATGTGGCAATTGCCGGCTTGCTGGTGCTACCACTGGCCTTTGGCTTGCTCAGTGTGGCGCCCCGCCACTTGCCCACCGCTGAAGTCAGTTTGATTATGTTGCTGGAAAGCATTCTCGGCCCACTTTGGGTCTGGCTGGTCATGGGGGAAATACCGGCACGAGAAACACTACTAGGTGGTGCCGTGGTACTGCTAACACTGATGATCTTCTATGGCTATTCTGCTTTACGGCAGCGTTGATCTGGCACTCCAGGGGCCCTCTATTCAATGCCCTGATTGAGGCTAACAGCCTCGCCCAGGAAGGCCTTCAACTCCTCTCGTCCGCCGTGTTGGAACTCAATAAATTCCAGACCGAGGGCATATTCCCCGCCGGATAGTTCTGCCACATGGGCTAGCCGACATTCCACATCGATCTTGCGTATCCCGGTGGGGCTGGGCAGCAGGAAGTGGGCATCAATGGAAACTTTATTGCGCTTTCCCAAGGGCTCGCTGCTGGCATGCAGGGAATCTGCGGTGTAGCGATCACAGCAGACCTGCATTCCTCCGGGAGAGATATTGCTTATGCAGGCTGTCGCCACGGTAGCGTTGGCGTGCACCAGCGCCACTGGCTGCTCCAGATTGATGCGGGGAAAACGTGCGCGGCGTTCCCGAAATGCGTAGATGACGGCCATATCTTTGTTGGTATTCCAGACCTCTGTATACGGAAAGAACTTCCGAACCTGGAATAGTCATCGGTGTTTCAGGGCAAATCTTTAGCGGAAATCCGCCATGGAGTGAGGACCAGTCCTCAAAAAGCATCCTCGTCGAAGGCCTCCAGGGCATCAGCCCCGGCCATGATGCTGGCAAACAGGCCACTGCTTAAGGGCAGGATATGGCGCATGTAGAAGCTGGCAGTATCGAGTTTTGCCTGGCAGAAGGCGGGATTCGGCTGGGATTCCGGTTGTAAACAGGATTCCGCCATCTGCACCCAGCTCTGGCCGATGGCCACCAGGCCAAAAAGACGCAAATACTCACTGGCCGGTGCCGCTGCCTGCACCGGATCCTGCAACCCCTTGAGGGCTAATTGCGCGGTGGCCCGCTGTAAACGGCCGAAGGCTTTGGCCAGCGGTTCCACCAGCTGTTGCAGTTGTGGCTCCTGCTGCCACGACTCCAGATTGGCCTGCAAGGGATGAAAGAAATGGCGCAGGTTGCGGCCGGTATGCTCGGGGAGCTTGCGTCCCACCAGATCCAGCGCCTGGATACCATTGGCACCCTCGTAAATCTGGGTTATGCGCGCATCTCGGACGTATTGCTCCACCCCGTTCTCGCGGATGTAGCCATGGCCGCCGTAGATTTGAACGGCGAGGTTTGCCACATCGAAGCCGATATCGGTGCACAGGGATTTCACGATGGGAGTCATGAGGGAGACAAATTCATGGTTATCCCGGCGACACTCGGGATCCGGATGCTCCAGGGACACATCCAGTGCCGCAGCCACCCGCAAGATCAGGGCACGGGCTCCCTCGGTCCAGGCACGCATGGTGAGCAGCATGCGGCGGATGTCCGGGTGCACCATCAACGGATCGGCGGCCTGTTCGGGAAAACGCGCACCGTGAAGATCCCGCCCCTGCAATCGCTCCCGTGCATAAGTTACTGCGGCATGATAGGCCGCACCGGCGATCCCAATTCCCTGTACCCCTACCGACAGGCGCGCCAGATTCATCATCGTGAACATGCCACGCAAGCCGCCATGCAATTCGCCCAGCAATTCGGCTTGGGCATCCTCAAAACTAAGGACGCAGGTGGACGAGGCACGAATCCCCATCTTGTGCTCGAGGGCGGAGCAGCTAATACCATTATCCTTGCCCGGGCTACCGTCCTCGTTTAGTTGCCGTGCGGGTACCACAAACAGGCTGATGCCGCGGACACCGGCAGGGGCGTCCGGGGTGCGGGCCAGCACCAGGTGAATGATATTCTCCGTAAGGTCGTGATCCCCGGCGGAGATGAATATCTTCGAGCCGGTGAGCCGATAGCCACCGGCCTCGATGGGTGTTGCGCGACTGCGTAGCAAACCAAGATCAGTGCCACTTTGCGGTTCGGTCAGGCACATGGTCCCCGCCCAACGTCCGCTGGCCAGCGCCTCCAGATAGGTGCTTTTGAGCTCCTCGCTGCCGTGGATATTGATGGCGTGATAGGCACCCTGAGTCAGCAGTTGATAGATCCCAAAGGAAAGGTTGGCACCGCAGACCATTTCTTCCAGCAAAAAGCTCAGCGTTCGGGGTAGCCCTTGACCGCCATGTTCCGGGTCACAATTGATCGCCGGCCAGCCACCCCTAGCATAACGTTGATAGGCATCGGGAAATCCCTCGGGGGTATGGACCCGGCCAGCTTCCAGCCGGCAGCCTTGCTCATCACCAGAACGGTTAACGGGTGCCAGCACCTCCTCACTAAAGCGCGCACCCTCTTCGAGCACTGCGTCCGCAAGCTCCGTATCCAGTTCCTGATAGCCTGGCAGTTCCTGCAGCGTCTCCCAGGGCAGTATTTCCCGGAACAGGTACTGCATATCGGTGAGCGGTGCCTTGTAATCGGCCATGGTATGAGTCCTTAGTTACGCAGGGGCTTGCCGTTTTCCAGCATATATTCCACCCGGGTGATGGTATCCGGGTGGCGCGCCAGTTCCACAAAGGCGGCACGTTCCAGGGCCAGCAGTTGGGTCTCGGTACACGGGCCCTCCTGATCACCACCACTTAACACCCAAGCCAGCTTGCCAGCTACCCGTACATCATGGTCGGTGGCCAGCCCACGGCGGTGAAAGCTCTTGATGGCGAGCTCTAACGCTGCTCGCCCTGAGGGGCCGGGCAGCTGGAACACAAAGGGTTCCGGGGGCTTGTATTTGGGCGCCAGGGACAGGGCGAGGGCCTTGGCATCGGCCAGCAGGCGTTCGGGATTCATGCTGACCCGATCCCGTGGTCCGAGAAAGCCGCCCTCTTGCGCCTCCGCTGCCGAGGTAGAAACCCGCGCCTCGGCAATGAGCTCAAAGGCGCCCTGTACCGGTGGTATGGGGCCACGGGGACGGCGCGGATTGCGGCTCATGCGGCCGAGTAACTCCTTGCACCCGCCCCAGGCCGGCACCAGCCCGACCCCGGTCTCTACCAGCCCCATATAGGTTTCACTGTGGGCCTGGATGGCATCACAGTGCAGCAATAACTCACAGCCACCACCGAGTGCCATACCGGCCGGCGCACCCACCACCGGGAAGGGTGCGTATTTAAGTGCGGTATAGGCATCCTGCCCTGCTTTCACCAGGCCTTCCACCTCGGACCAGGCAGCAATGTTGCTGGCAAACAGCAGTAGCCCAAGATTGGCTCCCACGGAGAAGTTAGTGCCCTCGTTGTGAATCACCAACGCCTGATGGCTCTTGGGCAGATCGGCAACCGTCTGCATCAACATACCGAGAATATCGGGATCCAGGCTATTCATCTTGGAGCAAAACTCCAGACACAGAACCCCATCGCCAATGTCCCACAACTTGGCCCCGGCGTTGGCGGCCACTGCCTTGGCCCCCAGTTTCGCATCGGAGAGGGTATAAATGCCGTCAGCACGGGCGCTTTCCTGGTAGTGCCCTTTGGCATTCAGGTGCTCGCGGACGCCGGCTTCCTCGCGGTAGAAGCCAGCGCTCCGGGCGGCATCTGCCAGGGCTGGCGGGACTGCGATGCCCTCGCCTTCCAGTCGGCCCACCAGCCACTTGGCGCCGAGCTGGTCAATTAGCTCAAAGGGACCATAGCGCCAGTTGTAACCGAGCCGCACGGCCTGATCGATGGTGGCAATATCATTGGCAATCTCGGTAGCGAGGCTGGTGGTATAAGCCAGGGTGCGTAGCAGCACCCGTGAGGCATATAGCCCACCACGATCCGGATGCTCCAGCAGCGCTTGCAGGCTTGATTTTGCCGCCACCAGGCTTTCCAGCCGGGGTTTTTCAGGGCATCGATATTCGCCACTTTGCAGATCCAGCACCTCTTTGTGGCGTCCTTTTTCCGAAATCTTCAGGCGGTAAAATCCCCCTTTGCCTTTGCGGCCTGTATAGCCACCTTCGATCAAGCCAGTGAGCAGCGCTGGAATGTCGCTAATCTCCTGCAAGGCATCACTCGCTGGCAGCAATGAGCACAGGCTGGAGAGTATTCGCGGCATCAGATCGAGACCAATAAGGTCCATGAGGCCGAATACACCGGTCTTGGGAATGCCCATGGGACGCCCGCATACCGCATCCGCCTCTTCTATGGTGAGCCCCAGATCTATCGCCTCCAGCAAGGCACATTGCAGCCAAAAACCACCGATACGGTTGGCGATAAATCCCGGGGTGTCATTGCAGTGGACCACGCCCTTGCCGAGGGCCTGATCGGCAAACTGCAGCACTTTCTTAAGCCCATGGGTGCTGGTTTTTTCGCCACTCACCACCTCCAACAGACGCATATAGCGCGGTGGATTGAAGAAATGGGTGATCAGAAAGTTACATTGAAAGGAGCGCGGTAAGCCCTTTACCAGAGCCGTTAGCGGAATGGTGGATGTGTTGGAGGAGACCATAGCCCCCCGTTTACGTACCTGGGCAATTTGGCGATAGATGCTGTGCTTGAGGGCGAGATCTTCACTCACGGCTTCAATAATCCAGTCAGCATCGGCGAGCACTTCCAGATCCTGCTCCAGCACTCCCGCCGTGATCAGGCGGGCATTGTGCCGGGACATGAAGGCCGCTGGCTTGCTTTTCAGTAATTTTCCGATGGCCTGTTGCGCCAGGCTCGGGCCACCCTTTTCTCCGGCCCGGTCCAGTAACACCACTGGAATACCCGCATTGCTAATATGGGCGGCGATGCCGGCACCCATCACCCCGGCGCCGATCACCCCTACTTTGCGGATGGCCATCAGTAACGCTCCAGCACCGTAGCGATGCCCTGGCCGCCACCGATACACTGGGTAGCGACTCCATAGCGTTTGCCCTCGCGCTGCAACAGGGCCGCCACCTTGCCGGTAATGCGCGCCCCGGTGGCCCCCAGCGGGTGACCCAAGGCAATGGCGCCGCCATCGAGGTTGACTCGGGATTCATCCATTCCAAGGGTGTTGATGCAGGCCAGCGCCTGGGAGGCAAAAGCTTCATTCAGTTCCCAGATGTCGATATCCGCCAGCTCAAGGCCAGCCCGCTTGAGGGCCTTGTGGGTGGCCCACACCGGCCCGATCCCCATGATTTCCGGCTCGCAACCCGCCACGGCGGTGGCAAGGATACGGGCCAGAGGCTTGAGCCCCTTGCGGTTAGCGTAATCTTCACTACACACCAGCACCGCTGCGGCCCCGTCGGTGAGTGGCGAGGAAGTCCCGGCAGTCACCCGGCCCTGCTTGCGGAAGGCGGGTTTGAGACCGGAAAGAACCTCCGGTGTCGTTTCCGGGCGCAAACACCCATCTGCGGAGATGACACCCGTGGGGCCTTCAATGGGCACAATCTCATCATTCAGGTGGCCCGCCTTCCACGCTGCTGCCGCCTTCTGCTGGGATGCGGCAGCGAAAAGCTCCTGGGCTGCCCGCGAGATATCCTCGCGTTCACCAAGGATTTCCGCCGTTTCCCCCATATCCACATAGGCCTGCGGATAGCTTTCCGCCAGTCCCGGATGGGGCAAGGGATTAAAACCCATCATTGGCACCCGACTCATGGATTCGACACCTGCACACAGATAAGCCTCCCCCGCCTCCATGCGAATGGCCCCGGCCGCCATATGGATGGCTTGCATGGAGGAGCCACAGAACTGGTTAACCGTAACACCCGCCACGCTATGGGGCAGATCGGCGAGGAAGACAATGAGTCGGGCGAGATTCATGCCCTGCTCGCCCTCTGGAAAGGCACAGCCCAGATACAGGGCTTCCAGCTCAGTAGCATCTATGCCACTTTTTGCCACCAACGCGCGCAGCATTTGAGCGGTGATTTCATCAGCGCGTATCCCGCGCAGATTGCCCTTGGTAGCGGGGGTGAAGGGGGAGCGGACGTAGCTGGCGATGACTGCGTTATTCATGAGTATGGCTTCCTTCCCGAATGGTGTGTTGAATATAGCCTATGCAGAATTATCGGCAACAGAAAGCGGAGCCTCTGTTTCGATGGTTGGAACGCCTGAGGGGCTGAAGGTTTGGATGGGGCTTTACTAGCGAGTTGCTATCCGCAAGCATTGCCTACCATGAAAGGAACGGATAACTGGCTGAACACACACTTCACCCGCGAGGATGGGCGCAGTATCTGGGCGCTCGGCATCCCGGGTCATGGGCTGGAAGTCTTCGAGAATGACCACTTTCGCTGGCTGCAGTTCGGCAACCCTATCGTACAAAGCGCGGTTTGCCGCGGATACCCGTATCAACTGGTACTTCCCTATACCCGGCGCATGATGGGCGCACTGCTGTTCCAGCCAGAGCCTCGGCGGGTGTGGTCACTGGGATTAGGCGGTGGTGCCCTGGTGCGCTTTATCCAGCAAGTTCTGCCTGAGACTCGGGTGGACGGGGTGGAGCTACACAGCGAGATCATTCGTCTGGCTCAGCGCTTTTTCTATCTGCCAAAGGAAAATGAACGCTTTCATATCCACCATATGGATGCCCGGTTAATGGTTCAGGACTCAGAGAATGGTGTGGCCGATCTCATCTTCGTGGATGTTTTTCATGGCAAGCAGCTCCCTGACTGGATGGAGCAAAGCGAGTTTTTTGAGCACTGCCGGGAGCGCCTGAGTCTGGATGGTGTGCTTTGTATCAACCTGCTGGTACGAGATGGTGAGCACTTCGCCACGATCCTGAGAGCCATACGTCGGGCCTTTCCCGCGGGCAGCCTGTGCGCGTCTCTGGAGAATTACACCAACATCGTGGTCTATGCCTTCAGGCAGCCACCGCCAACACTGTCGCTGAAAGGCCTGCGGCAACGGGCACATGAGTTGATGAGAGATTATCCGCTGAACTTCCCGGCTTTTGTGAAGAATCTGAAGCGCAATAACCTGAGTCAGGATGGGCAGTTACTGCTACGAACAAATTAAAAATAATGAACTTCAACTTTAATCCTTAAGCTAATGTATTATATCTATTTTTTATCCCACTTTGACTTGTTTCTAACATAGGCCATGAGGCCCATAGTGGAGCCGTCACGGACCCGTTCCAGTTGTTTGCTCTGGATATCCCGCAAGAGGCCTTTGGCGACCTGTTTTCCCAGTTCCACTCCCCACTGGTCGAAGGAATTAATCCCCCAGCAGATGCCCTGAACAAAGACCTTGTGTTCATAGAGAGCAAGGATGGAGCCAAGTACGCGGGGGTTAAGGCGCTCATAGAGAATGGTGTTGCTGGGCTGGTTTCCCGGGTATTCACGAAATGGCAACATGGCCTCCAGCGCTTCTCCTTCCAGACCGCTTTCTTTCAGTGACCTACGCATTTCCTCGTCGGTGCGTCCGACCATCAGCGAACGACTTTGGGCCAGGGCATTGGCGATCAATGCGGCCTCGTGGCCCGGCCATGCCTCCTGGCAGCGAATGGCCGCGAGAAAGTCCGCCGGGATGAGATCGGTCCCCTGGTGCAGAAGCTGGAAAAAGGCGTGCTGACCATTATTGCCAGAGGCCCCCCAAATGACCGGGCATGTGGCGTAATCCACGGTTTCTCCATCACGGCTCACACGTTTGCCATTGCTCTCCATTTCCACCTGTTCCGCCCACCGGGGCAAAGTACGCAATGCGTAGTCGTAAGGCAGGATGGCGTGACTACCAGCGGAAAAGAAGTTGCGATACCAGATCCCCAATAGCCCCAAAATCACAGGCAAATTACGTTCCAGCGGGGTGGTACGGAAATGCTTATCCATCTCGTGGGCACCCGCCAACAAGCCACGAAAATGCTTCATGCCTACCATCAGGGCAATGGAAAGCCCCACCGCAGACCAGAGCGAGTAGCGGCCGCCCACCCAGTCCCACATTTCAAAGATGCTCTTGGGGCCAATGCCGAATGCCATGGCCAGCTCCGGCTTGGAGGTAACCGCCAAAAAGTGGGAGGAAACGGCTGTTGGATCACCCAGATACTGAATCAGCCAGGATTGTGCGCTGGCCGCATTACACATGGTTTCTTGGGTGGTGAAACTCTTGGAAACAATAAGAAACAGCGTGCTTTCCGGGTCGGATTGGGCAAGGGCCTGGTTGAGCTGGGAGGAATCAAGATTGGACACGAAATGGGCCTGCATACCCTCATGGTGAAAGCGCTCCAAGGCCTCAACAGCCAGCACCGGCCCAAGGTCCGAGCCGCCAATACCGATATTGATGATGGTGCGGATGCGTTTGCCGGTGTGCCCCCGCCAAGTGCCACTTTCCACTGCCTGGGTCAGCGTATCCATTTGCTCCAGCACACGCTGTACCGCAGGCATGACATCGCTATCCCCTTCGGGCAAGGCGCCGTCGCTACCGTGGCGCAGGGCGACGTGGAGTACGGCTCGATCCTCGGTATTGTTGATGTGTGAGCCGGAAAACATGCGCTCTATCCAGCATGGCAGCTCCACCTGCCGGGCAAGATCCAGCAGCAATTCCATGGTTTCCGGGACAATGCGGTTCTTCGAGTAATCCAGCAGCAATCCGCAAGCCTCTACTGAAAAGCGCTGGAAACGCTCTGGATCCTCGGCAAACAGATCCCGCATGTGCAGTCGCTCGATTTTGCTCTGGTGAATATTCAGTTGGAGCCAGGCTGGCAGACTGGTAGGCAGTGGTGTGTGTTTATCCATATAAATCCTAAGTCCGACAGGCCCCTAGCGCCCGTAGAGCTTGATCAATCCATGCATGCGCCGGGCAAGCTCTGCTGGCACCTGCTCCCAAGAAAAGCGCCAGGCCCAGTTGCCCTTGGTGGTGCCTGGAACATTCATGCGGTGTTTGGCCCCCAATTCCAGCAGGTCCTGCATGGGGACCACCGCCAGACGACATACCGACGCAAGGGCGGCACGTACCAGCGCCCCGGTCATCTGCTCGGGGGACGCATTCAGATACTCACAAATCCGCGTACGGTCTGCTTTGTCCTGCTCTGAAAACCAGCCAGCACTGGTATTGTTATCGTGAGTGCCAGTGTATACCACGCTCTGAGGCTCATGATTGTGCGGCAGGTATGGGTTTTCCGGATCACCGTCAAAGGCGAACTGCAACACCTTCATGCCGGGCAAGCCAAAATGCTTGCGCAGGGCATGGACCTCAGGGGTAATGTGGCCAAGATCTTCCGCCACCAGGGGCAGCTTGTGAAAATGCGTCTGCAGCGCTCCCAGCAAGGCTTCTCCCCTGCCCTTCACCCAATGTCCCTTGCGCGCGGTCTTTGCGCTTGTGGGAATTTCCCATTGCGCCTCCAAGCCACGAAAGTGGTCGATACGCACCAGGTCAAATAGCTTGAGCTGGGTCTGCATACGCTCAATCCACCAGCGAAAGCCCTCGGCCTCCATGTGCGGCCAGTGGTAATGCGGATTGCCCCAGCGCTGGCCGTCCGGGGAAAAATAGTCCGGTGGCACTCCGGCAACCACCTCCAAACGGCCCCGCCGGTCGATACGAAATTGTTCGCGCCCGGCCCACACCTCGGCACTATCCTCGGCGACAAACAGCGGCATATCACCAAACAGCTGAATCCCCATTTCGTTGACGTGTTGCTTGAGCTTTGCCCACTGGCGAAAGAACACAAACTGCTGAAAACGGTGGCTGGCAATCTCCTCGCCCAGTTCTTTCCGCGCCTTTGTTAGGGCGCTGGCCTTGCGATCACGCAGTGTAGCGGGCCACTGCCACCAGGCCTTTGATTTATGGGCCTGCTGAAGAGCGGTATAGGTGGAAAAATCATTTAGCCAGAAATTATTTTCCGCCTCAAAGGCTTCCAGTGCTGCCCGCTCCTCAGCCCCACCGTGGGCGTGAAAATTCAGCCATGCGCTATCCAGCAAGTGCCGACGAAAAGTGGTGTGTGCCTTCCTGCCTCGTTTAAGTTGGCGCGATTCGAGCAGGCCATCATCCACAAGGGATTGCAGGCTAATCAGCGTTGGGTTACCGGCATGGGCTGATTTGCATTTGTAGGGTGAGAGATAACTGCACGGCGGCCCCAGAGGCAATGTCTGCCATACGCTGAAGCCACAGTCGCGCAGAAAACCGGCAAAGTGAAAAGCAGTTTCGCCTATATCTCCCAGCTCGTAGGGGCCCGGGAGGGAGGTGGGGTGCAAAAGTACGCCGGCGCGGCGCCGTTCCAGTACCATCCTGGTGTCCATTAATACTCCATAAGCCGGATTGCTAGAGGGGAAGTTATTCCTCCGTCCCCGGGCGCATGGTGCCGCCAGAAGCGGGATCGCCGCCGCCATGACTGAAGGCATGGGACAGATATTCCGGCCGATCGATACGTAGCAGGTGATAGAGATTGCCCAGATGCAGGCGATAGAGGTGATCAAAGTCACGTACCGATTCGGCGGGATTGTAATCTCCAAACCACCAGAACCAGTCAGAACCCTCGCAGGCTGCAAGCTGCCAGCGTGCGGTCTCGATATCCTTGGCACCCACCTTGCCTCCCTTTTCTGCCCGGGCAAAGGCGATTTCCGCCTCGGCGAGCATGTCCCAGCCCCGATTCTTGTCCGCATCACCTATCCAGGTGGAAAAACTGCCGTAGACCCAGCTGCCAGCAACCAAATGCTTGAGCGGCATCACGGGCATCTCAGCATCCAGATAGCGGGAGAAGGTGGTCAATTCCAGTTTGGGATGATCCCCCAGACGGCGATACAAAGCATCCAGAAAGTAATAAGCATTCTGCGGGTAATACTCCCAGGCATTTTCTCCATCCATGATGATGGAGACCACGCGTTCCCCAGGCTGCTCACATTCCGCCGCCAGATTTTCCAGTTGTTCCACCAGATTTCCTACGGCATCGTCAGCGTGCCAGGTAGAAAACTTGAAGCCGATGAGATCCGACAGCTTGTCGGAACGAAAGAAGCACGGCACGCCACCAGACTTTGGCTTGCAGGGACGATGCAAATGATCAGTCCTGTCGGCACCTTCGATACCTGAGGCCTGGAGACTGTTTTGCAGCACGGCCTCCCCGGTTGCTGCCCAGCTAAAGCCACTGTCTTCAATCAGTTTCAGGGTGTCCTCGCTAA
Source organism: Gammaproteobacteria bacterium (assembly GCA_021773795.1). Lineage (GTDB taxonomy): Bacteria > Pseudomonadota > Gammaproteobacteria > HK1 > HK1 > JAJFJV01. The sequence goes on along the minus strand of JAJFJT010000003.1, from coordinate 261,894 downwards.
CCCCACCCTCCGAAGGCCAACAACCAAGCGGGGCACCACCGAAATAGTGTTCATAGCTCTTTTTCGCCTCCGCAAGGTGCCAAGCCGCCCGTTCATTGCCCTCGGGGCATGCCTCAGCCAGCGGCAATGGGGACTCTGGCAGGGCCTCACGGGCGCTCTTGAAATCCTGCATCAGGGGCATGATGGGATGGGCATAGGGGGTGATGGAGAGCTCGATACGCCCAGCTTCCTGCATTTTGCGATAGCGGCCTATGAGCCCACCAAGTAATTCGCTGATGAGCTCCAGCAATTCCTGGCGGTCACGCAAACTGAAAATACGCGCTTTCTTGGTTAGCAATTTCGCCCGCGAATCCTCGCGGCGAACAGTTTCACCCAGCCATGCCAAATGATACCAAACCAGAAGATCGGCAAGATACTGCTCGTCCATATAATCGATGTGCTCAGGATGTTTTATTAGCCAATGGGCCATATCCACCAGCCGCTGATAGGCGGGAAAGCGCTGGATTAGGCGCTCCTCATTGGCCCGCAGGCAGGACTTGATGAGAAATAAACGGTGTTCCCGATCCACCGCTAGCGCCGGGGTATTAAGTGCGGCCAGCAAGGGATCTCGTATGGCGGCCCCGTTATCGATAAATTGCCCCACCTGATGCGCATAATCAGCAATTTGATCCAGCAATATGGGGGCGAAATTGACTACTGCCCGGGCATCGGGATTGGCCTCGATATGAGCCACCATGTCCACGTAATCCTTGATCGCATGCAGATAAACCCAAGGCAACTGGTACTCACCACTGATGAGGTCGCGGTACTCGGGTTGATGCATATGCCAGCACAGTACAACCTTGAGACGATTGTCAGCGGACAAAGTGGGTCTCCTGTCCAAACATTTCCGGGGTCACCAGCACAATGCCGCTTTCAGTCCGATAAAAACGTGCGGCATCCTCCTCCGGGTCCTCGCCGATAACTGTTCCTGTGGGAATATCACAACTACGATCGATGACTGCCTTGCTAATGCGACAGCGGGAACCAATGGTCACGCCAGGCAGAACCACGGTGTCGGTCACGGTTGAATAGGAATGCACCTCCACCTGGGAAGACAGCAGGCTGCGACAGATTTTTGCGCCGGAGATAAGGCAACCGCCAGAGACCATGGAATCCACTGCCATACCGCGACGCCCCTCATCCTCGTCAAAGATAAACTTGGCCGGTGGGAGCTGTTGCTGGTAAGTCCAGATGGGCCATTCAGTGTCGTAGAGGTTGAGTATTGGGCGAATACTTACCAGCTCCATATTGGCCTCCCAGAAGGCCTCCACGGTGCCCACGTCCCGCCAATAGGCCGGACGGCCCGGACGTACCCCCTGGAAGGGATAGGCCATGACTCGATATTTTTCGATCACTGAGGGAATGATGTCATTGCCGAAGTCGCGGCTTGAACGCGGCATATCGGCATCCTTGATGAGCTGTTCGTAGAGAAAGTCGTTATTAAAGACGTAGATCCCCATAGAGGCTAAGGCAACCTCCGTTTTGCCCGGCACCGGCGTGGGGTTCTCCGGCTTCTCACTAAAACTGCTAATACGGTGTTTGTTATCCACCCCCATGACCCCAAAGGCCCGTGCCTCATCTATGGGTACCTCCATGCAAGCGATGGTCATATCCGCCTCGTTCTCCACATGGAAGGCCAGCATGGGTCCATAATCCATTTTGTAAACGTGGTCACCGGCAAGGATCAGCACATACTTCGAGTCGAGGTTCCGGAGAATGTCGAGATTCTGGTACACCGCATCGGCAGTACCTTGGTACCAGTGGCTTTCCAGCCTTTGCGAGGCGGGAAAGATCTCCACGAATTCATCGAGCTCAGAGCGCAGAAAACTCCATCCACGCTGCAGATGGCGGATCAGAGAGTGAGATTTATATTGAGTAAGTACCGCTATCCGGCGAATACCCGAATTGACGCAATTGGAAAGAGAAAAATCGATGATGCGGAATTTGCCACCAAAACTGACTGCCGGTTTGGTGCGCCAGTTGGTCAGCTGTTTGAGCCGGGCACCACGACCACCCGCCAGCACCAGGGCCAGTGTTTCCTGAGTAATTCGGCTGACAAAACGGGGAGAGTGATATTCTTTCATAGTCAACATCGACCTCGGTTTCCCGAAGCCATTCCAATGTTTGGAACTCAAGCGGTAAAGACGTTGCCATTTCCGGTGTCGAGGCGCCCGACTGGCAAGGCGCGAGGAGGGCGAATAGTTGCTCTATTCAATTTTGGCCAGGGAGGGCCTTAGCTCGCGGAGCGCAGGACGTGCGAGAGCGACCGTCGAGTAACGCCGCCAAGCGGGATGCATCGGCACCGGAAATGATTATGTTATTGCCGTTCGAGTCCTTACTAGGGGGTGATTTATCGACTCTTGTTCTGGGTCGATATGTTAGCATTTCCGTTGTCCATCCGCTGCTAATAAACAAGGTCTTACGTGTCCTCAAAGTCTGTTCATAATCGTTCTGAAAAGGATGCCATTACGCCCTCTCTGCAACGTATCGTGGAGGGTCGTCACCACGATCCTTTTAATGTGCTCGGGCGCCATCCCGCCGGATCCGATGTGCTGGTCCGGGTGTTTCGACCGGCGGTGGCGGCGATTAGCCTGGATAGTGGCCAGATTCTGAATCGCCTTGGAGACAGCGATTTTTTTGAGTGGCGGGGAAAGGCTGCCGAGGTCCCGGAGCACTACCGGCTCAGCTTCCAGTCTGGAGAAGGACACACATTCAGCTATCACGATCCCTACTGCCTCCCCCCACAGATTGAGGATTTCGACCTCCACCTGTTTGCCGAAGGAAGTCACTGGCATGCCTATCGTTTTCTCGGCGCCCATCCACACAGCTGTGACGGTATTGAGGGGATATTGTTTGCCACTTGGGCACCCAGTGCCGAACGCGTCAGTGTCATCGGTAATTTCAACAACTGGGATGGGAGGATTCACCCTATGCGTGCCCGTGGCGCCAGTGGGGTGTGGGAATTATTCCTCCCCGGACTCTGTCCAGGGGATCACTACAAATTTGAGATCCGCAGTTCTATAAGCGGAGATATACTTGAAAAAACAGATCCTTACGGTAACTTCTTCGAGTTACGCCCGAAGACGGCCGCCATTGTTGCCGAGGTGCCTCAGCATCATTGGCAGGATGAACTCTGGATGGAGACCCGGGCCGAGGGTGACTGGCTCAAGCACCCCATGTCTGTCTACGAACTACACCTCGGCTCATGGCGACGTGGAGACGATGGCACGTACCTTAACTATCGGGAGCTGGCCAAACAGCTAATTCCCTATGTCTGCGGCCTTGGCTTTACCCACGTAGAATTGTTGCCCATCACCGAACATCCGCTGGATGATTCATGGGGCTACCAGACCACCGGTTATTACGCCCCCAGCAGCCGTTTTGGGACGCCCGATGATTTCCGCTTCTTCGTGGATCAGTGCCACTGTGCCGGACTCGGGATAATTCTCGACTGGGCACCCGCACATTTCCCCAAGGATCGACACGCCCTTGCCCAGTACGATGGCAGCGCCCTGTACGAGCACGAGGATCCGCGCCTTGGTGAGCATCGGGACTGGGGCACGCTGATCTTCAATTATGGCCGTAAAGAGGTCAAAAACTTCCTCCTGTCGAGCGCTATCTATTGGCTGGAGGAGTTTCATATTGACGGCCTGCGGGTGGATGCGGTGGCCTCAATGATCTACCTCGATTACTCCCGTGAAGCCGGAGATTGGCTGCCCAACCGCTATGGTGGCAATGAAAATCTTGAGGCCATCGACTTTCTGCGGGAACTCAACAGCGTCACCCACGAGCAGCATCCTGGCAGTGTGATGATCGCCGAGGAATCCACTGCCTGGCCGCAGGTCACGCGCCCCACATGGCTAGGTGGCCTTGGTTTCAGTATGAAATGGAATATGGGCTGGATGCACGATAGCCTCTCCTATCTGCAGAATGAACCGGTACATCGCAGTTATCACCACGACCACCTGACCTTCGGTTTGCTCTACGCCTTCACCGAAAATTTCATGCTGCCCTTCTCCCATGACGAAGTAGTACATGGCAAGGGCTCGATGCTCACCAAGATGCCCGGAGACGAATGGCAGCGACTAGCCAATTTGCGACTACTCTATACCTATATGTGGGCTTATCCCGGGAAGAAACTGCTCTTTATGGGAAGCGAGTTTGGCCAATGGAAGGAATGGAATCACAAGGAGTCACTGGATTGGGGACTCACCGCCCATCCGGCACATGCTGGCCTGCAAACCCTGATTGCCGATCTGAATCGCCTGTACCGGGAACGACCCTCCCTGCACGTCCGCGATTTTGATGCCGATGGCTTTGAATGGATCGATTGCCATGACGCCTCTCAGTCCATCGTCAGTTGGCTGCGTCGCTCTGAGGGGCAATACTCCATCGTGATACTGAATTTCACTCCGGTGCCACGCCATGGCTACCGTATCGGGGTGCCGGAATCCGGCTCATACCGGGAGATATTTAATTCAGACTCTGGCTACTATGGCGGTAGTGATTTTGGTAACGGTGGTTTGTTGAGTACCGATGGTATCCCGTGGATGGGCCGTCCGGACTCGCTAATTATGAGCCTGCCGCCCCTGGGAGGCTTGGTGCTCACTTTGGAACGCAACGGAGGATAGGGCCATGGCGCGAAAGATTCGCTTGTTATTTGCCACTCCTGAGGCTCACCCGTTAATCAAGACCGGTGGACTGGGTGATGTGAGTGGTGCCCTGCCCCCCGCCCTCACCAGCCTGGGCGTGGATGCTCGCATCCTGTTGCCAGGCTACCCACAAGTGCTCAATGCCCTGCCCCTGCGTCGGGTGCGGCGTAATCTCTCGATATTGAGTAGCGAGCAGCCGGTCAACTTGCTATCAGGCAAGATGCCAGACAGTGGGATACCTGTTTATGTCATTGAAAGCCCGTCGCTCTATGAACGGGAAGGCAACCCTTACCTAGGGTCTGACGGCAAAGGCTGGGCTGACAATGCCCAGCGCTTCGCAGTTTTCGCGCGCATCGCTGCAAGCATGGCCACTGCCCAAAGTCCGCTACGCTGGCATCCCGATATTCTCCATCTCAATGACTGGCAAACGGGATTGGCCGCCGCCTATCTCGCCTTCGACCCGGGCAGATGCGCCAAAAGCGTCATTAGCATCCATAACCTCGCTTTCCCCGGCACCTTTCCGCCTCATTTGCTCGGGGAGCTGGAATTGCCATGGCACAGTTACCAGATGCATGGGCTGGAGTTCTACCAGTACATTTCCTATCTCAAAGCCGGCCTCTTTTATGCCGATCACATCACCACCGTGAGCCCCAGCTACGCCCAGGAGATCCAGCAGCCCGAATTGGGTGCGGGTTTACACGGCCTGTTGCACGATCGAAACTCGGATCTCACGGGAATACTCAACGGTATTGATACCGGGATATGGAACCCAGCTACGGATACTCAGCTTGAATACCGCTACAGCGCGACCCGACTGGCGGGCAAGGCAAAAAATCGCAGCGCCTTGCGCAAGCGCCTAGGACTTACCGACGATGCAAAAATACCGCTGGTGGGTATGGTGGCTCGACTGACCGATCAGAAAGGTGTCGATCTCATCCCGGCAATGATGAAGTTGCTTAAACAGCTACCTTTCCAACTGGCAATCCTCGGTGGGGGCGACAAAGCCATCGAAAAACAGCTCACGGCGCTGGCTTCCAGCATGCACGAGCGTTTAAGCCTTACGCTCGGTTACAACGAGGCCCTGGCCCACCAGATTGAGGCGGGAGCCGATATCTTCCTGATGCCCTCGCGCTATGAGCCATGCGGACTCAACCAGATGTACAGCATGCGCTACGGCACCCTGCCGCTGGTCCGCAGTACGGGTGGACTGGCTGACACGGTAACCGACGCCACCGCCGCAGCCCTGCACGACGGTACTGCCACCGGCTTTGTTTTCAAAGAATCCAGTGCGGAGGCTTTAAGCGAGTGTTTGCAACGGGCGGTGGCCCTGTATGCCCAACCTCGAGCATGGCGACGGGTACAAAAACAGGCGATGACACGGGATTTTGGCTGGGAACAGAGCGCCAAACGTTATCTTGAGTTGTATCGCGGTCTGCTTGCATAAAGACAGACCGTAGAGGCGAATAATTATTCGCCCATCCCCTTTCTCAATCAGTCAAAAACCACGGTTTTGTTACCGTAGCGCAATACCCGGTCGTCTAGATGACAGCGCACCGCGCGGGCGAGCACGAGTTTTTCCAAGTCACGTCCTTTGCGAATGAGATCCGTTACTTCATCCCGATGGGAGCAGCGCACCACATCTTGTTCAATAATCGGACCCTCATCCAGATTGGCGGTTGCATAATGGGCCGTGGCGCCGATCAGCTTCACCCCGCGTTCATGGGCCTGATGGTAGGGGCGCCCACCAATGAATGCGGGCAAAAATGAGTGGTGAATATTGATGATTTCACCCGGAAATTTAGCTATAAAATCATCGCTGAGAATCTGCATGTAGCGGGCCAGCACCACCAGATCAACGTGGAATTCTTGTAACAGCGCCAGTTCACACTGTTCCGCTTCATGTTTGTTGTCTCGACGCTTTGGCTGCAGCTTGAAAGGGACCCCGAATTGCCGTGCTACATTCTCTAAATCGGGATGATTGCTAACAATCACGGCGAGTTTACAATTCAGTTCACCCGCCTGTTGACGTAACAGCAGGTCATAAAGGCAATGGTCGTATTTCGATACAAAGATGGCGACGTGCTTTCTGTTGGGCAGCCCATCCATTCCTAGCTTGTAGGCGAGCCCGTAGGTCATGGAAAAACGCGCAGCAACCTCAGCAATTGCTCGTTCCAGCGTGCCCCGGTCGGTGTTGAGCTCCGCAACGTCAAACACTATCCGCTGAAAGAATTGACCCTCATCCCGATCAGTATGCTGATCTGAATCAAGGATATTGGCACCATGCCCCGACAGCACTTGTGCCAGACCCGCGACCAATCCGCGCCGGTCGGCACATGAAATCAGGAGCGTAGCCAGTGTCGAAGGGTCCATCGTTAAGCACCTTGGAATGCCCATATCGCTGGGCCTTATAAATCAACTCGAACAGTGGTTGGCGAGTATACGGTTATTGAACAGCTGCGGCTTAAAAAAGCATTTCCAGGAAATCCCGACGATGTTGTGTATTCAAATCTCGCAGATTAACGAAATCAGCGTGTCGGTGTGGCGCATCCGCAGCAAGCTGGATTCCCCATAACGGATTGAGGCGATTGGGTACCAGTGAATAACGCACATCGACGATGATATTTTTCTTCCCCGGCATCAATGCCAGATAGTCATCTGAAAACCATCGAAAACGCTCAATATCTCTGCTCTGGACAGAGCCCTTTTGGACAAAAGAAAGATCTCGTGTGATGGCCAGTTTGGCCACAGATGTTCCCTCAATGCTCCGGTTGGTCATGCCCAGCTTTACCGCATCAATGAAATAACGCCCTTGATATTCATAAATCACCTTCCACAGCACTAAATTTCCAAAGCTTGGCTTGACGGTCAGGCGCTCGGGGATATGCCCTCGGAGCTGGGCCATTTCCATGGCGATCGTCTCGGCCCGTTCGCGCTGCAGCACCCCGAAACCCAGGTAGCTGATGGCAAAGATGACGGCGATACGAGCATAAACGGGGTTTTTGCGGAGCCCTGCTGTGATGACCAGTATGAGCATCGGCAGCGTAAATAGCGGGTCAACAATGGAAATATTGTTCCACGAAAAACGCGTGTCGGTGAATGGCCAGAGTAATTGAGTACCGTAAGAGGTGCAGCCATCCAGTAGTCCATGGGTGGCATAACCCAGGGTGGAAAATAGATAGATGCGGGAGAATTCCAGTTTGCGTCGCACCAGTGGATAGAGCAAAACGGCGCAAATAAAACCGCCAAGTGGAATAAAAACCAGGGCGTGGGTGAACTGCCGGTGATACTCAAGAAATAGCAGGGGATCGTTGGACGAACGTATCAGCACATCCAGATCGGCAGCCATGCCTGATAGCAGGCCAATCAAAAAAGCCAATGGTTGCAGCCGTCGATCCCGGGTCAATGCCTGCGGCAGGCTGGCACCGAGCACCGCTTGGGATAAAGGATCCATCTTGTTTTACAGGAGGCTATAGGGGCGAATGGGCATTCGCCCCTGTTCAATCTCAATCACATAGCCACTTCATCAGCCCCATCTCAAAGGGATGAGCGAGTGAGTCATGGTGAGGGAATACCCGGATCTGATAGTTAACGTGCCCGCAACACTCTGGCTTGAGGTCGAAGAAAAAGCGTTGCTCCCCGGTATCTGGGAGCACACCATCGGTCTCAAAATAGCCACGTATCCGCGGGATTTCATCACCCCCGCTGGCACGCCTCAGAGTCGAATACCAGGATTCCGAGGGCTTCACCACGCCCTCCACTACGGTCTCCCGCTGCTTGTGACGTCGGGAAATAAGAAACTCTACCAGCACATCTTCAGGACTGAGGCCGTTGAGGTTCACCGCTGCCTCAATGCGGATGGAATCACCGTAGGAAAGAGAAGAGACAGGTTGGTCCAGCCGATGGAGGCGAACCTCTGGCCAGGCCTTGCGAATTTTCTCCTTCCAGGTGGCCAATACCTTCGCGTTGCCCGGGTCCGTGCCATCAAGATGCCGACCGGCTACGGCTGCGGGCGCATAGAGTTGGCGTATGTAGTCCCCCAGCGTACGTGAGAAATTAAAGCCAGGAAGAATCGTTGCGATTGAATGCTTGGAGGTCTTGACCCAGTCGGGCGAATGCCCCTGTTTGCCCTGATCGTAATAGCGTGGAATTACCTCGTCCTGGAGAATGGTGTAGAGGGTCTGTGCATCCTCCATATCCCGCCTTGCTACATCTTCCCCGTGGGGAGAGGGACGAATAGCCCAACCATTATCACCATCAAAGCCCTCAGCCCACCAACCATCAGGGGCACTCAGATTAATGGTGCCATTGACCGCTGCCTTCATCCCGGAGGTGCCACTCGCCTCCATGGTGTAAATGGGATTGTTGAGCCATACGTCTACACCCGCCAGCAGGCGTCGCGCCATGCCCAGATCGTAACCCTCCACAAGCAGGACCTTGCCGACAAACTCCCGCATCTTGGAAATCTCGCTGACCCGCCGCAGCATATCCTGCCCAGGCCCATCCGCCGGATGCGCCTTGCCGGCAAAGAGAAATACCACGGGGCGGTCTTCGTTGCCGAGGATTTCCCGTAACCAGCCAAGATCGTGGAACAATAGATCCGCACGCTTATAGGTGGCAAAACGACGCGCAAAGCCAATGGTGAGCACACTGGGATCATCGGGATCGATATGGCGAACCATACGGTCAAACATGACCTCGCTCATCTGGTTACGCATATGCTGCTCCTGCAGCAACTTGCGAATCGAGGCAAGCATGCGTGATTTAATGGACTGGCGAACGCTCCAGAACAGGTGGTCCGGAATTTCATCCACCCGCTGCCAGTACTCCACATCACACTGATGGTGACGCCAGTCGGGACCGATGAAGCGATCAAATAAATCAGCCCAGTCCTCTGCTAACACCGTGGGCACATGCACCCCGTTGGTCACATAATCCATGGGATTCTCTTCCGGTGGCACCTGCGGCCAAGCCTGGCGACAGATGTTGGCGGAAACCGATCCATGTAAGCGGCTGACCCCGTTATGGTGGCGCGAGCCATGGATGGCCAGATTGGTCATATTGAAATCACTGCCCTCATGATCACAGCCAAGGGCCAGTAATTCACTCTCGTTCATACCAAGTGGCGCCAGCATCGAGTGCAGATAATGGCTCACGGACTGGGCAGCGAAGTGATCGTGCCCCGCCGGCACGGGGGTGTGGGTAGTAAACACGGTATTGGATGCGACCGCCTCCAGTGCAGCGCTATGGTGCGCCCCCCGCTCGGTATACTCCCGCATACGTTCAAGGATCTGGAAGGCGGGATGGCCTTCGTTCATATGCCAAACCGTCGGCGCAATATCCAGCGCACGCAGGGCCTTGACCCCACCGATGCCAAGTACCAGTTCCTGACGAATGCGGGTTTCGCGGTCACCACCGTAAAGCTGATAGGTGATTTTCCGATCCTCGGCATTGTTTTCCCCGGTATCGGTATCCAGCAGATAGACCTTGACGTGGCCCGCCAGTGCGACCCACACCCGGGCAGTCACTATCCGATCGGGAAAGGTAATCTCTACCCGCACTTCTTCCCCAGCCTGGTTCAGAGCGGGTGAAATGGGTAGATTCTCGATCTCCGACTCAAGATGGGTGACGATCTGGTTGCCATCGGCATCCAGTTGCTGGGTGAAATAACCGGCGCGATAAAGCAATCCCACGGCCACGAAAGGCAGACGCATGTCGCTAGCCTCCTTGCAGTGGTGCCCTGCGAGTATGCCGAGTCCTCCCGAGTAGATGGGCAGGCTCTGGTGAAAGCCGTACTCCATACAGAAATAGCCGATAAGTTCATTCTCACCCAGGGGGTGGGTTTCCTGTGCCCGGCGCCGATGTTCGTGATAGGCATCGTAGGCATAAAGCACACGCTTGTAGTTGGCGAGAAAAATAGGGTCCTTGGCTGCATTGCTCAGAATATCCTGATTGACGCGGCGTAACTGTCGTTTGGGATTGTTTCCGGTACGTTGCCACAGTTTCTGATCCAGAGAGGCGAACAAGACGCGCGTGGGGCGATCCCAGCTGTACCAGAGATTATTAGCCAGTTCCTCCAGTCGACCCAATTCCTCGGGAATGTTTGGATAGACGTCCAGGAAATATTCGCGACGTTGCTGCATGAGATGTTCTGCTCCTGATAATGACTTTGGTCACGCCTGAATGCTGATGCATTCAGGCGTGGGACTTATGTTTGCGATGGGGAATGCCTTCCTCATATTGGGTTTGGGCTACAGCAAAGGCCGGTGAGCAGTGGCAAGTAGCTGTTTCATTTCCCTCACTGCGGGCCCAAGGCCACTGAAAATAGCGCGCGCAATAATAGCGTGCCCGATATTTAATTCCTCAATTTCAGCCATTGCCGCCACTGGCTGAACATTTTGATAATTAAGCCCGTGGCCACCATTGACGATGAGGCCAAGCCCCTTTCCTACCCGTGCCGCCTCACGCACACGCTCAAGTTCGTGCACGATTTGTGTCCGATCCGGTGCATCGGCATAGCTCCCGGTATGCAATTCCACCACCGGGGCGCCGGCCTCGGCAGCGGCCTCAAGCTGGGCAGGTTCCGGATCGATAAACAGGGAGACACGAACACAGGCCTCCTTAAGACGCTGACACGCCGCACCGATTCGCGACCGTTGTCCGGCCACATCCAGTCCGCCCTCGGTGGTTAATTCCTGACGACGCTCAGGCACCAGACAACAGTCCGCGGGGGCAATTTTTTCGGCTATCGCCACCATTTCGTCGGTAACTGCCAACTCCAGATTCATGCGGGTCAGCAGGGTATCACGGAGTATCCAGAGGTCCCGCTCCTGGATATGTCGCCGATCCTCCCTCAGGTGTACGGTAATCGCGTCGGCACCGGCCTCCTCCGCGATCATTGCCGCCTGAACCGGATCCGGATAGCGGGTCCCGCGTGCCTGGCGCAGGGTTGCTACGTGGTCAATATTAACGCCCAGCAAAGGTATCACGAGAGGCTCCGGGCAGGACGCATATAGGCCTTGCGGCTGGCCAGGGGTTTATCCCCGAGATGAAATTGCAGTACACCACGCATCAGTTGTTTCGCCTCCTGCAGGTCTTTGTTTTCGTCAAAACACTCACGAGAAAGGGCCAGCAAGGTAGCCCCGGAAACGGTCATCCCCTCACCTGCCGACCCCGTGCTAGGCGATGGGCCCTGCTGCGGATGAAAATGGTAGACCGCAGTGGGAATAATATCCTTCTCGCTGTCCACCTCGCGGTCGAGCACCAGCCCGTAGCCGATAGCTTCAAGTAAACGTTTTTCAAAGATGCGCAACGTAACCTCTATGGTTTCCGTATTGCCCAGCCCTTGTAGTGCATCATCGTAAGCCTGGTAGAGCTCTGGATGAGGGTCATCACGCAGCACTAGGCGCAGCAGCAATTCGTTAAGATAAAAACCACCAAACAAGGCCTTGCCATCACGAAAGCAGGCCGGACCATCACCTTCCACGCTAGCCAGGGTCTTCAGTTCACCGCGTCCGCGCCAGCTAAACAGCAGTGGCTGAAAGGCTTGCAACACGCCAGTTTGTGATCTGCGCCCACCCGCGGCGCCACGGGCTACCAGCCCCATGCGCCCGTACTGTGGGGTGAAAATCTCCAGCAGCAAGCTGCTCTCGCGATAACGCCGTCGGTGCAGCAGATAACCGGGCTCCAGCACCATCACCATCGGATCGCCTCAGTCGTGATAGCCCAGTTGCTGCAAGGCCTTGTCATCGTCGGACCAGCCGGATCGCACCTTGACCCACAGCTTGAGCATCACCTTGATATCAAACATGGCCTCCATCTCTACTCGGGCCGCGCTCCCAACCCGCTTCAGCAACTCACCCTTATTGCCGATGATGATGCGCTTGTGACCCGTATTTTCCACCCAGATCACGGCGTCGATGGTGGCCAGCCTCGCGGTCTCTTCAAAAGACTGAATTTCCACGCCAAGGCGATAGGGCAATTCGTCTCCCAGGCGGACGATCAGTTGCTCGCGCACAAACTCTGCCGCCAGGAAACGTAAGTTACGATCGGTGATCTGATCCTCTGGGAAGATGGCTTCACCCTGCGGGAGGCGTTGTATCAGCAACTCCTCCAGACGTTCAACGCTATCCCCCCGGCGTGCGGAAACAGGTACCGCCTCAACAAACTTCACGGTTTCTGAAAGGTGTTGCAACAGCGGCAGCAAGCGCTTGCGATCGCTTAATCTATCAATCTTGTTAATCGCGATAGTCACCGGGGTGTCAATATTCTTGAGTTGCTGAAGCACCACCTCATCCGCATCCACCCAGCCGTGGGCGTCTATTAGAAAACAGACCACGTCCGCCTCGGCAATGCCGCCAATGGCAGTCCGGTTCATATAACGGTTGATGGCACGTTTATGGCCGCTATGAATCCCCGGTGTATCAATAAAAATCAGCTGTGCCCCAGGGACGGTTTTTATACCGAGGATGCGGTGCCGAGTAGTGTGAGGCTTACGGGTGGTGATACTCAACTTCTGCCCCAGCAGGCGATTGAGCAAGGTTGATTTGCCTACGTTGGGGCGCCCCACCAAGGCGATAAAACCGCGCCTGATAATATCTTCAGTCATTATTCAATATGCCAATAGCCTGATTTGCAGCACTTTGTTCCGCCTTGCGTCGGCTACTACCGGAGCCACGAAAAAGTTTTTCTACGTGCGGGAGCTGACATTCCACCAGAAATTGCCGTTGATGGTCACTGCCTGCCTGTTCTGCCACCCGATAGATGGGCAACGCTAAATTGCGTGCCTGCAACCATTCCTGCAGACGCGTCTTGGGATCCTTATTGGCCCGGGGATCATTCATCGCAACAAGGCGTTCATGGTAAAGCGCGAGCACACTTTCCCGACAATCGGCCATGCCCCCATCCAGATAAATAGCTCCGATCAGGGCTTCAACCGCATCGGCCAGGATTGAGGGCCGTTGCCGGCCACCACTTTTTAACTCTCCCGCACCTAGCTGAAGGAAGGGGCCAAGCTCCAGCTCCAGCGCAATTTTTGCAAGGGTATCGCCTTTTACCAATGCCGCCCGCATGCGCGTCAGCTCACCTTCGTGGGCCTCGGGAAACTTCTGGTACAGCGCCTCGCCAATAATGAAATCAAGGATCGAGTCGCCAAGAAACTCCAGGCGCTCATTATGTTTGCTGGCAGCACTACGGTGAGTGAGGGCACGCGCGAGCAGATCGGAATCCTTGAAGAGATAACTTAGCCGGGGGGAAAGCCGGGTATTCAATGGACTCAGAGTTTCCATGGTTTGACTAGGAGTCTGTCCGATATAGGACTGCCCTACTGCCAGCAAGAAGCCAGAAGGCTAATTGTTTACCTGTTTATCGAAATCACCCACGAGTGAAAGATTCGAAAGCAGGGGAACCTCAACGCGATATTTAACCTGAATGCCCACCTTTAGCTTTACCTTGCTGACCTTGACGAATTCTTTGTAATTGTGCTCGTTAATGCGGTTTACATCATCGATATCCAGGCGCTTGAGCAGCGAAAAAGTAATGTCGCGCTTGCTCTGATTGGCGATCTCGCTATCAGAGATCAAACTCTCCATTGCGGTATCGATCTTGAAACTCTCCATGTACATGGGAAACAACTTGAGACCTAACAGCACCACCAATGCTGCCAGTATCAGGCTGAACATCACGCTTGATACCGTTCCCTGCTGTTTTTTCAGGCTATTCATCGCAAGACTCTCCCCTTATGTGTGTGACGCAAAGCGCATTATCCCATCGTTGGAAAGTAACTGCCATCAGCGGTTTCCCCCAGGAATCTGCCGGATTTAGGCGTTCGTAGCGAGAAATATGGCCAAAATGGCTTTTCCGCAGCAGAGCAGTCCTAAGTCCGACAGACTCCCTAGTCAATACTCTGGCCTATACGCCCCCAGGACGGGCCAAAGCCCCAGTCCCAATGCATCCAGATGGCAAAAGCCCTTCCGATCAGATTTTCATCCGGAACCGTGCCCCAGTAGCGACTATCGCGGCTGTTATCCCGATTGTCGCCCAGAACGAAATAATGCCCCTCCGGCACCACCATCTCCCCCTCCATGGAGGGCATTTCTCCTTGCACGAGCATGCTGTGACGCATCTCACCCAATTGTTCGTAACGCAGGCTGGAACCAGTCATCTCGCTGCCAGAGCCAGTGCCTTGATAAACTCCAAGCACCTCCTGAGCTGATGCAACACCATTGACGTAGAGCACCTTGTTGTAATAACTGATGTGATCGCCTGGTTCACCCACTACGCGCTTGATGAAGGGGGTGGTGGGATCCTTGGGATAACGAAATACGATCACGTCGCCGCGCTGGGGACGACCCAGGGACAGGATCTTACGGTTCAGTACCGGCAGGCGAATGCCATAGGTGTATTTGTTAACCAGGATGAAATCACCGGTTAGCAGCGTTGGCATCATAGAATTAGAGGGGATACGGAAAGGCTCCACCAGGAAGGAACGGAGCAGTAAAACCGCCAGGAAAATGGGGAAAAAGGAGCGCGCATACTCCACCATCTTGGACTCTGGAGCGATTTCGCTCTCTACCCGATGGGGCGCTAGAAACCAGGCATCTACGGCCCAAATAATGCCGCTGATGGCGACTAGTAATACCATGACGGTTGGAAAATCCCAGTTCATCCCTGTTTCCCCATGCGTAGTACTGCCAGAAAGGCTTCCTGTGGAATTTCTACCCGACCCACCTGTTTCATGCGCTTTTTACCCGCCTTTTGTTTTTCCAGCAGCTTGCGCTTGCGGCTTACATCACCGCCGTAACATTTGGCGGTCACATTTTTACGCAGTGCCTTGACTGTTTTTCGGGCGATAACACGGGAGCCCACCGCCGCTTGTATGGCTACATCAAACATCTGCCGCGGAATGATTTCCTTCATCTTTTCAACCAATTCCCGGCCACGCTGGTGACTGACATCGCGATGCACAATCAGCGACAGGGCATCCACCCGCTCCCCGTTAATGAGGACATCGAGCTTCTGCAGCGGCGCCAGCTGATAGCGCCGGAAATGATAATCCAGCGAGGCATAACCACGGCTCACGGATTTGAGGCGGTCAAAAAAGTCCAGCACCACCTCATTCATGGGCAATTCGTAGGCCAGGGAGATTTGCTTGCCGACATACATGAGCTTTTTCTGTGCCCCACGTTTTTCCACACACAATGAAATGACGTTACCCAGATAGGCGTCGGGCACCAGAATGTCGGCGAGCACGATAGGTTCACGAATTTCATCCACGTGGTTGGGAGCTGGCAGGTCGGCTGGATTGTCGATATACACCAATTTGCCGGTAGTGGTCAGCACCTCATAGACCACGGTAGGAGCGGTGGTAATGAGATCGAGATTATATTCCCGTTCCAGACGCTCCTGGATGATCTCCATATGCAGCATGCCAAGAAAGCCACAACGAAAACCAAAGCCCAGGGCCTGGGAGGTTTCCGGCTCAAAATGAAAGGCGGCATCATTGAGGCGCAGTTTGCCCAGAGCCTCTCGAAAAGCCTCAAAATCACTCGAATCCGTGGGATACAGGCCGGCATAGACTTGCGGTTTCACCGGTTTGAAGCCAGGTAAAGAGCCACTGGCAGGACGTGCCTCAAGAGTCAGGGTATCCCCCACCGGTGCGCCCTCAATATCCTTGATACCCGCCACCACATAACCCACTTCGCCAGCGCGAAGCTCAGGCAAATCATGGCGTTTTGGCGTAAACACCCCGAGCTTGTCCACCTTGTGTTTATCCCCGGTGGACATCACCCGAATCACCTGATTCACGCCGAGCGCACCATTGATGACACGCACCAGGGAGACCACACCAAGATAATTATCAAACCAGGAATCGATAATCAGGGCCTGAAGGGGGGCCTTGGGATCGCCTCCGGGTGGCGGCACCTTGGCCACCAGTTGTTCGAGCAATTCAGCAACCCCGACACCGCTTTTGGCGCTGACTTGCAGCGCATCATCGGCCTCCAGGCCAATGATCTCCTCGATTTCCTGCAACACCCGTTCCGGCTCCGCCGAGGGCAGATCAATCTTGTTGAGCACAGGGATGATCTCCAGCCCCTGATCGATCGCCATATAGCAGTTGGCGACACTCTGGGCCTCTACCCCCTGAGTAACATCCACCACCAGCAAGGCGCCTTCACAAGCCGCCAGAGAGCGCGAGACCTCGTAGGAGAAATCTACGTGCCCGGGGGTATCGATGAAATTCAGCTGATACTCGGTGCCATCAGCACCCCGATAATCGAGGGTAACGCTCTGAGCCTTGATGGTAATACCGCGCTCGCGTTCCAGATCCATGGAATCGAGCACTTGAGATTCCATTTCCCGCTCGCTGAGACCGCCACAAATTTGGATGAAGCGATCCGCCAGCGTGGACTTGCCGTGGTCGATATGAGCGATGATGGAGAAGTTGCGGATTTGTTTCATACAAAGCGAAAGGGCGCCATAAAGACGCCCATCAATTATGGGCACCTCTAAAAATACAATGTTCATCGCAATACGGCGTTTCTCTCAAAAAAGTTTCGCTCACCTATCAAATATAGGCTGCGCTCAACTTGTTTAACATGCCTTGTCTTGCCTGGAATCTTGTATTTTTAGAGGCACCCTTATGGTGTTGGAAATTCCGTGGCACCTTGAGGCATCACGGCTAGCGGGCCATCATAGTCCCTTGTTCTTCATGCACCAAGATCTTATTGCTCAAGCCAATGTTATTGGGGCACACGCAGCGGCAGAAACATGGGATTGCCGGCACGTTGGAGGTAAACGGATATAGCCTTTCCCGCAGGCAGTTCTGCTGCCAATTGCTCGAAATGAGCACGGTCTTTAATGCGCTTGCCGTTGAGCATTAGCAGTACATCCTTACCATGAATGCCCGCTTGACGGGCTGGCCCCTCCTCCACAATGGCAACCAATACCCCGCCCTTCACTACCTTGTGGCGCTTGCGTGCAGTGGCATCAAGATCCCTCACTACCAGCCCGAGACGATGATCGGTGGTGGTTTCAGGGTCGGTCTTCGCCGCCAGCGTCTCTTCCTCAGGCAACTCCTCAATCAACACATGCAAGGTTTTGCCCATGCCCGCACGCAAAACGCGTACCGGCACCCGCGCGCCCTTACGTGTACGGCCCACGAGGGGGGGCAGATCGGAAGATCTTTTGACCTTTTGCCCGTTGAATTTAAGCACCACATCACCCACCTGCAGGCCTGCCTGCTCCGCCGGGCTATCCGGTAATACCTTGGCAATCAGCGCCCCCTTGGGCTTATCCAAACCAAAGGACTCCGCCAGCTCTCGGCTCACGTCCTGAATCATCACCCCCAGCCAGCCCCGTGAAACCTTGCCATTTTCCCGCAATTGTTCGACCACATTCATCGCGTCGGCAATAGGAATGGCAAAAGAAAGCCCCATAAAACCACCGGTACGGCTGTATATCTGTGAGTTAACGCCGACTACCTCACCATCCAGATTGAACAAGGGCCCGCCTGAATTCCCAGGATTGATAGCCACATCGGTCTGAATAAAGGGCACATAATTTCCGCTAGGCAAGCTACGCCCCTTGGCACTGACAATACCGGCGGTTACCGAGTGGTCGAAACCAAAGGGTGAGCCGATGGCAAGCACCCATTCACCTACCTTGAGGGGATAATTGGCACCCGTTTTGACAATGGGCAGATCCTTGGCATCTATTTTTAGCAGCGCGATATCACTACGCGCATCACTACCCACAATCCTGGCAGCCAGTTCCCGGCGGTCACTGAGACGCACGATGATCTCGTCAGCATCCTTGATAACGTGATTATTGGTAATGATGTATCCATCGGTACTAATGATAAAACCGGAACCGAGAGACTGGGCATCAAATTCCTGTCCTCCCTCACCGCCTTCTCCAAAAAAGCGGCGAAAGAACTCGTGCAACGGGCTGTCCTTGGGAATATCGGGAAGCTCTAATCCCTTGGGCAAGGCCGGGCCACGCCGCCTTTGAACTTTTTGGGTGGTGCTGATATTTACCACCGCCGGGCTATAGCGTTCCACCAGATCGGTAAAGTCCGGCAGCGAACGCGACCACGCCGTGTAGTGAAAGCTGATCAGCAGGCCAAAGATTAGCCCTGGGAGCAGTTTTTTAAGATGGCACATATAACTCATGGATGCTTTACTCGGATTTGTTTGTCATGTTCGGGGAAAGGCCCCCGCCCGTCGGAAACCGGAGTGGCCGACCGGGTGTGTGCAATAGCTTACTGAAGGGCAACAGATTCAGCCACTGTGCGTACCGTTATCTCTGGAACCTCACCTACCACAGTGACTTGAAACCGCTGCATCACAACCCCAAAGGCATTCATGGCCCCCATACGGGATAGTCCTTTGAGCGGCTCCTTAACCTCGGAAATTCTTTCTATGTAGACAGAAAATGAGGCCAGCCCATCACTATAAAAAAGATGCTCGACTGGTGCACCACGGGTGGGTATGGGGGCTTGCGTTCGTTCGCCCAGAGCAAAACCCGCAGGCAGCCATTTGAGCTTCCAGTTCATTGGGCTTGAGGTGGTCTTTTGCTTCGCATTATTACTGACGGTGTAGCGCTTGAAATGCTCGCCCCGGGTTGCCGGTTCAAGCAGGCTATCTGGAATTTCATCCGGCAGGCTCAGACTGGTATAGACAACCTGCTCCAACACCCCGCCAGTGTCATCAATCACCTCGGTTTTTAGCAACAGACCACTCTTGCGACCTACGGATAAGCGATGCCCGTAACGGTACTGATCCCGGGGCTCCATATGGATGGTTTTGGTGCTCCGTCCAGCCACGCGTTTTCCATCCGATAGCTGGAGCCGATAGGACTGCTGAAAAGCCTTGGTTTTGCCAGAGATACGAGGAAAGCTACGCGCCCGGGGATGGCTGGCGCCGACAATGATCGACTGACTGTCCGGCAGAATACAGATCACCTCGGAGCCGGTTCTTAATACTTCGCGTGCCACACCACTCAGGGAAACCAGCCGTTCACGTTCACCATTGGCATCTGCACGGTGGATGATGCGCATGGACTCCATCTGATTGCCACTGTGATAAACAAAGGTACCGTCATAATTCTGACTCTCGGACGCCGCCACCATCCGTTGTAACCATGCCAGCGCCTCGGACTCCCCCCGTGCCGCCCACCCGGGCACAGCCAGGCAAAGCAAAGCCACTGCCATCAGCAGTTGGCTCAGGTACCGTTTGGACAAAGGGCTACTGGCCACTGGTGCTATAACCCACCACCCGAACATAGGGCAACATGCCGTGCATCGGAGCGGACTGGTACTCGCTGTGGTGTACCAAATAGCTATTGAGCCTCGCCTCCACCGCCGGACGCGCCACATCCCAGCGGATAGCTGCGGTCTGTATGGCCCCGACATTTTGCGCGAGTAGCTCCGGCCCACTGCCCTGATCTTGCACCTTGAGCACCCCAAGCACGGCGAACATCGCCACTGAAGCAGCCAGGGCAAAGCCGATGACAGGCTTGCTATAGCGGCTTAAGTTTCGTCTGGAATGAAGCTGGATAACCGGGGCCGAAGCCGGGGCTTCGTCTTCCAGAGCCTGTCGCACACGGGCACTCAGATCATCTTGCTGCGTCGCCATCAGGCCCTCACGCATGGCATCGCGCACAAGGTGATAGCGCCCCCAGGTCTGGCGTAGCTGCTCATCCGCAAGCAGTTCATCCAGCGCCGATTCCATAGCTGGCGCATCCAATTCCCCGTCCATCAGGGCAGATAGCTTTAGTTCACGTTCATGCATGGCTTTGAATTTCCACTGTATCAGTTGAGCAGGGGTTCCAGTTCACGGTTAATCGCCTCACGAGCACGGAAAATCCGTGAACGTACGGTTCCAATGGGGCAATCCATGGCATCGGCAATTTGTTCATAACTCAGACCCTCTAGCTCACGCAGGCTCACGGCGAGCTTCAGATCCTCGGGCAGATTGGCAATGGTTTCTGCCACCGTTTGCTGGATCTCGTTGCGCAATAACAGGCGCTCCGGGGTATCGTCATCTCGCAATCTGGGCTCGTTGCTGTAGTCCTGCTCCTCATTGGTGCCAAGGTCCATGGCGATGGGGCGACGCTTGCGGGCCGCCAGGTAATTTTTCGCGGTATTGATGGCAATACGGTAGAGCCAGGTATAGAAGGCGCTGTCGCCGCGAAAATTCGGCAGTGCCCGATAGGCTTTAATGAAGGCCTCCTGGGAAACATCCAGCACCTCGGAATGATCCCGCACGAAGCGCCCGACGAGCTTGTTTACCCGGTGCTGATACTTCAGGACAAGCAGGTCAAAAGCCGCTTTCTCGCCATTTTGCACACGCTCTACCAGGGCCTGGTCGACTTCCCGTTCGCTCATACTGGAGAATCCTCTCCAGTGCTAATTATTCCCCGTCTACACGCATAGACACAGGCTTCCAGAGATAGTTCGCCGCCGTCAAAAAGAAGGATGGCATAGGGGTGCAATGCAGGCAGCAGGCGACAATGTAGCAGGGTATTCACCTTAAAATTCTTTTCCTTGATATGGCACCGGATATGCGGTCGGCTTGCAGTGCCCCATGGTTAGCCACATATAATTGCCCCATTAACGAAGCCCGCGGGGCATTATCCATACTAAGGAAGCTCTGATCTATATGCAGAGCACAACCATCTTGCCCACACGATCATGCGGCAATTCACGCTTTACCCACTAAGCAGACTCCATGACCAAACAACACCAGAGTGACGTCCTGATTATCGGCGCGGGGGCGGCTGGACTCAGTCTGGCCCTGCGCCTCGCACCGCGGTATCACGTTGCGATTCTCGCCAAGGCCACCCTGTTGGAAAGCAATACCCGCTATGCCCAAGGCGGCGTCTCGGTGGTGATGGATGAAAATGATTCCGTGGCCTCCCACGTCGCCGATACCCTGGAGGCCGGTGCCGGGCTCTGTGATAAGGAAATCGTCCAATTTATCGTCTCTCAAGGCCCGGAATGTATCCGTGATCTCATCCAGCAGGGGGTGGATTTCACCCGCGACAATAATGCGAAAGGAGAACATGGTTACCACCTGACTCGCGAAGGCGGACACAGCCACCGCCGTGTTATTCATGCTGCTGACGCCACCGGACTGGAGATTCAGAACACCCTGCTGGCCCAGGTAAAGGCTCACTCAAACATCACCCTGCATGAATCCCATCTCATGCTCGACCTGGTGCACGAAAAGAAGTATGGCTGCATTGGCGCCTACGTTTTTGAGCGCAACAAGAAAGAGGTGATGAGCTTTCGTGCCCGGACGACAGTGTTGGCTACCGGTGGTGCCGGCAAGGTTTATCTGTATACGAGCAATCCCGATGTCGCCACTGGCGATGGTATTGCCATGGCTTGGCGCGCTGGCTGTCGAGTGGCCAATATGGAATTCATTCAGTTCCATCCCACCTGTCTGTATCAGCCGGGCGCCGACTCTTTTCTGATTACGGAGGCGGTACGTGGAGAAGGCGGCAGGCTGCTGCTACCTAATGGCGAGCGCTTCATGGAACGCTTTGATCCGCGGGGTGAATTGGCGCCGAGAGACATAGTCGCCCGTGCCATGGATCATGAAATGAAGCGCCTCGGCATCGAGTGTGTCTACCTGGACCTCTCTCACAAGCCCGCTAAACTCATTCGCTCGCATTTTCCTACGGTGTACGCCCATTGCCGGGAACTGGGGATCGACATGTGCGTAGAGCCCATTCCCGTGGTCCCTGCAGCCCATTACACTTGCGGCGGCGTGATGACCGATCGCAATGGCTGCACAGACGTAGCGGGGCTCTATGCCATCGGCGAGGTGGCATTCACCGGGCTTCACGGGGCCAACCGTATGGCCAGTAATTCACTGTTGGAATGCCTGGTATTAGCACGCTCGGCGGCCACCCATATCAACCACAACATCGCTGATCGCACCTTGGCCCCCGCCCTGCCGGTATGGGACGAAAGCCTGGTAACGGACTCCGATGAAGCCGTGGTGGTCTCCCACAATTGGGATGAACTACGTCGTTTTATGTGGGATTACGTAGGCATTGTACGCACCACCAAGCGCCTGCAACGGGCCAAGCGGCGAGTTGATCTGCTGCTGCTGGAAATCCGTGAGTATTACAGCCATTTTCGGGTCAGTAATGATCTGATCGAACTGCGCAATCTTGCCGTGGTCGCGGATCTAATCATCTGCTCCGCCCTCCGACGCCAGGAAAGTCGCGGTCTGCACTACACTCTGGATTACCCCGAGCCCGACGATAGTCGTAGTCCTATTACGACTATCCTCAAACCATAGACTCAGGCCTGCGTAGAAGAAAAGGAGAGGACCGAGGCCAGGGAAGCGCTACCTGTCGCCAACATGATCAGGCGATCAAGCCCCAATGCCACCCCGGCGCACGGGGGCAGACCCGCACGTAACGCAGCCAGCAGCTTTTTATCCATCGGGACAGGCGCTATTCCGATCGCCGCACGGCGCTCCAAATCCGCACACAGGCGTGCTTCCTGTTCCAATGGATCAGTCAATTCGCCATAGCCATTGGCCAACTCCACCCCGTCCACATAGGCCTCAAAGCGCTCGGCCACCGCCGGGACGCCCGGGCGCATACGTGCCATGGCAGCCTGGGATGCGGGAAAATCATAGATAAAGGTCAATCCCGCCCCCAGCGCTGGCTGCACCTGCAAGCTCAGCAGAAAACCCAAGCATTGCTCACGATCGGCTTCTTTTCCACCAGAAAGCCCGTTTTCATGCGCCATCCGGCACAGTGAGGCAAGGGAAATACGAAAGGGATCGATGCCCGCATAACGGCGAAAGGCCTCGCCATAGCTGATACGTCGCTGACTGCGGAGCTTAAGAATGAGGTAAAGGAGATCACCCACCTCATCCATAAGACCCTGATAACCCAGGTCAGGTCGATACCATTCCAGCATGCTGAATTCGGGATTATGCAGCCGCCCCACCTCACCCACCCGGAAGGCCTTGCAAATCTGGTAGATGGGCCCACTACCGGCGGCCAGCAAGCGCTTCATGCAGCTTTCAGGAGAGGTTTGCAGAAAGCCACCTGCGCCCGAATTGCGGTCCTGGATACTAAAGCTCTCAATATGGAGTTCGGAGGTAGTGGTGCCGCAAAGCAGCGGTGTTTCCACCTCCAACATCCCACGTTCAGAGAAAAACCCACGGATACGGCTAAGTATCCGTGCCCGTGCTTGCAAGGTTTCCACGGGAGCTCCAGGACGCCACTCTAGCTTCAAACCCTCGCTCATTCGGGGTGGCTCTGATCCGGGAATCTATCGTTAAATCAGTCTTTTACCCGCGACACATATTCACCTGTACGGGTATCGATTTTGAGACGCTCGCCGATTTCCACAAACAAGGGAACCCGAATCACCGCGCCAGTTTCCACCGTGGCGGGTTTGGTGGCGCCGCTGGCGGTGTCACCGCGCAGGCCAGGGTCGGTGTCTGTCACCTCCAGTTCCACGAAGTTAGGTGCGGCAACGGCCAGTGGCGCCCCATTCCACAGGGTGACGATGCACATGTCCTCTTCCTTGATCCATTTGCGGGTGTCACCCACCGCAGCCTCTGAGGCGGCGTACTGCTCATAGCTGTTGGTATCCATGAAATGGCATTCTTCGCCATCTGCATACAGATACTGGAGGTCCAGATCTACGACATCGGCCGCCTCCATGCTTTCGCCGGATTTGTAGGTACGCTCCATCACCCGGCCATTCTTGAGGTTGCGCAGTTTTACCCGGCAAAAGGCCTGCCCTTTGCCGGGTTTTACAAACTCGTTTTCGATGATGGCGCAGGGATCGCCGTCAATCATCAGTTTTAAGCCACTCTTGAATTCATTGGTGCTGTAACGAGCCATCGATGGGATCCTGTGCTGGAAAAATACGGGGATTGATTAAAGGGCGCCTCTAAAAATACAATTTTCGTCGCAATACGGCGTTTCTCGCAAAAAAATTGCGCTCACATATCAAACATATGCTCCGCTCAACTTTTTTTCTCATACCTTAGTCTTGCCTGGAAACTTGTATTTCTAGAGGCACCACCCTAGAAGGCGAAATTGTAACCGATCCACCCACATCCACGAAGACGGTGGGAAGGGCTTGTGAAAGAATGTACAGCCTGGATCAGATACCACAGACCGTTTTTATGCCCCCGCCTACACAACTCGCCCGACCCCCATTGGAGAATACTCACTCAAGGCCCCGGTGGCAGCAGGAACTGGCCCAGGCGATCCGCCGGCCCGAGCTGTTATTGCGGGCCTTGGAGATCGACAACCACGATCTTTTCAGACACAAGCCCAACTTTGAGATGTTGGTGCCGCAGAGCTATGTGGCCCGCATACGCAAAAGCGATCCCCGTGATCCACTGCTACTGCAGGTGCTGCCGCAGCATGGGGAAACGGTACTGTCATCGGGCTATGCGGCAGATCCGGTAGGTGATCTCGCAGCCATGGCTAGTCCGGGCCTCATTCACAAGTATCAGGGCCGGGTGCTGCTGCTATTAACCGGGGCCTGCGCCATCCACTGCCGCTATTGTTTCCGTCAGCATTTTCCCTACAGCGCCAATGTGCGTCGTACCCGTTGGGATGACTGGCTCGCCACTATCCGTGCCGATAGCAGCATTCACGAGGTGATTTTCAGTGGTGGCGACCCGCTTAATCTGGATGACGCACGGCTGGCCGAACTTGCCCTGCAACTGGCGGAAATCCCGCATCTACGTACCCTGCGGATTCATAGCCGGTTGCCGGTGGTATTGCCATCGCGAGTCACCGAGGAGCTGCTGTCGTGGTTGACCGGCACGCGCCTGCGGCTGGTCATGGTGGTGCATGCCAATCATCCGCAGGAGATCGATGGCGAAGTTGCGGGGGCGCTACGCCGCATCAAGGCGGCCGGGGTGTTACTACTCAATCAATCGGTGCTATTAAGGGCGATTAACGATAGTCCCGAAACCCTGGCAGCACTTTCATACGCACTATTTGAGGCCGACACCCTGCCCTATTACCTCCACCTGCTGGATCGGGTACAGGGAGCCCGTCACTTCGAGGTGCCCGAGGATGAGGCCCTCGGGCTGATGCAGGCACTGCGCGCCCGCCTACCCGGCTATCTACTACCGCGTCTGGTTAAAGAGCAGGCAGGAGAACAGGGGAAGACCCCGATATAGTCCCTTCAATCAATCACATAGGAAACGATTCCATCTGCCAACTTGGGCTCAAACCAGGTGGATTTTGGTGGCATCAGGCGCCCCGCATCGGCCACCGCCATCACCTCTGCCATAGCCGTTGGATGCAGCGCAAAGGCAGCAGCCATCTCACCTGAATCCACACAGGCTTCCAGCCCGTCAGTACCGCGAATACCTCCGACAAAGCCGATACGAGGGTCGCGGCGCAGGTCTTCGATACCCAGTATCGGGCTCAGCAGATGGTTTGTTAGCAGACTGACATCCAGGCGTTCCACCGGGTCTTGAGGAATGGCGTCAAGGGACAGTTGCAGACGGTACCACTGGCCATCCACATAGAGACCAAACTCACCCCGCTTTTGAGGCTGCACCGGGGCATTACTCAGGCTCACGCTAAAATCGGATTCCAACTTTGACAGCAAGTTCGCGACAGTTAGCCCATTGAGGTCCCGTACCACGCGGTTGTAATCCAGTATACAAACCTCATTCTCGGGAAAAATAACACTGAGAAAATAGTCTTCCGGCCCTTCCTTGGCATCTGAACGGGCCTCTCGCCGCTTGGCCGCCACCCGCGCCGCGGCCGCCGAACGGTGGTGCCCATCGGCGATGTACAAATGCGCCATGTTCTCGAATAAGGCATCCAGAGCGCTAATATCCGCCACATCGTTGATCACCCACAGGCTATGCCGCACACCATCATCACAGCTAAAGTCATAAGTGGGCTCTTCCCCACTAATCTTCGCCGCCAGAGCGCTAAATTCCGGGCTCTCCGGACAGGTTAGAAAGACCGGTCCGGTCTGGGCATTGAGACTATCAATTTGGCGCGTGCGGTCATCTTCCTTACCGGGCTGGGTCAGTTCGTGTTTGCATACCCGTCCACTCTCGTAAGCAGCCACCGAGGTGGCCGCGACTAATCCGATCTGCTGATGCTCTGCGGTTTGTAGACGATAGAGGTAGAAGCACGGCGCTTCATCCCGCATCAATACCCCCGCCTCACGCATGGATTGCAAATTGTCTATGCCCCGGGCATAGACTTCGTCCGCATAGGGATCCGTACCCTCGGGAAGGTCGATTTCCGGGCGAGAGATATGCAGGAAACTCCAGGGCTGCCCGACTGCCATCTCCCGGGCCTCTTGCAGACTAACGACATCATAAGGAGGAGCGGCAACGGCTTCGACGTAACCAGCAGCAGGGCGCAATCCAGTAAAGGCTTTAATCAGGGGCATAAGGCAGTAAATCTCATCTAAATAACGATTTTACAATATAGAATAAACATGAATAATATATTTCAAGTAATTGATAGTTATCATATTAATATGATTTTACGGCAAGACTAAAGTTTTCGGGGGAATGGCCGCTGCACTAATTGAACGGGCACCCCTCCTCCCTTTTTTAGCCCGTTCGTTGGCCGAGGCTTAAGCCTCGGCTTTTTTTTGTGTGACTTCCATCGCCTGCACGCGTTGCAAACCCCGTGGTAATAAACGACCACGCAGGCCACGGGCCGAACAATAAGCCTCAAGATCAGCGCCTTTTAGTTGCAAATGACGCTTGCCAGCATGAAGCACCAGGCTGGCACCCACCGGCAACACGCTCATGGCCACCACGTATTCTTCACGGGCCTTCAGTCTGGGCGTGGGAATATGCAGGATTTTCAGCCCCTTGCCCTTGGCTAAGCGCGGGAACTCATTAAGCGAGCAAATCAGCAATCGCCCAAGATTACTGACCATCGCCACCCGGTCAGTTTCGGCATCACTAACCCGGGCCGGGGCCAGCACCTCGGCACCGGGAGGCAAGCTCAAAACCACCTTGCCGGCACGATTTCTAGCATAGAGCTCGCTCAGCGCCACTACAAAACCGTAACCCGCGTCAGAGGACAACACGAACAGGGCCTCCGGCTCTGCCAGCATAACCCCCTCGAAGGTTGCCCCATCCGGTGGCTGGATACGCCCGGATAGGGGCTCACCCAAGCCCCGCGCCGAGGGTAGACCATGAGCAGCGATGGTGTAGGCACGCCCGCTGGAATCAAGGAACACCACATTCTGGGTACTGCGCCCGGCGGCTGCGGCCTTGAAGCCATCTCCGGACTTGAAATTGAGTGCAGCCGGGTCAATGTCATGCCCACGGGCGGCACGAATCCAGCCGCGTTCGGATAGCACTACAGTAATGGGCTCGGCTGAAATTAGTGATTTTTGCTCCAGCGCCCGTGCCGGTTCCACGTCGACCAGCGCCGAACGTCGCGGATCGCCAAAGGCCTCTACATCAGCCTCGATTTCATCCCGTACCAGGCGGCGCAAGCGGCGCTTTGAGCCTAGTATCTTGCGCAACTCGGCCTCCTCCCCCCGGAGCTCAGCCTGCTCCGTGGCAATCTTCATCTCCTCAAGACGTGCAAGCTGGCGCAGACGGGTATCAAGGATGGCCTCGGCCTGTAGTTCGCTAAGGGCAAAGCGTTCCATCAACACCGCCTTGGGTTGATCTTCCTCACGCACGATACGGATGACCTCATCAAGGTTCAGGTAGGCAATCAGCAGACCATCGAGGCGATGCAGGCGCGCACAGACTTTATCCAGCCTGAAGGCCAGGCGACGACGCACCATCTGCTGACGAAATTCAAGCCACTCCAGTAGCAAGCTACGCAAATCCATCACCCGTGGACGTCCGTCCATGCCCACCAGATTCAAATTGACCCGATAGCTGCGCTCCAGGTTGGTGGTGGCAAAAAGATGCGACATCAGGGCGTCTACATCCACGCGATTGGAGCGCGGTAGAATCAGTAGGCGCACCGGGTTTTCATGATCCGATTCGTCCCGCAGATCCTCTACCAGGGGCAGCTTCTTGGCGATCATTTGTTGCGCTATCTGTTCCATGATCTTGGCCCCGGACACCTGATAGGGCAGCGCAGTGATAACGATGGCACCATTTTCACGTTCATAGCGGGCGCGCATACGGATGCTACCGTTGCCACTACGATACAGGGCGTGGATATCCTCTACGGGGGTGATGATGTCAGCATCACTGGGATAATCCGGCCCCTGAATACACTCATAAAGGGCCTCCAACATGGTATCGCCGTCGTCCAACAGACGAATGCAGGCGGCCCCCACCTCACGTAGATTATGCGGAGGAATATCCGTAGCCATACCCACGGCGATGCCTGAGGCCCCGTTTAACAACACATGCGGCAGCCGCGCTGGCAGCAGTTTCGGCTCATCCAGGGTGCCGTCAAAATTGGGCGTCCAATCTACCGTGCCGTGGGGTAGTTCCTGCAGCAATATGTCGGCGAATGCGGTTAATCGGCATTCCGTGTAGCGCATGGCGGCAAAGGATTTGGGATCATCGATGGAGCCCCAGTTTCCCTGCCCATCCACCAGCGGATATCGGGTGGAAAAAGGCTGGGCCAGCAGCACCATCGCCTCATAGCAGGCACTATCGCCGTGGGGATGATACTTACCCAGGACGTCACCGACGGTACGGGCAGATTTCTTGAATTTGACCCCTGCCGACAGTCCCAATTCGGACATGGCATAGATGATGCGCCGCTGCACCGGCTTGAGCCCATCGCCAATATGGGGCAGCGCCCGGTCGAGAATGACGTACATGGAGTAATCCAGGTAAGCGCGCTCAACGAAGCTTTTGATGGGAAGGGTTTCAGTATCGGGGTTTTGCTTACTCATGGCGGGCGCTAGTTTACTGGATATGAAGCGGCGTAGAACGCTGAATTGTGGTGGATGGGGAATTTCCTTTTCCCGGTTTATAAAGCCCTTGAATCTGACAGATTCCTAGACCACCGCGAGGTTGCCGCTGCTCTCCAGCCAGGCCCGTCGATCCGGCGAGCGAGCCTTGGCGAGTAGCATATCCAGCATCGCTTCGGCTTCATCCTCGGCCTCAGCGGTTAGTTGTACCAGACGACGGGTTTCTGGTGCCATGGTGGTCTCCCGCAACTGCACCGGATTCATTTCCCCCAGGCCCTTAAAGCGCTGAACATTGACCTTGCCACGCCGCTTCTCCGCGGTGATGCGCTCCAGCACGCCCCTTTTCTCGGCATCATCCAGGGCATAGAACACGTCCTTTCCCACGTCGATGCGATACAGAGGAGGCATCGCCACATAAACGTGCCCTGCATCCACGAGAGGACGAAAATGCCGCAGCATGAGGGCGCAAATCAGGGTGGCAATATGGGCGCCATCGGAGTCGGCATCGGCGAGGATGCAGAGCTTGCCGTAGCGTAATTTAGTGAGATCTCCGTCGGGCTCCACCCCCAAGGCAACGGAAATGTTGTGGATTTCCTGAGAAACAAGAATTTCAGTCGATGGCAGTTCCCATGTATTGAGGATTTTTCCCCGCAACGGCATCACCGCCTGAAATTCACGGTCTCGCGCCTGTTTGGCCGAGCCACCCGCAGAATCTCCTTCCACCACAAACAATTCCGTCTCGGACAAATCCTGTGAGCTGCAATCAGACAGCTTTCCTGGCAAGGGCGGGCCAGCGACATATTTCCGGCGTACGATCTTGCGCCCTTTGCGACTACGATTTTGGGCTTTTTCAATGGCGTGATTGGCAATGCGATCACCCGTTTCCGGATGCTGATTGAGCCACAGGCTAAAGGCGTCGCGCACCACCCCGGAGACGAAGGCGGCACATTCCCTGGAGGACAGCCGTTCTTTGGTTTGGCCGGTAAATTGAGGCTCCAGCATCTTCACCGACAACACATAGGCGCAGCGCTCCCACACATCATCCGGCGCAATTTTAATCCCCCGCGGCAACAGATTGCGAAACTCACAATACTCTCGCAGGGCCTCCAGCAAGCCGGCCCGCAGGCCATTCACATGGGTGCCACCCTGAGCCGTGGGCACCAGATTGACATAACTCTCGGTCAGGCACTCGCCCTCATCCGGCAACCACAATACCGCCCAGTCCACTGCCTCGGTGTGGCCCTCCAGGCTGCCGGTAAACGGCGTGGCTGGCAATCTCTCTACATCGGCAATGGCATCAGCAAGATAGCCACCCGGCCCATCTTCGAAGCACCACAGCGCATCTTCACCACCGGTCTCATCAAGCAGCTCCATCACCAGACCCGGGCACAATACTGCCTTGGCGCGCATCACATGGCGCAGGCGAGATAGGGAGAAACGCGGGGAATCAAAAAACTTCGGGTCCGGCCAGAAGTGAACGGTGGTGCCAGTATTGCGCTGTCCCACACGACCGACCGGCTCCAGTTCGGAAACCTTTTCGCCACCAGCAAAGGCCATGTTGAATTCCTGACCATCACGCCGCACCCATACCTCAAGATGCCGGGATAAGGCGTTTACCACCGAGATGCCGACTCCGTGGAGGCCACCGGAAAAGCGATAGTTATCGGCGGAGAATTTCCCGCCAGCGTGCAACCGGGTCATGATCAGCTCAACCGCGGGCATGCCCTCCTCTGGATGAATATCCACCGGCATGCCACGGCCATCATCGCTAACGAGCAGGGAACCGTCTTTCTTTAGAGTAACGGTGATTCGAGTAGCATGACCGGCGATGGCCTCATCCACGCTGTTATCAATCACCTCCTGGGCAAGATGGTTGGGGCGGGTAGTATCGGTATACATACCCGGGCGACGGCGTACCGGGTCAAGCCCACTCAGTACCTCAATGGCAGAGGCATCATAATTTTCAGTCATCTGTTGCATTTACTCGACATGGTTTAGCCCCCTCAATGCATTTCCCCTTCGCTTGCAGTTCCATCACTCCAATCCCCTTCAGAAAAGCGTAGTTTCAGACGCCGGGTATCGAGGTGAACCATGGTGGCGTCACAAAAAAACTCGTCCGCCAAGGCACGTCGATAGAGGTACACCCCCTTTCCCCGTAGCTTTCGCCAACTATCGGCCCGTACAGGGCGAAACTGACCACTGGAACTGCCAAAGCCATAGGTTTTCACCAGCGCCTTGGCATTCACATGCATCCCACCCAGACAGCGAATCCCCTCGTGAAAAACATTACGGGCGCCACTGCTGGAACTCACCACAATGGTGTAATGGAAAACATCATCCGGGGTGCGGGAAACTGACTTCAAATCGATAAGATACTCGTGCTCCAAGCCTAGCCCGGAGGCGATAAGGGGTACCAGATCCTGCTCGCGGGGATAGGGTGGAAGCACGTATTTCTGCTCCGTCCAGGCCTCAGCTTTCTCCTCCAGCCAGGGTTTCGATTCCTCATCAACAATTTCCGCCCATGCGGCAGGCAGAAAAAGGATCAAGCCAACACCCAATACTATCCGGCGCAAAGCACAGCGTTTCTTCATACAGGTCTCATCAGTGAGCACATAAGCGTAGCGGCTCATTATGCCCGGAATCGGGGTGCAATGGCGGCAGAGCACATTAATTCAGGGAGAATCAGCTTTGCTTTAGGAGCCATTCATTCTCCTCCATCGTGCTCAAGATCGATTACAATTCGCATCACCCCTATTTGGAGCACCGTCACGTGCCACGCAAGAAAAAGGCCCCGGATTTTGAGGCCGCTATCGAAGAATTGGAAAAACTGGTCACGCGCATGGAATCCGGGCAATTGAGCCTGGAAGAATCCATGCAGACCTTTGAACGCGGGGCGGCGCTCAGCCAGCAGTGCCAGCAGGCCCTGGATGCCGCCGAACAGCGCATTCGCATCCTCAGCGAGAAAGCGGGAGCTGCCGCAACCGAGGCCTTTGACGCGGATGCCAGCTAATAAGATATTTGCCAAAAGGCTGGAAAACTATCGGCAACGAGTGGAGCAGGCCCTGGAAGCACGGCTCCCTGCAGCCAACATTGAACCGGTACGCCTGCACCAGGCTATGCGTTATGCCGTGCTCAACGGTGGCAAAAGAATTCGTGCGGTACTGGTCTACGCCACTGGCAAGGCCCTTAATGCTGAACTGGATCACCTCGACGCCCCAGCCTGCGCCATGGAACTTATCCATGCCTATTCGCTGGTTCACGATGATCTGCCGGCCATGGATGATGATGATCTGCGGCGTGGTCAGCCCACGTGCCACAAGGCCTTTGATGAAGCCACCGCCATTCTTAGTGGTGATGCCCTGCAAACTCAGGCCTTTAATCTACTGGCCCACGGCATGCCGGCGGGTATCAATGCCGACCGGTGTTTGGAAATGATAGCCACACTGAGTCAAGCCTCTGGGTCGCGCGGTATGGCGGGTGGCCAGGCGATGGATCTGGCGGCGGTGGGGAATCATCTCAATCTGACTGAGCTGGAGAACATGCATATCCACAAGACCGGCGCGCTGATTCGCGCCAGCGTCAAACTTGGCGCCTTGGCCGCCCCCGAGACAGATCGCGAGTTGCTGAAAAAACTTGATCATTATGCCAACTGCATTGGGCTCGCCTTTCAGATTAAGGACGATATTCTCGACGTCGAGGGTGATACCAATATCCTGGGCAAACAGAAGGGAGCGGATCTGGCCCGTGACAAACCCACCTATACCTCTCTGATGGGTCTGGCTCCGGCCAAACGGCGGGCCCGGGAGTTACATGAGGAAGCCATAGCCAGCCTCTCAGCGTTGGGATCTGCCGCTGAACAGCTGCGAGGAATTTCTGAATTTATCGTGAGCCGGAGTCACTAGTGTCCGCGACAAAACTTATAGCACCGCTGCCGATTGGCACGGCGGCAAAACCCGAGTAAAATACTCGGATATTATGTCAGATTTATTTACCCTGAAAGTCAGTAGTGACTTCTCCTCCGCCCATACCCTCCGTGATTATCCCGGGGCGTGTAGTCGTATGCACGGACATAACTGGAAGGTTGAGGTGGAGGTAGAGGCGGCCATCCTGGATGACATGGGCATGGCGATAGACTTCAAGCGCATCCGCAAGCTCACTCGCCATGTGACTGATCAACTTGACCACCGATATCTTAATGATATTTCCCCCTTCGATAGCGTTAACCCAACGGCGGAGAACCTGGCACGACATCTTTATCGCGAGATTGCCAGCTCCCTCGACGATGAACGCGTGCGTGTATGCGCGGTTACCCTTTGGGAAACCGACCGTGCCTGCGTGAAATACAGTGATAGGTAACCATGAAAGCAAAGCTTGAAAGCGTGACCGAAGTTCCAACGGTAAAACCGATGGCCGATGTGCAGGGAAGCAGGGATTCCCGCCGCATTGCCATAGATAAAGTGGGCATCAAGGGCATTCGCCATCCGGTACGGGTGCGCGACCGTTCCGGGGGCGAGCAGCACACCATCGCCACCTTCAACATGTACGTTAACCTGCCCCACGATTTCAAGGGCACCCATATGTCCCGTTTCGTGGAGATCCTGAATCAGCACGAATACGAGATCACCACCAAATCTTTCCGGCATATGCTGTCAGAAATGACTGATCGGCTAGAGGCCGAATCCGGGGACATTGAAATGACCTTCCCCTACTTTGTCGACAAGGCCGCCCCGGTCACCGGGGTAAAGAGCCTGATCGACTATCAGATCAGCCTGATCGGCCGGATTACCAATGGCCAGGCTCGCATGCATATCAAGGTCGAGGTGCCGGTAACCAGCCTCTGCCCCTGTTCAAAACAAATTTCCGACTATGGCGCGCACAACCAGCGCTCGCGCGTGACCGTGTGTGCGGAGACCCTGGATTTCGTGTGGATCGAGGAACTCATCGATATTGTTGAGAATGAGGCCTCCTGCCAGCTCTACGGTCTGTTAAAGCGGCCGGATGAGAAATATGTCACCGAACGAGCCTATGACAATCCAAAATTTGTAGAGGATATGGTGCGCGATGTGGCTATCCGATTAAATAACGATGGCCGCATAGGCCACTACGTGGTGGAGTCGGAAAACTTCGAGTCCATCCACAATCACTCTGCGTATGCCTTGATAGAGGGCAAGAACACACTATCAGAGGATTAAAGTGCTCCTTACCCACAGACCTGTTTGGCAGCACTCCACATGACTTCCAGTTCTGCCAGGGAGCAGTCTGCTAACTGCTTGTTGCGGGCAGCCGTCCGCTCCTCCATATGCCGGAAACGCCGCTCGAACTTATCGTTTGTTAAACGCAGACTGGTGTCCGCATCAATACCGTAGTGCCGACACAGGTTGATACAGCTGAATAACAGGTCCCCCATCTCCGCGGCAATGGGCTCCCTGCCCGCATCCGCCCGTACCTCTGCCTCTAATTCATCCAGCTCTTCCCGGATTTTGGCTAGTACGGCCTTCCCGTCTGGCCAGTCAAAGCCCACTTGCGCCGCCTTTTTCTGCATCTTGGCGGCGAGCTGAGCGGGCGGCAGGTTTCGTGGCAGGTCGGCAAGCAGCCCACTATTCTGGCCTTTGTTTGCCCTCTCACGCACCTTGTGAGCCTCCCAGGCTATGCTCTGGTCAGCAGATGTAGCGATACTTTCGTCACCAAACACATGAGGATGGCGCCGTCTCATTTTGTCGTTGATTGCAGAGACTACATCTCCAAAATCAAACCACCCCTGCTCGCTGGCCATCTGGGCGTGAAATACCACCTGAAATAATAGGTCACCTAATTCCTCGCGGAGATCTTCGGGGCACTGCCGCTGTATGGCATCGGCGACTTCATAGGCTTCTTCGACGGTAAAGGGAGCGATACTGGCAAAATCCTGTGCTCGATCCCAGGGGCAACCTCTCTCAGGGTCACGTAGCGCCCGCATCAGCGCTAACAGTGCTTCAATTTTGCTCATAATGTTTCAGAAGGTCGCTGCGGATTAGCACGACGATCCACCATGCCCGCGAGAAACAGATGCCCCTGATGCTGGCAGTAGCCCAGCCATTTATAGAGGAAGCGATTTAGGCGCCAGCGGCGATCCAGTTCCGGCATGCGTTGATAGGGAGAGCGTACGGGCCGAGTGGCTAAATTTCTCCGGCTGTGTCCAAGCAGTTCTGCCGTTCGTGCATCGTGATAAATGCGGATATGGGCATTGGGCTCTTCCGCGATCCGTTGCCGCGAATTAAAGCGGTAGGAAAGGGAAATCAGCGAGGTATAGGGAGACCGCTGCCCAATTGAAAGATAGAGTTCATGCGCCCCATGCACGCTGGAAATTACCGTGCCCTCCATCTGCTCCAGGTCAGGAATCAGACGCTGAAGCTGAATAAAATTACTTTCGTAAAGGGAGATGAGCGCCCCGATATTTCGAGGAGACTGATAACGGCCTGGGGCCTGATGGCGGCGAAGCAGCATGGAACAAATGCTAACACAGGCCGGGGTATTGCCTATCCAATGAAGCTCAGAATTATTCCACGCGAAGCAGTCAGGGCTTCCCTACAATCGATCCTGATAAATCACGACCTCGGCGGAATTACGCAGACTCTGCAAGTAGGCCCTGTACTCTGCATCCCCACCCTTTCCAAGCAGAGATTCCAGCGCCGCCTGTTGATTCCTCGCGCCCTCACTGTCTGCTGGCTGCTCACCTACGCGACTTAAGGCGATAACAACAAAATCCCCCTTGTTGTCAGGCAATCCGTCAAATACGCCACTCTCACTGGTGGATTTAGACATGCGGAATACGCGCTGCAGGATATTTTGGTCCAAGGATAGATCATGACGTGTCAGTGCCTTGTGGACCTCCCATCTAGCACCAAGATCAATGGCAACACTTTCGCGCGACGATCCCTTATTGAGGGCTTGTAGTGCCTTATGCCCGCGCTCCTCAAGTCGCTTCCTGGCATCCTGGGACTGTAACAAAGCTATTATTTCCCCACGTACCTGATCGAATTTGCGTACCGTTGGTGGCGAATGTTCAGCAACCCTTAGAACCGCAAAACTTCCATCAGCCAGTTCAAGTACTTCACTGTTATTTTTTGCCTCTAGAACATCGTCCGAGAAGGCCGCAGCCAACAGTTTAAGATCGCCGAGAACTGCATCTCCGGGCATTCCATCACGCTCTACCCAACCGCTTTTCTTGAGCTCCAAACCCAATTCATCCACCGCAACTTCCAGCGAATCGGGGTTTTCAAAGGCCAAGGTTGCCAGCCGTTCCACCTGTTCGTAGAGAATTTTTTCTGCTTCCTCGCTACGATAGCGCACTAGCAATTCATCCCGCACATCCGCAAAGCGCTTACCGTGCTCCGCTTCAATCGCATCTAGTTGAATCAGATGAAAGCCAAAGGCACTACGAACGGGTTCACTCAACTCTCCCAGTCGCAGTGCAAATGCAGCCTTCTCGAACTCGGGTTCCATAACATCCCGGCTAAAGGAGCCAAGATCGCCTCCTTGCTTCGATGAACCAGGGTCATCGGAATGTGCCGTGGCCAACTTTGCAAAGGAGGCACCCGCTAGAATTTGTTCCCGAAGCGCACTAATACGTTGCAGTGATTCTGCTATCGCTTTTTCATCCGCATCGCTTTTGAGGGCGATCAGCAGGTGGCGTGCCGAACGTTGCTCCGGTACCACATAATCCAGCTTTTGTGCCTCATATAGATCACGCAAGGCCTCCTCATTGGCAGCCACACCTGCCG
This sequence comes from Gammaproteobacteria bacterium, assembly GCA_021773795.1. Taxonomy (GTDB): domain Bacteria; phylum Pseudomonadota; class Gammaproteobacteria; order HK1; family HK1; genus JAJFJV01. The sequence goes on along the minus strand of JAJFJT010000003.1, from coordinate 224,554 downwards.
CGAGCTCTTTGCTGGACAGGAGTAAGTAGTGAAGTTTGAGCCTTTCCGTGGTGCGAAACTGCTCCTGATGGCGGCTGTAATACTCGGCTAAGGTCGCCTCATCAGCAACCGTGCTGGCAGGCAGCATATCGGAGGTGATGCGTAGCAGAGAAAAGTCTCGGACTTGGGAAATCAGCTTTGTCAGCTGTTCCTTATCACGGCTGGTGGAGAAATGGGATGCTTCGATTCCTGAGCGCAATTGCTGGCTAAGCAGCATGCCTTTATACAGCCCCTCAAACCTTGCCGAGGTATATCCTTGGGACTGCAGCCAATTTTGATATCGGGAAGGGGAAAACCTATTTCCTTCCTGAAAGTTTTCCTGCCCTCTCAATACACGTACGAGCTGAGCCTCACCAATTCGAAGTCCATCCCTTACGGCAAGCTGCGAAACGAGCTCTGCCTGCACCAGCCGTTCGACAGTCAGCTGCTTTAACCGTGTCTGGTCGAGCAGGTTTTGGTCAAACTGATTGCCAAAGCGATTGCGCAGAGTGGCCAAATCATTCTGATAGGCACGCTGAAAATCAATTAAACCTATTTCCGCATCATCAACAATGATAACCGGTGCATTAGGATCGGTACCGAAATAACTATTGATGCCAAATAATGCGAACGGAATACAGATAAGGATGACGATGACCCAAGCCATCCAACCTTGGGCGCGCTCACGGATAAATTCAAGCATGACTTCAATAGACCTCGGCTTACATTTATGCCAAAAAAAAAGGCGCTCCAAATGGGGCGCCCTTAATCAGTGGCGGAGCGGACGGGACTCGAACCCGCGACCCCCGGCGTGACAGGCCGGTATTCTAACCAACTGAACTACCACTCCTGAAAAATTATCTTGGAACTTTGTTGGTGGGTGCTGAGGGGTTCGAACCCCCGACCTTCGCCGTGTAAAGGCGACGCTCTCCCAACTGAGCTAAGCACCCCTCGGCTGAGGCTAAGCACCCTACCAGAAGGCGAGCTAGCCTACGGCATCTTTTAATGCTTTACCAGCCTTAAATACAGGCAATGTAGATGCTGCAATTTGAATGGTTTCACCAGTGCGCGGATTGCGTCCGGCACGCGCCGCACGGTCGCGAGTGGAGAAGGTTCCAAAGCCAACAATAGTCACCGGATCATTGTTGCTCAAAGAATCTGCAATGGCCCCAATCAAGGCATTCACCGCACTATCAGCCGCCGCTCTGGACAGCTCAGCTTTTTCTGCAACCACATCAATTAACTGAGATTTATTCATTAAGAGTTCTCCCTCGTTATAAATGGACTCGCCGACCGCGACGCTAACCGTTTCGGCCCTGAGCAAATATCTGCCATCACCCTAGGGCAAAGCGCACCCTATATACCAAGCGGGAAAAACACGTGTCAAGCAAATACCTGAAATCAGTGCCTGATTGCTGTCCCGCCATCACGACTTCCTGACCCTGAATCGCCCTCGGGCAGGTCCTTGGTAGTAGCCCCCTTCTCCAGCGCCTGGGGCATATTCAGCAGCGCTGCCGCTAGCACCTCATCGATCCATTTGACCGGTGTGATACTAAGGTTCTGTTTGATTTTATTGGGGATTTCCGCCAAATCCCGAACATTCTCCTCGGGAATAAGTACTTCGCGTATGCCCCCGCGAAGCGCTGCGAGCAGCTTTTCCTTCAAGCCGCCAATGGGCAAAACTTCCCCTCGAAGAGTAATTTCCCCGGTCATCGCCACATCGGCACACACAGGAATCCTGGTAAGCGCTGAAATGAGCGCCGTACACATTCCGACACCGGCACTAGGGCCATCTTTCGGGGTGGCACCCTCAGGAACATGTATATGAATATCGCTTTTCTGAAAAAAATCGGCGTCAATTCCCAATAATTCCGTGCGATTACGAACTACCGTAATCGCTGCCTGAATAGACTCTTGCATAACGTCACCCAAGCGCCCTGTATAGGCACTGCGCCCCTTTCCCGGGACGGTCACTGCCTCTATGGTGAGCAGTTCACCGCCCACCTCGGTCCAGGCCAGTCCGGTTACCTGTCCAATACGATCCTCTTCCTCCGCCCGCCCGTATCGAAAACGCTCCACGCCCAGATATTTGGACATGTTTCGCGGTGTAACGGATATCGATTTTTTATCCGAATTTGAAACCAGTTCACGCACAGCCTTACGCGAAATTTTAGCGATCTCTCGCTCCAGATTTCTGACGCCCGCCTCGCGCGTGTAATGACGCACAATGTGTTTCAGAGCATTCTTAGAGAGCTTAATCTCCGATGGTTTCAAACCATGATTTTTAAATTGTTTATTGGAAAGATAACGGCTGGCAATACTGGTTTTTTCATCCTCCGTATAGCCTGGAAGGCGTATAACTTCCATCCGGTCCAATAGGGGGGCAGGAATATTCAGGCTGTTTGCGGTGGCGACAAACATCACATCGGAAAGGTCGTAGTCAACCTCAAGGTAATGGTCATTAAAGGTATTGTTTTGCTCCGGATCCAGAACTTCAAGTAATGCCGAAGAAGGGTCACCGCGAAAATCCATGGCCATCTTATCGACTTCATCGAGCAAAAATAATGGATTTTTAACCCCAACTTTGGAAAGATTCTGGACTATTCTTCCGGGCAACGCACCAATATAGGTGCGCCGGTGACCGCGAATCTCAGCTTCGTCACGAACACCCCCAAGCGACATCCGGGTGAACTTGCGATTAGTGGCTCGAGCTATGGATTTTCCTACCGAGGTCTTACCCACCCCGGGCGGACCCACCAAGCACAGTATGGGCCCTTTTAGCTTCTTGACCCGTTGCTGTACCGCCAGATACTCAATAATACGCTCCTTCACATTTTCGAGGCCGTAGTGATCTTCCTCGAGAATTTCCTCGGCTCTGGCTAAATTATTTCTAACCCGGGTCTTTTTCTGCCACGGGACGCCCACGAGGCAATCTATATAGTTACGCACAACCGTCGCTTCGGCCGACATGGGAGACATCATTTTCAGTTTTCCCAGCTCGGAATCCGCTTTTTCGCGCACATCCTTAGGCATTCCGGCTGTCGAAATCTTTTTCTCCAGCTCCTCGAATTCGTTCGGCGTATCTTCCATATCGCCAAGCTCTCTCTGAATAGCCTTCATTTGCTCATTCAGATAGTACTCACGCTGGCTTTTTTCCATCTGCCGCTTAACTCGCCCGCGAATTCTTCTTTCAACCTGGAGCAGGTCAATCTCCTCCTCCAGATTTGAGATTAAGCACTCGACCCTTTGTCGCGCGTCCACAAGCTCCAGGATTTCCTGTTTCTTGAGAATCTTGATAGAGAGGTGGGCGGCAATGGTATCTGCCAACCGTTCAGCACTCTCTATTCCCGAAAGTGAGGCTAATATTTCAGGCGGAATTTTCTTGTTTAACTTTACATACTTTTCAAACTGCCCCAGCAATGAACGGGACAAAATCTCGATCTCCCGCTCATCACCAGCACTTTCTTCTATTGGAGAAACGGACACCAGATAGGAATCACTGGATTCCAGATGTTCAAGAATGCTTGCGCGCTGAACACCCTCTATCAGAACCTTTACCGTTCCATCAGGAAGTTTTAGCAATTGCAAAATATTGGCAATGGTTCCAACGGTATAAATGTCAAAACTGTCCGGATCATCGACAGCGGCATCTTTTTGCGCCGCCAGCAAAAGCTTTTTATCGCTCGCCATTGCGGTCTCAAGGGCGTGAATGGAACGCTCTCGACCAACAAATAGAGGAATCACCATATAGGGATAAACGACCACGTCCCGCAGTGGCAGGAGAGGCATCTGTAAACCGTCTTGCTTTAGATCTTCTGACATTTCTATATCGCTGACATCTTCACTTTATATAGGGCACTTCAAATTATTAGCCAAGGTATTACTCACTTACGCTACGCTTTTTATCGCCCTCGTAGATAATCAGCGGTTCGGATTTCCCTTTAATAACAGAGTCATCGATGACTACTTTAACCACATTTTCCATGGAAGGAAGATCATACATGGTGTCTAACAGTTCATTTTCAATGATGGACCTTAACCCACGCGCCCCTGTTTTCCGTTCCATCGCCTTTTCTGCAACGGCATACAAGGCATCTTTCCGAAACTCAATATCGCAACCTTCCATTTCAAAAAGCTTTTTGTATTGCTTGGTCAGTGCGTTTTTAGGCTCTGTCAGTATTTGGATTAACTGGTCGCGATCAAGTTCATTCAGACTGGCAAGAATAGGTAAACGTCCAACAAATTCGGGGATTAAACCGTAGCTAATCAAGTCTTCCGGCTCTACCTGCTCAAGCACTTCGCCGATCTTCTTCTGGTCGCTCTTTCCCTTTACTGTAGCGCCGAAGCCAATTCCACCTTGAGAGGTGGAACGCTTCTCAATAATTTTCACCAGCCCGTCAAAGGCCCCCCCGCAGATAAACAGGATGTTAGCGGTGTTGACCTGGAGAAATTCCTGCTGGGGATGCTTTCTACCCCCTTGTGGGGGCACTGAGGCAATCGTACCTTCTATCAGCTTCAATAGCGCCTGCTGCACGCCCTCTCCCGATACATCACGGGTTATGGATGGATTGTCTGATTTGCGAGAGATCTTATCGATCTCGTCTACGTAGACGATGCCCGTCTGCGCCTTTTCCACATCGTAATCACATTTCTGCAGCAGTTTCTGGATGATGTTCTCCACATCTTCACCAACATAACCCGCCTCAGTGAGGGTGGTTGCATCAGCGATGGTAAAGGGAACATTCAGCAGTCGCGCCAGAGTTTCGGCGAGCAAGGTTTTGCCGCACCCAGTCGGCCCGATGAGCAGTACATTGCTCTTGGAGAGTTCGACCTCATCCGCATTCATGCCAGAATCAAGCCGTTTGTAATGATTGTATACAGCCACTGACAGCACTTTTTTCGCGTGCTGTTGACCGATGACATAATCGTCCAGGATACGATTTATTTTCCGTGGCGTAGGCAGCTTGCTGCCACCCTCTTCGCCATCTTTCTCCTGTATCTCTTCACGAATAATGTCATTACAGAGTTCCACACATTCGTCGCAGATAAAAACCGAAGGACCAGCGATTAACTTCCGCACCTCGTGCTGGCTTTTCCCGCAGAAAGAGCAATAGAGCAAACGTTCCTTGTCGTCACCCTTATCTTGTTTATCGTCGCTCATGGATGTACCTCAGAAATCACTCGGCGGCAGAGGTCTTGCGACTTAGCAGAACCTCATCGACCAAACCGTAATTAACAGCCTCTTTACCACCAAGAAAATGGTCTCGTTCGGTATCTGCCACAACCTTCTTGAGGGTTTGCCCGGTATGCGTGGCAAGAATTTCGTTCAAGCGGGCTTTGATATTTAGAATCTCGCGGGCATGGATATCAATATCCGTCGCCTGCCCCTGAAAGCCACCCAGCGGTTGATGAATCATGATGCGGGAATGAGGAAGGCAATAACGTTTTCCCTTCGCCCCACCAGCCAGCAACAAGGCACCCATGCTCGCAGCCTGCCCAACACACAGGGTGCCCACATCCGGCTTGATATATTGCATGGTGTCGTAAATGGCGAGTCCGGCATTTACCGCCCCACCCGGCGAATTGATATAAAGGTGGATATCTTTATCAGGATTTTCCGACTCCAGATAAAGCATTTGGGCGACGATCAGGTTGGCCGAATAATCCTCTACCGGCCCCACAAGAAAAATCACCCGCTCCTTGAGCATCCGGGAATAGATGTCATAGGAACGCTCACCACGCGCCGTCTGTTCAATAACAATGGGAACGAGATTCAAAGCACGCACCGTGTGGTCACTATCCCCTTGGCTCGTCATTATGGATTCAACAAAGCTTCAACGCTGGTGGATTCTTCTTTAACCGTCGCCTGGGCCATCACATATTCAACGATTTGTTCTTCAAGTACCGCGGAGCGCACATCCGATAGCCGCTCCTCTTCCGCATAGAACCAGCTGGTAACCTCTTTGGGATCCTCGTAGGAAGCAGCGATATTGGCGACCATTTCTTTTACCTTTTCATCGTCAGGCACGATATCGCCTGCTTTGGTAATTTCCGCCAGCAACAGGGCCAATGCAAGCCTGCGATTAGCTTGTCCCAGCAAGGACTCTGGATCGAGCTTGATATCCTCGGGCTTGGCGCCCTGCTTAATGAGGGATTGGCGCTGCTGGGCATAGAGCCGTGCTGTCTCCTGTTGCAGCATGGCATTGGGTAGCTCAACCGGATTGGTCTCCAGCAGTTTGTCCAAAACCTGTTCCTTGGTCTTTGCCCGCAGCGCATCCTCCAGCTCTCGCTGCAGGTTTTTTCGAACTTCCGCCTTGAATGCCTCTACGCCACCTTCCCGGACGCCGTATCCGCGCCCGAATTCCTCATCAATTTTAGGTAATTCGCCTTCTTCCACCAGATGGACCTTAACCTTGAATTGAACAGCTTTACCTTGTAATTCCTCGACGTGATAATCCTCGGGAAAGTCTAGATCGAGTTCCCGCTCATCACCACCCTTGGCACCAATCAAGCCATCCTCGAAGCCTTTGATCATGCTGCCAGCACCAATTTCCACGGTGACGTCGCTACCCTTGCCACCGTCCAGCTCCTCGCCGTCCAGCAGACCATCAAAGTCGACCCGCAGTCGATCACCTTCCTGCGCCGCACGCTCTACCTCGCTCCAGGTTCGACGCTGCCGTTGCAGTCGTTCGATCATGCGTTCCACATCGGCGTCTTCCAATTTAGCCACCGGGCGAACGATTTTCAGTTTTTCCAGGGGCGCGATCACCACATCGGGATAGATCTCGAACTCAGCAGTATAGGCCACCCCTGTACCTGCTTTGCTGTCTACCGGGTCGATATTCAGACCGCCAGCAAGGTTCAATTTCTGTTCTGCCACAGCTTCCTGAAAGCTGCTTTTGACCAGCTTGTCCACGACTTCATCGCGAATTTGCCCACCAAAACGCTGGGTTACGATACGCAGCGGTACCTTGCCCTGCCGGAAACCGTCTATCTTAACCGTACGGCTCATCTGCTTCAGGCGATCCTGCACTTCACCTGAGACCCGATCTTCTGGCAATTCAACTTTCATCCGGCGGCCCAGACCGCTGGTCACCTCAACAGATACTTCCATCTGACACCTCAAAGTCGTGCAACAAATGCCCCAGGGGAGCGTCTTTCAAAACTGGTGCGAAAGGAGAGACTCGAACTCTCACGGGTTGCCCCACAGGCACCTAAAGCCAGCGCGTCTACCAATTCCGCCACTTTCGCTACGTAATCTGACAATTATACCGTCACTACCTATAGGGCGTTAGCCCCTTTTGATAACCACCTTGACGGCGTATTGAATGGCAATTTCCACTGCCTGTTAAAATGAAAAAGGGCTAGACTCGCGCCTAGCCCCTTCTTTTTTGGTGGGCCGTGTAGGGTTCGAACCTACGACCCGCTGATTAAGAGTCAGCTGCTCTACCAACTGAGCTAACGGCCCAAAACTATACAAACTGGGGTGAACGATGGGGCTCGAACCCACGACCGCCGGAATCACAATCCGGAGCTCTACCAACTGAGCTACGCTCACCATTAACTGACGTGGCGCGCCCGGCAGGACTCGAACCTGCGACCGCCGGCTTAGAAGGCCGATGCTCTATCCAGCTGAGCTACGGGCGCATAAGTTATCGCCGACACAAAAACCCGGCATAGCGGCAAGAATATTAACATTACCGGAGTTGGTCGGGGCAGAGGGATTCGAACCCCCGACCCCCTGCTCCCAAAGCAGGTGCGCTACCAAACTGCGCCATGCCCCGGATTCCGGCCACCTTGGCTGCTATGCCCTGGAAACGCCATTCCGATGAGGGCACGGAAGCTGCCAACCATCGAAGCGAGGCGATAATACGCCGGCCTCCGGGTCTCGTCAACGCAGGCAGGCCAGCTTACAAGTGGAGCTTTGGTAGCTCCCGTGCGAGAATTCGCGCCGTTCCCCATCCGGTGAGCGCAGGCTCATTCAAACAACGATTCAAACACTCCATGTCGGCAAATATTCTAGATGGTAAGGTCCTGGCCAAAGAAATCCGGGGCCAGGTACGTGACGCAGTTAAGTGTCGGCTCGACGAGGGTTTGTCGAGACCCGGCCTGGCGGTCCTGATCGTGGGCAGCGATGCCGCTTCACGGGTCTACGTTCGCAATAAGCGCAAGGCATGCGAGGAAGTCGGCTTCAAGTCCTCGTCTCATGATCTTGATAGCGATATCAGCCAGGCGACGCTGCTATCACTTATTGATGATTTGAATAACGACACCAGCATCCACGGTATCCTGGTTCAGCTGCCCCTGCCCGCCCATATCGATGAAGAGGCGGTTATCGAGCGCATAAATCCCGACAAGGATGTGGATGGATTCCATCCCTATAACGTCGGGCGGCTGGTGTTACGCCTGCCGCGCCTACGTTCCTGTACTCCACGCGGCATCATGACGCTGCTTGCTCGTACCGGAGCGGTTCTCGAAGGAATGGACGCCGTTATCGTCGGCCAATCCAATATCGTCGGTCGCCCGGTGGCCATGGAGCTGTTGGCGGCACGCTGTACCATCACCATCTGTCATACCCGCACCCGGGATCTCGCTGCAAAGGTTCGTGCTGCAGACCTGGTCATCGCCTCAGCCGGGCGCCCCGAACTGGTGCGTGGAGACTGGATTAAGGAAGGCGCTATTGTCATCGACGTGGGCATCAACCGGCGGGATGATGGCCGCCTGGTGGGAGATGTGGAATTTGATGTCGCCCGCGAGCGCGCCAGCTGGATTACCCCGGTACCGGGCGGGGTGGGCCCCATGACCGTCGCCACCCTGCTGCAAAATACCCTGCAGGCAGCTGAGATGGCCGATGCCCTGTAAGCTCTGATTTATTCTGGGCGCAAGATACGAGTCCACGAATAGATCATAGCTTCCCTAAGCCAAGCTAGCTACCGCGCCGCCAGGTGCTACCTTCGGCGGCATCTTCCACCAAGACACCCATCGCCTGTAGTTCGTCGCGCAGTCGATCAGCCTCGGCCCAGTTCTTGGTGAGACGAGCCTCATCCCGCTGGGCCACCAGGCTATCAATCGTTGCATCATCGAACTCATCCTGCTCCGCGCCGCCGGTGCTCTGACGCAGAAAAGATTCCGGATCGTCCTGCAGCAGTCCCAGCACCGCGCCCAAGCCGCGCAGGCTGGCTGCTAATGCAGCGGCAGCTTCCGAGGCAGTTTCCCGCTTCCGGTTGATCTCCTTGGCCAGCTCAAACAATATGGCCAGGGCTTCTGGCGTATTGAAGTCATCGTCCATGGCCGCACGAAAACGCTGCTGCACGGCCTCATCAAAGCCATCCGCCTCCACCACGGGCAGACCCCGCAAGGTGATATACAGGCGTTCCATGGCACCGGCAGCGTTTTGCAGATTTTGATCAGAGTAGTTGAGTGGACTGCGATAATGGCTGGAGAGGATGAAGTAACGTATCACCTCCGCCGGATACTGCTTTAACACCTCACGTACGGTGAAAAAATTCCCCAGAGACTTGGACATTTTTTCTTCCGCAACACGCACAAAGCCATTGTGCATCCAGCAGTTGACGAAAGGCTCTCCAGTGGCCGCCTCGGATTGGGCAATCTCATTTTCGTGATGGGGAAACTTCAGATCCATACCGCCGCCATGGATGTCAAAGTGAGAACCGAGGCATTCCGTAGACATCGCTGAGCACTCGATATGCCAACCGGGGCGTCCTGGCCCCCAGGGTGAATCCCAGCTAGGCTCACTCGTTTTGGCACGCTTCCACAGCACAAAGTCCATGGGATCGGCCTTAGCCTGGTTCACTTCTACCCGTGCACCCGCCTGAAGATCCTCCAGCCGCCGCCCGGAGAGACGCCCGTAAGGCTTGAATTTTTTGACCGAATAATAGATATCGCCACTCTCACCAGCGTAGGCATAACCCTTATCCATAAGCGTTGCCACCATTTCAATGATGCTACTCATGGATTCCGTGGCGCGCGGTTCTTCATCAGGCGGCAACACCCCCAGCGCGGCACAATCCTCGTGCATCGCCTCGATAAAACGACCGGTCAACGCGTTGAAATCCTCCCCCACCTCATTGGCACGCTGAATGATCTTGTCATCGATATCGGTGATGTTGCGCACATAGGTGACCTCATAACCGGAATCGCGCAGATGGCGAACCACTACATCGAAGATCACCAGCACCCGCGCATGACCGAGATGACACAGGTCATAGACTGTCATGCCACACACATACATCCGTACTTTGCCCGGCTCTATGGGCCGCAGCGGTTCTTTTTGTCCGCTCAGCGTATTAAATATCTTCACCGTTTCCCCTCGTTAATCAGTGTCATACACTCCTCAATTCGTCGAACCGCCCGCTGGGTTCCCAGTAAGGCAAGCAATGGCCCCAGCTCCGGCCCGACTAAACAGCCGGTCAGGCCCGCGCGCAACGGCTGAAACAGCGCCTTACCGCGACATCCGGTGGCCTCCTTGATGCGGCCAAGAAAGGCCTTGAATTCCAGCTCTTCAGACAATAGCGCCGCTGCGGTCTGAAAATAATCAGTACCACTGCCACGGATAATCTCCATGGCTTCATCATTGCGTTCCATCGAGGTAGCAAACAGGCGATCAGCCCAATCAAGTGCCTCGTGGGGAAAGCGGATGTTGCCGCGGATGGCCTCGACGAATTGCATCTCCAGCCCCTCTGGCACGCGCGCGTGGGTGCCCTTACCCATCCAAGCCCAGAGGATATCTTCCGCCACCTCGGTCAATGCCAGCTTCTGCCAATGGGCAAGCTGTGCGGGATCGTAGTGTGCCGGAGCCGAAGCCACACGGTCTATCTGGAAGGCAGCGGCCAGTTCATCAAAGGACAAAAGCGCATTGTCCGTAAAGGCATGTCCCAGGCGCGCGAGATAATTGAGGATGGCCTGGGGCAAATAACCCTGTTCACGCAAAGCGCGCAGACTGACATCACCCAAGCGCTTTGATAACGGCTTGCCGCCCTCCCCCAGTAATAGGGGCAAGTGGCCATAGCTTGGTGCAGGGAAATTCAGGGCCTGCAACAACAAGAGCTGACGCGGCGTATTGGAAAGATGGTCCTCCCCACGTAGCACGTGGCTAACCCCCATCAACGCATCATCGACGGCGTTGCAAAAAAAGAAGGCAGGGCCACCATCCGCCCGGCGAATAATGAAATCCCCAATATCAGCCCCACGGAATGCCTGTGGCCCGCGCACCAAGTCATCAAAGCCAGGCCTCGCCGCTTGTTCTACCCGAAAACGTAGTGCCGGCACTTCCCCTCGGGCAAGACGGCTTTCCACCTCCCCCACGTCCAGGTCGCGGCAAGTGCCCGCATATCGAGGCGGCTTACCAGCAGCCCGCTGCGCGGCGCGCTGGTGTGCCAGCGTCTCGGGGCTACAAAAACAGGGGTAGGCATGACCATCCCTCTCCAGATGGCTCAGGTGCTCCGCATACAGCGTTCCACGCCCGGCCTGGGTATAGGAGACTTCGCTCCCCTCATCTTCGGCCCCAAAGCCTTGTTGCCAATGGACCCCAAGCCAATGGAGATCCTCGAGGATGGCATCCCGGTAAGCCGCTACGGAGCGTTCCGCGTCGGTATCCTCAATGCGTAATAAAAATATTCCACCTTCCGCCGCCGATGCGAACAGGGCGTTAAACAGCGCGGTACGGGCATTTCCCAAGTGGAGGTAACCGCTTGGGCTGGGAGCAAATCGGGTCTTCATTGGGTCTTCATACGTGGCGGATGCGAAAGAATCGCGTATTATACGGGAACCGTTGCACACCGGTCAGAGCCGTCTTCGTGCCTGATCGCCGATTGTTGCACCCCGTCTTGCCCCACTGCAATTGCCATAGCGGCGATCAGGGACAAGCCATCTCAGGAGAAACATGCGTGAACATCCGGTTACAAACCACCTTCGGCACCATCGAACTCGAACTCGATGAGGAGAAAGCACCCCAGACGGTGGAGAATTTCGTCCAATATGTCCGTAGGTCCCATTATGACGGCACCATTTTCCATCGTGTCATTGACGGTTTCATGATTCAGGGTGGTGGCTTTATCGCGGGCATGGAGCAAAAGCAAGGCCGTGACACCATCGACAATGAGGCCGATAATGGACTCAGCAATCGGCTCGGCACCGTCGCCATGGCCCGTACCCCGGATCCGCATTCGGCCAGTACCCAGTTTTTTATCAATCTCAATGACAATGATTTCCTGGATTTCAAAACGCGCAGCACCGAAGGTTGGGGCTACTGCGTTTTCGGAAAAGTGGTTGATGGCATGGACGTAGTGAACAAAATCGCCAAGGTTGATACCAACCGTAGCGGTGGCCACGCTGACGTGCCGGTGGATGACGTGACCTTGGAGCACGCCGAACTTATCGAAGCCTGAGCCCCGGACACGGAGTCCCGCCGTGTCGATTCTGTTTGTCTCCGATATTCATCTTAGCCCCACCCGCCCTGAGCGGGTGGCGGCCTTTCTCGCCTTACTGGAATATGCTTCAGAGCAGGTACAGAATCTGTATATCCTCGGCGACTTGTTCGACCAGTGGCTCGGAGATGATGATGATGCACCGCCCCATCCAGAGGTTATAGCCGCGCTAGCCCGTTTGACCCTTGGTGGGGTGCCGGTGTTGGTCTTACATGGCAATCACGACGTCCTCCTGGGTCAGGACTTCGAGGCGGAAAGTGGTTGCCAACTGCTCCCGGACCCATCAATCATTGAGCTCTACGGTCAACGAACGCTGATCAGTCACGGGGATTTATTTTGTATCGATGATTCCGATTACCAGGCACTACGTACTCTAACTCGCCAGCCAGCATTTCAGCGTCAGTTCCTCTCCCTGCCGATGAGTGAACGTATACTGCAGGCGGCGGCGCTACGCTCGCGGTCCCGCGAAGCCATAGCGGGAAAGAGTGAATCCATCATGGATGTCAATCCGACCGCCGTGGAGCAGGCTCTACGCGATTCCGGCGCCCATCTGCTTATCCATGGCCACACCCACCGCCCCGCTGAGCACGAACACCTCATCGATGGTATACGGGCATGCAGGCTCGTACTCGGTGACTGGTATCAAGGTGAAAGCATACTGCGCTGTACCGAAGCGGGAGACCGTCAGCGGCTCTCACTGCAAGCGCTGATGGACTAAGCCAATTCTCATACACTCATTTGCAGGACCTCTCCTCCTCCCACACCGTGCCTGATGGCAGGCTAGACTCATATCTGTGATAATCGAAACCGACATTTTCAATGCCGTCAGCGACAGCATCATCGTCACCGACCTTCGCGGCCGGGTGCAGTCTCTCAATAGCACAGCGCGGCAACTCACCGGACTTACCGGCACCCTTGTCGGCGACATCCAACTCAACAGTTTGTTGAGCTTCACCGTGGAGGCCAACGGGGACTCGGATATCGATCCGATTGCGGATACTGTAGGTGGCAATATCAACATGCATTACCCCGCCCCGATGCGCCTCGGCTTGTGCGGCAAGGGCAAGCAGTATTCGGTGGCGGTGCATACCGTACTCATGGGCGATAGTGGCGAGCCCAAAAAGCATATCGCCGTGATCATCGAGGATCAGACTGAACTCACGGGACTACAGCGGTTAGGCAATTTTCAGGCAACTCACGATCGACTAACCGGCTTGATCAATCGCCGGGAGTTCGAACGTTGCATGCGTGCCAAGCTGGTGCGAAGTCGTAGCAGTGGTGAACGCTATGCCCTCTGCTATCTGGACCTCGATCCCTTTCGCATGATTAACGATTACTGCGGCTATCCTGCCGGTGATGCGCTGCTGCGGGAGATCGCCAAACGCCTGCGCCAAAGCGTGCGCGACAGTGATACCGTCGCACGGCTGGAAGGGGGTCAATTTGCCGTCATTCTGGGAGATTGCTCCAGTGCCAACTGCCTCTCCATCGCCGACACCCTGCGCAGCGATGTTCTGCGCACCCAATTCCCCTGGGAGGAACACCTGTTTGAGGTCAGCGCCAGCATCGGTGTCGTTGCCCTCAACGCGGACAGTGGCGGTGCTACAGAGTTGATGAGTGCCGCCGCCCATGCCTGCCATCTTGCCCGCCAAGAGGGCCGCAACCGGGTCCATCTCCATACCTCCAGCGACCTGCTAAAAGGCGACCAGGACGAATTACTACACTGGATGCAGCGGGTACAGCACGCAGTGGAAAAAAACTGCTTCCAGCTGATGCTACAACCCATCGTCCCCATTGCCCCGGGCTCCACCCTCAAACCCCAAGGCGAATTGTTAGTGCGCATGGTGGATGAAAAAGGCGGGTTGGTGGCGCCCCACACCTTTATCTCGGCGGCAGAGCACTTTAATCTGATGCCGTCCATTGATCGCTGGGTGGTGCGGCGTGCGCTGGAATTGCTAAAAATGGCCCCGCAAACCTTTGCCAACGTGGACCGTTGCGCCATTAACCTATCGGGACAATCTCTCTCGAATGTGGATTTTCAGGCCGATGTATTGCGGGAACTACAACAGGCTGGCATTGCCGGAGAGCGTCTTTGCTTTGAAATCACCGAAACCGCCGCCATTGATAATCTGGAGGCTGCCCGGAACTTTATCTCGGCACTAAAGGAATTGGGCTGCGAATTTGCCCTTGATGACTTCGGCACAGGCTTGAGTTCCTTTGCCTACCTGAAAAATCTTGCCGTGGATCAACTCAAGATTGATGGCGGCTTCGTGCGCTGCATGGCCGACGATACCTCAGATCTTGCGATGGTGGAATCCATCAATCAGATTGGCCATCTCTTTGGTCTGTCCACTGTGGCCGAATGCGTAGAGGACTCCCACACTTTGGCTCTGCTGGCGAAAATCGGTGTGGACTTTGCCCAGGGCGATGCCGTCGCCGAGGCATGTCTTATCGGCTAGGGAGTCTGTCGGACTTAGCACTGCTCTACTGCGGAAAAGCCCTATTGGTCATATTTTCTGCTCCTTCTTGTCTAATAGACTGACTATTATCCTCAAACGACCAAAAAATCTGTCTCAATATGGCTTTTCCTCGCTACGAGCGCCTAAACCCGACAGACTCCTAGCCTCGGCGAAAGCCGCCTGTAATTCCGTGTAGTCACGGGTTACCGGGAACTGGGGGAACTCCTGAATCACGTTCTCCGGCGGGCAAAACAGAAAGCCGGCATTCGCCGCCGCCAGCATGCTGGTATCGTTGTAGGAATCCCCTGCGGCATAGACTTGGAAATTGAGTGCCTGAAAGGCCTCCACCGCACGCCGCTTCTGATCTGGCTGGCGCAGGTGATAATTTACCACCCGGCCTTTTCCATCCACCTCCAGGCTATGACAAAAAAGCGTGGGCGAGCCCAATTTCTTCATTAATGGTGCGGCAAATTCGTAGAAGGTATCGGAGAGGATGATGAGCTGATAGCGTTGCCGTAGCCAGGAGACAAATTCAATGGCACCGGCCATTGGCTCCAAAGTATCGATAACCGCCTGGATCTCCAACAACCCAAGGCCATGGACATCCAACAACCCGAGGCGCTGCTTCATCAATACATTGTAATCCGGAATATCTCGAGTGGTGGCACGCAACTCCTCGATACCCGTGCGCTCGGCTACGTTAATCCAGATCTCCGGGATCAACACTCCTTCCAGGTCCAGGCAAACCAGCTCCACTCGTGACTCCCCTTATTGCAATGGTTATACGCACCCATGGCAGGCTCTGGCGCGACTCAAACGGCGCGCATTGTACCCTCTATGGGCTGGACACGCGCAACTCCCGACGCAAGATCTTGCCCACTGTAGACTTGGGCAGACTGGCCCGAAATTCAATTATCTTGGGCGCTTTATAGGCGGCGAGGTTTTTTCGGCACCAGGCATCCAGCTCCTCTGCTTTCAACCCGTCGTCATCCGTCACCACGACTGCTTTGACGCGCTGCCCGGATTTCTTGTCCGCGATACCCACCACTCCCACCTCAACCACCCGGGGATGACTGGCAAGCACGCCCTCTATTTCACTGGGGTAGACGTTAAAACCGGAGACCAGAATCATATCTTTCAGTCGATCCTTGAGATATATCCGACCCTTTGCATCCATCCAGCCCAGATCACCCGTACGCAACCAGCCATCCACCGATACCGCGGCGCTTTCCTCCACTCGCCGCCAGTAGCCCTGCATCACTTGGGGGCCGTACAGCCAAAGTTCCCCGGTCTCACCCACGGCAAGCGGGCACCCACTCGCATCGCGAATCTCACAATCTGTTGCCGGCAAGGGATAGCCAATGCCGCCATCACCCTGCCCACCATCGAGTGGATTGATGCAGACTGCGGGTGAAGCCTCCGTCAGCCCATAGGCCTCCGTCAAAGCCGTGCCAGTAACGGCCTGCCACTCGTCGGCCACCGCAGACTGAACCGCCATTCCTCCGCCCAGACATATCTTCAGCCACGAGAAATCAAGCTTTGCAAAACCCGGCGTACGCAACAGTCCCGCGAAGAGCGTATTCACACCGGTCATACAGGTCACCGGATAACGCCCCAGGGTGCGCGCCAGCCCAGGTAAATCCCGGGGATCAGCAACCAGCACATTGAGAGCGCCAATGGAGAAAAATACCAGCCAGTTCGCGGTCAGAGCGAAGATATGATAGAGCGGCAATGCGGTGAGGATCACCTCTGAGCCCTCATCCAGCCCCTTTCCTACGGACCACGGATGACGGATCCATGGCGTAATTTGGCTTACATTGGCCAACAGGTTGCCATGGCTAAGGACGGCACCCTTGGACACCCCGGTGGTGCCACCGGTGTACTGCAAAAAGGCAGGATCCTTGAGGCATAGCGACACCTTGCGAAACGCTCGCCCCCGCCCCCAAGCTAGCGCCGTACGCCAGGCAATCACCCCGGAGAGGGTGGGCGGGCCACGCCAACCTTTGGTGACCCTAAGTGCCAATCCCAAGACCCATGCCTTCGGGCGTGGCAACAGATCCCCGATACCGGTTACCACAACGGTCTTAACCGGCGTATCTTCTAATACCTTACGCAAGCTCGCAGCCAGCATATCGAGCGCCACGATAGCCCCCAGTTCGGCATCACGGAGCTGGGCACGGAGTTCTCTGGCGGTGTACTGGGGATTGATGTTTACCACCACCAGACCCGCGCGCAGGGCACCAAAGGCAGCCACGGGATACTGCAGCAGATTCGGCATCATCAGGCCGATACGGGCGCCACGCTCAAGACCACGAGATTGTAAAAAGGCGGCAAATTGGCCACTCAGCTCATCCACGTCTTTGTAGCTGAAATAGTGTCCAAAACTAACGAAAGCGGGGCGTTTGGAATAACGTCGCGTGCTGTGTTCTAAAAGTGCCGTGAGTGAGGGGAATCCATCATCAGAGAGGCTCTGCGGCATCCCCGGCGGATAGCTTGCCAACCAGGGTCGCTCCATCGGGCTTAAATTCTCGCCGCGTGCTGGAAGAGTCTGAAGAAATTATCTGTGGTTGCGGCGCTAAGGGCCTCGATCTCCATATCTCTCAAGGTAGCCAGATATTCAGCCACGAAATGTACAAAACCGGGATGGTTCTCCCGGCCACGACGGGGGACTGGAGCCAGATAAGGGGAGTCGGTTTCTACCAACAGGCGATCCAGCGGCACCCGCGCAGCGGCATGCTGCACCTGCTCGGCATTCTTGTAGGTCACAATGCCGGAAAAGGAAATATAAAAGCCCAGCTCCAGCGCATCACGCGCAGTATCCCAATCTTCCACAAAACAATGCATCACCCCACCCACCTCGCCAGCCCGCTCCTCACGAAGAATGCGCAGAGTATCCTTCCGCGCCTCACGAGAATGAATGATGAGAGGTTTTTTCAGGGTTCGCGCCACCCGGATATGACGACGGAAACGCTCCTGTTGCCAGGCCAGATCGCCTTCGGAACGAAAATAGTCGAGACCGGTTTCTCCAATAGCAACCACCTCAGGAGCCGCGGCTACGGCAACAATAGCGGCTTCATCCGGTTCCTTTTTGGCATCGTGGTTGGGATGCAGTCCGGCGGAAATGAAAACCTGCGGGAAACGCTGGGCATAAGCCCGCAGCAAGGGGGAATCATCAAGTTCAACGGAGACGCAGAGCAGGTGCCCAATGCCCTCGTTGGCGGCCTCGGCAATCACCTCTCTCACGTCCGCGCCGTGGCGGACGGCACTCAGCAGATTGAGATGACAATGTGAATCGACGAGTTGCGGCACCATTACATGGTGTGCGTTTGGCGCTCTGACTTCAGTGCTGCCGCCAGGTGATTTTCAATCTTGTGGAAGGTCTGGCCCTTGTCCATATCGCTAAACTGCACGCCGATGCCAGCCGTGCGGTTGCCCTGTGCACCTTTAGGCGTGATCCACACAATTTTTCCGGCAATGGGCATTTTCTGCTTGTCGTCCATCAGGGTGAGCAGCATAAAGACCTCATCACCAAGGCCATAGGATTTGTTGGTGGGAATAAACAAACCGCCGTTCTTGATAAAGGGCATGTAGGAGGCGTAAAGCGCGCTCTTGTCGCGGATGGTCAAGGAAAGAATGCCTTGTCGTGGTGCCGGCATAAGCGATGCCCCTGGTGTGCTTGGTTAACGAAGCTTGCCTGCCTCAGCCCAGGCAATGGCAAGTCCCTCCAGCAGCAATGGCTCGTTCAGAGTAATCGCCGCCGCCTGCAGCCGACGCGTATCCAGACAGAGCTGATATAGCGTTAGCATGCGAGCCAAGTCTAGCGCCTCACCTATCTTTTGCATAGCAGGCACCAGCTCAAGCTCCTCGTTTCTGCGGCCAGCGAGCAAGTGACGGCCTAGCCGGGCGATGGCCGCGAGCATCCAGCGCACCACCCACTCCCCACCGATAGCCTGCCACTCGCGTGCCACCAAAATGGGGTCCCCCTGCCCTTTTATTAAACCAAGGATATCTTTTAGCAGCTCCTGATATTGCGCCACCCGATCATTTTCCAACATCTCCAACGCCCGAATAGGGCTACCTTCCGCAATCTCCAGGGCTGGCAACGCCTCCGCCTCGGCACATCCTTGCTCCCGCATCCATACCAGCGCCATTTCCGTTGCGGGCACCATCAACTGGAACTGCTGGCAACGACTGCGCAAGGTTGCCGGCAAACGTCCTGCGGCATGGGAAACAAGGATGAAAATGCATTCTGCCGGCGGCTCTTCCAGTACCTTGAGCAGACTATTGGCGGCATGCCGATTCAGCGCCTCGGCGGGAGAGATAAGCACCAGCTTGAGGCCCTCGAAATGGCGGGTCAGAACCGTAAATTCAATGAGTTCACGAATTTGATCTACCACAATGCTACGTTTCTCCGGAGCAACTGCAAGAAAGTCCGGGTGATTCCCACTCGCGTGCAAATGGCAAGGACGGCACTCGCCGCAGGGATGACCGTCCTGGGGCGCATGGCACAGCAGACCAGCCACCAATTGCCGGGCAAAGCGCTGTTTTCCGATGCCTTGCGGGCCGCTGAGCAGCACGGCGTGAGGCATGGCATGGCGACGTACCACAATTTGCCGCCAGAGGGACTCCTGCCAAGGCAATGGTACCGTCATGCCTGTTCTCGAGCGGCCAATAAAATCCTGAGCTTCGCTATGAGGGCAGCGCTCACCTTTGCCTTCGGTTCCGCGGCATCCAGCACCACAAAACGGGCAGGTTCCTCACGTGCCCGTTGCAGATAGTTCGCACGCACCCGCTGGAAAAAATCCAGCTCCTCCTGTTCAAAGCGGTCCCGCTCGCCGCGGCGTCCGACCCGCTCCATACCCACGCCGACGGAACCATCGAGAAGGAAGGTCAGATCCGGCTTCAACCCATTCTGTACCCAATCCTCAAGCAGCTTGATCCGCGCCTCGGGCATGCCCCTGCCACCACCCTGATAGGCATAGCTAGCATCGGTAAAACGATCACAGATAACCCATTTCCCCGCTTCCAGCGCCGGCACGATAACCCGGGCCAAATGCTCTGCACGCGCGGCAAACATCAGCAGTAACTCACTCTCGCGCTGCATTCCGTTATCCCGATCGAGCAACAAGTCGCGTATGCGTTCCCCCAGCGGCGTGCCTCCCGGCTCCCGTGTGAGCACCAACTGCTGACCGGCTGCACACAGAAATTTATCGGCCACGGCAATTTGAGTCGACTTGCCCATGCCCTCACCGCCCTCAAAGCTAAGAAAATATCCCTGTTCGTCTTTAGTCATGGGATTGCTTCCGGATAGGCCTTTTACGACGTTGATAACGATTTACCGCCTGCTGATGCTGTTGGTAGTTACTGGAAAATTGATGTGTACCATCTCCCCGGGCAACGAAGTAAAGGGCGTCCCCCGCCGCCGGATGCAGCACGGCATGCAGTGCCGCACGCCCTGGCATGGCAATGGGCGTAGGCGGCAGGCCTTTGTGCCGATAGGTATTGTAGGGCGTATCTTCACGCAAATGACGACGGCGCAAATTGCCATCAAAGCGCTCGCCCAGCCCGTAGATGACTGTAGGGTCGGTTTCCAGTCGCATATTCTTCTCTAGCCGGCGGATAAACACACCGGCAATCTTTGCCCTTTCCTCCGCACGCCCCGTCTCTTTTTCCACTATGGAGGCCAAAATCAATGCCTCATAAGGACTATTAAGTGGCAGGTCCGGTACCCGCCCCGCCCACTCTTCGGCCAATACCTTTTGCATCTTTTCATAAGCCCGACGCAGTATATCCAGACTCGTCGTCACCCGGGTGTAATGATAGGTGTCCGGGAAAAACAGCCCTTCTGGATGCATCGCCTCAAAACCAAGTCGTTCAAGAATCTCGCTTCCATCCAGCCCTTTAAGGCTATTTCCAAGTATCCGCTCCTGCTGTAAGGCCTTAAGCCAGTGGGAAAACTTCCATCCTTCCGGAAAACCAAGAGCATATTGAATAACCTTGCCTTCAACCAGGATCTGCAGAAATTGCCGGGGTGTGGTGGCAGCGGGAATTTGGTATTCGCCGGCACGAATCCGCGCCGCCATTCCAGACCAGCGCCCGTACCAGAGTAAATACTCTGGATGAGCCAAGCCATGCCGTACGGCCAGTTCAGTTGTCACCTGGCTCAAGGTGGCACCTGTCTCCACCATCTGTTGCCAGGGCTTCTCCCCAGCAACCATAGGCTGGTCCAGATAGTCTCGAAAATCACTGAGAAACCAGGCCCCCAGCAAGCTTAGCAATAGCAGTAATCCTGCTACGGCCAGGCGTAACGGCGACAGCACGCGTGTCGGTGGTGTTTTCTCATCACTCACGGTGGTACCACACCATTGTTGATTAGATGCTTGAGCAGTATCGCCGCCTTGTTACCAACATTCAGGATTCTGTCCTGTATCGCACGAAGTGGCCAAATCCCAATCAAGCTATTGCTCAGGAAAACCTCGTCTGCAGCATACAGATCTGCAATAGAGAGCTCCTCGATCAGGGTATTCCAACCAAGTCCGGGGGCCATTTCAAGGATCGCCTGGCGCACGGTGCCAGCGACACCGGCACTGGCAAGAGGTGGTGTAAGCAAGGTGTTAGCACGGAGTGTAAAGAGGTTGCTCATGGTGCCTGCCAATGCCTTTCCATGGCTGTCGAGCATCAGACTTTCAGAGAATGCCTGCTGGTCTGGCTCGCCGCGAGCCAGCACCTGGGGCAATCGATTGAGGTGTTTGATGCCTGCCAGCTCGGGTTGAGCCACGATTCGAGTGTGACAGATACCCGCCACGATGCCATGTACGCGATTAGCAGGAAGGTAATCTGGCGCGGGCTGAAGCATGAGGATACGGGTAGCGGCCAGCTGCGGGTCCGGACGATATCCTCGTCCACCAAGGCCACGGGTGATGATGATTTTCAGCACGCCACGGGGACAAGTCCCTATCACCTGGCTGGCCTCTGCCCGGAGCAGGTGGTGGGCAGGGGCAGCGATGCCGAGACGCCGGCAACCCCGGCTCAGGCGGACAAGGTGGGCTTCGAAATTGAGTGCCGCACCAGCGCTAACAGCGATAGTTTCAAATAGCCCATCGCCATAGAGCAGACCACGATCGGTAATCGGGAGCTTGTCATCGGGAGCGCCGTTTATGAGTATCACGGTTCGACCCCGCTGGACAGCACAGCTTCTAGGAGTCCGTCGGATTTAGACGTTCGTAGCGAGGGAAAGCCA
This sequence comes from Gammaproteobacteria bacterium, assembly GCA_021773795.1. Taxonomy (GTDB): domain Bacteria; phylum Pseudomonadota; class Gammaproteobacteria; order HK1; family HK1; genus JAJFJV01. The sequence continues at coordinate 202,394 of JAJFJT010000003.1, read as the reverse complement.
TTTTGAGACAGATTCTTCGGTCATTTGAGGATAATAGTCAGTCTATTAGACGAAAAGGAGCGGAAAATACGGCCAATAGGACTTTTCCGCAGCAGGGCAGTTCTAAGTCCGACAGACTCCTAGATACGAGAGAAAATCAGAGTGCCGTTGGTACCACCAAAGCCAAAGGAGTTGGACATCACACTGTCCAAACGCATTTCACGTGCCTCGTGAGGCACGTAATCCAGGTCACATCCCTCATCCGGATCATCGAGGTTGATAGTTGGTGGTGCTACCTGATCGCCCAATGCGAGCACGCTGAAGATGGCCTCCACACTGCCGGCAGCACCCAGCAGGTGTCCAGTCATGGATTTTGTGGAGCTAACAGCCAACGCTGTAGCATGATTACCAAAGGCAGATTTCACGGCGCGCGTTTCGGCAATATCACCGGCAGGAGTCGAGGTGCCGTGTGCGTTAACGTAGTTAACCTGTTCCGGATTGAGCCCCGCATCCTTCAGGGCCAGGCCCATGCACCGGCTGGCGCCGTTGGCATCATCCGGGGGTACGGTTATGTGGTAGGCATCGCCATTCATGGCAAATCCCGTCACCTCTGCATAAATATTTGCACCACGAGTCTGGGCGGTTTCCAGCGACTCCAGCATCAACACGCCGGCTCCGTCCCCCAGTACAAATCCATCCCGGCCGCGGTCCCACGGACGGCTTGCCTGTTGCGGTTCATCATTGCGTGTGGACAACGCACGTGCGGCGGCAAAACCACCCAGCCCGGTGGGTGTAGTCGCCATCTCGGTACCGCCCACGACCATAGCATCCACGTCCCCACGCTCAATCATACGAGCACCCATACCGATGTTATGGGTGCCAGTGGCACAAGCCGTAACCACCCCGAAATTGGGGCCTTTGATGCCGTAACGGATAGAGAGATTACCAGCCACCATATTGATGATGCTGCTGGGCACAAAAAAGGGGGAAATTCTTCTCGCACCACCCTTCAAAAAGGCACCGTAACCCTTTTCGATACCGAGCAGACCACCAATTCCGGAACCGATAGCAATGCCTACCCGCTCCGCATTTTCCTCGTCTATCTCAATGCCGGAATCCTCAATCGCCTGTATCCCGGCTGCCATGCCGTAGTGAATAAAGGGGTCTGTAGTCCGTGCCGCCTTGCGAGGCATGTACAGTTCCAGATTGAAGTCCTTGATGGTTCCGCCGATACGACTGGCAAATCCCTCCGTATCAAAGGCCTCAATCAGGGCAATGCCGCTCTTTCCGGCAAGTATTGCAGCCCAGGAGTCTGCAACCGTATTCCCCACGGGTGTTACTGCACCCATACCCGTCACAACAACTCGTCTTCTCAAAACCACACCCCCAAAAAAAAGGCCGCGCTCACCCGCCGGATGACACGCAGCCTTACGCTGTCAGTTAGCAGTTAGTCCATATGTGCACGAACATATTCGTTCGCTTGGGCCACTGTGGTGATCTTCTCCGCATCTTCGTCCGGGATTTCGCAGTTGAATTCCTCTTCAAGCGCCATCACCAGCTCCACTGTATCCAGCGAATCTGCCCCCAGGTCATCCACAAAGGACGAATCCTCACTTACCTCTTCTTCGGTAACCCCAAGCTGCTCGATAACTATCTGCTTGACGCGCTCTTCGATGGTACTCATCCGAGTAAAACCTCCCGTGACTGCGGCCCTATGCCTGCTCCGCGCTTAGTTTATAAAAAAAGCCCCAAGTTGCAAGGCGGATTATTTAGCCAAATAACCTGGTAAACTTTAACTTGTTTTTCAGCATGTTACATGGGGTTATCAATGTAACCCCTGATATTCATGCCATGTGCATACCACCATTCACATGTAGTGTCTCGCCGGTAATATATCCAGCTCCGGGAGATGAGAGAAACACCACCGCTGCTGCAATGTCCTCCACCATACCCAATTTCTTGAGCGGCACACTGGCAATCAGGGCGGTACGCTGCTCTTCTGTCAGAGCCGCTGTCATATCCGTCTCGATGAAGCCGGGTGCCACTGCGTTGACGGTAATACCCCGGGGGCCGAGTTCGCGTGCCAGGGCCTTGGTAAAGCCCATCACCCCCGCTTTGGCGGCCGCATAATTTACCTGTCCCGGGTTTCCGGTAGCCCCGACCACGGAGGAAATATTGATAATTTTCCCCGCCCGCGCCTTCATCATGCTACGCACGCACGGACGCGTCATCCGATACAGGGAAGAAAGGTTAGTATTGATCACCGCCTCCCAATCGTCTTCGGCCAACCGCATAAAGAGGTTGTCCCGGGTAATACCTGCATTATTGACGAGGATACCCGGTAGCTCGGAATTTTTCTTGAGTTCCCCGAAAAATGCATCTACCGAGGTGCTATTCGCCACATCCAGCACCGCACCGCGTCCATTCAAGCCCTCACTATCAAGATATTCACCGATAGAACGAGCACCGGCATCCGTAGTGGCCGTGCCAATGATCTTGGCACCCTGACGCGCCAAAGCCAGGGCAATACCACGACCGATGCCACGGGTTGCTCCCGTTACCAGAGCGCATTTACCGTCCAAAATACCCATTTATTTCCCCGCCAGTTCCACCAGCGCTTTATCCAGGCTGGCGCTATCAAAAATTGGAAAGATCCCCATGTGGCGTTCGATGCGCCGGTTTAGCCCCGTCAGCACACGCCCGGGCCCACATTCCATCAGTTGCTCTACACCCTGCGTCTGCATTTCACGAATAGTCTCTACCCAACGTACTGGGCGCGATAATTGCTGCACCAAAGCTTTGCGTACGCCGTCGGCATCCTGACTGGCTAGTGCATTCACATTATGCAAAACCGGTATCGTGGGTGCAGCCAGGCTGGCAGCCTGTAATTTCTGCTTCAACCGGCGTGCCGCAGGCTCCATCAGACTGCAGTGGGAAGGCACACTCACCGGCAAACGGATAGCCTTTCCGGCTCCTTTTTCCAGTGCAATCGCCTGGGCTCGCTCAACCGCCGCGGTAGCGCCGGCAATGACCACCTGGCCTGGTGCATTGAAATTGACTGCCGCCACCACATCGCCATCCGCACCCTCAGCGCAGGCCGCCTGTACCCCCTCATCATCCAGCCCGAGGATAGCCGCCATTGCCCCCTGCCCCTCGGGTACGGCCTCCTGCATATAACGTGCTCGCGCCGCCACCAGGGAAACTGCAGTGGAAAAATCCAGCGCCCCGGCACAAACCAGAGCGCTGTACTCCCCCAGGCTGTGCCCTGCCATGAAAGCAGCCTGAACACCGCCGCGAGCCCGCCAACAGCGCCAGACGGCCACCCCCGCCGCGAGCATTGCGGGTTGGGTAATGGTGGTCGCATTCAGGGTGTCATCGGCATCCGTTTGCACCACAGACCATAGATCGTAATCGAGTACATCACTCGCCTCGGCAAAGGTCTCCTGGACCTGCGGACAGCTGCTTGCCAACTCCGCCAACATACCGACCGACTGCGAGCCCTGACCCGGAAAAATTACGCCGAAATGATTTGCCATTACTGCATAGCCATCTAAGAAAGCTCTGATTTATTCCGGGCGAAGTAGATTGTGATTCAAAATGTTCAGCTTTGAGGCGCTAATCGCACGTAATAGCCAGTTATTGCGAAGATGAGCAACGATAAAGATGAACATCTTTGGGCGCAAGATACGAGTCCACGAACAGATCAGAGCTTCCCTAATAGCGAAGCAAGGCGGAACCCCAGGTAAAACCACCGCCAAAGGCCTCCAGTAGCAAGGTATCACCACGCTTTACCTGTCCCGAACGCACCGCACTATCCAGTGCCAGCGGTACCGAGCCGGCCGAGGTATTGCCATGGCCTTCAATGGTTAGCACCACCTTCTCCATGGGCATGCCCATCTTTTTTGCCGTGGCCCGAATGATACGGAGATTGGCCTGATGAGGAATCAGCCAATCCACATCTTCCTTGTGCATATTATTAGCCGCCAAGGTTTCATCCACGATGCGCCCCAAGGTACGAACTGCAACCTTGAATACCTCGGAACCACGCATCTCCACGAAGGCCTTGCCAGCGACGACCTGATCATAGCCTTGGGAAATACCACCATCGACGCACAGCAAATCTCCGTAGCTGCCGTCCGCATGCAAATGAGTAGAGTAGATTCCCGGCTTGTCGCTAGCCTCCAGGACCACGGCGCCTGCGCCATCGCCAAAGAGGATACAAGTTCCCCGGTCGGTCCAGTCCAGCAGGCGCGAATGAGTGTCAGCACCGACGATAAGGGCCTTTTTGGCGCTACCGGCACGGATAAACTGCTCACCCACACCGAGAGCATAAACAAAGCCAGTGCAGACCGCCTGCAGATCAAAAGCAGGGCAGCCCTTGATTCCCAAACGCGCCTGCAGCATACAAGCCGTGGAGGGATAAACGCGATCCGGCGTCGTGGTGCCGACAATAATGAGATCAATATCCGCAGCCTCCACCCCCGCCGCATCCAACGCCCGGCGCGCCGCATGCTCGGCTAGATCACAGGTGGTTTCGCCTTCCGCAGCGATATGGCGCTCGCGAATGCCGGTACGCTCAAAAATCCAGGCATCCGAGGTATCCACGATGTCTTCAAGTTCGGCATTGGTGAGGATCCGCTCCGGTAAGTAGGAGCCGGTGCCGGCAATACGAGCGTAGCTCAAACGGCCTCCCGGCTGGTCAACATGGAGGCCAAGTGTTCATCAATACGGATCGGCACATTTTTCTTGATCTCGACAATGGCCTCATTAATGGCGTTGCCAAAAGACATCACATCTGCGCTACCGTGACTCTTGATCACGATCCCCTTAAGTCCAAGAAAACTGGCGCCATTATAATTTCGCGGGTCACACTTCTTGCGGAGTGCGCGCATGACCGGTATTGCCATCAAACCAGCCAGGCGGGTAAAGGCATTACGAGAAAATTCCTGGCGTGCGAAATGACCAATCATACGCGCTACCCCCTCGCTGGATTTAAGCGCCACATTACCCGCGAATCCATCACAAACGATGACGTCAGCGGTACCTTTATAGATATCGTCTCCCTCCACAAAACCGATGTAATGGAGGTCACTGGAGGCCAGCAGACGGGCCGCCTCCTTGACGCATTCGTTACCCTTGATTTCCTCTTCACCGATATTCAGCAACCCCACCCGCGGCCGAGGAATATTATCCACCGCACTGGTAAGAACGGAGCCCATAACCGCGAATTGAAAAAGCTGCTCCGCAGTTGCCGCCACATTGGCACCAAGATCCAGCACATGAGTATGACCCACCATGGCCGGCAGGGTGGAGACGATGGCCGGGCGATGAATCCCGGGCAAGGTTTTGAGCACAAAACGAGCGGTTGCCATCAGCGCACCAGTGTTGCCAGCGCTCACACAGGCATCAGCCACCTGATCTTTGACCAGATTAATAGAAACCCGCATAGAGGAGTCTTTCTTGGTGCGAAGCGCCTGCGAAGGCAGATCGTCCATAGCCACCCGTTGGGAGGCATGGTGAACACGCAAGCGTTCTCCTGGCTCTGCCTTGTTTGCCGCCAGTTGGGCAAGAATCTTCGCCTCATCACCCACTAGGATGAGACACAGCCCAGGTCGCCTGGAAAGTATCTTCAGGGAGGCCGGAATCACAACACTGGGGCCATGGTCGCCACCCATGGCGTCCACGGCAACGGTATAGCTCAAACTCTAGTCGTCCGCACCCGGGAGCACTTTACGACCACGATAATAGCCATCGCTGCTGATGTGGTGACGGCGATGGGCCTCACCGGTGCTCGGCTCCATGGAGAGGGTCGGAGTACCCAGGGTATCGTGGCCGCGGCGCATATCACGCCTTGAACGGCTCTTTTTGCTCTTTTGAACTGCCATTTGTATTCCTCACAAGCTAATCATTAAAGGCAGAAAAGCACTTCCACCCAAATATCAATAATCTCTGCCGGGTTTACCCCCGGCCCACACGGAAAGTCAGTTCACTTTCCCTTTCAGTTGCCCCAACACCGCAAACGGATTGTTTTCGTCCGTCGGCTTGGGCTCATATTTAGTGCCAGCCGGACAGACCTCTCGGGGATGTAAAGGCACATCTGGCAAAGCGAGCAACAGCTCATCCTCCACCAGGGCCTCCAGCACCACTTTGCCATCAACGAGCACGCATGCCTCCAGTCCATCAGGCAGGCTTTTGACCGCTTTATCGCTAGCGACAAAAGCCAGACGCACATCCACCAACAGCTGGCTGGAAAAAGCCTCGAGGCAGCGCTGACATAACAGCTCAACATCTAGCTGCAGTGTTCCCTCCACCAGGCTACAACCCAGTGCATCCTGGGAAAATTCCAGCATAAGTTCCACCGTCTCACCGGCACTCTCCACACACCCCAAAAGACGGGACAGTCGCGCCAAGGCAACTTTCCCCTGGAGCCTCGCCCCGGTGCGGGCGAGCTTTAAAGGAGATATCTCCCCTCTCAGCAGCTTTTCCATAGCCGCGCGATGTTATTTGAGTGACCCATCCATGTCAAAATAAGCACCCAATTAAATGAGAGCGAACAACGAGCGTGAATCCCCCCATTATCCTGGCCTCAACCTCCCCCTATCGCCGTACGCTGCTGGAGCGCCTGCAAATAGCCTTTCAGGTCTGTGCGCCACAGGTCGACGAGACCCGCATGCCGGGAGAGGATCCCGAGGCCCTGGTGCATCGCCTCGCCGAGGCCAAGGCACGGGCTGGTGCTGTTCTCTATCCCGAGGGCCTTATCATCGGCTCTGACCAAGTGGCAGTAGCTGATGGCGAAATCCTTGGCAAACCTCTAACTGTTGCCCGTTGTGAGGAACAATTAAGGAAAATGGCCGGTACCGAGGTGCAATTTCTCACCGGCTTGTGCCTGTTTGATGCCCGCCAGGAATTAGCACAGGTAGAAGTTGTACCCTTTCGGGTCTATCTACGCCCTTTGAGCGACGCTCAAATCAAAGATTACGTGCGCCGTGAAAGCCCGCTGGATTGCGCTGGCGGCTTCAAGGCAGAAGGTCTGGGAATCAGCTTGTTCTCGCGTCTCTCAGGGGAGGATCCCAACTCCCTCATTGGTTTGCCCCTGATTCGCCTCGTAGCCATGCTTGAACGAGCAGGAGTCGATGTGCTGGCAGCGGAAGCCAGCAAGCCATCACCGCGGTAGACTGAAGGACAACTCGCTTGACAGCGTTCTCGCCACCGCGCTACCTATGCCCTCACTGATGCGTTCCAGATAACCCTTGCGAATGCTAAAGTTGACGATCTCGGCTACACCGATCACCTCTCGCGCTACATAACCGGCACTACCCAGAGCATCCACCAATCCCAGTTCTACGCTTTCCTCACCGCTCCAGATAAGGCCGCTAAAGAGATTTTCGCCCCCTTTAAGACGATCGCCCCGGCCATTTTTCACCACCTGGATAAATTGGGTATGCATCTGGTCGAGCAGGCGTTGGATGTGTGTTCGCTCCACCTTCTCAAGTGGTGAAAACGGGTCCATCAAGCCCTTGTGCTTGCCGGCCGTCAATAATCGCCGCTCCACGCCGAGTTTTTTCATCCCGTCCACAAAACCAAAACCATTCATCAGCACACCAATGGAACCGACGATGCTGGATTTGTCTGCATAGATCCGGTCCCCCGCCACGGCGATGTAGTATCCCCCCGAGGCGCACACATCGGAGATAACCGTATAAAGGGGAATATCCGGATATTTCTTTCTCAGTCGCCGGATTTCATCATTGATATAACCCGCCTGCACTGGACTACCCCCGGGGCTATTAATACGCAGGATGACGCCCGCAGTATTTTCATCCTCAAAGGCCGCACGCAAGCCGGCAGCCACACGATCAGCGTTCGCCTCGCTATCTGCCGAGATCACGCCACGAATATCCACCAGCGCGCTATGGGTTTCCCCCATGGTTGGAGAAAGGCCCTGCCAGGGCAGATAAAACCACAGTAGCAAGCCCACATAAGCGAGGCTGGCCAGCTTGAAAAATATTCCCCAACGCCGAGCGCGACGCTGTTCGGAAATTGCCGCAAAAGCCAGTTTATCCAGCACCTTACGCTCCCAGACCATATCCACATTAGGCTTCGCACTAACCGGGTCCCACTCGTTCTCATCCATCAACACGCGTCCTTATGTAGCCAGGCAGGCAGTTCATTCAGGTTTTCAAGGCAAGTGGCTGGCGCTCGCGCCAGTAGCCGCTCACGGGGATGGGCGCCATAACTCACCGCCACCGCCGCAACCCCCGCACGTTCGGCCATTTCCAGATCGTAGTCGGTATCGCCGATCATGATGGTCTGTCCCGACTCCATGCCCAATTCTTCCATAATCTGTAACAGCATCGCCGGGTGGGGTTTGGAGGGCGCTTCGTCGGCACAGCGGGTGGTCCGAAAATGACCGTCTACACCGGTACGCCCGGCCTCCAACTCAAAGCCCCTGCGTGCCTTGCCGGTAGCAATGGCCAGGATATAACCCAAACCCTCCAGCGCTTGCAGCACTGAACGCACCTCGGGGAATAGCTCGGTTGGCGAATGTTGATGGATTTCGGAAAAACGTATCCTATAACACTGTCGGAAGGCCTCACAGAAGCTCGAATCTTCTCTGGGAAATAATCTTGCGATGGCATCTGCCAGATTGAGGCCAATGATCGCGCGGATGCGCTCCTCCGATGGCTGTTCAATATCCAGATCCGTAGTGGCTGCCTGGGCAGCCGCGACGATCCCGGCGGTGGAATCAAGCAGGGTGCCATCCCAGTCAAACACCAGCAGGCGTTTCTCTTTGATCATGACTCGTAACTCGCGCTAAGACCCAGTTTTTTCAGGGCGCGCCCAAGATCATCATCCAGTGGGGCCTGCAAAAGGATTTTTTCACCATCCTCTGCCGCCGGATATTCCAGGCTGGCAGCGTGGAGAAACAGCCTTTTCAGGCCGCCACGATCGCGCATTTCACGATTAAACTCGGCATCGCCATATTTGGAATCCCCGGCAATGGGATGACCCACCTCCGCCGCATGGACACGAATCTGGTGGGTTCGTCCAGTCAGTGGTTTGACCCTCATCAAGCTGTATGTGGCGGTACTTGCCAGTGGCTCAAAGCGTGTAGTTGCCGGCTTTCCACCCGCCTCCATGCGCACCACTCGCTCACCGGAGCGAGAGCCGTATTTACGCAACGCACCGGTGACCACCTGGCGCTCAGTCCAGCGCCCTTTGACCAGGGCAAAATAGCACTTGCTTACCCGTTGCTCCCGCAGGCACAGATGCAGATGACGCAAAGTACTGCGCCGCTTGGCGATCACCAGGCAACCAGAAGTTTCCCGATCCAGGCGATGCACCAATTCCAGGTAAGCACCCACGCCACGCAATGCCCTCAGTGCCTCGATCACCCCCAGACTAATCCCGCTGCCCCCGTGAACGGCAATGCCGGCGGGTTTATTCAATACCAGCAGGCGTTTGTCTTCCTGGAGAATTCTGCTGGCAAGGCGTTGTAGCAGTTTCTCATTACGCGGCGGTGGTGCCTGGGCCGGACGTCGCAATAGCGGGGGGATACGTACGATATCGCCCTTTTGCAGGCGATATCCCTGACGAATCCGCCCCTTGTTTACCCGCACCTCGCCTTTGCGAAGGATGCGATAGATGCGAGTCTTGGGAATATCTTTCAGGCAATAAAGCAGGAAATTATCGATCCGCTGGCCTTCGTGATGGCTATCAATCTCCACCAACTGGACTGCCGAGCGAATCTGCCCGGATTGCTCCTGGCTCATAGGCCAACCTCAATTAAACGATGGGCAGGCCCGGGCACGGAGGATATGGCAGGATGAAAAAGCGGGCTCGGCATAGAACGCATGATAGCAGTTTGACGCGCCAGACCCGCATGCTATAGTCGGCGGCGCTCAGTATATTGCTTAACCACTGTAGCAAGAATTATTGTCGCGGTACGATGCGTAACATCGGCCGCCCCGGGGCGTCTTTATAAGCAAGGTTATGCGCCCTTTATTTTTAAAGAATAGATTCGTTGTTATCCGTGATGTAGACGGACGGCACGAGCGGAATTTGACGGCCAGGGGGCCGTGGTATTGCGCGGGATTCGCCATTGGCGGATTGCCCTGCGCAACCGTTCACGCAGGCTTGGCCGCGTGAAGCAACCCCAGGGAAAATTTCCCCGGAACGCCTGATTTTATCAGGCGCGTCAGCATCTTAGAGTTGCTTTTATAGGATTTGGATCTGGCGACGGGTTGTCCGCCGTATATTCCAGAAAACCTCATTGGGTTCTGGTTTCCCCCCTATCCCGGGCGCGCTGCGCCCACCCCCACCGCTCCCGCCATGGCACGAATCAGTCAGCCACGCGCGTGTCCGCTCGCAATGTCGACCGGGCCCCCGTGTGGCCCAGGAGAACTGATGAAAAGAATGCTAATCAATGCGACCCAGCCGGAAGAGCTTCGGGTCGCCATTGCCGATGGCCAGCGCCTTAGCAACCTTGATATAGAGGTACCGTCCCGAGGCCAGAAAAAGGCCAATATTTACCTGGCGAAAATCACTCGCATTGAACCCAGCCTGGAAGCAGCCTTTGTTGATTATGGTTCCAAGCGGCATGGGTTTTTACCGTTTAAAGAAGTCTCGCGGCAATACTTCAAGACCAAAGATACTTCCGGTGGTGGCCGCCCATCCATTAAAGATGTTCTTCGAGAAGGCCAAAAACTACTGATTCAGGTAGACAAGGAAGAACGCGGTAATAAGGGTGCCGCGCTGACCACCTTCATCAGCCTGGCCGGACGTTACCTAGTATTGATGCCCAATAATCCGCGTGCTGGTGGCATCTCCCGCCGAGTAGAGGGGGAAGAGCGTAGCAACCTTCGAGAGGCTCTCAGCAGTCTGGAACTTCCCGAAGGTATGGGTCTCATCGTCCGCACCGCCGGGGTAGGCCGCAATGCAGAGGAACTACAGGCGGATCTCGATTATCTGTTGCAGCTTTGGAGTGCCATCGACACGGCCTCCAAGGAGCAATCTCCACCCGCACTCATTCACCAGGAAAGCAATCTTATTATCCGCGCCATCCGGGACCATTTTCGGCGGGATATTGGCGAGATTCTTATCGATGACCAGGCTCTTCATGATGAGGCAAAAGAATTTGTTCGTCAGGTCATGCCGCATAACTTGCCCAAGGTTAAGTTCTATGAGGACAGCACCCCTCTATTTAGCCGCTATCAGATAGAAAGCCAGATTGAATCGGCCTTCGGTCACTCCATCAACTTACCCTCTGGTGGCTCTCTGGTCATTGATCACACCGAGGCACTGGTATCCATAGATATCAACTCGGCACGGGCAACCAAGGGGGGTGATATTGAGGAAACAGCCCTTAACACCAACCTGGAAGCTGCGGACGAAATCGCCCTTCAATTGCGCCTGCGTGACCTAGGCGGGCTTGTCGTCATCGATTTTATCGATATGAATCCCGCCCGTAATCAGCGCGCAGTGGAACAGCGCCTGCGCGATGCGCTACGCCCGGATCGGGCACGCATACAGGTGGCTAGAATCTCGCGCTTTGGCCTGCTGGAAATGTCCCGGCAACGGCTACGCCCCTCTTTGGGTGAATCCAGCCTGAGCGTCTGTCCACGCTGTAACGGGCACGGCCAGATTCGCAGCGCTGAATCCCTCGCTCTATCCATCCTACGCATCATCGACGAGGAAGCGCTGAAGGAAAAAACCGGCAAGATTTTAGTCAAAGTACCGTTGAACGTCGGTGTCTTTCTGCTCAATGAAAAGCGAAAGAGCATCCACGAAATGGAAAAACGCCAAGGCATACACATCATCCTGGTACCCGACCCTGCTCTTGAATCCCCGAACTACATCATCGAACGGGTGCGTGAGGGCGATAAACAGCACAAAACTCAGACACAGCCAAGCTATAAACTGGGCGAGAGCGCCCCGGAAGCTGAAATGGAACTGCTTGGCGATAAAGCTCCGGCGCGCGTGCAGGAACCAGCGGTTAAGGGTGTTGTGCGGGAGACCCCCGTCGCCACGACGGACACCGTCGAAAAAGAAGAAACGGGCCTTATCAAGAAATTTCTGTCCAGCCTGTTTAGCAACGAGAAGAAACCCGTAGAGGAAAAGGCACCCTCGGTGCCCACTGAAGATAAAGCCAAGACACCGGCCGGGCGCGCTAGGAGCCCGCGTAGAGGTGGACGCCAGCAAGCGCAGGGCCAACGGCCGGCGGGCAATCGCCGCCGTGGTGGTGGGCGGCGAGGTGGCGCGGCCAGACGCCACCCTGATGAGCAGCGCAGTAATAATGGTCAGAGAGACAAGCCAGGCAATTCTGCATCAGCACAAAAAAACGGGACTGCCAAAGCAGAACCGGCCAAAGAAAATCAGGAAACGACTAGTGGGAATGGGCCACAATCGGGGCAGGAACAATCTGCTAACACACCCCGTCGTGGACGCCGTCGAGGTGGTCGTGGACGGGGTCGCGGACGGGCCCGGAACCCTCAGGCGGCTGCCGGAGGGAGCGAAAGCTCAGCAGAAAGTAAAACCGCTCCCGTGGATGCAAAACCCAAGGCTCCGGTAAGCAAAGAGGAAAAACCAACACCTCCAAAGGCCTCGGAGCAGGCAAAAAGTGTAAGAACTCCACCGGCAACCGAAACTCATGCCAAACCATCAACCCCGCCGGCAGAGCCCAGCAAGGCTAAAGTAACCGCAACGCGCCCTAAAGCGGAAGAACGGCTGGAGAATACAAGCACAGAAAAACCGGCCGTAGCACCGAAAATACCGGAGACACCGGTTCAGGCCAAACCTATAAAGCCGGCTACCAATGCGTCGGCATCAGCCCCTAAACCGGTTCAACCAACACCACCGGCAGCTGTTGCATCATCCGCGCCTCCACCTAAAAGCCCCGACAAGGCACCAGCCGCAAGTTCGGACAACAGGCAGGCATCTACACCCACTAAAGACGCCTCGGATTAAATCTATGGAAGGCCCCCTATTCTATTCCTGATGCGGTAGCTTGCGATGCAAGATGCAAGCTCAGGCATAGAGCAGGGGCCTTAATCCGACACACTGCTAATTTTCTCCGAGCATCTTGCTGCAAGCTGGGGATTCTCCAGCCCCCAGTTCTCCTAGCCCCAACAGGGCGGCGGGTGGGAAAAAGATAATCCCGAGCAACCCACCGATCTTGCGCGCCGCACCCAAAGCCTGAGGTGTCACTGTGGGCTTTCGCATCGGGCCTTGAATCGTCAGCGGCACACCCAGATTTAGAGTCACCCCTTTGGGCTTGGGTGTTACCAGAAAATCCAGGCTTTCCTCCCGCAAATTGAGCTCCCCCTCCCCCTTCAAGAGTGAATGCTCGGTGTCCACCGCCAACAAAATGCTTTTACCAACACCTTGCTGGAAACGCATATGGGCAACGGCACAATGTATCTTCGAGGTATCCGACTGTTTACTAAAGAGAGCACCCAGCACAGAGCTAAGCCCCCCCACCAGATAGTCATGCATCCCGGCCCGCACATGTCCGTCAGTCAGCAGCACCTTCACATCGCCATTGAGGCTCCCGGCGAGCATCGCGGGTGAATGACCCTCGGCCTTCAAATCAAAAGCAAAATCGACCTTCCCGCCAAGTTCTTCCGCATCCACCCCAAGTTGTCTCGTCAATTGGGGCAAGTCCAGCTTCTTTGCCTTTGCCTTGAGTGCAAACCCAGCGGATTTAATACTCCCGGAAGCCGTAAGTGTTCCTTCAGCAACAGCCAGTTGCAGCGAACTCAGTTGCAGTTGACCATTTTCCAGTTGCAGTCTGGCCTGCAGATTTCTTATGGGCAGCACAGCATTGTTCAATGCCTGTACCGTTGCGGTCAGATTTCCATCTACCCATGACAAGGCATCGCGACCGATCTCTTCCGTACTAAACAGGCCTTTTTTTCCAGTCGGGTGCTCCACGAGCGGCTCTTTTTCCGTGGGCACCCCAGGCGGAAACTCCAACCCTACGGAATGCAATTCACCCACAATCCGTGGTCTTTTTCCGCTCCAGTCCACGGTTCCATTTCCCGTCAAGTCATTGCTACCGGCCTTGAGTTGAAGTTTGTTCAGCTTCCAGTATTCAAGATCTCCACTGGCCATAACGAAAAGCTGATAAGGGAGTGTCGCGACCCAGGAGGGTAGTTCCGGAAAAAATGCCCCGATTTTTGGCCCTTCAAAAGCCATTGTTAAGGCTTCTAACTGCCCTTTCTCCTTACCGGGATCAATAATCAAACTGCCGGATGCGCTGTTTTCTCCAGCAATCAGATGAATTCCATCCAATACCCATCGCGAAGCATCAGTCTTTGCTGAAAATTCAAACTGATACGGAAGAGAGCCAATATAAGCGGACAAATATGGAATAATTTCCGGGGCTAATGCTGGGAAAAACACCCCGACTTTTGGGCCCTCCACAGCCATAGTTAAGGCCTCCAACTGGCCTTGCGCCTTAGCTGGATTGATAGTCAGGTTGCCAGACACGCTGTTTTTTCCAACCCTCAGGCGAATTCCATCCAATATCCATCGTGAATCATCCGCTCTCGCCGAAAATCCAAACTGATATGGAAGAGAAGCAATGTAGGCTGGCAAATCCGGAATGATTTCTGCGAGCTCTGGCCCCCCACCCGCCAGCGTCAGGCGTGGGTTTTCCATATCAAGAGGCCGTTCCCAATGCCCCTGAAGATTTAATTCCGAGTTCTGATGGATGAACTTGCCTCGAAAAGTCACCGCCTCATTGGCAAGCAGCCGCGACATATTTTCCATGGCCCCGGAGAAGATGAAACTTCGTCCCAAAGCCTCGCCTTTCAAATTGATGTTCAATGGACTCGTGCGATTCAACGCCTGAAGTTGTAATGCCTCTGACCGGACATATACGGGCTCACGAGCATTTCCTGATTTGATGGTTAGTTTTGCCTTGTGGGCAAGTACCTGCCGGATATCCCACAGGGAAAAGCCATCTCCAAGCAACTGCTGTCCTCTACCGGTCTGCTCACTGTTGAAATGCCAGTTAGGCAAACCCTCGGGGCTTTTTTCTAATAATAAATCCAGTTCCGAGACGGCAACTCGGGTGATAGAAATGCGCCCATCCAATAACGGACGTAGCGCGAGCTCCATGCGCAGATGGCCCAATTTCAACATCTGTTTCCGACTACCCCATGAGGCATTGGCCAGATTCACACCACCGGCCACCAGTGCCGGCCGGGGTAATAGCTCTATATTCAGTGCTCCCTTAATTCGAAACACCCTTCCGGTTAACCTTGAAATCTGCATTTCAAGGGCCTGTTGGTATACCTTGCGGTCTATGGAATGGAGCAGCCCCCAAAACAGGGTCGCTATCAAGACTAGAAGTAGAGGAAAGCTGACGAAAATCCAGCGCAATAAGCGCATCAGACGATATTCCCGGAATAAATTACACATGCGGCGGAGCTTCAGCTCCAATGCGAGCTAAACTGTTTGGCGAATTGGCCGCTAAGCTGCCTAACAAGCCAAAGCTTTGCCTGGAGGAAAAATTTCATGTCCCGCATCCTGTTTTCCAGCCTGCTCTGCAGCCTCATGACCTTGCTGCCTCTAGCCAGTGTCCATGCCTTCGCAACCATCACTGCGCCAGGTGTTTCCGCCCAGGAACTGGCAGATGCCCAGAAGGGTTGTCGGGAGCTCTACCGTGAAACCAATGTACTAAACACCCGGCTAAAGGGCCCTTCCACCAGCTATTGGGCCGATCCCCGTAATCAAGCGGCGGTGGCCGCTGGGCTCATCGTTACCCCAGCCTTTTACTATCTGGGGTACTCCGCCTCGCGTGCTTACCTGGACACAGAGGAAAAGAAGGGCTTATACCAACGTCTGGGACAGTTACGCAGCGCCCTCGCCGATCAGCGCTGTTTTGTGAATTAGCGAAGCCCTGATTTACTCTGGGCTCAAGGTGCGAGTTCGCGAATAGAACTGAGTTTTCTTAGGCAGAGAAGGCCTTGTCCCGCAAGGGGCTACCACCAGTCCATGCCGACTCCGGTTGATCGGCATCCTCCTTTTCCGGAACCCGGCGTATCCCGCCACCCCAAGTGTATTCCGATATGCCCCGTGTGGTGGTTTCACGCAAGCGTGCGGAGAGAATCTCCGTAAGCGACTGGTAAAATCGGCCACTGAAACTTGGGTCATTGACCGCCAGCCTCTCAACCACAGCGGACTCGAGCACCGCCAGTTTCATGGTGCTTGCAGCAACAACGTCGGCACTGGCCACGAAACCCTCAATGAAACTCATTTCACCAAAGATTTCACCCTCTTCAAGATGTGATATCTCGATATTAAAGTCTCCATGGGTCCGTTCTACCCGGGCATCTCCCTGCAAAATGAGAAATATGGCATGCCGTTCCTCACCCTCACGCAGAATGGTTGTACCTTCGGCCACCTGGAGCTGTTTAATTGATGGCATCAGCAAATGGTGGTCATCCTCGGTGAGAAAATGCAGAAAATGTTTCATACCAGTCCCCTCTGTCTATATCAAATATAGTTAATCACTCGCTCTGCCCGTACCAACTATTTCATGGTGACCAATTCTTCCGCGCTGGTGGGATGAATTGCGACGGTATCATCGAAGTCCGCCTTGGTAGCGCCCATTCTGAGCGCAACAGCAAAGCCCTGTAACATTTCATCGGCACCGGGGCCGATAACATGACATCCCGCTATGCGCTCATCTGTACCTACGGTGACCAGTTTCATGGCAGATTTTCGCCCATGCTTCAGAGGTACGGCATACATTGGGCTAAATCGGCTCTGGTAGATCTTAACCGCCTTTCCGTGGCGTTCCCGGGCCTCGGCCTCGGTCATCCCCACAGAACCCACTGGAGGATGGCTGAATACGACGGTAGGAATATTTTGATATTGCAGATGACGATCAGGCATCCCGCCAAACAAACGATCAGCGAGCCGGCGACCTGCCGCTACCGCCACCGGGGTCAGTGGAAAACGGCCCGTTACATCGCCTATAGCGTAAATTCCAGGGACGTTGGTGTTCTGGTAGTCGTCGGTGAGAATGTGACCATCATCGCGCACTTCCACTCCCACACTATCCAAGCCCAAACCAGCGGTATTAGGGGTGCGGCCCATAGCCCACAACAGCAGGTCAAAGCCTCCCAGTTCCAGCCCGGTATTGCACGAAAGGCTTTTTTCGCCAGCCTTAGTCTCCCGGACCCGCTGAACCTGCAGTGACGAAAGGATGTTAATACCGTTATCAAGCATTTCCTCTAGTAAAACTTCGCGCAACATGTTGTCAAAGTTCCTCAACAGCTGCGATCCACGCAGTATTAGAGTCACTTCAGCCCCATAGGCTCTCAACATACAAGCGATTTCTACTGCGATATAGCCACCACCAACCAGGGCAACTCGCTGTGGGCAACGATCTATCCCGAAAAACCCATCGGAGGTGATGCCCAGCTCTGATCCTGGAATTTCCGGTACAAACGGTGAACTACCGCTGGCAATGACGATGTGCTCGGCACTATAGGACTGCTTTCCTACCGCCACTGTGTGAGCGCTGGTAATACGCGCCGAGCCCGTTATTTTCTCGATCCCGGCATCGGCCAGAGAATCCCCATACCACCCGCGTATATCTCCAATATAGGCATCACGAACTGTTTTTAGCCGCTGCCAATCAAATTTTCCGGTAGTCAGACTGAAACCGTAGTCTCCCGCTTCACGCAGGCTATGGGCCAGCGATGCCCCGTACCACAGGATCTTTTTTGGTACGCAGCCACGATTAACGCAGGTTCCCCCGAGGCGATCCGGCTCCACGATGGCGCAACGGGCCCCATGAGCAGCAGCACGCTCCACGACAGAAAGCCCACCACTACCGGCGCCAATGGCTAGCAGATCAAAATGTATTGCCATTTATCTCATGTCCTCTTGCTGACTCGAAGCCACACTTATGGTCTTGTGTGCGCTATTGAAGTCTGGCGGATTTAGGCTCTCGTAGTGAAGGAAGCCGTATTGGCTGTAGCAACTCAGTCCTAAATCCACCAGATTCCTAGCGTTGGCGAGGGGGAATCAGTTCGGCAGGCAGATAAGTACCACGAGAAGAAAGATCCATCACGCTAACAAAGCCGCTGCCCCCCCATTGAATGAGCAGGTGAGTCCGTGAAACATCCGAAAAATCAGGATCAACGACAATGCCACTCTCCGGGTGTCTACCAATAATATTGCGGCCCCGGAGCAGGAAATGGGTAATTCCGCTTTCAGTAACAAGGCAGGGATGGCGCCCCCCGGATAGGCGGAAGCGCCGTCCGGCAAGATGTATATCAAGGCAGCCCTTGCTCTTGAGCGAGATCTCTACCAGCTCGCCGAGGGGCAGCCGCCCAAAGGACTTGGGAATCGCTACCTTGGTAGCTACTCCTCGCTGCTGACCAAGCTCGTCCAGCGACTGAAATGCGTCTAAATGCGCGTGGGAAGTCGTTTTCTCCAGCCCGGCTCTTTTCTGACAGATAAAATCCAGCAGTTCCTTACGAAAACTAAGGTATTGCATGTACTGCACTAACAAAATTCGTTTGTGGCCATCAAACGCTCTATCTCGACCACGTATTTCTTCAAAAATTGCCCGCCAATCATGATCATTGGATATGCATTTGAGATCGAGCTCCAACAGAAAACTATCAATCTTCGCTGTGTTATCCAGACTACCCACGACCGCCTGGGCAAAACGTTTGAGGATATGTCCTACACTCTTGGCCTCGCGTTGAACCTTGGATTCAGAGCAATCCATCAGGTCGCTCAAATGTTGTGGAGGAACTTTTGAGCGCGCACTCAAAGCATGTTCAAAATCTTTAAGGTTCTCGATAGCCCACATGTTTCACACCATTTTCAATAAGTTAGCCTACAAATTGGCTAAAAATCTCCCTCCCTCGGCGATAATACACACAAGATTCGCGCCAAACTTAATGAAAGAGGTTATTAACAGCTACTTATTAATTTAAAATCAACAGGTTATAACTTAAATATAATCTTATTTATTAAAGATAGAATCGCCCATCAAAACGTTAACAGAGTTGTCGTATTTGGGTGTTCATCACGAAGAAAGTTACGAAATCCTTCCAAACGGATAAAGGAGTTATCCCCATTTACATGTGACAACATAGATTACACTTGTCGCGATGATAGCCTCTCCAAGCTTTAATACCTCTATTTTCAGGCTGGTTTGGAACAAAAAAATTGTATTTATGGCGACAAGGTCACAATGTTATCAACATGTGGGGGAACCTATTGCTGAAAATGAGCTCTATGTGATCCGAATCACAGTTACTTCCATACCCATAGGCTAGATTGAACTTGGAACTACTCCTCCCTGGAACCTTTCCAGCGCTCGGCGGCATCCCTCCCCCTTTTTGCTCCGAGCGTTTTCTTTTTTTGGCAGTAGCACAAATCTTGCTAGGCCCCCCGCGATCAACCCATTCCCTGTTCCTCAACCCAAGCCGCGGGTAATATGGATGTTTTATTTCTGGCTCTTCGCCCACGCGCACATACATAGGGATCTCTAGAGGGTGTTACAAACAGTAGATCTTGGCTGCGAGCGAGGTGATCGAATCCTTTTCAGTGGCCTCAATCTCCATCTGGATGCTGGCGAGGTGCTGCAAATCCACGGTGCCAATGGCTGTGGTAAAACAACTTTGCTCCGTGCCGTGTGTGGATTGACCCACCCGGCGACCGGGAAAATCCTCTGGCAAGGCCAGGATATCAGAGATGATGAATCCACTTTTTCAGAGGATGTCATTCATATAGGCCATCATGACGGCATAAAGCATGAGCTTAGTGCAACGGAAAACCTTCGTTTTTCACTCGCGCTCTCGCCCAGAACACCGGAGTTCGGCGTGGAACAGGCACTGGCTCACTTCGGACTCACCGCACAAGCCCATCTTCCCGCCTACGTTTTATCCGCCGGACAACGCCGCCGAGTGGCGCTCGCCCGTCTACTGCTAAACGACGCCCTGCTGTGGGTATTGGACGAGCCATTTACCGCATTGGATCAAACCAGTATAGCGACCATGGAAAAAATGCTTCACCAGCACGCTAACAAGGGAGGTTGCGTGGTCATCACCAGCCATCACTCTATTCCCTTGGATTCCGGCATCCACCGAGAATTGCATCTCGTCACATGAGAACCTTTGGCATCCCCAGGGCATTCATAGCCGTACTGACCCGCGACCTGCTACTTGCCCTTCGGCGCCGCAGCGAAGTGGTCAATCCGTTGTTATTTTTTGTCATCGTAGTGACCCTTTTCCCGTTGGCCGTCAGCCCCTCTCAAGCGATTCTGCAAACGCTCGCCCCGGGCATCATCTGGGTTGCCGCCCTGCTCTCCACCTTATTATCCCTGGAACGCATGTTCCGCTCGGATTTCGAAGACGGCTCGCTGGAGCAATTGCTACTAAGCCCCTGCCCACCAACCGTACTGGTGCTGGCCAAGGTATTGGCTCACTGGCTGGTTAGTGGCCTTCCGCTGCTGCTCATCGCGCCGTTGCTGGGTGTTTTCCTTGCCCTGCCCGTAACAGCTATGGCGACGCTATTATTCACTCTGGCCCTCGGCACTCCAGTACTTAGCCTGGTAGGTGCGATCGGCGTCGCCCTCACCGTTGGCTTGCGCCGAGGCGGTGCCCTGCTATCGCTGCTGGTACTGCCCCTGTACCTGCCAGTGCTCATTTTCTCGGCCAATGCCGTGGCCGCCGCCGCTGATGGCCTGCCAGTAACCGGTCAACTGTACTTTCTCGGGGGCTTGCTGCTACTGTCCTGCTCCCTGGCTCCGTTGGCTGCGGCGGCAGCCCTCAAAATCAGCATTCACTAACGGTCACCAACTTATGTGGTACTGGTTCCATCGATTTGCCTCACCTGCTTATTTTTATCGCTTTGCAGGGAAAGCCATACCGTGGCTCGCAACCCTAACCGGACTACTGCTGCTGGCCGGTCTCTACGGAGGATTAGTGCTGGCGCCAGCCGACTACCAACAGGGCGATAGTTACCGCATTATCTTCATCCACGTGCCCAGTGCGTGGATGTCCCTGTTCATCTATGTAGTCATGGCTACTGCCGGCGGCATAGGCCTGATCTGGCACATCAAACTCGCGGAGGTCATCGCGGCCTGCAGCGCCCCTATCGGTGCCTCCTTCACCTTCATCGCACTCGCTACCGGCTCATTGTGGGGCAAACCCATGTGGGGCACCTGGTGGGTGTGGGATGCACGCCTGACCTCCGAGCTTATCCTGCTGTTTCTCTATTTCGGGGTCATCGCCCTACAATCAGCTGGTGAAGACAAACGCACCGCAAGTCGGGCAAGTGCCATTTTGGCACTGGTGGGGGTCATTAACATTCCCATCATCCACTTCTCGGTGGAGTGGTGGAACACGCTACATCAGGGCGCGACAGTCTCGAAGATGGGGGCACCGTCCATTCATACCAGCATGCTGGTGCCACTATTGATCATGGCGCTGGCCTGCAAATTCTATTACGCCACCTCGTTGCTGATGCGGGCACGGGTGGAACTGCTTGAGCGTGAGCACAATAGCAACTGGATTAGGGAAGCGCTGAAAAATCATGAATAACCTTGCAGAATTTTTTCATATGGGCGGCTATGCCCTGTATGTCTGGGGAGCCTATGGCTTGGCCACCGTCGTACTTAGCTACGATCTGATTGCCCCCTCGTGGCGACTGCGTGGGCTAAAACGCAGGCTAGCCCTACGACACACCCACGCCGATAGCGTGAGCCAGCCATGAAACCGCGGCGACAACGCATGATCTTCGTTGCCGTCATGTTGCTTGGCGTGGCCCTGGCGGGTGTTTTGGTGCTCCAGGCCATCGGCGAGAATATGCTCTACTTCTACAGCCCAACACAGATTAAATCGGGAGAAGCGCCGGCCAATCATACGGTGCGCGTCGGTGGCCTGGTGGTGGAAGGAAGTGTTCGGCGAGAGACTCAGGGGGTCACAGTCAACTTTGAGCTCACCGACACCGCCGAGCGTATTGCGGTTGTCTACACCGGCATCCTCCCCGACCTGTTCCGCGAAGGCCAGGGCATCGTTGCCCGCGGGCGGATTGGCAAAGATGGTGTCTTTGTGGCGGAAGAGGTGCTGGCCAAACACGACGAGAATTACATGCCTCCTGATGTCGCCGAGGCATTGGAAACGGCGCGTTCAGGTGGACAAGTTAAGGCAAAACCCTGATCCAGATACGGCCTGCGAATCCAGTTGATACCGGGTCCAAACCAAGGAAGCTCTGATTTATTCTGGTCGAAGTAGATTGTGATTCAAAATGGCCAGCTTTGAGGCGCTGATCGCACGTAATAGTCAATCTATTACGAAGAACAGCAACGATAAAGGGGGGCATTTTGGACGCAAGAGACAAGTTCACGAATAGATCAGAGCTTCCCTAAGGCTACTCAACCAGTATCTGGCGCCCGCTAAAGGCATGTGACAGTGTCCCGCTGTCCACATACTCCAATTCCCCGCCCAGGGGCACACCGTGTGCAATGCGGGTTGCCTTGAGGCCCTGCTCCCGGATCAACCCACCCAGATAGTGCGCAGTCGCCTCACCCTCAACCGTAGCACTGGTGGCAATGATGACCTCGGCAGGACGCTCTTCACGTAGCCTGTGGGCCAACACTTCCAGACCTAATTCCTCTGGCCCAATGCCGTCTAATGGCGACAGGTTGCCCATAAGTACAAAGTACCGCCCCCGATAGCCGGTACCCTGCTCAATGGCCATTAAATCTGCCGGGCTCTCCACCACACAAAGCTGGTTATGATCGCGACGCAGATTGGCACAAACAGAGCAAAGATCCTGCTCGCTAAAGGTCCGGCACAGCTCACAGTGGCCAATTTTCTCCATCGCCTCTGCCAGCACACCGGCCAGCCGCCGGCCCTCCTCCCGTCCGCGTTCAAGCAGATGAAAGGCCATCCGCTGACCGCTCCGCGGCCCAACCCCCGGCAAGCACTGCAAGGCCTTGATCAGACGTTCGATTAAGGGGCTTTCATTCATCGCTGAAATCGCGTGACTATAAACCGAGATTCAAGCCAGGAGGCAAGTTCAACCCACCGGTAACGCCCGCCATCTTTTCCTGGCTGACACTTTCCACCTTGCGCACCGCGTCGTTTACTGCGGCAGCAATCAAGTCTTCCAGCATCTCACGCTCGTCATTTATCAGTATGGGATCGATCTCCACCCCCTGGACGTCATGCCGACCATTCATGCGAACCTTGACCATGCCACCCCCCGATTCACCCTCGACCAGCAGCTTCGCCATATCCTCCTGAGCTTGCTTCAGGGCCTCCTGCACCTTCTGCGCCTGCCGCATCATTTGTCCCATACCCAAACCACCTTTCATCTGCACTCTCCTGCCTTATCTTTCAATCTTTAGGATTCCGGGGATTCTGGTGCCCGAATACTTTGTTCAGCCACTTCGGCATCAAAGGCCTCACACAGAGCCTGCACCTTGGGATCCGTCCGTATCGCCTGCTCAGCCGATGCCTGACGACTCTCCGCCACCTGTCTGCTGTGACCTGCCGGGCTGGCGTTCGCCGCATTGCCGGACTCAAAATGGACCTTCATCGCCTGTTTGAAATGAGCACTCAATGCCACCTCAAGGGCCTGCTGGCTACGATCATTGAGCAGCTGGGCATGAGTGCGATCGACACAAAAATGAAATACCATCCCCTCACGACGGAGAAGCACTGAATTAAGCGCCAGTTCCCGGGTAATACCCCTAAGTTCTAATTTCTCCAACAACTCCTGCCAATCTGACTCCCCGGACGACACCTCCGGCGAGTTTTTCAGAGCGGGCTGTGTAGGCTTTGGAGGGACTGTCTCCTGGCCCCCAGCTACCGTAGTAAGCTTGGGTGCTGAAATGGCAGACTTTGCAGGCAAGGAGGCCATAACAACACCTTCCTCTGGACGAAAGGCCAGCATCCGCAGCAACACCATCTCAAAGCCCCGCCGCGGCTCACCCATCAGTAGCAGGTCGCGCTGACCGGCCAGTGCAATCTGGTAATAGAGCTGTACATCCTCCGCTGCCGTTCCCACGGCAAGTGCCAATAGCGCCTCTCGCTGTCCCTCCTCAGGATAGGCCTCGGGAATCTGCTGCAAAATAGCGATACGCTGCAATTCGGCGCTCATACTGGAAAGCACTTGGGAGAAATCCGGCACCTCGGCCGCCAGCTCTTCCACCGCTGCCAGCATACCAACCCCGTCTGCTGCCACAATCCGCTCAATCAGGGCATGGATCTGCTTCTTGCCAACGATGCCGAGCATGGCCCGAATCTGGATTTCTTCCAGTGCCCCGCCCCCATAAGCAATGGCCTGATCCATCAGGCTCAAAGCGTCGCGCATGCTGCCGTCCGCAGCCTCGGCAATAAGATCCACTGCCGCAGCCTCTGCGGAGACATTTTCCGTATCAAGGATGTGGCAAAGATGTGCCGTCATCTGATTCGCCGGCAGGCGCCGCAGCTGAAACTGTAAACAACGGGACAACACCGTGACCGGGAGTTTCTTGGGTTCCGTGGTTGCCAGCAGGAATTTGACGTGGGGAGGTGGCTCTTCCAGAGTCTTCAGCAAAGCATTGAAGCTGTGACCGGAAAACATGTGCACCTCATCGATGAGGTATACCTTATAGCGCCCCCGCACTGGCGCGTACTGGACATTCTCCATTAGCTCCCGGGTCTCGTCCACCTTGGCCCGTGAGGCGGCATCCACCTCAATGAGGTCCATATAACGGCCCTCATCCACCTCACGGCAGGTCTGACACACGCCGCAGGGCGTTGCGGTCACCCCGGTCTCACAGTTCAGGCACTTCACCAGAATGCGGGCGATGGTGGTCTTCCCTACCCCCCGAGTACCCGCAAATAGATAGGCCTGATGGACCCTGTCATTGTTCAGGGCATTGCTCAGGGCTTGAGTCACGTGCTCCTGGCCAACTAATTCAGCAAAGTTTCGGGGCCGCCATTTGCGTGCCAGAACCTGATAACTCATGGTTTATATATCGGGCTGATCATGGTGGGAAATTATACGCGGGAAGGCGCTCACATTCAGAAAAAAATAGAGCAACTTAATAAAGGTGGCGGTCCAACACCAGCCACACCCCGGCACCCGCGACGGCTGCGACCGTTGCTCCCTTCCAGGCCTGGCGGGGTTAACAGCTTGGCGATGCAAGGGGACCAGTGCGGACCACCATAAAGCTTTGCTTGCACGCTCACTCCCAAGGCAGATGAGCGGGCGGCTGCGGCAACTGGAAAACGGAGATTGGTACCGTTTCACTGCCGGAAAGAGGCGCATTATACCGACTGCATGGGTAGCTACAACCATCCACGACATGACCGTCAATGGGATGGTGAGTATATAAAATTCATGCCGTTGAATCCGCTTTTCCAACGCCACCCATTTCAGCCCATCAACACAAGCCGGAGTCATCAGGCCCTATAAAGAAGCGAAAAAGCAACCCTTACTGACACCAAAGGAAAAGAAGGCAGCAAAGCGGGCGAAAAAAAACAGCGGGGATGTTGTCCCCACGATACTTAAGAAATCCTGAGCTCTCGCCACCAACCGTAACTCTAATGACCGCGCGCCAAACGAGATTGAGACTGATACCTCGCCTGTCGCTTGTACCCGCTTCGCTTGGATGAGCAGCGAATACTCATAGACACCATATGATTGGTTATATACGTATCTAGTAGCGATAGCCGATAATTTCGCTAACGAATCATGTGTCCAGCAGGCCATATGGGCCGGGATCAAATTTATTTCCGCCATGTGGAATCAATCTTGACTAGAATGAATATTCGTTCTAGTCTCGTTTCTGATGAGGAATGCACAGCTTTTGTGTGCTGTGTATTATTGTGCTTTGCTCATTCGGAGAGCTCATCAACGACATGCTCCTTAACAAAGGCGGGCAAGGGAGAAAAATTTAAATGGGTAATGAATCCCGACGTACACGCCACGCCCTAAACCGGCGTGACTTCCTCAAGGTTTCAAGTGGTTGCGTGGCTGGTGCCGCCGGTATCCCCGTGTTCGCCGCCAGCAACCCAAGTCACACAGCAACACCGGTAACGGCTTATCCGGTGCTGGATGTGGCACGACTCTCAGACCTCACGCCCGGCACCACGATCCCTTTTTCCTATCCCAGCCCCACGTCGCCAGCACTGCTCATGCGCCTGCAAGAAGGAGCGCTCGATGGGTTGGGGGACGATTCGAGCATCGTGGCATTTTCCATACTTTGCACCCATAAAGGCTGCCCGGTTAGCTACAAGGCCGAGCAGGGGATGCTTATCTGCCCCTGCCACTGGAGTACCTTCGATCCTGCTAAGGGAGGAAGCCTGATCATCGGTCAGGCGAGCTCCTCCCTGCCTCGCATCGCACTCCGTATCGAGGGTGACAGGGTGCAGGCGGTCGGCGTACATGGCCTTATCTACGGTCGGCATACCAACATCCTGTAACTGGCACTCACCACGGACATGGCGCACTCATGAGTAATACTCCCCTGCCGCCGACGGACGCCCGTCGCTTTACCACGGTGTGTCAGTTCTGCATCGTGGGCTGCGGATACAAGGTCTACAAGTGGCCTGTAGGCCGCCGCGGTGGGCCACAGGCGGCCAGCAATGCCCTGGGCGTAGACTTCACCCGACCCCAACCTCCCATGGGTGGTGAATGGATTGCACCTAATATGCACACCCAAGTGGTGGATCATGACGGCAGCCACCACAACGTGGTGATCATTCCCGACCGGGCCTGCGTCGTGAATAGGGGGCTCTCCTCGGTGCGTGGCGCGGGACTCGCGCAGACGCTGTACTCGCCGGATCGCACGACCCGTGTCCGGCTTACACGCCCATTGCTGGATCAGGGGCGAGGACAGGAGCCGGTGAGCTGGGACGAGGCTACGGACCTCGGCGCTCGTGTTCTGAAGGCAATTATCGATCGTTGGGGCCCTGATGCCGTGGGTATGAAGTTCTTCGACCACGGCGGCGGCGGCGGCGGCTTTGAGAATAACTGGGCGGTGGGACGCTTCTTCTTCACTGGTGTTGGTACCCGCACCGCGTCGATACATAACCGGCCCGCTTATAACAGCGAAGTGCATGCCGCCGGCGACGCGGGACTGGTACCGCTCACGAACAGTTACCTGGACGCTCAACTAGCCGACACCATCCTCGTGGTAGGCGCTAATCCCTACGAGACCCAGACAAATTACTTCCTGGAACACATGGTGCCAAACCTAAACGGCGCCAGCATGGACTTGAAGCGAGCCACCTTCGGTGACGAGCCCGTGGATCGCGGGCGTATGATCATTGTCGATCCCCGACGCACCATGACCGTTGCCACCGCCGAGGCCGCAGCGGGCCGCGACCGTGTACTGCATCTGCAGATCGAGCCGGGTGCGGACATCGCACTACTAAATGCCATCGGGCGCCTGGTCCTCGAGTATCACTGGCACGATGTGGCCTTCCTGCGCGAGCGCACCGAGTGGCAGACTTTTGAAGCCTTTCAACGTTCCACCCTGGCAATGGATCGCCCGCTGGAACAGATGCTTGAGGCCGCCGTTCGTGTCACCGGAGTGACGCGCGAACAGATTGAAACTGCGGCGCGCTGGATTGCTGAGCCGAAGAGACCCGGGGTGCGAAGGCGTACCTTGCTGCACTACGAGAAGGGATTGATCTGGGGTCTCAAGAACTACCAGAACATCGCCGCCCTCGTGGGCCTGGGGCTACTTACAGGCAACGTGGGCAAGCCAGGCACAGGCATCAGCCGGCTCGGTGGTCATCAAGAGGCTTACGTACGCCCACCGTATCCGGGAGGACGTCCGGCGCTCAACGTAGACGAGGCAGTCCGCCGCGGCGAGGCGAAGGCGTACTGGGTGGGTGGCTGCAATCCGGTGCTCACTACGCTTCGAGCTGAAGCTCTGGAGCGCAGTCTCGTGGAGCGCGGCGAGCCGGTGCGCCGGGCGCTGGCCAAGACTCGGGGCCGCCCGGCTGCCCAACGCATCCCCGCCATCGTGGACGCCCTCAAGGCAGGCGGCATGTTCCTCATTGCCCAGGATATCTATCCCACGGCTACTACCCGCCACGCACACCTGGTGCTCTCCGCCGCCCAGTGGGGCGAAATGAATCTCACGTCCATCAATGGTGAGCGGCGCCTGCGGCTCTACGAGCGTTTCATGGATCCCCCGGGTGAGGCCATCCCGGATTGGGCGATTATGGCGCGCTTTGCCCGCCGCCTGCGTGAACTCTACCTGGAAGATCGAAATCCACTCACCGCCAACCGGTTTCTGGACTTCGACTGGAAGAGCGATGAGGACGTCTTCATCCACGCCCGTTACCAGTTCACGGGCACCCATTCAGATCCTATGGAGGGCTATGCCGGCATCACCTACGACCTCCTTCGACAGCTGGGCACCGACGGCATCCAGACACCGACGCGGCTGGTGAACCGGGTGCCGGTAGGTACCGTGCGCATGCACGAGGACGGGCATTTTTTCACGCCATCGGGAAAGGCACGCTTCGTTGATGCACCGCAGCCCTGGCCCGGCTATGCCGCCAAGGTGGAGGCCCAGAAGAAACGCTATCGGTTCTGGGTCAACAACGGCCGAGTCAATCACATGTGGCAGACCCTCTACCACCACCGCCACCTGGCCTTTTATCAGAACCGCTATCCCATGCCGTGCCTGGAGATGCATCCGCACGATGCGGCTGAGCTTGGTATCGGCCCCGGCGATCGAGTGGAGCTCAGCAACGATGTAGGCACGGTGGAGGCCATGGCCTATCCCAGTGATGCCGTGAAGCGCGGCCACACGTTCTTGCTGTTTGGTCAGCCCAGAGGCGCGGCCAGTAATCTGGTCTCGGATCACGTGGATCCCAAGACCACTATTCCGAGCTACAAGCAGGTCTGGGCGGACGTGAAATGGCTCGGCCCACCACCGGATGAGGTAAAGAACGTTAGCTTTCGGCCACGAAACGTGGCGTCATGACCATGAGTGCGCAGCGGCCAAAGATATCGTGCCCGATGCGTTTGCTCGTCGCCTTTGCCCTGCTGGCACTGACGCCAGTTGTCAACGGGTTCGAGCTACCTCCTGACGGGGACCTCGCCGGCTATGATCTGCGTAACGCCGATCTCCGGGGGGCCGAGTTACAGGGTGTCAAACTGACCGGGGCCAACCTGACCGGGGCCGACTTACGCGGTGCAAACCTGCGGAATGCCGATCTGCGCGAGGCCTACCTGCGGGAGGTGCGCGCGGAGGGTGCCGATTTCAGCAGCGCGAATCTGGGCAACGCCGACATCACCCGCGGCGATCTGCGCAAGGCGCTGTTAAAGGGGGCCAATCTTACCCTCGCACGGCTCGGCAATGCCCGCCTCGAGGAGGCCGATCTCACCGGAGCGATGATGGCCGGTGCCATTCTCACCAAGGCGCGCCTGAACGGCGCCGTGCTGGAAGGCGCGTTTCTGGCCGGCAGCGATCTACGGCAAAGCGTGCTCGTCGATGCCCGACTTGCGGGCGCCGATCTTGGTGCATCGGCGCTTGGCCACTTTGGGCCGAGTGGCGCGCGCATGAACGGGGCCGATTTGAGCGGAGCCGATCTTACAGGTGCCAACCTTCGAAGTGTCATCCTGCGTGAAGCAAACCTGGAAGGCGCACGATTGGTCGGGGCGCATCTGGGGCATGCCGATATGAGCTGGTCCCGGGCAGCAGGGGCCGACTTCTCCAAAGCCTCGCTCGGATGGACCCGGGCCTATGCCGCCGATCTGCATGGCGCCATCTTCCGCGGTGCGCACATTGCCCTCACCCTGATGACCGGCGCGAACTTGACCGGAGCAGACTTCAGGGGCGCCCGGATTCTGGATGCAAGCCTCGAACAGTCGAGTCTGAGCGGCGCAAATTTCGAGGGCACTGTACTCGAACGCCTGCTGCTACACGGAGCTCGGGGCGAGCCGATACTATTGAAACAGGAAACAAAATGAGCGAAGAAAACAGCACTGAAAGTATCGCCGTCGCCGTGGAAACCCGAGCGGAACCGAGACTGATGACCGCCATGCTTGGTGAGTTTGCGGGCACCTTCGTGCTCGTGTTCTTCGGGGTGGGTGCGGTAAACGCGGCAGTGGCGACTGGCGCCCAGAGTGGACTGTGGCAGGTGGCCGTGGTGTGGGCGTTTGGCGTTAGTCTCGGTATTTACACCGCGGCATCGCTCTCCGGCGCGCATATCAATCCCGCTATCACACTCACCAATGCAGTCTTCGACGGCTTTCCGCTACCACGTGTGGTGCCCTACTGGGTGGCCCAGGTGGCGGGGGCCGCCTGTGCATCCATCCTGCTCTATACCATGTTCGCCGAAGCCATTATCGAGCTCGAGCGCCAGCACGGATTACTGCGGGGCGGACCGGGAAGTGAGCTGAGCGCCATGGTGTTCGGCGAGTATTTTCCAAATCCCTCCGTCTTCGGTACCGATGAGCAAGCCTGGCGCATCGTCGGGCTCCGCGGAGCATTTATCGCCGAAATGATCGGTACGGCCATGCTCGCATTCCTGGTGGGTACGGTGACAAGCACGCGCAATCCAGCCCGTCCGCCAGATGCTGCTGCAGCAGTAATGATCGGCGTCGGTGTTGCTGCGATCATCTCCGTAGTGGCTCCCCTCACCCAGGCAGCACTCAACCCCGCGCGGGATTTCGGGCCACGGCTGGTATCCTATTTTCTCGGCTGGGGCGACATTGCTATTCCGGGCCCGCGGGGCGGCTGGTTCACGGTCTACATCCTGGCCCCGATGCTGGGTGCTGTTATCGGAGGGGGACTGCAACGCCTGCTGGCGTCAAGAATCCCTCGCAGCTGACGACACCGGGGAACAACAGTTCCCTGATGATTCCCCCTTGTATCGTAACGGACGTACGGCCCAAAACATCGACGGTGACTGCCTTGTTTCTCATGGCCTGCTCTTCCGCCGCCCAAACTGGCTGGCGTAGACGTTAAGTCAAGCTGCGATGCCGTCCTCGCTCACTGCCTGGCCTTTCCCGCCCGAGGTTTCTTCCGGGTAGCCCAGGAGCTGTCGTTTAGGAGGCTCCAGGTTAGTTCTGGTGGTGTCCGGGCATGGGGGGCCCGCTCTACACCAATAAGTTGCCGGTCATAGTGATCCACGTGCTCGATGAGGACGTGCTGCCGTTCTTCTGGCATCACAAGCCAGTCGTAACAACAACCATCAGTAACAACGATCGTGAATTCTGATGCAGAAAAACCTCGATGCCTTTCTCACAGACCACAATCAGAAACGGCCCCATCGGGGTCGTGGGATGAAGCGCAGAAAACCTTATCAAATGTTTCTATATGGGCAACCAAAGCCCACAAAGGGGGCTGCGGAGAAGGCAGCTTAATCAGGTGTCAGACAGAAGCGGGATTGTCAGGAAATAACTCATACCGATGACTTCTATCACTGATTGAACAATCCAAAAATTCTAGGTCAGATCTATATTAAGAAACCAACATACTTAGGTAATGTAGATCTGATTTTTCCCATCCGGTTTATTGGGAAGTTTTAACTTTTAGTATTACGCCATTACCATTTTCATTTACGACTTGCACTCACCAAGCGGACACTCTTCTTTTTCCGAGAATTCTTTATCGGTGTATTCATGCCCTGCCATGTATGCTGCAGAAATTCGTCAAGTAATGTAGGTAGTGGAACTTTGATCATGCCGTCCAGCCGTAACTGGATCATGTGGTAGGCACCACCGAACACTGTAGCGACGGCAACCCATAGATTGCTCGTTCTGATTTCCCCATCTTTCATCCCTTGCTTGAGGATATCGTGAACAGATTTAAAAGGAACCGTACTACAGATGGGTAATTCACCGGGTAGAAAATCATTGTGTTTGGGATGAAAAATAAAGGCAATTATGTTGCGGTGTGATTCTGTGTGTTCAAACAGCAAGCTGATGATCTTATTGCAACGTGCCTTTGCGCTTGATTCATCATGCATCACTGATTGAATCAAAATATCAATTTCATTAAGTAAACGGTCATACAGCGCCTTCGCTATACCCTCTTTTCCCCCAAAGTGATTGTATATCGATCCGATGCTTACATTTGCTTGTTTCTGTATATCGTGCACAGAAATATTATGAAAGCCCTTAGCCACAAATAGCTCAAGTGCTGCCGTCAGAATACGGCAATTGACTGGCTCGGGATTTGGAGGTTCTCTTGTCAGGTAAGGCATTGTTATCTCGTCTTGGTTATAAACCGACTAGCGTGGCGAATTGTAACCCGCCTGAATTCAACTCGTAAGGGCAACTCTGGCTAACTGGATAGTCGGCAGGCCCTGCTTGCATTTAGATAAGCGCCACGCGAGCAATATCAGCAATTTTACGTACACGCCTTACCCCCTTGACTAGAACGAACATTCATTCTACTCTTGTTTCAGGTGATAGATACACCAATTCGATAGTCATATATACCGCTATGCGTCCATTGCAAGACTCGGCCCGTAGCCGACAACGCACTGGTGTCGAACTTTCCAGGGGAGAAATTATGATGGGTTCACTAAGTGGAATAATTGAAGGTGGAGTTATTGGTCACAATGATGGCAATGGCAAACCACAGGCCTCTCTGAGATACAAAATTGATTTATCTGGCTTTATTGAACGCCATCTTTGTCCCTGCGATCATTGCAGGGAAGTATCCGGTGCCCCTATCCACGATATCCTGGTTGTGACCAAAGATGCCTTTGTGATTACAGAGGGTGCCCAACATCTAGTCACAACCAAAACCAAACCTCTGTGTCGGCGGGAGCACATGGACCACAGTGGGTGCCAAGTCACCATCTATGTTGATGTGGAAGGATTTGACAGCTTGGTCCTCGTACATATGCCAACAGTGGATAAAAAAGACCAAAGCAAGGTTCCTGTACCTGGACGAATTGTTTTCATGGAAGACTCAACCCTCCCAGGTGAGTTCTGGGGAAAATTGAATCTGCCGATGTATGAAGGTTGGGTTGGCCACGATGATTTAGGCGCCAAACGCTTGGGGTTGGATTACGTACCGACTCCCCTCTCGGAAAATTAATCCCCGCACACAAAACAAAAGAGTGAATGACACTCTCGGCTCTGGTGGTGTATCGCCGCCAGAGCACGAGATCCGCCCCTTTGAGCCTGTGCATCACCCCCAAGGGTAGGTGGAATGAGGGCAGCTACCAGCCAGCCCTCTTCGATTTTTAGGCACAAAATATCACGCATGTATTTGGAGAGTAGAACAATGAGTGAAAACAAAGTAGATATCGCTGCCAAGCTCGCTGGGCAACCCAAGCTGATTCCCTATGGCGGCTATTACAGTACGGTTATTCCAAAGCATGAACCGTTACTGACCGAGACCGGTCCGGAGACTCCGCTGGGTGAGTATATGCGCCATTTTTGGCATCCAGTGTGTATGTCTGAAGAGCTGACTGACACCCCACGCTTCATCGAAATCATGAGTGAAGAACTGGTCGCTTTTCGCGATCACAGCGGTAACGTTGGCGTGCTTCACGCCCATTGTTGCCACCGTGGCGCCTCGCTGGAATATGGTCTGGTGAAGGAAAAGGGCATTATGTGCTGCTACCACGGCTGGACCTGGGACGTGGATGGACGGTGTCTTGAGGTACCTTCAGCAAAGGGTGAGGAAGCTGAGGGCGAACAGCTTGCCGCCAGAGTATGGCAACCCGCCTACAAGGCCTTTGAGCGCAACGGGCTTGTCTTCGCCTACATGGGCCCGCCGGAGAAAGAGCCACCATTCCCTGAATGGGAGGATGATTTTACCCTGATGGATGGCGACGAACTGGTTCCTTACAGCAATCGCGACGACGCCAACTGGCTGCAGGTACAGGATAACTCTGCCGACCAATACCATCACATTCCGCTACATACCACCGCGGTGGTGCCAGGGCACGAGCAATCCACCACCTTTGGTGAGGCAGGCGCAGCCCCATACCTGGTGCGGCCTGACCTACAATTCTTCCCGGTGGATGATGGCCGGGGTATGGCCTGGACAGCTTCCCGGCGCATCGACGAAGGCAAGATATTCATTCGCGTCAACCAACAAGTGTTGCCGAATATCAGTTGTCACTCCTATCTCTTCGAAGATGGATCGAAGCGTAAGCTCTTTAGCCGTTTGCACATGATCCGCTGGACCGTGCCGGTGAACGATACGGCATGCAAGATGATTGGCTGGCGGATGGTGGGAGCGGGCATCGACCCGCGTGGTCTTGATGTAGCTTTGAGGCACCTCATCGGCTTCGAGACAATGGATTTCCTTGATGGTCAGGTTTCCCGCCGCCGCCCGGAGCTGCAACGCTATTGGGACAACAGAACCGAAAAAACCCCGTTTATGCAGCCGCAGCCCGATCACCGGGCGCGCGAGTGCTACAAGGAGGCGCAATGGGCACCTGGTGATTACGAGGCCACCGTAAGTCAACGCCCCATCGCGGTACACGCGCTGGAGAACCCGATGAAGGCGGACGGCGGTGTTTTTCTGTTTCGAAAACTGCTGCGTGATGCCATCACGGGAGATAATCCACAGGCCAGTCCTGCCGCGTGGAAGACATGGTTAGAGGAAAACCCCGGCCCCAACCTCTACTGCCAAGGCAATATCCTGATGATCAAAGAAGGTGCTACCTTAGCTGAGGAGGTGGAGCGTCGACGTGATGCTGCGCGCAAGGTTATCTCCACCACCGCCGAGAGTAATAGTCTGAAGGGCGCTGAGCGGGTCCAGTTTGTTAAGGACAAATATGCGGAGCTTGAGAAGAGCTATAGCTGATCAGCGGCGTTAAGCTAAAAGTGAAGTGGGGGCGCTTGGGCGCCCCCTTTTTTTGTCCGTTTATTTTGAAAAGCGAGAACAAATAACTTGCGGCATTGGTCGGGCTTTCAACGCTGATTCGGCCAAGCCGAAACTAGCTAAATGGGCGTTTGAGAGAACGCCATTTTTGGGGGAAGTTGGGGATATTCGGTCCGCGTTCAGGGGAGGAACAGATCGCGGATACGCCTATAGACTACTGATTATACTGCGTTTTTGCGTTATCCCCAGAAAATTATCGACTGAGACCTGATTGTATGGCGGAGAGGGAGGGATTCGAACCCTCGATGGGCGGTTAGCCCATACACGCTTTCCAGGCGTGCTCCTTCAACCACTCGGACACCTCTCCAAAGTACTGATTACTGCTTTAAGCTCCCACTTTCCAGAACCACCGCTCTGGAATCCAAACGGCCCTTGGCCGATAAGAGGAAGATCCTACTCGGACACCTCTCCAGAAGGGAGCGAATCCTACCACAAGGTCACGGCCAGTAGAATCAGGATCGGTGGGAATCTAGGGTAGTGCGCCAGTGGCTCTTAGCAAACCGTGGATGGCCTCGGCAAAGCGTTGGTATCCAGCGGCGTTGGGATGGATGAGATCTGATTTATAGCGGTTATCTCCAAGGAGTTCCGGCAGGCTTTCGGCCTCCATGGGGATATTCAATTCTGTCGCAAGTTTTGCGTAAAGATCGGCCGCGTTGAGAAACAATCCGGGGCGTGGGACACCGATCAAAACGACCGGAACACTACGTGCTCGAGCCAACAGCACCATTTCACGTAGATTGGCCTCGGTCTTTGCCCGCTTCCGTTTGCGTAACAGATCATTGCCGCCATGGCACAGGATGAGGAGTTGTGGCTGATGTTTGTCGAGTATATCCGGCAGGCGTTTTAAACCTTGGGCACTGGTTTCTCCCGGACGCCCGGCATTGATGACTTGCCTGCCGCTGAGCGCGGCCAGTCGGGCCGGGTAACTCTGCTCCGGGGGTGCGCCGGTGCCAAAAGTCAGACTGTCACCGAAGGCAAGGATAAGGGCATTGCCAGCGAGTGGTGGCAATGCAGGTTGTTCACCATCACAGGCAGCGAGCAGGGAGAACAGGCCCACCCAGAGGAAAACGCGGGCCGTGGCAGTCAGGGAAAAGGACTCTGTCTGGAGATGCAAGGCCCCTCCCCTGACATTCAGATCAGAGCAGGTGTCGAATAGCGTCTCGTTCTTCTTCCAGCTCGCGACGGGTGAGTTCCAGACGTTCGCGGCTAAAATCACTGATTTCCAGGTCCTGAACGATCTTCCAGGCGCCATCGCGGGTAGTCACCGGGAAGGAGTAGATCAGGCCCTCGGGAATGCCATAGCTGCCATCAGATGCCACCGCCATGCTGGTCCAGTCACCTGTAGCCGTACCGGAAACCCAGGTTTTCATGTGCGACAACGCGGCAAAGCCGGCAGAAGCGGCGCTGGAGGCACCACGGGCCTCGATTACCGCTGCACCACGGGTCTGAATCTCAGGAATAAAGGTCTCTGCAAACCACGATTGTTCCACCAGTTCTAAGGCCGGCTTGCCATCTACCAAGGCGTGACTGAGATCCGGATACTGGGTACTTGAGTGATTCCCCCAGATGGCCATACGCGAGACGGCTAAAACTTCACTACTGGCCTGAAGGGCCAACATACCGCAGGCGCGGTGGTGATCCAGACGCGTCATGGCAGTGAACTGACTGGGGCTTAGCGATGGCGCATTCGCCATGGCAATCAGGGCGTTGGTATTGGCCGGATTGCCCACCACCAGCACACGCACATTGCGTTTGGCAAAAGCATCCAGGGCGCGCCCCTGAGGGCCGAATATTTTGCCATTTTCTGTCAGTAGATCCTTGCGCTCCATGCCCTTACCACGGGGACGGGCGCCGACCAGCATGGCATATTCCACGTCCTTGAAAGCAACTTCGGGATCATCGGTGACAATGACATCCTGGAGCAGCGGATAAGCACAGTCCTGGAGTTCCATCACCACCCCTTTCAGGGCGGGCAGAGCCGGCGTGATCTCGGCCAGATGCAGGATCACTGGCTGGTCAGGGCCCAACATCTCACCCGAGGCAATACGAAACAGCAGGGAATAGGTAATCTGTCCAGCGGCACCGGTTACAGCTATACGTACAGCCTCTTTAGTCATTTTAAGTCTCCAAGTTCAATAGCTTAGCTGCGTTCCGTCATAGATACATAATCGCGCTTTGCCGCGCCTTTATAGATCTGGCGAGGCCGACCAATGCGCTGATTATCATCCGCCATCATCTCCATCCACTGGCTGATCCAGCCGACGCTACGCCCCATGGCAAACATCACCGTAAACATGCTGAGCGGGATCTTCAGTGCGCTGAGGATAATGCCGGAATAGAAATCGACATTGGGGTAAAGCTTGCGGGAAATAAAATACTCATCTTCCAGAGCGATCTTTTCGAGACTCAGAGCAATCTCGAATATCGGCTGCTCACTGGCATCCAGCTTGTCCAGTAGCTCGTAGCAGGCCTTGCGGATGAGCTTGGCACGCGGATCGAAGTTCTTGTACACGCGATGCCCGAAGCCCATGAGACGGAAGGAATCATTTTTGTCCTTGGCGCGAGCGATGTATTTCGGAATCTCGCTGGCATCACCAATGGCATGAAGCATCTTGATCACCGCCTCATTAGCCCCGCCGTGAGCCGGGCCCCAGAGGGTGGCCACACCACCAGCAATACAAGCGTAGGGGTTGGCGCCGGAGCTGCCCGCCAGGCGCACCGTAGAGGTGCTGGCATTCTGCTCGTGATCAGCATGCAGAATAAGCATTAATTCGAGTGCTTTCACCGCCACGGGATCCGGTACATATTCCTCAGCCGGGACACTGAACATCATATTCAGAAAGTTTTCTACAAAACTCAGCTTATTATTAGGATAGACGTAGGGCTGGCCAATACGATGCTTGTATATAAAGGCTGCCAAAGTAGGCATCTTGGAGATAACACGCAAGGCCGAGCGATCACGGTGCTCCGGGTTACCCACATCCAGGGAAGCGTGATAAAAAGTCGACATGGCACCGGTCAAGCCAACCAGCATGCCCATGGGATGAGCGCCACGTCGATAGCCACGCAGAAAATGGCGACCGTCCTCGTGAACCATGCTATGTTTACGAACCCGGGCCTCAAAGTCCTGCCATTGCCCTGGGGTCGGCAGCTCCCCGTAGAGCAACAGATAACACACCTCCAGATAGCTGCTTTTTGCGGCTAGCTGCTCAATCGGATAGCCCCGATAGAGCAGCACGCCCTCATCACCGTCAATGTAGGTGATCCGGCTCTCGCAGGAAGAGGTGGTGGTAAAGCCTGGATCGTGGGTGAAATATCCAAGTTCCTTATATACCCCCTGGATATCAATGACCGGTGCACCGTGTACCCCGCGGAGAATGGGACACTCGATGGCGTTACCCGTAGAGTTATCGGTAATAGTAACCGTGTCCTTCTTTGGCATTCAGGATTCCTCAAAATCATTTATCGGCTCGCCTTGAATCTGACGAGTATTGCGATCGAAAATTCGTTAGCTGGGACGGTGGCTGACAGCAACGCCGTTCCACCCGCAAATTGCAGCCAAAATTAATGTTGAACAGAGTGCACAGGGATATTGCCATATCTGCGGCAATTTCTTATCTTCTTAAACCAGTAAGCGGCGCATTATACACCGCCTCAAGTTTCATCTTCTAAACTTAGCATTTTAGCTGCTAAACCAAATGCTTAGCAGCGTAATTAAGCCCTGTTATCATAGACAGGACCCACTAGGAGGAAAAGCCAGGTCTACGGACCCAGCGCTCACCACTCATGGATTCGCTACTTTTTACCGGTAATGCGGAGTTTCTGGAAGACTTGTACCAGAGCTATCTGGAGGATCCACAGAGCGTTCCAGCCAACTGGCGAGAGTACTTTGATGGCCTGGAAGCAGTGGGCCCGACGGCCCCCGCCGCTGTCGCGGCCATTCCAGCCAGCGCACCCCCCAGTCGCAACGAAGCGGTGCTGGCGCAAAAACAGATTGCGGTCACCCAGTTGATTGCCGCCTACCGTTTTCGGGGCCATCGTCTTGCCGACATCGATCCCCTGAAAATCTATGAGCGCGCTCCGGCCCGGGATCTGGATCCGGCGTACCACGGCCTCACTGAGGCGGATCTGGATCACACCTATTACACCGGCATGGTAAAAGGCATTCCCAAGGGCACTCTGCGGGAAATCTTGGCTAATCTGCGAGATACCTACTGCGGTTCCATCGGTGCCGAGTACATGTACATCAGCTCCAGCCGGCAAAAAGTATGGATTCAGGATCGGCTGGAATCTTGCCACGCCCGCCCCGATTTCTCGGCCAGCAAGAAAAAAGACATCCTGCGTCAGCTCACCGCCGGGGTGAAGCTGGAGGAATACCTGCACCGAAAATACGTTGGCCAGAAGCGATTTTCCCTGGAAGGTGGCGAAAGCCTGATCCCCATGCTGGATGAACTGATCCAGATCTCAGGCGAACAAGGGGTCAGGGAAGTCATCATTGGTATGGCCCACCGTGGCCGGCTAAACGTCCTGGTCAACATCTTTGGCAAGAGCCCGGAACTGCTGTTCGGAGAATTCGAGGGCAAGGCCAAAGCCAATCAAAATGGCTCCGGTGACGTCAAATATCACATGGGCTTTTCCTCCAACGTGGAAACGCCTGGAGGCGCCACACATATCGTGCTGTCCTTTAATCCCTCGCACCTCGAGATCATCAATCCCGTCATCGAAGGCTCCGTACGCGCGCGCCAGGAGCGCCGCAAGGATCTGGCCCGCAATCAAGTGCTACCTGTCCAGATTCATGGCGATGCGGCCTTTGCCGGTCAGGGGG
Source organism: Gammaproteobacteria bacterium (assembly GCA_021773795.1). Taxonomy (GTDB): domain Bacteria; phylum Pseudomonadota; class Gammaproteobacteria; order HK1; family HK1; genus JAJFJV01. Next base: position 162,732 of record JAJFJT010000003.1, on the reverse strand, counting down.
TGGTTACCGAAACCCTCAATCTCGCCGAAACCCGGGGCTATAGCACGGGTGGCACCATCCACATCGTTATCAACAACCAGATCGGCTTTACCTCTAGCGATCCGCTAGACTCTCGCTCCACCCTCTATTGCACCGACATCGCCAAACTGGTGCAGGCCCCCATCTTTCATGTCAATGGCAATGATCCAGAGGCCGTGCTGTTCGTCACCCGGCTTGCGGCGGATTACCGCAAGCGCTTCAATCGCGATGTGGTTATCGACCTGGTGTGCTTCCGCCGCCATGGTCACAACGAGGCCGACGAACCGCTGGTGACCCAGCCACTCATGTATCAACGGATCCATGAAATAACCACGGTCCGCAAACTCTACGCAGACCATCTCGAAGAAACTGGCATCCTGACGGATGGTGAGGCTGATCGCTACTGCGAGGAATATATCGCCGCCCTCGATGCCGAGCAGGTAGTCTCCCGTCCACTAATGGCCAATCCCGATCCAGAGCTATTGGTCAACTGGACCCCTTATCTGGATGCCCACTGGACCGATACGAGTGACACCGCGATTTCTGCCAAACGTTTTGCGGCACTGGGCCAGCAGCTCACCGAGTATCCCGAGGAATTTGAGCTCCACCGCGTGGTCAACCGGCTGATCCGTAACCGCCGTGATATGGCCAAGGGCAAGCGCCCCATGGATTGGGGTTTTGCTGAAAATCTCGCCTACGCCTCTCTTTTGGAAGACGGCTATCCCATTCGACTATCGGGACAAGACAGTGGGCGCGGCACTTTTTCTCATCGCCACGTGGTCCTCTATGACCAAAAAACCGGGCGTACCCACGAACCACTGCAGCATTTGTTTTCCCGTCAGCCTGATTTTCAGGTCATCAACTCCCTGCTTTCCGAGGAGGCGGTGCTCGGCTTTGAATTCGGCTACAGCTCATCGGAACCAGAAAGTCTGGTTATCTGGGAGGCCCAGTTCGGTGATTTCGCCAACAATGCCCAGGTGGTTATCGACCAGTTCCTCAGTTCATCCGAAGCGAAATGGGGTCGTTTCTGCGGACTAACCATGTTGTTACCTCATGGTTTCGAGGGCCAGGGGCCGGAACACTCCTCCGCCCGACTGGAACGCTACCTCCAGCTCTGTGCCGAGGAAAATATTCAGGTTTGCGTGCCCAGCACCCCATCGCAAATATTCCATCTGTTGCGCCGCCAGATGATCCGCCCGTTACGTAATCCGCTGATTGTCATGTCACCCAAAAGCCTGCTCCGTCATCGCCTGGCCACGTCCGTTGCAGAGGATTTGACCAGCGGTGGCTTTCAGCTGGTTATCGACGAAATTGATCCGCTCAAGCCAGCGGGAATCACCCGTCTGGTACTGTGTGCCGGCAAGGTCTATTACGATCTGCTGGAGGCACGCAGGGAACACAAACTGGAGCACATCGCCATTGCCCGCGTTGAACAGCTCTACCCCTTCCCGACAGACCAGGTCAATGCCCTGCTCGCACGTTACCCCAGGGCCAAAGAGATCCTCTGGGCGCAAGAGGAGCCACGTAATCAGGGCGCCTGGTTCCATATGCTCTCCAGCCGCCACCTTGCCGGCTGCATAGACCGGAAGCACACGCTGAGCTATGTGGGACGTGCCTATTCCGCATCTCCGGCTGCCGGCTCACTCAATGTCCACTTGGCTCAGCAAAAATCCTTGGTAGACGAGGCGCTTGGCCTTGCTACGGTCACCGCCATAGGCAAGAAAAGGGCCTGAATCCTCCTGAAACTCACATAATAAGGATGCGGTGTTTCGCATCTCCGTGTACTCCGAATCAAAAAGGAAAAGCACCTCGTGATCATCGACGTAAAGGTACCCGCACTATCAGAATCCGTTCCCGACGCCACCCTGATCGAATGGAAGAAACAAGCGGGAGATGCCGTCACCCAGGGTGAAATCCTCATCGAGCTGGAGACTGACAAAGTAGTGCTGGAAGTACCGGCACCCGAGTCGGGAGTACTCACGGAACTGCTTAAGCAAAATGGCGACACTGCACTGAGCGAAGAAGCCCTTGCCCACCTCGATACCGAGGGTGCCGCGGCTAGCCCGGCCCCGACCACAACAGCCGCAGTGGACGCACCCGCTGCCAGCGCAGAATCAGCCCCCAGACTCAGCCCGGCGGTTCGCAAGCTGGTTGAGGAACATGGGCTCGACCCGGCAGCCATCAGCGGCACTGGAAAAGACGGGCGTCTTACCAAGGGCGATGTACTGGCCCATATGGAACAACAAGCAGCTACTAAGGCAACCCCACCGACACCGCCGCCAGCAGCAGCACCCACTCCAGCACCCGTGGTGGTAGCCCCCACCGCCCCAGGCGAACGCCAGGATCGCCGGGTACCTATGACCCGCCTGCGCTCACGCATTGCCGAACGCCTGCTAAGCGCCCAGCAAAACGCCGCGATCCTCACCACCTTCAACGAAATCAATATGCAACCGGTGATGGAACTGCGCGCACGCCATCGCGATCAATTCGAAAAAACACACGGCGCCCGCCTCGGCTTCATGTCCTTCTTCGTGCGTGCCGCCACGCTGGCACTGGCTAAATTCCCCGAGATCAACGCCTATATCGACGGCTCCGATACGGTCTACCATGACTACTGCGATATCGGTGTCGCCGTGGGCTCTCCACGCGGTCTGGTAGTGCCGGTACTGCGTGATGCGGATCAGCTCTCCTTCGCCCAGATAGAAAGCAATATTGCCGCCTTCGGGGCCAAGGCTAAAGACGGCACGCTGAGCATCGAAGACATGACCGGCGGCACCTTCACCATTTCCAATGGTGGCGTCTTCGGCTCCTTACTTTCCACCCCCATCCTCAACCCGCCCCAGAGCGGCATCCTCGGCATGCACAAGATCCAGCAACGCCCCATGGTAGAAGACGGCGAAATCATCATCCGTCCGATGATGTATTTGGCGCTGTCCTACGATCACCGCATCGTCGACGGACGTGAGGCCGTGCAATTCCTGGTGGCTATCAAGGATGCGCTGGAAGATCCGGGCAGAATGTTGCTAGAAGTCTAGCCTGCTCCGCACAAAGGGAAAAATCGTGAACAACTTTGATGTCGTAGTAATCGGCGCGGGACCAGGCGGCTACGTGGCGGCCATCCGCTGTGCACAGCTTGGGCTCAAAACCGTCTGTGTAGATAAGTGGCAGGATGAATCCGGCAAAGCAGTCCTCGGCGGTACCTGCCTCAACGTGGGTTGTATCCCCTCCAAGGCACTGCTGGAAAGCTCCCACCATTACCACAACCTGAAGCACAACTTTGCCGCCCACGGCATCACCGTCAGCGGGGCAAAGCTCGATCTCGCCACCATGCAAAAGCGCCGCGAAACCATCATCCGCAATCTTGGCCAGGGGATCGCCGGGCTGCTACGCAAGAACAAGGTGGCAAGCCTCTGTGGTCACGCTCGCCTGCTTCCGAAAAATCAGGTGGAAGTCAGCCTTGCCGATGGCAAAAAAGAGACCTTGCAGGCGGCAAACATCATCATCGCTACGGGCTCCACCCCGGTGGAAATCCCCTCGGCACCACTTAACGGCGACACCATCGTGGATTCCGCCGGGGCACTCATGTTTAACCGGGTTCCCAAACGTCTTGGTATCGTCGGTGCCGGCGTCATTGGCCTCGAACTCGGCAGCGTCTGGAGCCGGCTGGGTTCCGAGGTAGTACTACTTGAAGCCCTGGATACCTTCCTGCCTGCCGCCGACCAACAAGTAGCCGCAGGGTTGCGTAAAAGCCTTAACGCCCAGGGGCTGGATATCCGCCTTGGTGCGCGCGTTAGTGGCACCCGCAAAAAGGGCAAAAAGGTCACCGTGACCTATAGCGACGCCGAAGGCGAACAGAAGCTCGACTTTGACCGCCTGGTAGTTGCAGTGGGTCGTCGGCCCCTGAGCGATCAATTAGGAGCCGAGGAAATCGGCCTGGAACGGGACCAGACTGGCCGTATACCGGTGAATGCCCAGGGGCTGAGCAATATCCCCGGGATCTACGCCATTGGCGACATCACCGCCGGCCCCATGCTCGCCCACAAGGCATCGGAAGAAGGGGTGGCAGTGGCTGAGGCCATCGCCGGGCAAGCGAGCAAAATCGACCACGACTGCATCCCCGGCGTGATCTACACCCACCCGGAACTTGCGTGTGTAGGCGAAACCGAGGAATCACTGAAGGCCGCAGGAACCAAATACCGTAAGGGTAATTTCCCCTACCTGGCCAGTGGTCGTGCCCAGGGCGCTGGAGAAACCGAAGGTATGGTAAAAATTCTCGCCGACAGCAAAACCGACCGAATCCTTGGCGTCCACATCTTCGGTGCCCAGGCATCAGAACTCGTCGCTGAGGCGGTCACCGCCATGGAATTCTCCGCGAGCGCCGAAGACCTCGCCCGCACCATCCACGCCCACCCCACCCTCGCCGAAACTTTGCATGAAGCAGCGTTGGCCGTGGATGGGCGCGCTATTCATTTTTAGGGAGGAGGAATTGAGTATTGTGTCCCCTTAATTTTTACGACTCCTCACCCCCGTTTAATAGCTTTCGCCACGAGTATGCTTCCAGACGCGATGAACAGAATAGGTAGCGCATCCAAGAGGAATGAATGCCCGGAATACAGAAGCAAAAGGACTCCTGTTGCAATGAGAATCAATCCAAAGTAATGCGCTTTTTCGTTGTACATTTCTGAAAACTTACACATCAGCACATCAGCAGCACATCAGGGTCACAGCACATCAGGGTCCACATCAGGGTCACACATCAGGGTCAGGTCTTGTCTTGTGCCTTTTCGTCGAGCGTCGAGCGGAGTAAGCCACTCCTACCTTTGTGTTTGTTCACCCAGCTTTAGACTTGGCTTTGCGAGCCCTCTCCTGGCGTGCCTTAACCTTGGCCACGTTCTTGCGCGCCGCTTCGGTGACTTCGAACAGTTCCAGATGCTCGGCGTTAGCGGTCTTTGCCTGGGTGAGCGCCACATCGCTGTAGTTGCGGTACCGCGGGTCATGCTGGATGCGTTTGCGCATCTTTGTCAGCTTCCAGAAAAACCAGAAGCCCGGAAGGTAACTGCTTAAGATTTCCCACAGCCGCCGAGGATAAAACACCAAGGGGTTTTCACGCGGCAGACCGTAACGACGCTGAGTACGGATCTTGCGCCGGTAAACGCCACTTTGTAGCGGATGGAGTTTCTCGTATACGTAACTGCCATAGAAACTGAAGATCATTGATGCCAGTCTGGCTGGCTTGACACCCGATGCCACACCACGCTTGAACAGCGTTTCAATATGTTCCCAAGAGTAATAGAGATGCCAGGCGTTGTCGTAAACCTCCTCCAGTTGCGTGGCTGACATCGTCGGATGCGCCGTGGTGACGTGTTCCAGGTCATACTTGTTCATATCAGGATCCATCCAGACGCCTTGCTGGTGCAAGGCCTGGTGATCCAATGAACCAGGCAACGGAGTGAGAATAAAGAACTCCAGCATATCCAACGGCAGTTCACGCTGGATGATGCGTATATCCCTTTCGATGCTCTCCGGGGTATCCGTGGGAAAGCCGAGAATGTATCCGCAATACGTGATGACGCCCGCCTGACGCCATGCCTGCAGCATGGTTCGGTACTCGGTAATGTGGTTTTGCCCCTTGGATGCGGTTTTCAGGCTATCCGGATTGATGTTCTCCAAACCGATAAATACCCGCTTGCATCCGGCTCGCGAAGCCTTGGTTACGAAATTTGGGATCTTGTGACACAGGGTGTCGACCTGAATTATGAAATTGGTATTAAATCCCTCTCGTTCGCGCATATCGATTATGCGGTCGAAGACTGCTTCCCAGTTTTTGTTACGGGCAAAGTTGTCGTCGGTAATAAAGTAGCGTTCGACGCCCTGCGCAGCATGCGCACGGATCAGCCGTTCAATGTCATCCGCGTCGCGAAAGCGGGACTTGCGGCCCTGCACGTTGATAATCGTGCAAAAACTACAGGTAAATGGGCAGCCTCTGCCGGCATCGAAACAGCCTAAAGCGCCAGCGTATCGGCGAATATTTTTTTCCGGCAGGAAGGGGGTGGGTTGGGTCTGCAGGCTGGGAAGGGCCGACAGATGATTGTAGACGGGCTCCAACCGATGTTCATGGGCAGCCGCCAGAAAATCATCCAGGCGCCCTTCAGTCTCCCCTGCGTATAAGGTAATTCCCATTTCCAGTGCTGCCTGCAACTCTTGCGGCAGCTCCGGCAACATAGCCATGCAGCCACTGACATGGAAACCGCCAATCGCTACCGGGATACCGGCCTGGCGAAACTCGCGGGCAATATCCAGTGCCCGTGGGTATTGATTGGTCTGCACACCCACGAGACACACGATTCCTTGATTATCATTGGCCTGGAACCGGCGGATAATCCGCTTGCTTGGAATGACCGTGTTGGTCTCGTCATAAGCCTCGACCTCAATGTGCACATCAGGTCCCAGGACATGGCGATCAATGGCATCGAGCGCCAGTCCGTAGACACTGGACAGCGAATTCGAGGGAATCCATGCCTTCCACCACTGAATGACATAACCATCGTCGTCATAATGTGATGGTTTGATCAACTCAAGCAGAAAGCGGGAAGTACCCATCGTGATTGCCCTCATCCATTGTGGCAGCAGATCCCAAACTACCACCCCGTCATGACAAGCTCCAGATCTATAGCGTGTGATTTTTTCAACCGAGGGCTACGGCGTGACCGCTCGGCCAGCCTGTCGCCTGAATCCGAGGACCCAATCACCCCCACCAATCCGCTATAATTCCACTTTTTATCTCGCTCGGGATTCCCGAGTACACGCCCATTTTTGCCTAATCGGAGATCCCCTCCATGTCTAACAGCTTCAATGCCCGTTCCACCCTGAAATCCGGGAACAAAAACTACGAGATATTCCGCCTCGATAGCCTCGCCGACCGATTTGACCTGGGACGTCTCCCCTATTCCCTGAAAATCCTGCTGGAAAATCTGCTGCGCCATGAGGATGGCGTGGCGGTGAGCGCCGGGGACGTGGAGGCGCTGGCGGGATGGGATGCGCAGGCAGAGCCGTCCCGGGAGATCGCCTTCACCCCGGCGCGGGTGATTCTGCAGGATTTCACTGGCGTCCCCGCGGTAGTGGATCTGGCGGCCATGCGCGATGCCATGGGCGAACTGGGCGGTGACCCGGCACTCATCAACCCGCTGGCACCCGCCGAACTGGTTATCGACCACTCGGTACAGGTGGATAACTACGGCAGTGCCGATGCCGCTGAGAAAAACGCTGAAATTGAATTCGAGCGCAACCAGGAACGCTATGGTTTTCTGCGCTGGGGTCAGGGTGCCTTTTCCAATTTCCGCGTGGTGCCACCAGATACCGGCATTGTCCATCAGGTCAATCTGGAATATCTCGCCCGCGTGGTGTTTGGGGCAGCCGATGGTGGCGACATGACCCAAGCCTATCCGGATACCGTGGTGGGCACTGATTCCCACACCACCATGATCAATGGCATCGGTGTGCTTGGCTGGGGTGTGGGTGGTATTGAGGCAGAAGCCGCGATGCTTGGCCAGCCAGTCACCATGCTCATTCCTCAAGTGGTGGGTTTCCGCCTCAAGGGCAGCCTGCCTGAAGGCACCACCGCTACAGATCTGGTGCTCATCATCGTCGAGATGCTGCGCGCCAAGGGCGTAGTCGGGAAATTTGCCGAATTCTTCGGTGAAGGGCTTGATCAACTAAGCCTGGCAGACCGGGCTACCATCGCCAATATGGCGCCGGAATATGGCGCCACCTGCGGCATCTTCCCGGTAGACGAGGAAAGCCTGCGCTACCTGCGCCTTAGCGGTCGCTCCGACGAGCAGGTGGCTCTGGTGGAAGATTACGCCCGTGCCCAGGGCCTGTTCCGGCAAGCAGGTGATAGTGAGGCAGAATACACCGACGTACTGGAGCTGGATCTGGCCGATGTAGTGCCGAGCATCTCAGGTCCCCGCCGTCCCCAGGATCGCATTAGCCTGACCGATGCCGCATCCACGGTGCAGCAAACCGTGAAGGAGTTACGTGGTGACGCACCATCCAAGAGCGTCGCGGTAAAGCTGAGCGGTACAAATCATGAGTTGAAAGATGGCGCCATCGTGGTAGCCGCCATTACCTCCTGCACCAACACCTCCAATCCGGCGGTACTCATGGCCGCCGGCCTGGTGGCCCGCAAGGCCCGCCGTCTTGGCCTGCAGGTGAAACCCTGGGTCAAAACCAGCCTCGCCCCCGGCTCGCTGGTGGTAACGGAATATCTGCGCAAGGCAGGCCTGCTGGAGGATCTGGCGGCCCTTGGATTTCATGTGGTGGGCTACGGCTGCACGACCTGTATTGGCAACTCCGGGCCATTGCCCGAGGCCGTTGGCAAAGGCATCCACGAAGGAGATCTGGTGGTCTCGTCGGTGCTTTCCGGCAACCGTAACTTCGAGGGCCGGATTCATGCCGATATCAAAATGAATTTCCTCGCCTCTCCGCCGCTGGTGGTCGCCTATGCGCTCACCGGCACCATGTGCCACGACCTGGCGCAGGCTGCCATTGGCACTGCCGAGGATGGCAGCGAAGTGTTCCTGAAGGATCTCTGGCCGACGCAACAAGAGGTGAGCGAGGCCATGAGCCACGTTACCTCCGAAATGTTTCGCCAGACTTACGCGCATATCTTTGACGGAGATCAACGCTGGGCTGGCATTGAGGTGGCCACCAGCGGCCGCTTTGAATGGGATGACAGCTCCACCTACATCAAGAATCCGCCCTACTTCCAGGGTATGGCCGCCAAGGCCGGAGAAATCGAGCAGATCGGCAGCTGCCGCGTACTGGCCCTGCTTGGCGACAGCATCACCACGGACCACATTTCTCCCGCCGGTGCTATCAAGGCCGATAGTCCGGCCGGCCAGTATTTGGTGGCCCAGGGCGTTGACCCGGTCAATTTCAACTCCTACGGCTCCCGCCGTGGCAATCACGAGGTGATGATGCGCGGCACCTTCGCAAATATCCGCCTGCGCAACCTGCTGGCACCAGGCACCGAAGGTTGCTGGACCCTGCATCAGCCCTCCGGCGAACAGATGAGCATCTATGATGCCGCCATGCGTTACCAGCAGGAGCAGATCCCACTGATAATTCTCGCCGGCAAGGAATACGGCAGTGGCTCCTCCCGCGACTGGGCCGCCAAAGGTACCCGCCTGCTGGGCGTCAAGACGGTTATCGCCGAGAGCTACGAGCGTATTCACCGCTCTAATCTGGTAGGCATGGGCGTACTGCCACTGCAATTTCCCGATGGCGAAAATGCCCAGTCCCTGGGACTCACAGGCACTGAAAGCTATGATCTGAAAGGCTTTGGCGATGGCGCGACCGAGGTAACCGTCCGTGTACGCACCGAGGACGGCACGGAAAAGCAGTTTACCGCACAGGTACGCATCGATACCCCCAAGGAATGGGAGTACTACCAGCACGGCGGCATCCTCCACTACGTGTTGAGGCAACTAGCCGCCTGAGGCAAAGCGCTCCCGACTATCGGGAGAGCACCCCCGCGCGCCAGAGCCTGCCTCGGACTATGCTTGTAGCAGGACAAGCTACCGGAGTAGTTGAATGGCTCGATGGCTATTTCTGCTAATGGCACTGTTGGGTGCCGCCCTGCTCAGGGCGGCACCTGATGTGGTTGTGGGTGACACGGGTGAAGCACATCTCCTTGAGGTTAAAGGCGCCATAGGACCGGCCACTGCCGACTATCTGAAGCGTGGCATTGAAGGTGCCGTCAAGGCTGATGCCAAGCTGATCATCCTGCGTATCGACACCCCCGGCGGCCTTGATACGGCCATGCGCGAAATCATTCGCGACATCCTTGCCTCTCCCATTCCAGTGGCTGCCTATGTGTCCCCCAACGGCTCGCGGGCGGCCAGTGCCGGCACCTACATCATGTATGCGGCCCACATAGCCGCCATGGCCCCGGCCACCAATCTGGGTTCCGCCACTCCGGTACGTATTGGCGGCATCCCCAGCCCGCCGACACTACCCAAACCCGTGGAAAAACCAAAATCTGCCAAAGATGGCGATAAGGACAAGAAGGTAGAGGCAGCCAAACCAGCGGACGCCATGGAGCGCAAGGTGATTAACGATGCCGTCGCCTATATACGCGGGCTCGCGCGCTTGCGCGGACGCAATATTGAGTGGGCGGAACAGGCAGTACGTGAGGCCGCCAATCTGTCGGCCGCCGAGGCATTGGAAAAGAATGTCATTGATTTCATTGCCATAGACATCCCGGAACTGCTGGCAAAGAGTGATGGCCGTGAGCTCAACACCAGCGCGGGCGTACTAAAACTTGCCAGCAAAACGCTATCTGTACTGGAGATCAAAGCCGACTGGCGGACCGAATTCCTCGCCGTCATCACCAATCCCAACGTGGCCTACATTCTCATGTTGCTGGGAGTCTATGGGCTGTTCTTCGAGCTCGCCAATCCCGGTGTGGTGCTGCCCGGGGTCATCGGCGGTATCTGCCTGCTGCTGGCCCTCTATGCCTTCCAGGTACTACCGGTCAACTACGCCGGACTGGCACTGCTGTTACTGGGCATCATCTTCATGGTGAGTGAAATGTTCATGCCCAGCTTCGGGGCGCTCGGTATCGGCGGCGTCATCGCCTTTATCGCCGGCTCCATCATCCTCATGGATACCACGGTGCCGGGCTTTGGTATCTCCCTGCCGCTGATCTTTGGTGTTGCCCTGACCACCGCCGCCTTCTTCATGCTGGTAGTCGGTTTGGCCCTGAAGGCACGTACACGACCGGTGGTCAGCGGCACCGAGGAGATGGTGGGCGCTATCGGAGAAAGTAATGGCGCCTTTGAAAGCCGGGGTATCGTGCATATTCGCGGTGAACTCTGGCAGGCCAGAACAACGGTACCGTTGAGCGCACAACAAGCCATCCGCGTTACGGCCATGGACGGCCTTATCCTGCAGGTTGAGCCCTTAGATCAAACAAAAACTTTGCATTCCCTCGAGGAGAGCTGAAATGAACGTCATCTACCTGGTAATTGCCGCCATCGTCCTGGCCCTGCTGCTGTCCATGCTCCGGGTGCTGAGAGAATACGAGCGCGGAGTGATCTTCACCCTTGGGCGCTTCTGGAAGGTCAAAGGCCCGGGACTCATCATCGTGGTGCCGATAATCCAGCAGATGGAGCGCGTTGATCTGCGTACCATCGTCCATGACGTACCCACTCAGGACGTGATCAGCAAGGACAACGTCTCGGTCAAGGTCAATGCGGTGCTCTACTTCCGCGTCATGGACCCGCAAAAGGCGATCATCAACGTCGAACACTTCTACGCCGCCACCAGCCAACTGGCCCAGACCACCCTGCGCTCAGTCCTCGGCCAGCATGATCTTGACGAAATGCTCTCGGAGCGGGAAAAACTCAATAGCGATATCCAGCATATCCTCGACGCCCAAACCGACGGCTGGGGCATCAAGGTGAGCAATGTGGAAATCAAACACGTGGATCTCGATGAAAGCATGATTCGCGCCATCGCCAAGCAGGCGGAGGCCGAGCGTGACCGACGCGCCAAGATCATCCACGCCGAAGGTGAAATGCAGGCGGCCGAAAAGCTGGTGCTGGCAGCTGAATCCCTCTCAAAACAACCGCAAGCCATGCAATTACGTTATTTGCAAACCCTGACCCAAATCGCTGGCGATCAGTCCTCCACCATCATCTTCCCCCTGCCCATGGATCTGATCACGCCGTTGCTAAAGGCCGTGGGGAAAGAGCCCTCTTCTTAAGGAAGCTCTAATCCCTCTCTGTGGAGGGGCGGTAACGCAGCTGGCGGAGATTAATCCCCAACTCAAGCTGCTCACGCGGGCTAACCAGAGCTAGGGACATTTCCGCCATCTCCCTGCCACCGGCCAGTAGCTTTCCAACTCTTCCTGGAATCTCGCTGGCCGCAGCAAAAAGGGTATCAAGATCACCATACTGCTCAATCAATTGCAGTGCTGATTTCCGCCCGATTCCCTTCACGCCGGGGATATGGGCTGCAGTGTCGCCGGCAAGTGCATAAAAGACACCAAGTTGTTGCGGCCAAACCCCCAAATGCTCATGCACATAGGCGACGTCCAAAGCACAGCGCGCGAAATGATCGCGGATCTCGATGCCCGGTCGCAACAGTTGGCAGAGATGGCGGTTGGTACTGAGGATTAGCGCCTGATTTCCACTGGCAGCCAGCTTGGCCGCCACCGTTGCCAAAATATCCATGGCCTCCTCCCTGGGAAATTCCAGGGTAGCCACCCCCTCCTCTTGAAAGAGCTGTGCCAATTCCGGCAGTCCCGCCTTCAATGCCTCCGGCATCGGCGAACGACCGCTCTTATAAGTGGCATGGATGGCTCGTCGCCATGGATGTTCCTCCCCTTCCATGACACAAGCCGCATGGCTAGCATCAGCCTCGGATAAGGCCCGGCGCAGGGAACCCCGGATGGATTCCAGAAAGCCCACAAAATGTGCGCTCTCATCCGTACGCGCCGGTACCGCCGCATAGATCCGGCGGATAAAATTAAGACCGTCGATCAACAACAATCGTGTCACTGCCTGGCCCTCCCCGGTTTGTTAAGATGCACAATTACCCCACAACGCCCGACCTTCCTATTATCCTCAAATGATTGAAAAATCAGTCTCAAAATGGCTTCCCCTCGCTACGGGCGCCCAAACCCAACAGACTCCTAGTCACCGATTCAGTATTGCTCCCATGATGGGCTACAGCGATCGCCACGCGCGTTATTTTTTACGCCAGATCACCCGCCACGCCCTCATCTATACCGAGATGCTCAATGCCCAGGCCGTGTGCCGGGGTGATACCGCCTATCTGCTGCGGCATGAGCCCGATGAAAACCCGGTGGCGCTGCAATTGGGTGGTCGCGACCCGGACATTATGGCGGAAGCCGCGCGGCACGTGGAAGCCGCCGGCTATGATGAAGTCAATATCAATGTCGGTTGTCCCAGCGATCGGGTGCAGGCTGGCTGCTTCGGCGCTGCCCTGATGGCGGAGCCCACGGTAGTCGCCGCCTGTATAACGGCCATGAGCAAAGTGGTCAATCTGCCCATCACGGTTAAGACCCGCATCGGCATTGAGGGCAGTTATTCATATGCTGGCCTGGTGGAATTTGTCCGTACCGTTGCCGACGCAGGGTGTCAGCGCTTCATCATCCATGCCCGCACAGTATGGCTCAAGGGGTTGAATCCAAAGGAGAACCGCAGTGTGCCGCCGCTCCGCTACGACATTGTTCGCCGCCTCAAGCAGGACTTTCCCGAGTTGGACATTATCCTCAACGGCGGCATTAGCACCCTGGACGAAGCCTGGGATGCACTCAGCTGGGCCGATGGCGTGATGCTGGGTCGTGCCACCTATAACAACCCCTATCTCATGGCCACCATAGACCAGAAACTTTTTGGCAGCGATACACCCAGCCCTGGTCGGGCGGAAATCCTCAACCGTTTCCTACCCTACGCCGAACGGGAATTAACGATTGGCACCCCCCTGCGTCATCTCATCCAACCCCTTCTCCCACTCACCCACGGCACTCCTGGGGCACGCGCCTGGCGCCGCTATCTCAGTGAAACGAGCACCGGCCCAAACAACGGCATCTCAGCCCTCACGCGTGCGGAGAAATTTATCGCCCCCTCCAGAGCGTGAAATTTTCACCAGAATATAAATCCTTTTATAACAGTGGCATGTAGAATTTATTTAAAATATTAATTAAGATTGGTTAACAGGCCTGATCAATGAAAAAGCAAACCTGTAAAAACACTGGAATGGATGCCGGCCCTTGTAAATCAGCAGATAAAGAAGGCATCCATGACCCGCGTATTGATCATTAACGAGAGCCGAGAGCAGCTCACGGTGCTTCGCAAGGTATTGGCAGGATTGCCTGGTTCCGTGCACATAGAGAGCTTTACAAGCCCGCACCGGGCGTTGAACTGGGCACACCGACACAGCGTCGACTTGGTGATCAGTAACTACAACACACCCTTCATGGACGGCATAGAAACTACTCATCGCCTGCGTCATTTGCCCAGCTATAGCCATACCCCCATTCTGTTATTGACCTCATTGCGGGAGCGCTTTGTCCGCTACCGAGCCCTTGAGGCCGGGGTAACGGATTTTCTTTCCAGGCCGATAGATCCGGTTGCATGTCATAGCCGCTGCACTAATCTGTTGCATATGGGCCGCTTTCAGCAGGCCCTGGAGGCCGAAAACCTTCGCTTGGCCATGGAGACCCATAGCGCCGCCCGGCGCCTGTGGGAACACGAAAATGAAATTCTGCTGCGCCTGGCTCGTGCCGGTGAATATCGCGATGAAGGCACCGGCAACCACGTGCTACGGATGGCTCGCTACTCACGAGTGCTGGCAGAGACTCTGGGGCTCTCTAAAACTGACTGTGCCACCATCGAGCAAGCGGCACCGATGCACGATATTGGCAAGGTCGGGATTCCCGATCTGATACTTCTGAAATCCGGAAAGCTGGATGCCTCCGAACGACAGCTGATGCAAACCCATGCCCGCATCGGCTATGAGATACTGCGCGAAAGCCCCTCGGAGTGCCTGCAGCTGGGCGCGACCGTTGCCCTGCATCACCATGAAAGCTATAACGGCAAAGGCTATCCGGAAGGACTCGGTGGCGAGGAAATTCCCTTGGCCGCCCGCATTGTGGCGGTGGCCGATGTCTACGATGCGTTAATTTCAGTGCGTCCCTACAAGGCGGCCTGGTCACAGCAGAGTGCTGTCGACTATCTACTCTCCCAACGCGGCAAACAGTTCGACCCGGATTGTGTGGATGCCTTTCACTCCCACCTTGGTGAACTGACATCGCTATCGCTGAAGGCTGAAATGCCCATGGGATCGGAGCGATTGCAATAGCTACTTACCGTAGCGCCGCTCCACGTACTGTTCCAGGCGCTCTTTAAAAGCCTCTGCGATACCCTCACCACTCAGGGTGATGGTTTTTTTCCCATCTTCAAAGACCGGGGCTGACAGGTTCTCACCACTACCAGGCAGACTGATGCCGATATCCGCCTGTTTGCTCTCCCCCGGGCCATTCACGATACAACCCATCACCGCCACTGAAAGGCTCTCTACGCCGGGATAAAGGCGTCGCCAAAACGGCATTTTGTGGCGCAGAAAACCCTGAATGTCGTCCGCCAACTCCTGGAACAAGGTGCTGGTGGTACGCCCGCAACCGGGACAAGCGGTCACCTGAGGGCTGAAAGCACGTAATTCCAGGGCCTGCAGAATCTGCTGGGCAACCAACACTTCCTCGGTACGATCGCCACCGGGCTTGGGGGTTAAGGAAACACGGATGGTGTCACCGATCCCCTCGTTGAGCAGTACGCTCATGGCGGCCGTGGAGGCCACCACCCCCTTGTGTCCCATGCCGGCCTCGGTGAGGCCAAGATGCAGCGGATAAATACAGCGCCGCGCGAGTTCCCGGTAGACCGCAATCAGATCCTGCACGCCACTTACCTTGCAAGAGAGGATAATGTCCTGTGGCCGCATGCCCAGTTCTTGCGCGCGCTCGGCCCCTTCCAGTGCGGAAACCACCAGTGCCTCACGCATTACAACATCCGCGGGACGAGGCCGCGTACTGGCCGCATTCTCATCCATCAGACGCGCCATAAGTGCCTGGTCCAGGCTGCCCCAGTTAACTCCGATGCGCACCGGCTTTTGATATCTCAGTGCTACCTCGATCATGGTAGAAAAACGGCTATCACGCTTGCCACCAAAACCCACATTGCCCGGATTAATGCGGTATTTGGCCAGGGCCTTGGCACACTCCGGATAGTCGGTAAGCAACTGGTGGCCGTTGTAATGGAAGTCCCCTACCAGTGGCACCTCGCAGCCAAGAATGTCCAGTCGCTCGCGGATTGCGGCCACCACTGCGGCGGCCTCTGCTGTGTTGACGGTAATACGTACCAACTCGGAGCCAGCATCCGCCAGGGCCTTTACCTGTTGCACCGTCCGGGCTATATCAACGGTGTCGGTGTTGGTCATGGACTGAACCACGATAGGCGCGCCATCACCAATGGCCACGGTACCCACTTGGGCCCTCACACATTCACGACGCATGGGTATCGCTGCTGCTGTCTGATTCTCTTGCACTCGTTCTCTACCTCAATTTAGGGTTGATGCTTGGGTGTTGCCATACAGGCAGGGAAATGCAGATTCTCGCCCAAACCGAGCACTAACGCCTCCCCGCCGCTAAGCGGCCCGACTCCGGCGGGGGTACCCGTAAGCACCACGTCACCCGGCTCCAGGGTGAAGAATTCTGAAATATAGGCAAGCAAAACGGGGACTTTTACGATCATGTCCCGGGTATTGCCGTCTTGCTGCAGCTTTCCGTCCACCCATAGACGCAAGGTGCAGTCGCCGAGGTCCGGGACGTCCTTGGGGCACGCAAAGGGAGAAAGTGGACAGGAGCCATCAAAGGCCTTGGCAAGCTCCCAGGAATGTCCATCTGCCTTTAGACGCGCCTGCACATCCCGCAAAGTGAGGTCCAGGGCCACACCGTAGCCGGCAATGGCTGTCTCTGTCTCGGCTTTTTTTGCACGGCTAAGCCGTGACCCTATCAGCACCGCCAGCTCTACTTCATGGTGCAATTCGATACCATGCGTGGGCAGCCGCAGCGGCGCTTCAAGGTCTACCAATGCAGTTGCCGGCTTCATAAATAATACCGGCTCGGCAGGCACCGGATTACCCAGTTCCCGGGCATGGGCGGCGTAATTGCGCCCCACGCAGACCACCTTACCCACGGGCAAGTTCACCACTTCGCCATCAACAAAACGATGCTGGTATGCCATATCGTTATGGGTGCCTCTAAAAATTCAAGTTTCCATGCAAGACAAGGCATGAGTATAAAAGTTGAGCGCAGCATATATTTGATATGTGAGCGAAACTTTTTTACGAGAAACGCAGTATTGCGACGAAAATTGCATTTTTAGAGGTGCCCTCATTCCGAATCCAGTTTCCTGTATACGTGAAGCAGCTCCAAGCCATACTCTGGTGCGTGTATTCCACGCCATTGCAGCAAGTCATGCGCGGCCTGAACCACATCCACTTTGGGATAAGCAGCGGCCGTTGAAAAGTTGGCAAATTTTAACACCCGGAAGGGGTTAAACCAGTTATAGAAGCGCTGGCGCAGTGTACGCGGACTAACCGCATTGCGGCGGATTTCCAGCATCTTGTCGTCAAAACCAAGGCCCCGGAGAAAATCCGCCAAAACCGGGCTCAATCCGGCACAACTTGGAAGGGGCTGAAACTCCAGTTCGCAGCACTGCTCCACGCGGCGAAACAGGCACTGCAAGTCACGAAACAGCTCAGGCGCGAAGGCCGGATAGCCCATATGGCCAATCGCCTTCATCCGCCCCACCGCCTGCCCGGTGCCAAAGGGCACCCGGGTAGAAAGGCGGGCGGAGGGTGTGATCACGGTATCCCGCACCTCACTGAAATCGCCCAGGGCAAAGAGTTTTTGGAGAAAGTAGAAATCCTCGCCGGCGTGGCGACGATTCATGCCCCCTTGCTTCACGTAGGCCTCGGCACGGACGGCAATGGTAGAACCTACCGTATGGAAGGCGTGGGGGTGGCCGCTAAAGCGCAGAGCATGGACGTAATAGCGGAGAAACAGCTCATAGGAAATAATACCGACATGGCTGCCATCCAGCGGATGCTCAAAGTAAACCGCAGCGGCAGGAGACTTTGGATGGCGGGCAAAATTCGCCTCTACCGCCTGCAGATAATTGCTGGCCACCCGGCAATCTGCATCCAGAGACAAAATCAGCCCCTGAGGCCGCTCCAGTTCCGCAAAACGGGCCACCGCCTCGTCCATACCCAGCTTGCGCGCACAGCCCACACCAGAGTGCTCTGGCGGCAATTTCGGGAAATACAGCGGGTGCAGTCGAAAACGGGGATCGCCCAGTGAGTCGTCCAGAGCCTGCACCCTCTGCAGGGAGAGATAATTTTGCTTCGCGACCCCCGCCTCGGCACCCTCAGCGGCATTGATTACCACCAACACCTCCACTGCAACCCGGGGTGCCTTGCAGGCCCGCAGTGATTCCAGAGTAAGCTCAAGTTCTGGCTCGTCGTAGCAGGGAATGACCACCACCATGCCCAATTCCGCATGCGGGGATACCTGCAGTTGCCGTGATACCAGTTGATGTTTATGCAGATAGGCCTTAGCTTTGCGTTCCCATCTGCCCGGCTGTGAGCTTGAAGTACTAACCGGAAGAACTTGAGTCATAAGTACCGCTACCAAAGGAATCATCTGTGTCTGATATAAGCGCTCCCCTCACCGTCGCCACCGATCCGGGCTGGGCCAAAGCCGCGACAAAGGATTTCGATGCCTTCTTGCAGGATCACGCCAACTGCGAGCGCAAGGCCTCGGCGCTCGCCATGAGCCTGATAGTCCGGTACGCCGATCGGGAAAAGATATTATCGCCACTTATTGCCTTGGCTCAGGAGGAGTTAAGCCACTTCCGCCAGGTCTTCGACCTCATGCAGGCCCGCGGGCTACGGCTGGTTAAGGATAGCCCGGACCCCTACGTCAACCAACTGTTATCCATCCTGCGCCACGGTCGCAATGAGCGTTTTCTAGATCAACTGCTACTCGCCACCCTCATAGAAAGCCGCGGTGCGGAGCGCTTTCGCCTGGTTGCGGAATCCTTGGAAGAACCCGCCCTCAAGGCCTTTTATAAACGCTTGTGGAAAAGCGAAGCCGGACATGGGGTGCTGTTTGTGGAACTGGCACGGAACTATTTTCCAGCAGCTGAGATCGACGTACGGTTGGCGGAAATGGCAGAGCATGAGGCTAAGGTAATTGCGAAGCTGGCATGGCGATCTGCGCTCCATTAACGAGCTGCGACTGGCCAGGTGCTATGCCACCTTCAACACCAGGGGTATCCGGGAGAAAAACCGCCCTCGCCGACCCCGTCGGCAAATTACCAATCGCGGCCCTGTTAGAGAGTGTAGTTCAGAGACATCCCTTTGTGGCTACAAAAAGCACACTGTAGCCATATAGCAAATCACTAAACCTGCTGTTTTCGGAAATCCCGGGATAATCGTATGATGGCCTGAGTCGCAACGAACACCTCAACGAGATGTACCATCACGAGCGCTTGGCAAGCATTTGGGAAAAGCACCATGCCCGACCATGCCGCAACATCAAAATCTACGCCAGGTGCAATGGCCTTTGCAGCGGGCGTTTATGTCCCCAGAAAAACAGTTCGAAGGGCGCTGTCGCAATTTGTAAGAAAGCTGGCTAGTTCGGGAGTCTGCGTGGCGGGAATTCTTCAAGAGGAGTCTCTTGGTCCTGATGGCATTGGAAAACGGATTGATGCCATTGATATCACAACGGGCCACCGTATCCCTATTAAGCGACCCATGAAAAACGACCATGATTGTGGGCTGGATGTCTCTGCACTTGCGGAGACCACGGCAATCCTCCGCAAGGCCATCAATAGCCATCCGGATTTAGTAGTAATAGAAAAATTCGGAGATCGGGAGCGGGCCGGGAAAGGGCTGTCCCATGAGATTTTTGAGATCATCGCCACTGGAATACCCCTGCTTATTGCCGTTCCGGAATCAACCTTTGATATCTGGCAACAGCGCAGTGGCGGGTTGGGGGCGAAACTGCCCTTTGAGGAAAAAGCATTCCATGAATGGTGGTTTAGTGTGTCTGGACAATGAACGATTTTAGCTCGGCACTATTGGCCGCGTTGGCGCTGGTTCTACAGCTCGATAGCGACCTTGCTGAAATCGTTTTTCTATCGCTAAAGGTTAGCTTGGTTGCAGTAAGCGGAGCCGCGCTCATCGGCATGCCACTTGGGGCCGCCCTTGCGCTGTTCCGCTTTCCCGGGCGCGCTTCCATCGTGGTATTTATCAACGCCCTGATGGGTCTGCCCCCGGTGGTAGTCGGACTGGCCGTTTATCTGGCCTTGTCCAGGGCCGGGCCGCTGGGGGTGTTTGGATTGTTATTCACCCCCACCGCCATGATCATCGCGCAGCTGATACTGGTGACACCCATCATCGCCGCTCTGACTCGCCAGGTCATCGACGACCTGTGGCGTGAATACGAGGAACAGTTTTGCTCGCTCGGTGCCGGGCCGGGTCAGCGGATCATGGCGCTGCTGTGGGATGGCCGTTTCTCGCTGATGACAGCAATACTCGCCGGTTTTGGCCGTGCCAGCGCCGAGGTCGGCGCGGTAATGATTGTCGGCGGCAATATTGATCACGTGACGCGCGTTATGACCACTGCTATCGCGCTTGAGGTCTCCAAGGGGGATTTAGCGCTGGCACTGGGTCTCGGTATCATCCTCATCACCCTGTCTCTGGTGGTCAACGGCGCTTCCTTTTTGATCAGCGAAACAGCCCGAAGAAACCATGGATAGGAATGAGGCCAAATCCATCCTGCCCCTGGAGTTTCGCCAGGTATCCTTTGAAGCTGGGGGGAAGCGCCTAATCAAGGATCTGTCATTCCGTCTTGAGGTAGGGGCACGCACTATCGTTATCGGCCCTAACGGCGCTGGAAAAAGCCTTTTCCTTCGGCTGTGTCACAGCCTGATAGCCCCCAGCTCCGGTAAAATTATCTGGCATGGGGCCCATGGATACGACCCGGCACCATTCCAGGCAATGGTCTTCCAACGCCCGGTCATGCTACGACGCTCTGTGGCGGCCAATATTGGCTATGCATTATCACTACGCAAGGTGCCGAGGCGTGAACGCCCCGAGCGTATTGAGGAGGCCCTGAGGATGACCGGCCTCAACCGCCTCGCCAACTACTCGGCACGAGTGCTTTCCTTCGGAGAACAGCAGAAACTGGCGCTGGCCAGGGCATGGGTATTAAGACCACAGGTCTTGTTCCTTGATGAGCCAACGGCGAGCCTGGATCCGGCGGCCACCCATGACGTAGAGGAACTCATCAATACCATTCATCAGGCCGGAACCCGCATCGTCATGACCACGCATGACCTGGAACAGGCCCGCCGCCTGGCCGACGAGCTGCTGTTTCTGCACCGCGGCAGATTACTGGAAAAATCCGCCGCCACAGCCTTTTTCACCAAACCGGAAAACGATTTGGCGCAAAAGTTTATTGCTGGAGACTTGTTATGGTGGAAACGCGGAGAGGACAATCGTAAGCAGATATCAGAAGGAACAACGAAATGATGAGGCTAAAACTCCCCATCTTGGTGCTATTGCTGACCCTGGCCATCCCCGCTACAGCCGAAGATCCTTTCATCATCGTCGCCTCAACCACCTCAACCGAAAACTCCGGGTTATTTGCCCACATCTTGCCGCTGTTCGAGAAAAAGACCCACATCCAGGTACGGGTGATCGCCGCCGGTACTGGCCAAGCCATCCGCCTGGCCACCAGCGGTGATGCCGACGTGCTGCTGGTCCACCATCTGGCTTCAGAGAAAGCCTTTGTGAAAGAGGGTCACGGGGTCAAACGCCATGACCTCATGTACAATAATTTTGTTATCGTTGGGCCTAAGAGCAATCCCGCCAGTATCACTATGGGTAACAGCGCCGCGACCGCCTTCACCCATATCGCCAACACCAAAATGCCGTTTGTGTCGCGTGGCGATGACAGCGGTACCCACAAAAAAGAGCTCGGCATATGGCAAGTTGCCGGCATCGATCCCCGCAACGCGTCAGGCTCCTGGTACCGTGAGGCCGGCGCAGGAATGGGCGCGGTGCTAAATACGGCGGCGGTGATGAATGCCTACACCCTAAGCGACCGCGGAACCTGGCTTGCTTTTGCCAACCGCGGTGATCTCATGATACTTAATGCAGGTAGTTCTAAATTGCTCAATCCTTACGGCGTCATCCTGGTCAACCAGAACCGGCATCCCCACGTCAAGGCAGAGTTGGGACAAAAGTTTATAGACTGGCTGATCGGCCCCGACGGCCAAAAGGCCATCGCCTCGTTCACCATTAACGGGGAGCAGGCCTTCTTTCCGGCGGACAAAAAGTCCCCATAGGGAACCTCGGGCAGATATCAGGAATCCTTTTTCTGATCCTCAATCACTTCCTTGGCCTGCTCCCTCAACTCCTCGCGTTCACGTAGATAGTCATCAGTGGTACGAGGAAATGGCCTTTCTTTGCTAGCCATCGGATTGTTTTCGGCTTCCATAAAGGAAATAACGCGACAATCATCGCACATGCGGATCACATTGAGGGCTTGCTCACCGGCAAAGGCTGGATGATTCCTGAGCTTATCTATCATGCGATCGATAGTGGAACGCACACCAAAATCCTTGCCACAGCGGATGCACGCAACGGCAGGCTCCTCCTTGATTACTCGGCGATCAGCAGCACCTGCCTTAAAGTTTATGCGCGGCACCAGGGTAATGACCTTTTCCGGACAGGAGGCCTTACACAAGCCACACTGGATGCAAGCGTATTCGCTAAAAGACAAGCGCGGCTTATCGGGAGAATCTTTGAACGCACCTTTCGGACAGGCGCCAACGCAAGACAGACAAAGGGTACAGCCGTCGGTATTGACCTCGACGTTACCAAAGGGCGCACCCACCGGAAGGTCAAGAGCATCCACCGGCGCCGGTGCGTGACGATGCAAATTTGTCAGCGCGAGCCCCAGGAGCCCACGTTTTCCACCCAACGGCAGGAAGCTCCCATGAGGCATGGTGACGGCATCAAGACCATATAAGAGTGCTTCCACTATCGCCGGGTCCATCTCATCAATAAGGCCCACACGGTTGCTGCCGTAACCAAGCCCTCCCACGATGATTTCTGCCAGTTTCACCTGGGTAGCCAGCCCTTCCACCGCACTCTTTTCTCCCGGTGGCAACAGCAGGAGAATGCGGCCAGCACCGTGGGCCATCGCGCCAAGTAGAAAATCCAGCCCCACCTGAGTCGTCTGGCTCACTGTAAATGGGAGCACATTGGCCGGTAATCCATGCCCGGTGCGCGCCATCGCCGCGATCAGTGATTCACCGAATTCGGCATCATGTATCAGCAAGATTGGCGCTTTTCCACCCGCCTTCAAGTAGGTGCCAAGCAAGGTTCCAACCCGGGTGATCATGGCGTCGGCCGACGGTAAAGCGTAACTGGCCGCACCCGTCGGACAGACGCTGGCACAGCTTCCGTGGCCCATGCAGATATAAGGATCGATGGTTACATGGTCACCGTCAGGAACGATGGCACCCGTTGGGCAGGCATCGATACAAAGGGTACAGCCGCTTAGACCATTGCGAGAATGGGCACAAAGCGTCCCGTCGAAAGTCACGTAACGGGGCTTCTCAAAGGTCCCCACCATGTCCGTCAATTCAAACAGGGCTTTGTGTACCAAAGCCGGATTGCCGGGGTCAGGGTTACGGTAACCGTCGCGCTGGGCCGGGAAAAGGGATTCACCCTTACGCAGGTCCAGAATCAAATCACACTTGTAAGCTTCAACTTTCTTGCCTCGGCCAAATTTCAGCGTCTCACGGGAGGAAGGAGATACTGCTGCGAATCCTTCCAAGTTCAGGCTAAAGGCACCCAGGTAGCCGGCAGCGGCCGTAGGGTTTCCCTTGAACACAGGTACGTCCATGAGGGAAGGCGGAAATATATCTTTTGGTCCAGCGGTATTTCCATCTGTTAGCAGTACCGTAACATGGATTTGGGTGGCCACCTGCTTTGCCGCATCGATGGCAGAACCGTCACGGCCGATGACCAGCAAGGTACCCCCTGACTTCAGTCCTACAGACATGGCCTGAGGTATATCGAGGGCTGCCTCGGCCAGCAGTGCAGCCATTTTCGGTATTGCCTTGGCCCCCTGCTCAGACCAGCCGGCGCGTTCCCGGATATTAGTGAAATGGATTTCGGGTGCGCCCTCAATTTCATCAAGGACTTCCACGAACAGAGGCGCCTCTTGCGTGCAGGCAACCAGCATCGGTTTTTTCTTTTTGGCGACGCGCTGAAACTCTCCTAACTCAGTACGACACAGGTGAGTATTTACACAGAGCGATTTGTCCGCGCAAGCCTTGGCCAGTGCCTTGCCGTTGACGGACATGCTGCCTTCGCAGTTACAAACCAGTATTTCCTTGCCATTCAATTCCATAGCCATATCCAGTTTAAGTGGGAACAAAGTTAAGGGGCTTTTCACCGGGCAAGAACATTCACCACAAGCGTGTCTATAATATACATGGAAACATGATTGTTACCGGGTTCTCAGCCCGTAGGTTTTCTGCGGTGTTATGTGAAGGTCCCGATCTCAGGCGATGAGTAAACAAGGAAAAGATGCCACCGAGAACTTTTCTGGTTGGCGCCATCTGAATCCATGAAGGGGGTAGGTCAGATCTTTTATTCTTTAAAACACATTGCCTACGCCGCCCTCATTTTCACCACGGCCCAGTCTCACCCGCTAGCAGGCAGGATCAACAACTAATGGCTGCCACCGAAACCCTCTCCCTCGGCGTCATCATTGAGCGTCGCGAACTGGACAACCCCTGGCAGGACCATTGCTGGCTTCCCGTTGCTGTCATTCCAGGAGTGTCTTCTCCGATCGGGAAGTGGAAAAAACTTCGGCATGGGGAGGACTGGGTCCACTACCATGCCGGCACCCTTGATTTAGAGCTTTTCAAAAAAGAAACGGATGGCTACCGGGTAAATCTTTCGCAACCACAGCCCAGGGTCTTTGTGGTTTTGCGGCCTGACGAAGAGGGTGATCGGGAGTTCCTTCCCTTTCATATAACGGCTTGCCCGTATGAGGCCGAGGGATACGGCGAGAGTGGTGATGAAATTGTTGAGGGGGTACCCATGCCTGACATCGTGATCGCCTGGATTCAAGCCTTTATCGATACCTATCATGTCGATGTGCCCTTCGTAAAACGCAAGTTCAAGAAGCACAAATCTAACGAAGAGGGGCGAGGCATCTCCCGCGGGAATAAATCAAGGAAATTCTGATTTATTCTGGGCGAAGTAGATTGTGATTCAAAATGTTCAGCTTTGATGCGCTGACCACACGTGAGTCAATCTATTGCGAGGGGCAGCAACGATAAAGATGGGAATTTTGGGCGCAATATACAAGCTTACGATATAGATCAAGGCTTCCTGAGCACAACGGACGGATAATAATGAC
This sequence comes from Gammaproteobacteria bacterium, assembly GCA_021773795.1. Lineage (GTDB taxonomy): Bacteria > Pseudomonadota > Gammaproteobacteria > HK1 > HK1 > JAJFJV01. The sequence continues at coordinate 137,612 of JAJFJT010000003.1, read as the reverse complement.
TGCTAACGACACTCCTTCCCCTGTGGAACAACAGCCCCCGGAAGAAACGTTAAAAAAAGAAGAAGCTGATGGGAGCCTCTCTGAAAGCGAAGATGAAAACAATGTGGGCGTGGCATCTCTTCCTGCCGTGGAAGACCTGAGTAAGGACTCTGACTTCACCCCCTTTCTCGCCGAAGGCGTGCCAGATGAACTAACCCGTGCCGCCTTACGTAAGCTGTGGCACAGCGATCCCGAGTTTGCCCATCTTGATGGCCTCAACGACTACGATGAGGACTTTAGTATTTTCAAGGGAATAGCATCAGCGGTAACCGAGATTCTCAGCACTCTCCATGAGGAAGCGGAGACCAAAGACGCCAGTGTGTCAGACGAAGAGAGCGCTACCGGGGACGCTGCGGGACAGGAGGTAAGCGATCTCCCCCCGGAAATTGATGATGTAGAAAACAACGAGGGCCCATCCAAACCAATCTCCCCCCCGATGCCGGCACAACAAAACAAAACCAATGAGTAATAATTATTCAATGCGGCCTTAAAAACATTTTACGTCGGGGGATGTACCTGACGATAAATACGGAGCATGACCATGAAATTAATACTACGGGGCATAGCGACAGCCATCCTCATCGCTATCTCTGTCGGCTTAATTTTTACCACCATCGACACGACAACGGCTAAACAATACACTTTGGAGAGTGTCCGTTTATAAGAAACCGTGTGGGGTGTGAGCGGCTAGCTCATCCATTCAGGCAGACGGAACTTGGCTGATAACTTCAGCTCTTAGGTGGCTTAGTCTTTTTTCGGAACGCAGGCACTGTGGTGTTGCAGCAGCCAGTTTTCATCAACGTATCCGGTGCGCATAGCGTCAATTGCACCTTCCGTACCAACCGTCCCAATATAGATATGGGCGATGATCACGAACATTAAAAGCAGTCCAGAAATGGAATGAAGGATCAGCATTAACTGCATCTGCTCCAGGTCCATCAGGTAGAAGGGAAATAGCAGGTTTAGACCTGTGAAGATATTGAAGCCACTGCCGACAATGATCATCCAGAAGATCATTTTTTGACCGGTGTTAAATTTTCCCGCTGGAGGATGCACGCCTTTCTTGAATAGCCCTCCTCCCTGGGCAAGCCAGCCGGCATCGTAGCGATCGGGAAGATTATCCTTCAGCCACAGGACAATCTCCATCACGATGCCCAATATGAAAGCGTACGCGATGTAATTGTGGGCAAATTTCCCCCATCCAGCGATCACCGCAAAACTTTCCTGCCCAATGACCGGCAACAGAACATACTTGCCGTAGAGCACGTTCAGGCCCGTAATGGCTAGAATGATAAAGGCAAAGGCCGTCAGCCAGTGGGTAAAAACCTCGATATTGCTAAATCGACGAATAAGGCGACCAGAAAATCCACTTTCAATCCGGATGCGGCCACGGATCAGATAGAAAGCCACCATAAGCATAACGGTCGCCACCAAACCCCAAGCCCCATACCTGGAGATTGGGCCATTCCGCTTAACCCTCCAGCTTTCACCACCCGACTGCACTAATACAGCTGCTTTCTTGTCGGGAATGCTAACGGTTCCAGCCGAGCCACGGCGTACCTGCCGCCAAAATTCAGGATCGCTGACGTTGCCCAGAGCATTGCCTGGTGCCTTACCCTGGCTTTGTGCCATAGCTGGAGAATCAAGAGAGAGTGAGCCCAGGAAAACCACCCCCACCGCAAAGATCATCAGCAGAGCAATGCCCAGACAACTCAAAGCGCGGTGAAGGGATGCCCGGTTCATGTCATGTTTCCTTGCCTCAGTCTTTAGGCCGGTTCATTACTCCGAACCGATAGGGCGCCGCGATGGCACAATATCCACAACACTTGGATGGCTAGAAGCTGGTCGGGATATTAAAAAGCACAAAAAGCGGGGTGGCAAACAAACATTGCCTCCCCTTTTGCGCTCATTTACAACGTCCGCTTACGATTTGCGCTCGTAGGCTGTTCCCCAGCCCCAGGCTCCTGAACCAAAGCCTCTGGCAACCACCCGCTCACGGTAGATATCCGCTACCTCGCTACCATCGCCGGCCAGTAGTGCCTTGGTCGAGCACATCTCCGCACACAAAGGCAATTTGCCCTCGGCAAGACGATTTCGCCCATATTTTTGGAATTCGGCTTGGGAATTGTCCTCTTCCGGACCACCGTTGCAGAAGGTGCATTTGTCCATCTTGCCACGGCTGCCGTAGTTACCCGCCTGCGGGAACTGCGGGGCACCAAAGGGACAGGCATAGAAGCAGTATCCACAACCAATGCACAGATCCTTTGAGTGGAGAACCACCCCCTCTTCCGTCTCGTAGATGCAATCAACCGGACAGACTGCCATGCATGGCGCGTCCGAGCAGTGCATGCAAGCTACCGAAATGGATCTCTCGCCCGGTTTACCATCATTGATAGTTACCACCCGACGGCGGTTGATGCCCCACGGAACGGCATTCTCATTCTTACACGCAGTGACGCAACCATTACATTCGATACAGCGTTCCGCATCACACAGAAATTTCATTCGTGCCATGGTCTAACTCCTTACGCGCTCTCGATTCGGCATAGGGTTGCCTTGGTTTCCTGCATCTGGGTCACTACGTCGTAGCCGTAGGTCCCACAGACGTTCGAAGCTTCACCGAGGACATAGGGATCGGCACCCTGTGGATATTTATGCCTCTGGCTCTTGCCTTCCCAATGTCCGCCGAAGTGGAATGGCATGAAGGCAACGCCCGGAGCCACGCGGCGGGTGAGCATGGCCTTAACCAGAACCTTGCCCCCCTCGGGACTCTTGACCCAGATATCCTGACCGTCGCGAATACCCAGATTATTGGCGTCGCGGGGGTTTAGCTCACAGAACATTTCCTGCTGCAACTCAGCCAGCCACGGATTGGAGCGACTCTCGCCACCACCGCCCTCATATTCGACTAGCCGCCCCATAGTAAGGATGATGGGAAATTTCTTTGAAAAATCCTTATCCTGGATCGACTTATATAAGGTGGGTAGTCGGTATGCCTGCCTATCCTTGAAAGTCTGATACTTCGGTAGCAGATCGCGCCTCGGTGTATATAGCGGTTCGCGATGTAAAGGGACTGGGTCAGGAAAGGTCCACACCACGGCGCGGGCCTTGGCATTACCGAAGGGGGCTGAGCCATGTTTGATAGCAACCCGTTGAATGCCACCGGAAAGATCGGTCTTCCAGTTGCTCTTGTCACCGACGCCCTTGGCCATGATTGCCTTTTCGGCAGCCGTCAGATCCTTATCCCAACCAAGTTTCTTAAGCATCGCCATCGAGAACTCTGGATGACCATCCTTGAGTTCATTACCCACGGGATAAGAGCCTTCGGCCAGCAGGTTCACGCCCTTGCGCTCGATACCAAAACGGGCACGGAAATTGAGCCCACCCTCGGCCACTGGCTTCGATGGATCATAGAGAATCGGGGTGCCCGGATGGCCAAACTCAGCCGTCCCCCAGCAGGGCCACGGCAAACCGAAATATTCACCATCGCAAGGGCCGCCATCGGCCTTCAACGTAGTCCTGTCAAAGGTATGCCGGTTTTTCATATGTTTGCGTAAGCGCTCCGGCGACTGACCGGTGTAACCGATAGTCCACATACCCTTGTTGAACTCACGAGTGATGTCCTCGACCAGCGGTTCCTCGCCATTCACCTTGATGTGCTTAAAAAGTTCTTTGGAAAAACCAAGTTTTTTGGCGAACAAGCTCATAATGGTGTGGTCGGGCTTGCACTCAAACATCGGCTCGATGATCTTCTCGCGCCACTGCAGCGACCGGTTGGATGCCGTGACGGATCCATAGGTCTCGAACTGCGTCGCGGCGGGTAACAGATAAACGCCATCCTTGCGGTCACTCATTACTGCCGCCATCGTCGGATAGGGGTCGATGATCACCATGACGTCCAGTTTTTCCATCGCCTTCTTCATATCTGGCAAGCGGGTTTGAGAGTTGGGCGCATGTCCCCAAAACACCATGGCACGAACGTTGTCGGGCTGGTGGTCCATCTTCTCCTTGGGTGTTAACACGCCATCGAACCAGCGGGACACCGGGATGCCTTTGTACTCCATGATCTTCTGCGAGGCGAAGCGTCCCTTGAGATAACTATGTTTCACATCCCATACGCGAGCCCAGTGCTTCCACGATCCTGTTTTCAGGCCGTAGTAGCCAGGTAAACTATGGGACAGAATACAGAAATCTGTCGCTCCCTGGACGTTGTCATGACCACGGAAAATGTTGGTGCCACCACCTGAACGTCCCATATTTCCCAAGGCCAGCTGCAAGATACAGTAGGCACGGGTATTGTTGTTGCCATTGGTATGCTGGGTTCCACCCATGCACCAGACCACTGTGCCCGGCCGATTATTCGCCATAAGTCGAGCAACGCGCTTCATCTGCGCGCCGGGAATTCCAGTAACACGTTCAGTCTCCCCCGGGGTCCATTTCTTCACCTCGGCTTTGATGTCTTCCATCCCGTAGACACGCTGGCGGATAAACTCCTTGTCCTCCCAGCCATTTTCGAAGACATGCCAGAGGATGCCCCAGATCACTGCCACATCGGTGCCAGGACGCAGGCGCACGTATTCATCGGCATGGGCTGCCGTGCGCGTAAAGCGTGGATCGCAAACGATCAGCGGTGCGTTATTCTGCTCTTTGGCCTTAAGAATATGCTGCACCGCCACCGGGTGCGCCTCGGCTGGATTGGACCCAATCAAAAGGACGGCACGCGCGTTGTGGATATCGTTGAAGGAATTGGTCATCGCACCGTAGCCCCAGGTATTGGCAACACCTGCGACCGTCGTTGAATGACAGATACGCGCCTGATGATCGACGTTGTTCGTACCCCAGAACGCGGCAAACTTGCGAAACAGGTAGGACTGCTCATTACTGAACTTGGCGGAGCCAAGCCAATACACGGAGTCTGGCCCAGAGCTCTTGCGTATTTCGAGCATCTTGTCACCGATTTCGTTGATCGCCGTGTCCCACTTGACGCGCTTCCACTTGCCATCCACCAACTTCATTGGATACCTGAGGCGCCGTTCACCAATAGCATGTTCGCGAACGCTAGCGCCCTTGGCGCAATGGGAGCCTAGGTTGAAGGGGTTATCGAAGTCGGGCTCCTGCCCAACCCAGACGCCGTTATCCACCTCGCCAATGACGCCACAACCAACGGAGCAGTGGGTGCAAACCGAAGTCACTTTTTTAATGCTTTGTGACACCGCCGGTTGCGCTTCCACCTGTTTTACCGCACCCGGAGGCAAGGTGGACGCTAATGCAACCCCACCGGCCGTCAGGCCAGAGCGCTTGAGGAAAGAGCGACGATCGATGGCACCGCCAATGGAGCCAGACAAGGCTTTTCTCAGCCGGGTGCCGTTCGCGGATAAATTGCCCGTTTTCGTGAGCATAGGATTTTCCTCTATTTAGAACCGAGCTGATTGATAGTAGGTACGGATGTGCTCCGTTTCCCGATAGCCCGCCGCCTTGGCGGTGGCAGGGGTCTCAACATCGGCCTTTGCAGATTCCGTTGCCAGGCTAATTGCCGCTATGCCCAAGGTGCCGGGAATAAGGCCGGCAACTTTCAGGAATCCCCGCCGGGGAAGTGATTTGGCTTCTTTTTTTCTGCTCATAAGATTTCTTCCGTCCGTTGTAGAACTCGAAAAAACTCTTCTTGCCTGTTATGCCACCATCTCGAAGGCTTTGGCTTCGATCAACATAAATTCACGACCGATACTTCCGATCGGCTTGTAAAGGGTGGCGGAATCCGCCTCTTCCAGATCTGTAAAAAACTGTGAGGCCCACGCTTGCATGTGGTCGTGGAAAAATTTCTTCTGAACCTCCAGCAAAGAATCACCATCGAAGAGTCCGTGAATCAGGCCATGCATAATTTCACAGAGGGTGGCAATGTGGTCTTCAGGCTCGCATAAGGCCCCGGTACGTGCGATCCCCAGCAGTTTCATATCGGCACGCAAGGATGCCAAAGGCTTTTCGTAAACAAAGCCGGTGAGGTAGTGGGAGGCATAAGGGGACAACTCGCCACCTGCGCCAGAACCCTGAAACAGGACGTTGTATTCTTCTTCCGCAGCTTCCTGAGTGACGGTAACGGTGGCGCTCGCCAAGTCTTCCAAGGCACTGCCAATGGGGGTTGCATCGCCCTCTAGATCGCGGAGAAAAGCGAGGGTCTTTGCTGAAGCGGGTGCTGCGAGGAGTCGTGAGAGCAGGCTATAAAAACGAGCCCGAAGAAGCTCTTCTTCGGAAATCCCTGACTTTAGAACCGCTGTGGAAATCACTTTCCTGGCGCTCTCCAAAAGGAATGAGTTTTTCTTTCAACCCAACGGTAATGATAGCTATTCACATACAGATGTAAAGGACTTCAGTATCCTGCGCTATAAATTGTAGCGTCGTAACTTCTTGTAGAGCCCTTGGCGAGTAATGCCCAGCAGTGCCGAAGCTTGCATTTTATTACCTCCCGTATCCACCATCGCCCGCTCGATAAGTTCGCGCTCCAGGGCTTCGACACGTATCGGAATGGCCAACTCACCATCCAGAAATTCAGCGCCCATTTGCCTGGGAATCGATACGCTTGCCAGTAATTCAGGAGAGCAATTTTCCGGACGTAATACCTGTTCCATCGGGGTCAGGGCCACCAGTCTTTCTATCTCATGCTGCAGCTGACGGACGTTACCAGGCCAGGGGCAAGCCTCGAACAGCGACAATAACTCGTTGGAGAACCCTGCAAGCTGCTTTCCAAAACGCTCACATACTTCGCTGAGAAAAGTCTGGCATAGCGGGGCAATATCTTCGCGCCGCTCCCGCAACGGGGGCAATCTGAGTTCCACAGTAAATAGCCGATAATATAAATCTTCCCGAAACTTTCCCTCATCAACCGCCTGCCGCAGTTCCTTGTTGCTGGCACAAATAATGCGCAGGTCGTAACGCTCTATCCGATTGCTTCCCAGTGGCGAGCCCTCTCCCTCTTGTAGTACACGCAAGAATTTCGGCTGCATGCTCAGCGGCAGATCGGCAATCTCGTCAAGAAACAAGGTTCCTCCGCTCGCCTCCAAAAGGCGACCTCGACGATTTGAGGTAGCCCCGGTGAAAGCACCTTTTTCATAGCCAAAGAATTCGCTTTCCATGAGATTCTCGGGAATCGCCGCACAGTTAACCGCGACGAAGGGCTGCTCCCGCCGCCCGCTACCATCGTGAATAAGCCGGGCCAACAGTTCTTTGCCAGTCCCGTTCTCGCCCTGGATAACGACATTCACAGGGGTCTCACTGACCAAGCGGGCCTCCGCCACCACACGCGCCATAGCCTCGCTTCGTGTGATTAGCGGTTCCCCGGATATTTCAGCCAGCCGAACACGGGCAAGCTCCTGGTCCAGCTTATGCGACAGACTCAGGATTTCGCCGTTGATGAGAATGTTATCCAAAGCCATTGAGAGAAAACTGGCAATCTCCTGCAGCAGATTGGCATCGTCCTCATCAAAACCACCGTCAGTTTCCTTGTTAAGCACCTCAATGGCACCGTTGACCCGCGAATCTGTGGCCCTACGAATCGGAACGCAGAGCACGCTACGGGTGACAAAACCGGTCCGCTCATCGGCCACTCGGTGAAATCCCAACGACTTCACCAGGTTATTTTCAATGACGCAGCGTCGCTCGGAAATTGCACGGCCAACAATACTGCCCTCCAGTGGCGCCTCAATCTCACTCTCTCCGATCCCCGTTCCAGCCTTGGAAAGTACGCCCTTGCCATCACTGTCGAGGATAAATACGGCACAGCGCTCAGCCTTTAGCAGCGGCGGTACAATGCGCACAAAGAATTGCAAGAAGTGCTCGTGCTTATCCACCCCCCAAGTCCGGTTAACCCGATCAAGGTTGGCCTGGAGTGCACTAAGCGTTTGGCTAATGTGGTCAGTCATTACGGCGAACCTTGAAAGTTGACATGTAAACGTCGTTAACGATAACACGACTTCCGGGGCACCCCCACTGAGCAATAAATGGCGCTCATAAATTGAATCCCCACGAGATTTACACTATCTTCCAAGCCCCGTTACAACACAGTCTTCGCCGATAACTCTTCGTGTCCGTTTGCGAGTGAGATAGGCAACTTTATGCAAGCACCCACGCCTCCCCCCGTCGAAATTCCTGACGACACCATCATCACTCAAAAAGCACCCCCGTTGAGCCCACCGGAGCGGGATGCCCTATTCGCCCGTGCCAAAAAACTGCTGGCAGAAAAAGATGCCGTGCTGGTGGCCCATTTTTATACCGATCCTGACCTGCAGTTGCTCGCGGATGAAAGCGGTGGTTATGTTTCGGATTCCCTTGAGATGGCCCGCTTTGGCAGGGATCATTCGGCCTCCACGGTGGTGGTGGCCGGGGTTCGCTTCATGGGTGAAACCGCGAAGATACTAAGCCCTGAAAAACGGGTTTTCATGCCTGATCTGGACGCCACATGTTCTCTAGATGAGGGTTGTCCCGCAGAAGATTTCATTGCCTTCTGTGACGCCCATCCTGACCGTACCGTGGTGGTCTATGCCAATACCAGCGCGGCGGTAAAGGCTCGGGCAGACTGGGTGGTCACCTCTGGCATTGCGCTGGATATAGTCGAGCACCTGACCGCCCTCGGGGAACCCATTTTATGGGCGCCAGACCGTTATCTGGGCGGCTATATCGAGGAAATGACCGGTGCAGACATGTTGCTCTGGCAAGCCTCCTGCGTGGTGCACGAGCGCTTCAAGGCCAAAGAGCTACACGCGTTGCGCGCCGAGCATCCTGACGCGGCCGTGCTGGTGCACCCGGAATCCCCCGCTGACGTGGTTGAACAAGCCGATGTAGTCGGTTCTACCAGCGCTCTCATAGCGGCGGTCAAAACCCTGGATGCAGTGAAATTCATCGTCGCCACGGATCGTGGGATCTTTCATAAAATGCACGAGGCAGCGCCCGGAAAGGTACTCATGGAGGCACCCAATGCCGGTTTTGGAGCTACTTGCCAAAGCTGTGCCCATTGCCCCTGGATGGCAATGAACGGGCTGCAAAATCTGGTGCGGGTGCTGGAAACGGGGGAAAACGAAATTTTTATCGAGGAAACCATCCGCGAGCGCGCGGTACTTTCCCTAAGCCGGATGCTGGACTTTGCCCAACAACGCAATCGCAAGCTACGCGGTAACGCGTGAATCCCAAGGTCGTCTACGCGGGCGGGAGAGTGGGTTTTCCTGCACTGCCGCGGACCCGCAGCATTTCCATCAAACCTTCCACGCCATTACGCTGGATGACCGCGGAAAATTCCTGCCGCTGATTGAGCGCCATGCTCACACCCTCGACCACTATGTCCACGATCTTGGGCTTTCCATCAAACAACCGAATCCGCCAACTGGCCTGTAACGGTGGCCCCTGCGGCTGATCGAGGCGGGTCTTCACCAGCATATCCTGCTCTCCCCGACTCGCCGCACTATCCACATGAAATAGCTCGGGACTAAAACCGGCAAGACGCGCGCCATATGCACGAATGAGGAATTGAGAGAAAAGTTCGGTATAGAGCACCCGCTGCTCAGGCTTAATCCGCCGCCAGTGTTTTCCCAGCGAAATCCGCGCAATAAATTCCAGTGCAAAACCCTCACGTAACAGCGCATGTACCGAGGCCTCACGTTGCTCCAAACTGAGCTCCCTGCTTTGCAGCGTCGCCCCCGCCTTGTGCGCCAGCTGGCTAATAAACTGTCGTGCATCAGCCTCCCCGGGAGGCTCCATAGCCGCCACGCTCACAGCAGCCCCGCTGCCGGCAAATAGTAAACAGACCATTCCAATCATGGCCAAGGATCTTTTATATAGACAATATTTCACGCACAGTGCTCCAACAAAGAAGAGAATCGGGCAAGTAGACCCGCCCGCGAGCGAGGAGTTCAGGCCGCCACTTTGGTAGAGCCAACAATTTCCTCAACCCGACCTTTATTTATATTGACCCGGTAACAGAACACACCACGTCGCCGCCCACGACCTTTGCTATCACGCATCTCACAGGCTGCAAGATCACGCGCTTCCTCGCTCTCATAAGGGCCAAGATATTCACCCTTAGCTGAGCCAACCAACGCGACCTTAAGGATGAAATACTGATATTTCTCGCTCATAGGACGATTGCCTTCGTTATAAACACTCATCTTGCTAAGACCCTCATCAGATTTAACCAAGCACTTACCACCGACCGACCCGTTCATACCCTGCCCTATCTCGCAGCATAATCCATGCCATGTACAAAAAACCTAGGCCTATAGACAATTAGCAAACCCATGCCCCACAACCCAGTCGCCAATGTAAAAAATACTGACGGCTTATCCAATCCGATTCCCTTCACAACATTCTGTTCCTAAACACCCGTGCTGTCGTTACCATATCCTTTATTTTCAATCGCTTAGCCAAGGTTTAGCTTCCGCCATTATGGAAAATCTCTATCCTTGCCTATATCATCGGCAGCCTGACGCCACCCTTTAATCGCGTAAAAAATACTGACACAGAAACATTCCCCGTCATTAAGCCAACTCCGTCAACACGGTCGATGTCTATGAAGGACAAGGTGTATCTCTATCTGGGTGAAGAACTGGCCCGCTATGGATTTGGCGATGATCATCCCTTTGGCCCAGACCGCATGGCCACCTTTTGGGCAGAGGCCCAGAGACGTAAACTCGATATCCGCGTAACCCTGCAATCCCCTGCGAACGCCAGCAACGAAGAAATTAGCCGCTTTCACGGCTCCGACTACATTCGGCGAGTCAAGCGCCAATCCCGCGACGGCAGGGGTTATCTGGATCATGGTGACACCCCAGCCTTTGTTGGCATCTACGAGGCCGCTGCCTGCGTGGTGGGCACCACGCTCGCCGCCGTCGGGAGCATCATGGAGGGGTCGTGCCGGCGGGCCTTTGTCCCTATCGCCGGCCTGCATCACGCGCGCCCTGACAGCGCCGCCGGCTTCTGTGTTTTCAACGACTGTGGCGTCGCTATCCAGACCCTGCTGGACCTATACGCAATCGAGCGTGTGGCTTACGTGGATATTGACGCTCACCATGGAGATGGCATCTATTACACCTACGCGGGAGATCCACGGGTGATCATCGTAGACCTGCACGAAGATGGCCATTACCTGTATCCAGGTAGCGGCCACTCCCACGAAGCCGGCAGCGGGACCGCCGTCGGAACCAAATTAAATATTCCAATGGCACCGGGAGCGGAAACTGAACAGTTTATAGCTGCATGGGAGCAGGCCGAGGCATTTCTGGAACAGATGCAACCACAATTCATCATCTTTCAGTGCGGCGCGGACAGCATCGCAGGCGATCCCATCACCCATTTGCGCTATACCCCGGCCTGTCATGCCCATGCCACAAGCCGCCTTTGCGCCGTGGCGGAGCGTCACAGTGACGGACGCTTGCTGGCGCTGGGTGGCGGTGGTTATGATCGCCGAAACCTTGCGCTGGCCTGGAGCGCTGTGCTGGAGCACCTCTGCGACAATCATCGGCGAGCAGATGAGTAAACCAGCCAGCTAAAGTTTGGTGCCTCCATTCCGGATAGCTATCACGGGCACCCCGCTAAAAACAAGAAAGGAAGCAAACCAGCGCTATGATTTCTGATATCCAGGTGCTCAGTCTCACCCAACACTGGGCTGGTTTGGTTGGCCTCGCCGTGTTTGCCTTGGCTTACCTGCTCGCTATCGGCGAAGAATCACTACAATTACGTAAATCCAAACCCGCCATCGTCGCCGCCGGCATCATTTAGTTGGTGGTTGCCATCGCTTATATGGAGCACGGCGACACCCATACCCCGGAACAGGTGTTGCGTCGGGGTATCGAGTATTACACCGAACTATTCCTCTTCCTGCTCGCCGCCATGACCTTCGTTAATGCCATGGGGGAACGTCAGGTATTCCTCGTCCTCAGCAAGGCTCTCGTGAGCCGGGGAGGCTCGCTACGGCGGGTATACTGGCTGATTCCAGCCCTGTTCCTGTCCTTCCTGGAGCCCCGCACGAGCCCGGAGCCAATTCGGGAAAATGTAGATCTGCTACCGGGCGCCGGGGTCATTGTTGGACTCTTTGTACTTGCCATCGTTATGGCCGTCAGCGTGGAGCATTTCCTGTATATGCCGGCAGTACTCGGCATGATGACCGGGCTCGGTTTCCTGAAACTCTACGGTTATCACCTGAAACGCCAGCAACACGCGACGGGCACACAACAGGATAGCTTCGACATCTTCCGCTCACTGGAGCATGCCGAGTGGGACACCCTGATGTTTTTCTACGGCATCATCCTCTGCGTGGGCGGCCTGGGAACCCTGGGCTACCTCGGTCTGCTGTCGGAATCCATGTATGGGGATCTCGGCCCTACCACCGCTAATATTGCCGTGGGTTTTCTCTCCGCACTCATCGACAACATCCCGGTGATGTTCGCGGTGCTCACCATGATGCCGGACATGAACGAAGGACAATGGCTACTGGTCACCCTCACCGCCGGGGTCGGCGGCTCCATGCTCTCCATCGGCTCCGCCGCCGGGGTGGCGGTGATGGGACAGGCGCGCGGAATCTACACCTTCTTCGCTCACCTCAAGTGGAGCTGGGCCATCTCTCTAGGCTATGCCGCCAGCATCTGGGTACATTTTCTGGTCAATGCCGGACGCTTTTCCTAGCAAACACCATTCCATCTCCAGATCAGACGGAAAGTACCTCTCAATTATTTCACAGGGAGCTATTTGTCAGGATTTTTTACGCCCTCCCCCCCCTCCAGAATTTCGATAACTCATTGACTTAACGGGACATTCCTGAAAATACCAGTGATCAGGACCATTCCGGACCCAGGATAATCAAGAAAAAAACGTCGGGAATTTTTACACTCCCAAAATAGCTCTTCCCATCCGCGCATCACACCACCTGCAACATCTTGTTTTAACTGACTTATTTTAATTTGGCTCAAATCTTGCTTGGTTCCGAGAGGAAAGAAAAAGCATCCAATCTGGAGGAATTCAGCATGTCTTTATCATCGCGCGCGTCACGAGTTTCGGTCTTTGCCCGGACCATTGGCTGTCTCGTACTGTGCCTGGCAGCCAGTTCGGCATCCGCCACCAAAATCTTTGATTTCAACGCCAGCAATCTCGGTGTCACGGAAAGCACGGCCTACAACTCCGTGGGCATGACCGTTGGCACTATCGGTGTCACCATCACCGCGTTCGAGATAGCAAACGATGGGAACGGTACCATTAGCAGCCAGACGCAGATAACAGGATCGGGCTTCGGTGTGTATGTCAGTAGCAGTGAGAATCTCGGAGTGAAGAACAGCACACAATCCGGTGACGGAACCCAGATGGACGGCGGCGATGTTGGTTCATCAGAACCCGATGAAGGACTGCTGTTCTCCTTTAGTCGAGCTATAGACCTTACCTACATTAACTTCGACAACTTCTCTGGTAGTGACGACTTCAATTTGACCGTTGATGGGGTATCGCTCCTGGTCGACTACAATGCGGGGGATTCGTCACCACTGGTCACCAATGTATCGGGGCAGTCGGACGAGTTCTTCTTCAACGGAGTCCACGGCACCAAATTCCTCTTCTGGGCGGATGGTGACAGTGACCGTTTTAAAATTGACCGGATGAGCGTCGTTCCTGAACCAGCCACCGCATTGTTGCTCGCCAGCGGCCTGGTTTTCTGCGGCATCCGTCGCAAGCGTGTCACCTGACGAAAAAACGTGGGAGCGCATTGGCTCAAAGGCCGACAAATGAATGACTTAAACACATTAGCCAAAACTGCTAAAAGCCGCGTTCTATCCCTGATGAAGATCGGCCATAAAGTTCATCATATGGTGATTTTCAGGGCCTTTGCCTTCGCTATCCTGACCATTCCTTTCACTGGGAAAGCCCTGGCCGTTCCTACGTTTCCAGATATTACCGGGGTTGCTACGCTTGAATTCCTGGCATTTGAAACAACCATCGGGCGCTCATGGAGCGATATCTCTGGCCAATTTGGATTCGGAGGCGATTTTGAGGACTACAGGTATGCATCAAGGGTCGAAACCGAAACATTGCTGGATGCCCTCTGGGGAGGAACAAACGAATTCTTCCATGCTTCCAACTCCGCCGGAGCAAACAGATTTCTATCAACACTTGGCTTCATCAACGGCACTCCAGGACAGACACAAGTTAATGCATTGTTTCTGTTTGGAACAAATGCCGACTGCTCCCCCGGCGATAGCAGCGTAGTGTGTTTAGCCCAGGTTTCAACCGTCCCGGATGGCAGGGGATATTTTACTGATGGACGGGGCCTGTCTGAAGGGGTAGATCCAGGCAATGTTCAAGATTTTCAATCAATTTTTACAACTGCAAGTAATCTTGGCTCTCTTCTGGTCAAGGAAGCAACAGTTCCGGAACCAGGCACCCTGCTACTGACTTTATGCGGACTGGCGCCTCTCCTTGCCAGGCGCCAACGTAAAACTGCCCCATAACAGAAAAAAGGGACGCACTTATTTTTGAAGCGTTTCTGAAGATAGCTCCCCGGCCAGCATCATTGTTTACCCGCGACGATTGCTGACAAATTAACTCGCATCGTTGCGGGTTTCAGGGCAGCGGTAGAATTTTGGTATGTCCACGGAGGACTTGGACCATGCCGCGGACGGTGCGCCTGTTGCTACCACATACTCCCCATCACATTGTTCAGCGCGGCCACGACCGGGCGAGTGTCTTTGCCGGAACCGCTGATTATCGCTTTTACCTGGCCTCACTGAAAGGAGTGGAAGGAAGCGCTGGATGTAAAGGTGTACGCGTACTGTCTCATGACCAATCACGTCCACCTCATCGTCGAGCCTTCGGACTATCTCGAGGCAATTGGCAAGCTAATGAGACGGCTCGCTGGTCGACAGACCCGGTACGTCAACGCATTGGAGCAACGCACGGGAACTCTTTGGGAGGGGCGTTACAAGGCCGAGCCCAATCCAGCCCGGACGATATCTTCCCGCGTGCTCGCGGTATGTGGAACTCAACCCGATACGCGCGGGACTCGCGTCGCAGCCGGAGGACTATTCGTGGTCAAGCTACAGGCAAAAAGTGTTACTTGACGAGTCCCCGTGGTTAGATGAAGGCCCTTGTTTCGCAGGACTTTCCAAGGATCGAAGGGAGCGGGCAAGGTGATATGCAAACTTCGTGACTAAGGGGACATTAGCGGACAAGGGAGTGTTCATCCCCACCGCAGTAAGGCGAAACCAGCTCATCGTGCATTTCTCCATATCTATGCCTTTCTACGTCTGCCAAATCCAAGTGCAGCGAGGCCAAGCCCCATGAGAAAAACTGTGGATGGTTCAGGAGCGCTGCTCCCTCCTGTAGTGCCATCCAGGAAGGTGTCAAAGCCATCCAGTTCATGAATCCTTGGTCCTATTGCACGAGAATCTGTCCACGGCGCCTGAACAAACTCAGCCCTGAAATATTGTGCGGTCACAGGCGCAACATCGATAGCTAGGTCAAGTACACCGTAAGAAAATCCGGCCCCGGTATCGTAAATGGAACTCCAGTTTCCAGCCCCATCACCTGAAAAAAGCTGGAAGCGATTGAATGCCCTGCGCGTCATTCCCTCATTCGATGCGTGAAGGTCGAAGCTTCGTAGTGTAACCAAGCCCGGGGTATGCCACTCGACAAAGTGCGTGAAGCCCGCCGGTACCGAACCTCCCGCCTGGCCCGGCGACATGAAATCCTTAAAAAGGGTGTTGCCCGCCTCGACAGTCCCAAAGGCACTACCAAACATATTGCGGACATCCGAATTCCAAAACGAACTGTAATTGAGTGCACCACTTGTGCTATCCACCGTACTTCCCTGGCTGATATCCCAGAGATCCGTCGAAGATATTGGAATGGCCATGGAAGAGGTTGGAAGAAATAGGACTGCGGAAACTAGCAGTCCGGCTACGAGATGTGCTTTTTTCATTATCCGCTTCCTTAATTGATACGGTATTCAAAAAATAATGTGATGTGCAAACGGATGCAAACATCGAGCCACTTTTGATAACCGCTTTTAAAACATAACCTTACATTCATGGGTCACACGCATCGAAAGACCAAAGGCCAAAAAAGTAAGAATTACCGACAAAATCCCCCTGGAAAACAAACGCTTATTGACAATCATTCTCATAGCCTCCTGTACGGCCTGGAAATAAGCCGTTTAAAATCATTTGGTTACGCCATAGACAAACTGCGAAGCCACAGTGTAAAGAATCATGACATCACACAGAACAAAGATGACTGAAATCGGGGGGCACAATGCCTGTTTCCCTTTTTATTCCGCCCCGGCTTCGACTGCCAATCCCCCCTGAAATCTGCTAGCCTTCGCCACCTTACAGGCCTTTCCGGGCATCGTTTCCGCACCCGACAAACCTGTGCCAGGTCACCACGAAACAAGGACTCCCAATGTATTCTAAAGACATGCAAATCGCCGGCTATGACGATGAATTGGCTGAGTCAATGCGGGCCGAGGAAGTTCGTCAGGAAGAACACATCGAGCTCATCGCCTCGGAAAATTACAGCAGCCCGAGGGTGATGGAGGCTCAGGGTTCGGTACTCACCAATAAGTATGCCGAGGGCTATCCGGGCAAACGCTATTACGGCGGCTGTGAGTTCGTGGATGTCGGTGAGACACTGGCCATCGATCGCGTCAAGCAGCTCTTTGGGGCGGATTACGCCAACGTCCAACCTCACTCCGGCTCGCAGGCAAATGCTGCGGCCTATCTGGCACTGATTCAGCCGGGAGACACCATTCTCGGCATGAGCCTTGCCCATGGTGGTCACCTGACCCATGGCGCCAAGGTGAATTTCTCCGGTAAGGTCTTCAATGCCGTGCAGTACGGTGTTGTTGGCGACACCGGACTCCTTGACTACGAGCAGATGGAAACGCTGGCCCGTGAGCACAAACCACGGATGATCGTGGCGGGTTTCTCGGCCTACTCCCGGGTGGTGGACTGGCAGCGCTTTCGGGATATCGCCGACGAGGTAGGTGCCTATCTGATGGTGGATATGGCCCATGTAGCCGGACTGATCGCCGCTGGCGTCTACCCCAACCCCGTGCCCATAGCCGATGTCACCACCTCCACCACCCACAAAACCCTGCGTGGCCCCCGTGGCGGCATTATTCTGGCCCGAGGAAATGAAGAGCTGGAGAAAAAGTTCAATTCGCTGGTATTTCCGGGCATGCAGGGTGGGCCATTAATGCACGTCATCGCAGCCAAGGCAGTGGCCTTCAAGGAGGCCATGGAGCCTGGGTTCGTTGACTACCAAAAGCAGACAGTAGCCAACGCCCGCGCCATGGCGAGCGTCATCATGGAGCGCGGCTACAAGATCGTCTCCGGTGGCACCGACAATCATCTGTTGCTGGTAGATTTCATTGGTCGCGAGTTTACCGGCAAGGATGCTGATGCCGCTTTAGGTGCCGCCAATATCACCGTCAACAGGAATGCGGTACCCAACGACCCGCGCTCGCCGTTTATCACCAGCGGGCTGCGTATTGGCACGCCAGCCATTACCACTCGTGGCTTCAAACAGGCCGAGAGCGAGCAACTGGCTGGCTGGATCTGCGACATCCTCGATGACATTGATAACCCTGACGTCAACGCACGGGTAAAAGGGGATGTGCTGGAACTGTGCAAGGCGTTCCCGGTTTACCAGGGAAACTGAGCCCCGATATAGGCGCGGGAAACTCCACGACGACCTCCTGATGCGCTGCCCTTATTGTAATTCTGCAGATACCCGGGTCATTGATTCACGCCTTGCCGGTGCCGGTGACCAGGTTCGGCGGCGGCGGGAATGCACCCATTGCGAGGAGCGTTTCACCACTTACGAGGTGGCAGAATTATCCCTGCCGTGGGTAGTAAAACGGGATGGCAGCCGCGTCGCATTTAACGAGGATCGACTACGCTCAGGTATGATGCGGGCACTGGAAAAGCGCCCGGTTCCCAGCGACCAGGTGGAAGGCGCGGTAAGCCGCATTAAACGTGCACTGATTGCCACTGGTGACCGCGAGGTACCTACTCGGGAGATTGGTGAGCAGGTAATGGCCGAGTTACGGGCTCTCGATCAGGTGGCCTACGTGCGCTTCGCCTCGGTTTACCGCAGCTTCCAGGACGTCAATGCCTTTCGTGAGGAAATCGAACGCCTGGAAAGCGACGCCAGTACAAACAATAAGCAATGAGCCATCTCCCCACTGCCGATGACTATCGGCACATGGCGCACGCCATCGGGCTTGCGCTCCGACCACGCTTTAACCCCAGTCCCAATCCGCGCACCGGCTGTGTCATTGTCCGTGATGACGCCGTGGTCGGTGAAGGTTGGCACCAGCAGGCAGGCGGCGATCATGCCGAAGTAATGGCCCTTAAGTCCGCCGGTACACGCGCCAAGGGTGGCACCGCCTACATCACCCTGGAACCCTGCTGCCATCAGGGCCGTACCCCACCCTGTACGCAAGCCCTGCTACAGGCGGGCATCAGGCGAGTGGTGGCCGCCAGCCTGGACCCTAATCCGCTGGTGGCTGGGCAGGGTTTTGATGAACTGAAAGCAGCCGGTATTGAGGTACAAGCCGGCGTGCTAGAAGCCGAGGCGGAGAAGCTGAATCCGGGTTTTCTGCAACGTATGCGTTGTCAGCGCCCTTTTGTACGCTGCAAGCTCGCCATGAGTCTGGATGGGCGCACCGCCATGGCCTCGGGGGAGAGCCAATGGATTACGGGAGGCGCGGCACGAGAGGATGTACAACGGTTGCGTGCACGCAGCGATGCCATCCTCACTGGAGTAGCTACGATCATAGGCGACAATCCCCGCTATACGATCAGGCTTCCGGACTTTGACGAAACTCAGATTCCGGCACCCTTGCTCGTCGTTACCGATTCTCAGCTGCGTATCCCCAATAAGGCGCGAATATTTCAGCGCCGAGCACCGATACTGTTAGTCCACGGACCCGATGCCCCATCGGAACGCCGCCAGGCTCTACAACAACAAGTTGAGCTGCTTGGGCTGCCATTAACGGAAAATGGCGTTGATCTCGACCAACTCATGTCTCAACTCGGCAAACGTGAAATCAACGAGCTATTACTGGAGGCGGGAGCAACGCTTAGTGGTAGCATGCTGGCCGCGGGACTGGTGGACGAGCTGGTGCTCTACGTCGCCCCCCAACTCATGGGAGATGGTGCCCGCGGCCTGTTTCAGCTCCCGGAACTAACGCAACTCCAGCAGGCACTGGAACTCGACATTAAAGATGTGCGCTCGGTGGGTAGGGATCTACGCATCACCGCCCGCCCAATCCTGTTATAGGCAGCAGACATGTTTACCGGAATCATCAAAACCCTGGGCCATATCCGTGCCCTCGAACCCCGTGGTGCGGAAACCGGCATTACCCTTGAACGCGGCTCTCTCGGCACCGACGAATGCCTGCTGGGTGCAAGCATCGCGGTCAATGGGGTCTGCCTGACGGTAGCCGAATGCCTGGACGACGGGTTTCGTGTACATGCCTCAGAAGAAACCCTGCAATGCACGGCACTGGGCGGACTCAAAGCGGGTGATGCGGTCAACCTGGAACCGGCGCTCACCCTCAGCGAGCCCTTAGGTGGACACTTGGTCAGCGGCCATGTCGACGGCATCGGCCACATTCGGGAGCGGCGCGAGCAGGGGGAATCGCTTTTCCTCGCCATTGAGGCACCGCCGGAACTCGGCCGCTATATTGCCGCCAAGGGATCAATTTGCGTGGACGGCATTAGTCTCACAGTGAACCAGGTAGTGGGCTCCTGCTTTGAACTGACCCTCATCCCCCACACCCAGGAAGTCACCACCATCGGCGCGCGCCAAGCTGGCGACCCGGTAAACCTGGAAGTGGATATAATTGCCCGTTACCTGGAACGCCTGTTGCGGAGAAAGCATGACCTTTAACCCTACACCGGAAATTATCGAGGATATTCGCCTCGGGCGGATGGTCATCCTCGTGGACGACGAGGGACGTGAAAACGAGGGGGACCTGATCATCGCCGCCTCACTCATCCGTCCAGAAGACATCAATTTCATGGCCCGCTATGGCCGTGGCCTCATCTGCCTGACCCTCAATGCCGAGCGCTGCGAGCAATTGCATCTGCCGCTTATGGTGGGAGATAACCGGGAGGCCAACGGTACTCAATTTACCATTTCTATCGATGCCGCCGAGGGCATTACCACGGGCATTTCAGCTGCGGATCGTGCCACCACGATCCAGACCACCATGGCAGTGGATTCCCAACCCCAGGATCTGGCCCAACCGGGACATATCTTTCCGCTTATCGCAGAACCCGGTGGCGTACTCACCCGTGCCGGGCATACTGAGGCCGGGGTTGATTTGGCCCGTCTCGCAGGGCTGGAGGCCGGTGCCGTCATCGTCGAAGTACTCAACGAAGATGGCAGCATGGCGCGGCGGCCCGATCTGGAACACTTTGCCGCCGAGCATGATCTCAAGATCGGCACCATTGCGGATCTTATCGAATACCGCCTGCGCAATGAAAAAACCGTGCGCCGGGTAGGTGATTTTGCCCTTCCCACCGTCCATGGCGAGTTTCGGGGAGTGGCCTATGAGGACACCGTTGATGGTCATATCCACCTCGCCATGGTTAAGGGTGAAATCGATCCCGCCGAACCGACCCTCATTCGGGTCCATGTTCAGGATTCCCTAAGCGATCTGCCGGGCAGCTGTCGGGCAGATTGTGGCTGGCCACTGGACAGCGCCATCAAGCGGGTGGCCGAAGAAGGTAAAGGAGTGGTGGTCATTATTCGGAGAGATGAGTCCAGCGAGGAATTGGTTCATCGTATAACCCAGTTTGAAGACCACGACCAGGATGCCCAAAATCTGCCATCCCATAGCTACGACAATGTACGCACCTTCGGGGTTGGCTCACAGATTCTGCTCGACCTCGGGGCATGCAGAATGCGTATTCTGAGCGCCCCAAAAAATCTCGCGGGCATCTCGGGCTTCGGACTGGAGATCGTTGAGTACGTCAGCCAGAATTCACCAGAGGAAACAGATAGTTAAATGGCACACTTTGACCTTGACACGCAGGAATATGACGTCAGTGGTGCCCGTGTGGGCATCGTTGCCGCGCGCTTTAACCACGAAGTAGTGAACAAACTACTCACAGCTGCAGTGGAAACCCTCGGTAACAACGGCATTGATGAAAATGCCATTCAGATCATTCGCGTGCCCGGCGCCTTCGAATTACCGCTGGCCGCCCAGACCCTGGCCCGTAACCGCGAGTTTGAAGCGGTGCTCAGCTTTGGAGCCATCATTCGTGGCGGCACCCCCCATTTTGAATACGTTGCAGGTGAATGCACCCGAGGCCTTGGACAGGTGGCACTGGATGAGCAAATTCCGATGCTGTTTGGCGTGCTGACCACCGACGACCAGGCACAGGCAGTGGCCCGCTGTGGTGGCAGTGACGGCAATAAGGGACATGAGGTCGCGGTCGCAGCGCTGGAAATGATCACCCTGATGCGCCAACTCGGCGAGCACCGTCAAGGTGACTGATGCCCCACGTGTATCCGCTGGCGCCCGCCGACGCGCCCGGCGTTCTGCCATGCAGGCCCTTTATCAGTGGCAAAGTACGGGCCAGGGGACGCTGACCATAGAGGCTCAGTTCCTGGAAGATGACGGCATGAAGAAGGCCGATATCCCATACTTCCAGGACATTTTCACCAATCTTCCTGAAAAACTCGGAGAGATCGATCCCTTGCTCGAGGCCTGCCTCGATCGCTCGGTGGAACAACTCAATCCGGTAGAACGGGCCATCCTGCGCATCGCCACCTATGAATTACGTTTTCGCCAGGACGTACCCTGGCGCGTCGTCATCAACGAGGCGATAGAATTAGCCAAGGACTTTGGCGCCGCCGGAGCCCACAAATACGTCAACGGCGTGCTCGATAAACTGCATCGCAATCTGGAAGCAAACGCCGACAAAAGTGACTGATCAGCGGGCAAGCAGGAGCACCTCTAGCAGGCTGTTGAAAAGGGTTCATGCGAGTGCCAGACAAGGCAAAAATTCGCGAAAAAGCGGAGTTTACAGATCGTAAATGAGCATTTTGAGCCGATTTTTAACGCCGTATGGTGCCGTATGAGGGTTTTTCAGCAGCCTGCTAGAAGCCATCGACTGCCACCGGATAGGCAATGGGCGGTATCCATGGATGCCCTGGTGGCGGGGGTGCACTTCCCCCACACCTTCGTGCCAGCGGCCCTTGGCTATCGCAGCCTGGCGGTCAATCTCAGTGACATGGCGGCCATGGGTGCCAGACCCCGCTGGCTGAATCTGGCGCTCACCCTGCCACACCCCGACGATGAAACCTGGTTGCAGGACTTTCATCGGGGTCTCGTGGAACTCGCAGAGCTACACTCCGTTGCCATGGGCACCACCCTGATACAACCCGGTGCGCTCAGTGTCAGCATTGAAATCTGGGGCGAGGTACCCGTCGATGGTGCCCTCTGCCGCCGAGGAGCACAGGTGGGTGACGGTATCTATGTCACCGGCACCTTGGGCGATGCGGGCCTGGCCATCCAGGCCATGCAACAAAACCTGAACCTGAATGCCAAAGAAACGGCCTGGTTAGAACGTCGCTACAGCCACCCCACGCCACGTATTGCCGCTGGATTAGCCCTGCGGGATATCGCCTCCGCCGCCATCGACCTCTCCGATGGACTGGTGGGTGATCTTGGCCATATCCTGCAGGCCAGCACCGTTGGGGCCACGTTGCAGGTAGCCGCCCTGCCCCTGTCAGCGGCCTGCCGCAACGCTCTCCCCCAACAACAGGCATGGAAACTCGCCCTTAGTGCCGGGGATGATTATGAACTCTGCTTTACCGCCCCACCGGAGCAGCAGGTACACATAGAAAGCGCTATGAATGCCATCAATTGTGCCGTTCATCGCGTCGGCGTCATCGAAACAAAACCCGGGCTACGCTGTCAGGATCCGAATGCTAACCCCTTCCATCCCGGTCAGGCATACCAACATTTTTCCTAAACAACCCACTTTTCAGTTGCTCCGAGAACACCCCGCGTACCTGCTCGCCTGTGGTTTTGGGAGCGGCCTCGCTCCTCACGCTCCGGGTACCGCGGGCACCCTGGTGGGTGTGCTCATCTATCTCACCCTGCGGCCACTCCCCCTCTACCCCTATCTCGCAGTCATCGCGCTAAGCATTGTCGTGGGAATCTGGCTTTGTGGGGTCACCGCTCAGCGCCTGAAAGTTCACGACCATCCTGCCATTGTCTGGGATGAAATTGCGGGCTATCTCATCACCATGTGCGCTGCGCCTACTGGCTGGATCTGGCTGCCAGTCGGTTTTGTCGCCTTTCGCTTTTTCGACATCCTTAAACCATGGCCAATTTCACTGCTGGACCAACGGGTGCCGGGAGGACTTGGTATCATGCTCGACGATGTACTTGCAGGGGCCTTGGCCTGGCTAGTGGTACAGGGTCTGGCCCAGTGGCTGCAGAATAGCGGTAATTTGCCGCTATAATCTGCCAGTATCACCACGAAGCCTGCATTAATCTATGCCATCTCGCTTACTGCTTCTATTAGTCCTCCTTTCACCGCTTTCCGCGGCTTGGGGCGACATCTACAAATTCACCGATGCCAATGGCGTCGTACACCTCTCTGACCGCCCCCTGGGCCCTGGCTACCATGCCATCGTGCGCACCTGGAAGGGCTGGGTGCCCAAAGGGATCCACTGGAGCCGCGCCAATCGCAAACGCTACACCCCGCTAATCGAACGTACCGCCAGACGCTACCGCATGGATAAAGCCCTGGTACATGCGGTGGTGACCGCTGAATCAGCCTACGATGCCAAGGCGGTGTCGCGAGCTGGAGCGGTAGGACTAATGCAACTCATGCCCGGAACAGCGAGCCGATATGGGGTTAGCAATCGCCGAGATCCCGCAGCAAATCTTGACGGCGGGGTGCGCTATCTGCGCGACCTGATCACGCGCTTTCGCAACGTCCGCCTTGCCCTGGCGGCCTACAACGCCGGCGAAAATGCAGTTATCCGTTACGGCAACAAAATCCCCCCCTATCCCGAAACTCAAAACTATGTGCGCAAGGTGCTGGATTATTACCGCAGTTACCGGCGCACCTCGTAGTCATGGGCACCTCTAAAAACACAATATTCGTCGCAATACGGCGTTTTTCTCAAAAAAGTTTCGCTTACATATCAAGCATATGCTGCACTCAACTTTTTACTCATGCCTTGTCTTGCCTGGAATCTTGAATTTTTAGAGGCGCCCTCATGCCACTGGAAGAATTTTCCCTTATCGAGCGATTCTTTAGGCCATCGAGTACCCGGCGTAGTGGCGTTGTCGTAGATGTCGGTGACGATGCTGCCGTACTACAAGCTCCGCCGGGACACCTCATGATCAGTGCCCTGAGCAGCCAGAATAGCGCCGAGCCACAACTGGTTACCGTTAATGCCGCTGACTTTGCCTCTCAACTGGTTGCCGAGGGCCGACAACAACTCAAGGCCAAAAATGCCCGACCCGTCTGGGCTACCCTCGCCCTGTGCCTGCCGGAAATCGATGAAGGCTGGCTGGATACCTTCAGCACTCACCTACTGCAAGCCTGTAAGGAATGCGGATTACAGTTGGTTGGGGGGGATACCACCAGTGGTCCGCTAAATGCAGTTCTCGCCGTCCACGGCCTGGTTCGTGATGAAGGCAGCGTAACCGACCAGCAGACTTGAGGGTGGCCGAAGCTCCTCTCTTTCCAAGCCCGCCCCCCGGGGATGAATCTGAGCTAATGGCCCGTAGCCAGGCCATTGCCGGGCTTAGCCTCGGTGAACTGGCTCAGCGCTATCAACAAGCCACTCCGAGGGAAAACCGTCGTGCCAAGGGTTGGGCCGGGCAGCTATTGGAGGGTGTGCTTGGAGCCACTGCCTCATCACTGCCGGAACCTGATTTTCAGTCCATCGGTGTCGAATTAAAAACCCTGCCCATCAGCCTTGCAGGGCAGCCTTTGGAAAGCACCTATGTCTGTCCGGTGGCACTCTCCGGAGAGGACGGAGTGTACTGGGAAGGGTCCTATCTGCGCCGCAAGATGGCCCGGGTATTATGGATTCCTATTGCGGGCCCACGGGGCATGCCGGTAGCCAATCGCCGCATTGCTACGCCATTGCTGTGGTCACCCAATGAGTTGGAGGAGGCCGCGCTCAGGCAAGACTGGGAGGAGTTAATGGATCTTGTAACACTCGGGAAAATTGAGGAAATAACGGCACACCACGGAGTCTACCTGCAGATTCGACCCAAGGGGGCCAATGCCCGCAGCCTGCGCCGCGGCAGTGGTACAGAGGGGCAACCGACCTGGCTACTACCACGGGGCTTTTATCTGCGCACCACCTTCACCCGACAGATTCTGGAACGCACTTATATCCTTCCCTGAGGGGCCTTCGCTTCAAGCCAGGGCGATCAACAGCACCACAAATAAAACCACCATGCCTAGTGGCAATATCAAACTACGCCAATCCTCAGCACGACCTTTCGGACTTTCCCTCAGCGCCGCCTTTGCTCCCGGGCCAAACCAAAACAGGACCAGCAGCACCAGGACTCCCAGCAACAGCGATTCCCAAATACTCATTTCCATCAACTGCGTATCCCCACCATATTCCCGCCTCCTTTTCACCGGCATCGTTAATGATAAATCGATAATTCTTGAATTATTCCCGGTAAAAAATCATAAAAAAAGCCGGCACATTTGGCCGGCTTTTTATTCTCGCAACAGGATTGAACTAAATAAACTCCAGCACTCCCACGACAACAGCGGTCAACACTAAACTGCTAACGATAACGCCGCGAACCGTAGTCATCGGACCCTGCTTGCCGGCAACACCATTTACTGCAAGTACCGCTACGATGGCCAGCACTACCCACATGGCGGTAGATCCGGCCGAGTAACCGTAACCACTCATAGAGCCCACAAAGTGGGGACCTGCCAGCATGCAGAAGGCCATAGGACCTGAAAACAAGGTGTTGGTACGAGAGGCTAACAGCGCCTTGCCACCCGCTGCCGGGCCATCACCTTCCGCCATCCCCAAGACTATCTGTTGATTAGGCCAGATGATCAACCAAACATTTAGAAACATCAGGGTACCGAGTGTAGCGCCGATCACTATGTAGGGATTCAAGGCACCACCCTGATGCAGCCCCCATAGCAGGATAAGCCCGGTCAAGAAGGTAAACATCGCTCCCCAACGAAACCACCAAAGAGCAGCGGGTGCCAGTTTTTCCTTGGCATCAGCGAGTCCCTCAGGAGTTGCAGCTTTGAAATAACCACCCTGAACAAAGTTGAAGTAATACAAGAGTCCAATCCATGTGATCCCGAATAACAAATGCCCCCAACGCGCCAACATGTTAAAAAAATCTATAATATCCATCATTTACCCCCTTGTAAGAGCCGTGCCACACGGTATCGTCAGCACTGGAGATAAGCAAATACCAACAGGAATCAACAAGACATGAGGGTGTTAGCTTTGCGCCATAATTTTGGAACACCACTGGTTGCCCATAGCTACAATTTTACGCATTTGGCTCACGTTGGCTTTGCAAGCCAAGTCCCTCCATATCCTTTAAATACAAACTTACAGTAGCGTAAACCCCTAGCTGGCTTCCTTGACCTTAACCTGATTACGACCGGCATCCTTTGCCTCATACAGCGCCTGATCAGCCAGATTAATGAGTTGGGACAAGTCGATTTTGCTGGTCTCATGGGCAATACCCACACCCATACTCATGGTCACCAAAATCTCATTGCCAGCCGTTGCGATGGCACCCGCTTCAACCCTGGCCCGGAAACGCTCGGCCACCGCCTCAATATCACACTCGCTGGTTATAGAAAGAATGATCAGAAATTCCTCACCACCATAACGTCCAACGCTATCTTCTTCCCGGGAAATGGCTTCAAGCCGGCGTGCCACTTCCTCCAGCACATCATCACCCGCCTGATGGCCGTAGGTATCGTTAACCTTTTTGAAGTAATCGATATCTGCCATAAACACCACGGCTGGATAGCCGGTACGTCGAACACGGGCTATTTCCTTATCGCCCAGCCGCATGATCGCCCGACGATTCCACAAATCTGTCAACACATCGTGGGTAGCCTGATGTTCCAGCGCATCACGGGCCTCGCTCAGTTCCTTATTCAAGCGGTAGAGATCTTCGTACAGACGGCTCTTTTCTACGGTAACGGCAAGTTGATTGGCGATGCGCCGAAAAATATCCTGATGCAGATTTTTATAGGTGTTCTTCTCGCTACTGGAGAAAAACATAAAGCCCACGGGTTTTCCCAAGGCAAGTAAGGGGCAAGTCAGACTGGAGCGCACGCCTTCTTCAAGGATCAACCGGGTAGAACTAGAGTCCGGATGTTTAAGCAGATAATCCTCCAGGTCATTAAGAATTCGGGGTTCACCGGATTCCATCACCTTCCCCAGGCTGGTATCTCTCAGGTGTCGTGTAAAACCCGCATTTATTTTTACTGCTGTAGCATCACTGCGAGCCCATCGGGCGCGCACAATCCCATCCTCTTCCAACAAGGCAAAGCCGATACGGTTATAGGGAATAGCGCTCTTAAAGGCCTCATAAACAAAGTCCAGGACATCCTCCATGAACACGCCCTGATTGATCTTCTCGGTAATTTTAGTCAGCAACCCCTGTTCCCGATGCCAGCCTTCCATGGATTTTGCGAGCTTGATGAGAGCATGGCCCAATTGACCCACCTCATCATCGGATTCATGGTCCTCCACCACATTGAATAGCCCATGTTGCATGGCCACCGCGAGATTCCGATATTTTTGTATTCTGGGGTCTGACATAAAAAACACTACTCCATTGGCAGCGCTACTCGTCGGTCACACAACCCTCGGATGCTGTACGCACATTCTTGAGGTATTTATAGAGTGTACCGCGACTAGCCTTGTATGGGGGCATCTTCCAGGCTGATTTGCGCCTGGAAAGCTCTTCATCACTCAGCGCTACACTCAACTCACAACCGCGTGAATCGATGGTGATCTGGTCCCCATCCTGAAGTAAGGCGATGGGGCCACCTTCCTGAGCCTCGGGCACCACGTGTCCGATGATGAATCCGTGGGAACCACCGGAAAAACGGCCGTCGGTGATCAGTGCCACGTCCTTGCCCAGCCCCGCGCCCATAATGGCCGAGGTAGGCGTCAGCATCTCCGGCATGCCTGGGCCACCCTTGGGGCCTTCATAGCGAATAATAATGACGTCACCCTTCTGAATCTTTCCCTCTTCCAGGGCGCCAAGCATCGCCTCCTCAGAGTCAAAGACCCGTGCCGGGCCGATAAAACGAGTCCCTTCCTTACCGGTGATCTTGGCCACTGAACCGCCGGGGGCAAGGTTACCTTGAAGTATACGAATGTGGCCGATCTCCTGAATCGGATCCTCAATGGTACGGATAACCTCCTGGCCCTCTGTCAAAGGAGCAATATCGGTCAGATTGTCCGCCAGAGTCTTGCCGGTCACCGTCATGCACTCACCATTTAGCAAACCCTTCTCCAGCAGATATTTCATTACCGCCGGTATGCCTCCTACGTTATGCAGGTCCTCCATGACATAGCGACCGCTGGGTTTGAGATCGGCGATAAAAGGAATGCGATCGCTGACTGACTGAAAATCCTCCAGCCCCAGTTCCACATCCACCGCCCGTGCCATGGCAATAAGATGCAGCACTGCATTGGTGGAACCACCCAGCGCCATGAGTATCACCAAGGCGTTCTCAAAGGCGGCACGGGTCATGATATCGCGTGGCTTGAGATCAATTTCCAGCAGATGCCGGATGGCTGCGCCAGCGCGAAAACATTCCTCCAGTTTGGCTGGATCCACGGCCGGGGTAGAAGAGCTGTAGGGCAGCGACATGCCCAATGCTTCCACTGCCGAGGCCATGGTATTGGCGGTATACATACCACCGCAGGCCCCCGGCCCGGGGCAGGAGCACTGGACTATCTGCTGGCGCTCTTCCTCGTCGATACTGCCGGCGAGATATTCACCATAACTCTGAAAGGCGGAAACGATGTCCAGCGGACGATCCCCCAGATAACCCGGTTTGATGGTGCCCCCATAGACCATGATAGAAGGCCGATTGAAGCGCCCCATGGCAATCACGCAACCCGGCATATTTTTATCGCACCCGGGCAAGGAGATATTGGCGTCATACCACTGCGCACAGGTAACAGTCTCAATGGAATCGGCAATCAGGTCCCGCGACTGCAGCGAGTAGCTCATGCCCTCGGTACCCATGGAGATACCATCGCTCACACCGATGGTATTAAAACGCATCCCCACCAGGCCCGCGGCGACCACCCCTTCCTTAACTTTGGCGGCAAGGTCAAGGAGGTGCATATTGCAGCTGTTTCCCTCGTACCAGACGCTGGAGATCCCCACCTGCGCCTTGTCCATATCCTCGGCGGTCATGCCGGTGGCATACAGCATGGCCTGGGACGCGCCCTGGGCCTTGGGTTGGGTAATGCGGGCGCTGATGCGATTTAGTTTTGTCATGTTCGGATACCTGATGAATCAGTGTTATTGAGCTTTAGGCGTCTGTCTAAACGGAATGCCACAGCCTGCTAGTACGAAAGGGACGGCTATCACGGAGAAGGAAGCACAGTGCAGACAATATTTCTTGCCTTGCGGGGGCCATCAAATTCGCACAGAAAGATATTTTGCCAGGTTGATAGAGCCAGCTTCCCACCCATCAACGGTACACTCTCGGAAGGCCCTACTAAGCCTGCTTTCAGATGGGCATCACCGTTACCGTCCTGGCGGTCATGCAGCCAGACCCCACGGGGAATTATCTGCTGCAACAGGTGCACCACATCAGTCTGCACGCTCTCGTCCCAGTTCTCCTGAATCATAATCGCCGCGGTCGCCCCCTGAACATAGATCGATACCAGGCCATCGGCGATTCCACTGTCTTGAACCACCGCACGAACCCGATCGGTGATATCCACCAGTTCCTCGCGATGTTGTGTATTAACAGCAATGATCTCAGACATAAGATTGAGCGATTGTCGTTGTCACGTATTTGAGCGAACCTGCCTCGCCTGCGATATTCTGGCTGCTGCAGCGTCGCGATAATAGCAGACTCCGGGGAGCTCGCATGTGCTGCAAAATACTAATGGGCGAGAAACGGCAAAGCTCCTTGTATAATGCCGTTCTTATTTTTACCGAAAAGCGATCTGCATCGTGACCGACACATCCTCAGCACTGGAATGGTTCCGCAACTCCGTCCCTTATATTAAGGCACATCAGGGGCAGGTTTTCGTGATCCAGTTTGGTGGCGAAGTCGTGGCCGGCGCCGACTTCAAACACCTGATTCATGACATCGCACTGCTCGATGCCCTGGGTGTGAAACTGGTGTTGGTGCACGGTGCCGAGCCGCAGATTGCAGCACGTCTGTCCGGCGAATCTGCCGAGACCCAAGCCAGCCATAAACCACCGATCACCGATCGCGACACCCTGGAACTGGTAAAAGAAGCCGCCGGGCGTGTGCGTCTCGACATCGAGGCACTGCTCTCTACCGGGGTTACCAACTCCCCCATGGCGGGCGCACGCATCCGTGTGAGTAGTGGGAATTTTGTTACCGCACGACCATTGGGAGTCCATGAAGGCATTGATTTTCAATACACGGGAGAGGTCCGTCGTATTGATTCGGAGTCCTTACAACAGCAATTGAATGCCCATGCGATCGTGCTCGTTTCCCCCCTGGGCTATTCCCCTACCGGTGAGATCTTTCGCCTGTCGGCGGCGGAAGTGGCCGCCGCGATTGCGGTAGAACTTGGCGCGGCAAAATTGATCTTTGTGGGTAATTCCGGACCCGTTGGCGATGATGGCGTGCTGATACGCGAACTAACCACAGCCCAGGGCAAACGCTGGATTAGCCATCACACAGACCAAATACACGGAGGGCTTTTGGAAACCCTATCGCGAGCCATCACTGCATGCGATAACGGTGTGGCGCGTACCCACTTGCTGGACTGGAGAGAAAACGGCGCCCTGCCACGGGAGCTCTTTACCCGGGATGGTGCCGGCACCATGCTCAGTGCTACCCCCTATGACAAGAGTCGGCGCGCCACCATCGAAGACGTGGCGGGCATACTCGAACTTATCCGGCCCCTGGAACAGGAAGGCGTGCTGGTACGCCGGCCGCGCGATAAGGTAGAAACGAATATCGAGCACTTTCTCATCATGGAAAGAGATGGCTCAATCATCGGCTGCACGGCCCTGCACCCCTTTCCAGACGCCGCCGCCGTGGAACTCGCCTGCCTCTCGGTACACCCCGATTATCGCAATGAAACCCGCGGCGAGCAGTTGTTAGAAACTGCGGAAGATGAAGCTCGGGCCATGGGTGCAAAACGCATTTATGTATTCACTACCCAAGCACTCCAATGGTTTGAGGAGCGGGGATTTAGTCCGGTGCAACTGGCTGATCTTCCGGTGGAACGTCAGGCGCTCTACAACTACAAACGCAATTCCCGCATTCTCGTCAAGGATCTCTAGGAGCCTGTCGGATTTAGGCGCTCGTAGCGAGGGAAAACCATGTTGAGACAGATTTTTTGGTCATTTGAGGATAATAGTCAATCTATCAGACGAAAAGGAACAAGGAATATGACCAAAATGGCCTTTCCGCAGCAGAGCAGTCCTAGGTCTGACAGACTCCTAGGGAGCCTCTGAATTTATTCTGGGCGAAGTAGATTGCAATTCAAAATGTCTGGATTTGAGGTGCTGGTCGCACGTAATAGCTGGCTATTGCGAAGATTCAGTAACGACAAATCCGGGTATTTTGGGCGCAAGATACGAGTTCACGAGTAGATGAGAGCTTCCTTAGGCAACAACACTCCCTATCTCCGCCTCAATAGCGGCCAGCGCCTGCAACGGTTGCTTGGCCGCGGTCACGGGCCGACCCACCACCAGATAGCTGGCCCCGGCCTGTATCGCATCGCCCGGCGACATGACGCGTTTTTGATCTGCAACCGCTGCACCTTGGGGGCGAATCCCCGGGGTGACGGTGAGAAAATCCGCCGGCAGTGCGGCACGCAAGGGGGCTAGCTCCCGTGCTGAACACACCACCCCGTCCATACCCGCCTCATATGCTAACCGAGCCAGACGCATGACCATCTGCTCTGGTGTCGATGAAATGCCCACCTCAGCCAGATCTTCGGTATCAAGACTGGTGAGCACCGTCACGGCAATCAATAAGGGCACATTTTGATAGTCGGCCAGCGCGCCACGTGCCGCGGCCATCATCTTGCGGCCACCGAGGGCATGAACATTGATCATCCATACCCCAAGATCAGCGGCAGCGCGACAGGCGGCAGCAACTGTATTGGGAATATCGTGGAACTTGAGATCCAGAAATATCTCAAAACCGTGAGCTCGTAGTGCTCCAATAACCTCGGGGCCACCGCGGCTAAACAATTCCTTGCCTACCTTCACCCGACAACGGGCCGGGTCCAGGCGATCTGCCATAGCTAGTGCCTGATCTACGGAAGGAAAATCCAGCGCTACAATTAAACGACCCTTATTCATCCTGCACCCCTTGTATAGGCTTGATGGTGTTCCAGTTCTTGCAGCCAGGACATTTCCAGTGCAGTGATTTGGCCGAGTAGCCACAGTGATCACAACGGTAAATCGCGCGCTCTTCCATAAGCTGAATGGTCAATTCCTTGAAAATTCCTATATAGGGTGGAGAGGGCTGATTCCCAAGCTCCTTCTCCAGATCGAGCAGGCGATCGAAACCGCGCACCGTAGGTCGTCGCTGTAGATGTTCGGTCATAAATTGAATAGCCTCTTGCACCCCTCTCTCGTACTGAATTAACTCCACCAGGTTCAGAGTCACGCTGATACCACCATGCTGGGCCAGCAAGTCGGAAAAATACGGAATAAGCGCCGCAGAGGTACCCATTGCCTGGTGACAGACCCGCAGACGCTCCACCACCTCCGGCAGATAGTCCGAATCCTTTTTCACCAGCTGCCGAAATATGCTGGCGGCGTGGGGAAAATCAGCTTGCATCACGTAGAGGTCACCTTGCAGCAGCAAGGCACGGATACAATCCGGATCTGCACGCAGCGCTTTGTGAATTTCCTCCAGAGCGGGCTCCAATGCATTAGCACGCTTGGCCTGCTCGGCCTTTTCACAACGATAATGGGCAATCACCGGCGCTAGCTGCAAACCTGTTTCTGCTTCCAGCTGACCACTCACTGCAATGGCCTTGTCCCAATCTTTTTCCTGCTCGTAGATATCTATCAACTGGCGCAAGGCCTGAACCTTGTAGTGACCGCCCTCCACCAGCTCAGAAAACAAGCCCTCGGCGCGATCGAGCAATCCCGCACTGAGATGATCCTGAGCCAGCTCCAGCAGGGCCTCAAAGCGCTGGGAATCCCCTGCTCCCACACGCGCAAGCAGGTTCTGATGGATACGAATGGCGCGATCCACTTCGCCACGACGACGGTACAGATTACCAAGCGCCAGATGGGTCTCTGCGGTGTCCTCGTCTACCTCCAGCACCTTGATAAAAACATCAATCGCCTTGTCAGGCTGTTCGTTTAGCAGGTAGTTGATGCCCTTGAAATAGTCTGCCGACAGGCCACCTTTCGCGCGTACTCGACTGCGCTGGCCGCTGTGACGGCTAGCCACCCACCATCCGGAAAATGCCGCCACCGGCAATAGCAGCCACAATAACTCCATCCGCTCAGGCCGATTCAGCCAAGGACGCCGGACGCATGGATTCGAGTTCTCGCTCACTCGATGCCAGCCGCCGCTTCACTCCACGCAACTCTGCCTTGATACGCCAGAAATTCGCCAGGCTGGCCAACAAACCGAGGCAAACGCCCAAGGAAGTGGCTAGTACCAATAACAGGGAGAGTGCTATTTCGGTGCCACCAAGATAGTAGCGAAAATGTACCGAGTGGGCATTTTCCACCGCAAAACTAAGGCCCAGAGCAAAGATAAGAAGGAGGATAAAAATGTACAAATAGCGCATCGCCTTGCCCTCACTAAACAGTTTGTCGGAGGAGTAGCCAGCGACCGTGTACAGACACCTAAGTCCGACAGACTCCTTGGGAAAGTATGCCAAAAAGCAGGCTAAAAAAAACGGCATGTCCTGAACTGGACATGCCGTTTTTTCAGCCCATTTTCATTGGGCATCCTTCAATTTCAATGACTCAGACTGCACTCGCCTCCGTGGCCGTGCTCAGGCTAAGCCGAGTCAACCCGCTTGCGCAGTTCTTTTCCTGGCTTAAAGTGCGGAACATATTTCGCTGGTAAGGAGACCGGCTCTCCGGTTTTTGGATTGCGTCCTACCCTACCGGGGCGAAAATGCAGCGAAAAACTGCCAAAACCACGGATCTCGATACGATCACCACTTGCCAGACGTCCAGCCATCAACTCTAGGATGGTTTTCACCGCTAGCTCGATATCCCGGTAAGCCAACTGCATCTGCTTATGCGCCACTCTCTCAATTAACTCTGATTTGGTCATAGCATGCTCAACGTATGGTCTGAATCGTATCTACCGTTTGTGCCTTTAGCCCTTGTCGTCCATCTGCGCCTTCAGCAGATCTCCGAGGGTTGCAGCACCTGCGTCCACCGCACCACTGTACTGCTCAACTGCCGCGCTTTCTTCATCACTCTCGCGGGCACGAATAGACAGGCCGATACTGCGTTTTTTACGGTCCATGGCAACGATCTTCACTTCAACGGAATCGCCTTCAGAAAGGGCACTGCGAGCATCCTCGGTGCGCTCTTGGCTGATATCGCCCACTCGCAGGTAGCCACTGATGCCTTCAGCCAGGTTTATCACCGCACCGCGAGGATCCACCTCACCAATGGTACCCGTTACCACGCTTCCACGGGGGTTTTCAGCGGCATAATCAGAGAAGGGATCGCCGTCTAACTGCCTGATTCCAAGGGAAATACGTTCACGGTCTGCATCTACGGACAGTACCACAGCTTCAATCTCGTCGCCCTTCTTGAAGTCACGGATCGCCTCCTCGCCATTATCATCCCAGGAGATATCCGAGAGATGGACGAGTCCATCAATACCGCCATCAAGACCGATGAAGATACCAAAGTCCGTAATCGATTTAATGTTCCCCTTCACCTTGTCGTTACGCTGATGCAGCGCAGAGAATTCTTCCCAAGGATTGGAGGCACACTGTTTGATACCCAGGGAAATACGACGACGTTCTTCGTTGAGGTCGAGGACCATAACGTGCACATCTTCCCCAACCTGTACCACTTTGCTGGGATGAATATTACGGTTGGTCCAATCCATCTCGGAGACATGGACCAATCCCTCAACACCATCCTCAAGCTCTACAAAGCAACCGTAGTCGGCAATATTTGCCACTTTGCCCAGCAGCTTGCTGCCCACCGGGTAACGATCGGCAATCCCGACCCATGGATCCGCACCGAGCTGCTTCAAACCCAGCGAAACGCGATTGCGCTCGCGGTCAAATTTAAGGATCTTGACGTCGATCTCGTCACCCACCTGAACCACGTCAGTGGGATGCTTGACCCGTTTCCAGGCCATATCGGTAATGTGGAGCAGGCCATCGATACCGCCGAGATCCACAAAGGCGCCGTAGTCGGTGAGGTTTTTCACCACACCCTTGAGCTCAGCACCATCCTTCAGATTCTTGAGTAATTCCTCGCGCTCTGCGGAGAACTGCAGTTCCACCACGGCACGCCTGGAGACCACCACGTTGTTACGCTGCTGGTCCAGTTTGATAACCTTGAACTCCAGCGGCTTGCCTTCCAGATAGGCAGTATCGCGTACCGGTCGTACATCCACCAGAGAACCTGGCAAAAAGGCACGGATATCGTCGATATCCACGGTAAAACCACCTTTCACCTTACCGGTCAATATGCCGGTAACCACCTCAGAATTCTCGAAAGCATCGTCGAGCCGTTTCCAGGCCTGCGCACGCTTGGCCTTTTCGCGGGACAGGCGGGTTTCCCCAAAGCCGTCCTCCACCGCCTCCAGGGCAACTTCAACCTGATCGCCCACATTGAGGTCCATCTCGCCCCGTTCATTACGGAACTGCTCAATAGGAATATTGGATTCCGATTTCAGACCGGCATTGATGATCACGAAATCAGATCGGATATCGACAACCAAACCGGAAAGAATAGCGCCTGGGCGCATCTTGTCTTCAATTTGGCTCTGCTCAAATAATTCTGCGAAGCTTTCGCTCATTAGATCTACACTCATTTTTCAGTAAAGTTGCCCCTTGCACGATGTGCCAACCCAAGCCTTGGGACCGGGCAACTCACCACATGCCAAATTCCGGCAATCAGGGGTAACTGTTCAGACCGCACCAGGAGGTGCAGTCATTCTCTCCTTCCACTGTCGACGGCGGAAGGCCGTTTGGATCACAGACCGCTTTGCTGCACCGCCTCCATCACCCGCGCCAGCACACCGTCAATATCGAGCATTGTGGTGTCGATATCGATGGCATCTGCGGCCGCAATGAGGGGGGCGATAGCACGGTTTCGGTCACGCTCATCGCGCTCGACTATCTCCTCGGACAGGCGGGCAAGGCTAGCATCA
The DNA here is from genome assembly GCA_021773795.1 of Gammaproteobacteria bacterium. Taxonomy (GTDB): domain Bacteria; phylum Pseudomonadota; class Gammaproteobacteria; order HK1; family HK1; genus JAJFJV01. The sequence continues at coordinate 100,974 of JAJFJT010000003.1, read as the reverse complement.
ATTCCTTTATGCCTCAACTGTTTATAGCGTCTTTGCGCCCTCGCCTCCGGGCTTGCGCTGAGGAATATTTTCAGCGCTGCCTGAGGGAAAACCACGGTGCCCATATCGCGCCCATCGGCCACCAGACCCGGTGGTAAAACAAAGCCATGCTGCAAGCCCAGCAGCGCCTTGCGAACGCCAGGGTAACGGGCAACACGTGAGGCACGATTACCGCAACTTTCATTGCGGATCTCGTCTCCCACCGGCTCTCCATCCAACAGCGGATACACCGGACAGGTCTCGTCACCGCTACGAAAGTGAACATCCATCTCGGCCGCCAACTGCGCCAGAGCATCCTCATCCTCCAGCGCTATCTGCTTGCGCGCTGAAGCCAGCGCCAGCAAACGATAGAGAGCACCGCTATCAAGCAAATGCCAGCTCAGCCGGGTTGCCAAATGCCAGGCAATGGTGCCCTTCCCCACCCCACTGGGACCATCCAGAGTAATAACAGGCACGCTTTCTGTCATCATCCTGCACTCGCTTTCGTATTAATTCTTAAGCCCGCTGCGCTGGCCAATTTCACGAAATCAGGAAAAGAGGTGGCCACATTGTCGCAGTCATCAATGACAATCGGCCCCTTGGCCACCAGTGCGGCCATGGCAAAGGCCATGGCAATGCGGTGATCGCCATGGCTGTGCACCCGGCCACCGGAAAATGCGCCGCTCTGAATAATCATGCCGTCTTCCGTTGCCTGCGCGGAAATGCCTAGTTCCACCAGGCCCTCGGCCATCACTGCAATACGATCACTTTCCTTGACACGCAATTCTTCAGCGCCCTCCAGCACGGTCTCGCCCTCGGCACAGGCAGCGGCAATAAAAATGATGGGGAATTCGTCGATGGCCAGAGAGACTTGCTCCCGCGGAATGCGTATCCCCTGCAGGGTACTGGCCTTGACGTGGAGATCGGCCACCGGCTCACGGCCAAACTCCCGGGGGTTACGAAATTCCACCTCCGCCCCCATCAGCCGGAGTATATGAATCACTCCCAGGCGACTGGGATTCACGCCGACATTTTCAATTAGCAGCTCCGAGCCCGCAGAAATGGCCGCTCCCACCAGAAAGAAAGCCGCAGAAGAAATGTCCGCGGGCACCTGTAATGCTCCGCCCCGGAGTCGGCCACCACCTTGCAATGAGATATGCCCATCGGCCACTTCCACTGGATAACCGAAGGCCTGCAACATACGCTCGGTATGGTCTCGGGTAACCGCCGGTTCCTGTACCGATGTCTGGCCCGTGGCATACAGCCCGGCGAGCAGCAAGCAGGATTTCACCTGTGCACTGGCCACCAGCAAACGGTGCCGACAGCCTGTGAGTGCTCTTCCACCATGAATGTTGAGCGGTGGCGTCCCGGCCTCATTGCTGTCAATGAGTGCCCCCATTTTTGCCAGCGGCACCGTCACCCGTCCCATGGGACGACGAGAAAGGGAGGGATCACCCGTGAGCACAGAGTCGAAAGTCTGACCGCTCAACAGCCCGGAAAGCAGGCGCATGGCGGTACCCGAGTTACCCAGATACAGGGGCTCATTCGGTGCCTTCAAACCGTGCAGACCCACCCCCTGAATGACTAATTCATGTGCTGCGGGCTGGCCTATCTCCACGCCCATGGCGCGAAAAGCCGCCAGGGTGGCGAGGGTATCCTCCCCCTCCAAAAAGCCTTCGATCCGGGTTTCACCCTCCGCCAGGGCACCAAACATCAGTGCGCGGTGGGATATGGATTTATCCCCCGGTGGCCGTATCCGCCCCTGCAGACAGCCACCGGGAATGAGCTGAAATACCAATCCCCCGCTATCGATCGGCGCCTCAGTCACCGTTGAGTTCACCCTTGGCATACTGGTCGCGCAAGGCCTTGGCACGTTGGAAGACCCGCCGTAGCTGATCGCCGTTACCAGCACGTATATCCGCCTCCAGGCATGCCAGTTCCTCACGGTAGCGGGCCAGCACACGGGCTATCTCATCAGAATTGGTGAGGCAAATATCCCGCCAAACATCCGGATCACTGGATGCAATACGACTGAAATCACGAAAGCCTCCTGCTGCATTGCGAAAGATATCCGGGTGCTCGCGCATATTCCCGAGCACATCTACCAGAGCGTAGGCGAGCACGTGTGGCAGGTGGCTGGTGGCTGCAAGCACCGCATCGTGATACCCCGCCTCCATTTCCACCACCTCGGCGCCGGCGGCCTGCCACATGGCACGCGCCCGCTCCAGGGCTTTGGAATCGGTCTGCTCTGTAGGCGTCAAAATCACCCGGCGATGTTGATACAGGCTAGCGTCGGCTGCCTCTATGCCACTCTTTTCCGCTCCCGCAATGGGGTGCCCGGGAACCAGATAGTCCGGAACCGCACCCAAGGCCGACTCGGCAGCTCGGAGCACATGGCGTTTGACGCTGCCCACATCAGTGACCACAGCATCCGCTGCAAGATGCCCTTTCATGGCGCTAAAGCAGTGCTCCAAGGCACCCACGGGCACTGCCAGTACCACCATATCGGCGTCAGCTACCGCGCGCGCGATGTCTGTGTCGTAGCCGTCAATTACTCCAAGACTGACGGCCTTTTCAAGCCTCTCTACGCGCCGCCCGACACCCACGATTTCAGCACAGGCACCGGCTTGTCGTAGGGCCCGGGCGAGGGATCCGCCCATGAGCCCGACACCCACGATGCACAAGCGCTGGATCAACATACGCGCTCCTTCAAGACAACCTCCAGTGCCTGCAAAAAACGCATATTCTCGGTCTTCAAACCGACGCTGATGCGCAGGTGTTGAGGCATGCCGTAGGCCTCAATGGGACGAACGATCACACCTTTTTCCAATAAGGCCTGGTAGATAGTGCGCCCAGAGTGACCCACATCCACGGTAAGAAAATTTCCCGCAGACGGTATATAGGAAAGCCCCAGAGTCTGACAACCCGCCACCAGTTGGGCCATGCCTACCTGATTGGCCGCCACGCTAGCTGCCAGGTGCTCACTATCGGCCAGTGCGGCCGTTGCTGCGGCCAGGGCAACACTATTTACATTGAAAGGCTGGCGCACCCGATTCAACAGATCCGCCACCTCAGGACTGGAAACCCCGTAACCGACCCGCAAGCCGGCAAGCCCATAGGCTTTGGAAAAGGTACGGGTAACGATCAAATTGGGATAGCGAGGCAACAGGCCCACCCCATCCGGATAATTTGGCTCGGCAACATACTCGAAGTAGGCCTCATCCAGCACCACCAAAGTGGTTGCAGGCACCCCATCCAGAAAATGTTCAAGGGTCTCGCAGTCAATCCACGTACCGGTGGGATTATTGGGATTGGCAATAAATATGACGCGGGTACGTAGACTGATACGGGCCGCCATGGCCTCCAGATCATGGCCCCAGTCACGCGCCGGGCTCACTACCGCACGAGCCCCGATGGCCTGGGTTACCAACGGATAGACGGCAAAGGCGTGTTCGGAGAAAAGCGCCTCGTGCTCAGGACTCAGAAAGGCCCGTGCCACCAGTTCCAGCACATCGTTGGAGCCATTACCAAGGGTCAGGCAATCGGTATCTACGTTGAGCTTCAGAGACAAGGCTTGTTTCAGCCCGAAGCCACTGCCGTCTGGATATCTCGCTAATTCATTAAGGGTCGCACCAGCGGCCTTGAGTGCAGCGGGTCCACAACCCAAAGGCGACTCATTAGAGGCCAGTTTGACGATCTCGGACAGACCCAATTCACGCTGCAATTCCTCGATGGGTTTGCCCGGTTCATAGGGAGACAGCGCCTGTACCCCCGGCAAAGCCAGGGAAAGAAATTTGGCATCCATCAGCTACCAGCTGGCCTTTGGATAAGCGCCTAGCACACGCACCATACCGGCGGTGTCCTCAAGTTCCTCCAGAGCGGCCCGTACCTCCGGGTCCTCCACATGGCCATCCACATCCACGAAAAACACATACTCCCAACGGCCACGACGAGCCGGACGCGACTCGATTCGAGTCATACTGATGTTTCTTTGCGCAAAGGGCTTGAGTAAACGGAATAGCGTACCCGGCTGATTCTTGGCAGAGATCAGCAAGGAGGTCTTGTCCACGCCACTGGCCGGCACCGAACGCTTGCCAACCACCAGGAAACGGGTAGTGTTATCAGGCTCGTCTTCCACATTTTCCGCAATCGTTTGCAGGCCGTAGGCAGAGGCCGCAGTCTCTCCGGCGATGGCCCCGGTTTCCGGTTCCATGGCCGCACGACGAGCCGCCTCGCCATTGCTGCTTAGCGCAACCTTTTCCACCTGGGGAAGATGCCCGTCGAGCCAGCGCCGGCACTGTGCGAAGGACTGCTGATGAGAATAAATGCGGCGCAGGTCATTGAGTTCACCCCCTTTTCCCAGCAGATGGTGATGAATAGGAATATTCACCTCACCGCAGATCTGCAATTGGGAACGGACAAACATATCCAGCGTATGGCTGACCATCCCTTCGGTAGAATTCTCCACCGGCACCACACCATATTCGCAGCCGCCGGCCTCTACTTCACGAAAGACCGCATCAATGCTCTCCAGTGGAGTCACCTGTACTGCCCGCCCGAAGTGCTTGAGAGCAGCCACCTCAGTGTAGGTACCACGGGGGCCAAGAAAGGCCACCGCCATGGCGTTCTCCAGCGCCCGACAGGCCGACATTAGTTCCTGGAACAGATGCGCTACCTCAGCATCGGCCAATGGCCCCGGATTTTCCTGAAGCAGAGCGCGTAATACCTGGGCCTCCCGTTCGGGTCGATAATAATCCTCGTTACCCTCTCCATCTTCCTTGATCTTCGCCACTTCCTGGGCGAGCCGTGCGCGTTGGCTAAAGCGCTCCAGCACTTCACGATCCAGGCGATCGATTTGATCGCGCACCGTTGCCAGATGCTCTTCGTATTGGCTGGCCATAGCCGAGCTAAAGAGTGCGCACCGTGAGCACACCTTCAATTGCCGACAAGGTCTCCACCACCGAATCGGGAATAGGCTGCTCCACATCAGTGACGGTATAGGCCAAACCGTCTCGAGACTTGTTGAGCATATCGATAATGTTCAAGCCAACCTCCGCCAGGGTGGTGGAAATTTGCCCCAGCATATTGGGTACATTGGCATTGACGATAACAATACGGTTACCCGAGTTACGCGGCATCACCGCCTCGGGGAAATTCACTGAGTTGCGGATGTTGCCGTCTTCCAGGAAAGCGCGCACCTGATCCGCCACCATAATCGCGCAGTTATCCTCTGCCTCGCGGGTGGAGGCACCGAGATGCGGTAAACAGATTACCTTGTCGAGCCCCTGCAGGCGCTGGGTCGGGAAATCCGTGACATAGGTGTGCAGCCGGTTTTCATCCAGAGCCTCGACTACCGCCTCATCATCGACGATCCCCTGGCGGGCAAAATTTAGCAGCGTCGCACCCTCTCGCATCATGCGAATGCGATCGGCATTAATCAGATTACGATTTTCCGCTACCAGCGGAACGTGCACGCTGACAAAATCCGAGCGCGCCAGCAAGTCGCCAATGCTGGCCGCCTGCTGGATATCCGAGGACAGTTTCCAGGCCCGCTCCACCGTGATCTTGGTATCGTAGCCAATGACGTTCATGCCAAGGCCGATAGCCACATTGGCTACCCGCGAGCCGATGGCACCCAGGCCAATAATGCCGAGGGTACGGCCCGGTAATTCAAAGCCCACAAACTGTTTTTTGTGAGCCTCCACCTGGCGGCTGATTTCCTCATCACTGCCGCTCAAGCCACGATTAAAGTCCCAGGCCTGACAAATATTCCGCGCCGCCAGAAAGAGCCCGGAAACCACCAGTTCCAGCACCGCATTGGCATTGGCGCCCGGTGTATTGAAGACCGGAATACCGCGCGCAGTGAACTTGTCCAACGGGATATTATTAACCCCGGCACCGGCTCGCCCCACCGCCAGCAAACTGTCCGGAATGGTGTAATCGTGCATCGAAGCGGAGCGCAGCAGGATGGCATCCGGATGCTGGATCTCCGAAGCAATTTCGTAGCTTTCCCGCGGCAGGCGATCAAGCCCCGCCACCGAGATATTGTTCAGGCTAAGAATTTTATACATTGTCTGTTCGAGTCCTTAAGTGCTATGCGCGGCATTCAAATTCCGCCATGAATTCAATCAGGCTGTCCACACCGGCTTCTGGCATCGCATTGTAAATACTTGCACGCATGCCACCAACGGCGCGGTGCCCCTTGAGAGCCAGCAATCCCGTGGCTTTTGATTGCTCCAGAAATGCCGCATTCAGGCCATCGTCGGCGAGCAAAAAGGGCACGTTCATCCACGAGCGACACTCATGGGCAACCGGATTGCGATAGAAGTCCGAGGCATCAATGGCTGCATAGAGCTTCTTGGCCTTGCGCCGGTTGTACTCAGCCATGGCCTCGAGCCCGCCAAATGCCTCGATCCACTCAAAAACCAGGCTCGCCACATACCAGGCAAAGGTACAGGGGGTGTTTTGCATGGAGTCGCTTTTGGCCTGTACCGCATAGTCCAGCAGGCCCGGCGTACAGGCCATAGCCTCGCCGATTAAATCTTCACGCACGATCACCACGGTCAGCCCGGCGATACCGATATTCTTTTGCGCCCCGGCATAGATCAGCCCAAAGCGATCTATATCCAGGGGGCGGGAGAGGATGGTAGAGGACATATCCGCCACCAACGGCACCGAACCGCTATCCGGAATCCAGTGAAACTCTACCCCGGCAATGGTCTCGTTGGGGGTGTAATGGAGATAGGCGGCATCGGGATTGAGTTGCCAGTCCTGCTGAGCGGGAATGGCAAAATCCGCCTGTTCTGCATTGCTGGCGGCGACACCGGCTTGGCAATAGCGCTTGGCCTCGGCCAGCGCCTTGTGTGACCAGATTCCAGTATCCACGTAGTCCGCCGTTTCCCGGCCACGCAACAAATTAAGTGGCACCGCGGAAAACTGCAGGCTGGCCCCGCCCTGAAGAAAGAGCACGCGATAGCCCGCTGGAATAGCAAGCAGGCTACGCAGACGCTCCTCTGCGGCCGCCGCCAAGGCCATGAACTCCGCTCCACGGTGACTCACCTCCATCACCGAGCTGCCCAGCCCCTGCCACTCCGGAATGTCCTCGCGGATACGTGCAAGCACCGCATCCGGCAGGGTCGCCGGTCCAGCGCTGAAATTATACAGGCGTGTCATCTGCTTCCTTCTCCCCGGCCTCGTTAGATTGCTCGTCCTCGCTTATCCGTTCCAGACCGATAAGCGATTCCTTCTTCGATAAATTAATCAGCTTGACCCCCTGGGTATTCCGCCCCAGCACACTAATGCCATCCACTGCGGTGCGCACCAGCACGCCACCATTGGAAATCAGCACCACATCATCGGCCTCCTCCACCAACAGAGCCCCCACCATGGCGCCATTGCGCTCGCTACTCTGGATAGCAATCAACCCCTTGCCGCCACGTCCCTGAGTACGAAATTCCGTCACCCGGGTGCACTTGCCGTAACCGTGCTCGGTTGCCGTCAATACCCGACTCAGCTCCAGATGCCCGGCCTCCACCGGCAACAAGGCAATGAGTTGCTGTTTCCCGGTCAGTGTCATCCCGCGTACACCGCGGGAGGTCCGCCCCATGGGTCGCACTTCACTCTCGTTGAAACGGATGATCTTGCCGCCATCGCTGCACAACATAATCTCCTGGGTGCCGTCAGTAATGGCGACTCCCACCAACTGATCCTCACCCCGAAGTTCGATGGCGATGATGCCGTTGCTACGGGGGCGCGAGAAATTCTCCAGCGCACATTTTTTCACCACACCACCAGCCGTGGCCATAAACACATAACCCGGCCTGGAAAAGTCCTGCAGTGGCAAAATGGCGCTGATACGCTCGCCATCCTCCAGCTTCAGCAGATTCACGATGGGGGTACCCAGGGTGCTGCGCCCGGACTGAGGCAGCTCATAGACCTTGAGCCAAAAGACCTTGCCACGGCTGGAAAAGCACAGAATAGTGTCGTGGGTATTGGCCACCAGCAGGTAATCGACCAAGTCGGCTTCCTTCACCCGGGCGGCGGTCTTACCGCGTCCGCCACGCCGCTGCGCACGATACTCATCCACCGGCTGGGCCTTGACATAACCAGCGCGAGAAAGGGTCACCACCACATCCTCGGGAACCACCAGATCCTGACGATTTAATCCGATGTGCTGTTCCACGATCTCGCTGCGCCGCTGATCCCCGTATTGATCACGGAGCGCTACCAATTCTTCACGGATGACCTCCATCAGGCGTTCCGGATTATTCAGAATACGCAGCAACTCAGCTATGGCCGCCAGCAAGCCTTTGAATTCCTCCAGCAGCTTGTCCTGTTCCAGCCCGGTGAGACGGTGCAGACGCAGATCCAAAATAGCCTGGGCCTGAATCGGTGACAAGTGATAGCCATCCTCACGCAAACCATAGTCCGCCATGGCATCGGTACGACTCTCAGCCCCCGCCCGTTGCACCATCTCCGCCACCAACTCAGCGGGCCAAACCCGGGCCAGCAACCCCGCCTTTGCCGCGGCCGGGTTGGCAGAGGCTTTAATCAGTGCAATCACTTCATCAATGGAAGATAGCGCCACTGCCAGGCCTTCCAGGATATGGGCGCGCTCACGCGCCTTACGTAGCTCAAACAGAGTGCGCCGAGTGACCACCTCGCGGCGATGGCGAATAAAAGCCTCAATGATCTGCCTGAGATTTAGCAGCTGGGGCCGGCCGTCGATGAGGGCCACCATATTGATGCCAAACACAGTCTGTAGCTGGGTCTGCTGATACAGCACGTTGAGCAGCACCTCGGGAACTTCCCCACGGCGCACCTCGATCACCATGCGCATACCGTCCTTGTCTGACTCATCGCGCAGTTCGGCAATCCCCGAAACCTTCTTCTCTCGCACCAACACGGCAATCTTTTCCACCAGCCGGGCCTTGTTCACCTGAAAGGGCAGTTCAGTAACGATGATGCGATCCCGACTTCCGCCCTCCCCAAATTCGATATGACTGCGGGCACGTACATGGATACGGCCACGACCGGTGCGGTAGGCCTCGTGTATGCCCTTAGCACCGTTAATAATCGCCGACGTGGGAAAATCCGGACCCGGAATGTGGCCCATCAGGCCCTCAACACCGATCTCCGGATCATCCACATAGGCAATGCAGGCGTTAGTGACCTCGGTGAGGTTATGCGGCGGAATATTGGTGGCCATACCCACTGCAATGCCCGCCGATCCATTAATCAGCAGATTGGGTACCCGGGTGGGCAATACTGTCGGCTCGTGATCCTGTTCATCGTAATTGGGGATGAAATCCACGGTCTCTTTATCGAGATCCGCCATGATTTCGTGGGCCAAACGGGACATCCGTACTTCTGTATAACGCATGGCCGCCGGCGCATCACCGTCCACGGAGCCAAAGTTGCCCTGACCATCCACCAGTGGCATGCGCAGGGAAAAGGGCTGAGCCATACGCACGATGGCGTCATACACCGCCGTGTCGCCATGGGGATGGTATTTACCAATGACATCACCCACCACACGGGCAGACTTCTTGTAAGGACGATTCCAGGCATTGCCCAGCTCGCTCATAGCGTAGAGCACCCGCCGATGTACCGGTTTCAGGCCATCACGGACATCCGGCAGGGCGCGCCCCACGATCACGCTCATAGCGTAATCGAGATAGGACTGCTTCATCTCCTCCTCAATGTCGACCTGGAGGATTTCCTTCGCAAATTCAGCCATTCAGAACCACCCGATAAATCCCGTTTGCGCGGGGGAAAAGGAGCTATCTAAAAGGCTGGGATTTTAGCACAAGCCGGGGGGAACTGGCCCACTTATGATGCGGGAACCAGTAAGGGAAAAAGGCATTGTAGAAGGTGCAGTTTTGCACCGCCTTTCAGGGGTGCAACTCAGGCGGTATCGCCGGCCCCTTCAAGACGGGCAAGCTTGAGTTCCTGATATTTATTGCGCAAGTCCTCGAAACTCTGGTGATTCTCGGCACGGGCAGCCGGGGTCAGGAAGGACTCCAGCTTGGTTTGTAGTCGAACCGTATTATGCTCACTGGCAATGGTGCCCACGCCTTCGACGACCAACTTCTGCATCAAAAGCTCTTTACGGGTCTTGACGGCAATGCTCTCGGCCGCCGGAATAAACACAAAATTAGCCAGCACGATGCCGTAGAGGGTGGAGGTCAGGGCCACAGGAATGGTCTTGATCACTACCCCGACCTCGCCAATGCCCGCCAGCATGCCAATCAAGCCAATGACGCTACCGGCGACACCAAAAGAGGGGGCCAAGCGCGCCATGTGGCGAAATACGCGCTCCTGTTGGCGGCGCCGTTGCTGAAAGAAATACATCTCCGTATAGAGCACATCACGAAATTCCACTGGTCGATATCCATCCACGAGCATACCCAGGGCGCTTTTCAGGAACATGATGGTGGTTTCTTCCTCGGCATTCTCCAGCGATAAAATACCCTCGTGACGAGAACGAATAGAGAGGTCCATCAGTCCGTTAACGATCTCCTTGGCGGTAGGGGGCTCCACCAGGTAGCTGTTACGCGCCACCTTGAAGGCGGCACTGATGTCGCCATGGGGATAGCTCAGAAAAGTGGCCCCAAAGGTACCGGAAATCACCACCGAGATACCTATGACATTGAGCATTAGTGCAGAGCCATCACCGGTGAGGAAGGTGGCCAAAAAGATGATCACGCACAACAAAATGGCAATCCAGTTATATCCCCTCATTGCGCTCTCTCCCCCTGAACAGGGGCCTCCTCACGGGTAATGATGATTTCCACGCGACGGTTCAACGCCTTATTTTCCAGTGTGTCATTGGGTACCACGGGCCGGTGCTTCGCGTGGCCCATCACCGTAAAGCGCGCAGGATTAATACCACCGCGCGCGATCAGATAGCGTGCAACTACGGTGGCACGGGTAACCGACAGCTCCCAGTTGCTGGGAAAACGCTCGGTATTTATGGGGAAATCATCGGTGTGGCCCACCACTTGGATGACGAAGGGATTACGCTGAATAACCGTCGCCAGCCCCTGCAGGAATCTGGCAGCACTGGGTTTGAGATCCGCCTTGCCCAGGTCAAAAAACATCGGGCCGCGGACGCTGACCCTAATCGCTTTATTCTCTGTCAGAGCTACATCCACAGTATCGAGGTTGGCGTTAATCACCGCTTCCCGGCTTTCTCGCAAGATCCGCTCCGGTGTGGGTGCTTCCTTAGTGTCTGCGGTGGGGTCCGGCTCTTTGGCCGGCGCCAATGGATAAGCGGCTTCCGCTGCAGTTGCTTCCAGCTGAGGCTGCAATTCCGTCTCGGCGGTGGCAAACATCTCCGCCACATCACCATCTTGCATCTCCACAGCCAGCAGAACGGCGAAGAGAATAAACATCACCATCATAAAATCCGACCAGGGCACTGACCAGGCGGCGGTCATATCCGGATCACGCTCATCGGACTCCAGGCGAAGACAGCTTTGCTCACCCATGGCGGGTGCAAACCCCCCATAAGACCGGCCTGTGGCGGGAGTCGAACTCTTACCTTGTACGGTGGCCACCGCCACTTCATCGTTTTTGCCCAATTCTTCCGCCATGTTGTCTGTCCAACTACGGTTTGCCGGGTTTATAGCGGCCGATGGCCAGAAAACTGAAACACAGAAACCCAGGGTGGAATGACAGGCTCCTAGTACGTGCTGCGCTCAGATGTCTGACCCGTCGCGCTCAACGAGTGTGGGCCATCAAATTGCTGAGTTTCTCGCGATCGGGGGTATGGACCACGCCCCGTTCCGTCACCAGCACATCGACTAAGGCTGCCGGAGTAACATCGAAGACCGGATTCCAGGCCGTCCCCTCTTTCGGAGCAATGGAAACGCCCTGGAAGTTAAGCAGTTCATCGGTAGTGCGTTCCTCAATAGGAATCTCTGCCCCGGAAACAATGCTCATATCAATGGTGGAAGTAGGCGCAACCACCATAAATCCTACGCCGTGATGATGCGCGTTCACGGCCAGACCATAGGTTCCGATCTTGTTGGCAACATCCCCGTTTGCAGCAATTCGATCGGAGCCCACCACCACCCAGCGGATCATGCCGCATTGCATCAGATAAGCTGCAGCGCCATCGGCAATAAGCCGGGTGGGAATGCCATCCTCGGCCAGTTCCCAGGCAGTCAGTCGTGCACCCTGTAGCCAGGGACGTGTCTCATCCGCGTAGATTTGCTGTAATTTACCCGTGGCAAAGGCACTGCGTATTACCCCGAGGGCAGTACCGTATCCCCCGGTGGCCAGGGCCCCGGCATTACAATGCGTCAGCATATTGCAGGGCTCGCTGATAAGCGCCGCACCCAGTTCTCCCATGCGATGATTAGCCGCAATATCCTCGTTATGAATAGCCTTTGCCTCGGCCTCAAAACGCGGCACCGGATCCTCTCCTTCCGTCACCGTCAGGGCGGCCATCCGCTTTAGCGCCCAGAACAGATTAACCGCGGTAGGCCGAGAAGCGGCCAGCAGTTCGACATCCACAGCAATGGAATTACGCCAGTTGTCGGGGTTCTCCCGATAGCGACTGCGTACGGCAAGTACGACTCCGAAGGCTGCCGCAATACCAATAGCCGGCGCCCCACGTACCACCATATCTCTTATCGCAGTGGCTACATCCGCCGCGCTGGTGCATTGGAGCTCAACGCAACGCCCTGGCAGCAAACGTTGGTCCAGCAGGAAAAGTCCTTCCCGAGACCAGCGTATCGGCCGCACAGAATCAAGTTCGTTCATTGAATATCCTTTAGGGAAGCTCTGATTTATTCCGGGCGAAGTCGTTTGTGATTTAAAATGTTCAGCTTTGGGGCGCTGATCGCACATGAGTCAACCTATTGCGAAGAGCAGCAACGACTAAAGATGGGCCTTTTGGACGCAAGATACGAGTCCACGAATAGATTAGAGATTCCTTAGTACCATGGGAATATATTCGGGTAGCCAGACAAACTCTGGCAACAATCCCGCCTTCCCCTTTATCATGCGCGGGCTCAAAGCCTGAAGCCATCATCATGCAAAATATCGATATCCTGATACACGCCCGCTGGATTGCACCGGTAGAGCCCGCCAACACGGTCCACACAGACCATGCCATCGCGGTGCACGAAGGGCGCATCATCGAGATTCTCCCCTCGGAAGAGGCCGCTCGTCACTATCGTGCGGAGCTGTGCCATCAGCTCGACACCCACCTTCTCATCCCGGGTCTGGTCAACGCCCATACCCATACGGCCATGAGCCTGTTCCGTGGGCTGGCGGACGATCTGCCGCTGATGGAATGGTTGGAAGGCCATATCTGGCCGGCGGAGCGGCGCTGGGTTGGTGAGGAATTCGTGCGCGATGGCAGTCAGTTGGCCATCGCGGAGATGCTCCGTGGCGGCACCACCTGTTTCAATGACATGTATTTCTTTCCCGGTGAAACCGCCCGAGTGGCCAGTGACGCGGGCATCCGTGCCACCGTCGGGCTCATTGTCATAGATTTTCCCAGCGTATGGGCGAGTAATGCGGAGGAATACCTAGCCAAGGGCATTGCTGTACACGATCAATATCGCAACGACCCCCTGATATACACCAGTTTTGCACCCCATGCTCCCTACACGGTATCGCCGGGGGTACTGGAGAAAATAGGCATACTCGCCGAGGAACTGGATATCCCCGTTCACATGCACGTCCACGAGACTGCCGACGAAATCGGCGGCAGTGTAAATGCCCATGGTGTCCGCCCCCTGGCCCGGCTAAAAGAGCTGGGCCTGCTCTCACCCCGCCTGCTGGCGGTGCACATGACCCAACTGCTGGAAACAGAGATAGCGGAACTGGCCGCCTGTGGCGCCCACGTGGTGCATTGCCCGGAATCAAACCTCAAGCTCGCCACCGGCTTTTGCCCCGCCAACGGACTGCTCGCAGCGGGTGTCAATCTGGCCATCGGCACTGACGGTGCAGCGAGCAACAATGACCTCGACATGCTGGGAGAAATGCGTACCAGCGCACTGTTGGCCAAGGGGGTATCCGGTGAGGCCAGCGCACTGCCCGCCAGCAGGGTGTTGGAAATGGCGACGCTTGGTGGCGCACAAGCGCTTGGCTTGAGTGAAAATATCGGCTCCCTGTTGCCGAATAAAGCAGCCGATCTCGTGGCGGTGGACCTTAATCGGCTGGAAACACTGCCCGTCTACAACCCGGTGTCACAACTGATTTATACCGCCAGCCGTGAGCAGGTAAGCGATGTGTGGATTGGCGGCCGCCACGTGCTCAAGGGACGCACCCTCACGACCCTGGATGAAACTGAGTTACGGGAACGTGTCGGGCGCTGGCAAACGCGCATCAACAAGGCATAGGCAAAATGGAGCCCGAACAACAGAATATTGACCCCGCGGAGGTGGCGAAATTTGATCAGCTCGCGGCTCGCTGGTGGGACCCTGAGGGCGAGTTCCGCCCACTCCACGATCTCAATCCCGTACGCCTGGAATATATCAATGCTCGCGCACCATTAGCTGGCAAGCAGGTGGTGGATATCGGCTGCGGTGGTGGCCTATTGTCCGAGGCCATGGCCACCGCCGGCGCGCGGGTCACAGGGATAGATGCGGGTACCGAGGTACTGGGTGTAGCCCGTCTGCACGGCTATGAATCCGGGGTCGAGGTGGAATATAAACACACCACGGCGGAGGCATTTTCCAGCGAGCAAGAAGGCACCTTTGATGTGGTTACCTGCATGGAGCTGCTCGAACACCTCCCCAACCCGGATTCCGTCATTAAGGCTGCTGCCAAACTGGTGCGACCTGGCGGCATGGTGTTCTTTTCCACCATCAACCGCACTCCCCGCGCCTACCTGACAGCCATCCTCGGTGCTGAATATCTGATGCGCTTGCTGCCCCGCGGCACCCACGACTATGAACGTTTCATCCTCCCCTCAGAGCTAAGCGCCAGCGCCCGGGCAAGTGCTCTAACACTGCAGGATTTGAGTGGTCTGCGCTACAACCCCTTGAGCCGCAGATGCAGCCTCACCACGGATGTGAGGGTCAATTACCTGATGCATTTTCAACGTAAAAGCTGATGATGCCCACGCCTGACTCCTTGCATACGGTACTCTTTGATCTGGACGGCACGTTAGTGGATACCGCCCCGGATCTGGCGGCGGCCCTCAACCGCGTTCGGGTGGAAGAGAAACTGCAGGCATTGCCACTGGAACACATCCGGCCCAGCGTTTCCCACGGCTCCCGGGCTATGATTTGTCATGGCTTTGACATAGCACCAGAGCACCCGGACTTCGAGCGCCTCTGTAAACGCTTTCTAGAGCACTATGCGGCAGATATCAGCTCGGCCACCCGCCTGTTTCCCGGCATGGAAGCAGTGCTCGATCGCATAGAGGCACTTGGACTTCAGTGGGGAATCGTCACCAATAAGCCCGCCTATCTCACCGATCCCCTGGTGGCAGCACTGGATCTCTCATCCAGGACTGCTTGCGTCGTCAGCGGTGACACCACCGCCCGGCGCAAGCCACATCCCGCCCCCGTGTTATACGCCTGCGAACAGACAGGGAGCGTACCGCAGCACTGCCTCTATGTCGGTGATGCCCAAAGGGATATCGAAGCAGGGCTGCGCGCCGGCACCGGCACCGTAACCGCCCTTTTCGGCTATATACTCCCTACAGATGATCCTTATAGCTGGGGTGCCGACATCATCATTGAAAGCCCACGCGAATTGCTCGCCTGCCTGCCGCAGACATAATTAAAGGCCGCAAACCCATGTCCCAGAAACAGATTCCTTCCGACTATCAGGCCACTCCAAGGCTGTTGGCAGATCGACGGATCCTGGTCACCGGTGCCGGTGATGGCATCGGCCGGGCCGTTAGTCTGGCCTTGGCCGGGCACGGGGCAACGGTCATCCTGCTGGGGCGCACCGTGCACAAACTTGAGGCGGTCTACGACCAGATCATTGATGCCGGTGGTCCCCAACCTGCTCTCTATCCACTCAACCTGGCGGGTGCCGCACCCGACGATTATCAGCAATTAGCCACCCGGGTGGAGGCTGAACTTGGTGGCCTGGAGGGCCTGGTCCACAACGCCGGTATCCTCGGTAGCCTGTCGCCACTGCTGCACTACGATGAGACCGAGTGGATGGAGGTCATGCAGGTCAATGTGAACGGCGCCTTCTTCCTCACCCGCGCCTGCCTGCCCCTATTGGAACGGGCGGCAGATGCCTCCATTTTGTTCACCTCCTCCAATGTTGGCTTCCATGGACGTGCCTACTGGGGGGCCTATGCAGTCTCCAAGTTCGCCTCAGAGGGCCTCATGCAGGTTCTAGCCGAAGAAGTCGAAGCAAGCGGCACCCTGCGGGTCAACAGTTTTAACCCGGGCCGGGTACGAACCAATATGCGGGCTGCGGCCTACCCGGCGGAGGATCCGCAAAGCCTGCTGGCTCCCGAGGAGATCGTCATGCCCTACCTCTACCTGCTTGGCCCCGACAGCCGTGGCATCAACGGTCAAGCCTACAGTTTCAGCTAGGAGTCTGTCGGACTTAGGATTGCCCCGGGCGGCAATAAACTGCCGACATCGATGGCTCTTCTTCCCGCTCTCCAGCCCCCACTTACAGGGAATTCGGAGATTTTTAGCACTAACACGCCCCTTTCGCGTCAATAAACTGACGCCCCCTCCAAAAAATCCCCGCCAGAACCCGAAAAACGCCAATTAACTGTCCCACGCCAAGAATCCATATAATAAAACTTGCATAAGATGGTGATTATGCTAGTTTTTATCTATGCATCTTATTAATTGGCACACATTTCGCACTGTAAATCCCAGACCACTAATAAAAACCCCTGGGGGAAACCGGATGCCTATTCCATTGCCTTCTGCCGAAAACAGGTTTATTAACAGAACAAATAGTCGAAAACAGAATATTGCCATCATGCCAAAAAGGACCTTGCAACCGGTAAAAAAGCCAAATCGCCCCAACCGGGGATGGTTGCTCACACTTGCCCGGGCCCTGCAGACCACGCTGGACACCGAGGAGTTGGTACGTATCTTTTCGGAATACACTGCGGCCATCATCAACTACGACAGCATCCACTTCAGCGCCCCAGGTAGCGAGATAGAATTTCAGAAAGGAGAGTTGGGCAAGCACTCTTGCCATTACGATGTCGTGTTGCACGGCGATAACCTTGGTGCGGTGCATTTCACCCGCAATCATCCCTTCAGCGAGGAAGAAACCAATATCTTCGAAGATCTCCTGTGTAACTTCGTGCATCCTCTGCACAATTCACTGCGCTATGAAAAGGCGCTGCGTGCATCGATGCAGGATGCTTTAACAGGCCTGCGCAACCGCGCCAGCCTGGACCATAATCTGGCTCGGGAAATCCAGCTTGCGGGACGCTATTCCACCCCCCTGTCTATCATCATGCTGGACCTGGATCGCTTTAAGGCCGTCAACGATACCTTTGGACATCCAGTAGGTGACCAGGTGTTGCAGGCGGTTGCAGCGGAGATCAGTGAGAGTGTCCGCGATAGCGACATCGTCTTTCGCTATGGTGGCGAGGAATTCATGGTAGTGCTGAGCAACACCGGGCTTGTGGGAGCCAGCCAGCTGGCGGAGCGCATCCGGATCGCGGTGGAAAATGGTGCAATTTCTATCGGTAAATACGAGATCAATGCCACCATCAGCCTCGGTGTAGCCAGTTTGAACGGCGATGAAAATGCCCACCACTTGATTGAAAAGGCCGATGACGGCCTGTATCAATCCAAAAACTGTGGGCGCAACCGCGTGACTGTGATCAAGGATACCCACCACGAGCCGCTGGAATCCCCCACCAAGCACGGGACCTCACAAGCCTAAGGCCTTATCGTTCAGTGCATGCCGTGATGCCCACCCTTGGGCTTTCTGGCATGTGCTTCCATTTCCCGAACCTCTACCTCGGCCTCAATGCGGCCGCTCTGGGTGAGCTCAAGGCTCAGTGGAAAATGTTGCCCCGCCTTCAGGGGTTCATGGAGGTCAAATAGCATGATGTGCAAGCCACCCGGATGCAGGCTCACCAAGGCCCCGGGAGGCACATCAATGCCCTCGACCGGCCTCATCATCGCCATCCCGCCTTTCATCTGGTGCTCATGAAGCTCAGCACGCTTGGCCACTGGTGTAGAAACGCCAAGCAGCCGATCGGGCTTATTGCTGCGATTCTTTAACCGCAGGTAAACCACACCATTTTTCACCATCGGAGGACTGGGCCGGGCCCAAGCCTGTTCCACACGTACGAAGCCCATGCCGTGTCCGTCGCCATCCCCATGGGAAAATGCCGTAGACCATCCAAGAAATATTGACAGAGCAACAACAATGCCTGACTTCATGTTTAACTCCTAACAAGTTGATATAACAGTATTACCTTCAAGGTCTCTCGACTCAAGACAGCCTCTTTAAAAATTCGAGGAAGGCGCTTTCGTCAAGCACCGGGATGCCCAAAGCCTCGGCCTTGGCACGCTTGGAACCCGGTTTTTCCCCGCATACGAGCTGATTAGTTTTGCTTGAAATACTACCGCTAACCCGTGCACCCAGAACCTGCAGGCGCTCTTTGGCCTCCTGCCGACTCATGCTGGACATGCTACCAGTGACCACAAAGTTCTGTCCCCGCAGTGGCAGATCCTCAGCCACCGGCATCTCATCAGGCCAATCCACACCGGCTAACAGTAAGGCTGCAACTACCTCGCGGTTATGGGCCTGGGAGAAAAACAGGCTAATCTGCTTTGCCACCACCGGCCCCACATCGGCAACCGCTTGCAGGGCCTCTTCGTCTGCGTGCTGGAGTTGTTCAAGGGACTCGAAATGACTGGCGAGCGCCTGAGCTGTTACCTCCCCCACATCCCGAATCCCGAGGGCAAAGAGAAAACGGGCGAAGCGGGTGTGCTTGCTTTTCTCCAGCGCAAGCAACAGGTTTTCGGCCGATTTATCACCCATACGTTCAAGCTTCGCCAGGGTCTCCTGACCTAAGCCGTAGAGATCACTGACATCGTTAACAAGCCCTTGCTGCACCAATTGTTCCACCAGTTTTATCCCTAAACCTTCAATATCCATGGCATGTCGTGAGGCAAAGTGGCGAATGGCCTGGACGCGTTGAGCCGGGCAATAGAGTCCGCCACTACAGCGCACAGCCACCTCACCTTCCACCCGCAACACGGGAGAAGCACACACCGGGCAGGTTGCTGGAAAATCAAAGGCATGAGTACCGGCCGGACGCTGCTCCATCAGCACCCGCACCACCTCGGGAATTACATCACCGGCACGGCGTACCACCACAGTATCGCCAACCCGCACATCCTTGCGAGCAATCTCGCCGGCATTGTGCAAGGTGGCATTGGTCACGCTGACACCAGCCACAGTGACCGCTTGCAAACGCGCCACCGGGGTCAGCGCGCCGGTACGTCCCACCTGTACTTCGATGGCACTAACCGTGGTGAGCGCCTCCTCGGCGGGAAATTTATGAGCAATGGCCCAACGTGGCGCACGGGAAACGGTTCCGAGCAGGGCCTGCTCATCCAGCCGATTGAGTTTATAAACCACGCCGTCGATGTCATAACCGAGCCCCACCCGGCGAAGCGCTATGGCACGGAAGTATTTCAGGCAAGCATCGACACCCTGTAGCACCGCATATTCCGGTGAAATTCTAAGCCCCCAGGCTTGCAGCTGTTCCAGCAGTTGCGCATGACGCTGGATATCCGGCACTACACCGGGTTCACCCACCCCATAAAAACACACCGTTAACGGGCGCTGTGCGCTTACCTTCGGGTCAAGTTGACGCAGACTACCGGCTGCGGCATTGCGGGGATTGGCAAAGATTTTTTCTCCACGTGCCTGTTGAGTCGCATTAAGCGCATGGAAGCCTTTAAGGGGCATGTAGACCTCACCCCGAACTACTAATGTGGCAGGTATCTTCTCGCCCTGCAGGCGCAGGGGAATACTGGGAATGGTACGGATATTTGCGGTGATATCCTCGCCACGACGTCCATCACCCCGGGTCGCGGCCTGAATCAGCCGTCCCTGTTCATAGCGCAAGCTGACCGCGAGCCCATCGAGCTTAGGCTCGGCCACATATTCCACCGCCTCGTGGTCAAGCCGCTCACGCACCCTCTGATCAAATGCGAGCATCTCACCCTCGTCCAGCGCATTGGCTAACGACAGCATCCGGCTACTGTGTTCCACCTCGGCAAAACCCGATGACGGCGTTACCCCCACACGTTGGGTCGGTGAATCAGGGTTCTCTAACTCCGGATGATGCACTTCCAGTGCGGCCAATTCACGCCATAGACGGTCGTACTCGGCATCCGGGACCTCCGGGTCATCGAGCACATAATAACGGTAGTTATGGCCCTCAAGGGTGCGACAAAGACGCTCCCAACGTGCCCGTGCCTCCGGGGAATTCCCGCCCATCAAACTTCCGATTGGTGATCGAATACGAGGATCTGCTCGCGCAAATGATTGAGGTATTGGGGAGTCAGGTCAATACGCCGATCATTGCACAGCGTGCCCCCCAACCGCTCCACTAATCCCTGACCACAGGCCAGCATTTTTTCAAAGGCCTCGGCACCCGGGTGTGGGCCCGGCAGACGTAACATGAGGCAAAGCCCGGGAATCGCCACATCCTCTTCCGCCGAGAAATCGAGACTCCCCGGCTCCAGCAAATTTGCCAGACTAAACAGCGGTGACGAGTGCTCACCCTCTCCCCAACACTGGTAGACCTGATGTGCCGACAACACCAGTTCGGCCGCCTGTGCCGCAGCCTGGATAGCATTGCCAGAGTAAGCCTCATTGATCGGGGCCAACAAAGTCAGCGCAACAATCAGGTCATCCCTGGTGGCAGGCACAGGGTCCACCGCGGGTGGAGCGATCTGTCCTGATGCGCCGGGTGCCGCCTCATCCTTCTGGGCGACGGCCTCATCGACAGCCGGCAGGTCAACCACCTCATCGCTCACATCAAGCGCTTCAAAGGCTTCCTCTCCAAGCGACGGCTCGTGACGTGTTGAGGCAGGGGACATCCGATCTGAAGACAGCGATGTGTTACGACGACTCCATAAGTAGATCCCGACTACCGCCACCGCACCCAGCAACAAAAGGATCAGACGCAGATAATCCATTTCCCTAGACTCCTGCCAGCTCCACTGCCGCATCCATGTCCACCGCCACCAGACGGGAAACCCCTGGTTCATTCATGGTGACACCGATCAACTGTTTGTTGATCTCCATGGTCATTTTGTTATGGGTCACCACGATCATCTGCACCTGGGTGGCCATATCCTTGACCAGCTCACAGAAGCGCCCGACATTGGCATCGTCCAGCGGCGCATCCACCTCGTCGAGCAGGCAAAAGGGAGCGGGTTTGAGATCAAAAATGGAGAATAGCAAAGCAACCGCCGTCAGTGCCTTTTCGCCACCTGAAAGCAGATGAATGGTGCTGTTTTTCTTGCCCGGAGGACGCGCCATCACGCTGATGCCGGTATTTAGCAAATCCTCACCGGTGAGTTCCAGATAAGCGGCACCCCCGCCAAACAGGCGCGGGAAGCGCTCGCTAAAGCCACTATTCACCGTCTCAAAGGTCTCGCGAAAGCGAGTCCGGGTTTCACGATCAATCTTGCCGATAGCCTCTTCCAGGGTAGCGAGGGCATCCACCAAATCCTGATTCTGGGCATCCAGATATTCCTTGCGCTCCGCCAGCTGGCTGCGTTCATCGATGGCCGCCAGGTTAATCGCCCCAAGACGCTCGATGCTACGTGCCAGTTTGGCCAGGGACTCGTCCCAATCGGCCTCCTGGGCATCCTCCGGCAGACTTTCCAGCAAGGACTCCAGGACTTGCTCCCGCTGCTCAAGTTCCTCAATCAAAGTCTGCAAGCGCACCTGCAACTCCCGATTTTCCAGACGTAGCCCATCCAGGCCGTCGCGTTCTTCCGCCACGGCAGTCTCCCGCCCCATCCGCTCTCCAGAGAGTTCGCGCAGCTTTTCATCAGCAGTTTCCACCACCTCACGCGCTGTTTTTAGTGCTTGCTCCGCCACCTCATGGGCACGCAATTTTTCCTCGAGTTCAACCCGCACCGCCTCCAGCGGCTGGCGCACCTCGGCGAGGGCGGCTTCTAGTTCAGCCCGCCGTTTATCATGCTCGGAGACCAGGGCCTGATTACGAACGCTAGCTTGTTCCAGAGCTTGACGCCGCGCCCGCAAGGTCTCGAGCCGCAGGCCCAATTCATGGGATTCATCGCTAGCCGACTGCCACAATTCGCGTGCCTCATTAAAGCGCTCACGCAAGGTCTCACGCGCCGCCTGTAGCACCCTGCGTTCCGACTCCAATTGTTGCTGGCTGGCGCTGTGCTCACGCAAGCCCGCCTCCGCGCTTGCCAGCGCCTGCTGGTCATTGGCCTGCATCTCTTCCAGCTGTTGCTTTTCCCCCGCCAATTCCACCGCCCGGGCCTGCTCCGCCACCGCCCGCTCGCGTGCCGTGGCGTAGTCAGATTTCAGGCTGCCATAGCGATCATGCAATTGGTGCAACTCACGCTGCCCGCGAGCTGCTTCCTGCTCGTGTTGTTGCAGCGCCTCACGTCGCTCGCGCAGCGACTGCTCCAGCGCTTCCACCCGCTCACGGGTCCGGTTGCGATGGCCCTTAAGCTCCTTAAGCTCCCGCTCACGGGACAAAATTCCCGGCCGACCATCGGGTTCACGTGCCATACGCACCCAATTGCGCCCCAGCCAAACCCCCTGCGGAGTCACCACCGATTCACCCGCGGCAAGCTGAGGCAGTAAATCAAAGGCGGCCTGCAAACTCTCTACACCATAGATACCGTCCAACAAGCTGGCCACGGGCCAACGCGACTCCACCTGCTCGCACAATGGTGCGGCAGCCGCCCCTGGATTGGCCTGCGGGATACTGAGCGAGCTATCCAGAAAGGCAACCGACCCACCAGGAAATCCAGCCTCCAGAGCAGTGGCCAGATCACGCAGACCACCGTCCACACAGACTGCCTCCAAAGCTCCACCCAATACGGTTTCCAGCGCCAACTCCCAGCCCGGCGCCTCCAGGTCTTCGGCCAAGCGAGATTGCTCAGTCAGCTGGTGTTTCTCCAGCCAGGCTTGAGCTGCTTCATTCGCGCCGCTGATCGCCTCTTGCTGTAAGGCCTCCAAAGAAGCCATCTTCCCCTGCAAGGTATGTAGCACCTCGCGTTCACGGTGCAGTGCTTCACCGAGTTCACTGACTTCTTTGCGGAGCCGCTCCACGGCTTCCTGCTCGGCCTGCAGGCTCTGTTGCAACCGGCTCCGTTCCTGTTCAGTGGTCACCAGTTCCTGCTCAAGTTTTAGAAAGGCCTGCTGATCTGCCACCGGTTGTTGCGAGGAAATCTCTGTGGCGATGCGTTGTAGCCGACTCTCGACCCGGGCGATCTGACCCGTGAGTTGTTCGATACGGGTGCGTTCCCCGTGTGCTGCCCGCGCTGGCGCGGCGCTACGCTCATTGAAGGCCTCCCACTCGGCCTGATGGGCCAGCCTGTCTTCCTCACAAGCATCGGCCTGCTCACGTGCGCCAGCTACGGCCTGCTGCAGCTCCATGTGTAGCGGTTCCAGGGTGGCGAGTTCGCTAACAATCTCCCCTAAACCCGACTTGTCATACTCCAGCTCCACCCGCGCTTCATTGAGAATACGTTGCTCACGGGCAAGATTCTCTTCCAACCCCGAGAGCTCGCGCCGACGGTGCTCTATGGCCTCTTCCTGACGCGCAATGTCGGCACTGGCATCTAGCTTGATACGGTAGGTTTCGTTGAACTGTTCAGTTTGCTCCCCATGTAACTGGCGACGACGCTCCAGTTCCGCCTCGATGGCACGCAATCCGGCCACCGCCTTTTCCAGTGCCGCCTCCTGGGCCGCGATGCCCCGCTGCTGTGCCAGGAAACCAGTATTTTGCCCGCGCCAACGCAGGGCCAGGCGTTCTGCCTCCAGGTGACGTTCCTTGTCCTTCAAGCGACGGTAGCGCTCGGCGCTTTTAGCCTGGCGGTCGAGGCGGCGCAGTTGAGCACCCAATTCTTCGCGCAAATCGCTGAGACGAGAGAGATTTTCCTTGGTGTGTCGAATCCTGTTTTCAGTTTCCCGGCGCCGCTCTTTATACTGGGAAATACCCGCCGCTTCCTCGATGAACTCACGCAATTCATCGGGCCGTGCTTCTACCATGCGTGAGATCATGCCCTGCTCGATCACCGCATAACTGCGCGGCCCGAGACCGGTGCCAAGGAAAATATCGGTGATATCCCGACGGCGGCAGCGTTTGCCATTGAGGAAGTAGGCAGAATGCCCGTCTCGCCCCACCTGGCGGCGTATGGAAATTTCGTTGTAGCTGGCGTAACGTCCGCCCAAAGCGCCTTCGTGGTTATCAAAAACCAGCTCTACGGAGGCCTGCCCCACGGGCTTGCGGCTACTGGAACCGTTAAAAATCACGTCCGACATGGTGCCAGCACGCAGGTGCTTGGCCGAAGCCTCGCCCATCACCCAGCGCACCGCATCGATGATGTTGGACTTGCCACAACCGTTGGGCCCAACAATACCTACCAGTTGACCAGGCAAATCCACAGTGGTGGGATCGACGAAGGATTTGAAGCCCGAAAGGCGGACTTTGCGTAGACGCATGCTTAAGGCTCTTCCCGATAACAACGGCAGGCTGACATCGGCCGCTACTTTACACTAAAGTGTGACCTTATTTGTGCCATGAAACAGAGATTCATACCATGTCAGAAACGCTCGCAGCCCGGCTCGATTGCTTTGAAAACCCCAACCCGGAGCGCGATTACACCATCCGTATTCGCATCCCCGAATTCACCTGTCTGTGCCCGAAAACGGGGCAACCGGATTTTGCCACCCTGCATATTGAATATGTGGCAAACCAGCGCTGTGTGGAACTCAAATCCCTCAAGCTCTACATCGTCGCCTTCCGTGACCAGGGCGCCTTTCACGAGGCCGTTACCAACCGGATTCTTAATGATCTGGTGAGCATCTGCGAGCCGCGTTTCATGCGTCTTAGCGCAGACTTTGAGGTCCGTGGCGGCATTTACACCACCATCGTCGCCGAGCACCGAGCCTCTGGCTGGGAAGCCACCACGCCGGTCTCGCTATCGTGACTCCGGCAACTCCGGGGCTGGGCAATCCACTCACCGGCGCGGCCTGCCTGCTGCGTGGTTTTCGCCTTATCTGCCGCCCCGGGCTACGCCGATTTGTCATCATTCCACTGACCATCAACACCCTGCTATTCACGCTCCTGCTTTACTATCTGGGTGATGCCTTTAACGGTCTGCTGACCTGGTTACTGCCGCAATGGCTGCTCGACTGGTTGCTGTGGATCGTCTGGCCTCTCTTTGCCCTGGCCGCCATTTGCCTGTTGTGGTTTGGCTTCGCTCTGCTGGCGGCACTCATCGCGGCGCCGTTCAACAGCTTGTTAGCGTTAGCAGTAGAACGCGAACTCCGGGGCCATGGTGAAGAAGCCAACAGCGACTGGAGGGGTATTCTGAAGGAGGTTAGCCGCACCCTGTGGTCAGAGTTACGCAAACTCAGCTATATCCTGCTCCGGGCACTCCCCTTGTTACTGCTATTTCTGGTACCTGGGCTCAACCTTGCGGCACCGCTATTGTGGTTCGTGTTTGGGGCCTGGATGTTTTCCCTGGAATATGCCGACTATCCCATGGGCAATCATGGCATCCTCTTTCCAGAGCAACGCCGCAAGCTTGCGGAGCAACGCCTGCTTAGTCTCGGTTTTGGCGCCGGCGTCGCTCTGGCTTTGCTGCTGCCCCTCGTCAATTTCTTTGTCATGCCCGCCGCCGTGGCTGGGGCCACCCTCATGTGGGTAGAGCGTCTCGCCCCGGAACAAGCCGTCGCGCCCGTCCAGGCACTGGATTGAGGAAGTTTCCCCCCGTTTTTTTGCGTCACACCGCTTATTCTGGTATTAAACCGCGTCCGCTTGTGTTAGAGGTGCCAAATGGCGCCTCATTCTGCAGTGTGACTCGCACCATTCAAGCGGGAATGTTAGGATTCCGCTCTTATATAAAACCTGCGTAGGCAAAGGTAAGAAAACCATGAAAGACCCATTGGAGCCAGTTCTCAACTTCACCCCATACCAGGAGGAGAAGGGCGAGGAATACATGAATGAGGCCCAGGTCGCGCATTTTCAGAACGTGCTCAATGGCTGGAAGAAACAGTTGATGGAAGAAGTAGACCGCACCCTCGACCATATGCAGGACGATGCCGGAAACTTTCCCGATCCCAACGACCGCGCCAGCCAGGAATCCGAATTCACCCTGGAACTGCGTACCCGCGACCGGGAACGTAGACTCATCAAGAAGATTGATGAAGCACTGGTCGCACTGGAAGCTGATGACTACGGCTACTGTGAAGGCTGTGGCGTAGAAATCGGTGTTCGCCGTCTTGAGGCACGCCCTACCGCCACGCTGTGCATAGACTGCAAGGTGCTCGACGAGATCCGCGAAAAACAGCGGGGCTGATATGGGCGCGGCGCGGGCCTTGCCGCGCCGCCACTTCCCCCCTTTCCGGGCCGCCCCCGGATCCTACGATGAACTCCCGCCCCTTAGGACTCGAACGGTAATAGCGTTGCCATTTCAGGTGTCTAGACTCCCAACTGGCCAGGCTCGAGGAGGGCGAATAGTTAACCGACGAGCAACGCCGCCAGACAGGATACATCGGCTCTCGAAATGGTGATGGTATTGCCATTCGAATCCTTATATCGAGGGCGCTTTGCCCCCTCCCCCTCCGGTCCACTCCATTTTGGCTCTGCCGTTGCCGCCATTGGCAGCTATCTCCAGGCGCGTAGTAGGGGTGGTAAGTGGCTGGTACGGATGGAAGACCTGGACCAAGAGCGCACCGTAGCAGGAGCTAGTGCCGCCATCCTTGACGGACTCGAATCATTGGGACTTTACTGGGATGGTCCGGTGCTTTATCAAAGCACCCGTCTGGCGATCTACCAGGAAACCCTGCAGCAACTTATCGATAGCGGTTGGGCCTATCCCTGCGGCTGCTCCCGCAAGGAAGTT
Source organism: Gammaproteobacteria bacterium (assembly GCA_021773795.1). Classification (GTDB taxonomy): domain Bacteria; phylum Pseudomonadota; class Gammaproteobacteria; order HK1; family HK1; genus JAJFJV01. Next base: position 73,891 of record JAJFJT010000003.1, on the reverse strand, counting down.
GCGGGCAAACCCTATCCTGGCACTTGCCGTCATGGCCTTGCTCCCGGCCGAAAAGGACGTTCCCTGCGCCTGCTCACGAATGACGCCAGCTATTCGGTTCAGGATCGCGTTCAGGAAACAGCCGTCCAGGTATTGGAAAAAAGTGTTGGGGATTTCATTATCCGGCGTGGAGACGGCGTACCCGCCTACCACCTTGCCGTGGTAGTGGATGACAGATTCCAGGGCATCACCGAGATCGTCCGTGGCAGTGACCTACTGGAGTCCACCGCCTGCCACATCCACCTGCAACACGCCCTCGATTACCCGCTACCCAGCTACGCCCACCTGCCCGTGGTCACCAACACAACAGGCGCCAAGCTCAGCAAGCAAACCGGTGCCCAGGCTATCAACACTGCGACACCAGAAGATATCTGGCTGCGAGCACTGAGCTTTCTGGGGCAAACATTACCTCCTTCCCGGCAGGATCCCAAGGCGATCAGGGATTGGGCTATTGCTCACTGGGAACTGGAGCGGGTGCCTCGCATTCTATCCGCCTGCTGAATACCCGAGGGCATCTCAAAAAATACACTATCGTCGCAATACGGTATCTCTCGAAAAAGTTTCGCTTACATATCAATCATATGCTGCGCTTAACTGTTTTTTTCATACCTTGTCTTGCATGAAAACTTAAATCTCTAGAGGCGCCCTCAAGCTGTTATATTCCGTCCATGTCAAATCATCTGGCTTGCCTTGCCCTCGCCTTATTCGCCCTGACATCCTCTGTACAGGCCGATGGAGATATACGTATCAAGGGACTGTTTCGGGATAAGGCACTATTGGAAATAGATGGTCACCAACGCCTGCTGCGCAAGGGGCAAAGCACCGCAGAGGGTCTGACCCTGATTTCCGCGGATAGCAAAGCGGCGGTACTGGAGTACCGGGGCAAGCGCTCCACCTACAAAATGGGTTCCCGCATCAGCGGCACCTATGCCAAAGCATCAACCCCACCCAGTGTCCGCATCTGGCCCTCAGCCCAGGGAATGTACCGCACCACCGGCAGTATCAATGGCCAAACCGTTGATTTCCTTGTGGATACCGGCGCCACCAGCATCGCCATGAATCGCAACGAGGCCAAGCGCCTGGGGATCGACTATCTGGTAAAGGGCAAACCCGGTTGGGCCACCACCGCCTCCGGTGTAACCCGCAGTTATGGCGTCCGGCTAAAAAAGGTGTGGGTAGGTGATATCAAATTGCATGGCGTGGATGCAGCGGTAATAGATGGGAACTTTCCCCGTACTACCCTGCTCGGCATGTCCTTTCTCGGTCGCCTCGACATGCATCGCAAAGGCGGCGCCCTGGAACTCCGAAAACGCTATTAAGGACTCGAGCGACCGAGTCTCTATTCAGCCCGTGGGCGCCAAATGACCACGGCGATGCGTGGGTAGCATACCTGCAAGCCCAAACAGCAGCAGCACGTAGAAGGCATTGCCCAACAGACTGTTACGGAAGAATGGCAAGGCCGCCACGTAACAGCTGACCAGCCCCGCCAGGGTCTGGGCATACAGCCCATCAAGCAACCAGACACCAAAATTGGTCGCCAGGAAAAACAGCAGAGAACTCCCCAATGTCACCGCACCGAGAGCAACAAACCCCGGCCGGCCACGCAAACAGAGGCCAAATACCACGGTGACCGCAAAACAGGCGTAAACAATCAACATCTGGCTATGGAAACCAAGCAGCAGATCACTCAGTAACAGGGCCGCAGCGGGCGCCAGAAAAGCCAAACGCCGATCTGCAAAGGCCGCACCACCGAATAACGCCATAGCCGCAACCGGTGTGACGTTGGGGGGATGCGGAATAAGGCGGCTGATAGCGGCCAACCCCACCAAGGCAATGAGATAGACCAAGCGCTTATCGATATGGAAATTCTGATTCATGGATGCTCCCCGGAAAGTCCGTCAATGGTAGGTGACGGCATAAGAAATTGATAGCGTTCATGCTTCCTCTATGGCACCACCGCGCCAGCATTCGGGCTGCCAAAGCACTTCCTCACCTGCAGCTCGCGCCAGACACCGGGCGATAACGAAAAGCAGGTCTGAGGTGCGATTGAGATAAATCAGGCTCTCGGGATTAACCACCTCCCCGTGCCCAAGGGACACCAGACGGCGCTCGGCCCGCCGGCAAATGGCCCGCGCCTGATGGCAGGCAGCGGCAGCGGGGCTACCACCGGGAAGCACGAACTCGCGCAACGGAGGCAATTCACGATTAAAAACGCTTAAGGCTTTGTCTATATCGCCCACATCGGCCTCAAGAATTCTCACCTCGCCCGGCAAGGCAAGCTCACCGCCCAGCACCATCAGACCATGCTGCAAATTCAGCAAACAGGCCTCTATCTCTGCCGGCAAACCATGACTTAGCACCACCCCAATGGCACTGTTGAATTCATCCACCGTCCCCAGAACTTCAATCCGCAGGCTGTCCTTGGCATGACGGGTGCCATCGGCAAGGCCCGTGGTGCCCTGATCGCCGGTACGCGTGCTGATTTTGGAAAGTCGATTGCCCATGAGTCTTCCTGTCAGTTTCGCGCAAACACGACTTTCACCTGAAAGTCACGGGGGGATTCCAGATAGGTGCTCGCTCTAGCCAAGGGTGACGCCCGGGCTACCGCCGCACCTGCGGCTTTGTCGAGAACGCCATAACCACTGGATTCCAGCACCTGGATATGCGCAATTTCACCATCCGGCCCCAGACGAAAGGCAATGGTCGCAACCCCGTCCAAGCCCCGCCGTTTAGCGATATAGGGGTAGCGTTTTTGACGATTAATTTCCTCATGCAACACCGCCATTAACTGCGCCGCTCGCCCTGCATCGCCCTGAGCTCGCATAGCCTTCGCCTTAACCGCCGGCACGGCACTCCTCATCGATGCCATACGCTCAACTTGCCTGGTCGCGGTGACGGCGACCCCGCTTCCCTGCCGATTCACTTTCGCCTCTATAACCTGGGCTGGCCTTAGCGATGGTATGGGCAATACTCGCGAAGCGTGTGCCCGCGTTGATTTCCGCAAAATCGGTTGACGTAGTGTCGATTTCAGAACGTTTTCACGCGGGACTTCCGCTGCTGTCGGCCTGCTGGCGACACGCTCCGGCTGTTGCGATTCCAACGACTTTCTCACCACCACCGTCGCAGGTCCCCCGGAAGCCGGTACGAGACTCGCGTGCAGCAACGGAGCCTCCTGTTTCAGCATCACTATCCCAGGGGCCATCTCACTCCAGACACTGAATACGGAGGCATGGGCCAGTGCCGAAACTAGCAACCAGCTGCCAAGATGATATGAGGAAGTAGTTTGCACGCCTTACAGTCTAGTCAAAGTGATAACGCGTAGTCAGCATAAAATTCCGCTCCGGTGCGGGGAACAATGCACCAAATGCATTGGCCACTTCATTGTATTCCCGGTCCAACAAATTGTTTAGCCGGGCGGAAACGCTTAACCCTCGGTGTTCATAACTCATATGCAGATTGAGTACGCCAAAGCCTGGTTGCCGAGCCTTGGCATTGGCATTGTCGCCGGATAGAAACTGGTTGCCATTAAGCTGTAATTCCAAAAAGGCACGCAGGGAGGGCCGTATCCGGTAATTCGCTGTCGCCCGCAATAAATGCCGCGATACCCCCGAGATCTGCTTCCCGCTGAAGGTGCCAGAATCGAAGTAGGCATCGGTACAACTATAACTGCCCGCGAGATACCACTTCGGGCCCAGGCCGTAGCCACCTTCGAGAATCAACCCATCGTGCACGGTGGAGGCAAAATTTATATTGGCACCGGTAAAGCCTCCAAAGGGATCGGCTGCGGTGGGGTCAAAGCCAATCTCATTCTCGAGATCGAGGCGATAGAGAACCAGCTTGAGGAAATCACCACTGCGCTGCCACTCGGCACCCCCCTCCCAGGATGTTCCCGTCTGAGTCTGCAGTCCCACAACGCCGGGTGAGGTAAAGGTCTGCTCATCAACCTTGGCAAAGCGAAAGTTACCATCCCGGCGGGCAAAAAATCGCCACTCTTGATGTGGGCGATAACTGAGACCCAACTCACTTACGAATTGTTCGTCTTTCAGCGACACACCCGCCGGGAAGGCAGTGGAATGCCGCAGTTGATTCGTCACCCTGGCCTGACGCCCACCGATGGTGGCTGTCAACCCTGGAACCAGGGGAATCACAGCTTGAGCGTAGATCCCGTGAACCTCCTGGCGATTGCCGGTGGTGGTGGTAAATCCGAAGAAGGTATTGGTGGTGTCATAGTCGGCCTGGTCGATGTCGGCACCGATAGTGACCACCAGCTCCCCGGCAGCAAGACCGTAGCTGCCCACAAACCGGGGGGTAAAGCCGCGTTGAATACGCTCCTGCGGGGTGTCGCTATTTGCACCAAAAAATACCAGCCGGGAAAATCCGGTGACTTTGCGATAATTCCAGTCGCCTTCAAAGGTCCAGTTGTCCGACAGCGACAACTCTGCTCCAAGCCGGGCGACTTCCGTATCAGAGGCGGCAAAATCGTTGGGGCGGACTGATTGCCGCCGGTCGGGATTGGCAGCAAGATCAGCAAGCGTCAACCGTCCCGCCAGGCGCAGATTTTCCTTCACGTCCTGAAGCTCTACGAACAGCCTGCCGCGCTCATGCTCCCAGTCGAGCTTGCCAAAGTAGTTCCAGTAATCCTGACGATTATTATCGCGGTAATTGTTGCCGCGCAGGCGCTCACCCGAGAGTTGATATCCCAGACCATTGGCAAAGCGATTGCCAGTACGCAAGCGCATAGACTTGCGCCCATAACTGCCAATACCCGCCTCTCCCTCGGCGAAAAATACCCGATTCTTCCGGGTAATGATATTGATCACCCCACCCACTGCCTGGTCTCCGTAAAGCGTGCCGGCGCTGCCCTGGATAATTTCTACCCGCTCCACATCCTTGAGTGAAATGCTATTCAAATCAGGGCCAGCAATATCCGTATTATTGAGGCGACGCCCATCCACCAGCACCAGCACATTGGCATTGGCGCTTTCGTTAAAACCACGGATACCGATGCTGGTGCGACTGCCATCACCAAAGGTGTCGTTAACCTGCACCCCACCGCGACCCCGTAATACCTCGACCACATGACTCGCCCCACTAGCCTCGATCTCCTCCCGACCAATGATGGTAATGCTGGCAGGCACGGTCACCAGGCTTTGTTCGGAACGAGTGGCACTCACTACTACCGACGGAACTTCCAAGGGGGCAGCCGCCATCACGGATGGTGCTGACAAACTCAGAGAAAGAGGCATTACTACAGCAGAAAGCAGGACAAATACGTGACGGCCTTTGCTCCCATGTGGAGAAAATTTTACGTACAACATTACAGGCTCCCGACCAATGACGGGCGCACCCGCGCCGCCAAACGATCTATACAGATTTCTGGGTCCGTTGGGGGAGAAAGCAGGATGGCGTTGGACGGGACATGGCCCATTTGGGAAAAAAGCTTCCACAAATCACGCTCACCCGGGTTGCCCTCCGCAACGGGATTAGCGTCATTTCAGGCCGGTCTCCGGGCTTGTGAGTGGCCTTCCGGCCGGGTAGATCGCCTTCCCACGCGAATGCGCAGTGGCATCTGATCTACCTGTAACTCACCTACCGTTGCGGGGGCAGCGCCGGAATTGTGCACGCGAATCGCGCGACGCACCGGCTTCCCATTTCACTCCTCCGGCGAATGCCTTTGGAGCACCTCATATGACTGCGACGCAGTGTAGGGCGCAGGTATGAATACTGTCAAACGAAGATGTGGGCGACATAGCAAGCACGGGGCTAGCATCAATCAATCGAGTCTGACCCCATTGATCCTGTATGGGATTTACGCAAAAGCCTATAGGCTACCAACAAGAATAAGAGCCCGATTCCAAGCACGATTGTAGCGGTTAGAGCAACCCATAGGTCTCGCTTTATTTGCTCACTCGCGAGAATAATGATCGTGGCAAACCCACCAAGCAACAGTGCAGCAATCAGACCGCATAGGGCTCCAACAAAAGCTCGTAACGGGGGCGTAACCTCTGTACTCAGGAAACTGCATTTAGCAGAGTCAGATCTAGATTCAAAGCATCTCATTGCTTCTAGCCCTCCGGCAGCTCTCCACCCTGCACCATCAACTGTTCAAAATACGCGATGGTGCGCACCAGGCCCTGCTCCAATGGAATCTTTGGTTCCCAATCCAGTTGCTTGCGGGCGAGGCTGATGTCCGGGCAACGCTGTCGTGGATCATCGCTGGGCAGTGGCTTTGTTTTTAGCTGAGAGGCTGAGCCTGTCAGTTCGATGATCTTTTCCGCCAATTCACGGATGGTAAATTCCACCGGGTTTCCCAGATTGACCGGCCCGGTAAAATCCTCCGGGGTCGCCATCAACCTCAAAAAACCCTCAATCAAATCGTCCACGTAGCAAAAAGATCGGCTCTGTTCGCCGTCACCGTAAATGGTGATGTCCTCACCGCGCAGGGCCTGGAGAATGAAGTTGGACACCACGCGGCCGTCATTGGGATGCATGTGGGGGCCATAGGTATTGAAAATGCGGGCAACCTTAATGGGCATGGCATGTTGCCGATGGTAGTCAAAAAACAGCGTTTCCGCGCAACGCTTGCCTTCGTCATAACAGGAGCGTATCCCCACCGGGTTGACCCGCCCCCAATACGCCTCCCGCTGGGGATGGACCTCCGGGTCCCCGTAAACCTCGCTGGTTGATGCCTGCAGAATGCAGGCCTTTACCCGTTTAGCCAAGCCCAACATATTGATGGCGCCGTGTACGCTGGTCTTGGTGGTTTGCACTGGATCGAACTGGTAGTGGATCGGCGAAGCGGGACAGGCAAGATTGTAAATTTCATCCACTTCCACATAGAGGGGGAAGGTCACATCGTGACGAATCACTTCGAAAAATGGGTGGTCCAGCAATTCGCGTACATTCTCCTTGGTGCCGGTGTAGAAATTATCCACGCACAACACATCATTTCCCGCTTCCAACAAGCGCCGGCATAGATGGGAGCCGAGAAAACCCGCCCCGCCTGTCACCAGTACCCGCTTAGCCGTCAGTGCCTTCATTCAATGCCTCACAGTTAACTGTCTATAAATCCCGGTTTTTTTCCAACTCTCGACGAAAACGCCCCCACTGAAAAGCGGCTCCCGGGTCGGTCTTACGCTCTGGCGCTATATCGGCATGTCCGACGATGCGCTGCGGACAAATGTCCGGCCAGCGTGTCATTAATACCAGACTTAGTTGGGTCAAAGCTGTGTATTGTGCGTCGGTATAGGAAGCCCTGTCCGTACCTTCGAGTTCTATGCCGATGGAAAAATCGTTGAAGTTTTTTCGCCCCTGCCAACAAGACTCGCCCGCATGCCAGGCCCGTTTGGAAAAGCTTACGTACTGAGTGATCTGTCCGCCCCGGTTAATTAATGCATGAGCGGAAACCCGCAGCCCGCTCAGTTTTGCAAAGGCAGGATGAGCCTGGGAATCAATCCGGTTACAAAACAGCTCATCCACATGTGGCCCGCCAAACTGCCCCGGTGGCAGGCTGATGTTATGGATAACCAGAGTATCGATGGCACAGCCCGGTGGCCGTTCGTCCCAGTTTGGCGAGGCAACCCTGCGCACTCCGCACAGCCAGCCTGTAGAATCCAGCGTCACCCGCTACTTAGCCCTGATCGCGCAGACCGCGCATCACCATGTCATTGAGACTGATGATTCCAATGATCTCACCATTTTCCACCACCGGTGCCCGCGACAATCCGAGACGCGCAAAAAGGCGCGCACTGTAGCGGATGTTCATATCAGCCTCCACGCTGATCACCGGCTTGGTCATCACTTCGTAGACGTTGACCCGGTCCGCTGGGCGGTTTGTGGCCAGTACCTCACGCGCAATGTCCGAAAGCAGCAGAATGCCGTAAACATCATCTGCATGCGATTTATCGACTATCAGGCACTTGGCTTCCAGATGTTCCATGGCCGTCAGGGCCTCCTGGATAGTCGCCATACCGTCCACTCGATCAAAGCGGAGTTTCATAATATCCCTGACGCGGATTATTGCCTCTTGTGCACTCATAATTCCTCCTCCACCACGGTCGTGAGTTTTTCCACCTGATGGGCGACACCCACGGCGTCCTCCACATCAATTTGAAAGGCAATCCCCGCCCCCTTGGTTTGACCAAGTTCTGCCACCATCTCAATGGTCTCAAGGATCTTGCGACTGAGATGCTCCTCCACCAAAAACAGCAGCATGTCCCGCTGCGTCTCAAGGCTCAGACCCAGGAAAGTTTTGGACACGTCCACACCCTCGCCACGGGCATGATTAATAACCGTAGACCCAGTGGCTCCCGCCTCCCGAGCCGCCTCCATCACGGCATTGGTTTTATTGTCGTCGACCAGCGCGATAATCAATTTGAAATGCATGCTGCTCCTCCCAGGTTATGAGCACCTCTAGAAATACACTATCGTCGCAATACGGCGTTTCTCGCAGAAAAGTTTCGCTCACATATCAAATAGATGCCGTGCTCAACTTTTTTAACATGCCTTGTCTTGCCTGGAAACTTGTATTTCTAGAGGCACCTTTATTTCGATAGCTTCCGCTCATGGCGCCACTGGCTAAGCTGGGCATAGGCCAGCACCCCCATGATGGGAAACAAACTTGCAAAAGCAATGAGGCCAAAACCATCCAGTACCGGGCTGCGTCCCGGCACGTGGGTTGCCAGCCCAAGCCCCAGGGCGGCAACTATAGGCACGGTAACGGTGGAAGTGGTGACCCCGCCAGAATCGTAGGCAAGCGCAATGATCCCGCGCGGTACAAAGAGCGTCTGCACCATCACCAGAATATAACCGGCGATGATATAGAGATATAACGGGGTTCCACTGACGATACGAAAACATCCCAGGGTAATGCCTACGGCAACACCCAGAGCAACGGAGACGCGCAGCCCCCTGACGCTAATTGCCCCACCAGACACCTCTTGCGCCTTGATAGCCACCGCCAGCAACGACGGCTCGGCGATGGTGGTGGAAAAGCCGATGGCAAAGGCAAAAACGTAGACCCAGTAATAATCCCCCCAGCCGAGTTGCTCGACCGCCCTTCCGGTGATGCTGTGGAGAAATTTCGGATCGGTCAGTTGCTGGGCCATTAATTTCCCCAGTGGAAACAACGCCTGCTCCAGCCCCTTGAGAAATAGCGCCAGCCCGAGAATGACATACACCACACCCAGGGCCACTCGCTTCAGATTGGGAATCGGGCGACGGATAACAAGGAACTGAAAACCAGCGATGATCGCCAGAATAGGCAGTACATCGCGGATCGTATCCATCAGCACCTGCCCCAATTGCAGCAGAAAACTCACTGGCCCGCCTGCAGCAAAATGCCATAGCCCATGACAAACAGCATGGGACTCAAAGAGGCGAAGGCAATGAGGCCAAAACCATCGGTCATGGGGTTACGCCCCTGGATACTGGAGGCCAAGCCCACTCCCAGTGCGGTCACCAGGGGAACGGTAATGGTAGAGGTCGTGACCCCGCCGGAGTCATAGGCAATGCCGATGAATTCTCGGGGAGCAAAGGGGGTGAGTGCAATCACCCCGATGTAGCCACCGAGGATGAAATACTGGATAGGCCAACCGCGCAAAATTCGATAGACCCCCAACACCAGGGCGATTCCCACGGCCAAGCCAACCACCATGCGCAACTCAAAGGCATAGCTGGCCTTGCTGGCCAACTCATTGTTGATATAGGCCTCCGCGGCAGCAACTTCGGCGGCCTCGGAGGCCACCGCAATAAGTGCCGGCTCCGCCACCGTGGTACCAAAGCCTAGCGCAAAGGCGAACAGCAACATCCACGGCAGGCTGCCCTTGCGGGCAAAGGCATAGGCCAGCGACTCACCCAGGGGAAAGAGCCCGAGTTCGAGCCCCTGGATAAACAGGGTAAGGCCAAGGACCACTAGCACCAGCCCGCTCAACAAGGCACCCAGATCCGGAATCGGCTGGCGCAATATGAGTAGCTGGAAGACCGCGATGGTCAGGAAAATGGGCGCCAGGTCCCGCAGACTGCCACCCAGGGTGGAGAAAAAAATTCGCATTGATGCCCTTTTGAAAGCAGGCCGCCGACCGGAATTTATGGAACCGGATAATTTGCCCCATTATAAAGGCCCGATAGCCTCAACCGCAGCCCTCTCCGCTTCTTTTTTAGCCCGCCGGGAAGCCTTACAATCCCTCATCAAATTCCTACTGGCAGCAGAATATGAGCAAAATCCTATTACCCAATGACATTGCCCAGGTAGTGAGCCTGGCCCTCGCCGAGGATCTGGGCCATGGAGATGTTACCGCCGCCCTCATTGAACCGGCAAAAAACGCCGAGGCTACCATCATCAGTCGCGAGTCGGCCGTGCTCTGTGGTCGCGCCTGGGTGGATGAAGTCTTCCGGCAGATAGATCCCGGCACCGAGATCCGCTGGCATCGGCAAGATGGTGAACAGCTATCTCCAGATGAACCGGTGTTCTCGCTTCACGGTCGCGCCCGAGCGCTGCTCAGTGGCGAACGTGCCGCACTCAATTTTCTCCAAACCCTCTCGGGAACGGCCACCACGGCTCACCGTTATGCACAGGCGGTGGCTGATACCCCCGTCCGCATACTCGACACGCGCAAGACCATCCCGGGCCTCAGAACGGCACAAAAATATGCGGTGCGCTGCGGCGGTGCCCACAACCATCGCATTGGCCTGTTTGATGCCTTCCTCATCAAGGAAAATCACATTGAAGCGGCGGGATCCATCACCACGGCCGTGGAGCGGGCACGGAGTATGCACGCAGATTTGCCCCTAGAGGTGGAGGTTGAAAATATGGAAGAATTTCGCGAAGCGTTGGCGGCAGGCGCAGACATCGTCATGCTCGACAATTTCAGCCTGCCTGACGTGCACAGAGCCGTATCTCTCAATGGTGGACAGCTCAAGATCGAAGTCTCCGGCAACGTCCATCTGGATGAACTGCGGGTACTCGCCGACACCGGCATCGACTATATCTCCGTAGGCGCCTTAACCAAACACCTGCAAAGTATCGACTTCTCCATGCGCTTCGATCAGAGCTAGCTCGCCGAGAGAGCCGCCTGAGCCAAGCGCCGTTCTCGCACATCCATGGCCAAAGCAATGCCAGCAATGGTGCGAGCGTCGCTAATCTTGCCTTCACGCGCCATCCGGAAGGCATCCATGAAGGGCACGGGCACAACCGTCAGGGCATGCTCCTCGTCACCATCCAACGGGGCTGCTTTCAGTTCGGTGGCGAGAAATACATAACTGTGTTGATTGAGATAGCCAGGGCTCAGGCTCATGCGCGCCAACAAACGCAAGTTACCCGCAAACCCGGTTTCCTCCCGCAACTCCCTGAGTGCCGCCCCCTCTGGACTTTCATCCGCGTCAATCATGCCCTTGGGCAAACCCAGGACGCGCGCATCGATAGCGCAGCAATACTCATCAAGCAAATAGATATTATCGTTCTCGTCCACCGCCACTATGGCAACACTGTCTCCACCCTTATCCACCACCTCACGCTCAACCACCCTCCCCGAGGGCAGCTGTAGCCGGTGGCGAAGCACCCGAAAAATGGCACCCTCAAACAGAGTTTCGGTACAGATAATTTGTTCACACGCCATCAGGAATTCCTCAGGCCATGGTATGGAGCAACACAATGCCCGCAGCCACCAGCGAGGCGGCAAACAGTCGCTGGGCACCCAGCGGTTCTCCCAACAAGCGGGTACCGATGTAGGTGGCAAATAACACACTGGTCTCTCGCAAGGCCGAAACCTGCACCATCGCCCCCAGACTCAGAGCCCAGATAGCCAAGCCATAGGCGCCAAAATCCAACGCACCAGCAACCAGTGCCTGACGCCACTGGGCGCGCAAAAAAGCTTCGATACGACCCTGTCGACGCCACCAGGCAAGCAGGCCTATGGGTAAGGCAGAAAAAACCAGTAGCCAGCCAATAAAACCCGCCGGGCTGCCCGAAAGCCGTACGCCGATACCGTCAACCACGGTATAGGTGGCGATCATTGCACCGGTTGCCAACGGAAAGGCGATGTTTTTCCAATCCTGAAGACGACTAAAAGCCCCCCACATAAGGCTGATAATGCCCATCGAGACCAACACCACCCCAGCAAACTCACCGGCATTGAGTGCCTCTCCCGCAAACACCGCGGCTCCAGCAGCCACCAGCAGGGGGGCGGAACCACGGGCAAGCGGATAGGCGACCGACAAATCGGTTATCTCATAGGCCTTGATGAGGAACAGGAAGTAGGCATTGTTGAGCAGTGCCGAGGCAATGATATAAGGCCAGCTAGACGCGGTGGGCCAGGCCCCAAAGGCAAGCAGTATCAGCCCCATCATCCCGCTAATAACCGTAAGTACCGCCATCACCAACAAACGATCATCGCCTAATTTCAGCAGGGTGTTCCAGCACGCGTGCATAACCGCAGCGCTCAACACCATCAATATCAGCGTGGCTTCCACTTCAGCTGGCTAACGAAGAGATGAACGGTGGGGAAAGCAGCCCAGACACTGGCTGTCATAACCCTTTGAGATGTAAAACTTCACGACGTTACTGAGGCCGAGGTTAATCGATCGTATTGTGACTGGGCACGCTCAGCCTCAGCCAGAACCCACTCCCGAAAGGCCGCAATCTTTGGAAAGTCCTCGGTCCCCTCGGGACAGACAAGATAATAGGAAACACTGGAACGCAGGTGAGTATCGAAAAGCTTAATCAAACGTCCCGCAGCGAGATCATCTCCCACATGAGCCGAGCGCGCAAGGGCAACGCCCTGCCCGGCCATTGCCGCCTGTAGCGCCATGTTGGTATCGGGGAAGCGGGGCCCCTCCGTGAGCACCACACCCGCCATTCCTATCTTGGCAAACCAGTGCTCCCAGTTCGGGTGTGCCGGCTCCCCCATGCGTAATAACAACGGATATTTCAGTAGCTCCTGAGGCGTAGATGGCCTTCCATAACGCTCGACAAATTCCGGGGTGCAAACTGGAAATACATATTCCCGTAGCAAAAAGCTGGTATGCAGCCCAGGATAATCACCATCACCAAGGCGTATCGCCACATCCACCTGTTGCTTGCGAAAGGACATAAAATCCTCGCTGGTGGAGATCCAGACATCCAGGTCCGGATAGGCTTCGTGAAAACGATTTAGCCTGGGGGTCAGCCACTTGACCGCAAAGGACTGCAGCATGTTCACTCGCAAGGGTTCACGCTGGGATTCATTGCGTAATGCCTCCAGAGTAACCGCCATACGGTCCAGAAAACGACCCACCAACGGCGCCAGGGCCTGGCCGTTACGGGTAAGCGCCAGTTGGCGTGCGCGCCGGTCGAAAAGCTTCAGCCCCCAGATTTCCTCAAGATGCCGTACCTGATGACTGATGGCACTCTGGGTGACGTTCAGCTCTTGAGCGGCCTGGGTGAAATTTAACAGCCGCGCTGCGGCCTCGAGGGCCCGTAGTGCAGAAATAGGGGGTAAACGCTCCGACATTAAAGGCTCTCGCATGAATAAAAACTCATGCCATTGTTCTCAAGCCGTCGGATGAAGTCAAACATTGGATAGCAAAGATATGCAGGCGAAAAAAAACCGGTTGGGATTAACTCCCAACCGGTTTCTCCATTGCCATCATATCGCCACGAAACTCGCATCCACATGCTGACAGAAACGCTACCTCAGTCTAATCCTTAAACTTCCGGTAGAGCCCCTCCAGGCGTTGGCTAACACCCTTGTTATACAGCTTATTAGCCGTGATCTTCGGCTTGAGCTTCCAGGCCTCCGACTGTTTGGAAAGTGCATCGGCCAGCCTCCAGTTGTAGCGATAAGAGCGCCCGCTCAGCTCCTTCAGCGCCTGAATCTGTGGGCCACTAAACCACTCCGTATCCAGATGTTCGATCTTGTCGATGGAAATAGTCAGCGGTGAGATTCGAGCAAAGTCGAGCACTTTGCCCTCCTCCTTGCTGCTCAGCGAGGTCTGCCTTCCAACCGCCTGCATCAAGGCACGGCCGGAGTCGTACCGCTGACCGGTCAGGTCTACAAAATGTGCACGCGAAATCTTTTCCTGATCCAGGCGCTCAATCACCATTTCGCTCATCTCAAAACTGACTGGTTGGTAGACCTTCTGATCGAATACGTTTTGCAGGAAATACAAGCCGACAAAACAAATCAACGCCGAAATAATCGGGGTGATCATCCAGCCGGTAAAAATTCCTCCGAGCACGTTCCAGCGAATACCGCGCCCACCTTTAAGCAGACCAATGCCGATAACAGCACCGATAACCGCCTGCGAACTCGACACCGGTACCAGTGGGATGGTTGGCAGACCGTTGGAAGCAAGAATGGACTCCAGCCCCACCGAGGCAAACAGAAAGAGTACGATGGAATGAGAAACCACCACCACCCAGGCACCCACGGCGCTGAGCGGCATCAAACCACCACCAACGGTCAACATCACCCGTTTGGAATAGGTAAATACACCCACTGCGATAGCGATTGCTCCCAATAAAAACAGCTGCTGCACCGAGCTCAGGGTCACAAGATCCATAAAGCGAAACTCGGTGAACGGCGAAGAGGGTACAAATACACCCATGACGTTGGCGATGTTATTGGCACCCAGACTATAGGAACCAAAGGCACCCGCCAGCACCAGCCCAATACGCGTATAGGCGTCAAGACGCAGCAGATGCAGTTTGGCAAATCCCAACACCACGTGAGTCAACTTATATAGCGATGCACCAAGTACGGCTGCTAACACCGGGCAAACAAACCAGGTGGTCACGATTTTTATCAGCGCGTTGGTATCGGTTACGTTTTCGCTATACAGGTTCCAGCCAATAATCGAACCGACGATAGCCTGAGAGGTAGAAACGGGAATACCCACCTTGGTCATGGCATAGACCGCGGCCGCCGCCGAGAAGGCCGCCATAAAGGAGCCTCCAAGCGCATTAACCGCACCCAATTTACCCAGAGTATGGGCAGCACCCGCACCACTGATGGTGGCCCCGAGGATGACGAAGATGCTGCAGATGAGCGCCGCGGTGCCAAATTTGACCATCCGCGTACCCACCGCCGTACCAAAGACGTTGGCGGCATCGTTCGCTCCCAGTGCCCAGCCGAGAAATAGTCCGCTGGACAAAAAGAATAGAACTGCGATTTCCATCAGACGCTCCCTTTAGATAGAACGCTTGATGGCGTAAATATTCAGATGATCCGCAACATCCTCGGCCTTGTCCGCAATCTCATCGATACGTTCAACAAACGTACGCAGGTGAAGCTTGTGGGCCAAATCAAGATCAGAGCGAAAGATAGCCATCTTCAGCTTGCTGCTAATTTTATCCGCCTCGGTTTCATAGAATTCCACCTTGTGATTATGGTCTAGCACCGCCTCGATGTTGCGGAAGAAAGCGCGTGATGCCAGCACCAAAGATTCCACGGTCATCACCGCCATATCACCTAGCTCCATGAATTCCTCACAAAATTCCTCGGGGATATCGGGCAACTCAATGGCGAACCCCCACAACGCACCCTGCAACGCGCCGTGCACCTCATCGGAAGCCTCCAGCAAACCCAGCACATCACCACGGGATTCGGGGATCAAGGTCTCGGCATACAGCTTGGTCTCGATGGAGCGACGCAACTTATCGCCCTCAGTCTCAAGGGCATTCAGATGCTGCTGCCTCTCAATGAAGCCCTCAGTAGCACCGGCCTTGAGATAGGCAGCCAAAGCAGTTTTGAAAATAACGGCGGATTGGGAAAGCTTGTCGTGGAAATGATCGATCTCCACCTCCAGAGCCCGCGAACGGCCAAACAGGCCCTTCATCTTTGGAAGTTCCATGAATTCTACTCCTGTATATCTGTACGCCGGGGCCAACCATTGAAGCTGCGGGCAGGCACGCTAGGCGCGCAATAGAAAAAATATAAAAGGTTTATTGCTGCTGTCGGCGCCCGGTGGCGCGCGGCGGGATCGGAGGGCATTGGGTGAAACCGCCCTCGCAAAGCATCAGAGGCTTTGGGTATTGGGATGTCTTTAGTTAGCAGGGGATTATGAACTAACTTGCTGATTTTATCAAGGGCATCAGGTGCTTAGAAGCCTCTAACGGGCACTTTATTTTAACAATTCCCAGGCAAAAAAAGCCCCGGTCGCGGTTGCACGACCGGGGCTTGGAGCCCATGTTTATGACGTCAGGCCCCCGGCCTCTTCGCTTATAGCAAGGAGGTGAACACCGGAGCGATCTGCTCCATCTCATTAATCAGCTGGGTCAGCTGGTTAGAATGAGGGATGAGCACCATGGGATAAGGCACTCGGGTACCGTTGTCCGCGGCATCACGCAACCAACCACGGAACATCTGATCCTTCTCTTCCAGGCTGGTGGCAAACCACTCCACTGCCCGAACCTCACGACCATCGGAAGTCTCGAAGGATTTCCAGGTGCTCGCCGGACGGGAGTTACCGCACTCGGTCAGGCCCACGGAAATGCCACCGGTGTTATAACCTTCCAGGAAGTCAGTGGGATACACATCACCCACCTTCATGGTACGGCGTACGTCGATGATTTCCAGGTCATCCATAAGCTTGAACATCATGAACGGCCAGGGACGCGCCTGGGAAACCTCATCGGCACCGATGTCGGCATCGATCAGGTGGTTGTGGCCAAACTTGCCAAGGATGATACGCACTGCCTTGGCATAGAAACCGGTGTCGATACCAATCTTGATGCCCTTGGACTTAAGGTCCTTGAACATGTCGATCACACCCTCGAAAGGCTCGGAGCGCTTCGGCATTTCGTCGATCTCAAGGATCTCCTTGAAGGCACTGTTGAAGCAGAACTCGGCATCGGCAAAGACCGGCTCACGGCCATGCTTTTCCTTGAACTCCGCCGCGATCGAAGGCGTAGTAAGGATCTTGAACAAGTGGTCGAGCTTGCGCGTTGCCATATGCGGCAAGATCACGTCGAAGGGAGGATCGATGTCCCACACCCGCTTCAAGCTGAAGCGCAGTGCGTTGATCGGGCCAATGTTGGCAAGACCTGTTTCCTCATCGATACCGTCACAGACGGTACCGCCGAGGTCAAAGACCACCATATCTACTAGGCTTTTGCTAGCCATAATCTTCTCCTGAAAAAAAAGGAGGGTGGCAAACCACCCTCCTTTGATTACTACTTGGCTACTGCTTAGGCACCGAGAAGTTCGATGGCGCTTTCAGCAATGTGCTCAGCGGTAATGCCGTAGTGCTGTACCAGCTCATAAGGCTTGGCAGTCTGGCCGAACTGATCACGCACACCCATGCGCTTCATTTTCGGACCAGGACCAGCCTCAAGGATGGCACCTGCGACGATATTACCCAGGGCTTCATTGTGATCCTGAGAGATAGCGATCACGCCCTTGACGCCGTCCACGGCCTTAACCAGACCAGCGCTATCCAACGGCTTGACGGTATGCATGTTGACCACGGTCACGTCCAGTCCCTTTTCCTCCTTGAGGATAACGGATGCACGCATCGCTTCAGCCACCATGGAACCACAGGCAACAATGGCCAGATCGGCACTGCGCGGAGCCCAGTCGGTGGACAGCGCGGTATCGAAGGCATCTACGAAGTTAGCCTGGCGACCGGTGAAGTTAATGACGTTAGCCACTCCATACTGATAGGGAGTATCGGCCTTGGTCACTACCGGCTTCGGAGCACGTTCCTGCAGGGTGATGATCGGACCCTTCACCTCGGAGATAGCAGCCTTGGTGGCACGCTTGGCTTCGTTGTTGTCACACGGCCACTGGATCCGCATGTTGGGCATGTAGTAGCCCAAGGTGATGCCTTCCATGCACTCGTGCATGCCGCCGTCGCCGCCTAGCAGTGCCTCGGTGGGAAAGTACTTCGCATTGAAGTCAGAGAAGGCGATGCTGGTGCGGATGTGGTCATAACCACGACCCACGGCGAAACCGGTGTAGCCCTGGGACAGAGGAATGAAGCCCTCTTTCGCCAGACCGGCGGAGATCATAGCCATATTCTGCTCGGCACAACCGACGTCTACGAACTGGTTGCTGCCCTTGTACTTGGCTTTGTCATCATCATTCATGCCGATGAGCTTATGGGAGTCATCGGTACAGACGATGACATTCTTGTCAGCGTCCAGACATTCACGGAAACCCTCAGTGATACCGATACCGGTCCACACCTGCTCCACCTTCATATCGTCGCCGGCATTCCAGCCATAGGCCTTGCCGAACTTCGGATCTGCATCGTTGAGCTCGCCGGTAACCTTCTCCTGATACTCGTCGGCCAGTTTGCAGAACTCCTCGTGTGGGAACTCAACACCAAGCTCTTCGAAGGCACCAGCCAACTGATCGCGACCCGGAGCCTTGGAGTGATAGGCAACCACGTCGTGCATGAAGGAAACGCCCTTGCCAATCTTGGTCGTGCCGATAACTACAGTCGGCTTACCCTTGCCCGGAACCATAGCCTTGTCATAGGCATTGCAAACTGCCTGCATGTCATTGCCATCGGAAAGCTCAATAACTTCCCAGTTGAAGGCACGGAACTTATCAGCCAGGGGCTCCAACTCATTACAGTCTTCGATGCGGCTGTAGTTCTGGATGCGGTTGAAATCAATGAAGGTGACCAGGTTATCAAGACCATGGGCGCCGGCAAACATAATGGCTTCCCACATGCTGCCTTCCTGCAGCTCACCGTCGCTGTTCTGGGTAACGATCCAATGATCCTTGCCCTGCAGCTTGGCGGCCAAAGCGGAGCCAACGGCAACGCCAAGGGCTTGACCCAGAGAACCGGAGGACATTTCCCAGCCATAGAGCTTGGTGCGGTCCGGGTGACCCTGGAAGGGGCTGCCATAACGACGGTAGCCAACGGTATCCTGCCACTTGTAGTAGCCCTTATGGACCAGCAGTGAATAGATACCGGGGGTGATGTGGCCCTGGCCGACGAAATAGCGGTCGCGCGCATCAGACTCCGGGTCGATATTCAGCTTGTCAAACCAGCCAGCAATCATCCACTCGGCACCAGACATGGCACCACCCACGTGACCACCACCCACGGCGGAACTCATGGTCATGCCAAGGGCTTTAAAGCTCTTGACTATTTCTTGCAGTTCTTCAACAGATTTGCCCATGTTAACTCCTGCTATTACGTTAGCTTGTGTATTTAAGTGTGCCCCGAAATGACGAGCAGCAACCCAGAGAGAAGGTGCCGACACTTAGAGGGGTCAAACAGAGGGAGTACGGAAGACCTCCCAAAAATCCAGCTCAAAAGCCGAAAAAACTTGCCCCGGCAACGAGGCCGGGACAAGTCATAGCACGGTGTTAACCGGTACTAGCTAACCTGGTCCGCATTCACGGCCATGTTAGGCACTTCGCCGGCAACCAGCTTGGCAGCGTTATCGGCGAAGAACTGGTAACGACCCTTGAGGGCCTCGTTGGAGCAGAAGGCGATGTGCGGAGTCAGAACAATGTTGTTCAGATCACGCAGCGGGCTCTTCGGATCCAGTGGCTCTTTCTCGAACACGTCGAGGCAGGCACCAGCAATCTTCTTGGCCTTGAGGGCCTCGACCAGAGCGGCCTCATCAACCACCGGACCGCGACATGCATTAACCAGCATGGCGGTGTCTTTCATGGCTTCAAACTGCTCGGCGCCAAAGAGACCGGTGGTCTCCGGAGTCAACAGCACATGCAGGGTGATGAAGTCGGCTCTTTTGATCAGCTCATCCAAGCTCACCAGCGCGGTGCCGTCATTGGTCTCTTTGCAGTAGGGATCGTGGGCGATAACGGTCATGCCATAGCCACGGGCAATACGAGCCGCTTCGCGACCGATGTTACCGTAACCAACGACACCAAAGGTCTTGCCCTTGAATTCCGGAATACCGATGAAATCGGTCGACTTCCAGCCGCCGTCCTTAAGGATGGCGTCGAATTCGGCGATGTGGTTTTTGAGAGAGCTCAAGGAGCTCCAGACCAGCTCAGCAACAGAAGTAGCAGCCACGTTCGGGGTCACACAAACATAGCAGTTGTTCTTGTTGGCGGCTTCCAGGTCCACGTTGTTGTAGCCAGTGCCACAATGCACGAGACGCAGGTTTTTGGCGCGGTTAAGAAACTCAGCATTGACATCAATATGACCGGGGACGAGGAAGTTAATCTCTTCAATCCGCGCTTCCATTTCTTCAGCGGTCAGCAAAAGCACTTCCGAATCGGCCGGAAAAATCCCGTCGGTGTAAGCAGCGGTATCTTCCTTCGCATTGGTGACCAAGCATACCTTCATTGTCATTTCATCTATCCTCAGAGGTTACAAAAAATCACTGATATCGTGGCTTAATCGCCACGCCATATTAGAGCATCGCGGAAGCAACTGAGCTGCCTCCATAAATGCCGGCAACACGCCAGCCATAGCCGACCGGGAGCGGGGCTTGAAAAAAGGCGCCCAGAAAGCCGGTAAGCGTTTGAATCCGATGTGTATTATTGGTTTCTTAGCTGGCTGAAGGCCAGGGCGGAATCCACACGCATCAAGGGGTTGAACTGAAACCCCTTAGAGAATGACGAGCCTATGCCGATTTCCAGCATAATTCAAACGAAGTCTTTTCATTCCATGCATGAGCAATTGCTCATGCCAAAGCCGAGAGTATGTGGAAATCCAAGGGCACACTTCCCCGTTTACGGAGCTTTCAACTCGCGCGCCATGGGTATGAGCAATGGCAGCGTTAATAGCGCCAGCACCCCGATAGCAGCGATGCTAAATTCGAGACCAAAGCCGTCATTGAGCAAGCCTAACGTTACCGGCGCCAGCGCCGAAGCGCCAAAAAGCAGAGTGTAAAAGAGCCCGTAACCTCGCGCCTGACGTTCCTCGGAAACGAAATCTGCGACGCTGCCATAGAGCACTGTTGAGGTTCCATTCATGGCCACGCCAATGATAGGTAAAGTCCAGAATAACGGCTCCAGTGGTAATACCAGTGCCAGTAATATCCCTGCCCCCGTCGCTATCTCAGTGATTAATACGGTGCGGATAGTCCCCAAACGAGCCGCCAATATCCCACATACGAATTTGCCAAAGGCACCGCCCACAAACACCAGGCCAAAGGCAAAACCGGTTTGCTCCACGCCCATCCCCTTAGCCACCAATAAAAAGGGGATAAAGGTCAGAAAGCCCATGCGTGCGGCAGAATCGAGCATTCCGATCAGGCTCAGCAAGGTAAAAGAGTGGGGGCGCAAAATCCCCCAACCAGTCGCTTTTTCCGAGCTATCCAGACGCTTTAAGCGAGCGGGATGCTCGCCCACCTTAAGGTGACGGAGCATCAGGAAAAGCCCCATTCCCAGCAATACCGTGACGCATCCAAACAATAAAGTGGTGCTACGCCAACTCAGTACCAGCATCAAACCCGCCGCCAATACCGGGTATGAGGCCTTGCCCACGTCGCCGGCAAAGTTGTAAACACCGAGTGCCACACGCCGCCGCTCAGGGGTAAATGCCGAAGAGATGATACTGGAGGAAAGCGGATGCTGTACGCCAGAACCGAGACCCGCAAGTATCAGCAACACCACAAAACCTTCGTAGGCCTCCACCAAACCAATAGCGGTAAAGGCAATAGCCACCAGCATAATGCCGGCGATCAGTAGAACCCGCTCCCCCACGCGCTCCGAGAGAAAACCTGCGGGAATTTGAAACAGGGCCATGGCGCCGACATAACACCCCACCAGAATACCAACCTGGGTAGCGCTAAACCCATAGGCCAGGGCCCAGAGGGGCACTAACGTATACAACAAGTTGCTATAGCCGTCATGCGCCATGTGGCAACTTGAGGCCGAGAACAACACCCTGTTCGAGCGTGCAATAGAGGTATCCTGGGACATTAGCTTAACAATACTCTAAAGGGAGGAGTGATCAGGGGGATAAGGCGAGTACGAGTATACGCCCGGTACAAAAAAAACCGCCCTCCAGTGGAGGGCGGTTTTATCACTACGTCGCGGGACTAACGCGACAATCGTGTCACGCTTACTGAATCGCCTCACGCATCTTGAGACAGAGGCGGTCAATCACGGTGATCATGCAAACGATGATAATCACCACGGTGGTTGCCTGCTCAAACTCATACATACTCATGTTCCAGAGCAAGGTCACACCCAGACCACCGGCGCCCACAAACCCAAGCACCGTCGCCTGCCGCGTATTGTGATCCCAGTAATACAGGGTGTAACTGATATACAGGGGAAACACCTCCGGCATGGCACCATAAAAGAACACTTTCCAGCGACTGGCGCCAGTAGCGGTCATCGCTTCAAGCATACCAATATCAGAGGCCTCTACCGCCTCGGATAGCAGCTTGGAAAGCATACCCACCGAGAAGATAGTCAGTGCAATCACGCCAGGCATGGGACCAAGACCTACCGCCACTACGAAGAATAGTGCCCAGATAATCTCCGATACACCACGGAAGATATTAAGCACCATCCGAACGGGGTGATAGATCCACCAAGGCACCATATTCTGAGAGGCCAGGAAGCCCACCGGTATCGAAATGATGGAACCAAAGAAGGTCGCTAGAATCCCGATGTAAAGCGTCTCCCAGAAAGGCACCCAAAGACTTTTATAGCCTTCCAGGCTCGGTGGGAACATCAGCACCAGGGTTTCCCATACCTTCGGGAGCCCCTTGGCCAACTCGACGGGGCTGAATTCCGCCCCGACAACAGACCACCAGTAGATCCCGGCTATAACCGCCGCAACAATCAGACGGAACGGCGTGTAGCGCGGGGGAAAGTGCGGCATAGGCACCGCATTCGCTGTGGTTTCATTTGCCATGCTAGATAATCCTGCTGCGAGCGGCCGCGCTGGTCCGGTCAATGACGGTCAGGATGATGACAATCACGCCCAGAACAGTAATAGCCTGCTGGTATTCAAATTCGGCGATAGCGGAGGTGAGGATAAAACCGATACCACCGGCGCCCACGAGCCCCAGTACCGTTGCCGAGCGATTGTTGTAATCCCAATACAACAACACCACAGACATGATATTAGGCAAGATGGTGGGAAGAATTCCAAAGAAGAAAATCTGCAAGCGATTGGCCCCGGTGGACTTCATCGCCTCAAGAATTCCCTCATCCACGGCCTCAATGGTCTCGTAGAAGAACTTACCCATGCTACCCGTACTATGCAGGGTCAGCGCCAGCGTACCCGGAAAGGTACCCAAACCCACCGCAGACACCAGAATCATCGCCCACAACAGTTCGGGAATCGTACGCAGGGTATTCAACGCGACACGAACCAGGTTACCCAACCAGTGGATCCGGCGCGTGCTGGTGGCCGCATAGAAGGCCAGAAACATCGCAATCGGAATTGGCAGGGTGGTTCCCACCAAGGCCATCTGCAAGGTCTCAACCAATGGTCCGGAGATTTCACTCAAAGGCTCAAGATCCGGCGGGAACATGCGGCCAAGCAGCTTCCATATATGGGGAGAACCACGCTCCAGTTCCGCCAGATTGAAGTTGGTGTAATAGGCGGCGTAGAAGACGATCGCCAAGACGATAGCAACCAGAATAGCGTAACCCGTACGTACCCTACGGCGTACATAGATCGCGAGCTCTATACCCTCAAGATCGATCTTGCTAATGTCGAATATTTTAGCCATTAGGTCGTACCTACGACTTTGCCATCTTCCATTTTGAATACACGGTTGATGGCGGCTTCGTCCAGGCTCTCTCCCGGGCCGTCAAAGGCAACCTTGCCCTCGGACAGACCGATGATGCGACTGGCGTACTTCTTGGCGAGCTCCAGATGATGGAGGGTCATGACGATGGTGATGTTGTCGCGGCGGGCAATATCACCAATCAGTTCGAGAATCATGTGCTGATTCTTGACGTCCAAAGCCGCGATGGGCTCATCGGCGAGAATGATTTCCGGCTCCTGAATCAGCATGCGGGCAATGGCCACACGCTGTTTCTGACCACCAGAAAGAGTATCGGCACGACGGAAGTAGAGTTCTTCCTCATGCAGACCGGCACGCCGCAGACAATCAATGGCGCGTTCGTGGTCATCACGGGTAAAACTGAAGGTCAGGGAGCGCCAGGCATTGAGATAGTGCAGGCGGCCGCACATGACATTCATGATCACCGACATGCGGTTCACCAGGTTGAATTCCTGGAAAATCATGCCGATTCTGGAACGCTGCTTCAGCAGTTCCTTCGTTTTCATCTCACCGAGGCGCTTGCCATCGATGACGATGTCACCCTTGGTGGGCTTGATAAGGTAATTGATATGGCGCATCAGGGTCGACTTACCGACACCACTGGGGCCAAAGAGAATGCAGTATTCCCCCTTGTCTATACTCAAATTGATGTCGTCCACAGCAATGATATGACCGTCATAAGACTTGGTCAGGTGGTCGACTATGATTTTAGGCTTACGCGAACCCGCGTTTTGCTCGGACACTGCACATCCCCCAGCTACTTCAAAGGTAGAACTCCCGACCCGGCGGGCCATGAAGCTCTCTCATCGGACAGAAAAAGGTGCCGGACACAAATATCCCACACCCGACTAAATAGTTGGCTGGCCCTACGATCAGCCAGATGACAAACAAGACCCGCTAAAAAGTTACCGGCAGCCCACTTTGGGCAGGCTGCCGGTAACCAAACTATATCTATCTCTGCTTAGCAGGTGATAGATATCTTACATGTTACTTACTTCTTTTTCTTCATGGCTTTGGCCATCTTCTTCATCGCGGCCAGATCCACATAGTCCGCGTGCGAAGCACGGTTAAAGCCCTGAGTAGCACCGTAATATTTCAGCTTCTCTACCGCACTCTTCGGCATGTTGACGAAGGCATCCTGTAGCTTCTTCAGGACGTCTTTGCCCAGCGCCTCACGGGCGATCATCGGGGTGCCAGGCACCTTGATGCAGTCAATGATACGGAACTGACCGTTCACCAGGGTGTTGTTGGGCTCGTCATAGCGGTCGAACTTCACCATGCCACGATCCTTCCAACGCTGGAAGAAGATGTCACCAACGGCACCAGACTCAACCTTGTTGTTGATAACGGCCAGCATCACGGCGTCATGCGTACCTGCATACAGGAACTTCTTGAAATCCTTTTCAGGAGAGATGCCATTCTTGCCGAGGAAGTAGCGCGGACCCACGCCACCGGAGGTGGAGTGAGTGGATACGAAGGCAAAGGTGTGGCCCTTCATGTCCTGGATGGTCTTGATGGGGCTGTTCGGCTGTGTGATCAGGCAAGACTTGTAGTAGGTCCGGCCCTGCAACACTGCGGTCACCAGCGGGACAATCTTGAGGCCCTTGGCACGTGCGGACACGTAGGCACCACCACCGGTGTAGGAGAGGTCAATACGACCTGCGTCCATGGCTTCGATCAGCGCGTTGTAGCTCTGGGTGACCTGGATTTTGTAAGGCACACCAAGTGCCTTAGCGAGATGCTTTGCAATATCATCGAACTGCTTAACCATCTCCAGACCCTGCTCGGTCGGAAGCAGACCGATACGCAGAACTTCCAGCTTATCCGCTTTGGCTGCCATGCTGCCAAACATCAGCATCGGCACTGCCAGAGCGAGGATTAGTTTCGCTTTTACTGTTTTCATACAAGCTAACTCCTCAATTGTTTTTTAGTGCCGCGGACCATCTGCTAAGCACCAACCCCAAGGGTATAGGGAGCCCCACACCCTCCGTTTTTCTATACGCGAAATCGTCTACATAGCCCGATTTGTGCACGTGTAGCGGGCCGGATTCTTACCTTCAGGGTGGCGGTTGTCAAGACTTGACAGCTTGCAAAACCGCCTTCCCGGAGTGAAATAAGCATGTGGCTATAGCCTGTGGGCAGGCGGACGCCGGCCATAACTTTCTACCAGACAAGGCAGTTGGGAACACCGACTCCGGCAAAAACCCCACAGAATTTAAGTTATTGTCAATTCTTCACTTTTTTAACTAAGCTACGGAATAATGAGACATAGTTCACACATTTAGGCTGCTTAATAGCCTTGGGCCAATCCACCTCTACGGCGTAAGTCTGCCACCCCCTGCAAGCCTTCATCAGTCCACATCACCGAGTTGGCCACCCCCATGGGTGCCGCACTAATTAACCGATGCCCCTTTTTTTTTAAAAATTTGGCCGCAGCGCTACTTAAGCCCGTTTCCACCCATAACTTATCGGGGCGCCACTGATGGTGCATCCGGGAGGCAGCGGTGGCGGCAGCAATATTCATCCCGTGATCAATGACATTCATCAGCATCTGCAGCACCGTAGTAATAATACGGCTACCTCCAGGGCTACCCGTTGCGAGTACCGGCCTGCCATCTCGAAACACTATCACCGGAGTCATGGAGCTTAAGGGACGCTTCCCCGGGGCAATAGCATTAGCCCGCCCACCCACTAATCCATAGGCATTGGGTACCCCTGCCCGGGCGGAAAAATCATCCATCTCATTATTAAGCAAGATCCCAGTACCCGCAGACACGATGCCACTACCGAAGCGAAAATTGAGGGTATAGGTATTGGTCACGATATTCCCCGCTCGATCCACCACGGTGAAATGAGTGGTCTCGGCACTTTCATAGGGAATGGGATTTCCCGGGCCATCGACCGGGGTAGCGTGCTCCGGATCGATAGCTTGCCGTAGAACATCGGCATAGGCGCTGGATATCAGCCCACGCACTGGCACGGGGGAAAAATCGGGGTCACCCAAATATCGACTGCGATCGGCATAGGCGCGTTTCATGACCTCAGTCATAAGGTGCAGGGTAGGTCCGTTGTTGTGCCCCAGACGGGCAATAGGATAGCCCTCAAGCATATTCAACATCTGAATCAGATGAACCCCCCCTGAACTCGGCGGTGGCATAGCAATGATCTCGTGGCCCCGATAATGCCCACGCACCGGGGTGCGCAGTAGCGGGCGATATTGCTTGAGATCATTCAGCGAAATCAGCCCGCCATGACGCATCATGTCCGCAACGATACGCTGCCCTACCGCCCCACCATAGAAAGCCTTCGGACCCTGTGCCGCAATTTGCCGCAGTGACCAGGCCAGATCCGGCTGCCGCAAACGTTCACCGGCCTTATAAGGAGAGGCATCCTCATGCAAGAAGATATGGCGGCTTGCCGCTGAACGTCCGAGGTGCCTAACATCCTTGAGCAGCAGTTCCGCCAGCGCGCCGCTGACCGGATAGCCCTCCTCCGCCAACCGAATGGCCGGGGCCATCACATCTTTGAGCGACAGGCTGCCATAGTGCGCAAGAGCATAGGCAAGTCCGGCCACGGTACCCGGCACCCCCGCAGACAGATGACTGAAACGCGCCCGCTGAATATCCACCGCACCACTGTTATCAACAAACATATGTTCACTGGCCGCAGCCGGAGCCGTTTCCCGATAATCGAGGGCGATGCTCTCACCATTGCCGGCAAGATGCAGCAGCATAAATCCCCCTCCTCCCAGATTACCTGCATCCGGCAGCGTCACTGCCAGCGCAAAACCCACCGCTACCGCCGCATCGATGGCATTGCCACCGCGCCGGAGTATGTTCACGCCTACACGGGTAGCCAGAGCTTCTCCACTGACCACCATGCCATGAGGCGCCACAACCAGCGGCGGTTCATCCCTACCCACGGGTTCCGCCGACACCAGGCTGGAAACCAGTAGTAATGGGGCAAAGAGGTGCTTCAGCCCCCCGAAAATATCTTTAGCTGTCACCGCAACCCTTTCCTTATGAATAACTAACGCTAGACTAGCATCCCCGTGGAATCGTCCAAGCAAGCATCCAGCTCTAAACCGTGGCCAGCCTTCCCATGGCGACAGCTCCGCCTCCAATCCGGCTGCGTAGAGATCTGCTGTACGACACTATCCACAGACCCCTCGCAACTGAATGCCTTAGGTGCACTTCTGTCCACGGACGAACAACGGCGGCTGGTCAGGGTTAGCTCCATCCACAGACGGCGCGAAATCATCTATAGCCGGGGCATGCTACGTCGATTGCTGGGCGCCCTGCTGGACCAGCCACCCCAATCGCTCGAACTATTGCGCGGCAGCAAAGGCAAACCCTCTCTCGCTCAGCACTGGCAAGGCCATCAAGTCGAGTTCAATCTGTCCCACGCGTGCGGGTTACTGCTCATTGCCGTGGCCCTTGATTCTCCGTTGGGCATTGATGTGGAAAAAATTCGTCCGGACCGCCCCTGGCAGCGTATCGCCCGACGCTTTTTTCACCCCGCCGAATATGCCGCCATCCAGGCCTTGCCCTCCAGCGTACAAAAGCGCGCCTTCTACGCCTGCTGGTGTCGCAAAGAGGCTTATCTCAAGGCGTTGGGCGGGGGCATTGCCCTGGGGCTTGGAAACTTCCAGGTATCGGTGGAAACGGATCGGCCAGCGCGTCTGCTGGAAAGCCAGCTCGAATCAGCAACACTCAACCACTGGACACTTAGCGACCTCGCTCCAGGTGCGGGCTATCAAGCCGCTCTGGCCATAGCGACACCGCAGCACCAACTCAGACAGTGGCGGCTATAAAGGGAGGGTTATGGCCCACCCCGGCGGGCATATTGCGAACAGTTCAACAAAAGGCTACAGCAGCATCGCACGGGATTCTTCGAGATAGCGACGTAAGGCGGCGAGAAAGCGCGCCGCTTCCGCACCATCCACGGCCCGGTGATCCACGGAGAGCGTAACGCTCATGACGGAGGCAATTTCCAACGCATCTCCCCGCACCACCGCACGGCGCTCTACCGCGCCCACCGCGAGGATGCCAATCTGGGGCGGATTGACGATGGCAGAAAAATGGCGGACGCCGTACATCCCCAGATTAGACAGGGTGAATCCGCCACCGCTGTATTCCTCCGGTCTCAGCTCTCCCGCCCGCGCCCGTCTGGCAAGCTCACGCGTCTCCCGGCTAATGGCCAAGAGACCTTTCCGGGCGACATCTTTCAGTACCGGCGTCAGCAAGCCATCCGGTGTTGCCACCGCAATTGCGAGATCCACGGTGTCAAAACGCCGCACCCCCGCCTCCTCCCAACGCCCATTGAGCTCCGGTACATCCCGCAGCGCCATAGCCAAGGCACGGATAACAAAATCGTTGAGTGACAAACGGTCTTCTAGCGCCCTTCCAGGCTCACCATTGCAGCGGCTACGGAAGGCCACCAGATCATCCACCTCGCAGTCGATATCCAGATAGAAATGGGGGATATGCTGTTTGGCTTCCTGCAAGCGATCGGCAATATAACGACGCGTTCGACTATGGGGCACGAGTGTCGAGTCTGGTAACTCGGCTTTGACCGGGCTCACTGTTAGTTCAACGGCTGCGGCAAGTTGCTGTTGCACATCGCGCTCCACAATCCGCCCGCCTGGACCACTGCCCACTACATCATCCAGCACCACGCCTTCAGCTTCCATCAGCTTGCGTGCACGCGGACTGATACGCCGCCGTGGTTCATCCCTGGGCTCGGTCCCGGCAGAGATCTCCTGATTTGCAGCAGGCGTTACCTTATCCTTCAATTGTGCGGGGGCCACACTTTCCGTATGGATTACCGGCCTGGAATCATCGCCCTCGCCCACCAGACGCACGATGCTGGCACCAACATCCACCTCATCCCCCACGGCCACCAGCAAGGCCTCAATGGTGCCACTGGCGGGGGACTCCATCTCCAGTACCGTCTTGGCGGTTTCAATATCCACCAGCGGTTCCCCGGCCAACACGGTATCGCCAGCCTGCTTGTACCAGTGGGCCACAGTGCCATCGGTCATGGACGGCGACAGTGCGAGCAAGGTGATCTCACTCACCATCATCACCCTCCGCTTCCTCACTATGGAGACGTAGCACAGCGAGTTCTGCGAGTTTGCGGTCACGCCAAGCCTGTCGATGGGGAATCTCCGCCACTGGTAAGCGAGCACGCATGGCCTCTTCCACGGCCTTGATGGCCGACTCGCTCCAGCGCCGGGGTTCGCCCCGATCCTTCATGGCCTGATAAAACATTTCGCCGAAGATATCCACGTAGTGACTGACCCCACGAGCAGCATTCAGGTCAATGGTGTCGAAAGGCCCCACCACGGACCAGCGCAGGCCCAGCCCATGGGTCATGGCCTTGTCCAGTTCCACCGCATCGATGCAATCATCTTCAATCAGACGAAAGGCCTCGTTCAACACCGCGATCTGTAGCCGATTGACGATAAAACCCGGCACCTCCTTTTTCATCACCACCGGCATCTGACCGATAGTGCTTAGGAGTGTACGAGTGCGTTCCACGATCTCCGGGGCAGTCCAGGGTGTGGGCACCACCTCCACTACCGGCACCAGGTGCGGTGGATTCAGTGGATGGGCGAGCAGGCAACGTACTCGCCCCGCCAGGGGCTCGCTCAACTGCGAGGTAGGAATGGTAGAAGAAGAGCTGGCAATCACCGTATCCGCATCCGCGAGTTGATCGAGTTCGGCAAATACCGCCTGCTTGATTTCCAGGCGCTCACTGACCGCCTCTTGTATATGTACCGCCCCGGTCAGAGCCTCGGCCAAATCAGCACTAATGGAGATACGCTTCCGCACTGCCGTGGCATCATCCAGCAGCCCCAGTGAGACCAATTCAGCAATACTCGTATCAATGATTGCCAGAGCGCAGCCCAGCACCTCGGTATCCCGGTCATAGAGGCTCACGGTATAGCCTGCCCGAGCAAACAGAATGGACCAACTGCGACCAATAAATCCGGCACCAACCACGGCGAGTTTTTCCACGTTTATTCTCCTAGACAATCCGGTTACGCAGGATCCCCTGCTGTAAATAAAGGCGAATACTTTCCGCCGCCTTGAAACGCATATCGTAGAGTGCCGACTCCGAGTAGTAGGCGGTATGGGGGCTAATCACCATGCGCCCCCGTAACCAGGGTTCAGAGTCACGCCAAGCACGAATGAGCGCATGATCAACCGGGGGTTCCGTAGGCAAAACATCGCTGCCCAGCCCGCCTAGCTGGCCGCTTTTGAGCGCCGTTTCAAGCACATCCAGGTCCTTGAACAAACCACCGCGCGCAGTATTCACCAGTAGTGCTCCCGGCTTCATGGCGGCCAGAAACTCCTCATCGACCAGCCCCCGCGTTTCGTCGGTAAGCACGCAATGCAGGCTAACCGCATCTGCCTGGCTCAGGAGTCCCTCAAGGCTATCAACGCGCTCGTAACCCACGTCCTTCTCGTGTCCCGGCGGCGCGTATTTGTCATAGCCGATAATCCGGCAACCGAAAGGCTTCATGTACTTGACCAGGGTGGCGCCCATGCGACCCACCCCGATAATACCGAGGGTGCTTTCGGAGATGCGCGTGATGGGACGCAGGATATTTTGCGCCCAGCCCTGTTCGTAGTTGCGACAGGCACGATCATAGGCCGAGATACGGCGCCATAGATTGAGCAAGTGGGCAGCGGCAGTGGCGGCGATTTCCTCGATTCCGTAATCCGGTGTATTGCAGAGTGGAATGCCCGCCTGTTTCAGCGCCTCCAGGTCCATATTGTCGACGCCAACGCCGTAACGGACGATGATTTTGCAGTTTTCCAGCCTGGCCAGTGTGTGGTCCGTGATGCGGGCGTGGAAGACCAACAGCGCATCCAGCCGACGCAGGATCTCCGGGTCAAAGTCATTCTCATCGCGAGAATTGAAGTCCACAAACTCAACTTCATCGCCCAAGGCTTTCGCCTCTATATCAAAGGGGGGACGATAGTGGTCGGTAACCCCGACAAGCATCAGTTCACGCTCCCGGACTCCAGTATTTCCATCGCCGCCACAGCGATATGCTCAGCGCCGAGACCAAAATGCTGGACCAGTTCGTTCGGCCGCCCGGTGCGCCCGTACGCATCATCAATACCCAGCATTTTAAGCTGCCCCAGCGAGTGCATATTGTTCATCCCCGCTTCAAGAATGACGCCGGAAACAATATTGCCAAGAATGCCCTTTTGCTGCTGGGCCACAGTGACCACCCCTTTGCAGCCCTGGATGGCCTTGAGAATGCCCGCCCTGTCCAGGGGTTTCAGGGTGTGGAGATTGACCACCACCGCATCCACATTCCGCTCCGCCTTGAGAATCCAGGCGGCGCGTAACGCCTCAGCAACCTCCGAGCCGATAGCAATGATGGCGATATCCGCATCGCCACCCGCCCACTCTGTGGAGAGCCGGGTTTCGAAGGCATCTTCAAAACGTGGGCCCTCTCCAACATAACGGATGATGTTGGCAATGCCGTATTGGTAGGGAGTGTCCGCCCGTGTGATCAACGGCTTTGGGGCACGTTCCTGCAGGGTGATGATCGGGCCCTCGATCTCCTCAATGGCCACCCGGGTGGCCTTGCCAGCCTCAATGCTGTCACAGGGCCATTGCACCGATATGTGCGGCATGTAATAGCCCAACGCCACGCTTTCCAGCGCCTCGTGAACCAGGCCATCGCCACCGAGCAACCCCTCAGTGGGGAAATACTTTACGTTGTAGCGGGCATGGGCGACGCTGACGCGAAGCTGATCGTAGGCGCGTCCAACGGCAAAGGCCGCATAACCGTTGGTGAGCGGAATGAAACCCTCCTTGGCGAGACCTGTGGCCACCACCGCCATATTCTGTTCAGCGATACCAAGATCGAGAAATTGCTGGCTCTTTCGATACTTGTCGCGATCCTCGCCGGTCAGGCCGATGAGCTGGTATGAGTCCTGGGTCACCGCGATAACCTTGGGGTTCGCATCCATGCAGGCACGGAATGCAGCGGAAATTCCAATTCCGCTCCATTCCTCATCCACACGCATGTGCTCGCCCTGATTCCAACCGTAATCCCGGCTAAAAATCGGTATCCGTGCATCCAGCTCCCTGGTCATTCGCACCTGATATTCGTCGGCCAGCTTGAAGAACTCCGCGTGAGGAAAGTCGGTGCCAAGCTCCGTCAGCGCCGCAGGCAAGGTCTCCCGCGCCGGGGCCTTATTGTGTGAGGACACCCGATCTTCCAGAAAGCCAATCCCCTTGCCAATGACCGTATGACCGATGATGGCAGTGGGCTGGCTATTCCCGTACCCCTTCGCTTCGTCGTAGGCATCGAGCACCTGTTGCAGATCGTTGCCATTGATCTCAACAACGTTCCAGCCAAAGGCACGCAGCTTGTCCGCCAAGGGTTCGATCTCACTGCACTCCTCAATACGGTTGTAGCTTTGAATGCGGTTAACATCAAAGTAGGTGATGAGGTTATCCAGGCCGTGGGTGCCGGCGTACAAAATGGCCTCCCACATACTGCCTTCCTGCAGTTCACCATCACTGTTATGAGTGACTACCCAGTGCTTCTTTCCTTCGATTTTTGCCGCAATGGCGCAACCCACTGCAACCCCGAGGGCCTGTCCGAGAGAGCCGCCGGTCAACTCCCAACCCTTGATTGCAAGTGCGTTAGGGTGACCCTCGAAGGGGCTGCCAAAACGTCGATAGCCAACGGTCTCACGCCATTGGTGGAAACCTTTTTTTACCAGTAGCGAGTAGATACCGGGGGTAAAGTGCATGGGCCCAAGAAAAAAGCGGTCCCGATTTCCATCCTCCAGACCGATATTAAATTTATCGAACCAGACGGCGATCAGGGACTCTGCCCCGGAGAGCGCCCCACCCACATGCCCCGCCCCGGCAGCGGCGCTCATAGTCAGCGTCAGCGCCTTGAACTCCCGGACGGTTTGTTCCAGTTCACGTAGCGATTTCGACATGATTAAACTCCTTAACTAAATGGAACGACACGGCCTGACTAAGGGTGGGCTAGCCAAGAACGCTATGGATGGCCGCTTCTATAGCCGCCTCGCCCGGCACCACCAAGGGCTCCATCCGTGGGCTCAAAGGCACTGGCGTCTCGGCCCCACCCACCCGCTTGATTGGTGCCTTGAGGGAATCGAAGGCCTGATCTGCCAGCAGTGCAGCTATTTCGGCGCAATAACCACAAAACTGACTCGCCTCCTGTGCCAACACCACCCGTCCGGTTTTACATGCCGAAGCCACCAAAGTTTCGGTATCGAGCGGACGCAGGGTACGAGGGTCCACCACCTCCACCTCGATGCCTTCTGCAGCCAGTTTTTTGGCTACCGTCAACGCCTTGCCTACCATGACACCAGTGGCGATTACGCTCACGTCGGCACCGCTACACTTCACCTGCGCCTGCCCCAGAGGAATCACCTCGTCATCTTCCGGTACCTCGCCAAGCAGCGCGTAGCAGCCCTTGGGCTCAAAAAAGATTACCGGGTTATCGTCGCGGATGGCGGCCTTCAACAGCCCCTTCACATCGCGGGGTGTGCTGGGCATCACCACCTTGAGGCCCGGCACATGGGCAAACATCGCCTCGTTGCTCTGGGACATCTGTGCACCGCCACTGGGACGAAAACCTGACCAAAGCCGGTACACCGCAGAGGCAGAGGCCACGCCATCGTGGAAATAATTCATCTTCGCCGCGCTGTTAACCAACTGGTCCATGGCCACCAGCGATACATCCGCCAATCCCAGTTCGACGATGGGTCGCACACCCTTCAGGGCCGCACCTACCGAGGCACCGACAAAACCGCACTCGGAGATAGGCATCTCCAGCACACGGGTATCACCAAATTCCTCGATGATCCCTACCGTGGTACCGGTCAGGCCGCCAAAGGTACCCACGTCCTCACCCATGAGCACCACCGCCTCGTCGCGCCGCATCTCCTCCACCATGGCCTCGATAATGGCCTGCTGATAGCTGATCTCATGCATTGTTAATAACCTCTATAGATAAACGTTTTCCAGGGCGACTCCAGGTGCCGCGTAGGGAGCGGCCTCGGCAAATTCCACTCCCTCGGCCACCTCACGCTGAATATCCAAATCCACCGCATCCAGCTCTTGGGCACTGGCATGGCCGGCTGCTATCAACTGCTTGCGCAGGCGCATGACCGGGCATTTCGCCTTCCAGCCCGCCAGCTCCTCATCGGTGCGGGAAAATTCCCGATCACCGGCGGTGGAATGGGGGGTCCAGCGATAGGTCAGGCATTCGATGAAGGTCGGACCATCGCCGGCGCGGGCACGCGCTACTGCGCGTTGGGTGGCCTCGTACACCGCCACCACATCATTACCGTCTACCACCTCGCTGGGCAGACCATAACCCTGGGCACGACTGACAATATTGCCACCTGCCGTG
This sequence comes from Gammaproteobacteria bacterium, assembly GCA_021773795.1. Taxonomy (GTDB): domain Bacteria; phylum Pseudomonadota; class Gammaproteobacteria; order HK1; family HK1; genus JAJFJV01. Next base: position 38,756 of record JAJFJT010000003.1, on the reverse strand, counting down.
GAGGCCTCGAGCGGCATGGATTTGGCGTAAAAATTGTTCTCGCAGAAATACACGATGGGGAGCTTGCGCACTGCCCCCAGGTTGATGCCTTCGTGGAAATCCCCGCGGTTCACCGAGCCATCACCAAAAAAGGAGATGGTGACGTCGGACTTACCCTGGATGCGCGCGGCCAGTGCGGCGCCGGTTGCCAACGGAATCACCGACCCCACCATGGTGGTACCGGCAAGAATGCCCAGTTCCGGTGCCGCCATGTGGAAAATAGGATGACGACCCCGGGTGGGGCACGATTCCTTGGCATAAAGGCCGGCAAAGATTTCCCCCACGGGAACACCACGGGTCAGCAGCACCCCGAGTCCACGGTGGGTGATCATGGTGTTATCCGTAGGTTTCAGGCCATAACACGCCCCCACCGGTATCGCCTCCTGGCCCATGCCTCCGTGGTAATTGGCAAATTTCCCGGCCACGGCCAAGCGAAAGGCCTCTTCCTCAAAACGGCGGATGAGGAGCAGCCGACGAAATAATTGTTTTAAATCCTGTGGGCTCAAGCTCATATTGGCTTCCCTTGGCTAGTACGTAAATTGATTGGAAATTTGTTGTTGGCGAGCATGACGCTCGCATCAGGAAACGATTGCGCGCACCTCTTCCAGTAGCCGTTCCCGGGTACCGAGGTAGACCGCCTCCAGGGCCAGACTGCTGGGCACCGGAATATCCGGGGCGCCTACGCGCCGCGGCTCGGCATCGAGGAAATCAAAGGCGCGGGCGACCACCCGGGCTACAATCTCAGCGCCGAAGCCACCGGTAGTACAGGCCTCATGGCAGATGATAAGGCGACCGGTTTTTTCTACCGAGGCCACGATGGCGTCCTCATCCAGCGGCACCAGGCTGCGCAGATCCAGCACCTCGCATTCGATACCTTCGGCGGCCGCCTGCTCTGCCGCCTTCAGCGCCCAGGGAACCGCCCCGGACCAGCTGACGATGGTGACATCAGCACCCTCCCGAGCCACCCGTGCCTTTCCAAGCGCGACGGTGTAATGGCCGTCCGGTACTTCATCCTTCACTTCATATAGGAATTTGTGTTCCAGGAAGACCACTGGATCCTTATCGTCGATGGCCGCCAGCAACATCCCCTTGGCATCCGCCGGCGTCGCCGGCATCACTACCTTCAAGCCCGGCACATGGGTGAACCACGCCTCCAGACTCTGGGAATGGTGGACCCCGTAACCGAGTCCGGCTCCACAGGCCATGCGAATAACCAGCGGTACCGAGGCACGGCCATCGGTCATATAGCGGAACTTCGCCGCCTGATTGAAGACCTGATCCCAGCAGGTGCCGACAAAATCCACGAAGCCAATCTCGAGGATGGGACGGCTGCCCACCAGCGCCGCCCCCACCGCAGCACCGGTAATGGCGATCTCGGAGATCGGCGTATCCAGCACCCGCTGCTCGCCGAATTCTGCCTGCAAACCCTTGGTCACCCGGTATATCCCACCGTACTCGCCGATATCCTCACCGAGGGTGAAAACCCGTGGGTCATCGCGCATGGCGATGCGATGCGCCTCATTCAAAGCCTCGGCGTAGCTCATCCTGGCCATCACGCACCTCCTTCACAGTAAACATGGGTAAGGGCGGCGGCGGGATCCGGGGCTGGGCTTTGCATGGCAAAGTCCGTGGCCTCCTCCACCAGAGCGGTGATACGTGCCTCGATCTCGACCTTCAGAGCCGTGCTCAATAACTTTTTGCGGCGTAGAACTTTTTCAAATCGAACGATGGGATCCTTTGCCTGCCATTTGGCCACCTCCCCTTTAGAACGGTAGCTCTCGGAATCACCCACATAGTGGCCCGTAGTACGGTAGGTCTTGGCCTCAATCAGTATCGGGCCGCCACCGGAACGAGCCTTGTCCACTGCACGCCGCACCGTTTCATAAACTTCCAGCACATCGTTGCCGTCGATGATCTCCGCCGGGATGCCATAAGCGGGCGCACGGTCAGCAACATTCGCCACCCGCTGCTGCTTGTGGATGCTCTGGGAAATGCCGTAGCCGTTATTCTCGCACAGGAACACCACCGGCAGTTCCCATACCGCGGCCAAGTTGAGGGATTCATGAAAGGCGCCGTTGTTATTGGCGCCATCACCGAAGAAACACAGGGTCACCCAGTCACCTTTTAATATCCGCTGGCCCAATGCCGCCCCCACCGCCAGCGGCAAGCCGCCACCCACGACGCCGTTGGCCGCAAGAAAACCAATCTCCGGGTCGGCCAGATGCATGGAGCCCGCCTTGCCCCCACAGCAACCGGTGGCCTTGCCGTAGAGTTCCGCCATGAAGGCCTTGGGATCGGCACCGCGGGCGAGAAAATGGCTATGGGCCCGATGGGTGCTCACCATCTTGTCCTGGGGCTGAAGAGCGGCATTCACCCCCACCGCCACGGCCTCCTCACCCACACCGAGATGGATGAGTCCTGGAATCTCCCCACGTATGCAGCGTTCACTGACCTTTTCATCAAAGGCCCGCAACATGGACATATCTTCATAAAGACGGAGTAATTGTTTATTGGAAAGCGCTAAAGAAGTTCTTTTCCGGGCAGGCATGGCTTAGGATCCTCGACTTCGACGACACTGATGCGTTCTATGTGGTTCACCCTAGCAAAGCAACCACACATTATCAATCATTAATGAACATTATCGAACATGCCCACGCCTTCCGGATGAGCTGATGCAGAACCTGCGCCAACAAGAAATAATTGAATTACTCCAGCAAACCCGAGGGGTTACGGTTAGCGAGCTTGCTGCACGCTTCAATAAAACGCCGATTACCATCCGTCGTGACCTGAGTGCCATGGAAAAACTTGGCCTGCTGCGGCGTACCCACGGCGGCGCCGTGCCTGTGGACAGCCGTGACTTTGAACTCTCCCCCTACGAGGTAAGAGAGCGGGAGCATCCACGAGAAAAATCGGTGATTGCCACCTGCGCCGTGCAATTTATTCATGAGGGTGATTGCATCCTCATGAATGCGGGCACCAGTCTGTATGCCGTGGCTCGGGAATTACGGGGTTTTCAGGATTTGCAGGTGGTCACCAACGGACTCACCGTGGCGGCAGAGTTAAGCCGCAATCCTGGTATTGATGTCCTGCTACTCGGAGGCACCGTAGACCCAAAAAAGCTGGGTACGGTAGGCCCTGTGGCCGAGGCTGCAGTAAAGGAATTGCGCGTCAGCCACGCCTTTCTCGGGGTCAGTGGAATTTCCGTGGAGGATGGCATTGCCATGCACAATCAGGCCGAGGCCGATATTAATGCTGCCTTTCTCGCTAGCGCCAGCGAAGTCACCGTGTTGGTAGATGCCAGCAAGTTCAACAACCACTCGCTCTATCGCATTGCCAATCTCGACCGGGTACACAGGATCATCAGCGATAGCGGGCTGCCGCAGAAATTACAGCGGACCCTGGAGCAGGCCGATATCGAGGTAGTCATTGCTGCTGATGAATACTGAGCTTCCAGTGACACACAACATTTTTGCACCCAGCCTGCCAAACCCTCCAAAGGGACATCTATGCTGGACTGGCCTGCGTGGCAGCAGCCGTGGCCTGGCATTGGCTCGCGCAGCGGAGCAGGCCGATGGACCACTGATACTGCTGCTGCCCGATTCACGCAGCGCCACGGTGCTGGAAGATGAGATCCGTTTTTTCCTGAGCTCGGATAGCCTGCCGATATTGCATTTTCCGGATTGGGAAACCCTGCCCTACGATTTATTTTCCCCCCATCAGGACATTATCTCCGAGCGTCTCGCGAGCCTCTGCCGTTTGCCACAGCTAAAGCGTGGCATCCTGCTGGTCACGGTGGCTACGGCGATGCTGCGAATCTGCCCGCAGAGTTACCTCGACGCCAACGCCTTTCTGCTCGGCGTGGGTGAACGTCTGGACCTTGATGCCTTTCGCCAACGCCTGGAGACGGTGGGTTATCGCTGTGTCAGCCAGGTGATGGAGCATGGCGAGTTCGCAGTACGTGGCTCACTCATCGACCTCTATCCCATGGGCAGCGAGTTCCCCTTTCGCATCGATCTGTTTGACGACGAGATAGACAGTATTCGTGGCTTCGACCCGGAGAATCAGCGCTCCAGTGAAAAGCTCGATGGCCTGCAATTACTCCCCGCTCGCGAGTTTCCACTCAACAAAGACGGCATTGCCGGTTTTCGCAGCCGCTGGCGCGCTACTTTCTCCGGCGATCCCATGGGCCACACGGTCTATCGGGAGGTGAGCACCGGGGTGGCAGCCGCCGGAATCGAGTATTTTCTGCCGCTATTTTTCGAACATTGTGAAAGCCTTTTAGACTACCTGCCGACCAGCAGCATCGTGGTTGGCCTGGAGCACAGTGCAGAGGCCCCCGCCATCTGCTGGCAGGAGCTGGAGCAACGTTATGAGCAGCGCGGACACGATAATGAGCGGCCCCTGTTAACACCGGCTGGGTTAGCCCTTGGCGCGGATGAATTTGAGGCTGTACTCAACAGATTTCGCCGGCTCGATATACGCACCGCTGAGATAAATACGGAGACCGCAGTACAGCATTTCTCCAGCCGTGCCCCGGTGCGCCTGCCGGTGGACGGACACGCTGAGGAACCCTTGGCACTGGTACACAAATTTATCGACGATTTCCCTGGCCGCATCCTGTTCGTAGCCGAGTCAGCGGGACGCCGGGAAGTGCTGTTGGAGAGCTTCCTGCGTGCCCGCCTGCCGGTGCAGCCCACGGATAACTGGCAACAATTCCAGGGCGGAGACGGCCGTCTCGCTATCACCGTTGCGCCATTGGAAGACGGCACGATACTGGAAGACCCGGCACTGGCCATCGTTACCGAGAGCCAGCTCTTTGGAGACCGTGCCGTACAACGCCGACGTCGGCGCCGCCGCGAGCGTGATGCCGAAACCCTGGTTCGCAATCTCGGTGAACTGCATATCAATGATCCGGTGGTTCACGAGAGCCACGGTGTCGGGCGCTACCATGGGCTTTGCACCCTGGAGGCGGGTGGCTCCAAGGGGGAATTTCTCAGTCTCGAATATGCTGGTGGCGACCGCCTCTACGTGCCGGTGCAATCACTACACCTGATCAGCCGCTATACCGGCTGCGACCCCGAACATGCACCTTTGCACAAGCTCGGTAGCCCGCAGTGGGCACGGGCGCGCAAGAAGGCCGCGGAGCGGGTCTGTGATGTGGCCGCCGAGCTACTGGACATCTATGCTCAACGCCAGGCCCGCAAGGGCCATCAATACCGTATAGAAGTTCCGCTCTACGAGACCTTTGCCAACGAATTTCCCTTCGAGGAGACCCCGGATCAGCAAGCTGCCATCGATGCCGTCTATGCGGATATGGCTGGGGAACGTCCCATGGATCGAGTCGCCTGTGGTGATGTGGGTTTTGGCAAAACCGAAGTGGCCCTGCGCGCCACCTTCATCGCCGTTCAGGACAGCCGTCAGGTAGCCATTCTGGTACCCACTACCCTGCTCGCCCAGCAGCATTACCAGAATTTTTGTGACCGCTTCGCCGACTGGCCGGTACGGGTGGAACTGCTGTCCCGCTTCCGTTCCAAAAAACAGCAGGATGTGGCCCTCGAAGGGCTGGCAGTCGGTACCGTGGACATCGTCATCGGCACCCATAAACTGCTTCAAAAGGGCATAGAATTCAAACGTTTGGGGCTAGTAATTATCGACGAAGAACATCGCTTCGGAGTGCGCCAGAAGGAGCGCCTGAAGGCACTGCGTACGGAGGTGGATGTACTGACGCTGACCGCAACACCCATTCCACGCACCCTTAATCTGGCCCTATCGGGTCTGCGGGATCTGTCGCTCATTGCCACCGCACCGCAGCATCGACTCTCCATCAAGACCTTCGTGCGACCCTGGGACGATGCCCTGATCCGGGAGGCCTGCCTGCGCGAGATCCATCGCGGCGGGCAGATCTACTTTATCCACAATCGAGTGGAAGACATCAAGCGCATCGCCAAACAGCTAACAGAGCTCGTACCCGAGGCCAGCCTGCGCGTTGGTCATGGGCAGATGCGGGAAAAAGAGCTGGAAGGCGTGATGCTGGATTTCTACCATCAGCGCTTCAATCTGCTGCTGTGCACCACCATCGTCGAGAGCGGCATCGATATTCCCACCGCCAATACCATCATCATTAACCGTGCGGATCGCTTTGGCCTTGCCCAGCTGCATCAATTACGCGGCCGGGTGGGACGCTCTCATCACCGCGCCTATGCCTTCCTGCTGGCACCGGATCGGCGGGCCCTGAAAGCCGATGCGGTGAAACGCCTGGATGCCATCGAATCCATGGAGGATCTGGGTATGGGCTTCACCCTGGCAAGCCATGATCTCGAAATACGCGGCGCCGGCGAGTTGTTAGGTGGCGAACAAAGCGGGCAGATTCAGGAGATCGGCTATAGCTTGTACACTGAACTGCTGGAACGTGCGGTAGCGGCCCTTAAGGATGGACGCCATCCCGAGCTGGCGCTACCCCTGGACCACGGTCCCGAGGTGGAATTGGGCGTACCGGCACTGATTCCCGATGATTACCTGCCCGATGTGCACACCCGCCTGGTGCTCTACAAAAGGATTGCGGGTGCTGCCAGTAGTGATGCCTTGCGGGATCTGCAGATTGAGATGATCGACCGCTTCGGCCTGCTGCCAAACCCGGCACGTGTATTATTCCGGGTCACCGTGCTCAAACTGCAGTCCATGTCGCTGGGAATCCGTAAAATGGAGCTGGGCGATCAGGGTGGCTATATCCAGTTCACGGAGAACGCAGCGGTGGATCCAGGAAAACTTGTCGAGCTCATCGGTCGAGAGCCTGAGAAATATCGCTTTTCCGGTAGCAACCGCCTGCGCCTGGAAATCGAGCACCCGGAATGGGAAGCTCGCGCCGAGGCCCTGGAATCACTCTTGGCGGGCCTCGCCTTACAGGAGGCAGCGTGATGGAACTGCTGCGTGTCAGGATGGACTTGCGTATACCGATAATCAGCGCGCTGCTGTTGCTGCCTGTGCTGGCAAGCCATGCCGCGGACGAAACAGAGACCCCGGACTGGTACACCATTGAAGTTGTGATCTTCTCTCAGGGTGGTACTACGGCCCTGGAATCAGAGCAATGGCCCAATAACCCGGGTATACCCAACACCAGCGGTGCAGTGGAGCTCTTTGAAACGGCAACCCACATTAGCGACCCAGTGGCCGCCCTACAGACCGACCCGTTAGCAGAGCCGCTGATGATGCCTGCGCCACAGGCGCCGCCTGCGCCCTTTCAGCGCCTGGCCGCCGATCAACTGGATCTTGATAAGGTGGTCGCCAAATTAAAGCGCCATCCCGGCTATCACACGCTGCTTCATCTGGGCTGGCACCAGCCGGGCGTACCACGAGAACAATCACAGGCCGTACACCTGAATAGCCAGCCTTTCTCCACCGTGGATACAACGGTTGTGGAGACGCAAAAACCGACCCGCTCGCTATACGCAGCCATGCCCTTTTTGCGACCATCAGAGCCGGTTCCAGAAGCCGCACAGGAACCTGGTGTTGAGGGTACCGTCCGCCTCTATCTGCGCCGCTACCTGCACCTGGAGGTCGATCTGCTGTATGACAACGAGGCGCTGCAAGCCCATGCCAGGATCGAGCTCTCTACGGGCGACAATCCCGAATCCACGCCCTTTTCAGCGCAGCAGCTGCCCGTTTCGCGCTTTCGCCTGAAGTTGCAACGACGTCTGCGCAGCGGTGAGATCCACTACCTTGACCATCCCCTGTTCGGGCTTATCGTCAAAGTCATGCCTTTTGAACTACCACCAGAGCGGGTGCCAGAGGAGCTGAACATTGCCCCTGCATTGAACCTGCCTGCATCGGCGCTGGAGACGCCAGCCAAACAACCCTGATTAGGGTCATCTCTCGATTTGTACTACCTGACGGGAGCTGACTGCCCATCTTTATTCCCTGGATTATCCGTTTCTACGACCAATGACGCCGGTTATATAGAGCGCTTCTGCCAGCACAACAGCCGATTATTCATCGGCATGGGGTAATCCTCCAGCAACTCCAGCCCCGCCTTGGCAGCCAGCTCATTCAGGTATTCAAAGTCCCGTATGCCACTCTCGGGGTCGCGCTCCTTCAGCCAGTCATCGAAGCGTGCATTACTGGCGCTGGTATAGCGACTGCCGTAGTTAAAGGGGCCATATAAGGCAAATAGGCCAGCAGCAGGCAGCAGGCCTCCGACGCGGGAAAATAGCACATCGACCTCAGCTAAATGCATGATATGGCAGGTGTTTGCGGAGAATACCGTATCGACTTTCAGACCTGGCCAGGATGCCTGAGTTACATCCAGCAGCAGGGGCGGCTCAAGGTTGGAAAGGCTGGCATCGTCCAGCCATGCCTGGATACCCGCGTGATACTCCCGCCGATCACTGGTGTACCAGTGCAGATGGGACAATTTTTTTGCGAAATAGACCGCATGCTGGCCGGTGCCACTACCGATTTCCAACACGCCCCGCCTATCCCGAAACAGGGGTTCTATAACCGCCAGTATAGGGTCCCGATTCTGGTCACAGGCTTCCGCATAGGGCTTCGTCATGCATATCCTGGTGGCATGGGCCGAATGAAACAGGCCTTTAGACAGCCATGGTTTTTTTCAGCAGATTGGCCCGCATGGGCTGTTCAAAGGCCCAGCCAACCGCAACTTGCTGCCCGGTGGAGGCAAAGGTAGCGCGCATTTCGGCCTCATGTTCCGCAAGGTAGCGGGCACGTTGAGCGTCCACGTGCACCTTGGCATCGCAAAAGTCTTCAAAATCCCGGTAGATGATGGTGTGCTGATAGGAAATTTCGAGGACCTGCTGCAACAATCCCCCGCCCCCGCAACTCTCCTGGATAGCTGCCAGGGCGCTGGCCCGCACCCCGGTTTCATCATCAATCGCCTTGCCCACCTCAAAGTTAGGGCCTTCGGCCAATGGCTCGGCAAGATAGATGAAACCACCCGGACGCAAAACCCGGGCAGCCTCCCGTAGCGCCTGGCCCTGCTTTGGAACAGCGACATGGTGCAGGGAATTAAAAAAAACCATGAGATCCCGCGAATGGTCGCCGAAGGGCAGACTCTCTGCCACGCCCTCCACGTAAACTTCTTCACCCACAGCCGCCGATGCCCGTGCCCGTGCCAACGGCAGGGCACCGCACTCTACCCCGGTCACACGGGCTCCAGCATGGGTCAGAGTGCGTACCAGCTGACCATCCCCGCAGCCCACGTCCACTACCTCGATACCCCGGACCTCCAGGCTATCGAGAAGCTGTCGGGCGTTGGCGTCAGCCATCGGTGGGGGACGAAATGCGCCCATCATCCGAGTGCTTCACATCAAACTCGGAGCCCGGCTGCGGTGCCGAAGCAGAGGGCTCGGCGGGCTCAGCAGAATCACTCAGGGTACGCGGCATGGAACGCGCAATACGTCGGCAGATGCGATAGATATCGTTCATATGATCGATAATTTCACGTTCCAGCGTATAAGTCCGAAGCCGGTTCGGTGCATCCGCTGTAAGACGCTCGATTTCATGCTCGGCGGCCTCCATTCGGATCGCGACCATTTCCTTACGCATGGCGTTGATTTCAGCACTGGCTCCCATATCACCGCTGACAATCAACCCGGCCGTACGTTTTAAGGCCTCGGATACCTGGCTGTGATAATTACCCAGGACTTTCTGGGTCGCCTCACTGACCACGATACCCTCCTCCATGCGCTTGCTGCCCAGGGTGGCCATGTTGTCTCCGATAATGTCACCGATATTCTCGAAGCGATTCACAGTTTGCAGCAGATAGACCAGCTCAGCGGCCTGCTCCTCGGGAATATTGGTCATGCTGAGCTTGCCGAGGTAGACCACCACCTGCCCATGCACCGCATCCACCTCATCATCCATACCGACAATCTCTTCCAGATCCTGCTGATTGCCATCCATAAATGCTGGCACCACACGGTCAAACATGGTCGCGACCTGGATGCCGATACGGCCAATTTCGTGGCGTGCCATGCCCAGTGCCAATACGGGCGTATCGATTAGCACATCATTGAGGAACTGCGGCTTGTACTCATCGGGTATTTCAGCCTCGCTCTCAGCCTTATCCGGCACGATCCATTCGCAGAAGCGGGCAAATACAGTAGAAAAGGGCAGGAATAAAAAGGCGATACCCACATTGAACATGGTATGGGCATTGGCCACCTGACGAGGGGTCTCCTTCGCCAGCCTTTCCACCCCGCTTAGCTCGGGATACTGCGGCGACATCCACACCGCCAGCTCCGACAGATAGGGGATAAAGAAAAAGATCAGGGCCACGCCAACGATCTTGAAGGTAACGTGAGCCACCGCCACCCGCACCGCCTCACGCGGCTTGCCGATGGAGGCCAGACCCGCGGTGGCACAGGTACCAATATTGGCGCCCAGCGCCAGGGCGATACCGCCATCCAGGTTAATCATACCCTGGGAGGCCAGTACGATAACCACACCCATAGTCGCCGAGGAGGACTGAACCAGGGCGGTAAAGGCGGTGGAAAGCAAAATACCAATGACGGGATTGGAGACGCTCTGCATCAGGTTGATGAAGGGCTGATAGGAGCGCATCGGCTTCATGGCATCGCTCATCACGCCCATGCCGAAAAAGATCATGCCAAGGCCCATGATCAGAATGCCATATTGCTTGATGTGCTCCTTGCGACCGATAAACAACATGCCAAAGCCAACGGTAATCAGCAGCAGGGCATATTTCTTCACCGGAAAGGCGACGATCTGGGCGGTAATGGTGGTGCCGATGTCAGCACCAAGGATGACGCCAATGGCCTGAGACAAGGACATCAGGCCAGCGGTCACGAAGCCCACCAGCATCACCGTGGTTACCGAGGAAGACTGAATCACGGCAGTCACACCAGCACCCGTAACAAGTCCTGCCAGCCGGTTTGAAGTCAATTTACCGAGGATATCTTTCATGCGGTTACCCGCCACCGCCTTCAGCGCCTCGGACATCTGCTCCATGCCGAAGAGAAATAGTGACAAGCCACCCAGCAGCTTCATGATCATGAAGCCCCAGGCAATTTCCTTACTGGCAGCGGTGGGTACCGCGGCATAGACCGGACTGATGATCAGGCTGAAAAGCCCGCCAAACATAAGGAACAACATCACCCACTCACTGCGTTTCAGCCTGCCATAATCCATATTCATTGAAACACCCACCCCGTTATTAGCTGTATTTTATTTGTAGAAAATCCCGAAATCCTTTGTTTCGCCTGCTTAACCTTTAACCTTAACCACCGTGACCGGGATCTTGGCCAGACGCACGATCTGTTCGGCCTTGGAGCCTACGAGCAGATGCTTGAGTCCGGTACGTCCCTGGCTGCCGGTTACAATGGAACTGGCGCCGCTCTTCTTCGCGGTCTTCAACACTTGCGCCACCGGCAGGCCGGTCTCCAGCACGGTGCTAATATTTTCCAGGCCCTTGCGGCTTGGAACGACATCGGCCATCTCCGCCAGAAACTCGTCCAGCATGACACTCGCAAGTTCTTTCAAGGTGCGCACTGCACTACTGGTGTCGTGCTTGTAATAGCCCGGCGCCTCGCCTGGATCGTGCACCACATGCAGCACCAACAGCGGCAAACGGCTGGCTAATGCATAGTTATAGGCCCAGAGAAATGCGGCCCGGGAATCCTCGGAAAAATCCACTGCCACTAGTACCGGGGATGCGCCTTGCTCTTCTTTGCTCATGATTAATGCCTCTTTAAAAACGCTGATTTTTTACTGAACGATGACAGAATCCAAGCCTGGGATAGGGCAGTTTTTGCGCCCAGCGGCTAGCTCCCAAAAGTTGCGGAGTCTTCCAAAAAAGGGTCTGGAAGTCAAGGTCATATGGGTGTCATGGCGGGCTTCCGGGCAAGTTATGGAGAGCACGATCCCATCCCTTTATTCAAGTCGTATTGCCAAGTCTGCGCATAAAGAAAACCAGTGGTATACAGGCCAGAATAATAAAAGTGAGGAGCAGAAAATCATTGCTGTAGGCGAGCAGCGCCGCCTGACGATTCACCTCCGCATCGAGAAAGGCCAGCCCCCGGGGCGTTGTGATATCCCATAGTGCCGGCAGCTGAAAATGCCGAAGGCCCTCGTTAAAAGGGCTGACATGGGGCACGAGATAGGTATGTTGTGCCTGAGTCTGGTGGGTGAGCACACCCACCAATACCGCCACGCCCACGCTCTTCCCAAGATTGCCGATGAGCCCGTAGAAGGCGGTACCCACATCACGATACTGGACCGCCAGAGTGGAAAAGGCGGCTGCGGTGAGTGGCACGAAGAAAAAACCGAGCCCCACACCCTGCACCACGTTAGCGGCAATCACGTGGGTCGGGGTGATATTCACCGCCAGACGCGAGAGCATCCAGGTTGAGAGCGCCATCACCAACAGACCAAAGGCCATGAGACTCCGCGCCCCAACTCGCTTGTGTAGCCAGCCCACCAACACCACGGTCAACATGATCGCAGCGCCCCTCGGGGCCATCACCAGCCCGGTCGTGACGATGGGATAGCCCCAGATGCTTTGTAGAAAAGGCGGCAATAAAGCAATGATGCTGATCAGCACCACGCTGAACAGGGCTTTGAGGCAACTTCCCAACATGAAGTTACGGTCTCCCAGCACGTGGCGGTCAATGAAGGGATTACGGGCGAGTATGGAGTTAAGCACAAAGCCGTAGAAGCCGGCCCCGGCAAGGCAGGCAGCAATCACGATCTGGCTGGAATCAAACCAGTCGAGGTACTCGCCACGGTCGAGCAGAAACTGGAGCGAACCGGCGCACAGGGCAATCGACAAAAATCCGGCAAAACCAAAGGGCCGGCTCCGCGCTCCTTTTGCCTCGGGCACAAACAGCCACGTTACCGTAAAGGCCAACATACCCAGCGGCAGATTAAAAAAGAACACGCCACGCCAGCTAAAACTCTCGGCGATGAACGATCCCAGGGTTGGTCCAATGATAGGCGCCGTCATAATACCCACCCCCCAAAGACCCAGCGCCATACCGTGATCCTCTCGCGGGTGAGTATCCAGCAGGGCCGCCAGGGAAAGCGGTGTTAACGCGGCTCCGAAAATGCCCTGAATGAAGCGCAGGGAAATCATTTCGGTAAGTGAGTTTGAAAGGCCGGAGAGGATGGAAAACAAGGCAAAGCCGGTGTATGCGAGCAGCAGCAGGCGTTTGCGCCCAAACACCGTGGCGAGCACGCCCGATGCTGGCATCGCCACGGCCACCGAAATGAGAAAGGAGGTCAGCACCCAAGTCACCTGGTCCGGACCCGCGGAAAGCGCCGCCTGTACATGCGGCAGAGCGATACCCACCACCGAGGCGTCGATCTCCTGCATCAATGGCCCGAGGATGCAGGCAATGGTAATCATGGCCCGGCGGCCACCCGGAGCAACTACGGTTCCCCGCCCCGACGTCACCCCACCATCCAGGCGTAGACCCGGTGTAACCAGTGGGGCGCAGTCGCCTCGTTACCGGTATCCACCCGCACCTGTACACTCATACCCGCTCGAAGCGGTGGTGTTTGCTGCCCTTTTTCCAGTTCTAGCCGAACCGGCAAACGCTGCACCACCTTGACCCAGTTCCCCGAGGCATTCTGTGGTGGCAACAGGGCAAATTCGGCCCCGGTAGCCGGGCTAATACTCACCACCCGGGCCTCAAAAACCGCGTCCGGATAGGCATCCACCCGGATGGTGGCAAACTGCCCTTCCCGCAGATGGGTGAGTTCAGTTTCCTTGAAATTGGCCTGAAACCAGCGTTGTTCGGTTCCCACCAGACTAAAGGCGGGAGAGCCCGCCTCAAAATATTCCCCCACCTGCAGATCAAAGTTGGTCACCACCCCGGCGGTAGGTGCGCGCACAGTGGTATGGCGCAAATTCAGCGCCGACTGTTCAAGGGCTGCCTGGGCCTCACGCACCTGTGGATGAAGGGCTACATTGACCTCATCGGAGCCCCCAATACGGGCAAGGATGCCAGCAAGATCATGCTGGATCACCACGCTCCGTTCCCGGGCTACCTGCAGGTTGCGGCGGGTTTCATCAAATTTTGCGGCTGAAATAAGACCTTTGCGCTTGAGTCCCTGCTGACGATCAAATTCGCGCTGATAATAGGCGGCATCTTTTCCCGTGAGCCGCTGTTCGGCGCGCTTCTGGCGATACAAGGCCCGCAATTCATCGACATCCTGGCGCACCTTGGCGAGTCGCGCCCGGGCACGCTCGCGGGTGATCCGGAACGGCTCCGGGTCAAGCTGAAACAGTAATTGCCCGATCTGAACCCGCTGGTTCTCCCCCACCGCAACCGTCACCACACGACCGGACACGTCTGCGCTCACGGCAATCTTTTCCGATTTCACGTAAGCATTTTCAGTGCTCACATAGCGAGCCGACATGAAATAGTAGTAAATACCTCCCAACCCGAAGGCGACCGGGGGCAGAAAAATCACCAGTATGATGAGGATCCGCTGTAGCACGCGCCGCAGCGACGCCCACAAACTGCGCGCCGGCCTGGGGATAGGTTTTTTCACCGGACTCATCGGCTCAGGATCTCATAGCAGGCGAATGGCCTGCTCTAGCAAGGCACGCACTTCGACCATGCCGGACTCCAGGTTAGCCTCGATCTGCGCCATGGTGATCTGGCCCTCACCGCGCCCTGCAGCGGCGTTGGCTACCACCGCGCAGGCGGCGTAGCAAAGCCCCAACTCCCGTGCCAGAACAGCCTCCGGCATGCCAGTCATTCCCACCATATCGCAGCCATCGCGAGCCAGGCGATTAATCTCCGCCGCAGTCTCCAGACGTGGCCCCTGGGTTGCGCCATAAACCCCGTAACTCATGGTCGAAACTCCTGCTTTTTCCGCCGCCTCAACCAAGATTGTGCGCAACTCCTCGCAGTAGGGCGTGGTGAAATCCACATGCACCACGCGGCTCAGATCATCTTCGAAAAAGGTGTTGGCACGAGCACCAGTGTAATCGATGATCTGGTCGGGAATGGCAATTTTCAGAGATATCAGTTCCGGATGAATCCCACCCACTGCCGCCACCGCCATAACCTTCTCCACACCGATGTGGTGCAATGCCCAGATATTTGCACGATAGTTGACCCGATGCGGCGGAATGGTATGGCTGTGACCGTGACGTGGGAGAAACACCACCTCGCGCCCGCACAACTGGCCATAGATCAAGGGCCCCGAGGGCTCTCCATAGGGCGTATTGACGACTTCACGGCGGGTGATTTCCAGCCCATTGAGGGTGGTTAATCCGGTCCCGCCAATAATTGCCAGGGTGGTTTTCACTCACTCAAATCCTTCTCTGCATGTAGCGCGTAGATCCCGCGCAAATTACGGTAGCGGCCGTGATAATCCATGCCGGATCCGAAAACATAGCGATCATCCACCTCAAGACCACTGAAATCTGCGCTCTCAAAATGGCGCTGACGCGGATGTTGTTTGTCCACAAGCACCGCGGTCAAGACCTCTTCGACCCCTTCCCGGTGGCAATAATCCACGATGGCCGCCAAGGTTGCGCCCTCGTCAAGGATATCGTCAATCACCAGCACTACCCGGCCGGCAAGGGAAACTTGCGGATAAGCCCGCCACTTCAGTTCCTTGCCCTCAGTACCGCCGCGATAGCGAGTGGCATGGATGTAATCGAGGTCCAGGGGAAAATCCATCCGCCGCAACAGCTCCCCCGCAGGAATCAGCCCACCCATCATCACCGGCAACACCAGTGGCTGACGATCATGCAGGCGGCTATGAATAGCGGCGGCAATACGGTCAAAGGCAGCATCCACTTCCGCCGCCGTGTGGATTTGTTCCGTTCCCCCGGGCGGGGTCGCCACATCACTCATGTACTAATCTCTCATCAAGGGCCATACGTCCGGCATAATCCCGGGCGAACTGCCAGGCTGCGCGCCCACTGCGCGAACCACGCAACAGGGCCCATTGCAGTGCCTCTCGCTGCATAGACTCAGAGTCTGCTGGCACCGCGCGGAGTACTGCCAACCAGTGGGAAACGATATCCAAATATTGCGCCTGAGAAAAAGGATGGAAGGCAAGCCACAAGCCGAAGCGCTCGGATAAAGAAATCTTCTCCTCCACCGCCTCCGCATGATGAATCTCGCCATCATGCAAACGTGCCCCCTTATTTTCGCCCATATATTCGGGCAGCAGATGGCGACGATTGGAAGTGGCGTAGACCAGTACATTTTCCGGTTGCGCGGTGAGCGCGCCATCCAGCACCGCCTTCAACGCTTTATAGCCTGGGTCATCCGCCTCAAAGGAAAGATCATCACTAAACAATACAAAACGCTCCGGCTGGCCGTATAAATTCTCGACGATATCGCCAAGATCCATCAGGGCATGGCCCTCCACCTCGATTACCCGCAAGCCCTCAGCACCATATTCACTGAGCAAGGCTTTGATTAGCGAGGACTTTCCGGTACCACGCGGCCCCCATAGCAGTGCATTATTGGCGGGCAGGCCACGGACAAACTGCAAGGTATTTTGTACCAGCAAGCGTTTTTGTCTCTCGATCCCCTTGAGGTCCGCCAGCGAAATACCGTGCGGTCGAGTCACTTCCTGGAAATAAGCCCGTCCCTGCTGCCGACGCCAACGGCAAGCACGCACGGTGCCCCAATCAGGCACACCGGGTTGTGGTGGGTAAAGCGACCCGACCCGCTCTACCAGGGCTTCGAGCCCGGCAAGCAGCCGCGTCATATCATCACTCTGACTCATCGGCGAATTATAAGCCTATATCCTGTTAATCTGCTTCCACAGCTGACGCACACCGTGCCGGCAAGATTTCAGGAGCTCCATCCCTTTCAAATTGCCATGAACACCAGACCGCCAGCCCCGGAAACACAGCCGGCAAAACTGCGCCAGTGGTTAGAAGATCTGCCACTGCTAAACTCGGAACTGTCTGTCGGTGCCGTGCTTGAGGCACTAACGTGCTTTAAGCAATATGCCTTGCCAGGAAAAAAGCGTCTGCCGTTGCTACACCTCTACCGAGGTAGGATAAACAGCCTCTTCTATGCCTATAACACCCCGTCATTTCAGCACGGCATTCGGGGGCGGGAAGTAGTCAGACGACAGCTGGGAGAACTATGCGTGATCCTGGAACAAGCCTACGCAAACATCCTGGACACGCCGGGGTTTGAAGTGTCGGAAACGCTTGCCACGCTGTATTGTGCCCTGGAGCAAAGCACCCATAGCCTGCGCCATACCTTTCGCACTTATGGCCCCATTCCTGAGGGCATACACCAACACATCAACGGCTACTACCTAAAAGCCGAGAATCAGGGGTTGCTCTATACGCCAGTGCAGATCGGCGCCAGGCCCGAGCGCCACGAAAACATCTCGGCCATGTATAAACAGCTCATGCTACTCACCCTCGCCGACCCCTTCCATCTGCCAGAGGGCGAGGCCATGCAGGCCTTCACCTTCCTCGATCGCTATGGGGCTGCTTGCCGCATGAAACAAGAATTTTCCACCGCACCACAAAGTGGTATTTTCTTCATCGATCTCGCCGGTAATACACCACCACTGCCCGCCGGCCGTATGCAGTTCCAGGAGCCAACGGTACGGGCCTTCGATATCAATCCCATGGTGCGTGCCGCAACCCGGGATATCATCAATCAGGATGCATCCCTTAAACACCGCATCGTAGCCGAACAGGCAAGGTGGCTGTTAAAGCAGTTCAAACCTCATCTCAAGGCACAGCCTTTCCAGCGTGAAAATCGCCGCCATAGCAAGCGCCAAACGGGCTTGGTCATCGGCTTGGAGATGGTGCGAAACAGCCTGGAATCCAAAAACCTGGTCGCAAGGGGAAAACTATGGAACATCGTAGAAGAGTCCGACTGTGGCTACCGCCTCAGTCACGAAGATAAGCCGGAAAGTACCTTGGCAGTGGGTGAACTCATTGCCTTGGTAGAGACCCGTGGCAATCGAGGCTATCAGCTCGCGCTAACTCGCTGGCAGCGACGAAATCCGAACGGCGCTATTAGCCTGGGCGTGGAAAAACTCGTGGGAAAGGTACAAACAGCCACCTGCATACTGAAAGGCCAACCATCGGAGTCCGTTCCTTGCCTCTATGTTCAAGAGGAAGGCAAACAGGCTTATCTGCTGGTTACTCGAAGACGACTAAAGGAAGGTCTGGAGGTGGAGCTACGGCTTGCTGACAGCCAACGGACATTCCGGCTTGGAAAACCGGGCAGCTGTTCCCCGCGCATTGACGGTTACGGCATCCCAACCTCGGAATAGCCCTCCCACCAAGTGGGTTCCGCCTACTCGATACCCTTGGCAGACGCCTGGGCGAGATCATCAAAGGCATCATCCGGCGGATTACCATCGTAGATCAGGTGAGTCCGGCGCTGACGATAGGCCTCACGGGTAAAGATGTAAGTATCCAGGGCAGACTTGTCTCGCAGTCGAATGGCACTAGCCAGGCGCGCCCGATCATCAATGAGTTTCAGCACCGTCAACGGCAGACTCACGGTAGATTCGAAGATGTAGTAGAGCGGATTGGTATAGACGCTGGACACCAGGTCCGGGGCATCACGCACGGAATTGGGCCCCAGCACAGGCAGTTCCAGATAGGCGCCCTCGCCGGCACCCCAAACCCCAAAGGACTGACCAAGGTCTTCATTGTGGCGCTCCAGACCAAGCCCGGTAGCGACATCAAAGGCACCAGCAATACCGAAGGTACTGTTGACGATAAACCGTCCGGCATCCTCTACACCCTGCTCGAATTTTCCCTGAAGCAAGTCGTTAAGGATGACGTTGAGGGTGCCAAGATTACTAAAGAAGTTACCAACGCTGGTACGCAGGAGTTCGGGTGTTACCCACACATAGAACTCCGACACGGGCCCTAGTATGTGCTCGTCCAGGGTATTGTTCAGACTATGAAATGCGCGATTGGGAGACTCCAGCGGATCGCCCTCACCGTTCTCAACCACCGTCGCACAGCCCGTGAGCAAAGCGCAGAAGAGCAGCATCAGGCCAGTACTAGTCCTGCTCCCCTTCTTCATGTAGTACTCCTTTGCCACATCGGGACATCCCTGCGCGTCAATTCCAAGGCTCGAAAGCTAAACCAAAACCCGCTATTTTTCACGTGCATAGACCACAATCTTGTTATTGAGTTGAGTGATAAGCGCATCAAATCCATCACGCTTGATGACTGCCGTATACTCGGCTCGCCGCATGGACAGGTCGCTCACCCCGTCCGCCACCACGTTCACGATACGCCACTGACCCGCCACTCGATGCAATACGTAGTCCAGTTGTATCGCCTCGCCGTCGGGCTTGACCAGTTGGCAGCGGACCAACACGCGCTGCCTTTTTAACGGCCGCTCGGCGGCAACCTTGAACTGCTCGCCATCATAAGTATCGAAGCGATCTGCGTAGGTGGCAAAAGTCAGGCGGCTAAAAGCCTCGACCATCTTCGTGCGCTGGCTTTCACTCCAACCCTTCCAGTGCCGACCCGAAACCAGACGAGTGATATAAGGCAGATCAAAGCTCTGGCGCAAAACCGGCTCCAGACGAGCATGACGCCCCTGGTATCCCAAGGCATCACCCTCACGCATAACCTCCAGCAAACGACTGTCGAGGCGCTCCACGACACTTCGTGCCGGCGACCCGGCCTGAGCCCACTGCAAGGGTAACAATAACGCAAACAGAACAACCGTTATCCGTGCTGCGAACTGGTTTCCCCAAAGCATCGTATTCGGCCCCGTAGCGATGGGGCGCGACTATAACATAAGCTCACAATCCGACGGCAAAGCCCTCGTCGCCGCAGTGATCACAACCGGTTGCCTGACGACTCCGACCTTTTACGTGCCCGGTCGTTCCCCGCCAGAACCCCTCCAGCGCTCATTTTAGGGCTTGGCAGTGCCCACGCCCCCTTTATTTCCCGGATTATTCAGGGAAGCTGATGGCATCTCCTCCACGGCACCGCCATAGTGCCCCGGCAACTCGGGAGACATCGCACCCTCGGTTTCAGGCCCGCTCAACGCTGTGCCCAAGGCCTTCAGCGGGTGTCGCAGGGCGTCATCGACGGCGCTAGCCTCGAAACCGCAGTGCATCATGCAGTCGGCACATCTGTCATTGCGACCCAGCCCATAGGCATCCCAGTCGGTCTCCTCCATGAGTTCCTTATAACTGCTGGCATAGCCCTCTGAAAGCAGGTAGCAAGGACGCTGCCAGCCAAAGATATTGCGCGTGGGATTACCCCAGGGAGTGCATTGATAAGCCTGGTTGCCAGCGAGAAAATCCAGATACAGGCTGGAATGGTTGAACTGCCACTTGCGGCCTTTCCCCAAACGAAAGATGTCGCGAAACAACTGCTTGCTGGTGGTGCGCTTCAGGAAGGCCTCCTGCTCCGGTGCGCGTTCGTACTGGAAACCTGGCGCCACCGTAATCCCCTCAATGCCCAGTCCCGTGACCTCATCGAAGAAGGCCGCCACCTCGGGGGCTTTTTCCCCCTGGAACAGAGTGCAATTGACCGTCACCCGAAAACCACGCCGCCGTGCTTCACGAATGGCATCCAGGGCACGATCGAATACCCCTGCCTGGCACACCGAGGCATCGTGATGGCTCCGGTCACCATCCAGATGCACGGAAAAGGTGAGGTAATGGGAGGGCGTGTAATCGCCCATGCGCTTTTTTAGCAGCAGGGCGTTGGTACATAAATAGACGTACTTCCGACGCTGGATAAAACCAGCCACCATGGCTGGCAGCTCCTTGTGAATCAGCGGTTCACCACCTGCGATAGAAACCACCGGTGCACCACACTCATCCACCGTCGCCAGCGCCTCGGCCACCGACATGCGCCGGTCGAGCGTTGCATCGGGATAATCTATTTTTCCGCATCCTGCACAGGCGAGGTTGCAGCGAAACAGAGGCTCGAGCATGAGCACCAGCGGATAGCGCTTTATCCCCTTCAACTTGTTACCAAGCAGGTAAGAGCCGATCTTCAGTTGCTGCCTCAGGGGTACGCCCACACACCCAGTCCTTTTTTTAACCACCAGGAAAGTATTGCCACCGTCACTGCCTCTCTCTGATACAACTCGAGCACAAATGGTTCCGGGCTAGCTTCCCGGCTGGGAAGTCCTTAGACTTCTGTTTTACTGTCCAACGGCCCACCTCATGAGTGCAAAACACTACCCACTTCTCGATCGGATATCCACGCCGACGGAGCTGCGTAAACTCCCCAAAAATCAGCTGCCTCAGTTAGCCGAAGAACTACGTAACTTTCTGATCCAGTCGGTATCCCGGTCGGGGGGACATTTTGCCGCGGGCCTGGGTACCGTAGAACTCACGATAGCCCTCCACTATGTATTTAATACACCGGATGATCGGCTAATCTGGGATGTAGGCCACCAGAGCTATCCCCACAAAATCCTCACCGGACGGCGTGAACGGATGTCCACCATCCGCCGCAAGGATGGCCTTGCTCCTTTTCCAAAACGCAGTGAAAGCCCCTACGATCCATTCGGTGTTGGCCATTCCGGCACCTCCATCAGCGCGGCCCTGGGAATGGCGGCTGGCCTTGCCCATGCGGGCAGCCCCAACAAGGTAGTAGCGATCATTGGTGATGGCGCACTGACCTCCGGTATGGCCTTCGAGGCCTTGAACCACGCCGGCGATCTGAAGGCCGACCTGCTGGTAATCCTGAACGACAACGACATGTCCATCTCGCCCAATGTCGGCGCGGTCTCCAATTATCTCGCCAAGGTGCTCTCCGGCAGGGTCTACTCCACCATTCGTGAGGAGAGCAAAAAGATATTGACCCGGATACCACCCGTATGGGAGCTGGCCCGGCGGGTGGAAACCGAGGCCCGTCATCTGATCGTTCCCGGCTCTCTGTTCGAAGAATTTGGCTTCAACTATCTGGGCCCCGTCGATGGTCACGATATGTCCACCCTGGTCACCACCTTGCACAATCTGCACGAATTGCAGGGACCCCGCCTGCTACATGTGGTCACCCGCAAGGGCAAAGGCTACGAGCCAGCCGAAGCGGATCCAATCAAATACCACGGCATTGGTAGCCCCTTTGACCCGGAGATTGGCATCAAGCCTTCCGGCGCCAAAAAAACGCCGACCTATTCCGATATCTTCGGTGATTGGGCCTGTGATATGGCACAGCAAGATACGCGCCTTGAGATGATTACCCCGGCCATGCGGGAGGGCTCTGGACTGGTCCGTTATTCGGAGGAATTTCCTGAGCGCTACCACGATGTTGCCATCGCCGAGCAACACGCCATTACCTTTGCCGCCGGGCTCGCCTGCGAGGGCGTCAAACCAGTGGTCGCCATTTACTCAAGCTTTCTGCAGCGCGGCTACGACCAACTCATCCACGATGTAGCCTTGCAGAATCTGCCGGTACTGTTCGCCATCGATCGCGCAGGGCTAGTTGGCGAAGATGGTCCAACCCATGCCGGCAGCTTCGATCTGAGTTTCATGCGCTGCCTGCCCAATATGGTCATCATGGCACCCGCCAACGAAAACGAGTGCCGGCAGATGCTCTATACCGGATTCAGTCTGGATCAACCTGCCGCAGTGCGTTACCCGCGTGGTCGTGGCACGGGGGAGGAGCCAGAGCAAGAGATGACCGCCCTGCCCCTCGGCAAGGCCGAGCAGGTCCAGGAAGGCAGTAGAATTGCCATTCTGGCCTTTGGCTCCATGCTCTACCCTGCCCTGGAAGCCGCCGAAAAACTAAATGCGACGGTGCTCAATATGCGCTTTATCAAACCGCTGGATGAGGCCTGCATCCTCGAGGCTGCGCGTAGCCATGAACTGCTGGTGACGGTGGAGGAAAATGCCATAGCCGGGGGCGCCGGCAGTGGCGTCAACGAATGTCTTGCTGCCCATGGGCTTGCAGTCCCGCTGCTAAACCTGGGCCTGCCGGATCGCTACATCGAACACGCCTCAGCGGAGCAGGTATTGGCCGAGGCAGGACTCACCGGTGCAGGCATCCTGCAAGCCATCGAAGAGCGCTGGCAAAGCCACCACAAGCTCGACAAAACTGCCTCCTGAGCCCCACAGCCCGCACCCCTGTTTCAGCAGGCGTTGCGGAGCAGGTGGCAAGCGCATAATCTTGCCTTATAGTTCTCTACCGCAGCATGTATCCAGGAGCCCCCATGGCCGCAATCAGGCTAGCCAGTCTCATCCTTATTGCCACCTTGGCGGCGCCGTGCCTCGCCCGTCCTGGCATTATTAGCGCTGACACTGAGCTGCGTAAACGACCCTACCGTAGCGCCCCTGTCATTACCGAGATAGCAAAAGATACGCAGGTGGATGTGGTACGCCGCCAAGGCTACTGGCTCAAGATAAAACTGGCAGGCGACGACCAACCCGACGGCTGGATCAAACTATTCAAGCTGCGCTATGAAGCCACCCCGGCCCCGGTGTCCACCACCGATTCCAAGCCGCCTGCCTCCGGCGGATTTTTCGCCAATTTGGCGCGCGGTGCCACCAGCTTATTCGGCAGCTCCTCGCGCTCATCCAATGATTCCCATGGCACCAGTACCATTGGTATACGCGGCCTCGGGGCAGAAGATCTGGAGACTGCCGGCCCCAATCCGGCGGAATTACGCCGCCTCATGCGCTTCACCGTAGAGGAAGAGGAGGCCGCTGACTTTGCCGATGAAGCCAGTCTGGCTGCCGCAGATATGGATTATCTTCTCCCATCGAAGGGGGCTGCATCCGAAAGTAATGACGACTCAGACACGGAGGAGTTCCAATGAAACGCCTCCTCCACATAGCCGCCCTCCTGCTGGCCACCACACTACCAATCGGGCAGTCCGTGGCCTTCGAGCTAAACCTGAATAAACTCGGGGCCGCCCTGGGTAATATTAAAGACGCGACAGGCGAAGTGGATGAGGAACAGGAGCTAAAAATAGGCGGAAGGCTATCCGCCAAACTTCTGGGCGCCGCCGCTCTGGTAGAGAATCGGAAGATTCAGCTGTATGTGAATCGGGTGGGTCGATGGCTCGCATCACAAACAGAACGCGCGGATTTGGAATGGCATTTTGGCGTGCTCGATGTTGACAGCATCAATGCCTTCGCCGCTCCCGGGGGCTATGTTTTTATTACCCGCGGACTGCTGCTGACCATGGACTCCGAAGCGGAGCTGGCCGGCGTGCTGGCCCATGAAATTACCCATGTACTTCGGCGCCATCACCTTGAGGCCATTAAAACCCGGGCTCAGCGAGAACTGACCCTCAACATCATGTCGGCACTATCGGACGACGATGATGGCGGGATGATGGATACCATGATCGACATGGGCATGGACCTTTATTCGAAAGGTCTTGATCGTGATGATGAATATGAGGCGGACCGCATGGGTGTAGTGATTGCCGCACGTGCGGGTTATGAACCCTTTGGATTGCCCGTATCTTTACTGGCACTGGCCGAGGTCAACAGCGAAGACGACAGCATCTCCCTCATGTCCAATACCCATCCGCCGGTCAGCGAGCGCCTGGCAAGACTCGATGAATTGATGGAAGGAAATTTTGAAGCCTTCCGAGATCAACCTCTTGCCAGCGAGCGCTTTCGCGCCATACGCCAGCTACTTGAAAAGACCGAACATTAGGGCATTACGAACAGTAGCCGTTCTCCTGAAACCACTCCACCGCATCTCGCAGTGCCTCCTCTGCTGGCCGGAAGCTGTAACCCAACTCCTGCTCGGCCCGCCGGGAAGAGAAATACATCCGTTTACGTGACATCCGCAGGCCGTCAACGGTGAGGCGAGGCTCTACCCTGGCACCACTCACCCTCGCCCAGACCTGGGCAAGGAGCGCCAGCGGATACAGTGGTGCACGAGGCAAGCGGATACGGGGTGGCTGCGTATCCGTGATTTCTGCGATACAAGCCAGGATCTCCCGCAACAGCAGGTTTTCACCACCGAGGATATAACGCCGCCCCACTTCACCGCGCTCAAAGGCCAGCAGATGGCCGCGGGCCACATCATCCACATGGGCTATGCACAAGCCGGTGTCCACATAAGCCGGCATATTGCCATTGGCTGCATCCAGCACCAGGCGCCCGGTAGGTGTCGGCCTGATATCCCGCGGCCCTACCGGGGTTGCCGGGTTGACTATCGTTATCGGCAAACCCTGCTTCTCTACCAAGTGATGTACAGCCTCCTCGGCAAGGAATTTGGAGCACTTGTAGTGGCCGATCATATTGTCGAAGGAGACCTCGGTATCCTCGTCGGCGGGGATGCCGTCTGCATGCAGCCCCAGGGCGGCGACACTGCTGGTGTAGACAATGCGCTCGATACCCGCGTCTGCCGCTGCCAGCATCAGGTTACGAGTGCCATCGACGTTGGTGTCATAGAGTGTTCGGGGATGCCGCACCCACAGACGATAATCCGCCGCCACATGAAACAGCCCGTCGCACCCCCTGACCGCAGCGGCCAACGATGAAGGCTCGCGCAAATCCCCCTCCACCAGTTCAGCCTCCAGGCCCGCCAGATTACGGCGATCGCTGGTGTGGCGGATGAGCAGTCGCAAGGAATGACCGGCAGCTAGCACTTGCCGCGCCACCGCAGAACCCAAAAATCCGGTCGCGCCGGTTACCAGTAACTTCACGCGGCCTCCCCCAATTGATTAGAACTAAGCAGCGCCGGCACCAGCAACAAGGTACAGGCCAGCACCGTGAGCATGCCGATGGTCAATACCTGTCCCATGCTGGCCATCCCCGGATGGGTAGCAAAAGCCAGATTACCAAAGCTGCAGAGGGTGGTCAGGGTGCTGACCACGACAGCTCGGGCGGTGCTGGTGTGAAGCAGATTGCCACCTCCCGAATGACGGCTATAGCCGCGATGCACCATGTGGATGCCATTGTCCACGCCAACCCCCAGCAACAGGGGCAAGGCGATGATATTGGCAAAATTAAAGGGAATTCCCAGCAACACCATCAGCGCAACAGTCACCACTCCGGCCAGCACCAACGGCCCCAGCACCCGCAGAATATCGCCCCAGTGGCGCAGCAATAAAGCGAGCAATACTGCAATGAGTATCCCGGCGGTCAGCAGCGCTTGCCGAAAGGCATCCACCGCCACCATTGATGACTCCAGATACACCACGGGGCGGTCGGTAGCCTGGGGGGCGACTCGCCGTACCGCCTGCACAAAGCCCTTCAGAGCTTCGTTATCGTCGAGATCCTTTGTGGGAAATACCTCGATGCGATGCCATCCCTCGGCACTTTGCCAGCGTGCTACCAGTTCCGCCGGCAGATCGGCTCGCGTTACGACCTCTGCTACCAACCCAAGACGCAAGCTGCGCAGCTGTTCTTCCAGGCCCAGCAACAAACCGCGTTGCAGGTTTGCTATCAAGATCTCATGGTCAGCACCGTCCAGGCGGGCGAGCAAGGAGTGCAATCCTTCACGCAGGCGTTCATTCCCGGTCAGCTCGCTTGTTTGAGCAAGCAGCCGTCTGATTTCCATGCGGATACCCGGAATATCGGTCACCGCACCCTGCTCGTCGCCAACCCCGCCAGTGTCCCCCAACAGCAACTCCAGCTCGGCCAGCAACTCCTGCTTTTCATCCTGCCCGGTGGGAATAAAATCGCTCAGGCTGTGGGTGCTTTCCACTTCCGGCAGTGCTTGCAGGCGCCCCTGCAAGGCATCCACCTCCTCCGCTTTGGCCAACACCACCATGGACCAGGGGGAGCGCCCGCTATCGGCCAGCAGATCACGGTAACTACGCACCGATTCCGCCGCCGGATCGCGCAGATTAAGGGGATTGTGGTCGAAGACCATAGCCGGCATTAGAGCCAAAGCCATAAGCCCGAGTACCACGGCGCCATAAATAATTCGTTTGCGATGGGGGTTAGTAGCATAAGCATCGGCATCCTCAGAGATCGATGCCGATAGCGTCGCTGGCGCGCGCAGTGGAGACAGGCTGAGCAGCGCCGGCAGCAGGCTGAGCGTAGCAAACAGGCTGATAAACATGCCAGTACCAGAAATCAGCCCCAGGTCGGCGATGCCGGAAAAATCCGTGGGGACGAAGGCATAGAAGCCGATGCCCGTGGTCAACGCGCACACCACCAGCGACACCCCCACATCCCCAATGGTGGCCTGCAGCGCCTCCCTATGCCCCCGTCCGCCATGAATCAATTCCCGGTAACGCAGGCAAAAATGAATCGCATAATCGATCCCGAGCCCGATATAGAGCACCGCAAAGGCCACAGAGATAAGGTTGAGATTGCCCACCGCAAAGGCGGCAAAAGCCGCCGTCCAGATAAGCCCCATCACCAGAGTCAGCAGGCTAACCATCACCAATTTTGGTGAACGCAAACCGATAAATAACACCGCACTGACCATCACCAGGGCGAGCAGACCCGCCAGGCTGGCCCCTCGACTGACGCTCAGCATCTCCTCGTGTGCCAGCGCAGTATCCCCGGTAATGCGCACCCGCAGCCCGTGCCCGGGGTCCAAATCCAAATCTGCGGCCAGCGCCTGAATCTCCGCCAGCACCGGCCCGGCGGGCAGCAGCTCTGAGTAATCGAGACGTGGCTTGAGGATCAGGATATGGCGCCGTTCAGCAGGCTTCACATCACCGCCATCCATAAGTCCCTGCCAGGAAAGCAATGCATGGTGCCCGGCAAGCTGCACCTCCAACACCCGCGCCACCTCAGCCAATACCGTATCAATGGCAATATCCTCACCGCGAATCTTTGCCTCAAGTGCTTTATTAAGAAGAGACAAAAACCCTTTTAATCCAGTATGTTGCGATATATTCCCAAGAAATGGCTGGAAGCTGGCCAGCTGATCTCCCAGCTCTTCCAGTTCTGTGTAGTCCAGGTAGAGCAAACCGTGGCGCTCAAAAAAACCACTCCCTGCAGGGTCATAAACCCATTCCAGATCCTCAATCTCACGGCGCATGGCCGCCGCCAGCTGCCGCCCCGCACGCCGCGCCAGTTCCGGCGTATCGCCATCGATAACAATGATCAGGGCATCGGTGTAGTGGGGGAAAGCGGCCTTGTAGCGATCATAGTCTTGCCGCCAATCGAGGCGCACAGACATCATGTTCGCGGTATTGGTATCAATACCCAGATTGGCCGCAATGTAGGGCAGCATAGTGCCGGTAACCACCAGAGCAAGCAGCAGCACGGCCACCGCATGGCGCTGAATCCAGGCGACCCAGGCGTGTAACAAACCCACAAGAAAATTTTGGCCATGAATGGCCTTATGTCGCGAAGCACAGGGACGTGCGAGAGTGACCCTCCCACGCTCGGCCTTGGTCATCTGTCTTTACAATCCGTTCTTGGCATCAAGACACCAGCTATAACTCATACGTTAGCGTTGTTGTCAGGTTACTGCTCTTCGGCATCCATGCCGTTGCGGATTAAGTGCATCCCTGCACAAAACGCTGTGCTAATCCGATCCACGGAGGGGTTGGTGTGGTAACAAGGCTCGTAGGGCGGACCATGTCCGCCGGGCAACGATGGCGGCGGACATGGTCCGCCCTACGCAGCGCGATCCCGTGGCTTCGGAACATAGGTTTTACAGTAGGTCGGGTTAGCGACAGCGTAACCCGACAATAGGCTATTTCCTGTGTTTCAATGAGTTTAAAGATGCTACGTATGGGGATAATTAGGCGCCGGATGATGCAGGAAGCGTCAGGCCTGCTCATGGCGAATCGTGTAGCGTGTGGCCAGGTAATTCCAGGATAATCTTCTCGATCTTGCGCCCCAGAAGCTGGATGTCGCCCCGGCGGCGGATATCGCCATCATCGGCCAGGAACTCGAATTTATAACTACGCTGGAAACGAACTCGCCCGGCTCCGTCCCGGCACAGGCGTAACCGCCTCAGAGCTACGGTCTGGTCTAATAGCAGTAAGCCGTCGCGCTGGCAGACAGCACGAACCCTCGTGATCGCCCTTTCCCTGACTGACATGCTGTCAAACCAGTAAGCGACCAGTGCCAGCAAAGGCAGAAAAAGCAAAAGTTCATCCATGGTGCTGGAGACTGGCTACCCGGGTCTGCGACAGACTCACAAGAACACTGCCATTCCGGGTTCTTTCATTTCTCTCTTAATCCGTTTTTTCCCAGGTAAAAGGTCGGAGCATAAAGATAAATTGGTCGCCCGGAACAAGGTGACAAATGATACGGCAAGGGCGCCAGACGATCTCCCCTGCCCCCCAATACATTGGCCACTGAGATGCGCTTGCTTTAGCCCCGCTGTAGTCCACACTGTGAGTGTCCAGGAGGGATTAAAGCAGTGGAAACAGAATCGGCATTCCCCGTCGTTATCGCTGAAAAGGCGCTCCATACCTTGGTTTGCGCACTGCAAAAGGCAGGCTACAGGGTCATCGGACCCATCCTGCGGGATCAGGCGATCGTCTACGACGAGCTCGACTCCGTGGCCGATCTGCCGCAGGGGTGGACCGATGAACAGCAGCCTGGCAGCTATCGCCTGAAAAAACGCACGGACCAGGCCCTGTTTGGCTACACCGTAGGTCCCCATTCCTGGAAGAAGTTCCTGCATCCGCCCCATCTGCGTTTGTGGTCGGTGAGTCGCAGCGGCAATGAAGTGCGCTTTAGCCACGACAAAACACCAATCCAGAAGTACGCTTTCCTGGGAGTACGTAGTTGCGAACTCCACGCCATGGCCATCCAGGACAAGGTCTTTCTGCAGGCAGGGCATGAGGATGCAGGCTATCACCAGCGCCGCAACGACAGCTTTATTATCGCCCTCAATTGCGGCGAAGCCGGCGGCACCTGTTTCTGTACCTCCATGAAGACCGGGCCACAGGCCACCAGTGGCTTTGACCTCGCCCTCACCGAACTGCTGAGTGCAGATAGGCATGAGTTTCTGGTGGAGATTAGCAGTCAGATCGGGGCCAACTTGATGCACGATGTAGCGAGCCGCGAAGCCAGCGCCGAAGATCTGGCGACGGCCGCAAACATACTGGCGCGGACCGCTGAAAATATGGGGCGCCACCTCGACACTAAAGGCCTCAAGGAGCGCCTGCAGGATAATCCCGAGCACCCACGCTGGGACGAAGTGGCTGCCCGCTGCCTTGGCTGCAGCAACTGCACCATGGTCTGCCCCACCTGTTTTTGCACCAGCGTCGAGGATACGGCCGATCTTGCAGGTGAGACCGCAGAGCGCTGGCGACGCTGGGATTCCTGCTTCAATAGCGAATTTTCCTATATCCACGGGGGCAGCATCCGCAGCTCGGTAAAATCCCGCTACCGACAGTGGCTCACCCACAAGCTTGCCCACTGGATCGACCAATTCGGCAGCAGTGGTTGCGTCGGTTGCGGACGCTGCATCAGTTGGTGCCCCACCGGCATCGATATCACCGAGGAAGCAGCGGCTATCGGTAGCACCGCTCCGCCTCCGGAGGACACATCATGAAAGACATCGCGGAACTCCTGCGCCAGCATCCCTTCACCACGGAACTGGAGAACGAGATCATCGAACTCATCGCCGGCTGCGCCAGCAATGTCGTATTTCAGGCGAACGACTATATTTTTCGCGAAGGCGGCGACGCTGACCACTTTCACCTTATTCGTCATGGCACCGTGGCCCTGGAAATGAAGGGGCCCGGCCGTGACCCCCTCAGTTTTCTCACCATCAAGGATGGCGACATGCTTGGCAGTAACTGGTTACTACCCCCCTATCGGTGGTCCTTCGATGCCCGCGCAGTGGAGCTGACCCGGGCAGTGGCCTTCGAGGCCACCTGCCTGCGTGCGAAATGCGAAGCGGATCACCACGTCGGCTATGAAATGATGAAGTGCTTTGTCCCGCCATTGCTGGAGCGGCTGCAAATGGCCCGCTTCCAGGCTGCCGATATCTACGGTGCATAACGCCGGAATGAACCAGTGCCCTGATCCCATGCTGCCCCGCTTTCTGCCAGTACAGCGCCGCATACGTGAAACCGCGGATGTGCTGAGCCTGATAGCTGAACCACCGGAGGGTGAAAAACTTCCAGTGTTTCTACCCGGCCAGTTCAACATGCTCTATGCCTTCGGTGTAGGCGAGGTGCCCATCAGTATCAGCGGTGATCCTGGAGAGCGCGGACGTCTTGTCCACACCATCCGTGATGTCGGTGCCGTCAGCCACGCCCTGCTCCAGCTAAAGCGTAATGAGCCACTGGGCATCCGCGGCCCCTTCGGCAAACCATGGCCCCTGGACCAGGCGCGTGGTGCCGATATCCTGCTGATTGCTGGCGGCATCGGTCTCGCACCACTACGACCCGTGATCTATCACCTGCTGGCACAACGGCACTCCTATGGTCGCATCGCGCTACTTTATGGTGCCCGCAGCCCCGCCGACCTCCTCTATCACCGGGAACTGGAGCGCTGGCGACGGGTTCCGGATTTCCAGGTGAGGGTCACGGTGGATCATGCTGGCCGCGACTGGCTCGGAGATGTGGGTGTGGTCACCCGCCTGCTACCCAAGATCAATCTCGATCCGGCAGACACCGTGGTCATGCTCTGTGGCCCGGAAATCATGATCCGTTTCAGCACCCAGGCACTGCTGGATATGGGTATGAATACCCAACAACTTTATGTCTCCATGGAACGCAATATGCAGTGCGCCACTGGCTCCTGTGGGCACTGCCAGTTCGGGCCGCATTTCATCTGCAAGGACGGCCCGGTATTCCGCTATGACCGCGTGGAAGCACTGCTGAAGCGGGATGAGATCTGAGATACCAATAATAAACAGGCTGTTGAAAAAGGTTCAGGCGAGTGCAAGACAAGGCAAACTAGGCGAAAAAGCTTTGGCCATGGATGGACTTACGTCGCGAAGCATTTAGCCATGGAAGGCTTTATGCCGTGGAGCACAGGACGTGCGGGAACGGTCAAGGATGTGCGAGAGAGACGCTACAAGCCGTAAATGAGCATTTTAAGACGATTTTTAACGCAGGATGGTGCCGCATGAAGGTTTTTCAACAGCCTGTTAAACCCAAACTCGCGGTCTGGAAGTTTGCCTCCTGCGACGGCTGCCAGCTGAGCCTGCTGGACTGCGAGGACGAACTGCTGGCGGTCAGTGAAGCAGTGGAGATTGCCTACTTCGCCGAGGCATCAAGGGCGATGCAGAAGGGGCCCTACGATTTATCCCTGGTGGAAGGCTCCATCACCACCCCACACGATGCCGAGCGCATCCACCAAATTCGGCGCAGCTCACGGGTGCTGATCACCATCGGCGCCTGCGCTACCGCAGGTGGTATTCAGGCTCTGCGCAACTTCAAGGACGTAAAAGAATTCACCCGCGTGGTCTACGCCCACCCCGAATACATCGACACCCTCAAGACATCCACCCCCATTTCCCATCACGTCAAAGTGGATTTCGAGCTACGTGGTTGCCCGATCAACAAGACACAGTTACTGGAGGTCATCGAGGCATTGCTCCATGGCCGAAAACCGAACACGCCGGCCCATAGCGTGTGTATGGAATGCAAACTGGCCGGCACGGTCTGTGTGATGGTTGCCCACGGCACCCCCTGCCTGGGCCCGGTCACCCACGCCGGCTGCGAGGCCTTATGCCCACGCTACAACCGTGGCTGCTTTGGTTGCTACGGCCCAAAGGAAAACCCTAACACCCGGGCCCTGGCCGCCGAATGGCAGCGGCTCGGTGCCAAACAGATGACCATCCGCCACGCCTTCCGCAACTTCAATGCCTGGGCAGAGGACTTCCGTAAGGAGAGCGAAAAGCATGAGCCGTAAAACCATCAAGGTGGATTACCTCGCCCGGGTTGAGGGTGAGGGTGCCCTGCACGTGCACTTCAAGGGTGATCAGGTCAAAGATGTGCGACTGGAAATCTTTGAGCCCCCGCGCTTTTTCGAGGCCTTTCTGCGCGGCCGGGATTTCATCGAGGTGCCTGACATCGTCGCCCGCATCTGCGGCATCTGCCCGGTGGCCTACCAGATGAGCGCCGTGCATGCACTGGAGGGGCTTCTGGATGTGCAGGTTGGCGGCCCCTTACGTGCGCTACGGCGACTGCTCTATTGCGGCGAATGGATCGAAAGCCACGTGCTGCACATCTACATGCTGCACGCGCCGGATTTTCTCGGTTACGAGAGCGCCATCGCGGTAGCCAAGGATTATCCAGAAATCGTCGAGCGTGGCCTTCGTCTCAAGAAGGCGGGTAACGCCATCGTTCGCACCGTGGGCGGGCGCGAGATTCATCCCATTAATATCCGCCCGGGTGGCTTTTACCGACGACCGACCAAGGCTGAACTAAAAGCCTTGACAGAAGATCTGAAGTGGGCACGGGACGCGGCCATAGAAACGGTGCGCTGGACCGCCGGCCTGGAGTTTCCGGACTTCGAGCGCGATTACGAATTCGTGGCCCTGCGGCATCCGGACGAGTATCCAATGAATGAAGGACGCATCGTCTCCAGCGCCGGCCTCGATATCGCCGTGGAGGAGTACGAAAACTATTTCGAGGAAAGTCATGTCCCGCATTCCACCGCCCTCCACTCCACCCTCAAGGGGCGCGGCAGCTATCTGGTAGGCCCCCTGGCGCGTTTCAATCTCAACTATCCGCAACTGGCCCCCATTGCCCGCGAGCTGGCGGAGAGCGTTGGGCTCGCACCACCCTGTAACAATCCTTTCAAAAGCATTATCGTGCGCGCCATCGAAGTCCTGCACGCCT
Organism: Gammaproteobacteria bacterium; assembly: GCA_021773795.1. Taxonomy (GTDB): domain Bacteria; phylum Pseudomonadota; class Gammaproteobacteria; order HK1; family HK1; genus JAJFJV01. The sequence continues at coordinate 5,100 of JAJFJT010000003.1, read as the reverse complement.
GCGACGAGGCACTGCGCCTCGTTGAGCACTACGAGCCACCGGAGCAAGCGGCAGTAGAACTCGAAGCCCGTGCCGGTACCGGCCACGGCTGCACCGAGGCACCGCGCGGTATTCTCTATCACCGTTACCAACTGGATGAGAATGGCCTGGTGGTCGAAGCCCGCATTGTCCCCCCCACCTCACAGAACCAGGGCATGATCGAAGACGATCTGCGCGATCTGGTGGCACGCAATATGGCCCTCCCGGACGATGAATTGAAATGGAGATGCGAACAAACCATTCGCAATTACGACCCCTGCATCTCCTGCGCCACCCACTTTCTCAAGCTCGATGTCGAACGCAGCTGAGGCCGATTCATACGTTAGTGTTGTTGTCGGGTTACGCTGTCGCTAACCCGACCTACTGTAAAGCCTATGTTCCAAAGCCACGAGATGCTAGTCGCTGGTAGGTCGGGTTAGCGCAGCGTAACCCGACTATAGATTATTCCCTGTGTTTCAATTGGTTTAGAGATCCTACATATGAAGGCCGATTCGCTGGAAGCCAAAGGGATTGCCATTATTGCCCTCGGCAACCGTTTTCGCGGTGATGACGGCGTAGGTGTGGAAATTGCCAAACATCTGGAGCCGCTACCGTCCGGATGTACCTTCACCGAGAGCCCGGGCGATGCCCTGGGGCTGCTGGACCTGTGGCAAGACAGTGCGCTCACCATCGTGCTCGATGCCGCCGTGTCCGGCGCGCCGCCAGGCACCATCCATCACCTCGGAGACGGCCAGCAAGCCACACCGAAGGATCTGGCCCGCTGTTCGAGTCACGGCTTCGGCCTGGCCGAGGCCATGGCCCTTGCCAAGGCATTGGGACATACGCCCGGAAGCCTCTCCATTTACGCGGTGGAGGCCGGAAATCTGGAACCGGGAGCGGGCCTGTCAGCGGAGGTGGCGGTGGCAGCCAAAGCCGTAGCCCAGCAAATCCTTTCACAGATTAATTCGCGGATATCAGCCAACTGATTACCTAAGCTTCCCCCTCATACTCGCGGACGCGGGTATCCAGGGAACGAAGGCTGAGCAAGGAGCCTCCTCGGCTCGCTCGATGTAGCGACGGATTTTGGAAGCTCTGCTTACACGGCCGTTGGTCCCTGGATTCCGGACTTTTGCACAGCCTGCCCCGTACTTGATACGGGGCTACATCCGGAATGACAGAGTTTCGTTAGTCGTACAGCCGTCGTCCTGAAATCTATTCCCACGGTGTAGAATGGCACTATGCATGAAGCCTCATTAATGCGGGATTTGATGGCGAAAGTTGAAAGCCTGGCGGCCGCCGAAAAAGCGGAGCGAGTGGTGGGTGTGCGGGTGTGGCTTGGAGCCATGAGCCATATGTCCCCCGAGCACTTTCGCGAACATTTTGCGCAGTCGTCACGAGGCACCCGGGCGGAAGGTGCAGCCCTGGAGTTTGAGGTATCCAGCGATATCAATGACCCCAATGCCCAGGCCCTGATTCTGCAAAGTATTGAGGTGGAAGGCAGCGATTGAGCGCCCGTCCGTCACTCCCCGGCTGCATGGCTGATGCCGATGCGCCCGAACGATGGCATCTGTGCCTGGAAGGCGTGGTGCAGGGTGTCGGTTTTCGCCCCCATGTCTATCGCCTCGCCCGGGCCTGCGGCCTGACAGGCTGGGTAAGCAATTCAGCGGCGGGTGTGGAGATTGAGGTGGAGGGGCCACGGGTAGCCATCAATACCTTCCGCCACCGCCTCGAAAATGAACTGCCCCCCCTTGCCAACCTGAGCCGGGTGGATGAGTCGGCAGCAGGCAAGCCCCACGGGTACTCCAGCTTTGAGATCCATGACAGCGAGTCCTCCGGTCCTGCGACGGCACGAATGCTGCCGGACATCGCGACCTGCGATGAATGCCTCGCGGAGATCCTTGACCCGGACAACCGACGGTATCGCTATCCCTTCACCAACTGCACCCATTGCGGCCCCCGCTTCAGCATCCTCAAGGCCCTGCCCTACGATCGCCATAACACCACTATGGCCAAATTCCGCATGTGCCCCGCCTGTCAGAAGGAATACGAAACACCTGATGATCGGCGCTTCCACGCCCAGCCCAATGCCTGCCCCGAGTGTGGTCCACAACTGGCACTGACCGATGCCAACAGTGAGATTCTGGCAAAGCGCGATCGGGCCCTGCTTGCCGCTGTTGCAGCCATCCGGGCCGGAAAAATCGTCGCCCTCAAGGGCCTGGGTGGTTTCCAGTTGCTGGTGGATGCACGCAATGCCAAGGCCGTCACCCGATTGCGGCAACGGAAAAACCGCCCGGACAAAGCCTTCGCGGTGATGTTTCCCTCGCTCTCCCGGCTTCATACGCATTGCGAGCTTTCAGACAAAGAGCGGGCCTTGCTCTGCTCCCCACAGGCACCCATCGTCCTGCTGCGTCGCCATTCCCGCTCATCACCAGGCACACCACTTGCTATAGAACTTGCGCCGGACAATCCCCTGCTCGGCGCCATGCTGCCCTATACCCCGCTACATCATCTGCTGCTGCGGGAACTGGGCTTTGCCATAGTGGCCACCAGCGGCAACCTGGCCGAAGAACCCATGGTGATCGATGAGGAGGAAGCACGGCAACGGCTGGCCGGAATTGCCGATGTATTTCTCATCCATGACCGTCCCATCGCCCGTGCCGTGGACGACTCCGTCGCCCGATTTATGGCGGATGAAATCACCCTGCTTCGGCGTGCACGTGGCTACGCGCCCGACAGTGTGGAACTGACGGTATCCCGGCCCCCGGTGCTCGCCCTTGGCGGTCATCTCAAGGCCGCGGTCGCACTCAGCCACGATGACCAAGTGGTGGTGGGATCGCATATCGGTGATCTCGGCAGTGCATCGGCACGTGAGGCTTTCACCCGGGCCGCGGAGGATCTGTTACAGATCCACGGCCAGCCCCCCGCCGCTGTCGCCTGCGATTTACATCCGGATTACTACAGCACCCAACTCGCGGAGCGCTATGGCCCACGGGTCATCCCGGTGCAGCATCACCTCGCCCACATCCTTTCCTGCATGGCCGAGCATGGGCTCGACGAACCGGTGCTGGGAGTCGCCTGGGATGGCAGCGGCTACGGCGAAGATGGCAGCCTTTGGGGGGGTGAATTTATCCTCGTAGATGGCACCTCCATACAGCGGTTGGCCCATATCCATCCCTTCCGCCTGCCCGGTGGAGAACGTGCCATCCGTGAACCCCGGCGCAGCGCCCTTGGCCTGCTGTATGAACTGTACGGCGAAGCTTGGCCTGCGCAGTCGGACTTGGCACCCCTTAAGAACTTCAGCGACCGTGAATGCGCCCTGATGCACACCATGCTCTCCCGGAACATCAACAGCCCCGAGACTACCAGCGTCGGGCGCCTGTTCGACGGGGTGGCCGCACTCCTGGACCTCGGACAAACCACCAGTTTCGAAGGGCAGGCGGCAATGGCTCTGGAGTTTGCCCTGAGCTCCGACGCGCCATCGGTGGCAGGCTACGCACTGCCCGTGATAGAGCCTGAAAACCCCACCCGTGAACCCCTGGTGCTGGATTGGCGCCCCATGCTGCGCGCCCTGCTCAAAGACATAGACCACGATACCCCGACGGCACTTTTGGCGGCCCGCTTTCACAATGGCCTGGTGGCGGCCATCGTTGCACTCGCCCGTCACGCCAATGTCCCCCGGGTGGTATTGAGTGGCGGTTGCTTTCAGAATGCCTATCTCACAACCCAATGCGTGGCGCAGTTGCGGGAGGCGGGTTTTACTCCCTTCTGGCAGCGCCGGATCCCGCCCAACGACGGTGGCCTTGCCCTGGGCCAAGCGGCTTGGGCCACGCGACTACTCGCCGAGGAACACCGCTAATGTGTCTGGCTGTACCGGGAGAACTGATTGCCGTTGACGGTGATGCGCCGCTGACCCGCAGCGGCAAGGTGGCCTTTGCCGGCATCATCAAGGAGGCAAACCTCGCCTTCGTACCCCAGGCGCTGGTGGGCGACTACGTGCTGGTGCATGCGGGCATCGCCATTGCCGTCCTCGACCCGGAGGCGGCACAGCGCTCCCTGTCGGACCTGGAAAGTCTCACCGAGGAAGCCCCTGGCGAGGAAACACCTTGAGGTACGTCGACGAATACCGTGACGGTGACGCCAGCCAGCACTGTGCCGAGGCCATCAGACAGTTGGTCACCCAACCCTGGCGCATCATGGAGATCTGTGGCGGCCAGACCCACGCCATCGTGCGCTACGGTATCGATCAGTTGCTGCCGGCTGAAGTGGAACTGCTCCACGGTCCCGGCTGCCCAGTCTGCGTCACGCCATCGGGCAGCATCGACAAGGCCATCGAGATCGCCGCCCGACCCGAGGTCATCTTCACCTCTTTCGGCGACATGCTGCGCGTACCCGGCTCCAGCACCAATCTGATGAACGCCCGCGCCCAGGGCGGCGATGTGCGCATCGTCTATTCGCCCCTGGATGCCCTGCAAATCGCTCGCGATAATCCCAAGCGCACGGTGGTGTTCTTCGCCGTCGGTTTTGAAACCACGGCCCCAGCCACCGCCATGGCGGTCTATCAGGCCCAACAACAAGGAATCGATAATTTCCTATTGCTGGTCTCCCACGTGCTGGTGCCACCGGCCATGGAGGCGATTCTCGGAGCCCCCGACCATCGGGTTCAGGGATTCCTCGCTGCCGGGCATGTATGCACCGTCATGGGTTACTGGGAATACGAGCCGCTCGCGGAGCGTCATCGCATCCCGATCATCGTCACGGGCTTCGAGCCGCTCGACCTGATCCAGGGAACCTACATGGCCGTAGCCGCTCTGGAGGAGGGTCGCCACGGCGTGGAAAATCAGTACTCACGCTCGGTGACGCGCGACGGCAACACGGCGGCACAACAACTCATGGCCGAGGTCTTCGATGTCGCCGATCGGGAGTGGCGCGGCATCGGCGTTATTCCCGACAGCGGCTACGTCCTGCGCGAGAACTTCGTTGCGTTCGATGCCAGCCAGCGCTTCGACGTTGCCGATATCGAAGCTTCCGAATCCGAGGAGTGCATCGCGGGGCTGATCATGCAGGGGATCGAGAAGCCGAGCG
>JAJFJT010000020.1 GCA_021773795.1 Gammaproteobacteria bacterium | reverse complement strand
CAAAGGCCTTGGCGTCACCACCATGGGTCAGTGACAACACTTTGGTCATGGCCGCCGTCAGCGTGGTTTTACCATGGTCAACGTGTCCGATGGTTCCGACATTTACGTGCGGCTTTGTCCGCTGAAATTTTTCCTTCGACACCGTGCTCTACCTCGTGTGCAAATCTAAACTACTGATTCTTTTTAATGATGGTTTCCGCGATACCAGCCGGAAGCTCGTTATATTTTAGAAATTCCATCGTATAGTTGGCGCGACCCTGGCTCAGGGAACGCAGGTCCGTGGCATAACCAAACATCTCTGCCAACGGCACCTCGGCGCGAATCACCTTACCCGCAGGGGTATCTTCCATCCCCTGCACCAAGCCACGTCGGCGATTAAGATCGCCCATAACGTCGCCCATATATTCTTCCGGGGTGACCGACTCAACCTTCATGACTGGCTCGAGCAACACCGGGTCGGCCTTGGCGGCGCCGGCTTTGAATGCCATGGAACCCGCGATCTTAAAAGCCATTTCGTTGGAGTCCACATCGTGATATGAGCCATCAAACAGGGTGACTTTAACGTCCACCACCGGATAACCGCCGATGACGCCATTTTCCATCTGCTCAACGATACCTTTGTTCACCGAATTGATGTATTCACGGGGAACCGAGCCACCAACAATGGCATCAACAAACTCGTAATCAGTACCCGCCACCTGTGGCTCGATACGCAACCAAACATGTCCATACTGTCCACGACCACCGGTCTGGCGTACAAATTTACCTTCTTGCTCCACACTGGCGCGAATGGTCTCGCGGTAGGCCACCTGGGGCTTTCCGACATTGGCCTCGACATTAAACTCGCGGCGCATGCGGTCAACAATGATGTCCAGGTGCAGCTCACCCATACCGGAAATAATGGTTTGTGCCGACTCTTCATCAGTGCGCACCTGGAAGGAAGGGTCTTCATGGGCAAGCTTACCCAGAGCGATGCCCATTTTTTCCTGGTCCACCTTGGTTTTCGGCTCCACCGCAACCGAAATAACGGGCTCCGGAAACTCCATGCGTTCCAGGGTAATGATCTCAGCCGGGGAACACAGGGTTTCGCCGGTGGTAACGCCTTTCAGGCCAACGGCGGCAGCAATATCGCCAGCGCGCACTTCCTTGATTTCGTCACGGCTATTAGCATGCATCTGCAGAATACGGCCGATACGCTCTTTCTTACCCTTGACCGGGTTATACACCGTGTCACCAGATTTCAGTACCCCGGAATACACCCGGAAAAAGGTCAGGTGCCCGACAAAGGGGTCATTGGCAATTTTAAAGGCCAAGGCTGCAAAGGGCGCCTCGTCACTCGGATCACGCACCCCTTCACTTTCTTCCCGATCGTCCAAGATACCGCGGATAGCCGGCACCTCAGTGGGTGAGGGCAGATACTGGATAACCGCATCCAGCATGGCTTGTACGCCCTTGTTCTTAAAGGCAGTACCGCACAGGGCGGGAACAATTTCATTGGCGATGGTGCGCTTACGAAGCCCGGCACGAATCTCATCAATGGATAGCTCTTCCTCATTGAGGTAGCGCTCCATCAGGTCCTCATTAGCCTCAGCAGCAGCCTCTACCAGCTTCTCACGCCATTCAACCGCAGCTTCCTTCAGATGATCTGGAATCTCGCGCTCTTCAAAATTCATCCCAGCCGTTTCTTCATCCCAATAGACTGCCTTCATGGTAATGAGGTCAACAATGCCTTCGAACTCGTCCTCGGCGCCAATGGCAAGTTGCAAAGGCACCGGATGGGCCCCCAGACGCTCTTCAATTTGAGCGACCACACGGAGGAAATCGGCACCGGCGCGATCCATCTTGTTAACAAAGGCCAAGCGCGGAACGCCATACTTGGTGGCTTGGCGCCAGACCGTCTCGGACTGGGGCTCAACCCCACCCACTGCACAGAAAACCGCGCAGGCCCCATCCAGAACTCGCAATGAACGCTCCACCTCAATGGTGAAATCCACGTGTCCGGGGGTATCGATAATGTTAATACGGTGCTCGTCGAACTGCCCCGTCATACCACTCCAGAAACAGGTGGTGGCGGCGGAGGTGATGGTGATGCCACGCTCCTGCTCCTGCTCCATCCAGTCCATCGTAGCCGCGCCATCGTGCACCTCACCAATCTTGTGGGAGATACCGGTGTAGTACAGAACACGCTCGGTGGTGGTGGTTTTGCCCGCATCAATATGGGCCATGATGCCAATATTACGATAGCGGTCTATGGGGGTCTTTCTGGGCACGACTAATAACCTTGAATCAAACTGTTAATAAAAAGTGGACGCAGTCCGGAACTACCAACGGTAATGCGCGAAGGCCTTATTGGCCTCCGCCATACGGTGGGTGTCTTCCCGTTTTTTTACCGCGTTACCGCGACTCTCAGCGGCGTCCATCAATTCGTGAGCAAGCCGCAAACCCATAGTTTTCTCGCCACGCTTTCGGGCGGAATCCACAATCCAGCGCATGGCCAGTGCATTTCGGCGTACTGCACGCACCTCTACTGGCACCTGATAGGTAGCACCACCGACACGGCGGGATTTAACCTCAACCACTGGGCGCACGTTATCCAGGGCCTTGCCAAAGACCTCAAGTGGATCGCCCTCAATCTTGCCGGAGACATGCTCCAAGGCACCATAGACAATCTTCTCAGCAACCGATTTCTTACCACTGAGCATCAACATATTGATGAAGCGCGCCAACGTGCCGTCCTTGAACTTAGGATCAGGCAACACGGTACGTTTGGGGATAAGCCTTCTTCTGGACATGGTTTACAACCGTTATGTTGGATTAAATACTCAGCTCTTGGGCCGTTTGGCCCCGTACTTGGAACGACCCTGACGCCGCTCGCCGACACCGGAGGTATCCAGCGTGCCGCGCACGGTGTGATAGCGAACACCGGGAAGATCCTTCACACGACCACCGCGAATCAGAATGACTGAGTGCTCCTGGAGGTTATGCCCCTCACCACCAATATAGGTCGTGACTTCCATACCGTTGGTGAGCCGTACGCGCGCCACTTTTCGCAGAGCGGAGTTCGGCTTTTTTGGTGTGGTGGTGTACACGCGAGTACACACGCCACGCTTTTGCGGACATCCATGAAGCGCCGGAACGTTGCTTTTCTGTTGCTGGCGCTTGCGGCCGTTTCGCACAAGCTGGTTTGTAGTGGCCATAATCAGGTCTTTATAAAAAGTGAGAACGCCGGAAAGCCGTAGCATCAAGCCGTTTCCGGGACCGACCCACCCGAGACAAGGGGGTCGTAAAAAAGAAAAGGCAGGACCGAAATCCTGCCGTTCAGAGCCGCGAGATTTTACGAGCGGTCCAACCGGCTGTCAAGAAGAATAGACAGCTATCTGCACGTCTTGGATGTCATATTTCCCAAGCGTGCAGCTGGACAACCAAACTACTTAAGTTGAGGGGCTCTCCCCCTCGGAAGTATCACCTTCAACAGCGCCCGCCTCCGCCACCGCGATCAATTCAACGGGTACAGCCGGCTCTGCCAGCGGCAATTCCGACTCGGCATCGCCACGGCGACGCTCAAGGTGATAGGAAAACCCGGTACCGGCCGGCACCAGTCGCCCAACAATGACATTTTCCTTAAGGCCCCGCAGATGATCGGTACGGCCACTGACCGATGCCTCAGTCAACACCCGGGTGGTCTCCTGGAATGAAGCCGCGGAGATAAATGACTCTGTAGCCAAAGAGGCTTTGGTTATCCCCAGCAATACCGAATTCCATTTGGCCGGTTCCTTCCCTTCCGCCACCAACACTTCATTGCTATGCAGAATGCGTGTACGGTCGATCTGCTCACCCGGGAGAAAGCTGCTCTCCCCCGCTCCCACAATATCTACCTTGCGGAGCATCTGACGCACAATGACCTCAATATGCTTATCGTTAATCTTCACGCCTTGCAGGCGATAGACCTCCTGCACCTCATTTACGATGTAGTTGGCAAGCGCACTAACGCCCAACAAGCGCAGAATGTCATGGGAGTTTGGCGCGCCATCAACAACGACCTCGCCCTTTCCCACATGCTCCCCCTCAAACACTAGGATGTGACGCCATTTCGGAATAAGAGTCTCGGTGGTCTCACCATCTTCATCAGTAATGACCAAGCGCCGTTTTCCCTTGGTTTCCTTACCAAAACTCACTATGCCGGTTTGCTCGGCTAACAGGAACGGTTCCTTCGGCTTACGTGCCTCAAACAGGTCCGCGACGCGCGGCAGACCACCGGTAATATCACGGGTCTTGGAGCTTTCCTGCGGAACTTTGGCAATCATATCGCCTATAGCCACCTCGGCATTGTCCGCAACATTCAGCAACGCCCCGGGCGCCAACACATAGTGCGCGGGCTGTCCACCGGGAAGAATGACCTCATCACCCTCCGGGTCCAGCAGCACCACCATCGGCCGCAGGTCTTTGGCAGCGGCAGTACGTTTGGTGGTATCCATCACCTCAATGGCAGTCAGGCCGGTGAGTTCGTCCATGGTGTGTTCCACGGTCACGCCCTCAACCACATCCCGGAACTGGATTCGGCCGGCTACTTCGGTAATCACCGGATGGGTGTGTGGATCCCAATTCGAGATTACCTGGCCACCATCAACGGCATCGCCATCTTGCACCGATATCACAGCACCATAGGGTATTTTGTAACGTTCACGCTCACGCCCACCCTCATACAGGATGGCTATCTCGCCCGAACGACCGACACTTACCTGACCACCGCTCTGACGCTGGACGGAACGCACATTGTGCAACTTCACGGTGCCAGCGCTCTTGACCTGCACATTATCCACCGCGGCCGCACGCGAAGCAGCACCACCGATATGGAAGGTACGCATGGTGAGCTGGGTTCCTGGCTCACCAATGGACTGCGCTGCTACCACGCCCACGGACTCGCCGATGCTCACACGCTCTCCACGCGCCAAGTCACGACCGTAACAGGACGCGCAAATACCAAAGCGGGTCTCGCAGGTGATCGGAGAACGAACCTTGACCTCGTCGATACCGTGCTCTTCCAACTCGTCGACCTTTTGCTCGTCGAGCAACGTACCGGCAGGAATGACGACCTCTGTACCACCTACGGTGGTGACATCGACCGCCGTTATGCGACCCAAGACGCGTTCACGTAGCGGTTCGACCACATCACCGCCCTCAATGAGCGGAGTCAGTAACATGCCATCCGTGGTTCCGCAATCCTCGTTAGTCACCACCAGATCCTGGGAAACATCCACCAGACGTCGGGTAAGGTAACCCGAGTTAGCGGTCTTCAATGCCGTATCAGCAAGTCCCTTACGGGCCCCGTGAGTAGAGATGAAGTACTGCAACACGTCCAGGCCTTCACGGAAATTGGCCTTAATCGGGGTCTCAATAATGGAGCCATCGGGCTTGGCCATGAGGCCACGCATACCGGCCAACTGGCGAATCTGCGCGGCGGAACCACGGGCACCGGAGTCGGCCATCATATAAATGGAATTCATGGAGGGCTGACGCACCTCGTTACCCTTGTCATCTACAACAACGTCGGTGCCAAGCTTGTCCATCATCGCTTTGGCCACCTGCTCGTTGGTGTACGACCAGATATCCACCACCTTGTTATAGCGCTCACCATAGGTCACAAGACCAGAGGCATATTGCTCCTCGATCTCTTTAACCGCCGTCTCGGCCTGCGCGAGAATGTCTTTTTTCTCGTCCGGCACCACCATATCCTCGACACCAACAGAGAGACCGGCACGGGTAGCAAAGGTGAAGCCCATGTACATCAGCTGATCCGCAAAGATCACGGTTTCCTTAAGGCCCACACGGCGATAACAGGCATTGATGAGGGCGGAAATAGCCTTCTTGTCCAGGGTGCGGTTAACGAGCTCGTAGGACAGTCCGTCTGGAAGCAATTCTGAGACCAGCGCCCGCCCTACCGTGGTGTCCTCTAAGCGCATGTTTTCCTGCAGTACACCACTGTCGTCCGCCACGATATCGGTGATACGCACCTTGACTGCGGCATGCAGTTCCACGACACCATTATCATAGGCTCGTGCGGCCTCGCCCACATCGGCAAAGACCATGCCGGCACCACGGACGCCAATCCGATCCCGGGTCATGTAATACAACCCGATCACCACATCCTGGGTCGGTACGATGATCGGCTCGCCGTTGGCTGGTGACAGAATATTGTTGGTGGACATCATCAATGTCCGCGCTTCCAACTGTGCCTCAATGGAAAGAGGCACGTGCACTGCCATCTGATCACCGTCAAAATCCGCATTAAAGGCGGTGCAGACCAGGGGATGCATCTGGATCGCCTTGCCCTCGATGAGGATTGGCTCAAAAGCCTGAATTCCCAAGCGATGCAGAGTGGGCGCGCGGTTGAGTAATACCGGATGCTCACGGATGACTTCTTCGAGGATATCCCAGACCTCGGCCCCTTCCCGTTCGACGAGCTTTTTTGCCGCTTTAATAGTGGTAGCCAGACCGCGACGCTCAAGCTTGCCAAATACAAAGGGCTTGAACAGCTCGAGTGCCATTTTCTTCGGCAAACCACACTGATGGAGCTTCAGAGTGGGCCCCACGACGATCACGGAACGGCCGGAATAATCCACCCGCTTGCCCAACAAGTTCTGACGAAAACGACCCTGCTTGCCCTTGATCATATCTGCCAGGGATTTCAGCGGGCGCTTGTTAGTGCCAGTAATTGCCCGTCCACGACGGCCGTTATCCAGCAGCGCATCCACGGATTCCTGCAACATGCGCTTTTCGTTGCGCACGATAATATCTGGTGCATTCAGATCCAGCAGACGCTTCAGGCGATTGTTTCGATTGATCACCCGACGATAGAGATCATTGAGATCGGAGGTGGCAAAACGGCCACCATCAAGCGGCACTAGGGGACGCAGCTCCGGCGGCAGAATCGGCAGCACCTTCAGCACCATCCACTCAGGACGGTTGCCAGACTCCTGGAAAGACTCAAGCAATTTCAGCCGTTTGGCCAACTTCTTGATCTTGGCCTCGGAACGGGTTTTTCCCAGCCCCTCGTGGACCTTGGCAATTTCTACCGGTATATCAATGGTACGCAGCAACTCGTAGACGGCCTCGGCACCCATGCGGGCATCAAACTCGTCGCCATACTCGCTCATGGCCTCAAGGTACATATCGTCGGTCAACAACTGCTCACGCTCGAGCTCAGTCATACCCGGCTCGATAACCACGAATGCCTCAAAATAGAGAATGCGCTCGATATCCCGCAGGGTCATATCAAGCAGCAAGCCCATGCGCGACGGCAGTGATTTCAGATACCAGATGTGGGCTACCGGGCTGGCCAGCTCAATATGCCCCATGCGCTCACGCCGAACCTTGGCAAGGGTGACTTCAACCCCACACTTCTCGCACACCACACCGCGATGCTTGAGGCGCTTGTACTTGCCACAAAGACACTCGTAGTCCTTTACCGGACCGAAGATCTTGGCGCAAAAAAGCCCGTCCCGCTCCGGCTTGAAGGTGCGGTAATTAATCGTTTCCGGCTTCTTTACCTCACCGTAAGACCACGAACGGATCTTGTCGGGGGAAGCCAGCCCGATGCGGATGGCATCGAAAGTCTCGACCTGTCCCTGCTGTTTCAACAGATTGAGTAGATCTTTCAATTTGGTATCTCCTGCGCTAGCCCGGTCTATTCACCAGGCGGCGATTTAATTTCGGCAAGCCCGCGCTTGTCCGATCCAGCTGCTTAAGCCCCGTGTACCGGCGCCACATTCCTTCAACCCCGGCATCGGGGTGGCCTGTCCGGGCCTAGTCGTTTTCCAACTCGACGTCGATACCAAGAGAACGGATTTCCTTGGTCAACACATTGAAGGACTCCGGCATACCCGCCTCCATATGCGGATTACCATCCACGATATTCTTGTACATGGTGGTGCGACCGTTGACGTCATCTGACTTCACCGTCAGCATTTCCTGCAGCGTATAGGCGGCACCATAAGCCTCAAGCGCCCACACCTCCATCTCACCGAAGCGTTGACCACCAAACTGCGCCTTGCCGCCCAACGGCTGCTGGGTTACCAAGCTATACGGACCGGTAGAACGCGCATGCATCTTGTCATCCACCAGATGGTTGAGCTTGAGGATGTACATATATCCAACGGTTACCGGACGGTCAAAACGCTCTCCGGTACGGCCATCATGCAGCCAGGTCTGACCGCTCTCCGGCAGATCTGCCATTTTTAGGTAGGCCCGGATTTGCGCCTCTGAGGCCCCCTCAAACACGGGGGTGCCCATGGGAACGCCGCCGCGGAGATTGCCCGCCAGCTCGATAATTTCCTTATCTTTCAGTCCCTTGACCGCATCCTGCATGTTACCGACCGCATAAACCTTATCCAGGTATTCACGCAGCTCTTCCGCTTTGGCATTTTCCTCAAGCATGTTGGCGATCTTCTTGCCCATGCCTTTGGCAGCCCAGCCGAGGTGAGTCTCCAGCACCTGCCCCACATTCATCCGTGAGGGCACACCGAGCGGGTTAAGCACGATATCCACTGGCGTCCCGTCGGCCATATACGGCATGTCCTCTTGCGGTACGACGGTCGAGATAACACCCTTGTTGCCGTGCCGTCCCGCCATCTTGTCACCCGGCTGAATACGCCGTTTGACCGCAAGATAGACCTTGACCATCTTGAGTACACCCGGGGCCAAATCATCCCCGGAGGTGAGCTTGCCTTCCTTTTCCTTGTACAGCTCATCCAGTGACTCACGATGTTTTTGCAATTGCTCGGCGGCATTCTCAAGGCGCTGGTTAGTGGCCTCATCACGCACCCGGATCTCAAACCAGCGCTCACGCGGCACCTTGTTAAGGTAGGCAGCATTTATCTTGTCACCCGCCTTCAAACCCTCCGGACCACCCTCGGCCTCCTTTCCGCGCAGGGCCTTATCAAGACGCTGATAGATGTCATCACGCAAGATACGCAACTGATCTTTAAGGTCTTTACGGACCTTATCTAATTCCATTTCCTCAATCTGTAACGCCCGCGCATCCTTCTCGACACCGTCCCGAGTGAATACCTGGACATCAATAATAGTGCCTACCCGACCGGTCGATACGCGCAGAGAGGTATCCTTCACATCGGATGCCTTCTCACCGAAGATGGCGCGCAGTAACTTTTCCTCAGGGGTCAACTGGGTCTCGCCCTTTGGCGTTACCTTGCCCACCAGGATATCCCCAGGTCCCACCTCGGCACCCACATAAACGATACCGGACTCATCCAGTTTAGAGAGCGCGCTCTCACTGACATTAGGGATGTCAGCCGTCACCTCTTCCGAGCCTAGCTTGGTGTCACGAGCGACACAGACCAGTTCTTCAATATGAATGGTGGTATAGCGATCCTCTTCCACCACGCGCTCGGAGATGAGGATTGAATCCTCAAAGTTGTAGCCATTCCACGGCATGAAGGCGATCAGCAGATTCTGCCCCAAAGCCAGCTCGCCAAGATCCGTGGACGGACCATCGGCAAGCACATCACCGCGGGCAATCCTGTCACCGGGACGCACCAGCGGACGTTGGTTGATACAGGTATTCTGATTGGAGCGGGTGTATTTGGTCAGGGTGTAGATATCGACACCGGCACCACCAGCGGCGGCCTCATTGTCGTTTACCCGTACCACGATACGTCCGGCATCCACCAGGTCCACCAACCCACCACGCTTGGCGATTACGGTCACCCCGGAATCCACCGCTACCGCACGTTCCATGCCGGTACCCACCAGCGGCTTCTCGGCTCGCAATGTCGGTACCGCCTGACGCTGCATATTGGAACCCATGAGCGCGCGGTTGGCATCATCGTGCTCCAGGAAGGGGATCAGTGCCGCCGCCACCGAGACTATCTGACGTGGCGACACGTCCATATAGGCCACCTTCAGCGGCTTGGACAGGGTGAATTCATTCTCGTGACGCGTGGTTACCAATTCATCGGTCAAAAAGCCTTTCTCGTCCGTGGCCGTATTGGCCTGGGCGATAACAAAGCGGCTTTCTTCGATGGCGGAAATATAATCCACTTTATCCGTGACCCGGCCCTTTATCACCTTGCGATAAGGAGTTTCGAGAAAGCCATAGGGATTGGTACGCGCATACACCGCCAGGGAATTAATGAGGCCAATATTCGGGCCTTCAGGCGTCTCGATAGGACATACCCGACCATAGTGGGTCGGGTGCACGTCGCGCACCTCAAAACCGGCACGTTCACGGGTCAGGCCGCCCGGGCCCAGCGCGGAGATACGGCGCTTATGGGTTACCTCGGACAGCGGGTTATTCTGATCCATGAACTGGGAGAGCTGGCTCGAACCAAAGAACTCTTTCACCACCGCCGACACCGGCTTGGCATTGATTAGTTCCTGAGGCATCAGCTCATCGGCTTCCGCCAGCGTCAAACGCTCGCGCACCGCCCGTTCGACCCGTACCAGACCGATGCGAAACTGATTCTCCGCCATCTCACCAACGCAGCGGATGCGACGGTTACCAAGGTGGTCGATATCATCCACCGTACCGTTGCCATTCTTGATGTCGATAAGCACCGACAACACACTCATGATGTCATCGGCCGACAACACCCCATCACCGACAATCTCATTACGCCCGACCCGCAGATTGAATTTCATCCGGCCAACGGCGGAAAGGTCATAGCGTTCAGGGCTAAAGAAGAGGTTCTGGAACAGCGTGTGAGCGGCATCTTTGGTAGGCGGCTCGCCCGGACGCATCATGCGGTAGATTTCCACCTGCGCCTCG
Source organism: Gammaproteobacteria bacterium (assembly GCA_021773795.1). Taxonomy (GTDB): domain Bacteria; phylum Pseudomonadota; class Gammaproteobacteria; order HK1; family HK1; genus JAJFJV01. Next base: position 5,044 of record JAJFJT010000020.1, on the reverse strand, counting down.
AGCTGGTCGGTGGAGCTATCCGAACGCAGGGTATCGGAGATAAAGGAACCACGGTCCACGTCATTGGTGTAAATAATCCGTAATGACTTAACCCCCGCCTCGCGCAGAGCTGCAACTGTCTCTTCACCAATCTCGTCATTGGCTTGCGCCAGAATTTCACCGGTCTCGGCGTCAACGATATCCTTGGCAATGGTCTTGCCGATCAGGTACTCATCGGGCAATGACAGGGTTTTCATTCCCGCCTTGTCCATCTGTTTAATATGACGGGCGGTAATACGCCGACCTACCTCGACGATAACTCCACCCTTGCGGTCACGAATCTCAAATACCGCCTGCTCACCACGCAAACGCTCCGCCGAGATGCGAAAGCTCACTCCCTTGGTGGTCAGCTTGCAATCATAATCCTCAAAAAAACGTTCGAGAATTTCCTCGGTGCTCATCCCCAAGGCGCGCAACAGCACGGTACTCGGTAGCTTGCGGCGGCGATCGATACGCACAAACATCAAATCATTGGGATCGAACTCAAAGTCGAGCCAGGAACCGCGATAGGGAATCACCCGTGCCGAGAACAGCAGCTTGCCGGAGGAATGGGTCTTGCCTTTATCGTGCTCGAAAAACACACCCGGCGAACGGTGCAATTGAGAGACGATTACCCGCTCAGTGCCGTTGATGACAAAGGTGCCGGTGTCGGTCATGAGCGGAATCTCGCCCATATAAACTTCCTGCTCCTTGATATCTTTTACCGTCTTTGCCGCACGCTTGCTTTCCTTGTCATACAGCACCAGGCGCAGTTTGACCCGTAGCGACGCATTGTAGGTCATGCCACGGAGTTGGCATTCCTTGACGTCGAAAATCGGAGCGCCCAGCTTGTAGCTACAATACTCAAGGGCGGCATCTCCCGAATAACTCTCAATGGGAAATACAGAATTAAAGGCGGCCTGCAGCCCCTTCTCCACACGCTCTGCGTGCGGAATATCCTTTTGCAGAAACCCCCGGTAAGAATCCACCTGAATGGCCAGCAAATAAGGCACGTCCATAACGCCCTGCTGTTTGCCAAAATCTACCCGAATTCGCTTCTTTTCAGTAAAAGAATAAGCCATTCTTCACCCTTGCCTATCGCGTATTGCCACTGCCAACTATTACCATCGGAATACACCCCGATGCACCGTATAAACGCGAACGGGCCGGTGACTTTGAAGCCACCAGCCCCTCGCTTACCAGCTAAAGAAACCGGTCAATGGTGGCTATTTAAGCTCCACCGAAGCACCGGCCTCTTCCAATACCTTCTTGGCCTCTGCCGCCTCATCCTTGCTCACGCCTTCCTTGACGTTTGCCGGGGCGCCTTCCACCAGGTCCTTGGCTTCCTTGAGGCCAAGGGTGGTGATTCCGCGTACGGCCTTAATCACGCCGACTTTGCTGGCGCCGAAGCTGGTGATAACCACGTCGAATTCAGTCTGCTCGGCCTCAGCATCCCCGCCACCATCACCTGCCGCAGGCGCTGCTGCCACGGCGGCAACTGCCGCGGAGACACCAAACTTCTCTTCCATCGCCTCTACCAGCTCAACCACCTCGAGTACCGTCATGTTGCCGATGGTCTCCAGGATGTCGTCTTTAGATACTGCCATTGTTCTACTCCTCAAATAATTCTTTAGAAACTAAATAATCAGGCTGCCTGCTTCTGATCACGAACCGCCGCCACCGTACGAACCAACTTGGCATGTGGAGCAGCCAGAGTCTGGGTAAGCTTGCTAATCGGCGCCTTCATGACAAATAGCAACTGCGCCAGTGCTTCGTCGCGGGTAGGCAGATTAGCCAGAGCTTTCAGATCGCTTGCAGGCAATAACTTGCCACCAAGACCTATCAGCTTGACTAACAGCTTGTCGTTATCCTTGGCGAAATCCCTCACCACCCGTGCCGACGCACCCGGATCCTCCTGCGCAAATGCCAATACCAGAGGCCCCTTCAGGCCTTCCTGCAGACATTCGAACTCAGTCCCTTTCACGGCTCGACGTGCCAGCCGATTGGGAACTACGCGCAGATAAACACCAGCTTGCCGTGCTTGCACCCGCAGTTCAGTCATTGCACCTACGGTCAAACCACGATATTCCGCAGCCACTACTGAATGGGCGGTGCGGGCAACCTCGGCGACCTCGGCTACAACCTCTTTCTTTTCCGATAATGTAAGAGCCACTCGCTCGTACCTCCTGACCGGGCATACAAACAACCCGGCTTTCACGATATCCGGACGATGGCATATGCCATTTCCCGGCCCCTTTGCGATATTCCAGGCTGCAACATCCAGACTGAAATATGTCGCCATCTACGCAGGCCCGAACAATCCTGTCCGTACTTAGGCGCCCCCTTGGCACGCCTGCGGTCTTTGACAGCCGCCGATAGGAACCGACAGCCCAAAGTCTGCGCCAACATCTCCCGACACGGAGGCCGCTGGCAACGGAAACTCAACGGCTTCCGTTAAAAAATAGTGCTGCGGCCGTTAAACGACCGCCTGCTAGTAATCAGATTGAAAGGCTGGCGCGATCCAGTATCAGACCGGGTCCCATAGTGCTGGAAACTGTCACTTTCTTAATGTACACCCCTTTGGCGCTGCTGGGCTTGGCCTTGATGAGAGCCGCCAGCAGGGCATCGAGGTTTCCATCGAGCTTTTCCGCTTCAAAGGAAATCTTACCCAGCCGGCAATGCACGATGCCCGCACGGTCGGCGCGATAACGCACCTGGCCCGCCTTGGCATTTTTTACCGCCCCGGCAACATCGGGGGTAACCGTTCCCACCTTCGGATTCGGCATCAAACCACGGGGGCCAAGAATGCGGCCCAAGGTGCCTACAACCCGCATGGTGTCCGGTGCCGCAATCACCACGTCGACATCCAGATTACCCGCCTTGAAGTGTTCGGCCAGTTCATCCAGACCCACCATCTCCGCCCCGGCTGCCTTGGCTGCTTCTGCTGCCTCACCCTCGGCGAATACCGCAACCCGGACTTGCTGGCCGGTGCCATTGGGCAACACCGTTGCACCGCGCACCGCCTGATCCGACTTTTTCGGGTCTACACCGAGATTGATACTAACGTCGATAGTTTGATCAAACTTAAGCGCGGGTAATTCCTTAAGGAGACTAAAGGCCTCCACCGCTGCAAACTCACGGGGCTCTCCCACCTGTACACGAATCGCCTCGGCACGCTTGGAATGCTTACTCATCACTCAGCCCCCTCGGTTTCCAGGCCCATGCTGCGGGCGGTGCCGGCGATGATGCGTACCGCCGCATCCATATCTGCGGCGTTCAGATCCACCATCTTCTGCGTGGCGATCTCTTCGAGCTGGGCACGCGAAACCGTGCCTACCTTGTCTTTATTCGGGACGGAACTGCCCTTGGCTATACCGGCCGCTTTACGCAACAACACAGAGGCCGGCGGGGTTTTGGTGATAAAGGAAAAACTACGATCTGCGTATACCGTGATCACCACGGGAATGGGCAGACCCGCCTCCACCTGCTGAGTCTGCGCATTAAATGCCTTGCAGAACTCCATGATGTTAACGCCGTGCTGCCCCAACGCCGGACCCACAGGCGGACTTGGGTTGGCCTGTCCGGCAGGCACTTGCAGCTTGATATAAGCCGAAATTTTCTTTGCCATGATAACTCCTCGGGTACCAGCGCCTTATCGGCTCCCCGTTAAAAGGTCTAAACGAACTGAATAAATGAGGAAAGCCCGGAATTAATCCTTTTCCACCTGACCAAACTCAAGGTCGACGGGGGTAGAACGACCGAAGATCGTGACCGCCACCCGTAAACGACTCTTCTCGTAATTAACTTCTTCCACGACACCATTAAAATCATTGAATGGGCCGTCGGTAACACGCACCACCTCACCCGGCTCAAAGAGTATCTTCGGCCGCGGCTTCTCGGTTCCCTCCTGGACCCGATCAAGAATATTATTCGCTTCCTGTTCCGTAATGGGCGCGGGGTTATCACTGCTACCACCGATAAAACCCATCACTTTCGGAATGCTTTTGATGAGGTGCCAGGTGACATCGTTCATTTCCATTTGCACCAGCACATAGCCTGGAAAGAACTTGCGTTCGCTGCGACGCTTTTGGCCACCACGCATCTCCACGACCTCTTCCGTCGGCACCAACACTTCACCGAACTGATCCTCCAGTCCGTGGCGCTCAATACTTTCGTGAATTAAACGCTTTACCTTGGCCTCAAAACCCGAGTAGGCGTGAACCACATACCACTGCATAGCCATACTAGCCCCCCTGCCCAAGCAAGAGACGTACGCCGTAACCCAATAAGCCGTCTAAAATCCACAACATGATGGAAACCACCACGACCATTCCGAGCACGATCATCGTTGTCTGTACGGTTTCCTTTCGGGTCGGCCATACCACCTTCCGAACCTCGGTACGCGCCTCCTGTATAAAGGACCAGACACTCCGCCCTTTTCCAGTCTGCAAGGCAACCGCCATAACGATACCGCAAATCACCAGCAGGCCAATGACCCTCAGTAGCAAGGAATGTTCGGCCAGAAGATAGAAGGCGGCAATCGCACCACCCGACAGAGCAGCGACAAAAACCCACTTCACCCCGTCCGGAATTCCGCTTACTGCTTCAGATGGCGCAGCCATATTTCCCTCGTACATTAAAATCACTCTGAAGCGGCCAAGTACAGCGTTTGGCTACCTCTCACCCACGGGTGGACGACTTAAGAGGTGTCCTGTCGGAGGTAGCTCAGCTGCCATACGACCGAGATCGGATGGCAGGCCAGGAGGGAATCGAACCCCCAACCTGCGGTTTTGGAGACCGCTGCTCTGCCTGATTGAGCTACTGGCCTAAAGGACCGCTACAACCGATTACCTCAAAATACCTCAACATTTAGCCCTGAGACACGTTACTCGATGATTTTGGCAACCACACCGGCGCCGACAGTACGGCCACCCTCACGAACCGCAAAGCGCAAACCTTCTTCCATCGCGATGGGGTTGATGAGATTGACCTTAACTTTGATGTTATCGCCAGGCATCACCATTTC
>JAJFJT010000019.1 GCA_021773795.1 Gammaproteobacteria bacterium | reverse complement strand
TGCAGAGCACACCATCACTTCGGGTTACACAGAGATCGCGAAGGGGCAGGCCTGTGGCGTGGAACAGGTCGCCCGTGCCTATGTCGGCAAGCGGGAGGTTATCGAACTTTATTTTCGTGCTGCCGTAGGTGACCCCGAATCCGCCGATACCATTGAAATTACCGGTCAGCCGTCATTGAAAACCGTTATTCCGGAAGGAGTGAACGGTGACGTCGCCACCTGCGCCATCGTCGTCAATGCAATTCCTGCAATCTGCGCCGCTGGCAGTGGCCTCCAGACCATGCTGGATTTACGGGTGCCGGGGAATTTTGATGGTGCCTAACCCCCATCTTGCACCAATCCTTTGATATTGATGTAAATGGGAAAACGTTCACTTGGCTGATGGTTAAAAAAGAGGGAACTTATGAAAAACCTACTGCTGATTGTCGCTATCGTTTCCAATATTGTTGGTTGTGCTTCTGTGCCAATGGGGGATGCAAAGCAGGATGCGGCACTAAAACGATTTGAAGTATCTACGGAGAAGGCGGGCATTTACATCTATCGAAACGAATCATTTGGCGGTGGGGTCAAAATGGATGTGGAGCTGGATGGAAAACCTATTGGTCAGACAGCGGCAAAAACCTACTTGTATAAGGAAGTAGAATCCGGGGAACACACGGTCACATCCAAGGCAGAAAATACGTCTTCCCTGAAGGTTCATGCAAAGAAAGGAGCGCTAATCTATATCTGGCAAGAGGTTAAAATGGGCTTGCTCTATGCGCGCACAAAGCTACATCTCGTCGATGAAATTAAAGGCAGGATGGGGGTTATTGAAACAAAGCTAGCCGAAACAAAGTAATGACAATGTCCTGTGGCCGCAGTGGTGGGCCTTTCAGGGGCTGTCAGTTACGGAGCTGCATGATGTCACTTGAACTTAATCCTCACTGATCGTCATTAAGAATGGCCGTTGAAAACGAAATCTTGTCGTATTTCGAAATGTGCCAGCGCGAGGGTACATCGCTACAGCGTGGAATGAATTTTCGGTTGCACGGTGCCTATTCCGTAATTCTTATGTCCGTGAGGCCAAACGCTCCGTATAAAGACGAGCTGCACGAAGAGGGTGCTGTGCTTATCTATGAAGGACACGACCACCCGAGAACCCAAGACACACCAAATCCGAAAGTCTTAAAACAGCCGGAGTATTTGCCGTCGGGTGGCTTTACCGAGAACGGGAAATTCCATAATGCCGCACAGCAGTTCAAGGCCGGGGAGAAAGCACCAGATCTCGTACGTGTATATGAAAAACTAAGAAAGGGAATTTGGAGCTACAACGGCTATTTTCATCTCGTCGATTCATGGCAGAAAAGCGATGGTACAAGAAATGTATTCCAATTCCGCCTTGAAGCAATCGAGGAGATTCTAGACGCCACGACTGCCGTTGATACGTCATTCCATAAAAAGAAGCATCGTCGCATTATTCCAACTTACGTAAAGCTGGCTGTGTGGAAACGGGATAGAGGAAAATGCACGATATGTGGAGCTACGAATGAGCTACATTTTGATCACATCTTGCCCTATTCAAAAGGTGGCACGTCGTTAAAAGTAGAGAATGTTCAATTGCTATGTGCTCGGCACAATCTTCAAAAGAGTGCTCGTATCGAGTAATCCACATAAGCATGGGGGCAGGTCTAGCTATGTAGCATCAGCATCGATATATCTCCCCATTGGATACCAATATTTACCAAAATGAATTAAAGGGGGCGCACTTCTTTCACGTCCAGGCCGAATGGGTTCTAGCGGCGGATGCGTGGCGGCAGGCCCGTGTGTTGGGTGAGTATTTTCTTCCCGTGGGTACGGCGCTGATGGGCGTCGGCGGAGTTTTTGCGTCGGGGGGCGGTGTAGACGCTGGCCTCTTCGGGCTGCTCTTTGGGGATCAGCTGGTGTTCGCCGTCACCGATGAGGTTTGACCTTCCCATCTTTATTAATGCGGTACGTAGCAACAGCCAGTTGCTCGGATCGTGGTAACGCAGCAAGGCTTTGTGCAGTTTGCGTTGCTCTGGGTCTTTGACGGACTCAACAGTGTCGCTTTTGTAGGTGACTTTTTTGAGCGGGTTTTTTGCGGTGTGGTACATGGCGGTTGCGGTGGCCATGGGTGAGGGATAGAAGGCCTGAACCTGGTCGGCGCGGAAGCCCTTCCTTTTCAGCCACAGTGCAAGGTTGAGCATGTCCTCGTCGGTGGTGCCGGGGTGCGCGGCGATGAAGTAGGGGATCAGATACTGCTCTTTGCCGGCTTCCTTGGTGAATTGTTCGAATAATTTCTTGAATTGGTTATAGCTGCCAATGCCCGGTTTCATCATCTTGGATAGCGGTCCGTTCTCGGTGTGTTCCGGGGCGATCTTCAGGTAACCGCCGACGTGGTGGGTCACCAGTTCCTTGACGTATTCGGGATCTTTTACCGCGAGGTCGTAGCGCAACCCGGAGGCGATCAGCACCTTCTTCACACCCGGTAATGCTCTGGTCTCACGGTAGAGCTGGGTCAGCGCCGAGTGGTCGGTGTTGAGATTCGGGCAGATGCCGGGGTACACGCAACTCGGCTTGCGGCAGGCGGCTTCAATTTCGTGGGTCTTGCAGGCGAGGCGGTACATATTGGCGGTGGGACCGCCGAGATCCGAGATCACGCCGGTGAAGCCGGGCACCTTGTCGCGGATATCCTTTACTTCGTCGAGGACCGATTCCTGCGAGCGATTCTGGATGATGCGCCCTTCGTGTTCGGTGATGGAGCAGAAGGTACAGCCACCAAAACAGCCACGCATGATGTTCACCGAGAAGCGGATCATTTCATAGGCGGGGATCTTTTTGTCCTGGTATGCGGGATGCGGTACGCGCTGGAAGGACATGGCGAAAACGTAGTCCATTTCGTCAGTACTGAGCGGGATCGGTGGCGGATTCAGCCAGATGTCCCGACCTTCATGTTGCTGCACCAGGGCCCGCGCATTGCCGGGATTGGTCTCCAGATGAAGCACCCGGTTGGCATGCGCATACAGCGCCTTGTCGTTGCGGACCTTGTCGAAAGAAGGCAGGCGAATGACGGTTTTTTCCCGATCGAGTTTCGTGGCGCGAGTCTCGGCTATCTGCAGGCCATTTTCATCGATGCCGAATTGTTGCGCGAGGCGACGTTGTTGCTCGCAGTCGTCCATCTCCGGGGTGTTGATATAGGGGTTTACGATTTGGTCGATTTTGCCCGGGCGATCGATGCGGGTGGAGTCGACTTCCTGAAAGCCGTCGGGGGTATCGCGGCGGATAAAGGCAGTGCCGCGCACATCGGTCATGCACTCGACGCTCTCACCCAGTGACAGGCGGTGCGCGATTTCGGCCAGGGCGCGTTCGGCGTTGCCGTATAAAAGTATGTCGGCTCGCGCATCCAGCAGGATGGAACGGCGCACGTTGTCCTGCCAGTAGTCGTAGTGTCCGATGCGCCGTAGCGAGGCCTCGATGCCGCCCAACAGGATGGGTACATCCGGATACGCCTCGCGGCAACGCTGGCTATAGACCAGCGAGCTGCGATCCGGGCGCGCACCGCCTCGTCCACCCGGGGTGTAGGCATCATCCGAGCGTGGTTTCCGTTCGGCGGTGTAGCGGTTAATCATGGAGTCCATGTTGCCGGCGGTAACCCCGAAGAACAGATTCGGTGCGCCCAGCGCCATGAACGGGTCTTTTGTGTGCCAATCGGGTTGCGCGATGATGCCGACACGAAAGCCCTGTGCTTCCAGCAGGCGGCCGATGATGGCCATGCCAAAGGATGGCTGATCCACATAGGCATCGCCGGTGACGATGATGACGTCGCAGCTATCCCAGCCAAGCGTATCCATCTCTGCCCGCGACATGGGCAGGAAATCGGCGATGCCATAACACTCGGCCCAGTACTTCGGGTAGTCGTACAGGGCGGTGGCGGCTTTGCGGATAGTAATGGCGTTCATGGGTGATATTTCCGGGTCTTCGTTTTACATGTCTGCATGAATGCAGCTAAGGCGGTTGTGCGGATGTGTAAGATCTTGTTGGGTAGATTATGCGCGCGAAGCGGGGAAAAAGCCCAAATGAGGGCGGCTTAGAGGTGAAACTTGTGATGAAACTAAAGCGATTACTTGCAGTAATGGTGCTCTCAATACCGTTTATCTTCCCGATTTCCAGTGCAGAAGCGGTCAGTGTGCCTGAATCCGGGGAGCTTGCCTTTACGGTCATGCGCAAGGGTTCGGAGATTGGTACTCACACCATTCATTTCAAGCAGCAGGGTGCCGAACTGGAAGTGGATATTGCCACGGATATTAACGTTAAGGTCTTCCTGGGGATTTCGGTCTATCACTTCAAACATCAGGGACAGGAGCGCTGGCGTGATGGCGCTCTGGTGGAGCTCAATTCCACCAGGGATGATGATGGCACTGACCATCAGCTACAGGTGCGACTCAATAATGGTGCTCTCAAAGTCACAAGTGATGGCGGCGAGCACCAGAGCTCGGTAGACATCATGCCAGCGAGCCTGTGGAACGTGGAGCTGGTAAAACGTGGGCTACTGCTCAACACCCTGGATGGCCGGGAGATGAAGATATCTGTTGCCGAGCAGGGTGTCGAAGCTGTGCAGGTGATGGGGCGTACCGTGGAGGCTCGGCATTATGTTGTTAGCGGTGGCTTGGAGCGGGAACTTTGGTACGATGCCAGCGGTGTCCTGGTGCAGTACCGCCTTCGTGGAAATGACGACTGGGAGGTTCTTTAACGTTCTCAATTAAATGGGCACCTCTAAAAATACACTATCGTCGCAATACGGTGTTTCTTGCAAAAAAGTTACGCTTATATATCAACCATATGCTGCACTCAACTTTTTTAACATGCCTTATCTTGCCTGGAAATTTGAATTTCTATAGGCACCCAAATGCCGAATGAAGTATGCGGATTTTACTGATTGAGGATAACCAACGCCTGCGCAAGTTCGTGCGCGAAGGTTTGAAGCTGGAGGGGATGGCGGTCGACCATTTCGGGACGGCCAGGGAGGGGATGGCGGCGATAACCACGGTGAGCTACGACGCGGCGATTCTCGACCTTGGTCTGCCCGATGGCGATGGCATGGAGGTGTTACGGCAAGCCCGTAGTCAGGGCGTACAAGCACCGGTCCTGGTGCTGACGGCACGGGATGGCATCAAGGACCGGGTCGATGGCCTGAATGCCGGAGCTGATGACTATCTCACCAAGCCCTTTGCCATGGAGGAGCTACTGGCGCGCCTCAAGGCGCTGATGCGTCGCCCCGGGAGTGCGCTGGGTGCCACCCTGGAGCTTGCTAATATTCGTTTTGACACCATCGCTCGCGAGGTGCAAATCGCCGGCAAGGTGATTTCCATACCACGCCGCGAGCTTGATCTGCTGGAGCATCTATTGCGGCGTGCTGGCCGGGTGGTGCCCAAGCAATGGCTGGAAGATGAGCTCTACGCCTACGGAGATGAAGTGTCCTCCAATAGCATTGAGGTGGCTATCCACCGGCTACGAAAACGCCTTGATGGCGCCAATGCCAGCGCCCACATACATACCCTGCGCGGCGTCGGCTACCTGATACAGGCATGAGTGCTCCGACCAACACGGCCAGATCATCGCTACTCGGCAAGGTCTTTTTGCGCGTTGGCCTGACCATGTTTGCTGCCGTCGTCCTGGTGGCCGTCATTCTGGTGGTCGAATTCATCGTCCACATGGATACCCTGCACGACCGCTCCCTTAACGGCCAGGCTGAGGATATCGCTCGTTATCTCAGCATTGATGATGAGGGAAGTGTGGTGATTTCCCTGCCAGTAGCGCTTGTCCGTGCTTATCAACGGGAGAATGCCCAATATCATTATGCGGTCGTCGACGGGCAGGGACTGATGTTGACGGCTTCACGGGATATTTCGACTCCTCTTTATCGGGGTAAGCCGGAGCCCAATTCTCCTGTTAGTTATTTCAAGGCCATCGACCCCCATTCCGGCCATCAAAATAACGGGGCAACTTTGCGCCATGAAACGAGATTGGGTGCTGTCTATATACAGGTGCTACAGGATGCTGAGCACGATGATGTGCTGGTCGACAGTTTTCTGGATGAGTTGGGAGAAGAGGTTTTATGGATTCTGCTGCTTATCTTTGGCGCCATACTGGCGGCTACGTTTTTTACCCTGCGGAGCGCTCTGGCGCCCCTTAACCGGGTTTCTGCACACGCAGCTGCGATTGGCCCCGCTACCTTGGACCAGCGCTTGCCCATGGTGGATGTGCCCACGGAGATCCACCCCCTGCTGCTAGCAGTGAATAGCAGTCTGGACCGCCTGCAAACGGGTTTTGAACAGCAGCAGCGTTTTGTCGCCGATGCCGCTCATGAGATCCGTACTCCCATTGCCATCCTGAGGGCTCATTTGGGTTCGTTGGAACTTGAGTTGGGAAAAACACTGGAGCGGGATCTGGGCAACCTGGAGCGGGTGGTTTCGCAATTGCTCAAGCTTGCGCAGGTGGATAGTTTCGTCATTGCTAAAGATGAAATGGCCGAGCTCCATGGTGTGGTGGTGAATGCCGCCGCTTTTATGGGCCCCGTTGCGATTGCAGCGGGCAAGAGCATTGCGGTGACCGGTCACACCCAATGCACCATCGTGGGCGATGCCGATGTATTGGAGGTGGCAGTACGCAACCTCATTGAGAATGCGCTCAATCACTCGCCAGAGGGCAGTGAGGTGGAGATTCGGGTCACCGGCAGGCCTGAAATTCGTGTTTTAGATCGAGGTCCCGGGGTTGCCATGGCGGATCGTGAGCATATTTTCGATCGCTTCTGGCGCAAGGATCGCAGTCGGGCGAGCGGTGCTGGTCTGGGGCTGGCTATTGTCAGTCGTATCGCCGCACTGCACGGTGCCGAGGTCAGCGTGGAAGATAGGCCTGGTGGTGGCGCCATCTTTGTGCTGACCTTTCGGTGAGTACAGATTGTGCGTCAGTCGATGCTTTCAGATGTACTCTCTCCCTGCTTGTAAGGAAGCTGTAAGCCCCCACTGCAATAGTTTGTTCATCAAATTATTTGCGGGGTTGGGCGATGTATATCCAGTTGGTAAATCGAAAGCACCTGGCACGGGATGATGTGGAGCGCTTGATCCGGAGCGTGTATGCGCGTCGTTATAGTGCTTGGTTAACGCGGTTGCCGGAGCAGTTGGCAGCGGTATTCAGTGATGACGGCAAACCCGTTTGTGCCGCTGGTATTCGTCCTGCCAGCAGTGGTTTCTTTTCCGAGTGCTATCTGGATTGGCCGGTGGAAGATTGCATCGCCACACGGCTGGGCAAGTCGGTCGATCGACGTCGAGTGCTAGAGATCACGAACCTTGCAGGCAGTGGCGGGTTCGTTCGAGCCCTGCTGGCCTTCATCAATGATTACGGTGTGCGGAGGGGGATGCAGTGGGGGCTGTGTACTGTGACGCCAGCAGTGGGACGCCAGCTGGAGCTCAGTGCCAGCACGCTACTGGATTTGGGGGCGGCGGTGGCAAGCCGTGCGTCCAAGCCGATGGCTTGGGGGAATTACTACAAGCACGAACCCCGGGTCTGTGTGGTGTCGATTAGTGCTAAAAATCCTGTGGCCACGGTTATTTCCGGTCTCAAGCGCCGAACTGCCTAGTTCATATTCATGCGTTATAACAAGATTTCCAGTATGCCCGTAGCTGTACCACGGCAAAGGGTGCGCGTGTGGGATTTGCCCACCCGCCTGTTCCATTGGTTTCTGGTGTTGCTGGTGACCGTGGGTGTTGCCAGCGCTTATCTGGCCCCCGAGTGGTGGATGGATCTGCACATCGGGGCGGGTTACGGCGTGGTGCTGTTGATCGTGTTTCGCCTGATCTGGGGGGTGGTCGGCTCCGAATATAGCCGTATCAGCAATTTTTCCTACAGCCCTGGGGAGACCTTCCGTCACTTACACGGTTTGGCGATGTTGCGCCCACCCCATTATCTCGGCCATAACCCCACCGGAGCACTGATGGTGTTCGCCCTGTTCCTGGTGCTGGTCGGCATTACGCTCAGCGGTTTGCTGGCCCTGGGCGGTGAGGAAAATCAGGGACCGTTGGCGGGGATTACTTCTTTCCAGATCGGTGATATTTCCAAGGATATCCACGCCTGGTTGGTCATTATTCTTGGCTTCATGGTGGTTGCTCATTTATCAGGGGTGACCGCTGAGAGTCTGCTGCATCGTGAAAACCTTCCCCGGTCCATGTTCCATGGCTATAAGTCGCTGCCCGAGGGTTTGGCACATCCACCGGCACGCGAGGCACAGCCGGGGATGGCAATTCTAATCATTGTGGTTTTTGGCCTGAGTGCGGCGGGGATACTCGGCTTGCTGGGCCGCATGCCTCCCACTGGGCTGCAGGCACTGCCGGCAAATGAAAATTTCCAGACGGAATGCGCTGATTGCCACCAGCTCTATCACCCCAGCCTGTTGCCAGCTGCATCCTGGCAGGGGCTGATGGGGAATCTCGAAGATCACTTTGGAGAGGATGCCAGTCTTGACGAGGAGACCGGCAAAGACATTGCCAGTTATCTGGTGAGCTACGCCAGTGAGGGGTGGGATACCGAGGCAGCGAATCGTTTGCGCGAGGTATCAGCTGATTCCCCCTGGCAGATCTCCGCCAGCCCGTACTGGGTGCGTAAACACGATGAAATATCGCCGAGTCTGTTTGCCCGCGCAGACATTGGTAGCAAGAGCAATTGTGCTGCCTGCCACACAGATGCGGGCAGCGGCCGTTTTGATGACCAAATGATCAACATCTTGGAGAAGGAAAAGTGAACAAATATACGACGCTAACCTTGACTGCCTTATTGATGACGCAATTGCCGGTCCAGGCGGATCCGGTCCGCGATTCCATCCTGGCGGGATTTGCCACTCAGGCCAAGGCGGAAGATGCCGCCTTCACCGCTTTTTCTGCGGAGCGCGGAAAGCGTTTGTTTATGGAACAGCACGCGGGTGGCAAGCCAAAAACTCCGGCCTGTACCTCCTGTCATGGCAAGGATCCCCGGGCCAATGGAAAAACCCGGGCCGGCAAGCTCATCAAGCCCATTGCTGTTTCCAAAAACCCCGCCCGTTTTACCAAGAAAAAGAAGGTCGCCAAATGGTTTCGACGTAACTGCAAAAGTGTCCTCGGGCGTGAATGCAGTGCGGTGGAGAAGGGTGATTTCATAACGTATATGCAGAGTCTATAGGTAATGATCATGAAAAAAATAATAGTGGTGATGAGCCTTTTTGTAGTGCTGGCTGCACCGGTGCAGGCGGAGCGTTTTCCGCCCATCAAAAATGCCGAGGTGAAGAGTGAATGTGGCGAATGTCATATGGCCTATTTTCCGCAGATGCTGCCGCGTAAATCCTGGCAGCGGATCTTCGGTGAGTTGGGTGATCACTTTGGTGAGGACGCGAGTCTCGATGACAAGACTTTGAGTTCCTTACGGATCTATTACCTCAACAATGCCTCGGATGTCAGCGATCTGCGTGCGGCCCGTAAATGGCAAGAGGATCTTTCGGTGGGCGAGGCGCCGGAGCGTATTACTACGGCGCCTCGCTTTGTACGTAAACACGATGAGCTGAGTCCACGCGTTTGGTCTGATCCGGAGGTCAATTCCAAGGCCAACTGTGGTGCCTGCCATACCAACGTCGCCAAGACCGGTGATTTTGACGAAGATCGTATGGAGAAAAACTGGGAAGGGGGGTTCGTGGACAAGGTGAAGTCATTATTTGGTGGCCGGGAGCACGATAAAAAACATCGCGGGCAATAGGCCAATCACTAAGAACCTGATTGAGGGTTTGCTTGAAACAACTCCATCCATGCCGGGAAACCCCCATGTTTGAAGTCTTTGAATCATTGCGTGATAGCGCTCTCCACATCCCTCATAAGCAGATTATTGTGGGGGATGAGGTGAGCCTGGACTATGCTTCACTGATTGCCAGCATCATTGCACTCATGCACCGCATTCCCACCTCGGCACACACGGTGGCTATTGCCGGAAAATCCGGGCTCTTGTGGATAATTGCCGATCTGGCCGTGACCTTAATGTCACGTCGATTGGTGCCCATGCCACCATTTTTTAGTGCCGTACAGCTATCGAATTTGTGCGGCGATGCCGATGTGGACCTGGTGATTTGCTGCGGTTCTTCTGCCACCGATCTGAATCTTGACGCCGGGTTTTCATGCATTGAGCTAGGCCTGAAATCCATTGTGCATGCTCCGGGACTGGTGTTGTTACCCGCCTACCATGGTGGTGCGGAACGGGTGATCTATACCTCCGGCACCACGGGTCACCCTAAGGGTGTGCTACATGGTGACCGCCAGCTTAGCTATTCCATTGATCGCATTGCGACGGCCGTCCACGCCCGCGAAACAGATATCCATCTGACGGCGCTGCCTTATGCACTGCTGCTGGAACAGATCGCCGGCATCTTCGTACCGCTGGTGGTGGGTGCACAGATGCACTCCTCTGCCACGGCGGTGGATGCGGCGCTGGCAGGCAACATTCGACCGCTCCTGGATCGCTTGGTGGAAACACAGGCGAGCACGATGATTTTGGTCCCACAGTTGCTTCGGGCGCTGGTGGCCGAACTGCGCCAAAGTGGCGGCCGTCTCTCTGAAAGTCTGCGCTTTGTCGCCGTGGGCGGGGCACCCGTTGCTCCCGAGCTGGTGCAGTCCGCACGCGAACTCGGCTTGCCCGTCTACCGCGGTTACGGACTATCCGAGTGCTGTTCCGTGGTCTCACTGGAACGCGAGGGAAGCGCGGCAAAAGACGGTGCGGGAAAAGTTCTGGAGGGGGTGTCTCTCAGTATCGAAGACGGGGAGATCGTCGTTAGTGGTGGCAGTGTAATGAACGGATACCTCAACGCCACGCCGCTGGAGGTTCCCGTGTGGCACACCGGTGATCTCGGGCACATTGAGGATGATGGCACACTGGTGATTGATGGCCGTAAGGATCGCGTCATCGTGCTTGCCAATGGCCGCAATCTCTCGCCGAAATGGGTGGAGGCGCTGGTGCTTGCCGATACGCGATTTATCGCAGCTCAGCTAAACGGGCACGGCCAGATGCGCCCCGAGCTTGCATTGGTGGTGGACCACGCCGCACGCGTCTGGGTGGAAGATATCCTGGATACAAACTTAGGCTTGCACCCGCAAGCACTATTTTCAGAACTGCCTGATTACGCCTTGCCCGCGCGGGTGGCGATATTTTCAGGAAGCATGGAAACAATAGCCCTACGGAGCCTGGAACTGGCGGGCGTAGCGGCGTAGTAACCAGGAGAGAGCAGAGTAAATGCAAAAGCAGACTGGGTCTTTTTATGAGCAACTACTGGTGCAAACGAGGCCTACGCGGGAGGACTTTCTCGCCATCCCGCTGATCGCCTCGGCGCTGGCTGGGCAGGTGAATCAGGAGCTGTATCTGCGTTATCTGGAGCAGGCCTATCACCATGTAAAGCACACTTGTCCCTTGCTGGGTATGGTGCATGTGCTGGAAGGGATGTCGGTACAGCTTGCCACCCAGGCAGCTGGGGCGATTGCGGCTAATCTGGCGGTGAGTTCAGAGGCGGGTTTTTCCTATCTACGTTCCCACGGCGATCTTGATAAAGGCCACGTGAAAATGTTTGAGAATCTGGTGAACGGTATTCAGGAGCCCGCTCATCATGCCTGTATCGTCGATATGGCAGACATTATTTATCGCTTGTTTGGGGAGGTGTTTCGAGCCCTTGATGGCGGCTCCCACGCAGTGGGAGAGGTCGCATGAAACTGGTCGGAAAAGTGGCACTCATAACGGGTGCTGGCAGTGGTATCGGGCGAGCGTTGGCGATCGAGGGTACCAGCCGCGGTCTGAAGCTGATGTTGGTGGGAAGGCGCAAGGTAGCATTGGAGGAAACTCGCGAGCAGATTGATGCCGATGGACGGGTGGATATCGTGGCGGCGGATATTACCCTCGCCGAAGAGCGAGCGCGTATCTATGAGGCCGTGGAACAATTGCATGGCAGCTTGGATCTACTCGTCAACAATGCGGGCGTGGTGGAAGTGGGGCCATTCGGGCTTGGTAGTGATGAGATGACCGAAGCAATGCTGGCGGTGAATCTTATGGCTCCTATTACCCTGACACGGCGCCTGTTGCCGTTACTGCGGCAACAGGGTGGTGGGCGGATAGTCAACATCGGTTCCATGTTCGGGGATATTGCTTTCCCCTATTTTGCCACCTATTCCGCAAGCAAATTTGGCCTGCGCGGTTTCTCTGAGGGCTTGCGGCGTGACCTATGTGGCCCCCCGTGGGGTACGCACTCCGGCGGCGGAAAGCTTTGCCAAATTAGTAGGTCCCATGGGTATGAATCTCGACGATGCTGATGTTGTGGCCCGACACATCTGGAACGGCATAGCGCGTGAGCGGCGGGACATCTATCCCCGTGGCCCCGAGCGGTTACTTCTTTTTCTGCAACGTCTGTTTCCACGCATCATCGATGGCAACCTAAGCAAACTGGCACGAGACCCTGCGGTTAAGCAGGCGGCATCGTAGCTCGGATGAAGCGTAGCGGAATCCGGGGAAGATCCATTTTCTGTATCGGCTGCTTCCGGTTTTATCTTCCCGGATTCCGCTAGCGCTTCATCCAGGCTACTGGTTTAGCGTTGTATCGGGGCTCACTCTCCATAGCCCCTCCCATCATTCTCCAGTTTGGCACCCGCCCAATCCGGCGGGTACAAACCCCGCTTCACAAAGCGATGAAAGGTCGAATGCGGCCATTCATGCACTTGCTTTACCCAACCATGTTTTACTGGATTGAAATGAATGTAATCCATATGTTGGGCCAAGTCCGCCTCATTTTGAATCGTGTGTTCCCAATAACACCTTTGCCACAGGTCGTATTCTCCCTTCGCATTTCATGTCAGCCCTACACCCTTTGTTACAAGTGCGTGCGTGAATCGACCCTTTACTGATCGCCAACGTCCGGCATAGTCATCATCATCGGGTGGCAGAGTCCACACTGTGTGAAGATGCTCGGGTAACACCACCATGGCATCGATGGAAAAAGGCCGTTCCTGGAGAGTCTTGCGAACAGCCCTGCGTAGCGCATCGATATATTCAATCAGCAAGGTGGCTCGCCGATTCCGCAAGGTAACGGTAAAGAAATAGCTTCCGCCTGGAATGCGATTACGTCGATATTGGACCATATCCTTGTCCTAAATTCGCTCCGGTTCTATCTTCCCGGCACCAGCATTGTAGCCCGGATGAAGTGTAGCGGAATCCGGGGTCTGGTTTAGAGCCGTAGCCGCCGCAACCGCAGTGCATTGCTGATAACGGATACCGAGCTGAGGCTCATGGCGGCGGCGGCGATGATGGGGCTCAGCAGCAGGCCAAAGACGGGATAGAGGACGCCAGCGGCGACCGGTACGCCGAGGCCGTTGTAGAGGAAGGCGAAGACGAGATTTTGGCGGATGTTGCTCATGGTGGCACGGGAGAGTTTGCGGGCCCGCAGGATGCCACGCAGGTCTCCTTTGACCAGGGTTACACTGGCACTTTCCATGGCCACATCGGTGCCGGTTCCCATGGCGATGCCCACATGGGCCTGGGCCAGTGCGGGGGCGTCATTAATGCCGTCACCGGCCATGGCGACGGTGCGGCCCTCGGCCTGTAGGCGCTTCACCACCTCCGCCTTCTGATCTGGCAGCACGCCGGCAATGATCTCGTCCAGACCAAGTTGATTGGCCACAGCGCGGGCGGTGGTTTCGTTATCACCGGTGAGCATGACGATGTGCACCCCGGCGGCACGCAGTGCGGCGATGGCGTCCGGGGTCGTCTCTTTGACTGGATCAGCCACACCCACGAGCCCTGCGATGGCGCCATCCACCGTGACAAACATGACGGTATGGCCCTCACTACGCAGCACGTCGGCCTGTGTTGCCAGCTTGCCAACATCGATACCAAGTTGTTCCAGCATGGCCGGGTTACCCAGTGCCACGGCGTGCCCGTTGACCTTCCCCAGCACGCCTTTGCCAGTCACAGAGTCAAAATCAGCCACCTCGGCAAGCTTCAAATCACGTGCCAGGGCACCCTCTACAATGGCCTCTGCCAGTGGGTGTTCGCTGCCACGCTCCAGCGAGGCGGCAAGGCGCAGTAATTCGATCTCTTCCATCGCACCCGTGGCGATGACATCTACCAGCCTGGGTTTTCCCTCGGTGAGGGTGCCAGTCTTGTCTACCACCAGGGTGTCTACCTTACGCATCACCTCGATAGCCTCGGCATCTTTGAACAGCACCCCCACGGTGGCCCCCTTGCCGGTGGCGATCATGATGGACATGGGGGTGGCGAGACCCAGCGCACAGGGGCAGGCGATGATCAGCACCGCCACGGCATTAATGATGGCGTAGGCCATGGCGGGTTCGGGGCCCAGCAACGCCCACACCACAAAGGTGATGACCGCGGCGAGCACCACGATGGGCACGAAATAGCCGGCCACCACGTCCGCGAGCTTTTGAATGGGGGCACGGCTGCGCTGGGCGGTGGCTACCATCTGTACGATTTGGGCAAGCACGGTATCGGCACCCACATGGCGGGCCACGATGACGAGGCTGCCGGTGCCGTTCACGGTGGCACCGATGACCTGATCGCCAGCCACCTTGGCTACGGGAATGGGCTCGCCCGTGATCATGGACTCGTCCACGGCGCTGTTGCCTTCAATGACCTCACCATCCACGGGCACCTTTTCGCCAGGGCGCACCCGCAGTCGGTCACCTGTTTTTACCTTGTCCAGGGGCACGTCACTTTCACTGCCGTCGGTGCCGATGCGGCGTGCCGTCTTTGGTGCCAGACCGAGCAGTGCGCGGATCGCCGCACCCGTGCGCTTGCGTGCCCGTAGTTCCAGCACCTGACCGAGCAGTACCAGGGTGACGATCACCGCAGCGGCCTCAAAATACACTGCCACCTCTCCGTGCTGATCGCGAAACGATGCCGGGAAGAGATCAGGCAGCAGGGTGGCCACCAAGCTATAGCCATAGGCGACGCCCGTACCCAGGCCCACGAGGGTAAACATATTAAGATTATGGCTAAGCAGCGACTGCCAGCCGCGCACAAAGAAGGGCCAGCCGCCCCACAGCACCACCGGCGTGGCCAGCAGTAATTCTAGCCAGCCGAGGGTGCGGGCGCTTGCCAGCCCCTCAAAGGACAGACCCACAGCTCCACCCATGGCGATGGTGATCAGTGGCACCGATAGTACGGCGCTTATCTTGAAGCGCCGGCTCATGTCGACTAGCTCGGGGTCCTCTTCTTCTTCCAGGGTGACCGCCACGGACTCCAGCGCCATGCCGCATTTGGGGCAATCACCCGGTTCATCCTGAATCACCTCTGTATGCATCAGACAGGTGTATTGGATTTTTGTGGCCAGCACCGGAATCCCCTCGGGCTCCAGCGCCATACCGCAATCGGGGCAGATGCCGGGACCTTCCTGACGCACCTCCAGGTGCATGGGGCAGGTATAGATGGCACCGGCGATCACCGGGGCGGGCTCGGGTTTTCGTCCATTCAGATACTGCGCGGGTGCAGCGGAAAACTTGTCCAGACAGCCTTGGCAACAGAACCAATAGTCCTTGTCCGCGTGGCGGTAGTGGGGGGCGGTCTCAGGGTCTACGGTCATGCCACACACTGGGTCCTTGATAACTTCCGGGGCGTGGTGGCAGCCGCTTTGTTCCACTTCGAGATATTGCGCTGGATTGACGGCGAAGGTGCTCAGACAGCCATCACAGCAGAAATAATAATGCTTGCCGTCATGGGGATGGCTGGGGGCGTTTTCAGGGTTCACCGCCATGCCACAGACGGGGTCTTTGGCGGTGGCGTGGTGGTGACAGCAACTTGGGTGTTCTTTATTCACAGGAGTAAACGCGACAGCGCGCCTTAGGCGCATCATGCTTACTTTATAAACCCTCCATTGAGGGGAAGGTCAAGTTTTTTACTGTACCAATAGGCGTTGAATCATGCTTTTGGCTTCCGCATTGGCCCAGTCACGGGCCCCGATAACGCGCCCGTGAAAGCGGCCATCGCGGCCGATGAGATAGGTGGTGGGCAGGCCGATGATTTCGTAATTGCGGCGTACCTTGCCATCCGGGTCCAGCACCACAGGAAAGCTGAGCGCAGTTTCCCGCACGAAGCGTTCAACCTCTTTGGCATTACCGCGATCAGTGGCGATGGCAATGACGGTGAAGCCCTGATCTTTGAAGCTTTGCCACAGAGCCTCCAGTTGCGGCATCTCTTCCCGACAGGGCACGCAGAAGGTTCCCCAAAAGTTGAGCAGCACTAATTGCCCTCGGTAGTCCCGTAGCCTTAACTTTTTTCCATTCAGCCCGGATAACTCGAAGTCAGGCGCCTCGAGGCGTTGTTGGGGGGTAACAAGGCCGGGTTCAGCGTGTGCACTTGCCAGACGGGTGGGGGCCAACGCTACGAGTGTGGCCAACAGGGGCAAGATCCCAAACCATTTTGAGGTTCTGTTCACCGTGCATATTGCTTGAGATAGGAGAGGATCAGCACTTGTTCATCCATGCTCATCGCTCCCATGTTGCGGTTCGCAATATGCTTTTCCATGAGTGGCAGTGTCCTTAGCCAGACCTCATAGCGGTATCGTTTGGGGTGCGGAATGGCGTGGCAACTGCCGCAGCGATTGGCATATGCCGAGGCAGCAGGTGAGTTGCGATCTGGCAGATGAGCCGTGGAACGGCCACCCGTGGTGCCGCAGGCGGAGAGCATCAGGCCCATGAGGGGCAAAAAGTAGAGATATTTTCGCATGGCATCGATCCTTAAAAGCCCAGTTTCCCGGTGCCACTACGGGGCCCCTTCAGGCGGGCACGTACACTTTTGCGAGTGGGAATTTCCATATACCAAGTGAGCATCACGCGGTAGTCGGTTTCCAGCTGTGGGCCGTTAAGGTTGCGATACAGCGGTACCCCCACGTTAAGGTCGAGGATGTGAAGAGGTGCGGGTTGCCACTGTAAACCGAGGGTGGCAAAGAGATTGGTGCCACCGTAATTTTGGGTGTTCCAGAGCGGGGTCATGGCCGGGGATGCTGCGGTTCCCTGCACCGCATGGCCCGAAGCACCATTGGTGAACTCATCCATTTGCCCGCGTATGCGTCCTTGATAATGGCCGTTTAGCTGTACCTGGGCGAGCAGATTGTGACGGAACTGGTGCATGGCGTAGGCATCGATACGGAACTCGTTGCCAAGGCGATAATCGCGCTTGTTATCATGCAGGCGTGCGGTGATTGATGTATTGACCCCCCACCACCATGGTGAGCTGGAGCGTTGATAGAGCAGGCCGATGGTCGGGTCAAAAGTACCGGAGCCCAGTTGCATGCCGTAGGGCAATTGCTCTCCCCGACGCATAGCCAGGGGGTGGCGATTATTTTTCTCGTCGATAGAGCCCGTTGGCAGGCTCAGCCCCAAGAATAGCGAGGCTTGGCGGGACGGAATAAGGGGATCATCGGCAAATAAGCGGTATTTTCCCATCAACATGGTGTCGCCTATGCCACTGGACTTCATGGTGAAGCCATTGACTCCGGTCATGGTCTTCATGGGCGTATTGAAACGCATGTCCATGCGCTTGTCCTGATACATCAGCATGACGCCGCCGAAGAGCTTGTCGCTGAAGCTGTAGCCGCCGGTGAAGTTGAGCATGGACATATCCATATCGGTCTGCACCGCCATGAATTTTCCCGCCGCGGGCATGCCCAGAAGACTGTTGGCGTCTACATCCTTGGTGCCATCCCGTAGTCCGTCCATGTGCATGAACGTGGGACTAATCTTGAAGCGGAATTCATGGGTTTCAGGAATGCCGCCGCCCGGAATATTCATGGGCATATTGCCGCCACACTTACCACAGCAAAGGCCTACGTAGGCTTGGGCTTGGGGGATGTATAGCAACAGGCAGAGCCCCGCAAGCCTTGCTAATGTTCGCCAACTTGATTGCATTTCCACGCTCTCCTAAACAATGATCTACGGCCCCACGCCGCGGGAAAGGAGTATATGAATTGGTACTTAAGAATGGGATGTGACACAGTGTCGCGCGGCAATTTGTCACACCGTATTTAAATATATAAATCTTTAAAATGTAGTGTTAAGGACGAACTTCATGGAATTTGGCCAACAGCCCACGCAGAAACCGTACGGGGATGCCAACCTGCGGCAGTTGTTTGTGCTGCGCAATGTCACCATCAGCGGAGAGCTTCTGATGGTGCTGGGTGCAATTTTTGGATTGAATCTGGTTTTGCCGGTATTGGCAATTACGCTGCTTTTGCTGGCGATGCTAGGTATTAATATCAGTACCTGGATATGCCTGCGTAGCGGGCGGGTGGTGGCAGATTGGGAGCTTTTTGCGCAGTTGATTCTGGATGTGCTCGCCTTTTCCATGATGATGTACCTCAGCGGTGGAGCTACCAACCCTTTCGCCTGGTTTTATCTGCTGCCGCTGGTGATATCAGCCACTCTGTTGCCACCAGGCTATACCCGTATCATGGCCATTTTGACCGTAGCTTGTTATACGGCGCTGACCCGTTTCTATCTGCCTTTAACGCTACCAAACGGGGGCGGCATGGAGGCCATGCAGGGCAGCGGTGGTTTTTCTCTACACGTCTTTGGGATGTGGTTTGGATTCGTTTTGAGTGCGGGATTGATCGCCCATTTTGTGGTGGGTATGTCGCAATCACTAAAGGCACGTGAAGCGGGGTTGTCCAAGGCGCGGGAGCGAGCCTTGCGCGATGAGGGACTGGTGGAATTGGGCATGCTGGCAGCGGGAGCGGCCCATGAACTGGGTACGCCTCTGGGGACTATGGCAATCATCAGCGGTGAATTGCAGCGTACCCATGATGCCGAAGAAGCACCGGAGGTACATCGGGCGGCAAGCATGTTATTGACCCAAATTGAGCGCTGCAAGGAAGCGCTATCAAGCGTTAGCGCAACCGCGGGGGTGGCGCGTGCCGAGGCCGGATCGTCAGCACAGACCGTAGCTTATCTGGACCAGTTGATGGAGAAATGGCGTAACAGTCGCTTGGGGGTGGAGGTGCAGTACCACCGGGGGCAGGAAGAATCTCCGGGCTATATTCTCTCTGACCAGCTATTGAGTCAGGCACTGGAAAATATTCTGAATAATGCCGCTGATGCCTCGCCCCAAGCGGTCAAGGTGGATGCATACCAGCAATCCGGGCAATGGGTGCTGGAGATTAGCGATCGTGGCCGTGGTTTGGGTCAGTTGGCAGGAGAGCAGGTGATATCAGAGAAGGAACACGGTTTGGGTATAGGGTTGTTGCTCGCCTACGGCAGTATCCGGCGTATGGGGGGGGAGGTTTCACATCGTCTGCGCGCCGGGGGAGGAACCTGTACGCGAATTAGTTTACCCCTGATTGAAAGCGCGGCGGTGTGCCCATGAATACCGGTGCACGTCTGCTGGTGGTGGACGATGACGAGGCCTTTGGCCAGGTGCTAGGCGGTGCTCTGGAGGCCCGCGGCTTTCAGGTCAAGGTAGCACAAGATATAGAAACTGCCATTGAACACGTGAGTGCCGAACGCCCGGATTATGCGGTGATTGATCTGTGTATTGGGGAAGAGTCTGGCCTGTTGTTATCAGAACGCTTACTGGCCATTCATCAGGATTTGCGCATCCTGATTCTGACCGGTTATGCCAGCGTGGCTACCGCAGTGGCTGCCATCAAACTCGGCGCCATCCATTATTTGAGTAAACCGGCTGGGGTGGACGAGATCCTGGCCGTATTAAGCAAGGAATCCGTGGTGCCAGAGTTACGTCCAGGGCGCCGTCCGGTTTCATTGAAACGCCTGGAATGGGAGCATTTGCAAAAGGTATTGCAGGCCCACGATGGCAATATCTCTGCCGCCGCCCGTGCCATGGATATGCACCGGCGCACCTTGCAACGGAAGTTACGTAAGCGCCCGGTAAATCACTGAGTTTACTCAGCGCTGTCGTCGAGATGAGCGCGAATCAGTTCCAGCGCCGCCGGACTATCCCACTCAGCCGGGCCCAGCAGGCGGCCAATCTCCCGTCCCTCACGATCGATGAGCAGGGTCGCCGGGACACCGAGTACCTTTAAATCCTGGGGGGCGCGGAAGGAGACATCCAGATAGGGGGTTAGCGCCTTCAGATCCAGTTCTTTGAAAAAATCCTGCACTTCTTCGATCTGCTGGTCCAGGGAGAGGGTGAGTACCTCGAAATCCTTACCGCCCAGGGTTTCCTGCAAATGATTTAAAGTGGGCATTTCTTCTCGGCAGGGGCCGCACCAAGTGGCCCAGAGATTGAGCAGCACCAGTTTGCCGCGGAAGTCATCCAGGCTCAGTGGCTTCTTGTCGCCATCAATGAATTTCAGTGCTGGGAGCGGCACTCTCTGGGTGCGGGCGACAAAGCCAAAGCCATCGGTCGCAGGGAGGGCTTTGGCGGCTGGTGCCGGGATGTGCGTTGGCGGTGCCGTTTGTAAGGTGAACTGACTCCACAGCACACCGACGACAAAGCCGGCGACTGCAAGGATGCTGATGGCATATCGGGTTTTCACTGGGCGCTTGGCTCCTTTTGCTCGGCACGTAGTTTTTGAACCAGCGGCCACAGCTTTTGTTCCCAGGCCTCCACGGTTAATTCACCGATTTGCTTATAGGCGATGCGGCCTTGCTGATCGATGAGAAAGGTCTCTGGCACCCCGTACACGCCCCAGTCGATAGAGACCCGGCCATTACGATCCGCGCCAATACGGGTATAGGGGTCACCCAGTTCGGCTAGCCAGGCGGAGGCGTCCCCAGGTTTGTCCTTGTAGTTAATGCCGTGTACCGGAATGGTACCGTTCCTTTTGAGGGCCATCAGCAGCGGGTGCTCGTAGCGGCAGGCGGTGCACCAGGAGGCAAAGACATTCACGAGACTGACCTCCCCTTTCAGATCGAGACTGGCTAGGCTGGGATTCTGGCGACCCGCGATGGGTGGTAGCTCAAAATCCGGTACCGCTTTGCCAATGAGTGGTGAAGGTACCTCACGGGGATTTAGGGTCAAGCCGATGGCAAGAAATGCGACCACCGCAATAACGAGCAGTAGGGGTAGGACGGTAAGTAAGGGAGAGCGCTTGGGCATGGAGTGCAGGGTTTCGGCCAACGATCCGTGGAGTATAACCCGCTCAGCGGGCTAACCCTTGTGACGCATGCCGCGCTGCCAGGATTGATAGATTTCCGCGGACCAGAAGTTCTGGAACCAGGCAATAACGGCCTTAATCTGGGCATCGCTCAACTGCGCACCAAAGCCGGGCATGCTGCCGCCGGGTGGCGAGCCCTTACGGATCTGGCGTGTGATCATGGGCTTCGGGTGATGCCAGGCATGCCCACTGCCATTAAGCGGTGGCGGTGGGAAACGACCATCGGCCCCACGTTGGCGCCAGCGGAAATCCCCCTGTGCCTCCTTGCCATGGCAGGCAGCACAATAGCTGGCGAATAACGGCGCGCCTTGTTCTACCTGGGCCTTTGTATACCAGCGCCCTGCTACGGTTTTCAGGGAGGATGTCGTGCCGTTGTCCTGGCTGTTCATCATCCCGCCCATACCACTATGCCCTTTCATCATGCGGGTCGTTGCTTGCTCTTCCTCACCACAGCCATAGAGCGTTAGTAGCACGGCAGCTAAAAATACTGCCACCAATTTTTTTTGAGTATTGAGCATTATGATTTTTCCTCAGAGCCTGTATCGACATTGGCATTGGCACCGGCAAGGGTATCCAGTATGGGGCACTCCGGGTGGCTGTCGCCGTGACAGCGGTGGGCGAGATCATCCAGCACCCGGCGCATGGTCTGGAGGTCGTCGATACGTGTATCAATATGTTCCATGTGGCGACGGGCCAGCGCCTTGACCTCACTGCTCGAGCGGCCTGGATCGCGCCACAGGGAGAGCAGATGGAGGACGTCTTTCACGCTGAAACCCAGTCCACGTGCCCGCTGTATAAAGCGTAGGGTCTGGAGATCGCTGTCCTCGAAGACCCGGTAACCATTGGCCGAGCGGCTAGCGGGTGGCAATAGGCCAATGCTCTCGTAATAGCGAATGGTTTTGGCCGAGACCCCCGAATTTTTTGCCAGCTTGCCGATATTCATACCGCGTGTACCCCAGAGCTTTATTACGGTATGGAGGATAAACCTTCCATGCACAGGAAGGTCAAGGTTTCCTCATGCCACATCAGGTGAATATTTCGGCGGTGCTCCGGTGCTGACCCTGGTTCCCATCGTCTCGGTTTGGTGGCTGGAAAAAATCTGCTGGATAGGTGTAATGTAGGCAGCGACGATCGCGTGACAATATCGCAGGGTATAGCTGCTATCCCTGCAAACGGTATCAAGGACTGAACCGCTCATGACAACAGCTTCATACTTTTCGACTCAACCTTTACCCCTCAGTGCGTACTATACGGGGCACTTGTTGATTCCCTATCCGCTATGTACAAGCCCCTATCGTGAGGCATGGTTATCTGAATCGGATTATATGGAAAGAGTCCACATAATCCGGGACGGGGAAAATCATCACGTGCCGAAAACGAAGGATCTGTATGCTTTTAACTCAATGAAATATATAGAATATATTCTCCATGGAGAACGATGTGGGGAGGTGGGGTATCGGGGGAAGATCACCCTTGCGGGGCCGGACGCGCTAACGAGCGCCGTTTATTCAAACGTTATATGTCCGAGTTACCCACGAGAAGTAGACACATACATAGAGCGAGCTTTAAAAGTTGGTATGGCATGGAAGCGGAAAAAGGGACGGAGGGATTAAAAAATGAACAGCTACGGCAGTTGTACAAAAGTTAATCCCTCCGTCCCCTTTGAGCTTTCGAAAGATGGTAAGAATGCTATCAATAAACCCCAATATCCAAATACGACCGTGCAATTTTACGGATCGCGTTGACGTAAGCGGCTGTGCGGTAGTTGGTGACTTTTTCGATTTCTGATCGTGTCTGCCACATTTCCTGGAAGGCGCTGCACATGGAGTCGTGCAGTCCAGAATGAACTAAATCCAGTTCACTAGCGCCCGAACTTATTTTTTTTCTGAAACTATCCGGCACCTGCTTGCCTGTAACGTTTTCCAATGCCTCTGTTTGAGCCAGCCCCTGCAATTCATCATGCCAGCGCTGCATGCGGCCAAAGCGGATGTGGGACAGGTTCCGAATCCATTCAAAATAGGAAACGATAACACCGCCTGCATTGGCATAGGCATCGGGAATAATGATGGTGCCACGTTTGTTGAGTTTCTCATCAGCAGCAAAGGTAATGGGGCCATTGGCAGCTTCGATAATCATCTTCGCCTTTACCCGATCCACATTTTCAATATCAATCTGGCCTTCCGTTGCAGCCGGCATCAGGATGTCACAATCCATTTCCAGCGCCCGTTTGGTGCCGCCTCTTTCGTAACGCCCGCCGGGGAAGCCCTCCATGCTCTTGTGTTCGACCTTGTAGCGATAGGCCGCCTCCACATCCAGGCCATCTTCATTGACCAGCACTCCCTTGCTGTTGGCGACTGCAATGACCTTGCAGCCGTCTTCTTCAAACAGAAACTTGGCAGCGTGATAGCCTACATTTCCGAACCCCTGCACCACCACGCGCTTGCCACCCAGCCCGGCGCTCAGTCCCGTTTCTTTCAGCGCATCGGGGTGGCGGAAAAACTCCTGCAAGGCGTATTGCACGCCGCGGCCGGTGGCCTCGGTGCGACCACGAATACCACCATGTTCCACCGGTTTTCCGGTGACGCAGGCGGAGTAATTGATATCTTCGGGATTCAGGTGTTTGTAGGTGTCGGCCATCCAGGCCATTTCGCGCTGGCCGGTGCCCATGTCCGGTGCGGGTACATTGGTTGCCGGGCTGAGAAAACCTTTGCGCACCAACTCCAGGGTAAAACGACGAGTGATCAGCTCCATCTCATTACGTTGGTATTTAGAGGGGTCGACGAGCAGGCCGCCCTTGGAACCCCCAAAAGGCACATCAACGATGGCGCATTTGTAGGTCATCAAGGCTGCCAGGGCTTCGACCTCGTCCTGATCAACGCAATCCGCGTAACGGATACCGCCTTTGGCCGGCAACCGATGGGTACTGTGCACTGCACGCCAACCCGAGAAAACCTCTACCTTGCCGCGAATCTTGACGGGAAACTTGACTTGTATGACGGCGTTACAGGATTTGATGGCCACCGCCACATCCGGTGCCATATCGAGCGCCTCCATGGCGCGATCCGCCATGTGGTCCACGCTTTCGCGAAAGCTAAGCTTCTGACATTGATGGTCAGTCATAATTATCTCCCGGCTCAATACATACAGCACTAACAAAATGGAAACTATCTAATTTGTTGAGTTATATCCCTCACGCGGGGTGTGTTCTCCAGACACAATAACCCACTACAAGAAGCAGCCCACAGCCCAATCAACAACTGGTCAGTTGCCGAACCGTACATACGAACAGAGGGGGCCCTGTTCCGTGCCAATTACTTAATCGAATTCTAGAAAGAAATAATTCAGTTAAGTAATTGTTTTGTAGAGGCCAGAGCCGGTGTTTCCGGATGTGTTTGGAAGGAAAAGTGGTGCCGGCGCACGG
>JAJFJT010000018.1 GCA_021773795.1 Gammaproteobacteria bacterium | reverse complement strand
CGTAAGAAGGTGGGGCTACACAAGGCGCGCAAGCGGCCACAGTTCTCCAAGCGCTAAACCGCAATTTGGGGGATCGTCTAGTGGTAGGACTGCGGACTCTGACTCCGCCAACCAAGGTTCGAATCCTTGTCCCCCAGCCATGCTAATAGAAACGGTCCGAAAGGGCCGTTTTTATTGGCTGGGGGGCAAGGGTGAGAACCGGGTTCGACAAAATTGCCGGGAGCAATTTTGAACCGCCAAAGGCGGGCCCCGCAGGGGTGGAGCACAGGATGTGCGGAGTAATCCTTGTCCCCCAGCCATGCTAATAGAAACGGTCCGAAAGGGCCGTTTTTTTATTGCGTTATCTCCCCACGAGTCCGCTTTCGTTCGCACGTACACTAGTCAGCCCGTAGCCTGGATGCAACGTGAGCGGAATCCGGGAAGATAGGAGCGGTGTGGGTTGGCACGGCAATGGACCCCACCCCGGATTTCACTTCGTTTCATCCAGGCTACAGATAGTCATTCTCCGGACGATGGCAAAATAGTCTTTTGTCTTGTTTCCCTCGCTACAAACTCCTAAATCAGAGAGACTCCCAATCCTTACACATGGGCCTAGATTGGGGCGGAGCAATGAAGATTCGGGAATACTTGTTGAACTGCCGGGAGATCAGTCGTTTGTGCACGCAAAATGGCTGGCCGGATAACGATACTCTGGAGGTAGAAGTTCTCGAACAAAATGATTCAGAGGTGATTGCTACGGTGCGCTTTGAGGAGATATTGATGCAGGGTTCCGGTTGTGAAGCGGGGCGGGTGGATTGCTTTGGCAAGCTGCGTCTGCCACTTTCCACGGCGGGCGATGTGGAAGGAATGGAAATTCTGATAGGCAGTGGCGAGCGGTCGTTGGATGATTGATTTTGGGGACATGGAGTGAATATGGCTAACGCAATGTTGTGGCTACAGTTGGGAACTCTTGCCGTGCTTCTCCTTGGGCTCTGGTTCCTGGTCCGCCGTGCCGGGGATGCCGCGGCGCAACGCGATGCCACGGTGCGCTTCGAGACCCGTTTGCAGGAGCATACTAAGCGTATGGAGGAGCGGAGCAGTGCGCTGGAGGCGCTGGTGCGGGACCTTGACCGAGCGCTGCGTGAGGACCGAGCAGTGGCGCGAGAAGAGATGGGGGAGCGCCTCGGTGATTTCCGCCAGCGTTTCGAGCGTCGTCAGGGAGAGGCGCTGAACAGCCTGCAGGAGGTGTTACAAAAAGGGTTGTTGACGCTTGATAGTAAATTAACCGAGGCGCTGGAGCGCAACACCGAAAAGCTGGTGAAGCAGGTGGAAGGATTGACCGAGACCGCGGATCAGCGCCTGAAAGAAATCAGCGGCCAGGTGGAAAAACGGCTTAGCGAAGGCTTCGAGAAGACCACTGCCACCTTTGCGGATATCGTCAAACGCCTGGCGCTTATCGACGCGGCACAGCAAAAGATCACCGAGTTATCTACCCATGTGGTCAGTCTGCAGCAGGTGCTGGATGACAAGCGCTCCCGAGGTGCCTTTGGCGAGGTGCAACTGGCGGGACTGGTGCGTAACGTATTGCCGGAGAGTAGTTTTGCTTTCCAGCACACGCTGAGCAACGGCAAGATTGCGGACTGCGTGTTGTTCCTGCCGTCACCGACGGGCAATGTCGCCATCGACGCCAAATTTCCCCTGGAGTCCTATCGGTGCATGACCGATAACAGCCTTGATAGCGGTGAACGGAAGGCGGCGGAGCGGCAGTTTAAAGTTGATATTCGTAAACACATTCAGGATATCTCCGCGAAATATGTTCTTCCGGGGGAAACGGCCAATGGCGCCATGATGTTCCTGCCGGCGGAGGCGGTGTTTGCCGAGATTCAGGCTCACCATCCGGATCTCGTGGAGGAGGCGCAGAAGAGCCGTGTATGGGTCGTTTCACCCACCACCCTGATGGCGGTGCTTAACACTGCGCGTGCGGTGCTAAAGGACGAGGCAACCCGCGAGCAGGTCCATGTTATTCAGGAGCATTTGGGCATGTTAGCCAAGGATTTTGACCGTTTTCAGCTACGCATGGACAAGCTGTCCCAGCATATCAATGCCGCCCATAAAGATGTGGAGCAGGTGCATACCTCGGCCCGCAAAATCAGCAGTCGCTTTATCAAGATCGAAAAGGTCGAACTTGAGGGGGCCGCCCCCGGCATTGCCGCGGCGATTGGCCCCGACGAATCGCCTAGCGAATCAGAATAAACACCGAGCCACGGCCGCGGCGCACATTGAGGACCAGTGCGTCGCCTCCCTTGCGGGCGAGGTGCTGGAATTCCTTCATGCTGCGTATGCGCGTGCGGTTTACCGCAGTGACGATGTCACCCTTGCGCAGACCCGAGCGCGCCGCCGGGGCGTTGGCCTCCACGTCCAGTACCACGACGCCCTCCAATTTGCCGTAGAGCGGACTGCCCTCGACGATATCGGCAAAGGCTGCCCCAGACAGGCGTGGATGAAAGTTATCGCCGGAAACCATCTGCTGACGGTTTTCCGTGATCATTGCCTGCAGGTTAAGCATTTTGGTGTTGCGTAATATTTCCAGCTGTACCGTCTGACCCACCCGTAATAGCGCAATGGCGTTACGCACATCGGAGGCGGAGCGGATCGGGCGCCGATTGACCCGGGTGACGATATCGCCGGGTTTGAGGCCCGCCTTGTTCGCCGGTGAGCCATCGGCCACTTCAACCACCACGGCGCCCTCGGTCTCGGCAATCCCGAAGGCCTCGGCGAGGGCGGGGGTCAGGTCCTGTGCTGATGCCCCGAGCAATCCACGGCGTACCTCACCGAAGGTCACCAACTGGGTCATGATGTCACGCGCCATATTGCTGGGGATGGCAAAACCGATGCCGATACTGCCACCGCCACGGGCGAAGATTGCGGAGTTGATGCCCACCAATTCGCCACGCAGATTTACCAGCGCACCACCGGAATTACCGACATTGATGGAGGCATCGGTCTGGATGAAATCTTCAAATCCTCCAATACCGAGCCCGCTACGACCCAGGGCACTGACGATGCCCGAGGTGACGGTTTGACCGAGGCCAAAGGGGTTGCCGATGGCGACCACGAAATCACCCACCCGCAGGCCATCGGAATTAGCCAATGGCAGGGCGCTCAGATTTTCCGCCGCGATGCGGATCACCGCCACGTCGGTATCCGGATCGGTGCCCACCAATTTTGCTGCAAAACGCCGCCCGTCGCGCAGGGTGACACTGATTTCCTGGGCGTGCTGAATGACGTGGTTATTGGTGAGGATATAGCCCTCGGCGGCATCGACGATGACGCCTGAGCCGAGGCTCTGGGTGTGGCGTTTTCGCGGACGGTCCGGGACATTGAAGAAGCGGCGAAAAAAGGGATCGCTCAGGAGTGGATTTTCCCTTACCACAACGGTGCCGCGAGCCGCGATATTAACCACTGCCGGCGTCGTCTGCTCCAGCATCGGGGCCAGGCTCGGAAGGGGGGTGCCGCCTATGGCAGTGGGCAGGCCAGCCTGTGCATTGAGGGCCAAGAAACACATGATGATGAACAGGATGCTGCCTGGACGAAGCATGGATTGTCCTTTGTGGTGGTACGTGGTGTTCTCTTCAAGCGCATGAAACATATCGTTATTTTATATTCGTGCGGGGATTGAATGGAAGTTTTTCGGCGAATTGGCGGTAGGCTTCGCGCGCCGCCTCGGTATCTGCGGGTGGGATTTTAATCTCTAGGCTGACATATTGGCTTCCTGCCCTTTCCCCCCCCAGGCCACGCCCTTTGAGGCGTAGTCGGCTGCCGCCATTGGAGGCCGCTGGAATGCTCAATTGCACTGCTCCCTTGAGAGTGGGGACCTGGATCTTGGCGCCGAGGGCGGCTTCCCACGGGGTGACTGGAAGTTGCAGGTGGATATCCCTGTTTTCTACCCGAAATAACGGGTGGGGGTTTAACTCTATTTTCAGAAACAGATCGCCAGATCTACCGATGCCGCCACCGCCCTGGCCGGGGAGGCGTATCTGCTGGCCGGCAATGACGCCAGCGGGTATGCGTACCTTCAGGGTACGGGCGGGGCCACCATTGGGGCTGCTGAGTCTTAAATTTCGCTCGGTGCCGGCAAAGGCCTCTTCGAGACTGATGCGGACCGTTACCGGTTCACTGCGTTGCTGGCGCGGGCGTCTGCCGCCATTTGCCGTGCCGCCACCAAACAGTGAGGAGAAAAAATCGCTGAAGGGATCTGCGCCACCCGCGGCCTGACCAAAGCCGTGCCGCGGGGTTTGCCAACCCGGTGGTGCCCGAAATTCCTGCCCGGCCTGCCAGTTTGCTCCAAGCTGATCGTAGGCACGTCGTTTCTCCGGGTCTTTGAGCACCGCATAGGCCTCTTGCACCGCCTTAAAGCGTTCCTCTGCCCTCGGTTCTTTGCTGACATCCGGATGATATTTTCTGGCCAGGCGGCGGTAGGCCTTCTTCATTTCCTTCTCGTCCACGCCGCGTTTAAGGCCGAGAATTTTGTAGTAATCCTTGTATTTCATTATTTAGGAAGCTCTGATTTATTCTGGGCGAAGTAGATTGTGATTCAAAATGTTCAGCTTTGAGGCGCTGGTCACACGGAATAGTCAATCTATTGCGAAGAGCAGCAACGATAAAGAGGGGCATTTTGGGCGCAAGATACGAGTTCACGAATAGATCAGAACTTTCCTTACTCGTTGTGGCTCATCTGCCTGGCTATCACCCGCCGCAGTTGCCGTATAATCCGCGCTCCACCGTACAACGGAAACCGACACAGAACCATGGCCAAGAAACACGTTTACAGGGTGCTATTCCACAATCAGGGAAAGATCTATGAGCTCTACGCACGCAGCGTGAGTCAGGGTGAGTTATATGGATTCGTGGAACTGGGAGAGATTATTTTTGGCGAGCGCAGCGGGGTGTTGGTGGATCCCTCCGAGGAGCGTCTCAAGGCTGAATTTGCGGCGGTAAAGCGTACTCACGTTCCCTTGCATGCGGTTATTCGCATTGACGAGGTGGAGAAGGGCGGGGCCAATAAAATTATCAGTGGTGGAGATGGGGCCGCCAATGTGACCGCCTTTCCAGCCACAGGTTATCCTCCCGGCGGGAGTTCCAGCACTTCCTGAGGCGATTCAATCGACGATCTGGTGATAGATCCGTCCATGTCCGGGAAAGGCTCGATGCAGGCGCCGGCTAAAGGCGCGGAACGAAGGGTGCCCCGGGCTGAAAAACAGGTGGCTCCGACAGTTGCAATCCGAGGCCCCAAAACCCGCTAGCGGTATGCGGGTGCGCGGGGAGCTTCCGAGCACTGCAGCCCAGTGATGTTCGCGCGCAAGCGGGTCAAAACTCCACCACACTTCTGTCGGCGCCGTGTGTCGGCGTAGATAGTCGATATGCCAGTGTGGTTTATGGGTGACGTGCAGGTGGTGGCCTACCCGCGCTGCCACTCCACCTGGACCAAAGGCGCTGCCCAGATAGACGTAGTAGCCCGGTGTTTGCGCCAGTACCCCTCCCCGACCCACACGAATGCCCCCCTCTGCGGTCGAGCGCAGTATCACCGCATAGCTGCCCTTGTGCGTTCCCCCGATCAGGCGGGCCGCTTCAGTGGACAGCGAGTCGCTCTCCAAGCGCAGTCAGGGTGTCCCGTTTTTCCTTGAGTCCGTTTCGATAGTCGAAGTTATCGGTATCGGCGATCTCGGTGCGCAGATCAGTGAGAAAACGTTCCACTACCTCGTGCAGCAAGGCTTGTTCCTGTGGGCTAAATGTCAGGTTGGACATGGCTGATTCTCCTTATCGTCACGCATGGCACGCATGCCATGAAAGTAGAGATTCCTAACTAAAAGATAGCAGAACGATGAGGGTAGAGAGACTGCTTCAGGGATTAATAGCGAGTCGTTGCCGGGGTATGGAAGGTTTAGGTCTGGTATTCATGGTGAGCAGGCTGGAGACTGGTACCAGGTGCACACCGTACTCATCCAGGCGCCGGAGTTCGGTTTCCAGCACGGCGAGTGTTTCCGTATGGGCGTGACCAATGGCAAGCGCACCATCCTGTAATTTGGCCAAGGCAATCAGGCGTTGGAATTGAAGGGTAATGGCGGCTGGGTCTTGAATGTGATCCAGGAAAATATCCCGGGCCAGGGTGGGTACCCCGTTTAGTACTGCGGCCTTTCCGGCAACCGTATCCGGGCTGGTTCGGCTGTCGACAAAAAACAGCCGTGGATTTTTCTTCAACTCCTGCATCACCCAGTGCATAGGCCGTAAATGCTGGGTAAGCAGGCTACCCATATGATTGTTGACGCCACGAATATAGGGGACGGCCAGTAGATTTTGTCCCAGTTTTTCGAGCAGTTCCTGATGGCTCTGGGTACTGGTTAACCCACCGGGGCCGAGATGCAATCCAGCCTCTGCCTCCATCGGCAGGTGCAGCATGACTTCCCGGTCGAGCAAATGGGCGAGGCGGGCAAAACGCGTTGCGTAGGGGGTATGTGGCAAAAAGGCGTAGGTGACTGAACCCGGTAACTCAAGTGCTCGTAGCCCGAGGTCCCTCTGGTTGCCCATATCATCAATGATGATGGCGATGGGCGTGCGGTGGGTTCCTAAATCCGTGGCGTGGACTGAAGGCGCAAGTCCCAAGGCCAATAAACTTGCCAGCAAGCAATATAGCCACTGCATGTAGGCTAGCTTCCTGACCATCATTAATTTCAGCGCTGAGCGCTGAGAATATTCAGTCCTTTAAGCAGATTAAGCGCCTGATAGAGTGCGAAGTCAGTACGCGCGAGCGACTCGGGTTTTTTCGTCTTCTTGGCATCCTTTACCGTTTTCTTCTTGCCATTTTTTCCGTTGCCATTATCCAGGTGGCGTGCCAGATCCGCCTCCTTGATGCGGGCTATACCTGCGTCCTTTTTGCTGGAAACGCTGACATCTTCCAACACGATATCCGGGGTAATACCCTCGGCCTGGATGGAGGTTCCTGAGGGGGTGTAGTAGCGGGCTGTGGTCAATTTCAGTGCTGAGCCATTTTCCATCGGCAGGATGGTTTGCACCGAGCCCTTGCCAAAGGTTTTGCTGCCCATGATGACGGCGCGCTTATGATCTTGCAGTGCGCCGGCCACGATTTCCGATGCCGAGGCGGAGCCACCGTTCACCAGCACCACCATGGGCGCACCATCGAGTACATCCGTGGGCTTGGCATTAAATTTCAGTTGCGAATCGGTCATACGGCCCTCGGTGTAGACGATGAGGCCTTTTTTCAGGAAAGCATCGGAAACGGCCACCGCGCCACTGAGCACACCACCGGGATTATTGCGCAGATCCAGTACCAGTCCCTTGATGTCGGTTTTGCTCTCTTTCTTAATTTTCGAGATTGCCTGCTGCAGGGCCTCGCTGGTGCGGGTCTGAAACTGGCTGATACGAAGATAGCCGTAGCCTGATTCCAGTATTCGGCTTCTGACGCTGGTTACCCGGATGACTGCACGCACGATGGTGATTTTGAGTGGTTTGTCTTCACCGTTACGCAGTACCGTGAGGATGATCTCTTCACCCGGTTTGCCACGCATAATCTTTACTGCGTCATTAAGGCTCATGCCTTTTACCGGGGTGTCGTCAAGTCGGATGATCAGATCACCCGACTTCATGCCAGCGCGCTGGGCGGGAGTGTCGTCGATGGGGGCGATCACCTTTACAAAGCCGTTTTCCATGCCGACCTCTATGCCGAGGCCACCAAACTCGCCCGATGTGCCGATCCTGAGGTCCTTGTACTCATCCGGAATGAGATAGGCGGAGTGGGGGTCCAGCCCGGACAACATGCCGCGGATAGCATTTTGTAGTAGCGCCTTATCCTCTATGGGCTCGACATAATCTGATTTTATCTTGCTGAATATCTCGGAAAAAATGCGCAAGTCGTCTAGTGGCAAGGTGCTCGGCCCTTTGCGTTCTGCCAGCACCCCTTGTCCCAGGGAAAGCAGAAAACCGAGCACTAGCCCGGTTGCAAGTATGGCGTAATGACGAAAAGGCGTTCTCATCGTGTTCTCCAGAAAAACTCTCTAAAACAGTAAGGCGCAAGGATACAGGTGCCGCCGGAAAGCGTACAAGCGTCAGTGCCCGCCACGGATCATTGGTGACGGGTGGCTCTGGCTAGCGTTGCTCGTGGCTTACCCCTACGACACCATTTTTGCGGATTGATCGGCTTGCCATTACGGCGAATGGAAAAATACAGGCCGCTCTTGGCCTGGCCTCCGCTGTCACCGACATTAGCTATGGTCTCGCCTTGATCGACCCAGTCACCCGCTTCCTTTAGCAAACTTTCGTTGTGACCATAGAGGCTCATGAAGCCGTCACCGTGGTCAATGATAAGCAACAGGCCGAAGCCGCGAAGCCAATCTGAAAAGGCCACGCGGCCACGGAAAATACTGCTGACCACCGCACCGTAGGGAGCGGCGATCCTTACCCCCTGATGGCTTAGGTTTCCACCAGCACTCAGAGTTCCAAATCGCTGGATGAGGCGCCCCCGTGAGGGCCAGGGCAATTTACCCCGGTGCTCGGGAAAGCGCTGACTGGTCTGGGGCGTCTCCGGAATATCCGATAACTTTCGACCCAATTCTTGCAGCAATTGTTCCAATTGTTTTTTATTTCGCAGTAGCTGCTTAAGCTGAGCCCGGTCGTCTCGAATCCCCACGTCCATGCGGCCAAGAATCAGGTGTCGTTGATGGCGTTGTGTTTCCACTTCAGCCCGGGAAAGGGTCTTGCGTGATTGCAGATGGGCGAGGGCGGCTTTTTCGAGCCCGATAGTGGCTTCGGTCTCCTTTAATTGCCGGATCTGCTGCTGGAGTTCCGTGATTTGGCGAGCCCGGGCTTGGCTAAAATACTGGTAGTAGGTCATCACCCGCGCCAGAGCATGGGGATCCTCCTGGTTAAGTATCACCTTGAGGTAGTCCTCGCGTCCGGTGGCATAAGCGGCACGCAACTGGCGCGCAAGCTCGCTTCGCATTTGCTGCAATTTATCTCGCTGCTTGGCATGACGCTTCCGGAGCACTTTGAGCAAGCCTGACTTGTGCGCCAACCCGGTCTCGATATCTCGCAGTTGACGACCCAGGGCACCGAGGCGTAACTCGGTCTTGCGCAGGCGCGCAGCAGTTAGTTTCCTTGAGGCACGCTGGCTTTTTAGTTGCTGGCGCAGGCCACCGATTTTGCGCCCGAGGTTTTGTAGCTGATTTTTGGTTTCCCGTTCTCCTGCACGGACATCCTTGGGCAGGGTAAAAGCACCCAGCAGGCAGAACAGCAGCGCGGTGAACAGGCTCGGGCCGTACCGATTGGAGGGCCTGGATAGAGGGGTGTGGTCTGGCATGCTTCGGTTATACTAACGCGTTTGCTGGCGGGCTTGTCCTGGCTCGCTTTTGGTTCTTGGCTATTCCTTTGGAAACACGATGGAGCAACTGACTCAATTTCTGGTAAATCACTGGGTATTGTCCCTAGCCTTTGTAGCGCTCGCTCTATTGGTAGGCGCTTCTTTTCTGGAAGGCCATTTTCGCGGGGTGCGCAAATTAAGCCCCATGGCGGCCACTGAGCTGATCAACCGTGAGGGCGCAATTGTGATTGATGTAGGGCCCGAGGGCGAATTTCAACAGGGGCACATCCTTGATGCCCGGCATATTCCCATGGCCAGTCTTGAAAAAGCCTTGCCCAAACTGGAGAAATACCGCGAGCAGCCGATCCTCATGAGTTGTCGTACCGGGCAAAGCTCGGCGAGTGCTGGCACGAAGCTAAGCAAGCAAGGTTTCAGCCGGGTGCATGTGCTGGGCGGAGGCACCCTGGCCTGGCAGAACGCCAATTTGCCCTTAAGCAGGAAATAGGGGCTGGAGCTAGGCGGCGGCTGTTTTCTGCTGCAGGCTCAGTGCCATTGATTATTTTACGAACATCGGGAGTTCATCCATGAGTGACGAGACTGATACCAACGCACAAACGGGACAGGAAGCTGTTCAGGGCGAGTTTTCCATCCAGAAGATCTATCTGAAGGATATGTCCTTTGAGAGCCCGGATTCACCGGCAGTATTCCGCACCGAGTGGAAACCGGACATCAAGCTGGAGATCAATAATGAGGCCAGTCGTATCGAGGGTAATTTATTTGAAGTGGTTCTGACCCTGACGCTTACGGCCAAGCTGGAAGACCAGACAGCCTATCTGGTGGAGACAAAAACTGCGGGTATCTTTGGCCTCAAGGGCTTTGCCAATGAGCAGATGGGGCCCATGCTAGGCAGCTTTTGCCCCAATATCCTGTTCCCCTATGCGCGCGAAACCATTTCTGATGTGGTGACCCGGGGCGGTTTTCCACAATTGCTGCTGACACCGGTTAATTTTGACGCGCTCTATGCCCAGCATATGCAGAAGGCCCAAGAGGCCGAGCAGGGGTCTGAGGAAGCAGTACACTGATTGCAGGCTGCCTGAAGAGCATTCAACAGACTGTTTTTATTAAGATATTACGGACATGGCGCAAACCCGCACTGGCATAGCAGTTCTCGGGGCGGGTTCCTGGGGAACCGCGCTGGCGATATTACTTGCTCGCAATGGCGAGTGCCCGGTACTTTGGGGCAGGGGCGCGGCGTCCATGGCGGCGATGGTGACAAAGCGCTGTAACGAGGTTTTTCTGCCGGATTACCCCTTGTCGCCGGAAATCAATCTGGAGTCGGACCTGGAGACAGCAGTTTCTACGGCTCGCGATCTGTTGTTAGTGGTGCCGAGTCACGCCTTTCGCCGTCTGTTGCAGGACATCACCCCATTATTGGCTGCGGACAGCCGCATTGCCTGGGCTACCAAGGGCTTTGAGCCCGGCAGTGGCAAGCTGCTGCACCAGGTGGCGGCCGAGGTGACGGGCAAGGAGCGCCCGCTGGCCGTACTCTCCGGCCCCAGCTTTGCGGCAGAGGTGGCGGCTGATTTGCCTGCAGCCGTTACCATAGCCTCCAATGATGAGTGTTTTCGGGAGCAATTTGCCGCCCGCTTTCATTCCCCTCGTTTTCGCGTTTATAGCAGCGATGATGTGGTGGGTGTGCAGGTGGGGGGCGCGGTAAAAAACGTATTGGCCATCGCCGCCGGTATCGCCGATGGCCTGGGTTATGGGGCCAACGCGCGTGCTGCACTGATTACCCGGGGGCTGGCGGAGCTGGTGCGTCTGGGTGATGCCCTGGGCGGGCGCCGTGAGACCCTTATGGGGCTTTCTGGCCTGGGTGATTTGGTGCTCACTTGTACCGATGACCAGTCGCGCAATCGGCAACTGGGGCTTGCGCTGGCCCGCGGCATGAATCTTGAGGATGCACGTGAGCACGTGGGGCGGGCAACAGAGGGTGCGGATACGGTTTATGAGGTGGTGCGCCGTGCCGAGGCGCTGGATCTCGAAGTGCCGATTTCAAAGCAGGTAGCGCGGGTGCTTGATGGTGACTTGTCTCCCGAATGCGCAGTGGACAATTTGCTGAGCCGGGACAGTCGCCCCGAGATAGCCTCCTAGCTCGCCAGCTGGATAGCAGGGCGGCGTATCTCCTCCAGGGGTACCGGTTTGCCGATGGCGTAGCCCTGTGCGTAGTCCACTCCCAGTTCCTGTAGTGCTCGCATGGTCTCTGGATTTTCTACCCATTCCGCGATAGTTTTTATACCCATAATTTTCCCCACCTGATTGATGGCTGCGACCATGGCGTGGTCAATAGGGTCGTCCACCAGATCCCGTACAAAACTGCCATCGATCTTGAGATAGTCGATGGGCAGGTTCTTCAGATAGGAGAAGGAGGACAGGCCGCTGCCAAAATCGTCCAGGGCAAAACGGCAGCCGTGGCGGCGGAGCTGGCGAATAAAGTGGGAGGCCTGATTCAGATTGGCAATGGCGGCAGTTTCGGTAATCTCGAAGCAGATCTGCTCCGGTGGTACCTTGTTGATTGCAAGCTGCTTCAGTACGAAATCCAGCAAGTCATCGTCGGTAAGGGAATTTCCGGAGAGATTAATGGCGATGATAACCTCGCCCACCGATGTAGTTACCGCGTGGAATTGCGCCAGTGTGGTTTTGATGATCCAGCGATCGATGGCCGCCATGATTCCGAAGCGTTCGGCGGCGGGAATAAAGGATGCCGGTGACAGAATGTCACCTTCATCGCTGAGCAGGCGCACGAGAATCTCCAGGTGGAGCGGCGCTTGCACGTCATTCAAGGGCGCGATGGCTTGGGCATAGAGACAAAAACGCTCATTCTCCAGATGGTGGGAAAGCTCGGTGGCACGCAGGATTTCATTATGTCCGGGGCTGAGTTCGCTACCATCTGATTCATAGACCTGAACCCGGTTGCGTCCTGCGTCTTTGGCTGCGTAGCAGGCCACGTCCGCCTGGCTCATGAGCTCCACCGTATCCAGGGTGTCCCCATTGACGGGTACCAGGCCGATGCTGACACCGATACCAAAGCTCTTTCCTTCCCACTCGAAGCGGTGGCTGCGCAATGTCGTGACCATGGATTGGGCAATTCCCTGGCCCTTTTCCCGGGGGCAGCCTTCCAGTAGTACGCCGAATTCATCGCCACCCAGACGGGCCAGGGTATCGTGGGTGCGGATTTTGCTCTGTAGCAGTTTTGATATCTCCTGCAATAGGGCGTCACCGGCAAGGTGTCCGGCGGTGTCGTTGACCAGTTTGAATTGATCAAGGTCCAGAAACAGCAGGGTATGGACCGCACCACTTTCACGGGTGATGTTGAGTGCGGTGTGCAGGCGGTGGCCGAATTCCTTGCGATTGACTAGGCCAGTTAGTGGATCGTGGGTGGCTTGATAGCTGAGCTCTTGCTCCATGCGCCGAGCCTCAGTGACATCCTTGAATACCAGTACGACACCGTGGATCGCGCCGTCAGGCGCGTGGATGGGGGCAGCGGTGTACTGGATCGCATACTCTTCACCGCCGTCTGCCAAGAGTAGCGTTGGTGCTGGAAGCTGCACCACATTTTTCTGTTCCAGGCAGTGCTCCAGCGGGCTTTGTATTGGTTTTCCGCTGTCTTCATCGACGATGTTGAATACTGTGCTCAGACTTTCTCCCGCTGCCTTGCTTGCCTCCCATCCGGTCAGGCGTTCGGCTGCGGGATTCAGATACTCAATGCAGCCCTTGGGATCGGTGGAAATGACACCATCACCAATGGAATGCAGGGTGACCTGAAGACGTTCCTTTTCCTCAGACAGGGCATTTTCAAAGCGCATGCGCTCAGTACGATCGGTAACCACACCATTGGCCCGCAGCACGTGACCACGCGTATTTTTTTCCAGGGCACGGGCACGAAACTGGAGATAGGCCCATTGGCCCTGGCGATAGATGCGGCAGAGAAAGTTAAATTTGCCCTCTACCCCGAGATGAAACTTCTCGAAGGCCTGATGCAAGCTGGCGCGGTCATCCGGATGTGCCCGTTCTTCCAGCCAACGGGTGTAGTGCTGGATATCAGTAAGTTGCGTGTCATCCAGGCTTAGATGTTTGGCAAAGCCCTCGCCTGCATAGTCTAGTTGTCCCGTGGGTACGCTATATTCGTAGACACCGCCCTGTGCTGCCTCAAGTGCCAGGTTCAGGCGCTGGGTACGGTCTCGCAGGGCCTCACTTTGTACATCACTTTCCCGGGCCGCGCGCTGGAGCGCTAGTAAGTCCTGACCACGTTGCCTTTCAAAACGAACGATAAGGAAACTGACCAGCAGGGCGCAGGTAAACAATCCACCCATGATATTCCAGGCGATGTGTTTGAAGCGCAGGCGGGCTAACAGTGCCTTTTCTTCAACCGCATCTTTCAACTTCTCGGCGCTGGCAATGAAGCTGGAAAAGAGGTTATCGGTATCGTGATCTAACGGATGGCTATCCGGCAGTACGTAAGCGGCAAAGCGTTGCTCGCTTTGGTGGCGCAGGCTGCCTAGTAGTTTGATGAGTTCACCGGCCTGTTGGCGTAGGGGCGAGGCCGGCTCCAGGGCAAGAATTTGTTCGCCCTCATCACTTTGTTCGCCTCCTTTGAGCAGCGCGGTTGCGTATTCCTCTGCCTCGTCAAAGAGCTCGCGGATGGTGTTGATATCTGCGTGTTTGTCGCCCTTGATAATTCCCTCAAGCCAGAGGTTTGCCAGGGTGGTGTATTGGACAATATCCAATATCGCGTGCTGATGAGGGGCGTGGTAGGTGATTTGCCGCTCTGCCTGATAGTAGAAAATGCCGAGGCTGCCCAGCAGAGTGGCGGTGGCAATAAAGGCCCCCAGCAACAGGTTCCGCAGTCGTGAGGTGCTGATGGCGGGCGTAGTCGAGCTTGCGGCGTGTTGCAACCGTGATCCAGGCAACAGGGACTCCAGGGAAATTCAGTGATACCGGTAGACCAGAGATAACGGCCTGTCTCTTCATTTCTTTAATGGCCGGTTTACAAGCC
Source organism: Gammaproteobacteria bacterium (assembly GCA_021773795.1). GTDB lineage: Bacteria > Pseudomonadota > Gammaproteobacteria > HK1 > HK1 > JAJFJV01. The sequence goes on along the minus strand of JAJFJT010000018.1, from coordinate 46,493 downwards.
CCCGGTTTTTTTAATACCTGGACCATGAGATGGCTGGCGAAACATTGATGTCGGATCCCGGGTATTCAAATGTCTCAAGCCGGGGTTTTGGCGCGAGAAACCAGCTTGCGGGGCCGGGGGGCGCAGGGAATGAGCGCCAGCAGCGAAACACGTCGTTAAATAAACAACAATTCCTTGTCTCAGCCTATGCCGTGATAAGAAATTGCTGTAGAGCTCCCTTCATCTCGTTGGAGATGCTGTGCGCCAGGCTTTGGTTGAGCTTGATGAGTTGAACAAAGAGGTCATCATAGCGGCGATCCAGCTCAGTCCGATCCGCGGCGCCGGCAGTGTAACGTTGCTCGCTCAGATGGCGCAGAAAGCCGATCATTTTGCGTAGCTGCAGGGCCTGCTCACGTTTAACGGAGCCGTCGAACGGAAGTATTTTCCCCCGCCCATTTTCCCCGCCATTCAGCAGTGCCTGGGCATACCATTCCGCTCTGGTAAACAAACCGCGTACGGTAGATATGGACTCCGACCGATCGCCACTTAGAAGTTCGTTATCCCCGCGGTGGGCCATGATGGCGTAGTGCGTGAGATCTACGATCGCATGGAGTTGAGCTCCGTGGTACTCACTCAGTCGTTTGGCGTTGTAATGGAGGTAGCCCAGACCACTGGCAACTATTGCAGCAGCGAAAAAAATAACCAGCAACCCGCGCGGCAGGTGAGACATTGGCATGCCGCCTGTCAGGGCATCGGCATCGCGTTGTGGTGGTCGCAGGCTGAATTGGCGGCTTTGAATAAAGGTTGTCATGTGGACACTCCCGGCAAAAGTCCTCGTGGGGAGTATTTAGCGGCCGGACATTTAGTTCCTTTAGGGCGTGTGCGCAGAAAACACGCTTCAACGCACGAGGACATGTACTGAAAATGACGGATAAACGGTGGTGATCGCCGGGAACGAAAAATTTTTGGTGCGCGTTCAATGAAGGTATTTCGCAACACAGGCTCGAACCGTTGCACTGTTTTCCCGACGTCTGCGTGAACCAGTTCTCACTTTTATTGTGACGCATATCACTATGAAAATATTGACTAAAATGGCTAATACACCACTCGTCTGTATTGAGCTACCGCCCGTCAGAATTTGATTTACAAGCCGCTATTCCACAGCTAGAAATAGATCATGATGAAAACAAAAACACATGGATTCACCCTCATAGAGTTGATGGCAACACTGGCCGTTGCGGCCATCGTGGTGGCCCTCGGCATGCCCGGTATGCGCAGTCTGATCAATGATAACCGGTTGAGCGCGGCGACCAATACCTTCGTGTCTTCCCTCAACATCGCCCGTAGTGAAGCGATCAAACAGGGGCGTAATGCACGGCTATGCGTAAGTGCAGACCAAGCGACTTGCTCCGGTACAGACTGGGGGCTTGGCTGGCTGGTTTGGGTGGACAGTGACGCCGATGGGGTTCTTGATGCCCCGGGCGAAATTGTTCGGATAGCAGAGCCGCTTTCGAGTGCTATTACGGTGAATAGCGTGCAGAGCAACTTCCAGGTGGATGCGCAGGGTGCGGTAAGCAGCCCCAATGTCACCCTCACCATCTGCGATGATCGGACTGGAGAGACTGGTCGGCAACTGCGCATCATGGCGACTGGTGGTGTCAGCCTGAACAGCCAGTTTGGGTGTGGCTAGGTATTTCCTCCATGAATATTCCCGCCCAAAAATCATCGCCTTCACGTACGTTCCGTTCTGCGGGATTTACCCTGTTCGAAGTGCTTATCGCACTGCTTGTCTTGTCTGTGGGTCTGCTCGGCATGGCCGGCCTCCAAGCCACCAGTCTGCGCTTTAACAATGATTCATATATGCAGACTCAGGCGACCACTATTGCCAACGATATGGCCGACCGCCTGCGTGCCAACGCAAGCGCCGCAGCCCTGGCCGCCTATCCCGGCACAGCTCCTGCTCAAAATACCAGTTGCTATGCGGCTGGCGGTTGCACCTCCACGCAAATGGTCGCCAACGATCTGTTCGAGTGGAATCAGGCGGTCGCAACGCTACCCGCCGGACAGGGAGCGGTCGTGGCACTGGGTGGCGGGTTGTTTTCCGTCACGGTGCGCTGGGATGAGCGGCGCAACGGCGCCACCGGTACCGGCTGCGATCCTGATGTCGTTACCGATCTGCGCTGTCTGACGATTGTGACGCAGCCATGATTAAGTCGACTTCAATGCCCGCCAATCACCGGTTCCGCCGGCACCTTGCGGGCTTCTCGCTGGTGGAACTTATGGTCGCCCTGGTGATCAGCGCATTGCTGATGGCCGGTGTGATTCAGATATTCGTCGGCACCAAAGCGAGCTATACGGTACAGGAAGGGAACTCCCGCCTGCAGGAAAATGCACGCTATGCGCTGCGCCGTCTGTCCCAGGATATCAGCGCTGCCGGCTATCTCGGTTGTCTGGACAGTGAGACACCCGCCCGCCCATTCACCAACGATCTCACCAACAAAGCGGCTGGCTCGGGATACGATTTTGCCACTCCGCTATTTGGCACCGATAGCACGGGCGCGAATGGCAGTGACACCATCAGCATCAGCCGTGCTGGTGGGCGGGTTGGCATCCAGCTGACGGCGCCAATGAACACCTCGGTATCTGCACTGCAGCTGGATCCCACGGATGGTGCCTACAATGGGCTCGAGCAATACGACATTCTTATCGTGGGTGATTGCAGTACCGCATCAGTGTTCATGATCACCAACGATCCCACCACCAGTGCCGGCACCTTGCTGCACGCCGCCGGCGTGGTGGCGGATGACGGCCCTAATCTTGGCCAGTCTAATATCGCGGGTGACTTGGGGGCGGTGTACGGCTCCGATACCACCTCCGTGGCTGGTGCCTTTCGGGTAGGTACGACCACATACCTCCTCTGTCCCAGTATCTCCGGTACTGGCAACTCGCTATTTATCAATGCCTGTGGCAACCAGAACAATGAATTGGTTGCAGGGGTACAGGATATGCAGCTTGTCTATGGGGTGGATACGGACACCACTGCCGGCGCCAACGAGTACCGAAGTGCGGCCCAGGTAACGGCGGCCAATCGCTGGAACAGTGTGGTCAGTGTACGCATGACGCTGACCTTTGATTCCATCCAGAATGTTCCCGGCGGCGCCCTCATCAAACCATTTATTACCACCGTGCGCCTGCGCAATCGGGGGGAGTGACATGGCTATGAACAGGAGGCGCTGCAGGGTGAATTATCCCGGACGTATATCTGCCACAAAGCGATTTGGCGAGCATCAGCAGGGTGCGGCGCTAATCGTGAGTCTGCTCATCCTGCTGGTTATGACGGTGCTGGGTATCGCCTCCATGGGAACCACCACCTTGCAGGAGCGCATGGCAAACAATAACCGCCAGCGCCAGGTCGCCTTTCAGGCCGCAGAAGTAGCCTTGCGTGCGGCCGAAACTTTTCTGGCAACCAACATCACCAGCGCTGCGGTACTCGCCATAAACTTCAACGCCGCAACCCCGGTAACCGGCCTGTATTCTCAGCGCCCGCCGGTGACGGGGGCGCCGATGCGCGTGTTGCTCTCGGATATTTATAAAGACTCCGACTGGCTGGCAGTCGGCAACGCAGTATCGGTTGCCGGTGTGACTAATGTGGCCCAACAACCTCGCTACCTCATTGAATATATCGGGCGGGTCGGCGCGCCGCCGCCCACAAGCTACAGCAACAAAAAGCCGGATACCCGCCAGTATGGCTTTCGGGTCACCGCCATCGGCTGGGGTGAGGGCGCCGCACCGACCGCTCGTTATCTGGTCCAGAGCAGTTTCCGGATGCCGCTGCTTTAGGCGGCGACTGAATGCAGTTATCCAGCGAATATTTGTACGCGAGGTACATCATGAATATTTTGAAGCTCAACCACAGGCGCCTGCTGGCCTCCACGGGTATGGCCACAATGCTGATGCTGGGTCCGGTGGTTCACTCGCCTGCTGCTCCGGGAACACTCGCCACCAGTCCGTTGTTTCTGCAAAGTGGGGCGGTACAACCCAATATCTTTTTCATGATTGATGATTCGGGCAGCATGGACTGGGAGGTGCTCCGTTCGACCGGTTCATTGGCGATCGGTGCCTACAGCGGTTTTCCAACGAGCGGTAATCTGGATATCACCCCCACCCGTGGCGATCGGGACGAGATGTTGGAATCCTGCGTCGGTTACAACGTGCTCTATTACGACCCGACCAAGACCTATACGCCTTGGGCGGGGGTGGATATCAATGGCAATGCCTATCAGAACCAGAGCATCAACACAGCACTCAACGACCCTTACAATCCTGCATCGGGCACTCGGGATCTCACCAGTGATGAAGGTTTCGGGGATCCGCCGGGCTACATGACCTGGGTTGATGATGGTGACGGTGTCTTTGAGCTGGGTGAGTGCCCGGATCCGGGTATTGCCGGCTACGACTACAACAATCAGTTGGTGGCTACCGTCGCGGGTTTTGGTCCGGTCAATGTCATGACGACGGCCCAGCAGGCCAACTTTGCCAACTGGTACAGCTATTACCGCAAGCGTGAGTATGTGGCCAAGCGTGCGTTGTCTCCGATCATCGAAAACTCCGATGCCCGTATGGGGCTCGCCACGCTACATAACAATAATGCCGTGCGTACCCTGGTAACGGATATCGATGACATCAGTACCCCGATCGATGCCACCGCACAGACGAATAAAACGGCACTGCTGCGCAATCTGTTTCGCATCAATTCAAGCGGTGGTACCCCGCTCCGGCAGTCGTTGCGTGATGCCGGCGAGTATTACGCGGATAATTCTTCCTGGGGGTCCACACCCATCCTGCCGGCTGGCCAGGGTGGCGAATGCCAGCAGAATTTTACTATCCTGATGTCCGACGGCGCGTGGAATGGCAACAGTCCCAGCGTCGGCAATACCGATACGAATGGTACCGGCCCGTTTGACGGCGGGCTTTACGCCGACACCTTTAGCGAAACCCTTGCTGACGTGGCTATGGAGTACTACGAAACCGACTTGTCGGCGCTGGCTAATGCGGTACCTGTGATCGCCGGTGTGGACGAAAATAACACCCAGCATATGGTGACCTATACAGTTGGTTTCGGGGTCAATGGCACCCTGACGGCTAACCAATTGCCCGGTGAGCCAGGCTTTACCGGCTGGCCGCAACCCGTTGCCAATGCGTTGACCACCATTGATGACATGCGCCACGCTGCGTTCAATGGTCGTGGGCAGTTCCTCAGCGCCGAGGACCCACAGGAATTAATCAACTCGCTGGATCAGTATATTTCCGATATCCAGTCACGCACCGGTACTGCGGCGGCGGTCAGCTTCAATTCCACTAGCCTGCAGGCCGGCAGCCGTGTCTTTCAGGCCATCTTTGATTCCTCGCGCTGGTCCGGAGACCTGCTGGCCAAGGATATTATCGTTGACCCGGTGACCGGCATTGCCAGTATCAGTGGTACGGCCTGGCAGGCATCAACCGACATCGATGGCAGCACCCCCGCCTCGCGTCAGTTGATCACTTACGATAGCGTCACCGGCAACGGCATCACACTCGACTGGGCGTCACTCAACAGTGCGCAGAAAAATGACCTGCGTACTGACGGCAGTGGCACCCCCGACAGTGAGGCCAGCGGCATGGCCCGGCTCGGCTACCTGCGCGGTGATCGAAGTTGTGAAAGTAGTGGCCCAGGCGCCTGTCTCTATCCGGCTACCGGTAGTGACGCAGATGGCCTGGTATTCAGCAGCAAGTCTCTACGTCCACGTAACAGTGCACTGGGCGATATTGTCCATTCCAGCCCATTCTTCGTCGGCCCGCCGACGACGCCCTATCCGGACAGTATAGAATCCGCGGCCCCCTACTCGGCCTTTGTCGCCAGCAATAGCAGCCGCGCCGGAATGACTTATGTCGGCGCCAACGACGGCATGCTGCATGCCCTTGATGAAAATGGCGTGGAGGTATTCGGCTATATTCCTGGCTCACTGTTTTCCACCGTTGCCGCTGCCGGACTCCATTATCTGAGCGCTCCCGGCTATGTGCATAGTTATTACGTGGATCTGTCGCCGACGGTACAGGATGTCTACATCACCCTGGGCGCAGTGACCCAGTGGCGCAGCGTGCTCGTCGGTGCTCTGCGTGGTGGCGGTAAGGGTCTGTTCGCAATGGATGTGACCGATCCGTCCGCGCTGGCCAGTAGCGCCGCCAGCAAGGTGCTGTGGGAGTTCACCCATGCGAATCTCGGCTTTACCTTCAGCGATCTCCGTATCGGCAAGATGAACAATGGAAAATGGGCCATGATGTTCGGTAACGGCTACAACAATGATCCGGCAGGTGATGGTCGCGCCAAGCTGTTTATCCTGTATTTGGACGGCTCCAATATCTCCAGTCCCATCATCATTGACACCGGTGCTGGCAGCCTGGATGCCACCAGCAAGGACTGCGCGGATCCAGCCAGTGACTGTAACGGTCTTGGCACCCCGCGACTGGTGGATATGAATGGCGACGGTACTGTTGACCGTATCTATGCTGGTGACCTGCACGGCAATCTATGGGCCTTCAATGTGGTGGACACAAGCACCACGGCCAACTGGGTGTCCGCTTATGGCTCCAATCCATTATTCAAGGCCTGTTCCGGCACGCCCTGCACCAGCAGCAATCGCCAGCCCATCATGTCGGAGCCTGATGTGGTGCTGCATCCTTACAAGACCGCTTTTTCCACGGCCCCGAATCTGCTGGTATTTATTGGTACCGGCCAATACTTGACCCAGGCTGACAATGCCAATACGCAGCAACAGTCCTTCTACGGCGTCTGGGATTCAAATGCCGGCAATCTGGATCGTAGTTCGCTCCAGTCACAGACTATTACGGCCACCAGTGACGCGGTTCTTGGCACCGTCCGGACCATTTCCTCAAATACGGTCGCCTACTCAGGTAGTGCAAAGGGCTGGCTCATAGACCTGCCCACCAGTGGAGAGCGATCAGTTACCAACCCGCTGGCATTTGGCTCGGTGGTCTTTTTCAATACCGTGATCCCCACCACATCAAGCAGCAATCTGTGCAGCGTGGGTGGCTCCGGCTGGCTGATGGCGGTGGATTTGCTGAGCGGCGGCGCACCGGCCTTCGTGCCCATCGATGTCGATAACAATGGCGTATTCGATTCCGACGACCAACTGGCGGGAGCATCGGTGGTCGGCACTCAATCAAACGGGGTGCCCGCCGAGAGCCGCTTTATTTCCAACAAGCGGGTAACGGCGGACTCCACCGGGGCCATCACCATCGACAACATCCAGCCCGGCTTGCCGCTGCTGCCAGCGCGCATGTCCTGGAGTGAACTGGATGCGCCCTAGCAAATAGCGGAATATCCCGTTCCCGCTAATAACGACCTGAGAAATATGCCATGAAACTGCAGACTCTGTTTACGACATCACTACTGGCGGTTGTACTAACGGCAGGCGCATTTTCTGCCCACGCCGAGCGCCAGCAAAGCTTCGGGTTTTTTGGCGAGGTCAATTCCTTTGACCGGCGCACCGGGACACTGGTGGTGGAAGATCTGGTTTTCCGGACCAACGAAAAGACGCTGGTGCATAAGGGCAAGCGGCGCAAGGCGGTGCTCACGGATATCCGGCGCGGCCACAAAGTCGGCTTTAACCCACGTGCAGGTGCCCGCAGTACGGAGACACCCGCCGTCGATGAGATATGGATACTACCCGCAAACTGGAAAGCCTCGCGTGGCTATGCCGAGAGTTCGGACAAATGAATCAGAACACGTCTCAGGATGAGCCAATGACCGAAGAAAAATGTGCCGGCTTCACCTTGGTGGAGCTGATGATCGTGGTGCTTATCATCGGTATACTCGCGGCTGTCGCCTATCCCTCCTATCGCAACTACATGCTGCAAACACGGCGAGCGGATTGTGCGGGGGCGCTGATGCAACTGGCGGGCGCAATGGAAAGGGATTTCTCACGGAACAACCAGTATCGGGACATCATCACCCTGGGTGACTTCTCCGCAACCTGCCCGCTCGACGGCAGTGCCGCCACCTACAATTTGTCCATCCCTGCAGGCACCCTCACTGCAACCACCTATGTACTCCAGGCGATCCCGGTCAACGCACAGGCAACCGACGCTTGCGCAACGCTGACCCTTAGCAATCAACTGATCAAGGGGCAAACCGCCGGTACGTTGGCCCAGTGCTGGTAATGGAAAAATCATGCGTATTCGTGTTCGTACCTCCTATTCCTTAATGGTGGGAGAGTTGGAACTGGCTAAAGATCCCGGCTATTTCGCCGATGTTTTAGCCTGACTTCACTAAAGACTGCGATCGTCATCGCGACGCCTTGTTTGATGGAGGCGCACGGTATCTCAACGATAGGCCGCGCGGTGGCGTACACTTTGGGACAGATGGCGGGAAAACACCGTGCCGGTGACGCCGGTTGGGGGAAGACATGAACAGGCTGATATTATTTTTCTTGTTTGCCGGTCTCGGTATCGGGGCGGTGCAGGCTGCCAGTGTGGACATCACCTCGGGGGGTAGCAATGGCCCCATTGTGGTCGCGGTAGGCGCCACCGTTACCTTTGATGCGGCGGTGATCTGCGATGACCTGTTGATAGCCGTGCCGGGCTCCGAAGGCCCCAAAGGCGGAGACCCAGAATCTGAAGTTGAATGGCAAATCCGCAACGATTCTCCGGCCACTATCCGTCTGGTGGCCTTTGGCGTGGACTGGGTGTGCCTCAATGACCCGGGAGGCGACTGTGGCAGTTGGCGCTTTGATTATCTGAAGTTTGACGATCCAGTCAACGCGGCGAAAAAAATCTATGATGCCATGAGCCCGGCACCCACGAGCTTTCCGGTCACGCCCTTCGATAGAAATGTGGGTAGTGGTGGCGCTGGTAATATCTACGGTAACCCTTGGCTTGATGTGGCTCCCGGCCAGGTAGTGGACATCAATGAAATGGAATTTGTGGATGCCGGTGGGGACAAGATCGATCCCATGACCGCAGGCACCCAAGTGGAATTTACCGTTACTTGGCGCGACGATGCGGGGATCGATTACGTGCAGGTACTTACGGTCACCTGGTAGTGAGGATGCAGCATCTTCTCCGGCTACTCACCGCACTTGCCCTGCTCTGGGGCAGCGGGGCACAGGCGATCTATCTTGTCGACTACGGCGATGGCAGCAACGAGGTCTTCAACGTTCCGCCCTGGACCGCGGGCACCAAACCGGCGATTGCCGCGCACCAGTACAACACCGCAGGGATCTATACGGTCACGGTGACTGCACAGGTAGATTGTGACAACGACGGGGTGGCCGATCCGGGTTTTTTCATCAGTACCCTGCAGGTGCGGGTGGGGGGTGTAACCCAGCAGTGGGATTACGGTGATGGCAGTCCGGTGGAGACTTCTACCGCCAGCGCCTGTGGTGCGACTTTCACCCCGCGCAGTCATGCCTACTCAGCGCCTGGTAGCTATACCGTCACCTATACAGGGATTTCTGATGGAGGCACCCTGATCATCGATACTCTCAAGGTCATCGTTCAGGGCGCTGACCATTTTCTCATTGGCCACGATGGCTTTGGCATTTCCTGCTTACCGGAAACCATCACCGTAACTGCCATGGATGGTGGCAACAATCCGATCCCCGGTTACACCGGAAATATCGTGCTCAACACCCAGAGTGGCAGCGGAACCTGGTCCCTGGTTTTCGGGAATGGCACCTTTCTAGGGGGCACTCCGGGCGATGGCTTCGCAACCTACGCCTTCAGCGCGGCCGATAACGGCACCGCGAGTTTTGCCCTTGATTACCAGCAGGGCCCGACGCCTATCAATATTGGGGTGAGTGATGGCATGGCCTTCGACGATAACAGCGAGGGGTTATTGAGCTTTGGCCCTAGCGGCTTCACCGTCACTCCGGATGCGGGACCACCGGGAACCATCAATGCGATTCCAACACAGACTGCTGGAAGCAACTTTGCGCTACACCTGACGGCCTTTGGCCAGACCCCGACGGATCCCACCTGTGGTGTAATTGAGAGTTACGATGGGCCGAAGAACCTGAAGTTTTGGTCCAGCTATAGCAACCCCGCCACCGGGACCATCGCGGTGTCCATCGATGGTTCGGCTGTTGCCACGGTGGAAGGTAGTGCGGCGAATCAGAATGTGGCCTTCTCGTCGGGGCGGGCGCAGGTGACGGTGAAATACAAGGATACGGGCAGCATCCAGATCGCCATGAAGGATGACAGTGTCGCTGATCCTGCTTTGCCCAATGGAATCCGAGGCGGCAGCAACGCCTTTGTCGTTAAACCCGCTGATTTTGTGTTGAGTGCCATTCAGCGCAGCAGTGATGCCTTCGCTAATCCCGGGGCCGCAGATGAGAATGGTACGGTCTTCATCAAGGCGGGTAATCCGTTCACGGTGACGGTTACCGCCAAGGATGCCGAGGGCAGCACTACCCCAAATTACGGGCAGGAGACACCGGTCGAGGATGTCTTGCTGACCCCGAGCCTGGTGGCAGCGGGCGGAGTCAATAATCCGGCGATTCTGTTCACTACAGGTTTCCCTGCCTTTTCCTCCGGGGTGGCGACGGGCGCAGACTTCAGTTGGGGTGAGGTGGGCGTTATCCAGCTTACGGGAAGTGTGGGTGATGGAAGTTATCTGGGCGCCGGTGACGTCACGGGAACACCCAGTGGCAACGTGGGGCGTTTTACCCCCTTCGATTTTGGCATCGCACAGAATAGCCCGGGATTTGGTACTGCCTGTGGCAGTTTTGGTTATCTCGGACAGGGTTTCAGCTATACCACAGCACCTTTAATCAACCTGAATGCACGCAATGCGGCTGGTGGCGTGACCCAAAATTATGCTGGGGTGTGGTGGAAGATAACGGACGCGCTGCTGGCGGCCAGCGGACTTGGTAAGGGCAACAAGAGCTATAGCGTACTGGCTGGGACGCTGGACTTGGCGCTGATTCCTAATCCTGACCCGGTTATCACCGATAACGGCAATGGCACGGGAAGCCTGGTTTTTGCTGATGGTGGCGGTATTGCCTTTATCCGTGGCGCGGCGGTCGCGCCCTTCGATGCCGAGATCAGTCTGCAAATTGACGTGGTGGATGAGGATGGCGTCAGTCATGGCAGTAATCCAGCGAAATTCGCTGATGCCACGGCGGGTAACGGCATCGCCTTTTCCGGTGGCAAGGAGCAGCGCTACGGCCGTCTTGCCATCAGCAATGCCCATGGATCTGAGCTGCTGCCGTTGGCTGTGCCTCTGGTGGCTCAACACTTCACCACGGCTGGATTTATCACCAATAGTAGTGACAATTGCACGCTACTGGGAATTTCCGACCTGACCCTTTCCAACAACCTTGAGGCCGGACAGACTGACGGGGATATTGCCATCGGTGCGGTAACGACTACCGCGACCATTGCCAATGCACCGCTGGCGGCGGGCGACAGCGGACTCTCCTTTTCCGCCCCGGGGGCTGACAATACCGGTTATACAGACATCACGGTAGATCTCTCCGGTAGCGGTGCCAATCTGCCCTGGCTGCAGTTCGATTGGGACGGAATTTCCGGTGATGACAACCCCCAGGGACGGGCTACCTTCGGTATTTTCCAAGGCTCCCAGTACTTCATCCATATTCGCGAACCGTGGCAATAATTAGCGCGCTGTATTAGAGTTCAAGCAATTTCTCAAGAGAAGACTCTAAGCGCCGCTATAGTGAACGTGTTTCCCTGGTTTAAAAAAGCTGGCTCCCGGGATGTGCTCAATGCCGTGGCATTTAGCGCAGAGGGGGTTTCCGTGGCCCGGGTGCAGCGTCCAGCCGATGCCCCACCGGTGCTGGAAAGTTGTGCCTTCCAGGCGGTGAGGGAAGGTCATAGTCGCTTGCAGGCGCTGACGGCCTTGCGGCGTGCGCAAAAGCTCGACAATGGCGCCTGTACTTTGCTGGTGGAGCCCGAATCCTACAGCCTGTTAATGGTAGAGGCGCCCTCAGTCCCGCCTGATGAAATCCGTGCTGCGATACGCTGGAGAGTACGAGAACTCATTGATTTTCATATAGATGATGCGGTAATTGACGTCTTCGATATCCCCGATCAGAAGGCCGGCGCGCGGATGATGTATGTGGTGGCCGCTCGTATTCCACAAGTGGGTGCGCTCACGGAACTGGCCGAGCAGGCGGGTTTGGAGCTGACGGTGGTGGATATCCCCGAGCTGGCAATGCGCAATATTGCCGCGGAGCTGCCAGAGGATGTGTCGGGGATGGCCTTGATTCATCTTGGCATGGATTCGGGCGCGATCACGCTCACCCGCCAATCCCAACTGTTTCTGGCTCGCCGATTAGATTTTGGGCTGCGCAGCTTCCCGTTGGTGGCAGATGCTGAGGCGGGCAGTGCATCTGAGCCGGTGCAGCAGTGGATGGATGGTCTGGTGGTGGAGGTTCAGCGTTCACTCGACTATTACGAGAGCCACTTTTCCCAGCCTCCCATTGGTCATTTGGCGATTGCGCCGCTGGAGATGGCGGTGCCGGGCATGGCGGATTATCTCGCCCAACAATTGGGTTTGCAGGGTCGTATGCTGGATTTGGACAGCCTGATCGATTGCGGGGAAACGGTGGACCCCATTATCGGGGCCCGCTGTTTTCCGGCATTAGGGGCCGCTTTACGGACTGAGGAGCGCAGTCTGTGATTCAGCAGATCAATCTATATCAGCCGATGTTTCGCCATGAACGGCGAGTGTTTTCTGCCAAGGCTATGCTGGCCTGCGCCGGGCTCATTATTCTCGGACTTGGACTGCTCTATGGCTATGGACGCTCACAGGTTGGATTGCTGGCGGATGAAGTGGCGGGCCTCAATGCTCAGGCCGAGGTAGCACGGCAAACACTTGCGGGGCTGGAGCAACGCCTGCCCAAGCGCGGGCAAAGCAAGTTGTTACTGGCGGAACTCGGTCGTCTGGATAAGGAGTTGGGACAGAAACGCCGGGTGGTGGCCGCACTTTCAGAGGGGGTAGCCGGACAGCGAGGGGGCTTTTCAGTCTATTTCGAAGGTCTGGCGCGGCAGCGGGTAGAGGGCTTGTGGTTACGCAATATCGAGATTAGTCAGGGGGGCAAGGCACTGAGTCTGCAGGGCAGTGCGCTACGGCCCGAGCTGGTGCCGGTGCTGGTGGAGCGCCTTTCTCGTGAGGCTGTGTTTGGCGGTTTACAGTTTCACACTCTGGAACTTGAGCGCGCCCAGGGAGATTCCATTATTTTTGATTTCAGACTCTCCACCGTCAAGGCAGAAGGTTAGCGGGATGCTGATGCTACAAAAATACATGGAGCGTGTGGATGCGCTTAGCCTGAGGGAGCGGGGGATTATGCTGGTGGTAATTCTGGGGCTGCTTTGGGGGGGCTGGGATGCCTGGTTAATGCAGCCGCTTGGGGTTCGCCAGCAGGGCTTGGAGGATAGAATTTCAGCGTTGAAAAAAGAGATCACGGGTCTCAATGCCCAAGTGAAGTATCAGGTGGCGGTACGCAGCCGCGACCCAGATGTGGAAAATAAGGCTCGGCTTGTGGTGCTTCGTAAGGAGGCTGGGGAGTTGTCCACAGCACTGCAGAAATTTGCCAGTCGGCTGGTACCGCCAGCAGAGATGGCCAAGGTGCTGCAGGCGGTGGTTAACCGTGGCAGTGGCCTGCATCTGATGCGCTTGCGTGGATTGGGAGCCAAGCTTTTGCTGGCTCCGATTAAAGCAGCCAAGACAAAGACAGAAAAACCGGCGGTGACAGCGCCGGAGCTTAGCCTCTACAAGCATGGCCTGGAGGCAGTATTTGCTGGTGGTTATATGGATATGCTGGGCTACTTTCGAGCCCTTGAGGCACTGCCCTGGCATTTTCTTTGGGAGCGGGTGAGTCTCGACGTACAGCATCATCCACGCACCAAGACCGCGCTGGCGGTATATTCCGTTAGTCTGGATGAAGGCTGGATTGGGCTGTGATGGGTGCCTTGAGAAAGCACGGCGGGTCTTGGATATTCATGCTGATCTTTGGCGTGATGGCGCCGTGGTGCCGTGCTGAATCGCTTGGCGACCCCACCCAACCACCGGCTGGATTCGAGCCGCTGGAGGTGGATATGGTTGGCGCAGAGCCGCGGATTTCACCCATCTGGGACTTGCGTCTGGTGCGTATCACTCCGGTGGTGCGCAGCGCATTACTCAATGGTCGACGGGTGCACGAGGGTGATGTGGTGGAAGAGGCCAAGATTCTGAAAATTCATTCTACCGGGGTGCTGTTGGAGTGGGCTGGCGAGCAGGTTCAGGTGCAATTGGGCGGTGGACTATCTTCTGATGGAAACACGGGCTTTATGAAAAAAACGAGGATTCGTAAATGAGGACCTGGGGACGGAAGAGTAAGGTTCTAGGAATCTGTCTGGGTTTCGCTTTGTTGAGTGCTTGTGAGAGCACCTCAGTGCGCACCGATGAGGTGGTAAAGCAAATGGATCGTAGCCTGGAGCAGGGAATCGCGTCACAGCCGGCGATGCCGCTGCCGCCTCCCGAAGTCGCGGCAGCGCTGATGCCAAAGATTGCCGTTGGCGGTGGCAGTGAACGTCCTGGGGTGGAGGAGCGCTTCGAGATAACCGTACACAATTCACCGGCCAAGCAGTTTTTCATGAGCTTGGTGGAGGGCACTTCCCTCAATATGGTGGTTCATCCAGAGGTCAGTGGCACCATTACCCTGGAGCTCAAGAACGTTGGCGTGAACGATGTGATGGAGATTCTGCGTGATGTGTATGGTTACGATTTCCGGCGCACCCGTTTTGGTTATGAGGTGTTGCCTGCCCGTATCCGCTCCCGAGTTTTTCAGGTGGATTTTCTCAACATGCGCCGTACCGGTACTTCCCGAACCCGGGTCAGTTCCGGGCGTATTGCCGATGGTGGTGGAGCAGATTCCAATACTACGAGCAGCGATGAAGACGCTGGAGGCAGCGACGGAACACAGCAGGGCCTGAGCATTTCCGGTAGTGAGATCAATACCTCACAACCGGAAACCAGCTTTTGGGAAGAGCTGGCGCGGTCCATCGGGGCCATTCTGGGTGGTGCTCCGGGACGCAGTGTGGTGGTCAACCCGCAGTCTGGCGTGGTAGTGGTGCGTGCCATGCCCGAGGAACTGCGAGAGGTGGAGGAATACCTGCGTGTGACCCAGAACATTGTTGAGCGTCAGGTGATCCTGGAGGCCAAGATTATCGAGGTAGAATTGCGTGACGGCGCCCAGCAGGGGATTAACTGGGCCGGGGTCGTGGGCGTGGACGGCAAGACCCTGACCCTCGGTCAAACCGGCGGTGGATCGATCATCGCGAGTCCCACCAACACCAGCATCATTGGTGGAAATACCGGAAACCTGAATCCGGCGGCATTAGCGCCCATCCTGGGAACCGCCGCCTCGGCTTTTGGTGGCATGTTTACCGCGGCCCTTGCGCTGAGCGATTTCAACGCCTTCATCGAATTGCTGGAAACCCAGGGCTCGGTGCATGTGTTGTCGAGTCCCCGTATTGCCACCATGAACAACCAGAAGGCGGTGATTAAGGTGGGCTCGGATGAATTCTTCGTCACCGATGTTTCCAGCACCACGGTGACGGGCACCAGCAGCACCACCACGCCTTCTATCGAGCTGACCCCCTTCTTCTCTGGCATCGCCCTTGATGTGACCCCACAGATCAGTGCGGACGGTGCGGTCACCCTGCACGTGCATCCCGCTATCAGCGAGGTGGTTGATCAGCAGAAATTAATCACCGTAGGTAGTACGACCCAGACGCTGCCTCTGGCGCTTAGCAGTGTGCGTGAATCCGACAGCATTATCCGCGCCAAAAATGGCCAGGTGGTGGTCATCGGCGGGTTGATGCAAAACCGTGCCGCGGATGATGATGCCCGGGTGCCGGGTGTGGGTGATATTCCGGGTATCGGTGGCTTGTTCCGCCAAAAGCGCAAGAGCGTGCGTAAAAGTGAACTGGTTATTTTGCTCCGGCCGACGGTGGTCGATAGCGGGCGGCAGTGGGCCGATGATATGCGTAGGGCAAAAAAGCGCCTCGGTAATATGAGTAAAGAAAATGGTAATCCAGGTAGCAAGCGCAAAGCGGGAATGTCCGGGCAATAAAAATGACGGCTTATGCACGGATACAGTCGGGGCATAGCGGCTCATGCTGAATCGGGAGGTGGCGCATGTATCTTGAACACTTTGGTCTTCGGGAAAGTCCCTTCAGCCTGACCCCGGACACCTCCTTTTTTATCAATCATGCGGGTTATCAGGATGCCCTTAATGTCTTGCTGGTGGCGCTCCGCAACGGCGAGGGCTTCGTCAAGGTGGTGGGGGAGGTGGGTACCGGCAAGACCCTGCTTTGCCGCAAGCTGCTGAATATTCTGGGTGGTGATTTTGTCACCGCCTACATTCATAACCCCTATCTGGATCCTCCTTCATTACTACATGCAGTGGCCGATGAACTGTCGCTGACGGTAGACCCCGGTGCCGGGCAGCATCTGTTGCTCAAGCAGCTCGGGGAACGCCTGGTGGCGGTCCATGATGAGGGCCGACGGGTGGTGCTGTGTCTCGATGAGGTGCAGGCGATGCCGGTGGAGACCCTGGAGGTGCTACGCTTGCTTACCAACTTGGAGACCGAGAAGCGCAAATTGCTGCAGGTGGTGCTCTTCGGGCAGCCGGAGCTGGATGTGTTGCTGCGTAGCAAGAATGTGCGTCAGCTGACTCAGCGCATCACTTTCTCCTATCGTCTGTTACCGATGAATCGGCCGGCGACCGACGCCTATGTCACCCGACGCATGGTGCTGGCGGGCTATCAGGGAGCACCTTGTTTTGATCGTGGCGCCCTCAGGTTGCTCTATCGCCACAGTGGCGGTACGCCACGGTTGATCAATGTGTTATGTCACAAGGCGCTGATGGCCGCCTACGGTAAGGGCGTGAAGCAGGTAAATCGGAAATTGCTGCAGATGGCAGTGGTGGATACCGCCAGCGTGCGCGAGCATCGGAGTGGTCAGGGTACGCGTTGGCCATGGAATTGGCGACGCGGCGGCGTGGCTTCCATGGGCCTGTTGCTGGGCCTGGCTATTACCGCCGTCTGGCAGCTCTAGGCATTTTCTTATGAGTCTAGTCAACCAGATGTTACAGGACCTCGAACGACGTCAGGCTGGCGGTGTGGTGGCCGGTAGTGGTGAGGTGCTGACGGAATTGAGTGCCACCAGGATGCCACCGGCTAGGGCTGGTGGCTTTCGCGGTATCTATGGATTGATTTTGGTGCTGGCTATTGGTTTGTGGATGGGCGCGATTTGGCGTGGAGGTGCTCCACTGGAAATCACGTGGCCATGGCAGCTTGGTCCGGTTCCTGTGAGTATCCGTTCGGAAAGCACACCGGTCCCGAAGCCTGTGGTGCTGCGAGCGGTGGCATCGGTGCCAGCTAAAATTGAGGTGGCTCCGGTTGAGGCCGTGAAGTCCCCGAAACCTGTGCAGGTTTTGTCACCCATGCCAACGCGGCAGCATCGTTTAAGACTTGCCCACAGTCTGACACGGACGCCGAAACCCGCTTCGCCGACCGCTGTGGTCCGGGAGGTGGCCGCCGTTTCCGTGGCAGCAGTAGCCAGGCCGATCCCGCTTCCTGTGGAGACCAGCCAGCGCAATGCACTACCAGAAAAGCAGCTGAAATCACCTGCTGCAAAGTTGGCTTCCAGACTCCCAGCATCCACACAAATACCTGCGCTGATCAAGGGCCCACAGCCAGCTGTGGTGACTACCCAAAGCGAGGCAGTTCCAGAAAAGCCTGCAAAATCGGGAGCTATAAAAACGAATTCTGGTGTTCCGGCACCCCGGCAACAGGCTAAAAAACGGGCAACTCGGCTCATCAAGACCCTGGTGCCACTGAGCCCTCAAGAGCAGGCGGAACGGGAATTTTCCCGGGCCAGGGAGCTATTGCGGGCCGGAGCGGGAGAGCGGGGCAATGTGGGGCTGAGGACAGCATTGGCCCTGTATCCTGGGCATATCGATGCACGTGAGCTTTTGGCGGCACGTCTGGCCAGTAACGGCGATCTGTCCGGGGCGGAAAAACTGCTTGAGGGCGGTCTGCGAGCAGTTCCTGGCGAACCCCGTTTTGCTGCTATGTGGGCACGGCTGTTGGTGGAGCAGGGTGAGTTGCTCCGGGCCCTTGAAATTCTGAAGTTAGCTTCTCCACCGGTGGCCGGAAATGAGCAATACCATGCCTTGCACGCGGCTGTATTACAGCGTGCTGGTCATCATCGGGAGGTGGTAGAGGTATACCGCGCCCTATTGTTATCACGACCGGCTTCCGGTACCTGGTGGATGGGGTTGGGGCTTTCACTAGAGGCATTGGGTGAGTCCGCGCAGGCACGTTACGCGTATGCGAAGGCTCAAGGTAGCGGTAGCTTGAAGGGCAAGGTATTGCAATTTGTGGAGCAGAAACTGGCAGTTGCTCCTTAGCGCAACCACACCACATAAAACATGGCTTTAAAACGACTAAAAATTCGTATCGGTGACCTGCTGGTTCAGCACAAGGTGATCTCGGAAGCTCAGCTTACCGTGGCGCTCAAGGACCAGAAGAAGAGCGGGCGCAAGCTGGGGCGAGTGCTCATCGATAACGGTTATATTGCTGAGCAGGCCCTGCTGGAGTTTCTCGCCCGCCAGCTCGACGTCCCTTACGTGGACCTCAAACATTTTTCTTTCAACCCGGAGGTTATTCATCGCCTGCCGGAGATCCAGGCCCGGCGTCACCGGACGCTGGTATTGGAGGAGGTGGATGGCGGGGTGCTCGTGGGCATGGCGGATCCGACCGACATCTTTGCCTACGATGAGATTGTGCGTCAGTTGCGCTGCCCGGTGCAGGTGGCGGTGGTTAGTGAAATTGAGTTGCTGCAGAACTTTGATGCCATCTACCGACGCACCGAGGAAATCTCCTCGCTTGCCGAGGAATTGCGGGAGGAACTCTCCGATCGTGACATCGATCTGGAGGATCTCGCAGAAAGTGATGACATCGCCGGCGCGCCGGTGGTCAAGCTCATCCGTACCCTGTTTGAGGATGCCTTGCAAATTCATGCCTCGGATATCCATATTGAGCCGGATGAAACCGTATTACGTATCCGCCAGCGCGTGGATGGGGTGTTGCAGGAGCAGGTGATGGATGAGAAGCGTATCGCCTCGGCACTGGTGGTGCGTCTCAAGCTCATGGCGGGGCTGGATATTTCGGAAAAACGCCTGCCTCAGGACGGACGCTTTAGTCTGAAAATACGCGAACAGTCGCTGGATGTGCGGCTCTCTACCATGCCAGTACTGCATGGTGAATCCGTGGTTATGCGTTTGCTCGACCAGTCTGCCGGTCTCATCAGTATGGACCAGATCGGTATGAGCGATGAGGAGCGCCAGCGTTACCAGACGGCGATAGAACGGCCCCATGGCATGGTGCTGGTGACCGGTCCCACTGGCAGCGGCAAGACCACCACGCTGTATGCCGCACTATCTCATCTCAATCGTCCGGAAACCAAGCTGATTACCGTAGAAAACCCGGTGGAGTATCGCCTGCCGCGGGTCAACCAGGTGCAGGTGAATCCGGAAATCGATCTGACCTTTGCGCGGGTGTTACGCGCCGTGCTGCGTCAGGATCCGGATGTGGTGCTGGTGGGCGAAATGCGAGATGAGGAGACCGTAGAGATTGGCCTGCGTGCGGCCATGACCGGCCACATGGTGCTGTCCACACTACACACCAATGACGCGGTGGGTACCGTGAGTCGCCTGCTCGACATGGGGGCCAAGGGCTATCTCACCGCATCCTCGTTAAACGCCGTGGTTGCGCAGCGCCTGGTGCGTCGCATCTGTCAGAGTTGTGTACAGCCATACCAGGCTACGGAACACGAAACTGCGTGGCTGGAACAAATGCTGGATGGGCAGTTGGAGGGCAAGCAACTGCTGCATGGGAAGGGGTGTACTCATTGCAATCACACGGGCTATTCAGGTCGGCGCGGTGTATTCGAAATTCTGGAGATCAACCCGGCGCTACAAAAAGCCCTGCGCAATGATGATACCGAGTCTTTTGCCCGCCTGGCTGCGGAGCAGATGGCTGGCTGTACCCTGGCACACAATGCGGCGGCACTGGCGCTCGTTGGTGAAACAACCCTGGAGGAGGCTATGGGCCTCATGGGGACTCTGGATGAGTCGGAGGCGGAGCTGCCGAAGACCGGGGTTGCTACTGAGCTCCCGTCAATGCCCATGGCGGAGTCCGGGAACTAGCTTATGCCGCTTTATAACTACAAGGCACGGGGTAGCCGCGGTGATTTGCTGGAGGGGCAGATCGATGCTCTTTCCGCTGACGCGGTGGCTGCTCAACTGCTGAATGGCGGTGTGACGCCAGTAGACATCCGTGAGGAGACTGTGCACTCGGATGTGTTGGCGACCTTGAATGCACGCCTTACCGCACGGGACCCGGATCTGGGGGATCTGATTCTCTTCAGCCGTCAGATGTACACCCTGATGAAGGCGGGGGTGCCGTTGATTCGTGGCCTGCGCCGGCTCTCCGAGTCCTCGCGCAATCCACGCATGGTGGAAATTCTGGACGAGGTAAGGGAAAACCTGGAGTCAGGCCAGGAATTAGGCAATTCTCTGGCCCGCTATGATGACATCTTCGGCAGCCTGTTCATCAGCCTGGTGCGGGTGGGGGAGAATACCGGACAGCTGGATGAGGCCTTTTTGCGTATCACCCAGTATCTGGAGCTGGAACGAGAGACCCGGGATGCCATCAAGGCGGCCCTTCGTTACCCGATATTCGTCATCATCGCCATCACCATCGCCATGGGGATCATCAATGTGTTTGTGATTCCCGCCTTTGCCAAGGTTTTTGCCCAGTTTAATGCCGAATTGCCCTGGGCCACCCAAATCCTGATGTCTGTTTCAGCGTTCTTCGTCAGTTACTGGCCGCATATGCTGGGTCTGCTGGTACTCGCTTTTATTGGTGTCCGTGCCTGGGTGCGGACCGAGGAGGGGCGCTACCGTTGGGATAAGTGGAAGCTGCGCATCCCGGTGGTGGGCGGGATTCTTGAGCGCGCCACGCTGGGGCGTTTTGCCCGTGCCTTTTCCATCACCGCGCGCTCCGGCGTGCCCCTGATTCAGGCTCTCGCGGTGGTGGCGCGGGCGGTGGATAACGAATATGTGGGGGATCGGGTGCTGGAAATGCGCAATGGTATTGAGCGCGGTGACTCCCTGTCACGTACCGCTGCGGCCACCGGTATGTTCACACCGCTGGTGTTGCAAATGATTGCGGTGGGGGAGGAAACCGGCGCGGTGGATGATATGTTGGAGGAGGTGGCGGGTTTTTACGAGCGTGAGGTGAGTTACGACATCAGAAACCTCAGTGCCACCATCGAGCCAATCCTTTTGGTGGCGGTGGGGGGCATGGTATTGATACTTGCCCTAGGCGTCTTCCTGCCCATGTGGGATTTGGGCGCGGCGGCGACCCAGCGCTAGGGTCTGTTAACTCTATTGGCATCACAGCGTTGCTGCCAAAAATCCGGTCAGGCAAGGCGCGAGGAGAGAAGTTTAGTGACTCTAAATGAACGACGAGCAATGCAGGCTGGCTGGATTTTTGGCGCAACCCGAAGGGACGGGGCCATTTTTCTACCCGCCTGCGTTGCAACTCACTTGTGTACCGTAAGTACACGGCAATCGCTGCGCCTTGGCGGGCAGAAAAATGGCCACCGTCGCTGTGATGCCAATAGAGTTAACAGACCCTAGTCATGGCCCTTTTTAGTCAACATATTCAGCGGCAGCTGAGCCTGATGGAATTGGGCATGGTGACTGCTATCGTGTTGGTGCTTATCGTGGTGGGTATCCACAAGATGCGCACGCTGATGGCACGGGCAGAGCAAAGCAGCATGGAGGCGACGCTCTATAACCTTCAGCAGGCCCTGGGGATGACCGCCCTGAGTCGTTTAATACATCAGGATTATGCGGCCATTGCCGAGCTGGAGCACAGCAATCCCTTTGCTATCAAGTTGCGGAGTTCGCAGCAGGGCGATGCTATGGTTTCGCCACTTCAGCGCTCTGCTAATTATTTGGGCGAGTTACACGACATGGACCCGGGCAGCGTTGCGGGCGGAAGCTGGTATTTCGATGCCGGTGAAGCCAGTCTGGTGTACCGGGTTAACCATGAGGGCTCTTTTTACAGCGAGTTGCCGGGGCCAAAAAGGGCGCGCTTCCAGGCGCATCTACGCTATACCGACGTGGATGGTAATGGTCGTTATGACCCGGGGACAGACGGCTTTTCGGCTATCCATCTGGTTCCGCGTGAGCCCTATCACTGGAGCGCCAAGACGGATGGTAGTCACTGAATATGTGCGGTTGTTAGAAGTTTTGTTAAATCGGATGGTATAGCTTTATGCCATCCACAAAGGTGGGGCAATGCCCCGATCAAAGGAGATGGAAATGAGTAAGCAACAAGCGGGTTTTACCCTGATTGAGTTGGTAATGGTAATCGTCATCCTCGGTATACTGGCGGCCACTGCGATACCAAAATTCGTTGATCTTTCTGACGAGGCCCAACAGGCGACTACTGCAGGCGTGGCGGGAGCGCTGGGTTCCGGTTCGGCTATTAATGTGGCTGTGCGCAGTGTAGGCAATACGACCGATAGCATTGCAGTAGCTGATTGTGACGTTCTCGACGGCACTCTTGATGGAGGCTTACCTTCGGCTGGCTATACCATTACTCCTGCTGGTATTTCGGCCGGAGGCACGACGACCTGTACCTTGAATGGTCCAACGTCTACCAGTGCAACCTTTATCGGTCACGGCATCAACTAGGAAACGCTGGTTGGTCTGGACCCCGTTATTTTCACAAAGCCTGCTCCGCAGGTGATGTGGGGGGCATAGGAGTACGTTGCGGTATTTCAACGGACTCCGGTTCTTCTCTGCGCCGCCTTCGGAGTGACCTGCCAATCAGCCGTTTTCGTTTTGTTGCGTGAGCATCAGCCTGTGTTGAGGCAAGGTCTGTGCCCGCTTGTCGGAAGGATCGTGCAGGGCCTCCCAAATCCATATCAGGGGGCGATGGCCTCTGCTGGCTTTAGCCTCATGGAACTGGTGATGGTCATTAGCATCACCGGGATCCTTGCTGTGGTGGCCTTGCCGCGTTTTTTCAATCAGGGCGTCTTCGACGAGCGTGGCTTCTTTGAGGAGACCCTGGCAGCGGCCCGCTATGCACAGAAGGTGGCGCTGGCTTCGGGTTGTGATGTGCAATTGAGCGTCAATGCCGGCGGCTACAGTCTGAATCGGCGCAATGGTGGCTGTCGCAGCGGTGCCTTTAGCGTGGCCATTGCCCATCCGACGCGGGTTGGCGGCTTTGCTGCCAGTCCGCCAGCGGGCATTAGCGTGGGGAGTACGGCGAGCCTCTATTTCGACCGCGCCGGGCGGCCACGAGACCCAGGTTCCGGAAACATCCTGGGCGCGGCCACTAATCTGTCCATCGGTTCCCTCGGTCTGCGTATTGAAGCAGGAACCGGCTACGCCCATGCGCTCTGACCGCCGCCGTGGCCAGCACGGCGCGACCCTCATTGAGCTGGTGATCAGTATCGTGATCATCTCAGTGGGTCTGGTGGGGATACTTGCGGTGATGAACCTGACGACCGCAAAGAGTGCGGACCCAATTTTAAGGATGCAGTCCCTGGCCATTGCCCAGTCTTATCTGGAAGAGATCCTGCTGCGGGACTTCGCCGATCCCGATGCCGACACTGAAGGTGCCAATCGGGCAATTTTTGATGATGTGGATGATTACCATTCGCTGGCTAACAATGGCTGTCTGAGCACCAGCACGGCTTGCCCGGTACTGGGTAGTTGTGCCTGCGATCAGTTTGGTGCACCCATCGATGATTTGCCCGACTATACGGTTGGCGTCAGCGTGGTCGCGGCCACCCTGAACGGCGCTCCGGTACAACGCGTAGAGGTGACCGTGGGTTATACACGGGTGCCGGGGGTGGGTATCACCCTTACGGGGTACCGTGCCAATTTCTAGCTTCCCGGCCAATTTCCAAGGGCGGGGCTTTACCCTCATTGAGATGATCATGGTGATCATGATCACGGGTATCGTTGCCGTGGTGGTGGGGCGCTTTATTACCAAACCCATCCAGGGCTTCATGGATCTCAGCCGCCGTGCGCAACTGGTGGACGTGGCATCGGTTAGCCTTGAGCGCATGAGCCGCGAGATTCGACTGGCCTTGCCCAACAGTATTCGTGTGGATGGCACGGGTCGAGTGATTGAGTTTGCCCGTACCGTGAGTGGTGCGCGCTATCGTGCTGAGGTCGGTCCCTTAGGCACGGAAGATTTTTTGGATTTCACCGCCGTTACCGATACCTTCGAAGTGCTTGGAGTACTCCCCAATCTGCTTACTCCGGGTTTGATCATTAGCAACCCGGGTGCAGTACCAGGGGATTGCGCCACTGGAACGGTAGACTGCCTGGTCATCTACAACACTGGCCAGGTGGGTGCCGATTTTTACGCCTTGGATAACGTGGCAGCTTTACAGACCGTGACGGCTGCGTCCGTTGGTTTCACTCGTGCCGCGCCTTTTCCCCTGACTTCCCCCGGACAGCGCTTTTATATCGTCGATGGGCCGGTGGCCTATCTCTGCAACCTGGGGGCAGGTAGCGTGACCCGCTATGCGGGTCACGTGGTTACTCCGATTCAGGCTAACGTGGATAGTGCTGCCGAGTTGACGGGAGCAGGCGCTGTCGGCCATTTGCTGGCAGATGGCATTACTGCCTGCAGTTTCAGCTATCAGGCGGGTACCGCTACTCGTGGCGGTTTACTCACATTGCGCATTACGGTATCGAATCAGGGGGAGCGCGTGGCCCTGATGCAACAGGTTCACGTCAGTAACGTGCCATGAGACAGCAGGGCTTTGCACTAGTAAGCGCCATCTTTTTACTCGTGGTGCTCGCGGCATTGGGTGGCTACATGGCCAGCCTTAGTGGGACGCAGCAGACTAGTGGCATGCTGTCGGTGCTGGGTACGCGGGCCCATTTTGCAGCCCGTAGCGGTATCGAATGGGCCACTGCTGATATCGTCAACAATGCTGCGTCCTCACTCACTTGCCCTGGCTCCGTGGCCTTCGGTCTGGATGGACACGCATTAAGTGTGGATTGTGTTAGCCAAGCGGTTGTCGAGGGTGCTACCAACTACACGGTTTATAACCTCATTGCCACCGCCAGCCGTGGCAGTCTGGGCGACCACAGCTTCGTCTCCCGCCAAGTGCTGGCCACCGTCGTTTTCCCGTAGCGGGTGGCGGGCACTCCCTTCATCATCCCGGCCAAGCGCCATGATATGCCACGTATTATGGTGCTGTTAGCTTCCGGGAAAGCTTTCATTGTTATTCCGTGATGCTACCTTCCTTCTTAAGCAATATCCCCATAGTGATGAGTTGCGCTGCTAACTCATGGTAACGGGCCTCGACCTTTGTCGTTCTTTTAAGATTTCCGGCAGCCCGGTTTTGCTCGGCCAGCAGGTGGTAGTAGCGTAATACCGCCATGCTGGGCGGATAGGGGTAGCGGCTCCCACCCTCCAGTATCGCCAATGCCCTGGGTGCCTTTGAATCCGCTAACAAGAAACGGGCGTAGGCCACACGGGCCTGGTAGTACAGCGGATCCACTCTTAGCGCTTCGCGGTAGAAATGCGTAGTTCGGGCTTTCCAGTCAGTGCTCGCAAGTGTTTGCATAGTCTGGGTCAGGCGCGCCCGGTAATAATAATTATCGGGTGAGAGGGGGTTATTGTTCTGGGCCTTATCCAGCAGGCGCTGGGCCTCAGCATAGAGGATGGCACGCTGCTCGGCGGGCATTTCTGTTTTCCGTTTCAGCAAGAGGGTATATATCCGCGCCTCTTCCAACAGCGACACATGAATCTCGGGACCATAGCGTTGGGCTTGCTTCAGGGTAGTGAGCGCTTGTCGATATTGGCCCTGATTCAGTAGCCCGCGGGCCTCCATGGACAGGTGATAGGCCAGCCCCAGACTCAACAGGTAGACGAGAGGTATGGCGCTGCCCAATATAATCATGAGCCGATAGGGTAGGGGCCGGAAAAACCTGGCTGGAGAGAAGGACCATCCTGCCGGTTGCGGTTTTGTATAGGCTAACTGATGCAGTCGGCCAAGTATGAGGCCCACGAGTATGGCGATGGGAAAGACGTAGAGGTTGAAGGTAAAAAAGCTGTGCAGGGCAGTTGCTGCGAGGGCCGCGAATAACGCGGAAATCTCCCGATTCCGGGAGGCATTTCCCGCTTCGAGGTGCCGCGCCCGGGCGTAGAGTCGCAGCACCGCCACGAGCAGGGCCAGAAATAGCACGAGGCCGATAAGACCGTTCTCTATGGCCAGTTGCAGGTAGTCGTTGTGGGCATAAAAGCCGGCGCTCATATCTGTGGCGTGGCGATATTGGGGAAAGGCCAGCCAGAAGGTGCCCGCTCCCCACCCCAGCCACGGCGCATCGGCAAACATGCGCCAGCCCGCCTCCCAGATAACAAAGCGGCTGAGCCCCGCACTGCCCGGCGTGTAGAGGTTAAGCAGTCGGTCGACATTGGACTGTCCCGCCATAAAACCAAGATTGGTCAGGGCATAAGCGCAGACCAATAGCAGGATAACTATCAGCTCGGCATGGCCGGACAGTTTGGGGCGGTGTGGTCGGAGCACAATCACGCTACCGATGAGAAGTGCCAGGGTGGCGCCACGACTACCCGTAAGAAAGACCGCCAGAGCAAGCAGGAAAAGTACCACGGCGTACCACAGCGCGCTGGCGCGCTTGGCTGCGAGGGCATGCAGCAACGTACCCATGCCGGCCAGTGCGATGAGATTCAAAAAGGCGGCGTGGGAGTTGCGGTTCAAGAAGATCGAGCGAGGGTCCGTGTGCAGAAAAAAATTTTGATACAGCGCAAATAGTGCCAGGGCGAGGCCGAGGCATTGGATAAGCGGAAAGAGGCTTTTCCAGCGCAGTGTTGAGGGAAGCAACACCCAGCTCAGAAAGGCAAGCGGTAGCGCGCCCAGCCACCAGAACATGATGACGCTGACATAGGGTGTCACGCTCCAGAAAATACTCAGTCCCAGCCAGGCCCAGAACAGCAACAGGCTGAAGGTGACCCGGGTGATGGAAAAAACAACACCGTCGCGGTAGCTGGCCAGCAGGCCGTAGGTCAAGGCGCATAACAACAGCGCGATGGCGACGGCGAAGTACTGCAGATGAATGCCGTTGTAAACCAGGCTCACTACGAGGGCAGAAAATAGCAGCAGCAAGCCTGCGAAATCGCGCGCCATGTTCTGGTGCAGGCGCAAATCCTAGGAGCCTGAAAAATCCGTTTGCCGCCAGGCCTCGTAGAGGACGATGGCCACGGCATTGGATAGATTCAGGCTGCGATTGTCCGGGCGCATGGGGATTCGCAGGCACTGCTGCTCCGGGACCTCGGCAAGGAGCTCCGTTGGCAGCCCGCGGGTTTCCGGGCCGAATAGCAGGGCATCACCCGGCTGGAAGCTGAAGTCGTCGTAGCGGCACGTTCCGCGGGTGGAAAAGGCGAGTAGTCGGTGAGGCGAAATACTGCTCTGAAAGCTTTTGAAATCCGGATGTTCCATTATCTTGGCCCACTCGTGGTAGTCGAGCCCGGCGCGCTTTAGCTTGCGGTCATCCATGGCGAAACCCAGCGGATGGATGAGGTGGAGCGCGGCCCCGGCATTGGCGCACAGGCGTATAATGTTGCCGGTATTGGGCGGGATTTCGGGTTGGTAGAGGACGACGTGGAACATGGTGGCAGTTGAATCGTATAAGACAAGGCTGGCGGTAGATTTTTGTGGTTTGAATCTCACCACGCCACTGGTTTTGCTCTCGGGCTGCGTCGGCTTCGGTGAAGAGTACACGCGGGTCCAGGGCTTTTCCAACACCGATGCCGGCGCCGTGTGTCTAAAAGGCACTACCCTGGAGGCGCGTCTCGGCAATCCAACCCATCGTGTCTATGAGGCCACGGGCGGTATGTTGAACGCTATCGGGCTGCAAAACCCTGGCGCAAAGCATGTAATAGAAACCATCCTGCCGCGCCTGGATTTTTCCGAAACCCGCTACATCGCTAATATTGCTGGAGCTACGCTGGCGCAGTATGCGGAGGTCGCACGGCTGTTTGACGACTCCCCAATTGATGCCATCGAGATCAATATCTCCTGCCCCAATGTCCGTGCCGGTGGCCAGCAGTTTGGCAATGACCCGGAGATGTCGGCGCGGGTGGTGGCGGCCTGCCGGGCGGTGACTAACAAGCCGCTGATTACCAAACTCTCCCCCAATCAGACCGATATTGCTGAGTGCGCGCGCCGGTGTATTGATGCCGGGACCAGTGCCTTCTCAGTAATCAATACGCTGGCCGGTATGGCTATCGATATTGAGACCTGGCGACCGCAGTTGGGCAACAATCAGGGTGGTCTTTCCGGCCCGGCAATTAAACCGGTGGCCTTGTTAAAAGTACATCAGGTTTATCAGGTTGCTTATCCCCACGGTGTGCCCATCATCGGTCAGGGTGGGGTGCGTACAGCGGGGGATGCGATAGAATTTTTGCTTGCCGGCGCGAGTGCCGTGGGCGTGGGAACAGCACTGTTTTACGATCCGCTGGTGTGCCCGAAGATCAATGCCGGACTGCTGGAATACCTTGTCCGTCACGATCTTGGAAGTGTTACCGAGCTCACCGGCCAGTTAGTGCTACACGGCTCTGGCTAGACCGTTGTCGGATTACGCTACGCTAATCCGACCTACTCGACCTCAAAACCCACCGTAGGTTGGGTTAGTGCAGCGTAACCCAACATAAGCCACTAGCTTTACGATATAAGGGTGCCCCTGGCCAAGCGTCGTTCTCGCACATCCTTGTGCTTTACGACATAAGGCCATCCCTGGCCAAATTAGGGGCGCCAGAAGCTTGGAGAGAGGATAACCAGCAGGGTAAATATTTCCAGGCGGCCGAGCAGCATGCCAAGGGACAGCAACCACTTGGCGGTATCGCTGATGGTGCCGTAATTGGCGCCGACATCACCGAGTCCCGGCCCCAGATTATTCATGCTCGCGGCCACTGCCGAGAAGGCGGTTACCTGATCCAGGCCAGTGGCCATCAGAGCCAGCAGCAGGAATGAAAAGATCGCCACATAGGTTGCAAAAAACCCCCATACCGCATCCACCACCCGGTCCGGCAAGGCCGCGCCGCCGACACGAATAGGGACCTCCGCATTGGGATGGATAAGGCGGAGAACCTCGCGCATCCCCTGTTTGAACAGCAGTAATATCCGAATCACCTTGAGGCCGCCCCCGGTGGAACCGGCGCAGCCGCCGACAAAGCTGGCAAACAGCAATAATACCGGCAGGAAGCTGGGCCATACGTAATAGCCAGCCGTGGTAAATCCGGTGGTGGTGCTGATGGAAACGGCCTGGAAGATACCGAAGCGGGCGGCATTGAGGAAACCACTGAAGGTGCCGGAAAAGTATAGGTAGAGAGTGGCAATTATGGCGAGCCCAAGGAGCAGGAACAGGTAGGTCTTTAGTTCCTCTTCGCCACGATAAGCGCGGATGCTGAGCGAATGCCAGGCGGCGTAGTGGAGGGCAAAGTTGATCCCGGCTACGGTCATAAAAACTACGGCAATGCCTTCAATTAACGGGCTATCAAAGTAACCGAGGCTGGCATCATGGGTGGAAAATCCGCCGATACCTACGGTGGAGAAGCTGTGCCCGATGGCATCAAAGGGCGTCATCCCGGCTAGCCAGTAGGCCCCGGCGCAGAGGATGGTGAGGGAGAGGTAGATATACCATAGCGCCTTGGCGGTTTCAGCAATGCGAGGCGTAAGCTTATGATCCTTCATGGGCCCCGGGGTCTCGGCGCGATAGAGCTGCATGCCACCGATGCCAAGCAGTGGCAGGATGGCGACCGCCAGCACGATGATGCCCATGCCGCCCAGCCATTGCAGGAACTGACGGTAGAACAGGATCGAGCGCGGCAGTTCGTCTATGCCGGTAAGCACTGTGGCACCAGTGGTGGTGAGTCCGGATACCGATTCAAAGACCGCATCAGCAAGGCGCATGTGAGGATGTTCGGCCAGCATCAGGGGAACCGCTCCCGAGAGACTCAGCCCTACCCAGAACAGCAGCACGACGATAAAGCCGTCCCGGAGCTTCAGTTCCCGGCGCACCCGGCAGACTGGTAGCCAGAGCAGTATTCCACCACCAAAAATGACTACGAAGGCAGTGAGAAAGGCTTCATCGGCCCCGTCTGCATACCAGCGGGAAACTCCATAGGGCGCGAGCATGGTGAGGCTAAAAACCATGAGCAAGAGCCCAAGGATGCGTTGTATGGCGGGTCTACGCATGGATACTGATGGATCCGGCTATGGGGCTCAAAAGAAGCCAATCCCGACCGCAAATAGCCGCTCCACTTCTGCTACCCGGCGTTTGTCTACCAGGAACAGGATAAGGTGGTCATCGGCGTCGATGACGGTTTCGTGGTGCGGGATGACTACCTCCTCCCCGCGCACGATGGCGCCGACGGCACAGCCCTTGGGAAGTTTCAGTTGCTCGATACGTTTGCCAACCACACGCGAGGTTTTGGTGTCGCCGTGGGCAACGGCTTCAATGGCCTCTGCGGCACCGCGGCGCAGGGAATGTACGGCAACGACGTCACCCTTGCGTACGTGGGTGAGTAGGCCGCTGATGGTGGCCTGTTGCGGCGAGATGGCAATATCCAGCATGTCGCTCTGCACCAGGTCCACATAGGCCGGCCGGTTAATCAGGGCCATGACCTTATGGGCACCCATGCGCTTGGCCAGCATAGCCGAGAGGATATTGACCTGGTCATCGTTGGTGACCGCGCAGAATACGTCTGTACGCTCGATATTTTCATCTCGTAACAGTTCTTCATCGGCCGCGTCGCCCTGCAGCACAATGGTATTCACCAACTCATGGGAGAGTTCTTTGGCCCGTGGGCGGCGATGACAGATGAGTTTTACCTGATAATCGTTTTCCAGCGCCAGCGCCAGCCGTTTGCCAATGTTGCCACCCCCGGCAAGGATCACATTGCGTACCGGCTCATCCATTTTTACCAGCTTGTGAATCAGCACGGCAATGTGTTCCCGAGCGGCCAGGAAGAAGACTTCATCGTCGCCCTCGAGCTCGGTGTCGCGCTTGAGAATAATGGATTCCCCACGGCGAAAGATGGCTACGATACGCATCTCGATCTCGGGCACCAGTGCCGAGATGGATTTGAGCTTATGGCCGGCGAGCGCACCCTCGTGGTAGACCTTAACCGCCACCAGCCGGACCTTGCCGTTGGCAAAATCCATTACCTGTAGCGCACCGGGAGTTTCGATGAGGCGCTGGACCGCGTGGGTAACCAGTTGCTCGGGGCTGATGAGCACGTCTATGGGCAGCGCCTCTTGGCAGAACAGGGCCTTTTCGGTGGCAAATTCAGGCGCGCGGATGCGGGCAATTTTGGTGGGGGTGTGAAACCGCGTGTAGGCCACCTGGCAGGCGATCATATTGGTCTCGTCACTATTGGTGACGGCGACCAGCATATCGGCATCTTCAGCGCCCGCCTGCTCCAGTATATGGGGGTAAGCGGCGTGTCCGCGGACAGTACGCAGATCGAGATGATCCTGGAGGGTACGTAGCTGCTCCCCGTCTTCGTCTACCACGGTAATGTCATTGGCTTCATTGGCGAGGCTGGCGGCAAGCGAACTGCCCACCTGTCCCGCACCGAGAATGATGATTTTCATAGCTGAAAAAGCACCCCTGATAACGGCCAGCAGGCATTCTGCGAAAATAGCATGGGAAAGTCTAAACGATTAGCTGCGGCGCTGGATGCCGAGGCTGCGCAGCTTACGGTAGAGATGGGTGCGTTCCAACCCGCTACGCCGAGCTGCCTCGCTGATGCTGCCACCGGCCTCACGTAGCTGCTGTTCCAGATAGCTGCGCTCAAAGTTTTCTCTGGCCTCTTTCAGGGGAATCCCCAGATCCGGGCTGGTGGTGTTGATGGAGGCATCGTTACCCTCCCCCAGTGCCTGGTCTACTTCGGCGGCATCAATTTCCGGGCCGTTACCGAGGATCAACAGGCGCTGGACGATATTGCTTAGCTCGCGAACATTTCCAGGCCATGGGTAGTGACGCAGCCGATTTTGGGCGGCCACACTGAAGTGGCGATAGGGAAGTTGCTCGCGGGCGGCCAGCAGGTTGACGTTGTATTCCAGCAGCTCCGGGATGTCTTCGGCATGTTCCCGCAGGGGAGGCACGGTCAGTGGCAGTACATTCAGGTGGTAGTAGAGGTCCTCACGAAAGCGTCCGTTTTTGACCTCCATGGCAAGATCGCGGTGAGTGGCGCTGATGATGCGAATATCGACCTTAACGGCTTCACTGCCACCGGCGCGCAGGAAGCTGCCATGTTGCAGGGCTCCAAGCAGCTTGAGCTGGGTTTCGTCATCCATGTCGGCTATATCCGAGAGCAGTACCGTGCCCCCATTGGCCTGCTCCAGGGAGCCAAAATTGATCTCTTCGCCGGCTTCGCTGCCAAATAACTCCGTGAGGGCGTTGGCACTGCCCTTACCAGCCACCGCGACTCGTATGTAGGGACCTTCACGGCGGGTGCTTTGCTGGTGCAGATAGTGGGCGCAGACTTCTTTGCCGCTGCCTGCTTCGCCCGTCAATAACACCGGGGTGTCGTGACCGCCGATGCGCTGGATTTGGGTGCGTAGCTGCTGCATGGCCTCGCTGTGGCCGATGGGTTCAGCGAGGGCATGGTTGGTGCCTTTGAGGCCAATGTTCTCCTGAACGAGCTGGGTATTTTCCAGGGCGTGGCGGACGGTTAGTAGCAGCTTGGCCAGGGAGAGCGGTTTTTCGAGGAAATCGTAGGCTCCGTGGCGGGTTGCCTCCACGGCGGTTTCTACCGTGCCATGACCAGACATCATGATGACGGGTGGGTTGGGCTGGCCACTTTCGGTCCATTCCCGCAACAGGCTGATGCCGTCGGTATCCGGCATCCAGATATCCAGCAGGATAAGATCGGGGCGGCGTGCCTGGCGGGCCTCACGGGCCGAGGCCGCATTTTCTGCCACCACTACCTCGTAGCCCTCATCCTGAAGAATTTCCTGTACCAACAGCCGGATGTCCGGCTCGTCGTCTATCACCAGTATATAAGCGCTCATAAATTGGCCTTTTGTTTTGTTGCCAGGCGGCTTAGCGGAAAACGCAAGATGATGCTTGCGCCTTGCTGCGGGTTGTTTTCTGCCCAGACCATGCCGCCATTCTCCTCCACAATCTTCTTGACGATGGCAAGGCCGAGGCCATTGCCCTTGGTTTTGGTAGTGACATAAGGCTCGAAGGCCTGAGCTAGCAAATCTTCGGGGAAACCACTGCCCTGGTCACGTACGCGCAACTCAATGCTTTCTTGACCACGGTGCTGGTAGCGCCCGACCACGATGGTTATCTCTGTTGCGTCGTCACCAGTATCTGCCTCGAGGGCGTTGCGGACGAGATTGTGTAGCACTTGCCGGAGGCGGTCCGGATCCGCCTCTATTAAGGGCAGGTTTTTTTCAATATGGCAGTGGACGGTGGTGCCGGCACGATTACTGCGGTAGAGCTCGGTGACGTCGTTTACCAGATTGCCAAGATCAAGGGCGCGTGGGTGGCTTTGGGGGCTGCGGGCGTAGCTGGAGAAGGCATTTACCATGCCTTTCAGGGCCTCTACCTGTTGCACAATAGTATGAGTGAGACGATCCAGAGTGGCGCCCTGATCGTCCGTGAGGATGGGCAGGTATTTATGTCGCAGGCGTTCGGCAGACAGCTGAATCGGGGTCAAAGGATTTTTAATTTCGTGGGCCAAACGCCGTGCCACCTCGCTCCAGGCGGCATTGCGCTGGGCCTGGACCAGGGCCGTTATATCCTCGAAGACGATGACGTGCCCGGGTGAGGGGCCGTCTGCGGTGGTGAGTGGTGTGCCCCGGCACATGAGCACCTGGCGAGCACTTTCTCCCTGCAGGCTGATTTCTTCACTCCAGTCCGCGCTTTGCTGTTCCAGTTTTTCCTGCACGCTCGCTACGAGATCGAGGATATGGGGATATTGTTTGGCCAGATCGGCGAGACCACGACCCTCCTGCCCCTCTAGATCAAGGCTCAGGATCTGTCCGGCACGCTGGTTCGCGGTGTGCAGTCGTCCCTGTTGATCCAGGGTAAGCACGCCGGCAGACATGTGGCTCAGGATGGCCTCCAGATAGCTCCTTTGCTCCTCTACCTGCTGCTGGCTGAGGCGAGTTTCATCGCGGGCGCGGCCGAGCTTTCCGGTCATGTCATTGAAGGAATCCACCAGAAAGCCGATCTCGTCGCTACCCGACCCCGGCAGTCGGGTTTCGTAATCACCCCCTGCCACTGCACGGGTGCCTTGGGCTAAATCCCGCAGCGGAGCCACCAGGCGGTGGGCGGAGTAGAAGGCCGCCCAAATGGCCCCCAGAACACTGAGAAGCAACACCAGCGAAAGGGTGAGGATAAAACTGAGCTTGAGCGGTTTGCGCAGATAGGCGAGTTCACGGTATTGGGCAAAGGCAGATTGCACCTCGTTGGCTAATTCGTTTAGCCGCGGGGTGACCGGAAACAGGGCCTGGAGTAGTGGTGCATTCTGGGTGGCCGAGGCGTTGGGGAGAGACAAAATAATACGGATATGCAGTCCGGCACCAGCAATGGGATCAAGCCCGATATAACGTCCGGTCTGGCGCAGTTGCAGCAGGATGGCCTCCTCCGGCAGGTGCGGCAAGATGGCGGTGGGGTCTGCGCTGCTCATGGCCACTATCTGTTGTGCAGTGGACATCAGCACCAGTTCGGAGGCATCGCCACGGCGGCGTACTTCATCAAGCTGGCCGGCAATATATTCCGCCGGAGAGAGGCTCAATTCTTCTGCCATCAATTCGGTTTGCCTGTGACGCTCTCGCATGCGGCTGCCAAGTGCGCCGCGGCTTAGTTCCAGCGAGCTTTCAAGGGCCTTTTCTATGCGTACATCAAACCAGCTATCGATACCGCGTTGCAGGAATTGCAGGGAAAAGGCATACAGAACAACCACCGGAGTCAGGGAGAGGAGCACGAACATGGCCACCAGGCGCATGGTGAGTTGGGCGCCGCCGACACCTTGGCGTACCTGACGTAGAAGACCAACCAGTTTCCAGCCGATGAGGAAGGCGAGAAATAGCAACGCCAGGGCATTGGCGAGAAATAGCAGTAAATAGAGTTCCCCAAAGCGGGCTGAATTTTGCGTCGCCTCGCTCATGAGAAATAGCGAGCTGAGGATGAGCAGGACCAGACAAATGGCGGGACCTGCGCCCTTTAGCCAACGTTTCATGGATGGAGTCTCATGGCCAAAGTCTTAGGGATGCTGAAGTGGCCATTGATACCAGTCGCTTTTCATCCGCCATGCCGGACTCAGATAGGCCACCAAGCGTAGCGGTGCAGGCAGTGCACCGATGTCGAGGCGCAGGCGCAGGCGGCCAAGATAGTGCTTTTCAGCCTGCAGCAGGGTGCCATCAATGAGTGGAAAATCCTGCCAGCTACCCAGGGCCTCCAGGGCATCTACCAGTAACCTGAAGCTTGTGGTTACGCCTGTATTCAGATTTTTCAACAGATATTGCTTGCTTAGAGCATGAAATTTTAGCTGGTGGTGGGTGTTTACCCGGGCCACGCGCTTTGGCCACAGCAGCTTGCGCTGCTGCCGTATTTCGATCTCCAGGCCGATGGTGAGCGGAACCCCATTTTCCAGTGCTTCCAGACTTTCGGTGCTGAGATTGAGTTCAATTTTGGCATTGAGCAGATAGACGTCATTGGATAATCGCGTGCTGGCCTCTTGCACGATGAAGGCCTGGGCCGTGGCTGCCTGGGCGATCAGGCAGAGGGCACAGAAGCAGCTCCAAATCAGTATATTTCCACGGTGCATATTACGGTCTGGCCCTGATCCTCGCCCGGTGGCTTTTAGTGTTTTTGGAAACGAGCATAAAAGAATCCGTCCATGTCATCTTCAGAAGGCAGAATTTGCCGTCCTGGCGCTCTGGCGTGGCCCCAGCTTGCGTCGATGATTTGTACCTTGGCATCACTGTGTTGCTGCAGAAAATTCCTTGCCAGCTGCTGGTTTTCCGCCGGTAGTGTGGAGCAGGTAGCGTATAGCAGCACTCCGCCCTGAGCCAGCAGGGGCCACAGGGCCTCCAGCATCAGATGCTGGGTATGGGCGAGTCGTGGAACGTCGCCAGCGCGGCGCAGCACCTTGATATCGGGATGGCGACGGATAACGCCGGTGCCTGAACAGGGTGCATCCACGAGGATGCGTTCATAGGGTTGTCCGTCCCACCAGTCAGCGGTTTTGGTGGCGTCGGCGCAGAGCGTGTCCGCCTGCAGTCCCAGCCTTTGCAGGTTTTCTTCCAGGCGTGGAATGCGCTCGGGATCGTATTCCAGCGTGGTGAGGGTTTTGATGGCGGGGGCGTATTCTAGCAGGTGGGCGGTTTTGCCCCCCGGCGCGGCGCAGGCATCGAGCACCCGTTGTCCCGCTTGTGGGTCGAGCAAGGGGGCGGCTAGCTGGGCGGCGGCATCCTGAACCGAGACGTCCCCCTCGGCAAAGCCGGGCAGGGCCTGGACCGAGCAGGGCTCATCCAGGTGAATGGCGGCCTTGGCATGGCTTGCGGCCCGACCGCTGTGGCCCGCCTCCGCCAGCCGCTGGAGGTAATGCTTGCGGCTCTGGCGCTGGATGTTAACGCGCAGGGTCATGGGAGCGCGGGCCAGATTGGCTTTCAGGACCGCCTGCCAATGCTCCGGCCAAGCCTCTTTTATGGTGTCAATCAGCCAGGCAGGATGGGCCAGGTTAGCCACTGGATCCGCCTTAATGGCGGTCAGAATCTGCTCTTGTTGGCGTTGTAAGCCACGCAGCGTACCGTTGACAAAACCTTTGGCCCAGCCTTTGCCCAAGGTCTCGGCCAGAGCCACGGTTTCTGCTAGCACCGCGTGGGGTGGGATGCGCGTATGTAGCAGTTGGTAGGTCCCCAGCATCAGTACGATGCGCAGATCACGATCCCGTGCCTTCATGGGCCGATGGAGGCATTTTCCAATGATCGCTTCCAGTTGCGGCAGCCAGCGCAATACCCCGTGGCTGAGCTCCCCGGCGAGCCCCTGCTCCCGGGGATCGGAAAGTGCCGTGCTGCGTTCGGCCAGGGCACGGGACAGGGAATGGCCCTGGTGCAGGACCTCAAGCAGGGCCTGCAGGGCAAAGCCACGGGCACGGAGTTTAGTTTTTTTTCGGGCCATGTTTGTGTATCAGTTACCGGTGGGAAGTTGGGGGGATTTATCCAAGTTGGGCGCCAATAGGCAGCGACACTGCATTGAGATAGTCCCTGGCTTTTAATGCACGCCCCCCGGGACGCTGCACCGTCTGCAGTCGTAGCAAACCGTCGCCAGTCGCCACATCAATGCCGTCAGCCGAGGTTGCAATCACGGTTCCTGGTGGTTCGCCAGTGTCATGTGGAATGTACCTTGCCTGCCAAATCCGCAGCCGGGACTGGTCGCAGGTGGTGTAGCTCACGGGCCAGGGGTTAAAGGCGCGAACCTGACGTTCGAGTGTTGCCGCCGGCAGCTTCCAGTTCAGTTCGCCCTCCTGCTTGCTAAGGCGCTCGGCGTAGTTGGCCTGAAGGTTATCCTGGGCGCTAGCCCGCAGCGGCTCACTACCCAACTGCTCGAGGGTGCTGTTCAGGGTCTGGCTACCTAACTTGGCGAGGCGGTCGTGCAGACTGCCAGCAGTATCTTCGGGAAAAACAGGGCAGCGGGCGAGTGTAAGGATGTCGCCGGTATCGAGTCCCTCATCCATTTGCATGATGGAAATCCCACTTTCTTTATCGCCGGCGAGCAGCGCGCGCTGTATGGGCGCAGCACCACGCCAGCGTGGCAGCAGCGAGGCGTGTACGTTGATACAACCATAACGTGGCAACGACAGCACGGCAGGCGGCAGGAGCAGGCCGTAGGCGGCCACCACGAGGGCCTCGGGGGCGAGTGCGGTTAGCTGACTCTGGACCTCCTCATCTTTCAGGCTTTGTGGCTGCAGTATCGGGATGTCGTATTGGTCCGCGAGTTGCTTGACCGCACTTGGCCGCGGTTTCCGGCCACGTCCGGCGGGCCGGTCGGGCTGGGTTAGCACTGCCAGTACACGATAATTTGCGCTTAGCAGGCCGGCGAGAATAGTGGCAGCGAAATCAGGGGTGCCAGCAAAAATCAGGGAATGGGGGTGGTTCATGGAGGTTGGTTTTTTGTGGGCTGCCGGGTGCTTACAGCTTTTCCCGTCGGTGTTTCAGTGCCTGTTTGCGGATCCTTGAGCGTTTGAGGCCGGAGAGATAATCGACAAAGAGTTTTCCATTCAGATGGTCTATTTCATGTTGTATGCAGTGACTGAGAAACCCTTCAGCCTCAAATTCCACTGTTTTTCCATCCCGATCCCTCCCCCGCACGCGCACGCTTTCGGCCCGCGTGACAGTTTCATAAACCCCGGGAACCGACAGGCAACCCTCTTCACGCTCGGAAATCCCGTCTGTGGCCAGGATCTGCGGGTTAAACAGGCACTGCGGCGTATCCCGTGCCTCGGAGATATCGAATACGATGAGCCGCTTGGCCACCCCAACTTGGGTGGCAGCCAAGCCAACACCCGGTGCGCCGTACATGGTCTCAAGCATATCGTCGACGAGTTCACGCAGTTTGTCGTCCACCGCGCTAACTGCGTGCGCAGTTTCGCGTAATCTTGGGTCGGGAAAATGGAGGATTGGGAGTATGGCCATGGGCAAGATTGTGAAAAATGATATTTAGCCAATCACTATACTAGGAGTCTGTCGGATTTAGGACTGCCCTACTACGGAAAAGCCCTAATTGGCCCTGTTGCCCGGCCTTATTCGTCTAACAGAGTGACTCTTATCCTCAAACGATCAAAAAATCTGTCTCAATCACCGCTCCTTGGCATCTTTGTCCATGGATGGCCTTAGGTCGCGGAGTACAGGATATGCGGGAGCGGCCATACTGCCGCGGCATATGTGCATCGCTGCACAAAATAGCTTTTCCTCACTATGGACGCCTAAATCCGACAGGCTCCTAGAGCACGGAGCATTGATGATGATGAAAATGCTTCCTACATATGCCGTCATAGTGTGAGCCCACCCCCATTCTTTTATTGAAATTTCAGTGTAATATGGCCTATATTTAGACCATTGTGCTAAGTGTTGCGGGCTTTCGTGTGAAGCCACTGATTACCGTTTTGGGGGGGAGACCATGTCTTTAAAGAAGATCCTTGTCCTGTCTTGGTGCCTTTTATTGGCCTCGGGAGTGGCCTTGGCCGACACGCTCACCCTGAACCCGACGCATCCAGAGCGCCATGTGGTCGTCAAGGGTGACACGCTTTGGGATATTTCCGGGCGCTTTCTGACCGAACCCTGGCGCTGGCCGGAAATCTGGGAGGTCAACCCCCAGATTCGTAATCCACATCTGATTTACCCTGGCGATGAAATTACCCTGAGCTACAAAGACGGGAAGCCGGTATTGCGAGTTCATCGGCGTGGCCGTCCCACCGTCAAGCTTTCTCCAGGCGTGCGGACTTTGCCGCAGGAAACCGGCGCCATTCCCGCCATTCCCTTGGATGCCATCAAGCAGTTTCTCAGCCGTCCGCGGGTAGTGAATGAGGGGGAACTGGATGCGGCGCCCTATATCGTCTCCGTGGGTAAGGAGCATTTGCTGGCTGGTAAGGACTATTCGGTTTATGTGCGTGGCATCAAGGATAGTGATGCCTCACGTTACGCCGTATTGCGTAGCGGCCCGGCCTACACCCAGACGGTGAATGGTAAGGAAGAGATTCTTGGCTATGAAGCCGTGCATGTTGCTGATGC
The DNA here is from genome assembly GCA_021773795.1 of Gammaproteobacteria bacterium. Classification (GTDB taxonomy): domain Bacteria; phylum Pseudomonadota; class Gammaproteobacteria; order HK1; family HK1; genus JAJFJV01. The sequence continues at coordinate 6,565 of JAJFJT010000018.1, read as the reverse complement.
ATTGCTCAAGCAAAGTGGTGACCCCTCTACCATGCACCTGACATCCTCCACGCGTGAGGTTCGCATCGGTGATCGCTTGCTGCCGGTACAGGATCAGCGTGCCGATCAGAATTTCATGCCGCACACACCCGGGCCTTCTATTAACGGTGAAATCATTGCGGTACTCGACGGTGTAACCCAGGTGGGCCAGTATCAGGTTGTGGTGCTGAATCTGGGCGAGCGTGAGGGCATGGAGGTGGGCCATGTTATGGCGGTCTACCAGCGTGGCGTAGAAGTGAAGGATCCCCGGGCCACCGTCCGGGTTTCCAAGGACTTGAATACGGTCAAGGACAGTGATGCGGACAGGCAGGGCGGTTTCGCTGGCTTCTTTGCATCCGCAGATCGGTTGGTTCAAAGTATCCAACAGGCATTGACCCCGAGGGACAAGAGTCTGCAGAAGGTGCGCTTGCCAGAAGAACGTGCCGGCATATTGATGGTATTCCGCCCTTTTGAACGGGTAAGTTATGCATTAATTATGGACGCGATTCGGCCCATGCACATTGCCGACAAGGTCCGTAATCCCTAGGCTAAAATCGCCTTTTCAGCTTGCTGCAAGGATGCAGGATGCGAAAGCTGCATAGTTCTATATCAGCCTGCGTGTTGGTTGCGCCGTGAAATACTGGTTGGCGCTACACCGAACGCCCGGCATTGGCAGTCGTCGCTTTGCCGGCCTGCTGGCACATTTTTCAAACCCCCAAGCGGTTTTTCAGGCGCGAGCGGCCGAGTTGCAGGCGTTACGGATTGGGGCTGAAAGTATTGCTGCCATCCAGACCCCGGACTGGCGTGCGGTGGACCTGGATTTGGAGTGGCTTTCCCTGCCCGGACATCACCTGCTGACCCTCCAGGACCTCGATTATCCTCCGATATTGCGTGAGATTTCGGATCCGCCCCCGATACTCTTCATAGACGGTCATCCCGAGGCTCTGCAGTCGGTACAAATCGGTATTGTAGGGGCTAGAAATCCCACCGTGGTAGGGCGCGAAACTGCCCGCGCCTTTGCCAAAAAGCTGGCGCATAGTGGTTTGACGATAATCAGTGGTCTGGCGCGCGGTATTGATGCTGCGGCCCATCGCGGGGCGCTGGCCGCCGGGGGTGAAACGGTGGCAGTGACCGGTTGTGGGCCGGATCGTATCTATCCTGCAGCCCACCGGGAGTTGGCTCGGGAGATAGCGGAAAGCGGTGCGGTTATTTCAGAATTTCCCGTGGGGACGCCGCCATCAGCATCTAATTTTCCCCGCCGTAATCGCATCGTCAGTGGTTTGTCGCTCGGGGTCCTGGTGGTAGAGGCGGCTGAGCGCAGCGGCGCCCTGATTACCGCGCGGCTGGCCGGTGAGCAGGGTCGAGAGATTTTTGCCATTCCCGGTTCCATCCATAACCCTCTTGCCCGCGGTTGTAACCGGCTGATCCGGGACGGCGCCAAACTGGTGCAGACGGAAAGCGATATTCTCGAGGAGATTGCGGTCCAGGCCAGAGGCCTGCTAGAGGCGTCCACAACGCCTGAAATACCAGAAGAAAACCGGGTTAAAGAACCTCTGGACCCGGAATATTTGCAGCTACTGGAGGCCCTCGGATATGAGCCTACACCCATCGATATATTGGTGGAGCGCACCGGATTGACGGCCGATATGCTTTCCTCCATGCTGTTGCGCCTCGAATTACAGGGTGCCGTCGCGTGTGCGGCCGGTGGCGTCTACAGCCGCTGTACACAAAGGAACTAGGGCCTGTTAATACTATTTCTATCACAGCGTTGCTGACCCAAATCGGGCCAGGCAAGGCGCAAGGAGAGAAGTTTAGTGATTCTAAATGAACGACGAGCAACGCAGGCTGGCCCGATTTGGGGCGCAACCCGAAGGGATGGGGCCATTTTTCCACCCGTCTGCGTTGCAGCTCACTTGTGTACAGTAAGTACACGGCAATTGCTGCGCCTTGGCGGGTCGAAAAATGGCCGCCGTCGCTGCGATATAAATAGTATTAACAGGCCCTACAGATGAAAGAAAATGTTTTGGATGTCCTCATGTATCTCTTTGAGCACTATATGGATGAAGAGGTCAATGTGGATTCCGACGAGGATGTGCTGCGCCAGGAGCTGAGCCAAGCGGGTTTTCCTGAAGGGCAGATCAGCAAGGCCTTTGCCTGGTTGGAGGATTTGCATGAGCAGCCGGAAGCCTTTCCCCATGGCTCCCGAAAGCAAGACCAGGCGATGCGGATCTACACCTCGGAAGAGGCGGACAGGCTGGAGATTGAGGGCCGCGGTTTTCTACTTTTCCTGGAGCAGGTCGGGGTGCTGGATCCGGTGGCAAGAGAGTGTGTGATTGCCAAGGCCATGGCGCTGGAAGTGGAAGACTTCGACCTGGAACAACTTAAATGGGTGGTGTTGATGGTGCTCTTCAATCGTCCCGGTAGTCGCGAGACGGCTCACTGGATGGAGGACCTGGTTTTTTCTGGTAGCGGTAGCATGCATTAGCCGTTTCATCGGAATATTCTCCGGCAAGACCAAGGCAGTTCGCTAATCAGGGCTGTTTCGTTTTTTTCGTACCCGTCCACGGAGGTGGCGCTATACAGCCAACCGTGGCGGTACCCACACTTATAGAAGAGCACAGTCTAAAGAATGGCCAAGCAATTACTCATCGTAGAATCGCCGGCGAAGGCGCGGACGATCAAAAAGTATCTCGGCAAGGGCTTCGAGGTGATGGCCTCCTATGGGCACGTGCGGGACCTGCGCCCCAAGGAGGGGGCGGTAGACCCGGATGACGGCTTTGCCATGCATTATGAGGTCATCGAGAAAAGCGAAAAGCATGTCACTGCCATCGTGCGCGCCGCCAAGAAAGCCGAGGAAATTTATCTGGCAACTGACCCGGATCGCGAGGGTGAGGCTATTTCATGGCATTTGGTGGAAATCCTCAAGGAACGCAAAGCGCTAAAGGACAAGGTGGTCCGGCGGGTGGTCTTTCACGAGATCACCAAGCGTGCAATTCTGGAGGCGATGGAGGCTGCGCGGGATCTGGCTACAGATTTGGTCAATGCCCAGCAGGCTCGGCGCGCGCTGGATTATCTGGTGGGTTTTAATCTCTCGCCACTGTTGTGGAAAAAGATTCGGCGTGGCCTTTCCGCTGGTCGGGTGCAGAGTCCTGCGCTGCGGATGATTGTCGAGCGTGAGGAAGAGATTGAGCGCTTTGTGGCCCGCGAGTACTGGACTGTTGAGGCGGATCTTTCGCGTTCAGAGCAGGCCTTTCTCTCCAAGCTGCACACTTATCAGGGCAACAAACTCAGTCAGTTCAGTCTGGAAAATGAGGATCAGACCCTGGCGGTGGAAAAAGCCTTGCGCCAGCACGCTGATGGCAAGCTGCAGGTCAGTGAGGTTAAGAAACGCAAACGCCGGCGGAACCCAGCCCCTCCCTTTACTACCTCAACCTTGCAGCAGGAGGCGGCGCGCAAGCTCAGCTTTACCGCCCAGCGTACCATGCGAGTGGCGCAACAGCTTTATGAGGGAATCCAGACCGATGACGGCCCGACCGGGTTGATCACCTATATGCGTACCGACTCGGTTAATCTCGCCCAGGAGGCGGTGGAGGAGATCCGCAGTTTTATCGCTAGCGAGTACGGCGCGGAAGATGTGCCCAAAAGTCCGCGGGTTTTCAAAACCAAGGCGAAGAACGCTCAAGAGGCGCATGAGGGGGTCAGACCCACCTCAGTATTGCGTCGCCCCGGGGACCTCAGTGCCGCCCTGACCGCCGAGCAGCTCAAACTCTATAGCCTTATCTGGAAGCGGGCAGTCGCTTGCCAGATGGAAGTGGCGGTAATGGATACGGTCGCCGTTACCCTGGACTGTGGCGAGGGCAACAGTTTTCGGGCCGTGGGTTCCACCATCGTTTCCGCTGGCTTTCTGAAGGTTTATGAAGAGGGTAGCGATAACGCCCCGTCGGCCTCTGGCAAGGAGAATCGGCTGCCGCCGCTGGAGAAAGGCGATGAGGTCGATCTGGTTGAAATACGGTCCATCCAGCACTTTACCGAGCCACCACCGCGTTTTTCCGAGGCCAGCCTGGTGAAGACCCTGGAAGAGTACGAAATTGGTCGCCCTTCTACTTATGCCAGCATCATCTCCACCCTGCAGCAGCGTGAATACGTCACCCTGGAGAAGCGCCGCTTTCAGCCCACCGACGTGGGGCGGGTGGTGAGCCGTTTTCTCACGGAGCATTTCACCCCCTATGTGGATTATAAATTTACCGCCGGGCTGGAGGATGAGCTGGATGCGATTTCACGTGGTGAAAAAGCGTGGAAACCGGTACTGGATGCCTTCTGGGGGGATTTTAAAAAACGTGTGGACGACAAGGCCGAGAGCGTACAACGTAGCGATGTGACGCAGGAAAAGATGGACGAAAAATGTCCGCGTTGCAGTAGTCCTTTATCCATTCGTCTTGGTCGGCGCGGGCGCTTCATTGGCTGTACCGCTTATCCCGAATGCACCTATACCCGTAATTTGGGAGACGATGCGGATGGGGATAACGATGAGCCCGAGATCGTGGAAGGCCGTCAGTGTCCGGAGTGTGAATCTCCGCTGGCAGTCAAACGTGGACGTTACGGCAAGTTTATCGGCTGTACCGCCTATCCGAAATGCAAGCATATGGAGCCGCTGGAGAAGCCACGGGATACCGGTGTTTTGTGTCCGGAGTGCAGTAAGGCGAATCTACTGGAACGGAAATCCCGTCGTGGCAAGGTTTTTTATTCCTGCGCCCGCTACCCCGAGTGTAAATATGCGGTCTGGAATGAGCCGGTGGCGGAGCCCTGCCCCGATTGCAGCTGGCCGCTGTTAACCATCAAGACCACCAAACGGCGGGGACGGGAGAAGGTGTGTCCGCAGAAGGAATGTTCCTATAGTTTGTCGCTGGAGGATCCGGCGGAGGAATCTTCCAGCTGAATCCGGTCTTGTGGAGAAATGAAAGCAAGCATGCAAGATCGTCTGCAAAGGGTGCGCCGTGCTTTTCTGGATATTCAGCAAAGCATTTGCACGGGGCTTGAGCAGGAAGATGGTCGAGGTAGCTTTCTCGAAGACCGATGGGAGCGAGCCGAGGGCGGCGGTGGCCGCTCTCGCGTGCTCATTGAGGGTGGGGTTTTCGAGCAGGCTGGGGTCAACTACTCCCGGGTTTCGGGGGATTGTCTGCCGGCTGCAGCGACTGCTCGCCGGCCGGAACTTGCGGGCTGTTCCTTTCAGGCCCTGGGTGTTTCTCTGGTGGTGCATCCTGAAAATCCCTACATACCCACCAGCCACTGCAATATACGTTTTTTTGTGGCCGAAAAACCCGGTGCCGAGCCGGTATGGTGGTTCGGCGGAGGCTTCGACCTCACCCCTTACTATGCCTTCGAAGAGGATGTCGTCTCCTGGCATCAGGCGGCGCGGGAGATCTGTGCCCCCTATGGCGAGGATGTCTTTCCCCGCTTCAAGCAATGGTGTGATGAGTATTTCTATTTACCGCATCGTCAGGAACAACGTGGTATCGGAGGCTTGTTTTTCGATGATCTCAATGAGTGGGATTTTGAACGAAGTTTCGATTTCGTGTGTGCCGTCGGCAACGGATTTTTGCCCGCTTACCGGGCGATAGTGGAGCGCCGTAAGGCGATGTCCTATGGTGATCGGGAGCGCGACTTTCAGCTCTATCGCCGTGGACGTTATGTGGAATTCAACCTCATCTATGACCGCGGAACCCTGTTTGGGCTGCAATCTGGAGGGCGGGTGGCGTCCATTTTGATGTCGTTGCCCCCAACGGTGAAGTGGGGCTACAACTGGCATCCTGAGCCAGGGACCCCGGAGGCTGAACTCAGCACAGAATTTCTGCCACGTCGAGATTGGCTGGCCGTATAAATAAGGGCCTCGGCACCCCCTTTCCAAACAGCCTCATTTTCATCTCCGCTTTATCTTGACAGGCGGACGCCCCTCAAACAAAATACGCTGCTTGCTTTTTGGAGGGGTTCCCGAGTGGCCAAAGGGATCAGACTGTAAATCTGACGGCTCAGCCTTCGGAGGTTCGAATCCTCCCCCCTCCACCACTGGACCTGATTTAGGTGGGCGCTGGTATAGCTTGGGCTCGATTTCAGGCGGGTGTAGTTCAATGGTAGAACTTCAGCCTTCCAAGCTGAATACGTGGGTTCGATTCCCATCACCCGCTCCAGGTTTTCGGTGTGGTTTAGGTAAAGCAGGGTGTTTTCTGCCCATATAGCTCAGTCGGTAGAGCACTTCCTTGGTAAGGAAGAGGTCATCGGTTCAAATCCGATTATGGGCTCCATATTTTATGTAGCAATACAAGGTGTGTGGTTGGGTTTTCGTACACCTTGGTACTCAGGGGCTGTATTACAGCCTGATCTATTAGCACTGCGGGGGAGGCCAGTTTAATGTCGAAGGAAAAATTTCAGCGGACAAAGCCGCACGTAAATGTCGGAACCATCGGACACGTTGACCATGGTAAAACCACGCTGACGGCGGCCATGACCAAAGTGTTGTCACTGACCCATGGTGGTGACGCCAAGGCCTTTG
>JAJFJT010000017.1 GCA_021773795.1 Gammaproteobacteria bacterium | reverse complement strand
ATGGGTGAAGAAATGACGGTTGAACAATTTACCAAAAACCTAGTTAAGTTGATTCAAGACCCAACCGGCCCCAGCCCAGAGGTTGCTGAACATCTACTAGCCGAAGCCCTCCGCACCGCCCGACAGCGGGGGGCGGAAGAGGCTGCTCAAACCGCACTGCGTTTTCGGGCCAAGTCAGGTGACGATACGTTCCACGATTGCCCTGAAAACCGTCTGCTTGAAACAGTGGCTTGCGCCATCCGCGCCCGCGCCTTGGAGGACACACAATGAAACCACCGTATGCAGACAAGCTGGACACGTTCCTAAACGGTACCGAGATGAACGCGCGCTACGAGCGTGACAACCTGCAGAAGCTCGCCGCAGAACTGTATGCAATGGGTCTTCGTGACGGGAAGGCCGAGATGCAGGCTCAGTGTTTACGGATCGCAAACAAGCAGGCGTCCCTGCCTAGAGGCGATGCTCACGATACGGGCTGGGTTTTATCGGCGCAGGGAATTTGGAGCGATATCTGCGCCCTCCCCCTGGAGGATACCAAATGACCCTAAAAGACCTATTGCATGAACTGGAGAAGGCAGAAGGGCCGAGATTTAAACTTAACTATGGTCTGTTCGCAATGGCCAACAGCTTGCCTGTGCCGTTTACCCAAGAAATGACCCAAGCTGCAGCCGACGCCATACCGCTCTACACCTCCAGCATAGACGCGGCTGTTGCTCTGTGCGGAGCTGTTCACCCAACCCTGCGAATAGAATTGCGTCTGTACTGCGAGGTTAGCACAGCGCAGCTTTATACCGGACTGCCCGGCCAGTATCTCAACGCATACCAACACCGAACCCCAGCCTTGGCCCTCTGCACCGCAATCTGTCGCGCAGCCATGGAGATTGAAAATGTCAAAACCGATTGATCTGTCAGGCCATCGGTATGGACGCCTAATCGCCATTGAGGTAGTCGGGAAAACGAATGGTGGCGAGCGCGTGTGGTTGTTCAAATGCGATTGCGGCCAACACACAAAGGGAAGGGTGGGAGACATCCGCAGGGGGCACAAAAAATCATGTGGATGTCTTCATGTAGAAAAAGCCATAGAACGTGGCAAAAACTCAACCACGCATGGCCTAACCAACACACCAGAATTTAATGCTCACCACCGTATGATTGAACGTTGCTACAACCCCAACCATACGTCTTATCAAAACTATGGCGCGCGCGGCATCAGCGTTTGTAACAGGTGGAAGCATGGTGAGGACGGAAAATCTGGGGCTGAGCTATTCATTTTGGACATGCCGTCCAAGCCCACATCGACACATCAACTGGAACGCATCAATAATGATGGAAACTATGAGCCGCGCAACTGCTGTTGGGCAACAGTCAAAGAGCAAGCAAACAACAGGCGGTCTAACCGCAAAATAACCTGGAAAGAAGAAACCAAAAACCTGAAACAGTGGGCAGAACATATTGGCATGGACCAATCCGCACTTAGCCGGCGCATCAAAGCGTGGGGGCTTGAACGTGCACTGACAACTCCGCCAATGAGAAAGGGCCTTAGAGCCAAGCTGGAGGAAACCAATGGCTAAACCAGTCGGATTGATACTCGGCCTCGCTTTTGGTGCCTTTGTGGTCTTCGCCGCCATAGCCATTGCTGATGGTGCGCATACTGATATGTGGAGGTTCTGAGAGATGGCCGTGACGCAAGAGACGATTGACCGCGCAGCAGACGCCGCACAAGAGCTGATAGACGCTGCCGACTATTTGAAGACCGAGCTCGACAAAGGGAACGGTGTTTACGAGAGCCATTATCTCGACCCGATGATGACAGCACACGGAGTGCTTTGTGAGTTGGCAAGTCGCCAGACTCACGCTCATGAGACGCTGAAGCGACAAGAGATTGAAATCGCCCTGCTGTGTGACGCACTAAGAGCCATTGTGGCGCGTGGTGGCAACCTCTCAGACGATCATCTGATCAGCAAGACCGGCCCAAACGACGCCGACGCACGTGGCCTCATGTACGTCGACAGTCGGAGGATTGCTCAAGCATTTCTGGAAAGGCACGACACCCTCGACAAAGCCACCGCACCGGATGAAGGAGAATAGCAATGGGAATTGAATGGCGGGACATATCAACAGCGCCCACTAAAGGCAGAATTCCACTTTGGATGTGGCGAGACAATGGATACCCAATGGACTTTCCGCAAGCAGTCTTTGCCGATACATGGTGGACCACTGGATTTAGCCACGGGATTAAACCCACTCATTGGATGTTCAGAACTAACGGGCATCGCCCAGAACCACCCACTGGGCACTTATAGAGCCGCCAAAGGAGAAGGTAGGATGAAAATTGAAAAAACAGAACGTGGATTTGGTTATATAAAATTTCTCGACAGATATGATGTTGAGTGCAGCCTACAAGAAAGTAGTTTGGCAACAGAGGCTTGTATATGGCTTGGGTGCAACAAAATTGGCTTAAAAAAATTCACCCCAGGCGAAGACGGCTGGCAAGACATTGAACTTGAACAAAATCCCCCTTATGGAATTGTGCATAATGCAAATACCAGAATGCACCTAACTCAAGACAATGTAAGGGACTTGCTGCCTGCCCTTGAATATTTCGTGAAAAATGGGACACTTCCAGAAAAATAAACCATATTGACCACTGCGTCTTAAGCCTCTCCACAGTCTCTTTGCACTCTGGGCGCTCTTTCCACTCAGGGGCAATGATCCATAATCCATGTTTTATCAGCAGCCAATTCATTCTTTGTTGAGCGAGGAAGTGTGTCTATCGTGGACTGACTGAAGCGGGGCTTCCTCTTGCACGATTCCCACGTCTCACCGTTCTTGAAGTTTCCAAGGGTGTCCACGTCACAGTAGATTTCTTTATGGACGGTACAGGCACCGCGTGTCGTTACGCTGGTAGCGCAGCCGTTAAGAAGGATCGTCGCCACGAAGAATGCTATGGACCTCTTCATCGGTCTTGTCCTCCATCTGTTCGCGAGCAAGGCGGGCGTCTTCGGCCTCTTTCCTCTCAGCTTCCTTCTGTGCCTTCTGTGCATCCATTCGACCTTTGAAATAGATGCCCAAGTCTCGCACCCAGCCGGCAAACTTGACAAAGCCATTCCAAGCCTTGACCACACCAGCCACAATGGAAAGCCACATTTAGGCAGCTTTCTTCTCAGGAGAGAGCCACGACCACAAGGCACCAGCAACCGTAACAACCGCACCGACAAGCGCGGTCATCGTCGCTTCATCAAGATATCCCTTGCCAACCAGAATGCCGCCACCAAATGTCAGCAGGTGACGCACCGTTCCTTGAACTTGAATCCAACTCATTTCTAATTCCTTTCGGGGTTAAAACATTTTCGCGTAGGTGTTCGGGCCAGCGACACCATCTGCAACAAGCCCGTGTTTCGTCTGGAAGTCTTTCAGGGCCTCTTCTGTTTTAGGTCCAAATCTGCCATCGGCTGTGCCAACTTCTGGAAAGCCAGCTTCGGCAAGCTTCCTCTGAAGGATCTTCACCGCATAACCACCATCGCCCATACCTAAAACAGGATAACTCGAAACGCCGGTATTGGGTGGCGTGGGGTTTGGCCTTGGCGGAAGTTCATCACGGCCACCATTCCAGACATCAAAGCGGTTCCGATCAAAGCACAAGCCCGGATCTTGCTTTCGCCCAGGTGAGATATCATCATGACCGACAACATAGCGAATGTTGTATGTGCTCTTCAAGACGCTCACAAGCCCGTCAAGCGCTGCCATCTGTTGTGGGGTATAAAGCGCCCATGCAGGCACGTTTGGCCGTGCATCGCCGAATGTGGGGATATAAACCGCTGAATTAGGATGCCTTCCCACGAAAACCTCAGACGGATCAAACCAGCGGGACGTATACCACCGGCCCTGCCATTTCTGTTTCTGCCGCCATCTTCCATCGTCGCCCCGCTCATTCAACCAGCCCTGATTGCAGACCTCGATACCGATTGAACTATTGTTCAGGTTGTTTCTCCCCTTCCAATACGAAGTGCCGGCATGCCAAAGGCGGGTGCGGAAGTTTTCAACCTGCGTAATCTCACCCTTTTGGCCAAGGACGATATGAGCGGACCCGTGCCCGGCATTTGGTCTGCTAAGAGCAGCAACCATCGCACCGAAGTTTTCCCCAACGGTATAGTGGATAACCAGATCAGGCTTGGCAGTGAGCGACCCGCCATACTTGCGTGATGTTCTCACATTTGTGACCTGTGATCCGTTCTGAAACAGAAGGTCGTTTCTGATAGAGAATGTCATTGGTGTTCCTTAAGCGTCTGGGTGGACACGGGCTTGCACTGGGACATCTTCGAATCCCTGCCCGGCTGAAACAATGCAGCTTATGCCGCTAACGTGCGTGACAAGGACCGTCCATGTGCCCGTTTCGGAGGCGTAAAACTCCATGAACCTTTGGTTTCCAATCAGCCCACGCCCTATGACGTGCTCTTGATATTTACCAGCCAGAAAGTCTGCGATTTTTTCACGTAGATCGCACTCAGCAGCATATGCGGGAAAGGGAAAGGTGAGCAGTGCGAGTATCAGTAAGCGTTTCATGTTGCCCTCTTTGGGTTGACAGAATTGCTCCCTTACTCAAACAAGTTCCTTATTATTTTCAGAATACACTTTCTGTGGTGGCAGTTCAACCCCGCCTAACGCGGTGTTCAGCTCAGATGAATCAACGTCGAATCGTTCGGCCAGTACGTCAACATATTCGATTTGACACGATGAAACCTTGACTTGTGGTCGCTCTGATGGAATTTGGCTGAACTCTCCGCCGTCCAACACAACCACGAAACAATTACGCATGGTCGTAATAACACGCTGAGACGTATACGGATCACCCTTTTTTCGCAGCTTGTCGATCTCAAGCGCCACGCTCTCTGCCGCTTCGTATTTCTTTATCCACGCCGTAATCGCCACCCTTGTCTCTTCAGGCACTGTGTAGCCTTCGGCCTCGTATCGCTTGATATCTTCCTGATTCGCGTCGACAATCTCCTGCATGCGGGCCTTGAAGCTATGTGCTATCATACTGGCCCGCTCAAGTCCTGAGCTGTACCCGACGGTTTCGGCTATATCGGTCCAGTCGTGAAGGAACACATCAAACGCATTGCCCCCAAGGCCGTACTCTCGACCAAGCTTACGGCCTTTATCCAAGTAATCACTCATATCAATGCTAGCGTCCTCTAGGCCGGATCGTAAGCAACAAAAACTGACGCCACGTCAGATGGGGAGCCCCCAGTGTATGTTGCGGTCAGCGTAGCTGTATCTCCAGTCGACTCTTCCGAAGACGCGCCAGACCAGTGGTATGAATTAGTGATGATCGCTTGATCATAATCCTCAGCAAGGTTTCCACCTGTCCACGCAACGGCACTGACGCTCGATATCCCCGCAGCAGTCCCACAAACCAAAACAGCGCCAGCACTCCATGTCATGGATGACGAACCTGGACTTGCAACCGAGGTCCCCGTATCGGCAGGCGCACCTGTCGCAGCGCCCTCGATTAGGAAAGGCGTAACACCACAGGCAAGCGTGCTCTCATTGAAAGTAACCACTATGGATACCGTGTCTGTGCTGCTAGCGGTTCTCGGGTCCGCAATGTCCCAAATCTCAGTCCGTGTCAGAAAGCTGTCTGTTGCAGCCGCCGCAATCCGTGATGTAGCATTATTACTGTCAACAGTCACTGAACTGATGGTGGTGGCTTGGCTCGTGTTACGTGTAGTGATCACGAGCGATAGCTTTCCGTCTGCAACGGCTGTCCCAACGCTCACCGTCCCAAAAGTAAATGAAGACGCTGCCGTCGTGCTTTCGACTGGTGTAAACGCCGTTCTTGTCGCTGCTGTGTTGTAGGCACTGAAGTCATGTGTATTCGAACCAAGATCTGCTAGGGAACCATGGAACAAATTGTATGTGTCGTTCGCGCCATGCTTGGGATCGGCGCTATCAGGCGATCCCGTGATATCTGCATACGCCGTGATCACCTTGTCAAAGGTATCGAGCCCAGAGAGAACACCTGTAAAGATGCTGGTGTATGCAATGGTTGCACCCTGCGCGCCACAGATTGTGTTGTCTGACGCAGACGGGTTTGAGATGGCATCTGAGATATTGAAGCGCGAAACTTGTGTCCCCGCCTTAGTGCCGGAGCCCATGTTGATTGAGGGAGTTTGAGGGCTGGCATGGCCATCGACAGTTATGTTCGTGTTGCCTTCGGCGGTATTGTCTCTGGCCTGCCCGATGTTGATGCCGTTAGTGGCCGCAAAAACAACAATGTTGCCACGTGCCGTCAAGACAATAAAGAACGTATTGCCACCATCTGAGAAAGGCCCCTGAGATTGTGATGTTGACAAAAAGTCAGCAAACAAGTTGCCCGTGACTTCGACGTTCACCCAATCTTCTGTTTCCGAGACGCCGCGCATGTTGAATTGAAGCGCATCAACATGCACAATCTCATCAAGTGACCGTGGGCTTGCAATCAAATTATCCGCATATCTAAAAAGCGTTTGACTGCCCTTGTGCGTGAATTGTCCAGCATCCTCGAACGTATCATGAATGTAGTTTCTTTCAACCAGAACCGTACCCTGCGCTCCACCTATAAGGCCACGATATGCATTCCCAAACTCACAATCTGTGATTTGGACATTCACGTTGTCCGTGTCGAAAGCAACACATGTTGATTTGTTAGCTGGGTCTGTCTCGAAGTCCGTATACCCGGTGTCCAGGGACCTACACCCGTCGATAATCAGATCGTCAGAATCAATGACTGAGAAGCCGTTATCGGTATTCCCTGTGCGGGGAACGTCGAGATTGCGCAACGTTATATTGTCTGATCTGTCGACAAAAATAGGCCCTTCAAAAACAGTACGTTTATCATTTCTGGCTGTAATAATCACCTCACCAGTAAAGGCATGAAGTTGAATTACACTTTGAGCAACTTGACCCATGTTTACATCACGGCCCGTGATCGTAACGCCTCCGGTGCCGGGCGCGTCATTGATAGCCGCATCTAGCTCCACCTCTGAAATATAGCCGTAGGTGTTTGCATCAGGGGCAATATTGATCTGAAACGTATTGCTTACCAGTCCAGTTGAGCCCGTCGCGGTACACCCCGTCCACGTATAAAGCGCATCTACAGGAACAGCCGTTGGCCTGATACCAATTCCACTTGCCTCAAAATGATCCGACCCAACCGTGCGTGTTCCAAGGGTGATAGACGCAATCGCACCACCGCCATTTGCGATGCCGCCATTCTGGTCAGTAGCAAGGTCAGAATTGATTCGATCAAGCGCGCCAAAATCAATCGTGACTGTGCTGGCAAGGATGGGCGCTGCGGCGGCACTACCTCCGGTTAAATCAAGATCAAGATCCAAATCCAACATTAGGGAGTAACCACCGAAACTTCATCGCCCTGATCACAAGAGAAGTGCTGGGTTTGTCCCGCCGACATACGAACCGCAGAGCCAGAGACTGCCGTAACAGTTGTGGCTGGGCCAATGCTGATATAACACACTGCTTCAGCTTGAATACGGATAATCCCACGCCCTTTGTCCTCCGTGGAAGTGTTCGTTGTTTCCGTGGCAGACCCTATGGTTATATCCTCGGAAACCCTTGGTTTGAAGGTGGGCGCAGATGCACTATTCTCTCCAACTCCACTCATTTTACCGAATGTAATATTTGCAACTGCCATTTCACTTTCCCTTGGTTTTTAGGATAGGGTCACAGTACCACTGCGCACCGTCCCGTCCGTTCCCTTGAGTTTAAACGTCAATGTAGTGTTGTTCGTGGCCTCAATTACCACATCTCCATTGCTCACGGGAGTAACTGATGTACCTGGAGCAAATTCAAGTTCCTTGATTCCAGTAACATCCTGATTCTGAAAATTCCACGTGCTGCCACTATCATCCCATTGCAGTTTGGTGCTGGTGCCTGACCGAAGCAGAGTATCGTTAGCAAGCGATGCATGGCTTTCACCGAACATCTGTATATTCGCGCCCAGATTCCCTGTAGAGCCGCCAGTGAAGATTACGGAGCCATCCGTTATGGGGCGTCTTAACGTGTATGACGAAGCAGCGGTTGAGCTGCCAAAGTTCATTGTTGTATCGGCAATCTGAAGCCGTTCGCCAGTTGCGTTGTCGTCAATTCCGTTTGAGGTTAATGCGGCACAGGATACGTTGTTGATAGTTAGATTTCCGTCCTTATCCCACATAAGCTGATCGGCAACAGCGATCTGTACCTTGTCCTCAACCGGTGCCGTTCCAAGGTTGTTTCTTGTCCGGGTTATTCTGATCAGATATTCAGATCCTGTCCCAACTGCCCATGATGGAATGTCACTGTCCAGCCAAGCAATGACACCTGTATTTCTCATCCCATTGGTGCCGTCTGTAGGCGTGAAACTGGACCACGTTCCAACACCTGTGGAAAATTCAAACGTTGGCGATATCCCGCCTCCTGAAGCAACGATTTCCAGGAGAAATTCTATTTCCTCGAACTTTGCAGCATTCCCGATGGTAACAGTGTCATTGTCAGCGGCGAAAATGGTAACGTTGTTGGCCCCGCCTGGATCGGAAGTGGTAAACGCGGTCAGTACATTAGCGGCATTGCTAAGGGCGCTGTCCATATCCCCGAAAGTGCCGGACAACTGAACCACAGGGTTAACGCCAACGCCCGCTTCATAACCGTAGACACTGGCCGAACCTTCGGTAGCAAGAACCTCCAGTCCGATTATATCACCACCCGTTGAAGCGCTCTCATCTATATTAATGAGCATGATAGATTCGTCTGAACCCGCAGCAAGCGCACCTGTTGTATAGACAACATCGAGGGCCTTAACGTCTCCAAATCCCGCAGCGTTCACATCTATTTCAATGGCGTGGTCATCAGCCTCTGACGCCGTATGCACCATTTCTATTGACCCAGTTAGGGCGAAGCATTCACCATCCCAAGTAAAGTCAGTGTTCCCCTCTATTGTCCCGTCACCGGTCCAGACACCAATCTGATTATCAACGGGTGTGCCAACTTTCACGACATCAGAACCAGCGCCTAATCCATCAAGCTTGTCGTGATCTGCCTGTGTAAACGGAACGCCAGTAGCAATGAAGCCAAGCGTCACCATGTCCGTTAACGTAAAGCTCCCGCTCGTGCCTGACTGCGTTCCCTCCACAACTGTACTCAATGTAAGTGTGGGGAATGGCGTTAGGTCACTGACTTTCTGGGGAGTGGTCATACTATGCGTGCCGTCCCATCCTCAAGAATGCGCAATGATCCATCCTCTGTAATCCGGTATATGTTCAAGTCAAATGAACCTGACACAGAGCTGGTTGATTCCGATACCGTCACGGAACCCGCAACCGATTTAGCGGTTGTGATTGACCCTGCAACGGAACCGCTTGTGGTAACCTTCATCGTGCGTAAATTTCCATTCGAGCATACCGCTCAACAACACCAAGATTGGCTTCCTGTCCAGCGCCGTCCGTCGCGTTTGTCGTCTGTACTTGCGCTCTTATTTCAAGATCACTGGCAACAGATAATGTTCCGACCCAAATGCCAACTGACCTTGTTGTAACAGATGACGCCCCAGCACTAATTTCAGACGTTCCCGTTTCGAGAGACGCGGCCGCTGTCGTATCATAAAGCTGGCTGACGTGCCTGTTCACGTTCACACTTGGGCAATCAAATCTGATCATGTAATTTCCAATTGGAACTGTAACCTTATTTGTGGCCACAGAAACGCCCAGTCTATTAAATCCAACCGTGTTTAGTGTCCGAGTTTCGAACGAACCGGCAGTTGCTGCGCCAGCATTTGTGCCTGCAGTTTCCTGATGATCAATAATTGCGGCAAGGAAAAACCTACCCGATTCCATCCATACATCGATATCAGTAGCAGAACGAACCTTGAAGCCTATGATATTTACAGCGTTGGCCGTCTGGTCAATCGATATATTTCCCTTAAAGACAGAATTCAACGTTACAGCATGTCCGCCTGTGGCGTCTTGAATCATCGTCATGATGCCTTGCGTGCCAACACGTAGATTGGTTGGCGCGTTTATAACTATGTCAGCGGTCAGGGTGAGTTGATAATCCGTACCTGTTCCATATTGGAAGCTTGGCGTAAGAGGATCTGCAAAGTTGAGAGTGACGATTCCCGCAGTGAAGTTATGGGCCTCACCGACACTATAATTGGCTCCATCAGACCGAAATACGGCACTGTCACCGGCCTGCAGGAGATATGTTGACTGGCCGTCTATCGTCTGTCCGCCCGTTGTTGCAACGGTAACGGTATTCTCTGTGCCTGAGTTTTTTATCAGGAAGTCACCACCATCAGTCGCAGTGACAGCACTCAAGAGCGTGCCCGTGAAGCTCCCGCCTGTAGAATCAGCATTTATATGTTTTCCGACTTCTCCGGCAATTGTCGTGAACGTGGTTGATTTGGAGATCACCGCGCGTGACGGAGCAACCGTACCAGTCAGGAATGGGCTGGTATCGAGCGCACCTATAATCGCGTCTGCAGTGAAGACGGTTGCATCTGCGGAATCGTCCAGAACGACTTTCCACGCACCTGTAGGCAGGTAAACCTCATCAGGGAGCCTTCCTGCAGCATCCAGTATAATTGGGTTCGCATTGGCGGACGTCAGACCGGAATCCGAATAGGACGTGCGGTCATTGGTTGTCCCGCTATCATAAATATAGACCTTGCCACCATTGTAAACCTCACCGTTCCCGTCTTGGAACTGGTGGCCCGGAGGAAAGGCTAATACTGCATCAACCATTTAATTCTCACTGTTCAAAGAGTCGGAAGTTGGCGTTGTAACTTGGCTGGTTGCCGGCGCAGCAAGCTTCGTCGCTGGTGTTGAGCGTGTTGCATCAATCAATGATGAAAGTTTCTGTTGTCCTGTAGAGTTTTTGATCTTCATCAGATTGAATGCATCGCTTACAGGCGTAAACCCAAGCCGGGCCAAAAGAGCGCCCTCAAGCCCACCGGCACCAAACCCGACCACGCCTGCCATGTTGGCCATTGCCGAACGAAGCAACTCAGCACCCTTAAAGGCCGACCGGGACGGGTTGGTTGCGTTAGGGGGCGGAACAAGGGTCCTCAAAACACCAACAAAACGGCGCATCTTTCCAATTTCCGCACTGGTGTAAAGTTCCTTCGCAAGGTCCGTGTTCAGAAAGTCATTGAGGGAAGTAGACATAGCCTGCGGTCCCTTGCGTTTTGCACCCAAAGGAACACTAACAGCTTTTAGAAACGCGCCCTGTCTCAAGTCCTTTATGGCCTGATGACCTTCTCCAAGAATTTCCTTCAATCGTTTCGTGGTCTTAACGGCGGTTGGCGTCATTCCGACTTTGGTCGCACCGAAAAGCCAATTAGAAACCTGATCAACATTTGCATCGAATCCTTCGGAAACCAACTTACGAATAACGTTGTCGGATTCATTGCCAACAGCGCTATCCGTCACCCTTCGGTATTCCCGCCAAAAGCTGATAGCCTCCTTGTTCTTGGCAACAATAGACGGATCACCAGAAACAAGAGCAGTCGTTGCTGCATCATCAAGGAACTGAGTATACGAATTTCGGATAGTGCGGAGAAACTTTCCATCGCCCCGTGTGGCCTTGATCTGCACCAATTGCCGTCTGGTCTTATCCAGGAGTTGGAACGGTATCCCGGCAGTGCGTTTCACTTGAGCCAGATCATTCAGCATGCTCATTGCTTGTGCAGCCGCAGGATGTTGAACCGGGTCAAGAACCAAGTCAGCATCATCAAGAGCCTGCGCAGCCCTCTGGCGAACTGTCTGTACAAACTCCTGAGAAAACACCAACGGGTCTTCCTTGCCGGCCTGCTTGACCACATCGAACGCCTCAGTTGCGGTTTGCTGCAGTCGTGTGGTTTCTGCTCTTACCGCTTCCAAAGCGCTCTCTGCGGCGTCCTTGGTAAATGGGACCGTTTGCTGCCCCCCGCCTAGTTGCTGCGTAACATCGCCAATCGCTTGGTCGACCTGTGTTGTCTGAACGCCTGGAGTATCCGCATTCCCGAAGAACCGTGCGGCCTCTTTCTCAGCCAGCGGTCCCTTTGCGGCCTGTCTGGCGTTTTCCTCGAATTGCTGCACCTTGTTGATCTGCGAAGCCTGCCCCTTACTGAGATCAACGCCAAACTCCGCCGCCTGTGACCTCCTAGTAAGTTCCGTTGTGTTCTGAGCCGTACGTGAAGCCAGCCGCGTAGGTGCACCACCGGAAGCACCCAACAGGAACAAACGTGCAATTCGTTCGAAGCCACCTATCTCAGTTGCTTCATTACGTTCAAACGCCACCTGCTTCCCATCGGGACTGGTAAGAATGGCAAAGCGAGGGTCATCAGGCTCAAATAACTTACCTTCTGGTGTTCGAATGAACTGCCCGGCCGCGAGATTAACCAATTCACCTACAGGCTGGGCCTCATCCTCACCCGTCCTGAACGGAACATTAGGAGAGATACCCTGACTGATGCCCTCAAACTCTCTTCGCAGTCCGGTCAGAAACTGTTCCATTCCAGACACTTCAGGTGCTTCTGGTTGAACATCTCCTGTAAAATTCTGGCCAAGATCAGCCTTTGCAGTCGTATTCACGCCTTGGTCGAATTGATCAAATACATTGCCCTGAACACCTTGGGGTGCTTCTGTCGGTGCGTCAAACTGATCAAACACGTTTGCCATTACTGGCCTCCAAGAACCCTTGCAGCGGAGCCGGGACCGAATTTCTCATCAAACTGAGCAGCAAGAGAAGGATCTGACAACAAAAGTTGTATAGCTGGTTCGGGTGCAGCCTGAACATCTTGAGTTTCTGGCGGTGCATTCGGGTTCGGAACCAACCCGATATCAATCGCAATGTCGTTCGGATCGATGCCATTTTTCTCCGCGAAAGCTTCAAAGAAGTCAAACACCTTGTTCTGCTGCGCCTCAACCTCTGCGAACTGCCTTTGTGCAGTCCTCATAATGTCCTGTCGTTGCTCTGGCGTTAACGGTGTGCCGTCTACAATCTTGTTGTATAGGTTGCGAATGGTGTCCGGTACGCCCTTCGACTGTTCGACCGTGGCCGCTTCACCCTCTCGAACCGTTGATCTGGGGTCAAGCATCTTCATGAAATTGAAAATTACTGCCGTATCGTCTGAGCCCTTCGGATTTGGAGCCGTCGCAGCAGCCCGGAGCTTACCGAACGCACCAACTGAATCAATGTAGTTCTTGGATACCTTGGTTACTTCTTTTCTCAGGTCCGTTACTTCTTTAAGTGTTGCTTTAGGCTTTGCGTCAAGCTTCTTGATTTTAAGCGCCAATTCTTTCTGCTTTAGATCAAAGTCACGATTAGCAGTCGTCTTGTCAAACTCGAACTCCTCGCGCTTAAAAGCATCGTTCTTCTCTGCACGCGCACGATTAAAGGCAGTCGTCTCTGCCTGCGTTGCTGCAGCCCTTTCTCTGGCTTGGCGCTGTTCGTTGAACTGAGCAAGTTGCAACCCAGCCTGCGGGTTGGCTTGGAATAGAGCGTTCAAGGCTTGTTCATCACCTTGAAAGGCACCCTGGCCGAATTCAGCCAGAGCGTTCTGTTTGCGTCGTTCCTGACCTTGTTCCCGGCCACGATCAAAAGCATTGATAGCAGGCGTAAGATTTAGACCCTGAAGCCTTGGGACTGTAACCATCAGAAACCACCTCCCAGGGCAGTGCCGGCAACCTTACCGCCCAACTGAGCAAGCTGATTGACAAAGCCCGTTGCGGAGTTCGCACCCCCGATTATACCGGCCGCCTGCGCATCGCCTTGACCGATAACGGTTTGATTAAGCGCGTTCGTCCCGCCCTGCAATTGCCCCGTAGCCTGCTGACCAAATGATGTGAGGTTCTGGAGACGGTTTAGCCTGTTGTTAAAGGCTCGCCCCTGCTGCTGCTGACCGAAGTTGAACAACGCCTTTGCACGGCCACCTGAGTTGAGAAGACCACCGGCCGATGCACCTTGGTCAACTGCCCTCAATCCCGCAGCCTGCGTTGCCTGAAACCCCGGATCGTTCTGGAAGTTCTGGAAAAAGGCATTCTGTTGACCCTGACCATTAAGCCCTAGAGCTGCGAGAAGTTGGTTCCTTGCCAGATCACCAGCCTCGACTTGTGGCAGAATACGCGCGTTTTGCTCTTCCTGGTTCGTCTGTGCCGTCGCAAAAGCCGCCTGTTGCGCCTTAGCGGCTTTGTCTGCCGCCTTGCCAGAAATCCCATCAATCAGGTTCGAAAAGAAACCCATCAGCCTGTCTTTCCCTTGTTCGCGCTCGTATATGCAGCCTTCATGGCCGCGCCAATCTCTGCAGCGCTCGACGTTTCGTCAATGTCTGCCCATGCCTCAACATCATCCGCGCCCAAGGCATCCAAGAGATCTTCAACGTATTTCCGCACAGAATCATCCATGTCTTTCGGCCAAACGTCTCTAGGAGGCAGCGCACGCTTCATCCTGCCACCTGCTGTAAATCACCGTGGGCACCCACAAAGCCACGTGCGACTTGCGCTGAAACAGCCACTTCAAAGACGCGTCCCTTGAACTTCTCTGTTCCCAGTTTGTTGAACTTCGCCCGCGTTCCGTACTTCCCGATACGTCCAAGTGTCCGGTATCTTTCATTGGACCACGTATTCGCGCCATCATCAGAGAACCTTAATCCCACCTGTGGGTTGGCATTATGCTCATCCGTGGTGTTGATACCTTCCCCACCCATGAAATCAAGCCACAGCTTGTTATATCGCAGCCTATTGGGCGTTGAATGAGCAATGGGAGAGCGTATTCGCATCACCATGTCGTTTGAGTTTTCACCAAATACGTCTCGGTCCAACTGGTAGAGGTTCCCGTTCTCCCGATCACCAACAATCCACTTCTGACCGAACTGAATAATCCCCTGTCCCTGCCACCTGTTTAATCCGCTTGATTCCTTGGTGTGCCAAAGGCCCGTCGCCGCATCGTAAACGACCGTAAAATTGGTCCCTGAGAGAACGTAGAATTCATGCCCCTGATACTGATAAACGTCTCCGGTCAGGTTTTCCAGCGTGGTTTCACTCAACAGAAGATCATCCACATAGGTGTTGGAAATCTTAACGGGAGTATAGCCGTTTAGCCTTCGAACCGTTCTTTCATGGGCGACAAAAACAATCGTGTTGTCAAATTCCTTCACCGTCCCACCAGCAAGACAGCCGTATTTGATGATTTCCCTTTCAGGAACGATGGGATTGTTGGTTGCTCCGGTATTTTGAAACCTCTGAACCGTTTTGTTCCCGAAAACCAACGCTGTTCGCCCAAGAGTGGCAATCGCAACAGCTCCATCCGGCTTGGCTTCCGCCGTAAAGAAGTTTAGCGCATCGATATTGCCGGCGTCGTTGATTTCCGAGTAATGAACCGTCCCCCCTGACCCAAGATACAGCATGTATCCGTCAAGATAAGCCACACCAATCGGAGGGGGTAGATCCGTATCGGAAATTGGGCTCAAAACGTCATTCTCAAGCAGGAACCGTAATCCTCCAGGTGTCGCAATGGCAATCTGCGGCGTATTTGCCTTATCGTTTCGCGCCATGGACACGAAACCATCGTCGGCCAACCCACCGATAAGCGTAGAGGCTCCGGTTCCGTCCACTTTTCTAAGCTGTCGATCGACTACCCAGTAAAGCGAATCCCCAAGCTCGATAAACCCCCTTGTTCCCTTGGTTGCCGTCGCTTCCGTGCCAAAAAGAGAGTAGCCGTGCGATGCGTAGATCCCGACCAGATCTTTGCCCTCATTGCCGCGTGATTCTGCATAGCAATTGGTCAACAATCCTGTCCCGTCCTGCCCGAAACGTCCCGGGTTGGACTGGATGCCGAAATTTAGCTTAGCTACCGTCATAACGGTATCCTGTTACACGCCTCTGAGATGGCATGACTGAAAGCCCACGCTCTTGTCTGAGCGGAACCAACTGAAGATAATAGTTTTCAAGAGCTTCCTGCCCCGCTCTGATCTGTCTTGAGAGAGTACGGCTTATCGGATCGTTAACATCTTCCTTTAATGTTCCGACAAGCATCGCGGTAACGCCGAAAACCAATTCCTCTTCAAGCGGAACCTCATCTGTAAGTGCAAGATCTGTCCAGGACAGGTTAACGCCATGCGCCTTCTGAGAAGACATCAAGCCATTAAACTGCTTCAGGGCGTGATCGGCTTCGTCGGCGTCCTCTGTCTCACCCACGCCAAGATCATTGGTGCGCTTCAGGGCGTCTGTAACGATATCTTGTGCTGTTGCCATTATGCTGCCTTCGATATTGCGAACTGGCGGAACTTCGGTTTGCCTATGACAACAAACTCACGGCCTGTCTTTTCACACTGCTTCTCGAAATCGGCCAACTCGAATGCGTCGTCTATGTCATCACGAACCCAAATCGCCTGAGAAATCTGTTTGGCCATGTTCTGCCAGAGTTTAAAACGTCCATATTGCTTTTGAGGACCGTCACAAAGTACCATGGAAAAGCTCTCAGGGAGAGAAAACCTTTCCAGGTCATACCATCCGTCCTTTAGTTCAGTCTGATAGAGATTTATCTTGTCCGCAAGGCGTAACTTAGCTGCCATATCAAGCACTTTCGCCGCCCACTTCAAATCATGCTCTAAAGAATGAACCTCCGCACCCACGGCCGCTAGGACAAGAGTGGTAATGCCAGACCCGGTTTCCAGGACAGGGCCATCGCCTCGTCTGCCAAGTGCCGCTATCGTAGCAAGGAAGTCAGGGCCAACAGAGAAGTGATTGTCCCATTCCTTGCAAAGGGTGTTGTAGGTTTCGTCGCATTCAATTCCTTGGCGAAGCTCAAATAGAGAAGCTTCCAGTCCGCCCATCGCCTCGACACGCTGATGGTGACCTAAATGCCCTCTCCAGGTCTTTTCTCCGGTGTGCTCAAGAGAGACTTCGGGAAGAACGTGGATCTTACCACCTAGATCCCGCCATTTACGACAGAATGTATAATCTCCACCCCAGCGCATACCGTCGGCAACGGTCCGCTCAAAGATAATTGGCAGTTTCCCGCGCGCGTCTGACTTGGGATAGAAGTGTACAGCGTCCTTTGCCAGCGTTTCCAGCACACGCCGTCGGATCTTCAAGAATCCCGTAGGAACGGCCTGAACCTCAATCAATCCATCTTCATCGGCCCATATCTCACCGGGAATGAACATCACCGGGAAACCGCCCTCATCCTGTTTGAACGGATAGATGCTTGCGGCAACGTCACACGGTGCCTGACAAAGAGAAACCAGATCCTCCGGTTCCCACCTTATATCTGAATCAATGAAGACCAGATCGGTACAATCACCCTCAAGAAAATCTCTTACACATCTGTTGCGGGCGTCATCTACATGACAATCACCAGCAAAGATCGCGAGTTCAACAGCAATTCCGGCGTCGGACAAAGCCGCTGAACTCGCAAACAGTGCGTAGGCGTATCCTGGCGACACGTCACCATAGGTGGGCGTCGCCAGAAACACCTTTTGCCCATCGGCCCCTTTAGTCGGCCGGTGTAGCATTCGAGCCATTAGCCGATCAGGCCAAGGTTCTGCAGTGCGGTCCGAATCGCATCGATATCGGTCTGCAATGCGGTTGTGGTTGCCGTAGTCGTAGTCGTTGCGGCAACGGCGGCCTGTACAATGGGAGTGTCCCCATAAAAGGCCACCTTGTCGGTTGCTGACTGGCCCAAGATCTGACCAGAGTCATCACCATCGGAAAGTTGACGGGTCATGCTTCATCTTCCTTTTCAGTTTTGGTTTCCTCAGGCTCTTCCGCCACTTCTGGCATATTAACCTTCTTGGAAGCCTTGAGCTTATCAGGGTTGTCTTTCCAACCTTGCGGGCCGCGCTCGCCTTCCTCAAGATGGAAGATCTTCGCCTCAACCTCACCGTCCTTGAGACGGTATCGCCATGCTGGATAACTCATAACAACTCCTATGCTGTACCGCTGAAGCGCGTTGCGATGCGCGGATCAATGGTCTTCTTGCCATACAGAACGTCGAGACGCCATTTGCTGACATCGTTCACGCCATCATAGACCGGAACAATACGAATGCTCATCCCGTCCATTGTTTCACGTGCAACATTGACAGCACCCTGCGGGATCTCCATCGGCACCATGGCCAGAGCAAACGCGCCCTTGGCATAAGCCAAGTTCTGCTTGTAGCTCGTGGAGGCAGCGCCGAAGGTCGTGATCGTCGCGTCATCGGCAGGGGATGCATCAACAGTCTGGTGCGGACCCGTGACAATGATTGGAGGCGAAATGGTCAAAGTGGTATCCGAGGCCGCCGAAGCGTTCGCGGTCACATCTTCAGTCACCGTGAAGTGCTGCAGAATTCCCGTGTTCGCCTTGGTCTTCGGATTGACCATATTAACACCGGCAATCGTGAACACCGTACCAGCCGTAATGGTCGAAGAACCATCCCAACCATCGGTAATCAACGTTTGCGTCCAAGTGTTTTTCGCTGTGTCATAGGTGACCTCTTGCGATGCACCATCAATCACAGGCGTTGTGTTGTCCTGTGTACCGTTGGTGTGCGTCGGGACAACCTGTGACATCCAGGTTTCGCAAGTACCCAACTCGCCCAAAGAACCGCGCCGGATGGCATCGCGTGCGATATCCTGCACAAAGATACCAGACTGCCCGCCAGCCATTCCCCAGTGATCGGCAGGAGAAAGAACCGCATGGCGGTCAGCCATCGGAACGGCCATTTCATCAAGACGCTCAGGAGCCTTAACGAAATCCGTCACCGAATTCAGCGTCTGCCCTGGAGTTCCCACCCAGTTGTAAACCAACGGATAGAAGCTGTCGAAGCAGTCACGGGCGACTTCATTGACAAGGTTGATGATTGCCGGACGAATGAACCGTTCGGAGAAGTTAGACATTTCAAGCGTAAGGTCGACTGACGTAAAGCTCAGGTCAACACCCTTCTGAGTGTCAACGGTCAGCGTCACCTTGCCTTCAATGCTGTCCTGCAGGTTCATCGTTGCGCCCGTCCGAATCGTGTAATCAGCGGGGCGGTTGATGCTGATTGATTCGCCGGGCAAATACCCATTTACGTCTTTCTTGAACTCACTTTCATGTGCCCTGTGGAAGGTGCTCAACACGCCCAACTCGTTGTTGAGGATGCGCAGCGCCTCTTTTGCCACAAGGCTGGTCGTCAGGACTGTATTAGCCATTGGTTAGCCTTTGGTTGGCTCACCGACCCTGTTCTTTCAACCTTTCCGCTTCAAGTTTGTTCATGTGGGCCGCGTATGTTTTCATATCCATCTTGGCTATGTCAGATACGGCACCGGGTGAATTACCGGAAACAGTTTTCACAGGTTCAGGAGCTTGTGTGGTTCTGCGAACCGGCTTGGTGTTCAGACGGCCTTCAATCCGTCCTATTGCCAATGCCTGTTCACGCTCGTTTTGGCCTGCGATCTGAGCAGCTTCGACGGGGTTCTTACCGAGATAGTAGGCAACTTGTGGCCCACTGTCTGCGTCCATAAGAATTTCAGCCATCGTCGCGGAAATCGGGAGCTGGGCGTTTTGAAAAACAACCTGCTCAAAGTCGGGTGCTTCATCCTTGAATTCAGTCACCCTAGCCGCCCACTCAGCCTGACGTGCCGATGTGGCCCGCTCGTCTGCGTCGGTGACTTCGTGCTCGACTTCCGCTTTTCGGACCTTTGCGGCTGCACTGGCCGCGCGATCAGCTTCAAGTTGGTCAAGATCGTCGTACTTTGCAGGATCAGGTGTCTTTTGATCCTCGTATCGCTTGAGCCTTTCACGAAGTTGCTGCGCCTCATTGACAGCCGCGCGCTTTTCACGGGCCATCTTTTCAACACGCTCCTTCGCGGAACGCTTGCGTTTTGTCTCCTCAACTGGAGCATCTTCCTCGCCCTTGGTCTCTTCCGCAGGTTCGGCTTCCTTAGTCTCAACAGGTGTTGCGGTCTCCTGTTCCACCGGGGCGGCTGTTTCATCGGTTGCCGGAACCGTGCCCTGCACTTCATCAGGGGATTTATCGTCGTCAGTCATAGGTTTCCCATAGTTTGTGGCCTCTATGGCCGTGTCGCGTCACTCTGTGGTGACGAATTAGCACCCATCTCTATGGCTTTCAGATCAAGCGTATCCTTTTTGATTTCCGTCTCTTCAGCCTTGATGATCGTGTCAGCTTGTATCTGGTCGGTCTGGGCTTCAATCTTCTCAACTTCGGCTTCCGCCTTCTCAACCTCAAGTTCAGCCAAGGCCATATTGATACGCTGTGCAGCTTCCGCTATCGGATCAACAGGCTGTGGCTCGTCCTCATCACCGACAATCGCCGGATCCATGGTCTTCTTGAGCCGTTCGGCAATCTTATCAGAGCCTGGGAAGTCCATTGTCTCCACAATTAAATCACCTATCACACTCCACAGGTTCGGATTGGCTTGCACCATTTCCGTCAACTGTTCACGGGCCTCAAGCTTGGCAGAAGCATAAGATGGCCCGGTCTTGATCCGCACATCAAAGCGCGCGGTTGAAAGATCGTTAACCATGATCTCTTCACCGTCATTGGTGAGGACTGTCTTGTTGATCTGGGCAAAGCTTTCTGTCTCATCCTTGCCTAAAATCCTAACCGTGCGCTCTCCATCGTAAATCTTGGGAATAAGATCTACCAGAATTTCACCCGTTCGTCTAATGGCATGATTGAAGTTGTCAAAGTAAACGAATGATCCAATAGCACCTTGGTTCTGCCTTGCAATAATGGCCCGCCCGCTTTTTGCATTCCCCTCCACACCTTGAGAATCATCAAAGATGTTCGTGGTTGCCTTCATATCGTCTTGTGCAACCTGTGCTTCCGTCCACATGGCTGCGGGAGGCGTAGGAGGCTGTTGTCTTTCAGGACGTGCCGTGGGTGCTTCTGGGTCGATGTTGTATGGCAGGTAAGGCAATGTTGACGTGTTGGCTTTGTTCCAGAAGTTCTCCTTGCCCTTGAACATTGCGGTTGTGCCAAGCCACGGCGCTTTAGGGCTCGACCCAATAACCTCAGCCGCCGCTGACCGCCAATAGTTATAGAGCCGCTGCGGGTCTTTCGCCCATCTGATCAATCCATGACGAATGCACTTACCATCGAGAGGGATTTCATTCCCAATTACCGGGACAATAGGAATAAACCGCCCCGCCCATTCCTTCTCCTCAGTGAGGAAGTCATTGCCCGATATCATTTGATGAACGATCTTGTGCGAGTCGACTTCACGGGTCCGTGTGACACCAAGGAACCGGACTTGATCGTCTTCCATGTCGGTTAGGTCAATGGTCGCACCGTCCTGAGTGAGACCCAGCGTCTTCTTGACCGGCTCTAGTCTCCAGTATTCAGCTATGCGCGTAACGTCTGAATTCCGCCAGTAAAGACTGGACTGGCTATGAGATATCCCAGACGGAAAATCAGCCTGTGCTGCCTCTGGGAACTTCTCATTAAACATCTTCGTCGGCATAAGTTCAGTGACAAAGCAGTGCATGGCATCGCTTCGATCCAACTCAACAGCCGCGCCATCCCAGATCACACTTAGAGGATCGACAATGCGCTTTAGCTTGATTTCCTGGTCAAACACCGCGTCGTCAATGAACCCGGTATCCACCCGCCAATGGCCAATCCCGCAGGCGATGGACATCTCCGTACCATGAGCGTAGACAGCGGCAGCACCTGAACGGTATTCGATCTGCCGTATCAGTCCACCGTAGATCTCGGCAAGAACCTCATCCGTGTTCCCATCAACGGGGATAGGATCGATTGCCGGCGCCGATTGCCTTAGATCGCCAGACACCTGCCGTACAAAGCTGCCCATGCGATTGACTGTAATGACTGGCTTGAACTCAAGCTCCCGCCTTTGCCGTGCGTCATCGTCCCATTGATCGCCGGCCATGAACTTGAGATCGTCAAGAGCGTCGTCACGGTTGTCTCTGTCGTTGTTCCAGTCGAACGTAAAGCGCTCAACGATTTCTTTGTGTTCAAGAGGCATTACGCAGGACCTCAATCCAGTTCTTCATTTGTCCATGCGTGGCAGAACCAATGCCGAATGTAACATGGCTGTCGTAATCAGGAACTATACCGCTCTGGTCATATTCCTTAGTACTGTGCTCAAGCCACTGCTCGATAAGCACAGCCATATATTCAAGCTGTTCCTGCCGGTCATCGTCGGTGATGTCCAGAAAAGTATGTTTCTCAAGCGTGTAAAGCCACGAATGCAGGTCCATTGAAGAATATGGCTTTGAGGCATAGATTTGCTTGCACCTATCTCCATATTCGTCAAATGTTTCTCCAGCTTTCTTAAATGGTAAACTCATGCCTTAAAGCCATTCATCGTTGACAGGACAGTACCGCCGCGAGTCCACACAACGCCAGTGTCGTCTACAGCTACGGTATCGCTTAAGCGCTTCATGAACATACGCTCATTTGCATGTTGGCGTAAGACTTCCTTGCATGACGCGGCAACAAACTCAGGCAGACGATTTGTAACAGCAACATCACCAAGGCCCTCAACAACACCAGTGTCCGCCCATATCGAGATGATATTGCCGTTCTCACAGGTGATTTCCAGGTCAGGTTTGGTCATGCTCCCATCCATGATGTTGCTCCCTGTCTGTGTGTAGCCAGTCCAACCGATGTGTCAAGCTCTTGATTGGCCCGCGTAAGCCCTGGGAACAATTCTGTCACCGCCCATACTACAGCATCTGCCCTGTTTGGCGACCTTGTTCCTGCAAAGCCCGTTGTCGTGAAGTCACACAGTTCGTCCTCTAGCTCAGGGAAGAACCCAACATGCCTAACCTTGCCTGTCTCATATAGTGCAGAAATAGGCTCAGCACGGACAACCTTACCACGAGATGCCGTCACCTTCTTATATGGTGTTCCGTTTCTTGCCGTCTGAATAGTATGGCGAACCATTGCGCCGCCGAAATTATCTTCACCAACAACCATGTCAGCGCTATGTCTGTCGAAAGCACTGCCAACAACACCGCCCCAAGTTGCAGGCCCAGCCTTTAGCGTCAGATCCTCCAGGACGTATGCTTTCCCATCCGTTCCCAGACCAACAACCGCAATCCCTATGTCGTCATTGTTCACGTTGTCATCTTCATCTGCCCCGGAGGGATCAACAGCTATCACGATGCGTTGCAGCTCAGGCATGTCACCATCTGAAGCCCTGTACTTGTCAAAGACCTCTGGCGTCCACAGAGCGTTGTCATTGGCTGGCAGGAATTCACCCTTAAGGAACCGTCGCCTTAGCCTCTCCGGTAAGCCTTCAAGCTCCTCGATATAGTCTGCCGGCAGGTTGTCCCTGTTGTCGTCTGGATTCATCAACATTGCCGCGTAGTTCTCTGGATTGCGGAGTTGAGCCCTCGTATCAGGGTCAAAGCTCTTGATGAACGTTTGGTATGTCCAGTGAGATTGAGGCGGAGGGTTACAGTCATAGTACATCTTGAGAGCAAGGCCGCTGTTCTCGGCAAGACGTGTCACGGCTATGTTTCTGGCTGAGTACTGGATCTGGGAACACTCGTTTAGGGCTATCGTTGAATACTCCTGTCCAAGGATCTTCTCGGTTCGCTCCTTTTCATCCAAGCCACCAAACCAGATCTCCGAACCATTCGGAAGTCTTACGTACCAGTCTGACTTATCCAAATTATAGGGAATACCAGGGAAACAAAGGCTCATGACCTTGGGGAAGGTATCAAGCACAACAGACGACTTGACGTGATTGAAGCGGAACCGAAGCACCGCGTGCCTGCTCTTGTGCTTGAGAGCCCTGATAACGATCGCTCTGATCATCAGGAATGTCTTGCCGGACCTTGAACCACCGAACAGCATGATGTGCTTGCACGATGAGGCCAGGAGCTTCTGACCCTCTGCTTGCTTGTCTGTGAGGCTAAAGGTCTTCGTCATGCTTTAGCAGGCGCAACAGGAACTCGCCTTCATTTCCAGTGCCCTCGACTGACTGAGCTGGCTTGCCGTCAAGACGATCACCTATCTCCTTAACCGCAGCCATTTCCCCTTCGATTGCCAATTCAACAACCTTCTCCGCAATGTGCCTGAGTTTGGTTTTATCGCCCTTAGTTTCACTGACCGAAATGCGCAAAGCAGCGGCCCAATCCTTCTGTTTTGGCTTTCCACCAGGGTTTCCGCTCTGACCTTTTTGAAATGGCATTGTTCTGAATTTCTATCTTATTGTTTATTCATAACTGAATAATGGCCTGATTGCTCTAGCCTTCTCGCCTTTGGTAGTCAGCAAAGTTGGACAGCGTTACCGGGAAATACTCCTCAATATCGACTGTCGGTGTTGTTGCTTGCCACCTTGTATAACACGTTCCGCCCTCTAGTGGAGTGAACACAGCGTTGTATATTCCTGTTGCTGCGGTTGTTGGTGTCACTTCGGTTTCAGCACCTCTGTTCATCTTCCAGAAGAACTTGACCTCCGTTGGGTCAGTGAAAGCGCCGGCACTATTTTTGAAGTTGCCGGTTCTTGTTACCTCAGTGCCTGGGAATATTCTTGTCACGTCACAAACCTTCCGGCTGATGTCTTTGCAAGGTCAGGGTCCATGGTGGGCAAGCGGTTGATGTTGAGAGGCTTCATCTCCTTGAAAAGCTCCTTGTATTCAAGCTGCCACTGAGAGCCGCCGTAGAAGTGCCGTTCCATGTATTCGGCTAGAACGCTGTCTGACCATGGCTTGAATTCACTGAGTGTCATGATGTTTAACCTTTTTAGGAAAGTGTAACTGCCAATAAGCCTTCAGGAAAGTATATGGAACAGTCGCCGGCCAAAACAAACATAGCCACATAAGCCGGGGCTTGGTTCCGTGGTCAATGTTTACCTGAAGCCAAATAACCACACCCCATACCCAAAGCCACGCAATGATTGGGTCGTTCTCAATCACGTCTGCCTCCATCTCCATACATGATACGCCATTACTGCTAGTATGGCTACTGTAGTTAAATCCATCCAAATCTAGTTCCTAACAGGACAAATACCACACCAAGAATTACAGGAATACCCAACATAACGAGCAATGACGGAGCCACGAAATAAAGGATGCATGCGACAACAACCCAAAATGATATAAGAAACTTTATCCATGTCATAAGAAAAACGCTCCCGGTCAATGTGCCGTCTCTGCAATATCCCAACTGTACAGCTCATTGAAATCAGTTATGGAATTGCATTCAGTGCAGACCACGCCCTTGTTTGTGACCACGAAATACACCTCACCGCATGTACACGAGATAACGCAATATTCTTCATTCTCTTTAACGAAGTTCTGAGCCTCACCCATCAATTCAGCCATGACTAAAATGCTCCTGGTAATCCCTGAAGGTTCGTAACAGTTGCTTCTGTGTAACCTGACCAAAAATCCTTGGCTGCAAGGGCTGCACATAGTGCTATGATTACGATTATGAGTTTGTTGATTACCATTAGCCAAGGTTCCCAACATTATAACCTAGTTTCTCCCAAGCACCAAAAAGCATTGAAACAAGAAAACTAATAGTAACTCCCGCTCCCCAAAGAAGATGACGCATATAGCTTTTACGATTATCCACAACCTCCTGTTTTAAAGCTTTTGCTGCCACCTCAAGAGCACCAATTCTGGCGTTATAGTCACCAAGCTTCTCATGCAATTTGTTATCTTCTTCGCCCACCGGTCAATCCTGACGTTTCCTGTGTTTCTTCCATTTACGCCAGAGATACCAACTTAGAAACAGCCCTGCGTCGCATATCAAGGCCCACAGCGTCATGGGAGAGAAGAGCATAGATCTTCCTTCCTCCGTCGCCAGCGCCGAAGCCGATAACGCCAAGAGAACAATAATTAAGAACCGCCGTAATGTCACCGTGAGACCACGCAAGGAA
>JAJFJT010000016.1 GCA_021773795.1 Gammaproteobacteria bacterium | reverse complement strand
CCCAACTCGGCGAAAATAAGCCCCACTTCACCGCGGGGTATCATGGCCATGCCGATGGCCCAGCGCACCGGCCAGGATTCCTTGATAAGAAAGGCTCCCACGAGCTTGCCAATGGTGGCCACGAGCAACATGGACAGCGAGAAGGTCCAGATAAAATACGAACCCCAATCGATCTCGTGCAGACTCAGGGAAAGCCCCACAAACACAAAAAATATTGGTGTAAACAGATGAACAATGGGGTCCATCTGGTCTTCAATGCGGTGTGCGAAACGCTCATCGGCGTGCAGAGCAATGCCCAGGGGCAAGAAGAAGCGTCTTGAGAGCGCCAGTCCTGCCGCAAAGCCACCAAGCAACTCCGGTGCGCCCAGGGAATGCGCCAGCCAGGCAAAGAACAGCACCAGCGATACGATGGTGGTCGGGAGCAGACCGGGAATCTCGCTGACCGCATCGAAGCGCTTGATGACCAACGAGATCAATCTGGCGGCTATCGGCGCCAGGACGAAAAACATGCCGATAAACATCATCACCTTGCCGGAATTGATCAGGCTGACGCCACCACCGACGGAAAACTCGTAGAGTAACGCCAGCAGCATCACGCCCAGCACATCGTCCAATACCGCTGCCCCCAACACAATCTGTCCCTCAAGGGCCTGCTGGCGTTTGAGATCCGCCAATACACGCACGGTAATGCCGATGCTGGTGGCGGTAAGCGTGCCGCCGATGAACAGCGACACCAGCAGCGACAAGCCAAACACCCAATAGCCCAGTATGAAACCGAACACCAGCGGCAGCACAAAACCGATCATGGCAACCACCAGAGACTTGGCCCCGGCGCTCACCAGGCGTCTGATGTCCGTCTCCAGGCCGACCTTGAACAGCAGCAAGAGAATACCGATCTCCGCCATCAACTTGATAGCCTCCACCGGCTGAATCCAGCCCAGCAGACTCGGTCCCAGCACCACCCCCGCAAACAGCTCACCGATCACCGAGGGTGCCTGCAAGCGCGTCGCCAACTCCGCGAACACCCGTGCGGTCAGGAGGATGACCAGCAGGTACAGAAAAAACTCATGCGTTTCCATCAAATATTTACCTAGCTAGGAGTCTGTCGGGTCTGGGCGTTCGTGGCGAGGGAAAGCCATTTTTAAACCAAAGGCACCCGGCAAGTTGGGGGCAGATCTTGCCCGGCATTGCGGCCTCCACCTGGTGACCCTATACGGTGCTGTCCGGGATGAGGATACGAAAGGTGCCCGCCTTCCTTCAACCGGGGCATGTTCTTCTTCCTTGCACAAGCAGCCGGGACCACACTATACGAAGAAGGGCCGCTAAAAAATACCTGGGGAGATCGGCCTCAGTCGTGGGAATCTGGTCTTCAGAATGCGGAACTATGGTGAATTATCGGAGGGACCCATAATCGGCAGGAAAAACAAAAACTCAGGTGCCGCCGAAATAGAAAGTCAGGGTACCCGTCAACAATAGCAAAATGACTACTACCATGGAGCCAGTCCCCCAGGTACGCCCTATCGTTCCTTGCGGACCACAGCAGGTACGCAAACCCTGAATCAACCTCGACAGCCCCTCCACCACCCTGTGCCGCAGCGCTGTGTCGATCGGTGCGCCCAAGCGATAACAGACACCCACCAGAGCCGGGGCGAAGCGCCGATAGAACCAGTCGAGATCAAGACTGATGGTGAGGGTGCGCTTCATCATCGGCAGCAGCACGAAAAAGGCGAGCCCGGAGAACAATAGTAATTGCAACTGCCCCACCACGTGGCCCCCGGTATAAGGGACGTAGTCCACCGCGTAGGGCAGGATAGCGTAGAGCGGTGCCGGAAAAATCCCCAGCAACAAGCACAGGCCGGCGAAAACCCCCATAGCAAGACGCATGTTAAGAGGCGCCTCCGGTGGCCGCAGGCCGGAATCCTTCTGGAAAAACACAAACCACGGAAACTTGATGCCGGCGTGCAGAAACACCCCGGCCGATGCGGCTTGCAGCAACAACCAGGCAAGCAGCATGTGCTCGTCGGCGGCGGCCTGGTTGATCATCGACTTGCTGATAAAACCGGAGGTGAGCGGAAAGGCCGAGATCGCCAACGCACCGATAATGCCGCACGCAGCGGTAAAGGGCATGCTCTGAAACAATCCGCCCAATTGGTTGCATTTACGCGTACCCGTGCGATAGAGCACCGCACCGGCAGCCATCAGCAACAAAGCCTTATAGATGATATGGGCAAAAGCGTGGGCAGCGGTGCCGTTGATCGCCATCTCCGTGCCAATGCCTATGCCGGTCACCATGAATCCCACCTGGTTGATAATGCTATAGGCAAGGATGCGCCGCATATCGTTTTCCAGCAGCGCGTAGATGATACCGTAGAAAATCATGTACAGGCCGATAAAGATCAATATCTCGGCACCGGGAAAACCGCGCATAAGTACATAGACGGCGGTCTTGGTGGTAAAAGCAGAGAGGAATACGGTGCCGCTCGGTGAGGCCTCGGGATAGGCATCCCCGATCCAGGCCGAGAGCGGTGGCGCGCCGGCATTGACGAGGAAGCCCGCCAGGATCAACCACGCCCCCGGGGCCGAGGTATCGATGGCATTGAAAGAGATCGAACCGGTTGCGCCCACGTAGGCCACGATTCCCGCCATCAGCACCACGCCACCGAGCAGGTGAATCAAAACATAGCGCATGCCGGCACGGTAAGCGCCCTGCGAGCCCGCCGACCAGATTACTACGGTAGATCCCACCGCCATCACTTCCCAGAAGGCGAACAGAGTGATGAGATCCCCGGCCATAGCGGCACATATGGCCGCACCAGCATAGACATAGGCGGCACAGAGCTCCAGCAGGCGCGCCTGCTTGTAGGCGTAGATGCCGCCCACAAAACCCATCAGAGAAAAGATCGTAGCGAACAGGCGACTCATGCGATCGCCGCGTACGGGCTCCAGAGTGTAGTCGAGGAAGGGTACGGTCACCGGTACGCCATCGGGCACCTGCCACACCAGATAGAGGGCGACCAATGGCAACACCAGTACCAATACGGAACGCGCGCCGCCCCGCAGCAGTGGCAACAGGAAAGCGCCAAGGACCATGATCAGGCCCGGCGAAAAGGCCTCAATCATCATAATAGCTGTCCTTGCGCTTGACGAGGAAACCGAGCAGTTTCGCAAACACTACCATCAGGGCACAGGTGATGAAGCCGTAAAAGGCGGCGAAGCCAAGCCAAGCCTCAAACTCGTAGTGACCATGGATCTCGAATACCAGCTGCGCCAGCACCGTCAGCAGCAACAACACACAGCCCCAGATCCAGAGCTTGCGATGATTTTCCTCGCGGTAAAGCCAATGCTTTTCACTCATAGCTATAGTCCCATCAGTCCCTTTGCCAGACCGAGGGGCAGAGCAGGCAAAAAGAACAGGACGATAGTGCCGGCCGCAGTCAGGGTGAGTGCCAACACCACCGGCCAGGGCGCCTCGCCGTGCTCTGGACTATCTTCGCCCACCGCAGGCTTGCGAAAAAACGCCGCGTAAACCACCGGCAGAAAGTAGGCCGCGTTCAGCAAGGTGCTGACAAAGATCACTGCCACCGCGAACATCTGCCCCGTACTGAAGGCTCCCTGGAGCATGTACCACTTGCTCACAAAACCGATCGTAGGCGGCACCCCGATCATGGAAAGACTACCGACAGCAAAAGCGCCCATGGTCCAGGGCATGCGCCAGCCGATGCCATTGAGTTCACTGACTTTTGTTTTATGAGCCGCGGTATAGATGGAGCCAGCCGCAAAAAACAGAGTGATTTTGCCGAAGGCATGAGCTGCGATATGCAATGCCGCCCCGACCATGGAGAGCGGTGCCAGGATCGCCGTTGCCATGGTCACATAGGACAGCTGGCTCACGGTGGAATAGGCGAGCCGACGCTTCAGGTTGTCCTGGCGCAGCGCGACCATCGACGCGATGAGGATGGATGCACCAGCCATATAGAGCAGCCAGTCGGTACTCGGCTCCGCCTGCATGAATTCAAGACCAAAGATATACACCACTACCTTGACCACGCTGAAGACCCCGGCCTTGACCACCGCCACCGCGTGCAGCAGCGCGCTCACCGGTGTAGGCGCAACCATCGCCGCCGGCAGCCAGCGGTGAAAAGGCAGCAGTGCAGCCTTACCGATACCAAACATATAAAGGGCCAGCAGCACCCCTACCATGGGTCCGTGCATCTCGCCCGCGAGAATTCCGCCAGCACGAAAATCCAGGGTCCCGGTAGCCGACCAGGTCCAGACTACGGCGAGCAGCAAAAAGGCAATGGAAGTGGTGAGCAGGATTCCCAGATAAGTCCGTCCCCCGGCCCTCGCCGCCTCACTTTCCTTATGTACCACCAAGGGATAGGTCGAGAGAGTCAGCGCTTCATAGAACACGAACAGGGTCAGCATATTGCCGGCAAGCGCGATTCCCATGGTGCTCGCGAGGGCAACGGCAAAACAGATATAGAAGCGGGTCTGCTTCTGCTCCTGATTACCACGCATATAACCGATGGAGTAGATGGAATTAATGATCCACAGGAAAGAAGCCACCAAGGCAAAGATCATGCCCAAAGGTTCGAGCAGGAAGGAAAGTTTCAGGCCTGGAAAAAACTCGATGAACAGCAACTCCGGGCGCTCACCCGCTAGCACCCCTGGAGTGAGGGATGCAACGCACAGAAACAACATTCCGGCTCCCACCAGGGTCACCGCTTCACGCATATTGGGCCAGCGCCCCAGCAGGCCGATGAGCACGGCCGTCAGCACGGGAATAGCGAGGGCCAGCAGCATGGTGGTCTCGCCGTTCATAGGCCTATTCCCAGCAGAGCGGCCGCTGCCCGGCTGGCAACCCCCACGGTAAGCGAACTATCAATGCCGAAATAGAAATTTGCCATGATGAGGACCCAGGTGGGCAGCAGGATAGAAAGCGGCGCCTCACAGCGACCAGCACCCTCCGCCGCAGGACGCAGATAAGCCACCTCCACTACCCGCCAGACATACACCACAGCCAGCAGCGAAGTGAACAGGATAAAGACCGCCAACGGCCACCATCCGCGCTCAAGCACCGCCACTACCAGATACCACTTGCTCACAAAACCCACCGTCAGTGGTATACCGATGAGGCTCAGGCCACCCGCCACGAAGGCCGCCATGGTCCAGGGCATGCGCCGGCCCAAGCCGGCAAAATCATCCAGACGGGTAGCGCCCATACGGTAGAAAACACAAGCCATCACCATGAAAAGCGCACTCTTGATCAGGGCGTGGTTAAACAGATGCAATATCCCGGCGGTAAGTCCGGTGACCGAGACCAGACTGATTCCCAGCACCATGTAGCCAATCTGGGCAATACTGGAATACGCCAGCAGGCGCTTGACGTCCATCTGAAAGATCGCCACCAGAGACGCAATGAAGATGCCCAATAGTGCCAGTGGCATCAATACCCGCTCGAGGGCCATTGCACCAAAGGCAAAGTCCCCGCCGAAAATAGTGAATGAGAAACGTAATAGCAGGTAAACCGCCACCTTGGTCGCGGTCCCGGCCAGAAAGGCGGCTACCGGTGAAGGTGCGTAGCTGTAGGCATCGGGCAGCCAGAAGTGGAGCGGAAACAGTGCCATCTTCAGAGCAATACCCACTATCAGAAAAGCAAAGGCGGCAATAACTGTGCGACTCTCCGCCACCGCTGGCAGGCGAGCACCCATATCCGCCATGTTCAGGGTGCCGGTAGCCATGTAAATGAGACCGATGCCGATAACGATAAAAGTGGCCCCGATGGTGCCGACCACCAGGTAACGAAATGAGGCCGTGAGAGCGCGGCGACCACTACCCAGGGCTATCAACGCATAACTGGAGAGAGCGGAAATCTCAAGGAAAACGAAGACATTAAAGGCATCTCCCGTAATGGCAATGCCGAGCAATCCGGCCAGTGCCAACAACCAGCAGGTGTACAGCAAATCGATGCGATTCTTCGCCACCTCGCGTTCAATACTGGCTTGGGCACCGGTGAGAACCAGAGAACTGATTCCGGAGACGATCAACAACACGAAGGCGTTGATTGTATCCACCCGGTACTCGATCCCCCAGGGTGCGGCCCAGCCACCAATCGCGTAGGAAATACTGCCCTCTTGCAACACCTGTTGCAGCAGCAGCACCGAGAGGGCAAAACAACCCCAGCTAACCAAGGTACTGAACACCCAACTCACCCGCGAGCCGGGCAACAGCATGCTAACGGGTGCCGCTAGCAACGGCAGCAACACCTGAAATACCGGCAAATGTACTGCCAGCATCACGTCGGCACCTCCTCCTGTGCCTCTATTTTCTCAATCTCGTCCTCTTCCATCGTTCCGTAAGCGGCGTAGATGCGCACCACCAGAGACAAACCCACAGCGGTAGTGGCCACGCCGACCACGATGGCGGTCAGGATGAGCACGTGGGGCAGCGGGTTGGAATAGACCGCGATCTGGTCCGAGAGAATGGGAGCACTTCCCCCGATGATCTTACCCATGGTGATGTAGAGCACGAACACCGAGGCCTGGAAGATATTGAGGCCGATGATCTTCTTGACCAGGTTGGGGCTGGTGATAACGATATAAAATCCGATCATCATCAAAGCGATAACCAGCCAGTAATTGTAAAGACCAAGACTTGCCATGATTTCTGTCCGCGAAGCTTCAGGAAGTGAAGGCGTAAAACAGGCTGGTCATCACCGAGGCTACGGTAATACCCACCCCGAGTTCCACGAAGAAAATACCCCAATGCTGACCGTGCAGGGGATCATGAGCCAGCACGCCGTAATCCAGATACTGCCCACCCATGAGGATGCTGAGCACCCCCACACCCGCATAAAGCAACACCCCCGAGGCCATAAGTACACGCAGGACTCGTGATGGAATAGCCTCTTTCAGAATGTCCACCCCGTAGATCAGGCCATAGAGGATTAAGCCAACCGCGAAGATCACACCCGCCTGAAAACCCCCTCCCGGCCCAAAATCACCATGAAACTGGACATACAGCGCAAACAGCAGAATCAGCGGCAACAGAATCTTTGCAACCACATGCAAAACGGTATGGTGCTGCATCGGTTACACCTCTTCCTTTGCTACAACCTTGCCCCGGCGCCGCCCGTGTCCAAGCAGCGCAAACACACCGATGCCCGCGGTGAAGATCACCACGGTTTCCCCCAGAGTGTCATAGCCGCGGTAGCTCGCAAGTACCGAGGTGACCACGTTGGGGGGCCCCACCTCGCCCCGGGATTCCTCCAGGTAACGAGGCGCCACATGGGAATGGATGGGCGCCAAGGCATCACCGTAGTCCGGCATATCCAGGGTGCCGTATATCAGCACAGCGCCGGTGAGCAACACCAGCAGAAAGGGACCAAGGACAAACACCGGTCGGGGTTTCTGTTCACCACAGGTCAGCGCCAGGGTGCCGAGGGTGAGAATAATGGAAATACCAGCCCCCACCGCAGCTTCGGTAAAGGCCACATCCACCGCATCCATGACCACGAACAGCGCCGCCGCCAGCAAACTGTAAATACTAGTCAGCATGGCTGCCGCGAAGAGGTTGCGCCAATAGAGCACCCCGATGGCGATGACCAGCATTAACCCGAGGATCGCCTCGTCAATCAGCGCCTCGATCATCATCGCCTCCGGTTGCCAGTTGTGGCTTGTGTCCGCCGTGCAAGGCCGCCTTGGCCAGCGCATGCGCGGCGGTGGGTGAGGTAAACATGATGAACAATACGATGAGCAACAGTTTCAGGGTCACCAGGCTGAATCCTGCCTGGATCATCATACCCAGCAGCAACAGATCCGTGCCTATCGTGTCGATGATTCCTGCGGCGTGCATGCGGGCGAAAAAATCCGGCAAGCGCAGCAGACCGATACCCCCCACAATCAGGAAAAAACCACCGCCTAGGATAAAGGCCCAGGAAAGCAGATCACGTACTGTTTCCAGCATCAGTTGCTCTCCTCGTCCAGCGGCGCCCGTTTGGCCGGCCCGAGGTCGCCGTATTCAAAGAATTTGAGCACGGCAATGGTGCCGATGTAGCTGATCAATGCATAGACCAGCGCAATATCGAGAAACTCGGGACGCTCCATCAGAAAGCCGTGGGCTGCAATGAGGAGCACTGTGAGGGTACCAAAGCTGTTTATCGCGAGGATGCAGTTCCACACTGAGGGCCCGAGCAGAGCTCGGATCAGGACCAGAACCATGGTGACAAGGATGGCGCAGATGGCGGCGATGAACACGAGGCTATAGATCCAGCGCCGTCACACGCCGGTCCATTTCACCACTTCTCACCCCATCCGCCGCCTCCCGGTTGAGCGCATGGACCACCACCTCGTCACCCTCGAGGTCGATGGCGACGGTGCCCGGAGTGAGGGTAATAGAATTGGCATAGGCAACCCTGCCGACATCGCTTCGCTGGGTGGCAGGGCTGCGAAAAACCTCGGGGCTAATAGGAAGGCGTGGGTCGAGAATCCGCCGGGTGACGTCCAGATTGGCCTTTACGATCTCGACCCCCAGCCATGCCCAGTAGCCGAACAGGCGAAACACGTGCATGTGCAGGCTGCGCCCTTCGTGGTCCGCCACGTCCATGCGACGGGCGATGTAGACCACAAGTGCGGTGGAAAGCAGACCAAGGCTCAGCAGAAAGACCTCAAAATAGCCCGACAGCAACAGCCACAATGCGAAAGAAGCGAGCCCCAGATAGATGGCGTGTAGCAAACTCTGTCCCCGTTTGTGCCTTTTCTCAGCATGCCTTCCGATGACGGTAAGGACCGCGCTCTTCCCGGTTTCAGCCACTACCAGAAGGTGCGCATACATCCCGGACGGGTACTGCAAAAAAGTCTGTGGATACGGGAACTGCGGGTTCCCGGAAAAGCGCCGTATGATAGCGGAACGGAGTTTCCAGTCAACCATATGAACAAAAATGACGGCCTCATGGATTGTCGAAAACCGGCATAATCTCTACACTTTGTCGCGCCATTTCCCACCCCTGCCAGCAT
Source organism: Gammaproteobacteria bacterium (assembly GCA_021773795.1). Classification (GTDB taxonomy): domain Bacteria; phylum Pseudomonadota; class Gammaproteobacteria; order HK1; family HK1; genus JAJFJV01. Next base: position 57,170 of record JAJFJT010000016.1, on the reverse strand, counting down.
TAAAATCAGACATGCCCACCAAACTTTTAGCCAAAGAGCATCCACTACCCTGTCACATCTTTTTGGCAGTATCTCCCCTGTGGCAGCTAATCACAGCATGATCCAGCGCTGCCGCATTCTGCTGGCAAGACTTATGGACCTGCTCGTGGTCTGTATCGCCCTGATTGCCATCAGCCTGGTGGGTGCGCGGGTGCTACTCCCGGATCTCACCAGCTTCCGAGCGGACATCGAATCCACTATCAGCCAGCTGCTTGAGCAGGATGTCTCCATTGGCACTCTGAATGCCCATTGGCGCGGCTGGACCCCGGTCATTGAGTTGGAGGATGTCCAACTGGTGCAGGCCAGCAGCGCAAGCTCGGCACGCTTCACCCGGGCACATATCGAGCTCGACCTGTTTCGCACTCTGCAACAGGGTGAACCGGTATTGCACACGCTCAGCGTGGGTGGTGCCTCAATTACCGTGGTGCGTAGCACCGATCGGCGCATTCGTATCGTAGGAGTGGGCGCGCCAAGCGCTGGCAAGGCGCAGAAAAACGGGGAGGCGCTCGTAGCTTTCCTGCTCAGCCAACCCTTCCTCGGCCTGGAATCTGCCGACATCATCTGGCATGACCAATTCCGCCAGCGTCCTCCGTTGCGCCTGCGTCAAGTTCAGATTCGAGTGCGTAATCAGGGGAGCCACCATCGTGCCGAGCTCTCCTTTCGACTGCCGGGGAAAGAAGACTCCCAGGCCCGTCTGGTGCTGGATCTCAAGGGCACACCCGAGAGCGGTGAATGGGCAGGCAACTTCTATGCCCAGGGAACCCATCTGGATCTCGGCCGTTGGCCACCAGCAATACGCATCGGCAATATCATACCCACCCACGGAATTGCAGATTTCGAACTCTGGGGAAAACTGAAAGATGGCGCCCTGTTGGAAATGAGCGGTAAATATGGGGTGGAAAATCTCACTCTCAACAACCAGGGGCGCATGCTGAAAATTCGCCATAGTAGCGCCCAACTCAGCTACCGGGGCATGGTTGGTGGCAGCGGAATGGCGCTGGATGGCTTGCGTATCGTCACTGCCGATCCCTCGCCAACGGCCAGCCGACTGGAGCTGCTCTGGACCGACTCCAGCCTGGATAAACCCGGCATCCTTCGGGCACAGGCAGATGCCATTTCACTACCCATATTGCTTCACGTCCTGCCCCCCCTGTTGCCCACCGGGGTCCACCTGCCCGAGGCCTTGCTCAATACCAAACCGCAGGGAGAATTGCGCAGCATACGATTGGAAACACGAGTAGGAGGCGGTTACGCCTTTGCCGGAGCAATCAGCCAGCTACACACCGGGGCAGTGGGGGAAATCCCGGGGATCAGCGGCCTCGGTGGCAGCTTCAGCGGTAATGATGGCGGTGGTGTCCTGCATCTGGACACCGGAATGCTGAACCTGGACCTTCCGGCCCTCTATCCAGCCCCACTCACCTTTCAAAGCCTGACCGGCGACATTAACTGGGAGACAAGCGCGCAGGGGTGGCGGATACACACTGACGAGCTGCATCTGAAAACCCCGGAAGTCGATGCCCAACTACGGGCCAGCGTGCGCATGGACAAGGGTGAACACAGCCCCCTGGTGGACCTGCAGGCGCACCTCCGGGGGGGAAATGAAAAAACAGCAAAACGCTACATCCCCTCCCGTCTTCTCTCGCCCAGACTCAACAACTGGCTAGACAGCTCTATCCAGGCCGGACGGGTAGAGAGTGCTGATCTGCTCTACCGTGGTCGCACGGCAGATTTCCCCTTTCGTCAACATCAGGGGCACTTCGAAACCCGCGCGCAAGTTCACGAAGGAATACTTCGCTTTCTCCCAGACTGGCCAGAAATACGCGAAGGCAAGGTGGCCTTACTGTTCGAAGATGCCAGTCTGGATATAACAAGTAGCCAGGCTAAAGTATTTGGCTCCAAACTATCCGCTGTCCAGGTGCGTATTCCCGATATTTGGTCGAAACAGCCGCAGCTAAAAATTATTGGTGAGGCGCGAGGACCCGGCAGCGATGGCCTGCGCTTCCTGCATGAAAGCCCGCTGGAAGCACGCTTTCAACGCCTGCTTGCTGAGCTTGAGAGCAACGGAGATATCCATCTTGGCCTCAAGCTCGATATTCCGCTCAAGCCTGGAACCGGGGCACCCCGTGTCGCTGGCATCATCAATCTCAACGACCATTCCATTGCCACCCACCGGTTGGGCATGCGTCTGGACGCACTTAATGGCCAACTCAAGTTTGACGAGCATGGGCTGGAGGCCGAGGGCCTCACCGCCCGTTATCTCGATAGCCCGGTGACGGCGACCATAGCGACTCAGGATGGTGAATCAAAAGCCACTATGCTGCATATGCAGGGCCAGGCCGATCCTGCCTTTCTGGGCCGCTTGTTTAGCCAGCTCAAACTGGATGCGAGCACGGTACTTAATCGGCTGGAGGGGCAAACCACCTGGCAGGCAAAGCTGACACTGCCCATAGGCGCTGCCGAGGACAAAACCGCAGATACCCGACTACGGGTAGCATCTGATCTACAGGGTCTGGCGATAGATCTGCCGCAGCCATTGGGGAAAGATAAAACTTCGGCGAGTGCTTCTACGCTGGACCTGCAACTATCTAAAGCGAAATCGCTACTTGGCTTTCGCTACGGTGAGCAGCTCCAGGGACTGCTTTCATTACGCCCCGGCGACACCGGCACACAACTGGAACGTGGAAGCATCACCGTCAACACAGGCGAGGCAAGCCTGCCGGACATCGAGGGGCTTAATCTCCGGGGTGTACTTAAGCGTCTGGTGGTTAGCGAGTGGTTAAACCTCTTTAGCACTACAGCTAAGGGCGACACAGCCAACACCCCAACTGTGCTGGATCAACTCCGACAGATCAGCCTGCATGCAAATAATCTGGAGTTGGCAGGGCGAGATTTTCATGATCAGGAAATCGAGCTCCAACCCACGGCAAACGGTGGCTGGAAGATGCGTGTAGATGGCCCCACTCTGGCCGGGGATGTGTCATTGCCAGCAGCCAAAAGCAAAACCCCTCTACATATACGACTGGACCGCCTGAGTCTTGCCCCGGCGGAAGGCGGTGAGCGCAGTGGCGGAGAACTGGATCCACATACGCTCCCGGCAATGGATTTCTATGCCACGGAGTTCAGCTACGGTGAGCGCCACCTCGGCACCGTGCGATTGCTGACGGAACCCACCACCGACGGATTAAAAGTAACAAAGCTCGAAATTCTTGCTGAACACTTCAAGGTCCAATCCAGCGGCACCTGGAGCCATCTGAATAATCTGCACCAATCCCGCTTCCAAATTCAGGCCACCAGCGAAGACCTTGGGCTGATGCTCGATGCCCTCGACTTTGTGGGCACCGCCAGCGGTGGCGATACCCTCATGAATATGGACGTCGCCTGGCTCGGTTCACCCGCTGAATTTTCTCTGGCCGCGCTCCAGGGTAGCCTGCGTTTCAAGGCCAAGCGCGGCCGTCTGCTGGAGGTCAAAACCGGTGCTACCGGTCGCCTGTTCGGCCTGTTAAGCCTGCAATCCCTGCCGCGGCGTCTCAAACTCGACTTCAGCGATCTCTTCCGCAAGGGCCTTGCCTACGACCGCATCGATGGCGTCTTTGCCCTGGAAGATGGCAATGCTTACACCAACAACCTGGTTATAGAGAGCCCCTCGGCCCGTGTCGAGATAGCCGGGCGCGTCGGCCTGCGTACCGAGGACTACGACCAGGTAGTTACGGTGACACCGAATATTTCCGCCAGCTTGCCCCTTGCCGGTGTGGCGCTTGGCCCCGTGGGCATCGGTGTGGGGGCCATCATCTGGCTTACCGAAAAGATGTTTGAAAAGCCAATTCTCAATCGCGTTGCCCGCAACCAGTACACGGTCACCGGAAGCTGGACAGATCCGGTGGTCACCCGCATCCCCCGGGGTAAGGCCACGGACGCCTCGTCCCGGGCCAAACCTGGCGATACCGCGACCCCCTGACCCACCATGCCCCAAAGCCTCCATAACGCTGCCCCCCCAGCGGACACCCCCGTCATCGTTGGCCTCTCCGGCGGCGTGGATTCCGCTGTCGCCGCTCTGCTGCTCAAGAAGCAGGGCTTGCAGGTGAGCGCACTGTTTATGAAGAACTGGGAGGAGGACGACGACCAGGGGCACTGTGCGGCAGCGGAAGATGCGGATGATGCCCGCGCCGTTTGCACCCTGTTGGGCATCGACTTCCACTCGGTGAATTTCAGCAGCGAATACTGGGATCTGGTGTTCGAGCGTTTTCTCGCCGCCTACCGCGCCGGGCTCACCCCGAACCCGGATGTACTCTGCAATCGTGAAATCAAATTCCATCACTTTCTTCAGCACGCACTGGATTTGGGCGGTGCATATATCGCCACCGGCCACTATGCACGCCGGCAGCAGCGTAATGGGCTCTGGCGGCTGTTAAAGGCCGAGGATTTGGACAAGGATCAGAGCTACTTCCTGCATGCCATCGACCAACGCGCCCTGGCCCACACCCTCTTCCCGCTAGGTACCCTCAAAAAAGGCGAGGTCCGCCGACTGGCAAGGGCGGCAGAGATTCCGGTGCACGCCAAGAAAGGCAGCACCGGCATCTGCTTTATCGGTGAGCGCCCCTTCCGTGAATTTCTCGGCCGCTATCTGGCCCCCAATCCGGGGCCGATGGAAAGCCCGGAGGGCGAAATCCTCGGTCAGCATGAAGGGCTGATGTATTACACCCTCGGCCAGCGCCGCGGACTCGGCATCGGCGGACGGGCCGGTAGCAGTGGCGCGCCCTGGTATGTAGCCGCCAAGGATGAAGGCCGCAACACCCTGATCGTGGTGCAGAATCGTGAACATCCGTTGCTTTTTAGCCGCGAACTGGAGGCCGGGGAGCTGCACTGGATTGCCGGTGAGCCACCAGCTCTGCCCCTTGAGTGCCACGCCAAAACCCGCTACCGCCAGGCAGATCAGGCCTGCCATGTGGAAGCCCTGGCCGATGGTCGGCTACAAGTACGCTTCACCCAGCCCCAGTGGGCGGTTACCCCGGGACAATCCGTGGTGTTCTATAGCGGCGCTGAGTGCCTGGGTGGTGGCGTCATCGAGAGCACTCGAGCATGAGCACACAGGCAACCGAGGCAGATCGGGTGCTCGCACTCGCGGGACTGTTTCAGGCGGTTTCACTGGTGCGTGCCATCGCCCATGAAGGGCTCTGTCTGGAGGCACCCATGGCCGCCAGCATCGACAGCCTGTTCCGCTTTGATGCGGCACATACTGCCGAGGTTTTTGGCGGCATCCGTGGCGTGGTGCATGGTCTGGAGGTATTGCAATCACAACTACGTGGGAGGGCCTCACGGGATCTGGAAATATCGCGCTATGCCGCTACCGTCATGCACCTGGAGCGCAAACTAAATCGCAATGAGTCACTGCTCGACAAGATTCATCAGGGCATCGTTGCCACCGAGCGCCAGGTCAGCCACTTCCACTCCGGCCACGACGCCGTTATTGCCGGTCTCGCCGAAGTTTATCGAGATACCATAGGGAACCTGTTTCCCCGTGTCATGGTACGTGGTGAACGCAATTATCTGGAGCTGCCACGCAATGCCGAACGGGTGCGCGCTTTATTGCTGGCGGCAATCCGTGCCACCGTGCTGTGGCGCCAGTTAGGAGGGCGCCGTCTCGGCCTGGTATTCGCCCAGCGGCGGCTCAGCGAGTTGGCCGCCCACCTGGCAGCCGAGGTCGGGCCATGAAACGGCAGCGCCTGTTTATCCCGATAAGCCTGCTTTGCCTGCTGCTTGTGGGCTGCAACACCACGCCACCCTCAGCCGATGTGCCCACCAGGCCCTTCAACATCCGCCAGCTCGGAAAATCCGATATCGATAACGTTGCCGAGATGCATCTCGGCGAGATGCTCATTCATCTCGAAGCGTTGATGCTCAAGCTCTACCGACGTAATCCACGGGAACTGACAAAGGGTGTCGGTGGTCGCCCTGAAGATGCAGTAGCGGCCGCCTTTGGGCCCGCACCCGTAGGCAGTCTTTCCGCACTACAGGGAGAACGTGGCAGTAATGTGGTGCAGCTCGCCTTCGATGAACAATATAGAGGAGATCGGGTATTTGCCTTTGGTGTTGGCTTACAACAGATGCTGCTCGCGGCCTATAACAATAAGCGGGAATTCTTCCTCACCGATGAGCTGGACCCACAAAAGCTCTACAACAGCGCCCGCAATCTGGAGGTTGCCGCCTGGAAGCTGCATAACGATCGTAGTTCCGACGGGAGACTCTACCTGCTGAGCGACTCCACCGGCCAAGAGCCGCGCAACCTCAGTTACGAACGACTGTTCGGCAAACTCATCGCCATCCAGGACGCTTTGGCCAAAATAATCGCCGGCCACCGTAGCCGCACCATCCGCCAAGTCATCCAGCGTCTCGCCGGGGCAGTCTTTCTCCCCATCTAAGGCTATGGTCATCTGTAAGTATTGCGAGCTGTTCTATACTTGCCTCATCACTATTTAGTGCGTAGAGAAAACCAACCATGCTTTCTGAAACAGACGACCTCAAGCCCCTGCGCATCGCCGTACTGGTGAAACAAATCCCCGCCCTCGAGGGCATAAGCCTCGGCGAGGATGGGCACTTGGTGCGTGTGGGAGTGGCACTGGAGATGAACCCCTACTGCCGGCGTGCGGTGGCCCAGGGGGTGAAGCTTGCCCGGGCCAGCAAGGGCCACTGTACCGTCATCACCATGGGTCCGGCTTCAGCCAAAGATGTCTTGAAAGAAGCGCTCGCCTGGGGAGCCAATACCGGGATACTACTCAGTGATCCGGCCTTTGCCGGTGCCGACACCTTGGCCACCGCACGTACCCTGTTGGCAGCAATCAGGCTACAGGGGGTCTTTGACCTCATCTTGCTAGGACGCAACTCGCTGGATGCAGACACCGGGCAAGTGGGGCCGGAACTGGCGGAATTGCTGGAGCTCCCGTTCCTCGGCCCGGTACGAAAGCTGGAACTTAATGACAAGCGACTCAGGGTGCGCTGCGAGCACGACGATGGCTGGGTGGATGCCTCGGTTAGCCTGCCTGCGGTACTGTCGGTGGCCGAGCGCCTGTGCGCCCCCTGCAAGGTCCCCAGAGAGAAGTGGATCAGCGCACTGGAGCAGCACATTTCCATCCTCGATGCCGTGGCTCTGGGTGCCGGAACATGGGGTGCCGCCGGCAGCCCTACCCGGGTGGGAAGCTCGCGAACGATTCCGCTGGAACGAAATCCGGCGATACTCAAAGGCCCCGTTGAGGAGCAGATAGAGCAGCTGGTAGACATGCTGGGGCACCGCGATTTGTTCGCAGAGCCATCGCCGGATGCAACAAAACAGGTGCCCGCCCAGCAATCGGAAGAGCTATCCGTCGTGGTAGTACTGGAGCCAGAGCAAACACGAACGAGCCAGGAGTGCTGTGGTACTGCGGCCTTGCTGGCGGCAGAGATCGGTGGCGAAGTCAGGGCCTTCGTGGCTGAAAAAATGGCGCCTGGCTTGCTGGGCGGATGGGGCGTTGACCGGGCCATACATCTGCACGGCAGTGATGTAGAAGAGGATATCGCCCATGCGGTGAGCGACTGGGCCGGCAACCATAGTCCCTGGGCAATCATCCTGCCGTCTACTCAATGGGGCCGGGAAGTGGCCTCGCGCATCGCCGCCCGGCTACAGGCGGGGCTAACCGGTGATGCCATTGCGCTTGAAGTCAGGGAGGGTCGCCTGGTGGCGTGGAAGCCTGCATTTTCTGGCATGCTGGCAGCAGAAATTTTATGTACATCTCCTGTACAGATGGCCACGGTGCGACCGGGCGCCCTGCCCTTGCTCCGCCCGCGCAAGGCCACCGCCAGGATCAAGAAACAGGTCATGGCGACAAATTCCCGGGTCTCCATTCATCGACGTACTCGTAATGACGAGGTTAACGCTTTGATCAATGCGGAGGCCGTCATCGGTGTGGGCATGGGAGTTCCGCCTGACGAATACGATGAACTTGAGGAACTCCAGGAGGTGCTGGGTGCGGAACTTGCAGCCACCCGCAAGGTCACGGATCGGGGGTGGCAGCCGCGGTCCCGCCAACTGGGCATTACCGGACGCTCCATTGCCCCGCGGCTCTATCTGGCCCTGGGATTGAGCGGCAAGTTCACCCACAGCGCGGGAATACGCAATGCCGGTACCGTGCTGGCAATTAACACGGATGAGGAGGCACCTATTTTTGAGTTTGCAGATATCGGCATGGTAGCGGACTGGCGCGAGCTAATAGCGCCACTGACCGAGGCACTGGCAGACTTGCTTCCCTCTGACCCGGATAACGAATAGGGCACCCTTATGGGTACCTCTAAAAATTTAAGTTTCCAGGCAACACAAGGCATGTTAAAAAAGTTGCGCGCAGCAACTGTTTGATATGTAAGCGAAACTTTTTTACGAGAAACACCATATTGCGACGAATATTGTATTTTTAGAGGTGCCCTTATGGATTCACGGAATAATGGTAACGGCTTGCTGGAGCGCACTCTGCGGCGTTTTCGCCGGGCTTGGCGTGGTACCAGCTACGGTCCACCGCATACCCGCTTCAGCCCCGAACTCAGTGCCAGCGACATCAAGCAACTCCGCCACCAGATCGATGCCTGCCTGGAGGCCCGCGGTGGAGAGGTCTCGGCACGGGCACGCGCTGCGCATCTGGGGGAGGCCTACCTGGAACTCAATCTTGAAGGCCGGCAGCGTTTCCTGGAGGTGCTGGCGCAGGATTATGGGGTGGATCAGAGCAAGCTCGAAGCGAACATCGAAAACTATCAGAGTGCGGCAGATATAAAGACACAGCAAGAAGCTGAAAGTGCCCTGCGTGCAAGCCTGATAGCTCCAAGAATCCGCCTCTTGGGCCTCTTCAATGCCCTTGATGACGGCATCAAGTTTCTGGTGGATTTACGTGGTGAGCTGCGTCGCTTTGCCCGCAGCAACCCAGAACTCGCCATGCTGGACGAGGAGCTGAGCGCCCGGCTTGCCTCATGGTTCGATGTGGGCTTTCTGACCCTGCGACAAATTACCTGGGACAGCCCGGCGACCTTGCTGGAAAAGTTGATTGAATACGAAGCGGTGCACGCCATCGATTCCTGGGATGACCTGAAGAAACGCCTCGATTCAGACCGGCGCCTGTATGCCTTTTTTCATCCCAACATGCCCGAAGAACCACTTATTTTTGTCGAGGTAGCACTGGTACATGGGCTGGCAGATAACATCCAGAACCTGCTGGATAGCGAAACACCGGCACTGGAGGCCGAGGCCACTGATACCGCTATCTTCTATTCCATCTCCAACTGCCAGCCGGGACTGGCGGGCATCAGTTTCGGCAACACTCTGATCAAGCGTGTCGCCCGTGATCTGGCCCGTGACCTGCCACAATTGAAAAACTTCGCCACCCTGTCGCCCCTGCCCGGCTTTCGCAAATGGCTGGATGGACAAGCCAACAAAAACCTGGATCCATTAATTGGGACCAGTGACGGCCGCCGCATTCGTGAACTGGCGCGGGCAGAAGATACCGTTAGCGCACTTCAAAGCTTGCTGGCTCTGCCCGATTGGCCCAGCGACGAACAAACGGCAAAGGCACTTGAGGCGATGATAATGCCGCTGGCAGCGCATTATCTCCTCAATGAGCGCGGGCGAGCGGGTACCCGGGATCGCGTAGCTCACTTTCACCTTTCCAACGGCGCTCGCATCGAGCGCATCAACTGGCTTGCCGATATCTCAGAACGCGGACTGAAAAATGGTGTCGGGCTAATGATCAACTATCGCTATGTACTACAGCACGTGGAGGAAAACCACGAGGCTTACTGCAGCGACGGGAAAGTTACGGCAACATCTGCCGTGCGCAAGCTGCTTAAGGCTTAGCATGGTTGCCAGGAATAGTCCCTGGCCAAAACAGTGTTCTTGCCAGAGCCACCATGGCGTGCCCTACAGGGAGTCTAAACCAGGATGTGTGGCCATAGGGCGGCCCGTGGCCGCCGAATATATTCCTTTACAGCGCACACGACAGGCCCTTATACAAAGGGACCACAATAGGCCACACCGGCCGAACAATCGGGGAGAAGCCAGTGAATAAAAATTTCCAAGCACTTCTACTAGAGCAGCAGAATGGGAAGGTCAGCGCTTCCATCCAGCAGATTGACGAACAACAACTACCCGAGGGTGATGTCACCATCGCGGTGGAATATTCCAGCCTCAACTACAAGGATGGCATGGTGCTGCAGGGGATCGGACGGCTGGTACGCTCATATCCCCACGTGCCAGGCATCGATCTCGCTGGCCGGGTCATCCACAGCCAGAGCCCGGATTACCAGGTTGGCGATCACGTTATCCTCACCGGCTGGCGAGTAGGAGAGGTCCATTGGGGCGGCTATGCGGAGCGTGCCCGCGTACGCAGTGAATGGCTGGTGCCTTTACCTGATGGTCTGGACTGCCGTACGGCCATGAGCCTGGGTACCGCCGGCGTGGCCGCCATGCTGGCTATCCTGGCGCTGGAGGATTACGGACTACGGCCAGGTGCCGGCGAGGTGCTGGTAACCGGTGGTGCCGGTGGTGTCGGTTCCATCGCCATTGCCTACCTTAGCGCCTTGGGTTATCCGGTAGTGACCTCCAGCGGCCGACCAGAGGCCGAGGACTATCTCCGGGCTCTGGGGGCAACCCGCATCCTGCCACGTGCGGAACTGGCGCTACCGCTGGAACGCCCCCTCGAAAGTGAAATCTGGGCTGGCTGCGTGGATGCCGTCGGTGGCAATACGCTGGCCCGGATACTTGCCGAAACAGCGCTCCACGGAGCCGTCGCGTCCGTGGGTCTGGCGGGTGGCAATCAATTAGGCAGCAGCCTGCTTCCCTTCCTGCTCCGCGGCGTCGGCCTGCTGGGAATCGACAGCACCACCTGTCCGCAAACACGTCGTCTGCAAGTCTGGAAGCGCCTGGCGCAGAGCCTGCCCAAAGCACAACTGGAAGCCATCACCCGGGAGGTGGCTCTCGACGACTTACCACAACTCGGAAAGGAAATCCTGGCGGGCCGTGTACGCGGACGGGTGGTGGTCAATGTGGGAGGCTAGGCACCGCCAGCCACGGGATTGACGGAACGCGACCAAAAAAAGCTGGCGATAACCGCCAGCTTTTTTTTGCATCAAGGCGGGTAGCTTAGCGCCCCAGCACATCCTTGCGAGTGGTTTCCGCAATGGCGGCGACCTCAGCAATGAGATCATCGGTCACGCCCATCTCTTTCAGGGTGTTGCCCAGGTTCTCCACCACGGCATCGAAGTGGCTATCATTGAGACCGCGCTCCAATAAGTGTGCATGCCCCTTGCGCATGTCCATTCCGGTATAGCCGTTCGGGCCACCGAAAGCCATGGTCAGAAAGGCCTTCTGCTTGCCCGATTGCTTGGTCATATCGGTATTGTCAAAGAAGTAATTGATACGATCGTCCGCCAGCACTTTCGGATAGAACTTTTCTACCGCGGCATCCACCGCAGCCTGCCCACCGAGACGTTCATACAGAGACGATTTATTGTCATCAGCCATTGTTACACTCTCCAAACACTTGATTAACAGGATTTACCGCCTGGATGCTGCGGCGCGGCTTAATAATATAGACAATATGCATGTTATTAAAGACCCTGAAATTCATAGCATATTCGCGAGCGCCGACAGTCATCCCAAGCACATAGCTTGCGAGCTACCTATCCAGCCGCTACGATTCTCACCACTCTCATATGCACCCCCCAACAAAGTTCTCTGCCACCCTGCAAGGCACCCTGTATATGCTGTTTGCCGGCTTTTGTTTTGCCGCCCTGCATGCCAGCGTGCGTTACCTCTCAAGCGAGATTCATCCCTTCGAGATTGCCTTTTTTCGTAATCTCGCCGCGCTGCTGATACTCATTCCCTGGCTACTACCCCGGGCTGCCATCATTCTGAGTACCCGCCATCGCGGCGGGCATCTGTGGCAAGCCATCACCAATGTCGTTGCCATGCTGCTGTTTTATCTCGCACTCGCGATGGCACCACTGGTGGATGTACAAGCGTTGAGCCTGACGGCACCGGTATTTGCCAGTGTGCTTGCAGTGTTGGTGCTTAAGGAGAAGCTCCGACTACCACGCGGGATTGCCGTGATCGCCGGCTTTATGGGTGCACTGATCATTCTCCGTCCCGACTTCACAGAGCCCAATCCCGGGCTACTGCCGGCGCTTGCCGCCGGCCTGCTCTGGGGGATCACCCTGGTGACTGTCAAATCCCTTGCCCGCCATGATTCTGCCTTAACCATTGCCGCCTATATGGCACTGCTAATGACGCCACTATCACTCCCTGCCGCACTACTGGTGTGGAGTTGGCCCACCCCGGGCCAACTCGTGTGGCTACTGGCTTGCGGCCTCTGGGGCACCCTGGCCCAGCTGGCCATGACCCAGGCACTACGCATCGCCGAGGCCAGTGCCATGCTACCGCTGGATTTCACCAAAGTGATCTGGGGCGGCGTCATTGCCTGGCTGGCCTTTGATGAAATTATCAGTCCAAGCACCTGGCTTGGCGCCGTCATTATTATTTCCGGCAGCTCCTATCTCAGCTGGCGCGAACGCCGGGAGGAGTTAATCCCCCATTGAGTTCAGGGGAATTGAGCCCATAATACGGCCTGAAGACTGCAAAACAGGGTGTTTGGCAACGTAATCACGGGATAGCGTGGCAGTCAGGAATAATCGCAGAGGGGCGCGTGGGTGACGGCAAAGACAAAAAACGGAACACGGCGGCAGGTCAACGGCATCGAAAGCGTGCACTACGATGGCTACTGGATTCGTTATTACGAACCGCCACAGGACACCTTGGCGGCAAAAAAACACCTCATCGACGCCTTGACCAAGCGCCTCTTTCACCACACCGAGGGAGGTATCAACACCCCGGGGGAAAAACTCGACGAAGCACGTGCTGCCTACGAACGAGAGCAGGATCCAACACGCAAACGCGTGAATGGCGCCATGCTCGCGGGTGCTCTGTTTAACCGGGCCACCGACATCTTCACTATGGTGGTGGAACTGGAGCAAAAGGGGGTGCTCATCAGCCGCCAGAACGAGTTGATGAGGCAATGCGGCGACTATTTTCAAGAAGCATTGGAATTGGGCAAGTTCGTCCATCACTACAGTGGCCAGGAAGGCATTGACGAGCTCTGGGGAGAACCCCTAAAGGCCTTTTTACTGCCAGTATCGGATTTTTACGATAGCCGCTACTTGAAAATCTCCCAAGCGATGCGCGATATTGACCAGGTGACGAAACAGCTGGAACAAACGCTCTGTAAGGAACCGGCATACGCCGGGCTCAAACCCCGTTTTCGCGAGCTTGCACTAGAGGCCAAGACGGTTAGCGAAACCCTGCGAAAAGATCCCGTGATGTTCGAGCTATGGCCACATTTCGTGGCCGCCGGAGAGGCTGTGCTTGATTTTGTGCCCAAGACAAAGGCGGGGGATATTCCCCGGGGGCGCAAAGACGCCGGACTTCGCATAATCCAGGAAGCCAAGGCAATCGTTGGCTATCTTGCCAGTGCCCGGGTTCCTATGGCAAAAAGCACCACCAGATTTATGGCCCGCTGCGAGGATTACCAAGAGCAGTACGGCAAGCCCGGGCGCAAGCGTTCCGGGCGCGCTGCCTGAGGAAGCTCTGATTTATTCTGGATGAAGTAGATTGTGGTTCAAGATGTTCAGCTTTGAGGCGCTGTTCGCACGTAATAATCAATCTATTGCGAAGAGCAGCAACGATGAAGATGGGCATTTTGAACGCAAGATACGAGTCCACGAATAGATCAGAGTTTCCCTAACTACTTAACCGTCCAGGTTTCCCCGGTATGCAACAGGTTCCGCAAGTTGCCAGCACCCCTTAACTCCATAGCCTGTTCCATCTGCTGCTCCAGCATACCGTCGTAGGTCGGTGACTCCACTGCCCGGAACACCCCCAAAGGCAAGGGAAAGTTGGGCCGCGCCATGCTGGCCAGGGCAAAGGCATAGGCCGGCGAGTGATGATGTTCATTGTGTACCGCGATGTCGGCGGTGGAAATATCAGAGCCATCGCCGAGATCGATAACTGCAGGTACGCCAGAATCGATACGAATTCCCCGCCGCCGGCCTTCACTACCGGTCACCAGCGGTTGACCATGCTGTAATCGCAGCCCAGCATCGATACGCTGCTTTTTGTCTTCTAGCTCGTCCCATTCCTCATCATTGAATACTGGGCAATTCTGCAGGATTTCTATGAAGGAGGTGCCCCGGTGTTCCTGTGCACGCCGAAAGACGTACCGCATATGCTCGGCATCCACATCCACGGTACGCGCCACAAAGGTGGCGGCCGCGCCGAGGGCAAAAGAGAGGGGATCAATCGGATGATCGATGGAGCCCAGCGGGGTGGATTTGGTCTTCATGCCGATGCGCGAGGTGGGAGAGTACTGGCCCTTGGTCAGGCCGTAGACACGATTGTTAAACAACAGAATATTGACATCCACGTTGCGACGGATGATATGCAACAGGTGATTGCCACCGATGGCGAGACCATCACCATCACCGGTCACCACCCATACGGACAAATCGGGATTACTGGCCTTGATGCCAGTCGCAAAGGCAGGGGCACGACCATGGATGGTGTGAAAGCCATAGGTATCCATGTAATAGGGAAAGCGGCTGGAGCAGCCAATGCCGGATACAAAGACGACCTTCTCCGGGGACATCCCCAGTTCCGGCATGATGCGCTGGATATTGGCAAGAATAGAGTAATCACCACAACCCGGGCACCAACGCACCGTTTGGTTGCTAGTGAAATCCTTACGCGTTAGCTGTGCGGCAGGAGTAGCCATCAGGAATCATCCTCCGGGGACAAAATTTCATCGATACGTTGGCGGATTTCACCCACCTTGAAGGGCTTACCCTGGGTCTTGCTCATCACCTCGGCAGGCACCAAGAACTCGGCACGCAACAAGCGGGGCAAGTGGCCCAAATTGATCTCCGGCACCAGGATGTGGCGGAAATTACCGAGGATCTCCCCGAGGTTAGCGGGAAAGGGATTAATGTGGCGCAGGTGAACGCGGGAAACGTCCAGTCCATCGGCACGGGCTGCCTCCACCGCCGAGGTAATCGCTCCCCGGGTACTCCCCCAGCCCACTATCAGCAATTCACCCTGCTCGTTGCCAACCACCTCCAGCGGCGGGATATCAGCGACAATGCCCGCTACCTTCTGATCTCGTAGATGCATCATGCGCTCGTTATTGTCCGGATCGTAGGACACGTTGCCGGTATTTTCTTCCGTGGAAAGACCACCGATACGATGCTCCAGACCTGGGGTGCCGGGAACAGCCCAAGGCCGCGCCAGAGTTTTGGCGTCGCGGCGATAAGGCTGAAAGTTTTCCGGTTCCGGGGGCGGCGGAATGCTCACACGGGGCAAGGACTCAATATCCGGAATCAACCAGGGCTCGGTACCGTTGGCCAGATAACTATCTGAAAGCACGATCACCGGGGTCATGTATTTTACCGCCCAGCGAAAGGCCTCGAAAATTGTGTGAAAACAATCCCCTGGTGATGAAGCGGCAATCACCGGCATCGGGCTGTCGGAGTTACGCCCGTACAGGGCCATGGGAAGATCGCCCTGCTCCACCTTGGTGGGCATGCCCGTGGACGGGCCACCACGCTGAATATCCACGATCACCAGTGGCAACTCGGCCATTACCGCGAGGTTGATGGCCTCCTGCTTGAGAGCAAGGCCAGGACCACTGGTACAAGTGACTGCCAGACTACCCGCAAAGGCCGCACCGATGGCGGCACTACAGGCGGCAATCTCATCTTCCGCCTGCATGGTTTTGATACCAAAATGACCGTAACGCGCCACTTCATGGAGAATATCGCTGGCCGGGGTAATCGGATAGGCGCCGAGAAACACTTGACGATCCATCTGCACCCCGGCGGCCACGATGCCCCAGGCGAAGGCCGTGTTGCCAGTGATATTTCTATAGGTTCCCGGTGGGATTTTTGCCGCCGGAACCTGATAAGAGCTCGGCAGCAATTCGGTGGTTTCACCATAGGCATGCCCCGCCTCCAGGGCCAGCAGATTGGCCTCCCTCACCTCTCCCCGGAAGCGCCCTCGCAGCCAGCGCTGGGTGGGCTCCAGATCACGGCTGTACATCCAGTACATGATGCCGAGGACGAAAAAATTCTTGCAGCGGTCAATGTCCCGGCTACCGAGGTCAATGTCCTCCAGAGCCTTGCGGTTGAGTTGGGTGAGGGGAAGCTCAACTACATTGAAACGATCATGTAGCTCCGGTAATGGATTTTCCTCGTACTCGGCCCGTGCCAACGCCCTTTTCTTGAAGGCATCCTGGTTGACGATGAGGGTGCCACCCGGGCGCAGATCCGCAATATTTGTCTTGAGGGCAGCGGGATTAAAGGCCACCAACACATCCGGCTGATCCGCCGGCGTATGTACATTGCGAGAGGCAAAATGGATCTGGAAGCCGGAGACGCCCGCCAAGGTACCTGCGGGGGCACGAATTTCCGCTGGATAATCGGGCAAGGTGGATAGATCGTTACCCGCGAGCATAGTGGACTCGCTAAACTTCCCTCCGGTTACCTGCATCCCGTCGCCGGAATCCCCGGTAAAACGGATGGCTACTTCTTCAAGCTCAACAAGCTGCTTTTCTGCCATGGCTGGCATGCTCCCCCTGTTAAAGAAAACACTGATCTATTCGTGAAACCATCTCTTACATCCAGAATAAACCAGGACTTCCTGATTTTTTGTGTGCCTGCGAGGTGATGATAACCGGCTTGGTGGAACTGTGACCGCTCACCCCCCGTGCGCCTGACCACGCCTTATACTCCCTACCGTGGCACGATGGAAGCCCCGGCAAACACGGTGGCCACCAGAGAGCCGCCCGGGCCGGCAAAACCAGGCCCCGGGTGAAGGGTTCAAACAACTATGGAAATTCTTCAACTCCAAACTATTTGACACCGTCATGAATGGCCTATTTGCGCTAAAATTGCCTTATGTCTAACTTACCCGAACATATCCACGGGGACGGCCTCGCCGTAGAAGAGGCGAAGCCGAAGCTCAAGCGCCCGCCGCTCTACAAAGTCATCTTACTCAATGATGACTACACCCCGATGGAATTTGTGGTGCATATCCTGGAGCATTTCTTTGCCGTACCCAGCGAGCAGGCGGTGCGTATCATGCTGCAGGTCCACACCGAGGGAAAAGGGATCTGCGGTACCTATACCAGGGAGATTGCTGAAACCAAGGTTTCCCAGGTTAATCAGTACGCGCGCGAGAATGAGCATCCGCTGATTTGTACTATGGAATACGCCTGATGCCTGGAATGCTAAGCAACGAACTCGAAATTACCCTTAACGCGGCCTTTCGTAGTGCGCGGGACCGACGCCACGAATACATGACCGTGGAACACCTGCTGCTGGCACTGCTGGATAATCCAGAGGCCATCGAAGTGCTACGCGCCTGTGGCTTGCAACTGGAAGATCTACGCGGGGAACTCGACCACCACCTGGATAAAAACACCCCCGTGCTGGCAACGGAGGACGAGCGCGAAACCCAGCCAACTATCGGCTTTCAGCGGGTTCTGCAACGCTCGGTCCTGCACGTCCAGTCGGCGGGCAAAAAAGAGGTCACCGGGGCCAATGTACTGGTGGCTATTTTCAGTGAGCGCGAGGCTGCTGCGGTCTATTTTCTCAACAAGCGTAACGTCACCCGACTGGACGTCGTCAACCATATCTCGCACGGCATCTCGAAGGTCCACGACGACGACGAGGTAGGCCGGTTCTCCACCGAAGCAGAAACGGCGGCTGGAGAGGAAAGTCAGCAGGCCCTGGAGGCCTATGCCAGCAACCTCAATGAGCAGGCCCGGCAGGGCAAGATCGATCCCCTCATCGGACGCCAAATGGAAGTTGAGCGCACCATTCAGGTACTGTGTCGGCGCCGCAAAAATAACCCCCTGTATGTGGGTGAAGCAGGCGTGGGCAAGACGGCCATTGCCGAGGGGCTGGCCAAGATGATTGTGGATGAAGAGGTTCCCGAGGTGCTCGCCAAAAGCACTATCTACTGCCTCGATCTTGGCGCCCTGCTGGCTGGCACAAAATACCGGGGCGACTTCGAGAAGCGTTTCAAGGCGATACTTGCTGAGCTGCGCGAGGAACCCAATGCGATCCTTTTCATCGATGAGATCCACACGATTATCGGTGCCGGCGCGGCCTCTGGCGGGGTCATGGATGCCTCCAATCTGTTGAAGCCCATCCTGGGCTCAGGGGATTTGCGCTGCATCGGTGCCACCACCTATCAGGAGTATCGCGGGGTCTTCGAGAAGGATCGGGCACTGGCGCGGCGCTTCCAGAAAATAGATATTGCCGAGCCGAGTGTTGATGAAACCACCCAAATTCTCCTCGGCCTGAAATCACGTTTCGAGGAACACCATCAACTGCGTTTCTCCCGCAAGGCCATGCGGGTGGCGGCAGAGTTGGCAGAGCGCTACATCAACGACCGCCACCTGCCGGACAAGGCCATCGACGTCATCGACGAGGCGGGCGCCTCACAACAGTTGTTACCACCCTCCCGGCGCAAAAAACTTCTCGGGGTAGCGGATATTGAGGCGGTCGTGGCACGCATGGCGCGTATCCCGCCGAAGACCGTTTCTTCCAGCGATAAAGACATGCTGCGCCGGCTCGGGCGCCATCTCAAACTGGTGGTCTTTGGTCAGGATCCAGCCATTGAGATGCTTGAAAGTGCCATTCAAATGGCTCGCTCCGGACTGCGTGAGGTAGAAAAACCCATCGGCAGTTACCTTTTTGCCGGCCCCACTGGCGTAGGAAAAACCGAGGTCACCCGCCAATTGGCAAAGAGTATGGGTATCGCCCTGATCCGCTTTGACATGTCCGAATATATGGAGCGACACACCGTCTCACGCCTGATTGGCGCCCCCCCCGGCTATGTGGGCTACGACCAGGGCGGCCTGCTTACCGAGGCGATCAATAAAGAACCACACGCGGTGCTGTTGCTTGATGAAGTGGAAAAAGCTCACCCGGACGTCTTCAACCTGCTGCTACAGGTTATGGATCACGGCACCCTCACCGACAACAATGGCCGCAAGGCGGATTTCCGCAATGTCATTCTGGTAATGACCACCAATGCCGGGGCCCATGAAATGGGACGCGCCTCCATGGGCTTCACCGAACAGGATCACTCCAGCGACAATGTGGCCGCCATTGAGCACCTGTTTACACCAGAGTTTCGCAACCGCCTGGATGCCGTCGTGCCCTTCCAGTCACTGTCGGAGAAAAGCATTGGTCACGTGGTGGAAAAATTCATCATGGAGCTGGAAAGTCAGCTTGCCGACCGGCATGTCACCATCGAACTCGACAAGGATGCGCGCCAGTGGTTGGCGGTGCGTGGCTTCGATCCCACCATGGGCGCACGACCCATGGCACGCATCATTCAGGAACACGTCAAGCGGCGACTTGCCGAGGAGCTGCTGTTCGGAAAACTCGAGCGCGGTGGGCATGTCCGTATCAGCGTTAGCGACGATGAACTCTGTTTTGGCTACGAGGTAGAAAAAAGTGGTGCGAAAGCCGATGTGGAATAACACCTCCCTGTTCCTGGCCCTGGCGCTTGGCTTCAATACTGCCCTCGCCCAGCCAATGAACACGACAACTGCTGCCGACCCCTGGGGCCATCCAGGCTATGCAGTTCAGCAACCTGCCCCGGATGAGGTTATCCGCAATGGCATCGATCGTCTGACCCGTTTTCTGGCCACCCCGGAGGCAACCAGCAACGATCGTATTCGAGTCTTTATCGAGCGCGAGATCGCGCCTCACTTTGATTTTTCCGCCATGGGAAAATGGGCGGCCGGACCCTATTATCGGCGTCTTAACCCGAAACAACGGCAGCATCTGTACGCCGCCCTGCGAGAGATGTTCCTGACAGCGCTGGCACGTAATCTCGGCACCTATGCACGTCCCTTACCACGCATCGACGTCTACCCCGCCAGCCACGGGCGCTGGGCCGAGGAGGCTGTGGTCCGGGCCCGGGTATCGACCCCCGGTGGCTTTCCGCCAGTACGCCTGGATTTCCGTATGTACCAGACCTCTGCGGGCTGGAAAGTCTTCGATGTCACTGCCAACGCGAGCAGTGCAGTGGCCTATTACCGGAACTATTTTAATCAGATGCTACAACGCCACGGTCCCCAGGCGTTGCTGCGCTAGGAGGAGTCTGTCGGGTTTAGGCGCTCGTAGGCAAAAAACGCGCTGGGCTTTCCTTTCGCGTGTACTAAAGAAAGACCTGACCCCAGCTAAGGAAACACATTGGAAAATAACGAACTCAATACACTGTGCGCGCTTAATGCCGTATCCCCGGTGGATGGGCGCTATGGCCGCCAGACCACTGACTTGCGTACTATTTTCAGTGAATACGGCCTCATACGCTTTCGTGTATTGGTGGAGGTCGAGTGGCTGCGCAAACTGGCCAGCAGCCCGGAAATCGCCGAGGTACCAACTTTCAATGCGGATGCAGAGCTTCTGCTCTCCAAGCTGTGCGAAAATTTTGAGCTGGCGGATGCGGAGCGAGTAAAGGAAATCGAGGCCACCACCAATCACGATGTCAAAGCGGTGGAATATTTCCTCAAGGAACGCTGTGCCGAAAATGCCCAGTTACACGCAGCAAGCGAATTCTTTCACTTCGCCTGCACCTCAGAGGACATCAACAACCTCTCCCATGCGCTCATGTTAAATAGTGGCAGGGGTAGCGTATTGCTGCCTCGAATGGATGAAATCATCGATACCCTGCGCAGCCTCAGCCAAAGCCATGCCGCGCTGCCCATGCTGGCACGTACCCACGGACAGCCCGCCTCTCCCACTACCCTGGGGAAGGAATTGGCCAACGTAGTGGCGCGCCTGCAACGCCAGCGTGAAGGCTTTGCCCGGGTGGCGCTACAGGGCAAGATGAATGGCGCCGTGGGCAATTTCAACGCTCACCTGGCTGCCTACCCCGAGGTAGACTGGCCAGCACTCAGCGAGGCCTTCGTCACCAACCTCGGCCTGGCCTGGAGTCCCTACACAACACAGATTGAACCGCATGATTACATGGCAGAGCTGTTCGATGCGTTGGGCCGCTTTAACACCATTCTGATCGATCTCTGTCGCGATATCTGGGGCTATATTTCGCTCGGTTATTTCAAGCAGCGCACCATTGCTGGTGAGGTGGGCTCCTCCACCATGCCCCATAAGGTCAACCCCATCGATTTCGAAAATGCCGAGGGGAATCTCGGCCTTGCCAATGCCCTGCTCGGCCATCTGAGCAGCAAACTGCCTGTTTCCCGCTGGCAGCGGGATCTCACAGACTCAACGGTGTTACGCAATGTAGGCGTGGGCTTTGCTTATTCCACCATTGCCTATGCATCCTGCCTGCGTGGTTTGGCCAAGCTGGAGGTCAACGAGGCCCGCCTGGCAGCGGATCTGGAGCAACGCTGGGAGGTGTTGTCGGAACCCATCCAAACCGTCATGCGCCGGCACGGCATTGAAGAACCCTATGAAAAGCTCAAAGCGCTGACCCGTGGGCAGCAAATTGACCAGCACACCCTGCGTGATTTCATTAATGCCCTGGAAATTCCGGAGGAGGCCCGACGTCAGCTGTTAGCCATGACCCCCGCCGACTACATCGGTAACGCGGCAGAAATGGCACATAATATCTGACACTGCGCGAGAACGACCCATGCCACAACCACCGCAAATCGACTTCGAGCAACTGGCCGCTCACCAGGACGGAGAAGTCCTGGAGGTAGACAGCAGCGTGGAGCATCGGCTGGCCACCCTGGCGATGCTGCGCCACAGTCGCCGTACAGTGCTCATCACCAGCCGTGACCTTGACCCGCCGATCTATGATGATGGCGAGATATGCACCGCTATCAAGGATCTGATAATCAATGGCTCGCGGGCAAAGATCTGCATCCTGCTACAAAATTCCAGTGGCCTGTTACAGCGTGAACACCGCCTGCTCCTGCTGGCACAGCAACTCAGCAGTTTTATAGAAATTCGCCGGCCACGTGCCGAAAATGCCAACTACAACCACGCCTTTTTCGTAACCGACGAACGTGGCGTAATCTATCGTAGCATCGCCGATCGCTACGAAGGCACGGTCTGCTTCAACGCACCGGGACAAGCCGCGGATCTTGCCCACGGCTTTGATGTTATCTGGGAAACTGCGGAGCCCCATCCCGGACTACGCCGCCTGCATATTTGAGCACGCATGATACAGCTAAGCGGAAAAAACCTGTTCTTCTCCTTGCTGCTACTGCTCACCATCGGCAGCCAGGCAGCTGGCCCACTGCTAACCGAGGTGATTCCACTACACTACCGCAGCGCCGAGGAGCTCTTGCCCATGCTGCGCCCACTGGTTCCCCGGCCAGGCACCGTCACGGGCATGCGCTATCAACTCATCGTACGTGCCACGGAGCAGGACATAGCGGAGCTGCGTAGCCTGCTCTTGCGCCTGGACCAGGCGCCGCGACAATTGCTCATCAAGGTACGGCGCGGCACAGCAAGCCACCGCAACTCCAGCAATACGGAGGCCTTCGGGCGAACGGGCGGGAACGTTCATCTGGAGACTGGCCGACATCCCACCTCCGGGGGGGGTCTGACACTGCGAACTGGAGACGATAAACAGAATGCCGGCGTGCGCATCCGCCGTACCCGCGGCCACAGCGATGAATCCTCCGTGCAGCAGATTCGAGTCCTCAATGGCCAAGAAGCCTTTATCCGTAGCGGGCAATCTGTGCCCTTCGGGCAACGACAGGTAATCGTCTCTGGCCGTCGTACCAGTGTCCACGGCACTATCCAATACAAGGATGTCACCACCGGCTTTTACGTAATTCCCCGGCTAAGCGGTGAGCGTGTGGTGCTGAATATATCCCCACGAAGTGCGCGCCTGAGTCACCGTGGCGGTGGTGCTATTGATATCCAACAGGCCCAGACCACGCTTGCGGGCCGCCTTGGTGAGTGGATACTGATTGGGGGCAGTTCACGCCGCTCCAGTGATACCGAAAGCGGAATCACCCACGCCACCACCGCCCGCGGTGATGAAAGCAAACAAATATGGCTCAAGGTGGAGGAATTAGCTGGCCGATGAAAGCAACTATCTGCTCTCATGGTTTACGACTGTGTAGGGCGGACCATGTCCGCCAACTGTCCTTGTTCCACGGTTACCGAGGCGGACATGGTCCGCCCTACGAGCTGGTTCCGCTTCAGTAGGAACTCATGGTTTAGCTTTGGGATTCAGGCGCTGAGGAGTTTCAGCAGAGAGGGTAACTTGGTGGGGATATCACCATCACAAAACGGAGCGCGCATGCGTTTCCAGCCAACATCCTGACGGCTATGGGCCACCACGGCCTTGAGGGTAGGAATCAGCGGATTAGCCTCGATGGCAAGGCGTACGCGTGTTACTGCCTGTTGCAGCGGGGCGGCATCCGGATTGCCATGCAGCCAGGCGTCGTAGACCCGGCGGATAGAGGCAACGCATATATTGGCATTGGCGGTAATACAACCAGCACCCCCCTGCTCCAGCATCGGCAGCAGCAGGCTTTCGGTGCCGGGGAAAATAGCCAGATCAGGGAATTTCCGGATGTATTCAAGGGTATGGGCGGGGTCACCGGAGCTGTCCTTGATTCCCGCGATGATGTCAGGGAAGGCAGTTTGCAGGCGTGCCACCACCGCAGGCGGGATCGGCACACCAGAGAGTTTCGGAAAATGATAGAGATAGAGTCGCAAATCAGGACTCGCAACACCCTCCACCAACTCCGCGTAGACCCGGTATAAACCCGCCTCGGAAATCCCTTTGTAGTAGCAAGGTGGCACCACAAGGAGTCGTGGACAGCCGCAGTCCAGCGCATGGTGGGCCAGCTCCAGGGTATCGGGCCAGGCATTACAGCCAACACCCACCATCAAGTGCTCTGGCGCTAATCCCCGCTCAAGGAGTTGCTCCAGCAACCCCATCCGTTCGCGGATGCTAAAGGATGGCGCCTCACCGGTACTGCCCCAGAGCAAGATGCCGCGACAGCCGTCGGCCAGAAGCTTTTGAGCGTGAACAATGAGTCGCTCGGGATCTGGCGTGAACTGATGATTCAGGGGGCTCAGAATTGGCGCCCAGATCCCGTGTTCCGGGAAACGCTCGGCAAGCCGCCTGCGATCTTCCAGTTTCATGGGCCTATCTCCCGTTTTTTGGCCACGGATGGCCTTATGTCGCGAAGCACAAGGATGTGCGAGAGCGACCCGGCGCTAGCCCAACTCCAGGCCCTTGAGATAGGCACGAAACTCACCCTTCACTTCTGCATGCTCAAGGCCATACTCCACCGCTGCCTCCAGATAGCCCAACTTGTTGCCACAATCGTAGCGACGACCATGAAAGCGCCAAGACAATACCCTTTCCTCGGCAAGCAGCGCGGCAATACCATCGGTAAGCTGGATCTCACCGCCCGCACCCTTTCCAGTGGTAGCCAGCAGCTCCATGATCCGTGGTGTGAGCACGTAGCGACCCACCACACCCAGCGTAGAAGGGGCCGCGGCCGGCGCCGGCTTTTCCACAATGGCATCAATACGGCTGGTGCGCTCATCAATGGGGGAAATATCGACGATACCGTACTTGTCGGTATCAGCACGGTCGATCTCTTCTACCGCAATCACGCTGGACTGCTCACGCTCGAAGATCTCCACCATTTGGGAAAGACAACCTTGCTTGCCACCGTTGATTAAATCGTCAGCAAGAATCACCGCAAAGGGTTCATCACCCACCACCGGACGGGCACACAGTACAGCATGGCCGAGGCCGAGCGGTTCCGCCTGACGAATGTAGATGCAATTGATCCCTGCGGGCAGCGTGTCCCGTGCCTGTGCCAGCAGAGCATGTTTTCCACCCTGCTCTAGCTCGCTTTCCAACTCATAGGCCTTGTCAAAATGGTCCTCAATGGAGCGCTTGGTCCGGCCGGTGACGAAGATAAGATCGGTAATCCCGGCCGCCACCGCCTCTTCCACGGCATACTGGATTAGCGGCTTGTCCACCACGGGCAGCATTTCCTTGGGACTCGCCTTGGTGGCGGGCAAAAAGCGCGTACCCAGACCCGCTACGGGAAAAACCGCCTTGCGCACACGAGCGCTCACCGCTGCACCTGTTCAAGCGGCACCACGTTGGAATTATCTTCCTGCGAGTTCCGGGAAAACTCCGGTACCAGTTTATTCAGCAACATATCCAGCTCCTTGTCATTTTCGCCCTCGGCGACCTCAATCAGCCGTGTGATTTCATCCAGACAGCGGTCCCAGTGGCGTTCCCGGCAGCGAGCGAGTAACAGCTTGTCCCGTCCCGTGGCCGTCAAGCCTTCCTGCTCGTGGAACAGCTCCTCAAACATTTTTTCCCCTGGGCGCAGGCCCGTATAAACGATCTCCACATCTTCTCCCGGCGTCTTCCCCGACAACACAATCATCTGCTCCGCCAGATAGCTGATGCGGATGGGTTCCCCCATGTCGAGAACAAGTATCTCCCCGCCTTTACCCACCACCGAGGCCTCCATGATGAGCTGGCAGGCCTCGGGGATGGTCATGAAATAGCGTGTAACCTCCGGGTGAGTGACCGTCACCGGACCACCAGAGGCGATCTGCCTGCGAAATAGCGGTACCACGCTGCCTGCAGAATCCAGCACATTGCCAAAACGCACGGTCACAAAGTGAGTTTCTGCCCCCTGACTGCTTTTTCCCTGGCAAAAGAGTTCCGCCACCCGTTTGCTGGCGCCCATCACATTGGTGGGGTTCACCGCCTTATCTGTGGAGATGAGGAGAAAGGTGTGAACGCCGTGACGTATCGCCGCTTCGGCGAGATTGCGCGTACCGCGAACATTATTGCGTACCGCCTGCCGCAGGCGTGTTTCCAGCATCGGCACATGCTTGTAAGCCGCGGCATGAAAGACAAAATCAGGCTTGTGCGCCGCAAATACGCGCTCTATCCCCACCGCATCGCCCACATCACAAAGACAGACGTGCAGTACCAGTTCGGGGAAGCGCTCCCGTAACTCCCGTTCGATGCTGTAGAGATTGTATTCACTGTTATCCAGCACCATCAAAACAGCAGGCTTAATCCTGGCAATTTGCCGGCACAACTCGGAGCCGATGGAACCCCCACCGCCGCTCACCAACACCACCTTGCGCGAAATTCCGCCACGGATACCATCCCAGTCCAGAGCCACGGGTTCGCGCCCGAGCAGATCCTCGATAGAAACCTCGCGCAGCTCCTTCAGCGCGGCCCGCCCGGAAACCAGATCCTGGGTGCGCGGCAAGGTGCGAAAGGGGACTCCGGATTTTTCACACAGGCTCACCAGGCGTCGCATCTGCCGTGAATTGGCGGTAGGCACCGCGAGCAGGATGAGATCTATATCCAGTTGCTTCACCAGCCGCGGGATACGCCCACATCTCCCAGCGACCCGCACACCGTGGATCTCCCGACCGGATTTATCTCGATCGTCATCTACAAAAGCGACCGCCAAATAACCATGGCCGCGATCCCGCAACAGGTCCCTAACCAGGGTCTCACCGGCATGGCCAGCTCCTACGACCAACACCTTGTGCTCGGCCAACTGGTAGAGGTGATGCTCCTTCAGCCAGCGGTAGATGAGGCGGGGACCGCCGAGAAATATCCCAAGCAACAGGGCATAAAGTGGAAATACCGAGCGAGGAATGCCCTCCATGCGGGTCAACAGAAAGAGGGTCACGGCCGATAGGGCTATACCCACCACCACAGCCTTTAGGATACGCAGCAGATCCGGCACCGAGGCAAAGCGCCACACCCCGCGATAGAGACCGAAACGCCAGGATGCAAGACCCTGCACCACCATCACCACCGGTAGCGCCGCCAGCGCGGGCCTAAGTACTTCGTCGGGAATAGAGCCAAGATTAAAGCGTAACCAATAGGCACCCAACCAAGCCACTGGAACCATCAATAAATCATGCGTAAAGGCTCCGCCACGGCTTCTTAAGCGATTGATAATACTCACGTTAATTCCACATCCTCGATATTCATGGCCTCCAGAACATGGACCATTATAAAGATCAAAGTGTATGCGATACCCCAACCTGACAGAAGCAGCCATTGATGCTCCGGAAGCCACGAATACGCTGTAATTGCGGAGCCAGCACAAGCTAGCATCAGGCCATACTCCAACACGACCACCCGTCGGTGGCCCCACCCAAGGCGCACCAAGCGTTGGTAATAATGCCCATGATGGGCCTCCCACACCCGTTCCCCGCGCATAACACGCCGCAACAGTGTGACGCTGGCATCTGCAATGAAAGGCGAAAAAATGAGTACACCCATCCATAGCGGGAATATCGCGTTGTGGCTTGCCCAAAGCATCATCGCGCCGGCAAGCGCACCCAAGGGGGCAGAGCCGACGTCGCCCATAAATATTTGGGCAGGTGGGAAATTGAGCGCTAGAAAGCCACCGGCAGCGGCCGCGATGCACAAGTTTAACTGCATGAAAGTGGTCTGTCCCTGAAGTGCCCCGAGTATCGCGAAAGCGGCAAAGCCCACGACCGCCATACCACCGGCAAAACCATCCATACCATCCATAAAGTTATAAAGATTAATCATCCAGACGAGACCGAATAGCGACAAACCCAGTCCCGCCCACTCCGAAAGCCCCTCACCTGAACCGGGGAATTGCCAGCCGACAGGCACCAGTCCTCCGGCAACCAGTGCCACGGCAGCCAGCAGATGAATGGTGATACGTAAAACCGGTGAAATATGGGCTCGGTCATCCAGGAAAGACACGACTACAACGGGAAGCAGGGCCAGGGTAATCAATGCCAGCCAGGAAAGTTCAGCCGCTCCGAGGGCAATCCACCCGCCACCGGCAAGAATCGCGAGAATAATCCCTATCCCCCCACCCTGAGGTACCACGCCTTGGTGTAACGAACGCTGATTAGCCTGGTCCACAGTAAAAAAACGGGCTGCAGGATTCATCAACCAATATGAAATAGCCAGGGAAATTACAAAGGAAAGCAGCGCCAGCCACACCTCGGTCATAGGGCTGGACCAGAAACCAGATTCATTTCATCCGCCATTTCTGCCAACCCCCGGTCCAGATCGTAAGCTGCTCGATAACCCAGTGCCGTGAGTTTTTCACAGCTGTACCACGCAGAACCCATAAGCTTTTGTAACGCATCCGAGTCTAGCGGCATGCGTCGGCCACTTAGCATGCCACCCAGATCTCCCATGTGTGCGATGGCCCACAGCAACCCTTCGGGAATATGCCAAGCAGGAGCTTTCCTGCCCAGAGCCTGGCAAACGAGCCGATAGATCTCAGCCGTAGAGTAACTGTGACCATCAGTGACGAGATAAACATTACCTGCTGCCGCACGCTTTTCTGCAACCAGCAATGCAGCCTGCACTACATCCTGAACATGCACCATGGAGCGCCGGTTGCCGGTATCTGGCAAGGGCGGAAAACGCCCACTGGATACGGCACGCAGCATGCGGGGTAAGTTTCCCTTGCATCCGGGGCCATAGACCATGGAAAGGCGTAAGATGGTGGCCTCGAATCCAGCCTCATGAGCGGCGGAAAATACTAGTTTCTCAGCCTCGTATTTGGATTTACCGTAGAGTGTCTCTGGTGGTATTTCGGCCTGTTCATCAAGGCAGCTTTTCCCTCCCTCTCCCATGGCCTTGACACTGCTGAAGAAAATAAAACGCTTCACCCCAGCCACCTGTACAGCGTGCAAAAGCTTGTGAGTGCCTAGAACATTTACCCGTTGATAGGCTGCCTCCTCCCCCCGCTCAGCCAGCGCGTGCACCTTCCCCGCCAGATGGAAGACAGTGTCAATCTCGCGACATGCGGTAACAGGAACCTCATCGCGTTCAAGATCACATGCGACGACCTCGTCCCAGGGACCTATACGCGGCGTACGCATCAATGCCCATACTCGTGTGCCTGCCTGTTGCAGCTGCCGGCAAAGGGCTCTGCCAATAAAACCAGAAGCACCGGTTACCAGTGCGGCCACTGCAGGTGCGGAAGAAGAATCGTAGATGTTGTTCAGCTCAGCTTCCGCCAAACGGTGCGGTTTACATAGTCGGTATAACTCAAAATGAGACGCAGCACCTTGTCCGAAACATTGGGCATTGAGTAGTCAGTTACCTGACGTAGCTGTCGGGCATCACCTCGTTGCTGGTCAGCCAACAGTGTCAGTCCCTGGAATACACGCCGAGGCTCCAGCCCGACGAGTACCACGGCCCCCTCCTCCATTGCCTCAGGCCGCTCGTGTGCCTCACGAATATTGAGCGCAGGAAAATTCAGAATGGAGCTTTCCTCGCTAATTGTACCGCTGTCTGAAAGCACGGCCCTGGCATGCATCTGCAGGCAAACATAATCCGGGAATCCAAGTGGCTTTAATAACTCGACCCGTGAGTCGAGTGTAAATCCAGCTTCCTCCAAGCGATGTCTCGTGCGTGGATGGGTGGATACGATAATGCGTTCCTCATAGCGCTCCGCAATTCCATTGAGTATGGAAACAAATTTCTCCAGCTGGCCAGGCTCATCCACATTTTCCTCACGATGGCAACTAACGACAAAGTAATGCCCAACCCCAAGAGACAATCTCGAAAGTACGTCCGATGCATCTATCTGCGGCCGGTAGTACGTCAGCACTTCACCCATTGGACTACCCGTCTTGATAATCCGGTCGGGTGGCAAACCCTCGCGCAACAGATATTCCCTGGCTATATCGCTATAGGGAAGATTAATGTCAGCAAGATGGTCTACTACCTTGCGATTACTCTCTTCCGGAACACGCGCATCAAAACAACGATTGCCCGCCTCCATGTGGAAAATAGGAATCTTGCGCCGTTTGGCAGCAATAACCGAAAGGCATGAATTGGTATCACCAAGCACCAGCATCGCATCAGGCTGCTCACGTTCGAGCAGCGGGTCGATTCTGGCGATGATGTTTCCTATCGTTTCTGCAGCCGCCACACCAGCCGCCTCCAGAAAATAATCCGGGGTACGCAAACCCAGTTCCTCAAAAAATATCTGATTGAGCTCGTAATCGTAATTCTGTCCGGTATGAACCAGAACGTGGTCACTATAGCGATCGAGCTTCGCCAACACTCGGGAAAGGCGAATAATCTCTGGTCGCGTGCCAACGACGGTCATTAATTTGATCTTGTCACTCATAAAAGCACCATTTCAGCGAAGGTATCAGGCTGTTCCGGTTCAAAAATTTCGCTTGCCCAAAATAGTGTCACCAGTTCTCCAGCACCTGTATTGGTGATGCTGTGAGTATAAAAGGTTGGAATATCAACGTATTGTGGGACATCCCCACTAACACAGAGCATATGAACCTCTTTAGAAAACAGCCGCCGCAAACGAATTTCCGCCTTACCTTCACAAACCAGAAAGCGTTCAAATTTAGAACTATGGAAATGATCTCCACGGGTAATTCCCGGATGGGTGGTTGAAAGAAACACCTGGCCACCATTATCGGTCTTCACCGCCTCTAATAATGTACCCCGATCATCGCGATGGGCTGCAAGCGTATTCTTTTGATGTTCAGGAAAGCGGTAACTACGCAACGTATTAAATAACTCCCGGTCATGACAATTGCGCAAATCCGGAACAATATTCCGGGAAAAATAACTCTTGGCCATGACTGCGAGTTTTTCATGCAATGCACTGACCTTTAGTGGAACACCATCCACTCGGAAATCACCATTCTCATGGCCTTCTATAGCTGCAACACAGCGCGCCGCAACGGTCTGTGCATGCACCAACTCCAAGTCTCCATCTACATCGATCGAAGTCGTTTCACCCAGTGCCAGCTGATGGCAAAAAGTAGACACCACCGAGTTGTAGAAGGGCCTTCCAAATTCCCCGAAGACATGTGGCAGAATCAGGTTCGTACAGTTAGTTAAATGGCGGGAAGTTGACTCGGAAATAATGCTCGCCGCTTCCTGCTTTCCACGCCCGTATGCAGTATCGGCCCCTGCATGTGTGGAATTGGTAAACACCACATGGGGATATCGTGCACCCAATCTCACAGCCCGCTCACAGGCCTG
This sequence comes from Gammaproteobacteria bacterium, assembly GCA_021773795.1. GTDB lineage: Bacteria > Pseudomonadota > Gammaproteobacteria > HK1 > HK1 > JAJFJV01. The sequence continues at coordinate 26,032 of JAJFJT010000016.1, read as the reverse complement.
CGCGAGCTTGTGGGCCGACTCAATATTGCCGGCCTCTACCTCAGTATCTTCTCCGCGATTTACTCCCACGCAATGCACAATAGCATCAAGCCCACAGGAAAATTGCGTCAATTTATCCGAATTTTCAAAGGTTTGTCTGGTTGCCAAACGCACGGCTATTTCCGGTCGGAAGGTCCGGATAAATGCGCGGATATGCCAGCCCAACAGGCCGTTAGCACCGGTAATTCCAATACTCAAAGGCACAAGGCCGCCTTCAACTCTGCACGCACCTCCGGAAGACCAAGTAATAGTTTTTCAACCGCTCCAACGTCGAGCTGCACGGTATTATGAGAGGTGTAATCATTAAGTGCCGACTCGGCTGCATCACCCTCGGTAAAATACTTTCCATAGTTGAGATCCCGGTCATCCATACTGACCCGATAGTAGTCCCCCATATCTTCAGATTTTGAAAGCTCTTCCCGGGTTGCCAGGGTTTCATAAATCTTCTCGCCATGGCGCATTCCGATAATGTTCACCGGAACATTTGAGTGAAATAGATTCTTTAATGCCTGAGCCAAGTCTATAATCGTACAGGCAGGTGCCTTGCGCACAAACAAATCACCCTGGCGACCATGCTGAAAGGCAAAGGCAACTAACTCAATCGCCTCTGGCAACGGCAACAGAAAACGAGTCATCTCCGGCACCGTCAGGGTTAGCGGTTCGCGAGCCCGAATCTGCCTGATAAAGAGCGGGATTACCGAACCACGTGAACACATGACATTGCCATAGCGAACACTCGATAAAATAGTCTGTTTATCGCCCAAACCGCGTGCTGCTGCCTGCAATACCTTCTCCATCAAAGCCTTGGTCATGCCCATGGCGTTAACCGGGTACACTGCCTTGTCTGTGGATAAGCAAATTAGCCGCTTTACCCCATGGACAATGGCTGACTCAATAACATTATGACTACCAGTAATATTGGTCATAACCGCTTGGGTAGGAAAGAATTCACAGGAGGGCACCTGTTTCAGAGCAGCTGCGTGAAATACGTAATCAACACCGCACATAGCGGCATCTACACCAGCACGGTCGCGCACATCACCGATGTAAAACTTTACCTGGTCACTCTCCAGTGCAATCCGCATCTGCTCCTGTTTCAACTCGTCACGGGAGAATATACGCACCTCGCGACAACCAAAAGGACGCAGATATTGTAAAAATTCATTACCAAAAGATCCTGTCCCGCCAGTAATTAATACGGTCCTGCCAGCAAACAACCGTTGGACTTTTTCTTTATTGTTCATCGGTAAGTCTAACTCCTCCGCCTGCTCTATGATTCTTAACTGCATCCCTGAGAAATAACTCCAGCCTATCGAACACACCTTCCCGCTCGAAATGTTGTGCGAAATATAAGCGCGCATTATCGCCCAGTTGAGAACGCTCCGCAGCCGGCATATCTGCCAGCCGTTTGGCCGCCAACGCCAAGGCACCTGAGTCTCCGGCCGGACATGATAACCCCGCCTCAGCCTCATCAATGATTCGGCAACCCTCACCATCAAGCATCGCGAGTACTGGCTGCCCAGCGGCGAGGTAGGATTGTAGTTTCCCGGGCACCGTGAGAGAAAAAACAGGCTCGTTCCGCAGGCTGAGCAGCACGGCATCAGCCGCAGTAAAAAAGGCGGGCATAGTGTCTAGGGGATGTTGCCCCAGAAAGTGAACCGTGTTACCGAGCCCACGTCGTACGACCTGGGCACGTGCCCAGGCAGCCATCCGGCCCTCACCCACGATAATCCAGTGGATATCGCTGCGATGCCTAAGCTTTGTTGCCGCATCCAGGATGGAAGGGAAATCCTGCGCGGCACCAATATTGCCTGTAAATATGATCCTGAACCCATCCGGTAGTGTTGGGATCGGGTTCGTTTTTTTCGATTTTTCCAGAACTGCCTCTCCCCAGTTGGGAAAATAGCGAACGCGAGATCGATCAATCCCATACTTGCAAATTTCAGGAATAAAGGCTTGCGACTGGACCAGCACCTGATCGCATTTCGAATAAATCCACTGAACCAGTCTTGCCACCAGGGAAAGCACAAACTTCGATTTGACAGCCTCCGTTGCCGTCAATGACTCGGGCCACAGATCGAGCACCCAAAAGAGCATCGGAACCCGGTAGCGCCAGCGCGCGAACGCCGCGGGAATACCCACGGTAACGGGCGATGGTTCGAAGACGAATATGGCATCAAAATCGGGATCCCGTGGCAATCTGAACATTATTCCCCATAGAGAGAATACAACGAAGGACAGATAATTAAGTGCCAGCCTCAATCCACTCCCGGAACCCCGCGCAAATAGCGGCACTCTGAATATGGCTGCACCTGAATAATTCTCCCTTGCCGGACCACGCCAACCATATCCTGAATAGAATCGGCCGGTAGGATAATTAGGTTGCCCTGTTAACACCGTGACTTCATGGCCACGCTCAACAAGACCCTCAACCAAATCATTCACCCGAAAACTTTCAGGCCAGAAATATTGAGTAATAAGCAGTAGTCTCATCTAACTTTTTACGACAGCTTCTAGCGAACCCCAAGTCGTTTCTGCGGCGTATTTCCAACCCATTGTGGAAATACGTTTCACAGCTCTTGCCGCAAGGCGTTCACCTGGAGCCGGATTCTCCAACAGGTCAATCCAACACCCAACAAACTGATCGATGTCTTCCGGATCGAAATAAGTCACGGTGCTACCACCAAATTCTGGCATTGGTCCTCGATTTGAAACAAGTGCTGGGCGACCGGATGCCATCATCTCGAGCAGAATATTTGGACAATTCTCTGTACACGAGGCAAATAGATTGAGACGGGCATGTTGATATAAGGCAGGAAGCTCAGAATGTGGCAAATTACCAGTGAGTTGGACAGCATCATCTATGCCAAGAGAAATAATCTCCCGCCGCAAAGAATCCCCATAGGGGCCATATTCCGCGCCGGCCAACACGAGCATTGCCTCGGTGCCGGTTTGTTCGCGCACACGAGCGAAAGCGCGTACCACCTCAATCTGCGACTTGTAGGAATCGATAAAAGAAACGTAGAGAAAATATTCGCCTTTTGGTGCACTCTTTGAACACGAGGAAGCGCGATATTTCCCAGCGAACAAATGGGCATCTATTCCATGCGGAATCACAACGCTACGAGTATCAAGTCTGTCTAATCTAGACTCGATAAACTCTCGCGCAAACGTGGAAATAAATATAATCAAATCTGCCCGTCGCATCGCCATGGTTAGGCCACGCTCTAGTAGCCAGTCGCGGAAACGTCGATAGCCTAAGGGGTAGCGTCGGCGCTGCTTGTGGTCAAAAGGCAGCATGTTCTGAAATGTAACTACAGTCTTCAACTTTCTCGGTAAATTGGCGACGGGCAGAAGCCCTCCCGGGCTAAATAGCAGATCAGCATTAAGGTCATTTGCTAATTCCCCCAGGTTGAGATGTTCCCAGAGCGCACGGCGAAAGGGATTTTCGAGATTCACGAGAATCTGACAACGCTCAACATTGTCAGGAATTGACGTGAGTTCAAACCCTTCCGGAGCGAGTACGAACACTCTCCAATCATCGTCATGTGGAACGTGACGCAAAAGGTTGCGTAAATACGTCTGCCCTCCGCCGAGACGCGCGGATAAACCATTGACAAGAATACGCAACTTAGTCCGCCATCCAATAATCGAGAGATATCGAACTCATAGAGTCAGCTAGTGGTGACATCCTCAGCATTGCCCAACTAGCGAATTACTAGCATTAGCCTCAGCCCATTCCAAAGCAGCGGTAATCCAGGAAACTCGTAGTCCCTCATCTAGATAGACCCGATAGACGTTTTATAAACAGGCGAAGTCTGAAATTTGCCCACCACAAATAGGCCCCAAAAGCACTACTGGCCTTATTCTTAATCTGCGAATCTCTCGATTCTCGAAGACTTCGTTCCGCCTCATTGGTACTTATTCCCCCCGTACGCATATACGCGAAAAGAGAGGGCACAAAACTTACGCGCAGTTCCGGCCCCTTCCTCAGGAAAAACTCATAGTCCAATGCATTTCTAAAATTCTCATCAAAGAAGCCAATCTCATCTATCAGACGTCTGGAAACAAAGGCTGCGGGGTGCGGAATGGTTGAGCAGCGTCTGAATTTTCTCCAGTCCCAAGGGCCCCCTATCTCATCCGAGGGACTCGTGACATCATGCTCACGTGCGATATGCCTGATTATTCCATGCATTACATCAATCTCATCAGCTGATGCCAGCGTCTCCGCCGCTTCTGAAAGTACGTTTGGGGCACTGTAAAAGTCATCGGAATTAAGGAAGGCAACCCATTTCCCCCGACTTTTCTGAAGCCCCATATTAAAAGCATGTGCCAAACCACGATCAGGTTTGGAATGCCAGTAGGCCAAGCGATCCCGGTACTTCTTAATAATTTCTACGGTACGATCGCTAGAACCACCATCAATCAAAATATATTCAAACCCGTCGAACTCCTGCGACAACACGCTCAATATACATTGTTCCAGATATGCTTCGGCCTGATAGCAGACAGTAATCACTGAAATCAGCGGCAATTGCCTCTCGCTTACCATTTATCCTAACCCAAACGCTGTCTGACTTTTGAAATAAAGCTATCAGCAGCCTTTTCCCAACTATATTCTCTGGCATGCATATGGCCACGCAGACGTGTTTGCTTATCCTGAGCCACTGCACGCCCAACGGCTTCGATAAAACCAGAGGTATCATTCCATAAACAATATTCCACACGGTCGGAAAGAACTTCGTGAGCCACCGGATGGTCTGACACCACAACGGGACATCCACATGCCAACGCCTCCAGCGGGGGAAGACCAAAACCTTCATAGCGAGAGGGGTAGACAAAGGCAGCAGCCCCTTGGTACAGCTGACGCAACCGAGAATCATTGGCATAAAGCCAACGAACCTGACCAGAGAAAGGCTCCAGCTCTGCGGGACTCAACATGCCACCACCCACCACCACAAGGTCATAATCCTTGCCAAGCCCCTGTTCAAACGCAGCCTGGAGAATACTGAAGTTTTTGTAGCCAGCTCGGCTACCAACATAAAGTAGATAGGGCTTCCTCTTAGAGCAACCTTTACTGGACCGGGGAGAGCCCTCCATATCGAAAATAGTATCAACACCAAGAGGAAAGACTTCAATTTTACGATCAGGAACACCGTAAAACCTCATCACATCCCGTTTGGACGATTCTGAAATGGTCAAAACAAGGTCTGAATCCGAGAATGCGCGACGTTTCATTTCCATGACTTTCCTGGCGTTGGGAAAGAGCTCTGGAAAATGTTCGTGAGTACAATCGTAATCACCGACAATAATTCGGGAACCTGTGCGATATCTAGGTAATCTATAATAGGTTGAGACGTAGAGTTCCTCTCCCAATGCAGTACTTTTTTTCCACTCCATTTCAAGCCATAACGGATCAATCATTCTAATCAAACGACCAATAATCCTTCCATCAAAGCTACAAAATATGCCTATATTCCGTGTTAATTCGAGAGTGCTCCAGTCATATACATCCTGATAAAAGCCACGATAGAGCACACAATGTTCGCTTGGGCTCATCCTCCGCAATATTTCATAATAGAGGCGTGAAATCCCCCCTTGCTGTTGCAAACTGAATATCTGGCCATCAACAAACATTGATATGGTCCAACCCATAGTTCCAGCATACGACTATATTCTCAGGCGACAATTTACGTTGACTTCCAATATTCACCTTATAACGATATCAAGAATTACTCTTTGAATTATGAAGAATAAAAGCAAGCTCGTTCTCGAATAGATGCGCAAAGTATAGTGCGCCTGCCTTAGTAAAATGCCGGCAGTCCTGGCTAATAAATTGTCCTGATGGTGTAAAAACAGGAACCATCCCGGTTTCATCAATTACTTTCCCTATATAATCAATATACCTGTTCTTCCATACTACCTTCATAGCCTCATTGCTAGCCATATACCCCTTCTCCATAAACGTCCTTTGTTTATAATAATCATCGCCAGAATAATTATAAAAGATCCCCGAGTTAACACCGTAATTCTTCGTACCTACTATAAATAGTTTAGATTCGTCTATTTTAAGCTGATGGATATGTTGACGCTCGGGGGTGGAGTAAAATATGACATCGGCCTCATTCGCCCTTTTCCTCAGATCCTTATGAGAAAATGGATCTTCGACATACGATACATCTAGAAACTCCCTGTGCTTTGACTCCAGCAAAACATTAACCCAGTCTCTTGCAAAGCTGTTTCCAATAACCAGGACTTTGACTTGATCATTGTTCTTAAAGTTATTGTCATATCCATAGATATTGGCATTGTACTTGGCATGAATATTCCTCTCTGCCTGGGCCACACTAATTCCAAGTTCAGGAATATCTTTTAACACCCCCCCTTTAAGGTAAATATAAAATGCAGATGAATTTCCAATAATAAATACGATACCTAAAGCCAATAACAAGTTTCCATTACTAACTCTATTTTTATTTCTGAATGGCTGTTCAACCAGACAATAACTGAATACTGACAATATAACTGTCAAGATGAATATGGAGAGAAGGTGTATCGCATGCAGTTCTTGGAAAAAAATGTAACGAGCGTAAGACAATAAGACCTGATGCCACATATACAAACTAAAACTTATTGTGCCCACATATACCAGCAACTTATTTTCTAAAATAAGAGAGGACAGTTTGCTGCTATTGGTTGATGAGACAAGAATCCACAATGTCAATAGAACAGTAATTAGTAGTGTGGCATCATTCGACAACAGGTCGAAATCAAAACACAACATAGAAATAAGGGAAAGAATAGCCACCCATGAGTACTCATGGGATAAACGCTTGTTATTTAAAACAATTGCAGCAACACCACCTATGGAAAGCTCATAAAATCGAAATTGAATAAGATAGAATTTCTCATACTCCGAATATGCCGATAAATATAATGCTAAAGAGGAAATAGTCAGAACACTCAATATAGGCAGCAACCACGCACACCGGTTTTTCCCAATAACTAGAAATAATAGCGGATATACCAAATAGTACTGTTCCTCTATACCAAGACTCCATGTGTGCATAAGGGGCTTGTATTCGTTTACAACATCCCAGTAATTCTTCGTCGTTATAGCTTGCAAAATATTGTTGCCAAATAAGTTCGTGGCAACAACAGATTGAGCCAGGTTTTCCAAGTCATCCGGCAACATAGTGCCCATTCCAATCACCAATGACACCACACTAATGAACAAAGCTAACGGTATAATTCTCCTTATTCTTCTAAGGTAAAAATTAGTCATCGAAAAACGGTCTTCGATGAGCTCACTATATATAATCCCGGTAATTAGAAATCCACTTATAACAAAAAACACGTCTACGCCCAGGAATCCATTAGGCAAATAACCAAAATGGAAGGCAATTACAGCTAAAACAGCTATCGCCCGAAGGCCGTCGATATCGTCCCGGTAACTTCTAACGTGTACAAAAGTTGCCATTCAACTTATTCCTATAGCCGCACAATACGGCGAATCCAATAATTCATTGGAAAAATGGGGATTTTTTCAGGCGCGATCGCACCGGAGCACTAAATTAGAGTGAAAAACTTATAATCAGGGAGCGTGAAATAAAACGAAGGACAAATTATCCGTCCATAGTCACGCGATTATAATAATAGGAGTTATTTAACCAGTTCCAGGCATGCGACACTTCTCGCTGCTGCAAGCATATCCTCGCTAAATTCCGTGGCGGCATGAAAATCAAAATACTCATCACCATCACACGCTTCAGAAGCAGAAATACGCCATCCGTTATTCTGATACCTGAAATAGTCAGCGGTACATCCGCTGCCATCGAAAGCATTGACTAATGACTCGATCATTGGGCGATCGAATTGTTGAAGCCACCCGTGATTCTGGTATTTTCCGTACGGAACCGTCAACAATAATTTTCCGCCAGGTTTTAGAACTCTTCTCAGTTCAACAACCACCTTGAGGTAGTCATCGACTTGTTCTTCGAGATATCGTTCGTCACCAGAATAAAGTTTTGTATTATCTAATCCGATATGCTCAATGGTTGATATGCAAGTCACGACATCAAAATGACCGCTTTTTAGCATAGTTCCCCTCAAGTCGTCATAAATGTAGGAAACACGTGGTGAGCTGTAATGCTCTTCTTCTGGAGAAAGTGTACATAATACAAACGTCTTTTCTCGCATCCCAATGCTGTCGAGTACGAACGGAAAATTAAGGGCCGACCCCGCATCAAGAATCAGTTTATCCTTACCCTTTAGCTTTGAAACGATCCACGGATATTCAACTGCCCTCTCATCTACACGGTAACCATATCTCTGTGGAAGAGGGCGTCTGCCCCCAAAGTGTGTTATTAGGCCTCGATCATTAAGAGAGCGCTCTAGAAAGCGGTTCTTATGATCATAATATCCTCTTGAAAAAGGCCTTCTCCGATTATAGGAATAGTAAAGGGCTAGACGAATAAGCTTTTTAGGAGTCAGCTTCATACCCATTTTGCACAAGACCTCATATTCCAGATAATGTGCCTTAATACTGATGACAACTGTAGCAGCAAATATTTCAAATAATTGAATCCAGTAGCCCTTGCGTACTGCTCCATTTTCTTCAAGTGTTCAAATACAGAACGAAATCGGTAAACACCTCCTCGACGAAGGACGGAATAGAAATCGTTAGAACACCATTTTAAAAGTAGAAACATATTCATTTTGTAGCCAGAAGATAGTTTCATATTTACAAAAATATCCCTGCACCGAGACAAAAGGGCCTGCTGAGCCGTACTGTACGACGAAAGTTCGGGAGAGCTGAGCGAAAGGGACTCATCGTGAGTGCGGAAAAACACCACAGGGGCCTCAACGAAAGCAACTTTTTCCAATATGCCCGCCCGAATAGCAAGTAGGTTGTCGGAATATGGCGAAAATCCAACACCAAGTCTTTCTATTCCCCCAATACTCTTCAAATAATCAGTCTTAAATCCACCGTAGCAACCGATCGTTTTAAGTTCTCTCCGCAAATACTGTCGAAGAAACTTACTGCCATGAAGCAGTCGTGGAGCACCATATGAATGAATCGATTCAGGTCGGTATTCCGAACCGGCACAGTATGAACAAAAGACGCATTCCGGCGAAGAGAATTTTGTGATCGCATCGACAATTGATTCCAAGAAATATGGTGATACCTGGTCATCGTCAGCAAGCCATGAGAAATATCGGCCGTCTGCCTTTGACAGAAGATAATTCATATTATCCAACTCACCAAGGTTTCTAGGATGATTAATTATTTTAATTCTTTCATCTACCATGCCCAACGATTCCTTCGTTAGGATATCACCCATAAAATCATTTCCTACGATTACTTCAAAGTCTTGATGTGTCTGCTGTAGAATTGTTGTCAGACACTCCTTCAACATATTCTTCCTGTTGTAAGTCATAACGCCAAATGTAAACAATGGTTTAGTCATAAAGCTGAGTCTTAAGCATAGATTGCAGCTAAATACACGTAGGACGTGGCTACCAGGTTACTATGTGGGTAAGGAATGGTGTGCAACTTCCCCAAATCAAAGATAAGGCATCACTCACAACAAACGAGTGCTAGGGCCCCCAGAAACACAAAGCTGAAAGTACGCCAGTTTATCCGTTGGCCTAGTGAGAGATTAGCCGAGGACCTGTGTTTTATCGTTCGCCACACAAAACAGATAAATTACTTGGATACTCTAGTGGGTGGAGAATTCTTGAATGTGGCTTAGTAGCAGCACGTACGGCGCGAACTATTCTAAAAACAACACGCACATTTATAACACGTGACTCTTCTAAGGTAATTCGGCGTAATTATTAGAATTCTTCAATAAATCAATTGTGCTGACAATTCCCTTCTCGATATTTCCTCGCACATCAAATCCCGCATTCACAATTCTTGTATTCATAACCTCGTAGGAAAGCTGGTTCATAATCTGATTTTCAACAAAATTAATCTCTAACGATGGAACATATGCACGAATAGTCTCAACGACCTCTCTAACGGTAATATTTGTACTTACAACATTATAAATCAAGCCGGTAAAAAGTCCTTTTTTAATCACAAATTCGACCGCACGAACAGCATCACTTAGATCAAGATATGGACGTTTTTGATCATAGGCTGTTTTCCAAACAGTCAGGGGCTGGCCCATAACTGACTGCCAACAAAATTTGTTAACCGCCGTATGGAAACGCATGCCTGGGGAGGTCCCAAAGATTGTCCCAAATCGAAAGGTTATCGCTTTAAGGCCATTACTCCGGCACATTTTAGCTATCAGAACTTCCTCTTTAAGCTTGGTCTCCGCATAGGGACTTTGCGGTTGTAACTCCTCCGCAGAACATGTCTCGTCTACCATTTCACTTTGGCTACCATAGACACTGGTGGAGGAAGCGTGAATAAGATTAATTCCATTACTTACACAGGCTTCTGCTACGCATTTTGTTGCTGTAAAATTAATTCGTTCTACTGCATCCTTATTGTCAAAGCTACTGGTTGCATCAGTGAGTGCAGCCAAATGGATGACTACGTCAGCGCCTCGAAATATTGGTTGAAGGTCGATATTCGTTACATCAGCTTCAACAAATTTATAGCAACCTTCCTTCGGAAGACTAAAGAGAGATGGGTAACGTTGCGTTGAAAGGTTATCGACTATGACTATTTCCGCCGAAGGAAAGCATAGAGGCAATTCTCTAATCAGGCGTGAACCAATATGCCCCAACGCGCCGGTGACAACGACTTTCAAGTCAGCTGCTCCTTTCTGTACTGTATAAACTCGTCGTAATCGCGAATATAGTCAGCTTCATCGAAAGGATAATCGCACATGACTAATAATACTGTATTTTCCCTGGAATAGATCTGCTCTGCCCAGATTCCAGGCGGAATTTCCAGTACCTTTTCCGAGCTATCCAAAATAAACTTCTTTCGATTTGCTCCATCATCACATATCACAGTGCACAAACCGTTAACGCAAACCAGAATCTGAGTCAGCACTTTATGTGCATGGTGCCCACGGTGCTCCCCTAATTCGCCAGATACAAAAAATACTCGGCGAATCGGCAAGGAAATATCCTTGCCAACTTCAAGGGCAACCAGTTTTCCTGAGTTCACATGGCTGGAAAGCCTAATGAGCTCCATGTCCTCGGTATTATTCACTGGAAAAACTCTCCCGCCCGGCTTCCAGGTAGTTAAACTGCATATTAACCCTTTATTGCCCGAACATTTATCATGGGATCTCGGTCTCCCTTCCACAAAGTCTCAGTGATATCCACGTCGATAAAATTAAGATGGTCTAGTATTGCCCGTATTTTTGGAATGGTGTAACAGTTTTTATGAAACTGTCCTTCCCCATTCTGGCTACCAAAGATCATCGCACTTAAGTATCCCCATCGGTTATCTGTGCCATATGAATACTGCCCAAACCAATGTTGTTTCTCTATTGCATCATTGTCATTCCGATAAAATTCCTTCCAATCATCCTTCGCCTTTAGCCAGAGCTTTACAATTTTTTCAAAGTTTGTCGTTGAGAATATGAAAATTCCACCAGGTCGTAATACGCGCTTTACTTCATTAAAGAACTTGGGCTCTTCAATGAAGGAAAGGTGTTCAATCAACGAATCAGTACGTACCTCAGAAACCTTCCCATCGGGAAATGGAAGGTTAAATATATCGTACTGAAAAACTTCGGTAGTATCGGAGAAGTCTTGGAGAGGATAACGTTTTTTAAGGGTCTCTAGATTGTCTGAATCTATATTCATATAACTTGATAGTGGTCTACCACCGCAGCCTATGTTGAGTTTTATATCTACGTCTTTCTCTTTCATACTCGCTTCTCCGAAAGCGTCAATTTAATAAATGGTTGTTTTGACTATTACGAGTTAAATATTCCAAGGTCTTATCAATCCCTTCTACCAACGAATGGCGGCTCTTCCAGCCTGTAGCATTTGAAAAGGCATTGGAATCGGACACAAAATTCCTATCTTCAATCAACGACAACCCAGAAGGCGGATCGATATGTTTTACTAAAACGCGATTATTGGTAATAAGGGCGGCCCTGTCAGCTACAATATTTATTGCATCGGCAATTTTAAAACCTTCACCACTACCCAAAATATAATGATTCGAATTCAATCGACCTATATAGACAGCAGCCCGTAAAAATGCAGATACAACGTCGGCTATATACACGTAATCCCTAAAATATTTTCCTTCTCCATATATCGTCAACGGCTCTCCATTCAAGGCTCTTTCAATCATTATATTCATCACCCCACGACCAACACTGCTGCTCTTCGGCCCGGGGCCATATACATTTGCCAATCGTAGTGTGGTTCCACTCACTATTCCCTGGCGGGCATAGTATTTTAAATACTCCTCTGCCATTAACTTATGTAAGTCATAAATCGTAACAGGGAGGTCTCTTTGTTTTTCATCAACTGGCATGGTGTTGGGAATGCCTACCTCGGTCGATGTCCCTGAAAATACAACAATTGGACGAACTCCTTTATTACGACATACCTCTAACAGATTATTCATGGGCACAACGTTGGATGTCATATCAGATAGCGCGCCATCATTAGCGATATAAACGTTTGTTTGTCCGGCAAAATGATAGACGATATCGACATTTTCTAGCGCTTTTTCCCAAACTTTTGGCTTGCTTATATTACCAACCATATCAATGATATTGGCAACTCCGCTTAGCGGTAATAACTTACCACTGCTGCTTAGTCGGACAATCGTACAATGCGTGTCCAGCAAGGAGTTGACTAGGTTAGTCGCAATATATCCACTCGCGCCTGTAACAAGGAGAGTCTTTCCATCGAAGTATTGGAGCAGAGAGTTCTCTATAGACGTGCCCTCGAAATCGTTGCCACTACTCACAAGAAGAGTGCCCATACATTCCCGGAATTATGTCCCTGAACTCGGTTCTATTTCCCACCTATTTACCAAATCAGCTATTTTCCTAATCTGTTGATCTGACAGCCCTGGGAAGAGAGGGAGTGAAACAACACGAGTGGCGATATGCTCGGTCATTGGTAACTGAATATCGTCGAAGAATCCAGGCATCTGATGTGCTGGCATAGAGTAATGAATGCCAGAGGCAATTCCATTTTTCCTAAGATAGGCGATTAATGCATCACGCTTTTCCAGTTGCAAAACATATAAATGATACACATGTGTGGAAGCATCTCGCTTGACGGGACATTTCAGTGCCAATCCTTCTAATTCAGCATTATATATATCCGCTAAGGACTGCCTCTCGGAATTATCAGCATCGAGATGGCGGAGCTTTACGCGTAGTATTGCTGCCTGCAGCTCATCAAGCCGGCTATTGATACCTGGCTCCTGGCTGATGCGATTTTTATCCCAGCCATATTGCCTGAGACTACGCAATCTATCCGCCAGCGGCTTATCCTGGCACACCACTGCGCCACCATCTCCAATCGCCCCCAGATTCTTGGTCGGAAAGAAGCTGAAACAGCCTACATCACCCAACGTACCCAGCTTCTTCCCGCGATATGAAGCCCCGGCTGCTTGTGCACAATCTTCAATAATCCGTAGATTGTGCCGCCTACTAATATCCAGTAACGCATCCATTTCAGCAGCCTGGCCGTATAGGTGGACAACAATTATCGCTTTAGTCTTGTCTGTACATTCTGCTTCCACCTGATCTGGATCAATGGTGAAATAATCAGGCTCAATATCTGCATATACCGGAGATGCCCCTGCTATCACAACCGCAGCCACAGTTGGCACTGCCGTATGCGACGGGACAATTACCTCATCACCCGGACCGATGTTTAACGCACGCAGCGCCAGCACAAGCGAATCGGTACCACTGCCACACCCAACCGAAAAACTAGCCCCCAGATATTCAGAAAACTCCCACTCGAAAGAAACCACTTCGTCGCCAAGGATGTATCTACCGCTATCCAGAACTCTGTGGATCGCCGCATCGATCTCATCCTTATATGACAAATACTGAGCCTCGGGACAAGCGCAAGGAATCATTATTTAACCCCGGCCATGATGATTCGGGTCATTTGCCGTTGGAAGCTGTAAATACACTTTCATTTTCTATAACCCCGATTCTCCGCATATATTCCTCGAAAAAAGCAAATTGCAAGTGTTTTTTACTCTATATCTGTCTGGAAAGTTTTCAAAGTGATGAAATGGTTGATAATTAACTGATCTATATATCAGGGAGAAGTTATACTGAGTAATTAGTTCTATAATTTCATCTAATTGAAAAATCCAATATCCAATTCTACGATTTTTCATATTAACTTGGGTTGTAGCAAACGTTGGCATCTTTCCCATAAAGTTATCTGTCATAAACACATACTTTGGAGACAATTCCATTAAGCAATGAATTAATGATTTATAATCGGATATGTATTCAAGGGAACTACCTAATACAACAACATCAATTTTTTGAGTATCTAATGGAATATTACTATGAAAATGAATATTTAAATCAGAAGTAAATATCTTCTTCCCAAACTTTATTGTTCTACTCAAATCAACAATATGATATTCCAGTTCTATATCAGCGTTGCTCAATGAATGAAGACAATCTACGTAGGAGGCTCCCATACCTCCGCCATAGTCTAGAATTGAGATCGTCCTTCTGCTTTGACCGAGTATAGCGATTAGTAATGGAAGAAGATTTGCTATAGGAGTTAATGGAGTTGATTCAGGTAGTTTCCCCTTGCTCAAATACGTAGCAAATTTATCTTTCGTAAACTTATAACTTTCATTGAGCGATTCATCAGAATCATATTCAGGCGCCTCCACTTGCTCTATATGCTCAAAAACACCTTCAAACACATTTTTCCTATCTTGAATAAAGCCAAGTTTTCGGAGGACTTTCCAAAGAACTAGGGGAACAAATACTTCTATGCGTTTAATAACTTTTATATTCAATTCATTCATAACTTCTTAGAAAGATGCATCATCCACTGGCCACCTTGGGCGCCAAATGCGTCCTCCTTTTCCATGATCTCCTTCTGATGGTTCCAGGCGAACAAAAGAGCAGTATCTGGATAATCTTCCATAAATGCCGCATATGACTTCACAGGGATATGCATGCCGGGGCTATATTTCCCCTGCTTTATCGGCGTTGTATCAGATATGAATTCAATAAGCTCAGGGCCAATATCGCAGTAGTTGAGAATTGTTGTGCTTTTGGATGTCGCACCGTAACCAACGACTCGGCGCCCTGCCTCTTTCTCCTTGGTAAGAAGGCGTACTAAACGTTCCTTAGAAGCTGCACAATTTTCACGGAACCTTTCATAGGTTTTCGGAAGCTCCAGACCGGCTTTCTTCTCGGCGGCAACAATTTTTAAAACAGCAGAGGAAATACTTCGTTCACCTCTTCTGGATAGTACATACCGCATAGACCCACCGTGCGTCTTCTGCGGAAGAAGATCGATCAGTTCAAATCCGTACGGAGCAAAAATATTAGCTACTGAAAGTGCCGAAAAGATGAAAACATGCTCATCGTAAATCTGATCATATGAGACCTTCTCTATCATGGATCCCAGATATGGATCTTCGAAAATAAGCACACCATCTTTCTTTAATAGGTGTTCAGCTCCCTTGGCAATACCGTTCAAATCTGGAATATGGCACATCACGTTTGCAGCAAGTAGCGCATTCGCCTGACCGTACTCTGCCACAATTTCGTCGGCTGTTTCAGATCCAAAAAAACGAACCATGGTGTTCACACCATGTTTTCGTGCCTCTTTGGCTACATTAGCAGAAGGCTCTACGCCCAGATGACGGATACCGTGATTAGCGAAGTGTTCCAACATAATCCCGTCGTTGCTGCCGATTTCCACAACGAAAAGGTCATCACCCTGCAGATGGTGTTTGCGAACCCAGTCTGCATATGCCTTGAAATGCTGTTGCATAAATCTGGATGTACGGGAAAAGAAGGCGTAGTTCTCATGGAACATCTGCTCTGGATCCGGCTGTTCTTCTATCTGAAACGTAAAACACTCCTTGCAGAATGCAGGCTTTAATTCGAAAAAATACTCATTTTCATATTCATCCTCGTTTAGGAATCCATTGGCGATGGGCATTTTTCCAAAGGACATGAAGGACTGAATTTCGGTATGGCATATTCTACATTTCATCAAATGGTTTCCCTTGGTATAATCTGCAAGATGCAAGATGATGCTTGGCGACATGATGGTAGGCAAAGGCCATCGTGATGCTGTTTGAGCACAAGCCGCTGAGGAGAACGTTTATCCAGGCTGTTCTCCAAAACTGCCTGGGGTTAGCTGCGTAGCAGAGAAAATGGCTTCAGGCTTTAAAGTAGCTATTGGAAATTAGGTAGTTGGTCGTCGCAAATATCTTTCAATACAGGAAAGTTCTCGTCCCTGCGCTTGATAATACCGTGCTTAGTTGGCCATTCGATTCCCACATCAGGATCGTTCCACAGTACTCCACCCTCATCTCCCGGGTAATAATACTCGGTACATTTGTAGTAAATCTCAGCTTCTTTACTCAGCACGCAAAAACCATGGGCTACCCCAGCAGGTAGAAATACCTGCCGGGGCATTTCAGCGTTCAGGTTTACTCCATACCATTTTCCAAAAGTCGGTGACTTCCGACGCAGATCCAATCCTACATCAAACACTTCGCCCCGAATCACGTGCACAAGATGTCCCTGTGGATGCCTAATCTGATAATGCATGCCCCGCAGGGTATGGCGACATGATAACGACTGATTATCCTGGACAAATTCTGCGTCCAGACCATATTTTTTGTAGCGGCGGCGTTCGTAAGTTTCCATAAAGAAGCCACGTTTATCCTCATACCTATCAAGATCGATAATCAGCATGCCTGGAATACTGGATTCAGTGACCTTCACGCTATACGTTTCTGAGCAGGTCGAAGAGGTATTTGCCATAACCGCTTTTTCCAACCGAATGCGAGAGCTTTTCAAGCTGCTCATCACTTACCCAACCCATACGCCAAGCTACTTCCTCGGGACAGCCAATTTTCATTCCCTGCCGACGTTCAATCGTCTGAATGAAATGAGACGCCTCTATAAGCGATTCATGTGTACCTGTATCCAGCCATGCCATACCGCGTGTAAGTACCTGCGCCTGTAGCCTGCCTAGCTCAAAGTAAGCAAGATTTACATCGGTAATTTCCAGTTCGCCACGAGCGGATGGCTGGACCGCACTAGCAATATCTACCACCTGGTTATCATAGAAGTACATACCGGTTACGGCATATCGGGAACGAGGTTTGGCCGGTTTCTCCTCTAAACTCAGGATTTTCCCAGACGCATCAAACTCAACAACCCCATATCTTTCGGGATCCCCAACACCATATGCAAAGACAACCGCCCCATCCACGGAACTTGTTGCCTGTTCCAGAACTGCGGTCAGGTCATGACCATAAAAAATATTATCGCCAAGAATAAGTGCACAAGATTCATTTCCTATAAACTCTTTACCAATCAAAAAAGCCTGAGCTATCCCGGCTGGTTTCTCCTGAACTGCATATGAAATTTGCATGCCCCACTGACTACCGTTTCCAAGTAGTTGCTCAAAGAGGGGCGTATCCATAGGAGTGGAGATGATTAACACATCCCGAATTCCAGCGAGCATCAACGTACTGATGGGATAATAAACCATCGGTTTATCATAGACAGGCAAAAGTTGCTTGGTCACAACAGAGGTAACCGGGTACAGGCGAGTGCCCGACCCCCCGGCGAGAACGATTCCCTTCATGTTGTTACCTCATTTACAAGGCCGAGTCGTTCTCTCTGGTAATCACCCTGACTCTTGGTTGACCATTCCAAGTGCTCAAGATACCAGGAGATAGTCTTCCTTATGCCACTTTCAAATGTTTCCGTTGGTATCCAGCCCAGTTCCTTTTGTATTTTACTGGCATCAATTGCATACCTATGGTCATGGCCTGGCCGATCCTCAATATAGGAAATGAGCTCATCATAGCGGCATATTCCTGCGGGATGATTCGGAACTAACTCATCGAGAATCGTACAAAGAGTCTTAACAACTTCGAGGTTTGTCTTCTCATTATTTCCGCCGACATTATAGCTCTCCCCCACTTTGCCGGTAGTAAGGGCAACATAAAGGGCGCGAGCGTGGTCTTCAACATAAAGCCAATCACGAATTTGGTCCCCTTTTCCGTATATAGGCAGTGGCCTCCCTTCCAATGCATTGAGAATCATCAGTGGAATTAGTTTCTCTGGAAATTGATAAGACCCGTAGTTATTGGAACAATTAGTCATAATTACGGGCACCGCATAAGTTTTATACCAGCAACGAACCAAATGATCAGAGGCTGCCTTGCTGGCGGCATATGGTGAGTTTGGCTTGTATTGGCTCTCCTCAGAGAAAAGCCCCGTTTTGCCCAGGCTGCCGTAGACTTCATCCGTCGAAATATGGTGAAAACGAAAATTCTCTTTCTCCTTAGCGGCAAAGGAATCCAGGTATCGTCGGGCCTCATCCAGAAGCGTGTATGTGCCAACGATATTCGTCTGCACGAATTCAGCAGGCCCGTCAATAGAGCGATCTACATGTGATTCAGCGGCCAGATGCATAACGGCGTTAGGTTGGTACTTCTGAAAGATACGTGAGAGTTCGGATGCGTCACAAATATCTGCTTGCTCAAAGGAATAGCGTGGCTTTCCTGACACAGATTTCAGAGAGTGAAGGCTCCCAGCGTAGGTCAGCTTATCCACGTTTACGACGTGGATGTTAGTTTCATTGATTAGATAACGGATAAGCGCCGATCCGATAAACCCGGCTCCTCCGGTCACCAATATAACGCTTGGAGAAAAAATTCTCACATAAGCTCTCCCGTCAATGTGACAGTATATAAGTAGAGTTTCCCAGGAGTTTTTGACAGTTCTCTATTATAAAACACAATCCCGCCGGGAATGAGAGATGTCCCTACAGCGACTTCTGATAAATGTAGTTTTTTAGTTCGCATCACGAGGCTGGTCTGGTATGTTTGTAAGCTAGACAATAGTCATTTGACTCGATAAATTTCTCCAGAGCACCTATAATCTCCTCGTTTCTGATAGTAGAAAACTCGTCCAGAAATTGACGATAGCTGATTGACCCTGCCTGTTGTGAATATCCACCAATTTTTAGTATGAAGCTGTCATAGTCTTTATATATCCAGTTATCAAATTGATTGATAAATCTACAGTAGTAATACTCATAGACTTTATTATCTTCTATATGGATTTTTTGACTCTCACAATTTAGAAGTATCTGCTCATATTCTTTAACAGTTTCAGGATGCAGATTGAAATCATATGCAATATGTGGATTGCATATCGACGCGTTGATCACTGTAACTCCCTGAGCTGCATACTCGAAACCAATAGTACCGTATACGGTCAAAGCAAAATCAATTCCCTCCTTGATCAACTGGTGATGCGATGTATCTGACGGAATGAGATTGAACTTTGAATATTTTCCCAGAAACCCGTCAATCACCTCCAGATTCCCCGGCAGAAAATCCGGGTGGGTCTTGATGTACCAGTCATAATTCGTTCGTTCCGATATTTCCCCCAAAAATGTGAGCCACTCGTAGAAATCTGGAAACAGATTGTTGCCATAAGGATGAGGGCTGTCGAAAAAACAGTGTGTGGCGATCAGCATTTTAATTCGGGGGCTCTCTGCAACTATCCTCTTTTCATTGACAACAGGCGTATATGCAGATTTTTTCGAATAATGCATATCGACCCCAACATGACCGGCAAACCGGAGTGCCAAACGGCTTTCAGCCTCAGCATATGCAGCCCTTTTTTCTTGATTGTCCATTTCCTGAAAGCTCTTCGGATAATCAATAAATTCATTGTAGGCCCGGTAATTATGGCTTTCGGTAATATAATAGAGTCCTTGAGCTGTTGCCTGATAAACCGGAATCGATTGATGAACGGCAACCCGCAATATGATGGCATTCCAGGAATAGACGCAGTGGCTGACGATCACTGCCTTGACGGTGTGTTGCTTGAAATACCCTTCCCAGTAAAGATAAAGACACAAGCTTTCCCTCAATGTCTGTTTGAACTCTTCGCTGGCAATATCGATGGTAGGGATGAGGTACTTCCGAAGATGCGTATCGTAAACAAGATCACCGATTGGTACTCCGTCAATGGCTAACTGCTCCACATCACGCTTGCTTTTAATTTTGGGATATACATCCTCAAAAAGCACTTCTACTACTTTTTGTACCGTATGGTCCGAATAAAATAAAAATCGGGATCCAAATGATTGATATATCCTGCGGACCGATCTAGGCAGGAATAACGACCTCTTTCCTGAATAGACAGTAATACTGGATCTATATTTCTGGGCTAGAACATTCGCAACATAGCTAACCGCAATTATGGTACTGGCAAATACAGTTTCCTCTATCAGGATCTCACCGTTTGGCTCCGGAACTGGTCCCTTCCAGAACGCTCTATTATGGCGAACAAACGCTTGCTCATCGCTGTCAAGAACTAGACCTCTGAGTAATGATAGTATTTTTCTAATTGCCATCTTAAAGAGATTTAATATTTAGGAAGTTTTCCAATCCGGTAGTTGGGAGACTTTTCGGCTTTTTCCCATCAAGGTTGCAGTAAAAGACTCTCTTGCCGCCAATCCTTGCAATCACCAAAGCCATGCTGTTCATGCCAACGACACAGTCCGCCCAAACACAGTCTTCGATTAAGGTTAGGCCATCACCAATCTCGACCTTGAATAAACCCTTACGACTAGCGTATTCGGCATATTTATCCGGCTCCTCTGCCGGATGTGGGCGTAGGCGGATTGTCGTTTTCTCTTTGCCGGTTGTTATCCGTTTCAAATGGCCGAGAAATAGGTCCAGACTTCTATACTCTATAAATTCCCCGGAAAGAAGCATTGCCCCGGACTCTGCAATTGCCTCGCAAACATAAAGAATCCGTAAATCCGTTGCATCCCGCGGGCTCACACCATAGTTAGAAAACTCTTCCTCAACATCAATGAAATAGGGGTTTTCTACTAGCCTGATTGCCCGCGTTCCGAAACACGATTGGGCTAACTGATAGGCATCTTTATCTCCAACCCAGATTTCATCAGGAAGTACTAACTCACTGCCATGGCGAAATCTTGAAAGGTAGTTACACCAATGGTCAAGAAACGACGCTGAGATGACTCCGGAAGCCCTACAGGCTCTGACCGCCGCCTGCTCCAGCTTAGAGGCCCATCCCGTGCCGGTCAGAACAAAATCAAATATTTGGACAAACTTTTCTGTCAGAGAATCGGATGAGAGAATATTTATCGCGCCCAGTTTTCTTCTAAAAATGGCAACCGCCGGCCCATCTAACAGGAAGGTATATTCAAATCCATCATTGTGTCGAACCCACGATGACACGACTTCGGCTCCACCTGCATCATGACAAACTATAAGAATAGTTTTTAGGCTATTTAGCCGAAGAATCGAACTCTTCCTTGAGCAAGCCAAACTCTACTGCATCGACAAATTCCCCATTCTCGAATAGGGCTAACCGACGATTCCCTTCTCGTGTCATGCCTAGTTTTTCGGCCAACCGCAACATTCCTATATTATGCTGTGACGTTCCGCACTGGATACGATTCAATCCAAGCTTCCTGAACCCATGAGAGAATAGAATGTTTGCGGCTTCATACGCATAACCCTTGCCCCAGCATGACCTGGCCCCGATGATGATTGCGAACTCCGCCGAACGATTCACCGTATTAATGGATTGAAGGCTGATATTTCCGATATGCGCTTCGCTACCCTTCTCAATCAAGGCCCACACAAGGTGTATTTCAGAAGTCTGAAGCATTTCGATGTAGGCAAACATCTTTTTTCGGGTACTGGGGAACCGTCCATGAGAATTGAAACGACACACCTCCTGGTCATCGAACCAGTGGAGATACGGACCTTCAATATCAGTCTCGCAAAGGCCACGAAACCTTAAATGCGTGGATTCATAGATATGATGGGGAATAGTAACACTTGTCATAGTGAATCCAGGTTGCGCCAGACTTTCCGGAAGGCCTTAATGATTAATTCAACATCATTATTGGAGTAATCGAACAGGCACATCGGCAACACCAAAAACGTGTGATCGTGTAATTCTTCCGCAACGGGGCATATCGTCTTGGCATAACTTATCTTCTCTTCCGGGTCAAAAAACTTCCACGGAAAACCGCGGGTTCCGTAAGCAGTCTTCCTCTGGAACAAGGGCAACAAATGAAGATTTTGATATCCGCCACCAATTCTCAGACCTTCAGACCGGAGGGCTTCAAGTAGACGTTTCCTTGATACGGCTGTCGCTTTGGCATCGTAAACCAGTGGGTAGACATAATAGACATGCGTGCATCCGTCCATTACCCGAGGAGTACGTAATCCCCGTAGTCCCTCGAGGCCTTGAGTTAGTGAATTGGCTCTGCAAATAATGCTATCAAGCTGGCCGTCGAGCTTCTTCAGTTGCTCAATTCCAATAGCAGCCTCGATCTCACCAAGCCTGAAATTGAAGCCAATCATATTGGAAAGATTGGTTACGCCTTTATCCTCTACAACTGCCTCGGCATGATTGCGAATTAGTTGCAACCGCTCGGCGAGAGAATCGTTTTCTGTGACACACATGCCACCTTCACCAGTATGGATATGCTTATGATAATTAAGACTAAATACACCAATATCCGCCACAGTCCCAACAAATCGCTTCCCATACCGGGCCCCCGGTGCTTGAGCAGCGTCCTCAATCACACTCAGCCCGTATTCACGGGCGATCTCCATAATTTCGTCCAGCCTTGCTGCGTGTCCAAAAATATCCGTAACGATGATGGCCTTAGTATTCGGAGTAATACACCGCCGTATTGAATTTGGATCGAGATTGAATGTCTCGGATTCGATATCGGCAAAAATCGGAATTGCATTCCAGATCAGGATAGAAGTGGCAGTGGCACACATTGTCCACGGACTGACAATCACCTCATCGCCGGGCTCAATGCCCAACGCTCCGATGGCAGCGATAAGCCCTGAAGTATTGGAGTTTACAGAAACGGCGTGTTTGACATTGAAATAAGTACGCCACGCCTCCTCAAACTCACGTACTTTATCTCCGCCATAAAAATCCTCGTCCCAGCAACCAAGAAACCTGGAAAGAATACCGCTTTCCACCACCGACTTTGCAGCTTCCATCTCTTCAGCGCCGATACTGTTATAGCGATTGATTGGCTTGTCAATCGTTTTACTGCCACCCAGTAGAGCTAGTTCATTTTCCATCTCTTACTTACACTGGCTCTGAATTATTCATTGTTTCGGTGACAATCCTAGGATTCAATAATTTTCTTCCCATCTCCGCTAAACTTGCCGTTAGATCAAGCACATTCAGTGCCTTGGATTCATTTATTTCGCTATTATGGCCCCCCATCGTATTGACAAGACAGGAAAGGGAATCTGCCATCGCAAAGGCCAGCTTGGTATCGCTTTCATGAGGATAGTCGAGAATTCTGTGGCCGCTCGACTGCGGGCCGGAATCAATCCTTCTGATAATCAAACGTCTTCCGAACTCCTCCAGCGATACTCGAGCGTCATTGGTGAAGATCTCTATTGTAAAAATAGAAAAGCAAGATTCATTCAACCCAATAAAATTGACAGGGACGTCATCAAATAAAACGTAGGCATCGACTGTCGGATCCTCGGGGTCATAATCGACGAAGGCATGGGTCACGTTTATCAACTTCGGCTTACCCAACCAATCAAGAAGAAGATCTACAGCATGCGAGCCATTGTGCATAATGCCCTTGGTATAGTAGACAGATACTTTCTGTATCTTTCCAAACTCTCCAGCGAGTAATTGCTCCTTCAGCTTAAGGTAATCGGCGCAAAAACTGCGCATGTAATTGACCAGCAGCCTTACTCCTGACTCACGATATCGTGTTATCAACTCGGCACATCCCTTCGTGTCCTTCGCCAAAGGTTTTTCGCACCAAACACCACGTACGGAGGGGAAGTCCAGGCACATTTCCAGCAGATCGTAATGCGAGTCGTCCGGTGCACAGATACTGACAATATCTGGAGAAACATACTGAAGCATCTCGCGTGCATCCGTATAACCTTCCTCAACTTCCCAGGCCCGGATAAAATCCTGCAGACGTTCGCGGTCCACATCACAAGCAGCAACCAGCTCTGTGTACTCATTGAGCGCATACGCCTTGCTGTGTGTTCTGATTCCGCGCTCTGAGGATGCATGATCATATCCACCAGCAACACAACCACATCCAATAATGGCAGCCCGCAAGGGAGTGTTACAGTTCTGCTTTTTTCTGCTGGACATCTGCATTAATCCCCACCAATTCGGGGCGGGCTTCAAGAAGGCTTAGGATATCCTGCAATCGAAAGTCGGGGTTCGTTGGATAGAGTGCCTCGTAGATGGCTTTGATCAGATCGAAGTCCTCTGTCGTATCAAGGTCAAAGCGTAAGTCCGGGCGATTCAACTCTACCGTCGCCTCCATACGATATAACCTATACCGCTCAGGATGACTGTAGATGGGTAGTGATACATGTTCCCGTGCGGCAGGATTATCTGGAAATTCGCGGTCCACTTCTGAAAGAATTGAAGTGGGGAAAATCTGAATTGCTGTTCCGGACGGAAAGTTATCCGCCGGAATAGACCCGTAATCCATTTTCAGCCGAAAGAAATTGTCGATACATTGCTTGGAAAGTCCGGGGTCCAGAAGGGGGCAGTCAGCAGTAATTTCTACGATGTAATCAGCGCTGAAGGTTTTGGCTGCCCCAAGCACTCGCCCCAACACATCATGTTCGCTGCCCCGGTAACAGCCAGCGCTGATACCAGTGGCCAACGCATGGACCGGATCATCAGAATCATTCCAGGTTGTAGCTACAACTATCTCGTCAATCCTGGGAATTCTGCAAACACGCTCGATTAATAACTCCAGTAGCGGTTTATTGCATACCGGAAGAAGCACCTTTCCTGGCAATCGGGATGAGGTCATCCGTGCCTCAATAATCGCTACGACCCTGCTCATTCAAACAAGTCCCAAGACACGGGCGTGCCCTTTTCAATATCTCTCACAGCCCTTTTATCCAGAATTTCATTGAGATGTTTTGGTAGCAGGCCATTACCCGGGCGAATTGAACGAATTTTCCGCAACGTAGCGATATCGCCAGCTTTCATGGCCTCAACCACATAGAGGGAGCGACGCTTGGCGCGAGCATTGACCTCTGAATCGGTAGGGCCGATATACATTTCACCACCCGCCTGCCATGCCCGCTCCGACTCCTTCACTAGCTGAGCCATTTCACCTGGCTCCATTGAGAAGGCACTATCGACTCCACCTTGGTTACGATCATTAGTGAAATGTTTCTCGATCACTGTGGCTCCATAGGCCACAGATGCAATCGCAACACCGATTCCTAAGGTATGGTCTGACAATCCAACAGGACAGCTATAGCGCTCAATGAGATAGGGAATGCTACGCAGGTTGGCATCTTCCGGTGGCGTTGGATAGGCGCTGGTACACTTAAGCAATACGATGCTTTTGCACCCATTCCTACTCGCCGCCTGCACAGCATCATCAATCTCATCCACCGTAGCCATGCCGGTCGATATGATCACGGGTTTCCCGGTGCTGGCAACTTTTTCGATCAGAGGAATATCGACGATTTCGAATGATGCAATTTTATAAATCTGCACATCGAGACCTTCAAGAAATTCGACTGCATCTGAATCGAACGGAGAACTGAAACCAATAAGTCCAAGTTCATCACATAGCTCAAAAATGGGGCGATGCCACTCCCTCGGTGTAGCTGCTTCCTGGTAAACCTGGTGTAGTCTTTTCCCACGCCAAGCACCTTCTGGATTGGCCATGAAGTTTTTCCCGGCCATATCAAGCGTCATGCTATCAGCGTTGAAAGTCTGTAGTTTAAGCGCCTTAACCCCTG
>JAJFJT010000015.1 GCA_021773795.1 Gammaproteobacteria bacterium | reverse complement strand
GGTTCAGGGCAGACCTTTCCGCGATCTTGTGTGAGTCGACCCCCGGAGTCCGAGCGCACAAGCACACGTCGGTCGGAGGCTAGCAAGCCTAAGCTGCTAGAGCGTAGTTGTCGTCGTTGGCAACTATCTAGGTTTGCAGCTGGATTTACGAGGTATGCTGCACCTCGACATGCACTTTGGGTTTTGCTACCCGCGTCGAAACCGATCGCCCCCGGTTGCAACAGGTCTATTTTATACCCGCTTTGAATCAGGCACCAGCAGCGTTAGCGATCCTTGAGGAGGCGCTGTTTCTCGCGATGCCAGTCGCGTTCGCGTTCTACCGCGCGCTTGTCGTGTTGTTTTTTGCCTTTGGCAACGCCCACTTGAAGTTTGGCGCGGCCTCTTTTCCAGTAGAGCTTGGTGGCCACCAGGGTGTAGCCCTGACGTTCTGCGGCACCAAACAGGTGGCTGAGTTCTTTGGTGTGGAGCAGCAGTTTGCGGCTGCGCAGGGGGTCTGGGTCGATATGGGTGGATGCGGTGGTCAGCGGGGTGATATGGGCACCAAACAGCCAGGCCTCGCCATCTTTGAGGAGTACGTAGCTTTCTTTTAGATGAACTTGGCCGGCACGCAGGCTTTTTACCTCCCAACCCTCCAGAACGAGTCCCGCTTCAAGGCGTTCTTCGATAAAATAGTCATGCCCCGCTTTTTTGTTGCGTGCGATGACGCTGCTTTTGAGCGCGGACTTGGATTTTTTTCTTGCCATTTTTTGTAGGAATTCCCGGATGTTTTGGATTCAGCAGGTTAGTGCTAAAGGAACCTCTGATTCGCTCAGAATAAATCAGAGGTTCCCTGATGCCAGCTCACGTTAATAAAAGTGCACTCGTGCCCTTCAGCGCGGCAGCCATGTATGAGCTGGTGCAGGATGTTGCATCTTATCCGGCCTTTCTGCCCTGGTGTGAATCTACCGAGGTGGAACCGGCACAGGGTAATGAGGTGCTGGCCACCATTCATTTTCGTCGCGGACCTTTGCGTAAAGCCTTCTCTACCCGCAACCACATGATAAAGGATCAGAGGATCGAGATGCGCTTGCACAGCGGTCCGTTTCAGCAGCTTGAGGGAGCGTGGTCCTTCGAGCCGCTGGGGCCCGATGGCTGCAAGGTCTCGCTGCGGCTTGATTTCGAATATGCCAATGCGCTGTTAAGGGCCAGCGTTGGTCCACTATTTAATGAAATTGCTCATTCCATGCTGAATGCCTTTTGTCAGCGCGCCCGGGAATTATATGCCGAAAAAAACACCGATTGAGGTAGAGCTGGCCTGGGCTGGAGAGCAGGAGCAGAGCCTTGTACAACTGAAGCTTTCCAGCGGGGATACAGTGGCTGATGCGATTAATTCATCCAGCCTCTTGGGACGTTTCCCGGAGATAAAGCTCGGTCAGAACCGGGTCGGGGTTCATGGTCGCCTAGTAAAGCTTGAGCACGTCCTGCAGGCTGGTGATCGGATCGAGATCTACCGTGGACTAAAGGTAGACCCGCGAGTGAGCCGGAAGCGTCGGGCGCGGCGTCGCAGTTAGGATTCGTTATTTGGCCGGAGCCGGATCATCTGCCTTGCCTTCAGTTGTTGTCTCCTTAGCAGACTCTTCTGCGCTGTCCTCATTCCCCAAACCCATTTTTTTCTTCAGGCGCTGAAAGAATCCGCCTTTGTCGGCGGAGTCGATACCGGGCTTTTTCTTCCTCTTGATGCTGCTATTGCCCTCGGGCAGGAGTCGGCTGAAGAAACCCTTTTCTTCGGCTTCGGGCACTGTAACCACCTTTTCGCGAGGTGGTTGAGCGTCTGCCGCACGGCCGGTTCCCGGTTTTACATCGCCCTCAATCCGATGCAGGCGCTCGTTCTTGAAGAGCAATGAAATACGGCGTTCCACCCGCTCGCCGCCGCCTTCCTGGAAGGTGTAGATGTAGTCCCAGCGCTGTTGGTGAAAGGTATCCTGGATGGCCGGTGTGCCGAGAATGCGCCGGACTTTCTCCTTGCTCATGCCATTTTCGAGGCCCGTGAGCATGTCCTGGGTGACCACATTACCCTGCTGGATATCGATGCGGTAAATGCCAGGTAGTTTGTCGACGGAGCAGCCGTTCATCATCACGGTTGCGGCTACAAACAGAATAGTGAGAAGCTTGCCCGAGCGAAGTTTGCCGCGTTGATGTGTGGGGCGAGGCGAAAAGGTTTCTTCATGCATTTTGTTATAAATAGCTCATATCTAATTGATATTTATGGCGAAGATGTTGTTGTTAATTGGCCAGACAGCCTTGTTTAATGCCATTTTCGCTGCGCATTATACAGCCTTACAGAGCGCATACAGGGAGCGATGAGATGAGCCGGAAGGCATTGAAACTGGCGGGCCTCAAGGCCACGATTCCGCGCTTGCGCGTACTCGATGCGCTGGAAAAAAATAGTCAGCAACACCTGAGTGCCGAAGATCTCCATGGGCTATTGCGTGAGGCGGATGAGGAGGTGGCGCTGGCGACTGTCTACCGGGTGCTGACCCAGTTTGAGGACGCCGGTCTGGTGGTGCGGCATCATTTTGACGGTGCCCAATCGGTGTTTGAGCTGGATACCGGCGCCCACCATGATCATCTGCTCTGCGTTGAGTGTGGCGGTATTACAGAGTTCACCGATGAGACTATCGAGCGCAGACAGCGGGAAATTGCAAAACGCGCGGGGTTCGAGGTGACGGGGCATTGCCTGTATCTCTATGGTATCTGCGCGCGTTGTAGTGCCGCACATCATTAATCCATTTGGAGCCAGCTAACCCGCATTCGCTCCCAGCATTTCCCGGGCGTGGGCAACGGCTTCGGCGCTGATCTCTACCCCTCCCAGCATGCGTGCAATCTCCTGAATGCGCGCTTCTTCCTGTAACACGGTGAGTTGAGTTTGGGTGTCTTTGTGATGCTGACGCTTGCTGACCCGCAAGTGGCCCTGCGCCTGAGATGCCACTTGGGGCAGGTGGGTGATGCACAGCACCTGTCGCTTCTCTCCCAGGGCACGTAGGCGGGCACCAACGATTTCGGCCACTTTCCCTCCGATCCCCACATCCACCTCATCAAAAATAAGTGACGGCACACCATTGTCCGAGGCAACGATGACCTGGATGGCAAGGCTAATGCGCGATAGCTCGCCGCCAGAGGCGACTCGGGCCAGAGCTTGGGGTGCCTGCCCCGGATTGGCGCTGACCAGAAATTCAACCTCATCAGCACCACTCGGTCCAGGTGTCGTCAGCGCCTGTACCTGGATTTCAAAGCGCCCACCGGCCATGCCGAGTTGGGCTATGTCCTGGCTGAGTTTTTTTGCCAGGCGCTGCGCCGCCTGCCGGCGTCGTTGATGCAAGGTGGCCGCACTTTTAAGTAGTTGCTCTTCCGCTTTGGCAATCGCCATTTCAAGCTCGGCGATATGAGCACCCGCATTCTCTCGTTCGGCAATTTGCGCCTGCAGCGCGGGCAATACGGTATGTAACTCGTCGCTTGATAGCTGATGTTTGCGCGCCAGATCGTGAACACGTTCGAGTCGATTGCCCACGGCCTGCAGACGTGCGCCATCAACTTCCACATGATTGATGTGGTTTTGCAGCTCACTGACTGCCTCTTCTACCAACACTCCGGCGTCTTCCAGCAGCTTTCTGCCAGCGCCCAAAGCGGGGTCAATGCTCTCCAGCCGACTGAGGATGGAAACCCCCTGTTGCAGTGAGTCGGACGCACAGACTTCATCACCTGTGAGTTGCTCCAGCACACGGTGGCATTCAAGCAGTAGTTCCTCGGCATGATTGAGGCGCTTGAACTCCATTTCCAGCTCGCTTGCTTCCCCGGCGCCGAGTGCCAGAGTTTCCAGTTCCCCCGCCTGATAACGGAGGAATTCCAGATTACCATCCGGGCCTGCGGGAATTATTACAGATAGTTTTTCACGCAGGTTTTTAAGGGCCTTCCAAGTGGTTTGGTAGGTCGTCAGCAGGGCAGCATGACCGGCCCAGTCATCGAGGATTTGTCGTTGGGTGGCGCCATGCAACAGCGACTGATGTGCGTGCTGTCCGTGGATGTCTACCAACTGATCACCCAGTTCTCTTAATAGGGGGAGCGGTACGGTGCGGCCATTGATGTAGGCGCGGGTACGGCCCTCTTTGCTAAGGGTGCGCCGCAGCATGCATTCGGCATCACCGTTTTCCAGTTCCTGTTCTTCAAGCCAGGCTTGCAGGTGGGGCAGGGTCGACAGGTCAAAGGTGGCGCTTACCTCGGCCCGGGAAGCTCCCTGACGCACCATGTGGGCATTGCCGCGTTCGCCGAGGGCAAGACTCACCGCATCGACCAGAATGGACTTTCCGGCCCCCGTCTCGCCGGTGAGGACGGTCATGCCGGGGCCAAGCTCCAACTCCAGTTCCGAGACGATAGCGAAATCGCGTACCGCCAGATGAGTAATCATTCCAGGAGCCTGTCAGACTTAGGACTGCTCTGCAGCGGAAAAGCCATTTTGGCCAAGGATGGCCTTAGCTCACGGAGCACAGGATGTGTGAGAGTGACTTTGGCCATATTTCCCGCTCCTTCTCGTCTAATAGCTCGGTTATTATCCTTAAATGACCGAAAAATCTGTCTCAAAATATCTCCTCCTCGCTACGAGCGCCTAAGCCCTACAGGCTCCTAAAGCTCCCGGTTCCAGTCCAGTTTTTCTCGCAAGGTGGCGAAGTAATCGTGTCCCGGGGGGTGTAGCAGGTGCAGGTGTTTGCGCTTTTTATGAATCAGAATGCGATCTCCGGGTTCCAGGTTGAGGGTGACTTGGCCATCGCTGGCCAGTTGCGCCCGGGTCGGGCTGCGCGGGCCGATGACGATTTCTATCTCGCTATCTCCATCCACCACGATGGGACGACTACTGAGGGTATTGGGGCAAATGGGCACCAGCACCACAGCATCGAGGCCGGGATGGAGGATGGGACCGCCGCCGGCAAGGGCATAGGCGGTGGAGCCGGTGGGGGTAGAGACGATGAGGCCGTCGGAGCGTTGGCAGCTCACCAGTTGGCCATTGATATAGGTCTCGAATTCAATCAAGCGGGCAATATTGGCATTGTGGGCGACGATATCGTTGAGGGCGTCAACCTTACTCAGGGCCTCGCCGTTTCGCAGGATGGCGGTGTGCAGGAGAAAGCGGGCCTCCTCGGTGAAATCTCCCGCCAGCACCTGCTCGAGTTGCTCGCACATGCGCGGTGGCGTCAGGTCGGTGAGAAAGCCGACTCGACCCATATGAATCCCCAACAGTCGGACTTCGTACTCCACCAAGGTGCTGGCGGCGCGCAGGAAGGTGCCATCACCACCGATGATGATGACCAGATCGCATTTCCTCCCCATGGTGGGAAGATCGGCACTCGTGGCACCCGAGGCGGTCAGTTGGGGCGCATTGTCGGTATCGACATAGACGGTGACCCGATGTGCCTGCAGGTAGGTGATCAGTTTTTCGAGGGTTTCGACGACTTCAGGAACCCGTCGTTTTCCCACCAGCCCTATATGTTTAAACATCCATTTTTCCTGGCCAATTCCACACAGGAAGCGAAACTTAACACGCGCACCGAAGTGCGCCAATCCGGGGCGAAAATCCTCTTTTGCACTCGGCTGGGCTGAGTGCTAAATTCGGCGCCGATCCACGCTTTTGTGGGTCCGTGTTTGGTAGTACACCTTAGGAGCCTGTCGGACCTAGGTGTACTACTGCGGAAAAGTCCTATTGGCCATATTTTCCGCTCCTTTTCGTTACCTACAGGGATGTAGGGTAGGGGGCGTGAGCAGGACGCGGAAGCTTCTAATAGCCCGGTTATTATCCTCAAATGATCGAAAAATCTGTCTCAATCACCGCTCTTTGGTTTCTTTGGCCATGGACTGCTCTCTGGGATCCATGCCATAGCAGCAAAAGCGCGTCCCTGCACAAAATGGCCTTATGTCGCGGAGCACAGGATGTGCGGGAGCGGCCATGCCCCCGTATCGGGGTACGGGGCAGGCTCTGCGACATAAGTACATCCCTATACGAAATGGCTTCTCCTCACTACAAGCGCCTAAGCCCGACAGGCTCCTAGTATGATTTCACCAGATATGGCGGCTTGCTGCCAAGCGACCCCGAGCGCTTTTTCATGAATTCTCCTATCGCAGAGCAGGCACTGAATCCCCGGGCGCGGCATCTGCTCAAAGTGCTGGTGGAGCAATATATTCGCGATGGCAATCCGGTGGGTTCGCGCACGTTGGCTCGTGGCTCCGGGCTTGAGTTGAGCCCCGCGACCATCCGTAATGTCATGGCTGATCTGGAAGAGATGGGCCTGCTGGAGTCGCCCCATACCTCGGCTGGACGCATACCCACCTCTCTGGGCTATCGCATTTTTGTGGATTCTCTGCTCACCGTTCACGCCCCGGGCTCACAAGAGGTAGAACGCCTGCACTCGGGTATCGGTACCCGCCGCAGCCCCTCTGGCCTGACCACAGAGGTTTCCTCCCTGCTTTCGGAACTGACCCATTTGGCCGGGCTGGTGATGGTGCCCAAGCGGCGCCCGGTAGCGGTGCGGCAGCTGGAGTTTTTAAAGCTGTCGGACAATCAAGTGCTGGCCATTTTGATCAGCGATGATGGTGAGGTGGAGAATCGCATCATCACCACTGGCCGTCAGTACAGCGCGGCGGAGCTGGAGCAAGCGGCAAACTATCTGAATGAGATTTGTGCCGGTCGTGATCTGCGCCAGATGCGGAAGGTTTTGCTGAAGGATATGCAGGATACCCGCAAGCATCTTAACGGCGTTATGGTAGCTGCTATTCGCATGGCCGAGAGGGCCTTTTTCAGCGGCCCGGAAGGAGATGACCTGGTGGTGTCCGGGCAGACCAACTTGATGGAATACGGCGATCTTCTGGATATGGCTCAGTTGCGGGAGATTTTTGAGGCCTTTAACTGCAAGCGGGATATTCTTTACTTGCTGGATCACTCCATGATGGCCCGTGGGGTGCAGTTATTTATTGGCGAGGAATCGGGTCACTCGGTGCTTGGTCGCTGTAGCGTAGTGACCTCTCCCTATGAGGTTGATGGCGAGGTGCTGGGGGTGCTCGGGGTCATTGGTCCGACCCGGATGGACTACGAGCGGGTGATACCCATCGTTGATCTCACCGCAAAATTATACGGGGCGGCCTTGAAGCAGCCCCATTAGGCCCCATATACCCATCGGTACCGTAGTCAGCTCCGTCTGTGAGCTGTCTCGCTCTAACCTCAATTATTCTGCCTGGACACCGCTCCGGGCATTGTTCAATACAGGAATATGATGAACGCAAAGCAGCAGCCAGAAACTGAAAACGGAGTGGAGCCGGAAGCACAGCCGATTGATGCAGAACTTGAGTCAGTGGGGCCGGAATCGGCGGATGCAGAAACGGTGTCACCCGATGAGTTTGGCCGTTTACTGGATGAGAAGAGTAGTGAGGCCAATCAGCATCAGGATGCCTTGCTGCGTGCTCAGGCGGAGTTGGAGAATTTTCGTAAGCGGGCGGCGCGAGATCTGGAAAATGCCCATAAGTATGGGCTCGAACGCCTCATCAGCGAGTTATTACCGGTGAAGGACAGCATGGAGCTGGGGATTGGTGCGGCGGAAAATACCGATGCCGAGTTAAGCCATGTGCGTGAGGGCATGGAATTGACCCTGAAAATGCTGCAGGGGGCGATCACCAAGTTCGGGGTGGAGGAAATCGACCCGGCGGGAGAGCCCTTTGACCCGGAATTTCATCAGGCCATGACCCTGCAAGAGTCGCAGGAAATGGATTCGGGCACGGTGCTGACGGTGATACAGCGGGGTTACTCCCTCAATGGTCGCTTAGTACGCCCGGCCATGGTGATCGTGGCGAAATAAATGCGGGCTGGAGGGGTGCCTCTAAAAATTCAAGTTTCCAGGCAAGACAAGGCAAGAGTAAAAAAGTTGAGTGCAGCATATGTTTGATATGTAAGCGAAACTTTTTTGCGAGAAACGCCGTATTGCGACGAACATTGTGTTTTTAGAGGTGCCCTTGAAGTCTGCGAGAGTGCCCTTATATACATATCGGCTAACAAACATTAACGGCGAACCGAATCACAGTCGGGCGCCAGAGCAAGTTTTAAGTGGAGAAAGCAGTCATGGGTAAAATCATTGGTATCGACCTGGGGACAACCAATTCCTGCGTTGCGGTTATGGATGGCAAAGAGGCTCGGGTGATCGAAAACAGCGAGGGTGATCGGACGACGCCTTCGGTGGTCGCCTACACCAACGATGGCGAGGTGTTGGTGGGTCAGTCGGCGAAGCGACAGGCGGTGACCAATCCGGAACATACGCTGTTTGCTATCAAGCGCCTCATCGGTCGCCGTTTCGATGACGAGGTGGTGCAAAAAGATATTCATATGGTGCCCTACAAAATCGTTGCCGCGGATAATGGTGACGCCTGGGTTGCCGTGGACGGAAAGAATATGGCTTCTCCTGAAGTCTCAGCCCGTACCCTGATGAAGATGAAAAAGACCGCCGAGGACTTTCTGGGCGAGCCGGTTACCGAGGCGGTGATCACGGTGCCCGCGTATTTCAACGATTCCCAGCGTCAGGCCACCAAGGATGCCGGGCGTATTGCCGGC
Source organism: Gammaproteobacteria bacterium (assembly GCA_021773795.1). GTDB lineage: Bacteria > Pseudomonadota > Gammaproteobacteria > HK1 > HK1 > JAJFJV01. Next base: position 135,775 of record JAJFJT010000015.1, on the reverse strand, counting down.
CTGGAAGTAAAGCGCATCATCAATGAGCCCACCGCGGCGGCCCTTGCCTATGGCATGGACAAGAAGCGGGGGGATAGCACCATCGCAGTATTTGATCTCGGCGGCGGTACCTTTGACATTTCTATCATCGAGATTGCCGAAGTGGATGGTGAACACCAGTTCGAGGTGCTTTCCACCAATGGCGATACCTTCCTCGGGGGTGAGGATTTCGATTTACGCATCATCGATTACCTTTCGGCCGAATTCAAAAAGGACTCGGGCATTGATTTGCACAGTGATCCACTGGCATTGCAGCGGCTGAAAGAGGCGGGTGAGAAGGCCAAGATTGAGCTATCCACTTCCCAGCAAACTGAAGTCAATCTGCCCTATATTACGGCAGATGCCAGCGGTCCAAAGCATCTCAATATCAAGCTGACCCGAGCCAAGCTGGAGTCGCTGGTGGAAGACTTGGTGGCGCGTACCGAGGGTCCGTGTCGCACTGCGCTGAAGGATGCCGGTTTGTCGGCGGGTGAGATTTCCGACGTGATCCTGGTGGGCGGTCAGACCCGTATGCCCAAGGTGCAGGAGATCGTTGCCTCCATTTTCGGCAAGGAGCCGCGCAAGGACGTAAATCCGGATGAAGCCGTGGCCGTTGGCGCCTCGATTCAGGCGGGTGTGTTGGCCGGTGATGTCACCGATGTATTGTTGCTGGACGTCACCCCGTTGTCGCTTGGAATTGAGACCCTGGGTGGGGTGATGACCAAGCTCATCGAGAAGAACACCACCATTCCCACCAAGGCCACGCAGACCTTTTCCACGGCTGAGGACAATCAGCATGCAGTGACTGTACACGTACTCCAGGGCGAGCGTGAGGTGGCTTCAGGCAACAAGTCTCTGGGTCGTTTTGATCTCGCGGACATTCCGCCGTCACCGCGGGGCGTGCCTCAGATTGAGGTGGCTTTGGACATCGATGCCAACGGCATCCTCAATGTTTCGGCTCAGGACAAGGCGACGGGCAAGAAGCAGTCCATCGTCATCACCGCCTCCAGCGGGCTCGATGATGATGAGGTGGAGCGCATGGTCTCCGATGCCGAGGCACACGCCGAGGAGGATAAGAAATTCCACGAGCTGGTGGACGTGCGGAATCAGGCGGATAACCTGATTCACGGCACCAATAAATCTCTCAAGGAATTGGGAGAGAAGGTGGAAGAGCAAGAGCGTAGCGACATCGAGGCCGCTATAGCCAGCCTGGAGGAGGCCGCTAAAACCGACGACAAGGCCGATATCGAGGCCAAAACCGCAACGCTTGCAGAGAGCTCCGGAAAATTGGCGGAACGGGTCTACAAGCAGGCTGCTGAGGCGGAAAGTGCAGGTGAAGATGCCGGCGAGGCTCAGGCGGAAGGTGGTGATGATGTGGTTGATGCCGAGTTCGAAGAGGTAGACGAAGACAAGAAGTAACGCTCTCTTTTCAGGGGAGTCGGTGGCAGGCGGGACGGCGTTAACAACGCACGTCCCGTCTTGCCGTTTTAAAATATCGATTTTGCAACGGGTGTGGCTGCGGACTGAGGCATGAAGAAAGACTATTACGAAGCATTGGACGTGGTTCGGGATATAGATGGGCCGGGCCTGAAAAAAGCCTATCGTCGTCTGGCGATGAAATATCACCCGGATCGTAATCCTGGAGATGGCGAGGCGGAGGGACGTTTCAAGGAAATCAAGGAAGCCTACGAGGTCCTTTCGGACAGTTCCAAGCGCTCGACCTACGACCAATTTGGTCATGCCGGGCTCGAGGGCGGGGCCGGAATGGGCGGGGGCGGCGGTGCCGGTTTCAGAGACGTTTTCGACGATGTCTTTGGCGATATTTTCGGTGGTCGTGCTGGAGGTGGCCAAAGGAGTCAGCGTGGCGCTGATCTGCGTTACACCCTGGAACTGGATCTCGAGGAAGCGGTTGCGGGCACCACCGTAAAAATCCGTATTCCCTCTCGGGTTAGCTGCTCTGATTGCGGTGCTTCCGGGGCCCGTAAAGGTAGCAAGCCGATTAGCTGCAAGACCTGTAATGGGATGGGGCAGGTACGCATGCAGCAGGGCTTTTTCTCCATTCAGCAGGCCTGCCCGCATTGCCACGGTCGTGGTTCTATCATCAGTGACCCCTGCAAAACCTGCCATGGACAGGGCCATGTGCAGAAGGAAAAACAGCTGTCGGTCAAGGTGCCTGCGGGGGTGGATAACGGTGACCGTATTCGTCTGGCTGGCGAGGGTGAGGCAGGGGAGCGCGGTGTTGCTCCGGGTGATCTGTATGTGGATATCCAGGTACGCCCCCATCCGATCTTCAACCGTGAAGACAACCACCTGTACTGCGAAGTACCCATAAGCTTTGTCAATGCCACTCTGGGCGGTCAACTGGAAGTACCCACTCTCAATAATCGGGTAAAGCTGAAAATTCCCTCGGGGACTCAGACCGGCAAGCTGTTTCGTCTACGTGGCAAGGGCGTGCGCCCGGTGCGTGGAGGAGATACTGGAGACTTGGTGTGCCGGGTGGTGGTGGAGACCCCGGTGCGACTCAACGAGAAGCAGAAGGTTATGCTGCGTACTTTTGGTGAGTCGATGGAAAAAAATGGCGATAAACACAGCCCCAAGGCGAGTTCCTGGCTGGATGGGGTGAAAACGTTCTTTGAGGGGATGAAATCGTGAACGACGGGATGGTGAGGGTTGCAATCGCGGGCGCCGCCGGGCGCATGGGTAGAACTTTGCTGGCAGCCTGCCAGGACGAGCCCGGGATTGGCTGTACCGCGGCCCTGGAGCGCCCGGGCAGTGAGTGGATTGGTGTCGATGCGGGTATACAGGCCGGTATCGGTGAGTTGGGGGTGCCGATTGTTGAGGTGCTCAACGAGGTCGCAGATAACTTCGATATCCTGATCGATTTCACCCGTCCTGGACCCACCCTGGACCACATGGAAATTTGTCGTGAGACGGGCCGGCGTATGGTCATTGGTACCACCGGTTTTTCTGCCGCTGAGCGGGAAAAGATTGCCCTGGCTGCCAAGGAAATCGCTATCGTGCTGGCACCCAATATGAGTGTCGGCGTGAATCTGTGTTTCAAGTTGCTGGAGGTGGCGGCGGGGGTGTTGGGCGATGAGGTGGATGTGGAAATTATTGAGGCCCATCATCGTCACAAGGTGGATGCTCCCTCGGGTACGGCGGTGCGTATGGGCGAGATCGTGGCCGAAACCCTGGGACGAAAGCTGTCCGAGTGTGCGGTCTATGGCCGTGAGGGGCATACCGGCGAACGTGATCGGGCCACCATCGGTTTTGAGACTATTCGTGCCGGCGATATTGTTGGTGAACACACGGTGATGTTTGCCGGTACCGGTGAACGTGTGGAAATTACCCATAAGGCTACCAGCCGGCTGAATTTTGCCCGTGGTGCTCTGCGCGCATGCAACTGGGTGGCGACCCAGCCCCGTGGCCTCTTCGATATGCAGGATGTTTTAGGGCTACGCTGATTGGTCTCTGGGAGCCTGTCGGATATAGGTGTTCGTAGCGAGGGGAAGCCATTTTGAGACAGATTTTTCGGTCGTTTGAGGATAATAGCCAGTCTATTAGAAGCTTCCGCGTCCTGCTCACGCCCCTTACCCTACATCCCTGTAGGTAACGAAAAGGAGCGAGAAATATGGCCAAAGTGGCTTTTCCGCAGCAGAGCAGTCCTAAGTCTGACAGACTCCCTAAGGGCGTTAATGGCGGTTTCAACCACTCCGCATGTAGATTAGAATCCCCGCCCACCAGGCGTTTGGTGGCGGGCTGAAAAAGTGTCCGTTTCCTCTTCAGGCGCGGACCCCGTTTCCACCTTAAATATTGCGGAGTTACTAATGAGCATGGCGACGCCTCCCAAAGGACGTGCCAGGACGTATTGCGGGTGGGCTACACCCATGAGGGCAGGGACTATGCCCTTCGTTTTTGTCGTTTCCGCTACGGTGTCCCGGTGAGCGTCCCCGCGGTGTTAGCGCTTGCGGACGGCACCCTGTTCAAGGGTGAGTCTGTGGGATTGCCCGGGCAGTCGGTGGGGGAGGTGGTGTTCAATACCGCGCTCACCGGTTATCAGGAAATTCTTTCCGATCCCTCCTATTGCCGGCAGATCGTTAGCCTGACCTACCCGCATATTGGTAATACCGGGACCAATCCGGAGGATGATGAAAGCGCCCAGGTTTTTGCCACCGGGCTGGTGATCCGTGACCTGCCGGTGGTCTACAGCAATTGGCGCGCCACTGAAGGCTTGGGGCATTATCTGCAGCGCAAGCAGGTGGTCGCCATCGCTGGTATCGACACCCGCAAGCTGACCCGTATCCTGCGGGAAAAAGGTGCTCAGAGCGGCTGTATCGTCGCCGGTGAGGTGATAGATGATGCGGCGGCGGTGGCCGCTGCCCGGGCCTGCCCGGGATTGCAGGGTATGGATTTAGCGCGTGAGGTGAGTGCTGCCAAGCCCTACACGTGGGATCAGGGTGGTTGGTCTTTGGAGGCCGGTTTTGCCGAAGCGGCTGCCACCCCGGAACGGTCCTGGCGGGTAGTGGCCTACGATTTTGGGGTCAAACGCAATATTTTGCGCCTGCTGGCAGATCGGAACTGCGAGATTACCGTGGTGCCCGCCAATACGCCGGCCAGTGAGGCTTTGGCTTATCAGCCCGATGGGGTATTCCTCTCCAACGGTCCGGGTGACCCGGAACCCTGCGGTTACGCCCTGGAGGCAATCAAGGCCTTTCTGCAGCAGCAAATACCCCTGTTTGGTATATGCCTGGGGCATCAGCTATTGGCGCTGGCGAGTGGGGCCAAGAGCCTGAAAATGAAGTTTGGCCACCATGGCGCCAACCATCCTGTACAGGATATTGCCAGTGGGGAGGTCATGATCACCAGCCAGAACCATGGCTTTGCCATCGATGAAGACTCTCTGCCCTCCACCTTGCAGGCGACTCACCGCTCTTTGTTTGATGGCTCCCTACAGGGGATCCAATGCAACGACCGGCCGGCCTTTGGTTTCCAGGGTCACCCGGAGGCAAGCCCCGGACCCCACGATGCCAGCCCCCTATTCGATCATTTTATCAAGCTTATGGCCGCCGCCCGGAGCTAAGGATTTGAATCACCCCTCATTCAGCAGAGTAGAGCATGCCCAAGCGTAACGACATCAAGAGCATTCTGATTATCGGTGCCGGACCGATCATCATCGGTCAGGCCTGCGAGTTTGATTACTCAGGGGTGCAGGCGTGTAAGGCGCTGCGCGAAGAGGGATATCGCATCATCCTCGCCAACTCCAATCCGGCGACCATCATGACCGATCCGGGCATGGCGGATGCTACCTACATCGAGCCACTCCACTGGCGCACGCTGGCGAAGATCATCGAGCGCGAGTGTCCGGATGCCTTGCTGCCCACCATGGGCGGTCAAACGGCGCTTAACTGCGCTCTGGATCTGCATCGTGAGGGCGTGCTGGAGAAGTTCGGGGTCGAACTTATTGGTGCCAGCCGCGACGCCATTGACAAGGCGGAGGATCGGGAGCGTTTTCGCGAGGCGATGAAACATATTGGCCTCGAAACCCCGCGTTCGGTGGTTGCCCACAGCATGGAAGAGGCCAATCAACTGCAGGGCACTATCGGCTTTCCGGTCATCATCCGTCCCTCGTTTACTATGGGCGGTACCGGTGGCGGTATTGCCTACAATCGCGAAGAGTTCATCGATATCTGCGAGCAGGGGCTCGCGGCTTCGCCTACCTGTGAGGTATTGTTGGAAGAGTCGGTGCTAGGCTGGAAAGAGTTTGAGATGGAAGTGGTGCGGGACCGCAAGGATAACTGCATCATCATCTGTGCCATTGAGAACTTCGATCCCATGGGGGTACACACCGGGGATTCCATCACCGTAGCACCGGCCCAGACGCTAACGGATAGGGAATACCAGATCATGCGGAACGCCTCACTCGCGGTGCTACGCGAGATCGGGGTGGAGACTGGTGGTTCCAATGTGCAATTTGGCATCAACCCCGATGATGGGCGCATGGTGATCATCGAAATGAATCCACGGGTCTCGCGTTCTTCAGCGCTGGCCTCCAAGGCCACCGGCTTTCCCATCGCTTGGGTGGCGGCCAAGCTGGCCGTTGGTTATACCCTGGATGAGCTGGGCAACAATATTACCGGCGGTGTGACCCCGGCTTCCTTTGAGCCGAGCATTGATTATGTGGTTACCAAAATTCCACGCTTTAATTTCGAGAAGTTTCCCCAAGCCACTGCGCGCCTCGGTACACAGATGAAATCCGTGGGTGAGGTGATGGCCATGGGCCGTACCTTCCAGGAATCCCTGCAAAAAGCATTGCGCGGTCTCGAAACCGGAATTAATGGTTTAAGCACGATGTTTGAGGATGGAGAAATTGATGCCGCTGAGGTCCGGCAGCAGCTACAGCAGCCGGGACCCGAGCGTATCCGCTATCTGGCCGATGGCTTTCGCTACGGCATGGATATGGAGGAGCTGTATACGCTTTCCCATATCGACCCGTGGTTCTTGCATCAGGTGGGCGATCTCATCAATGAGGAACAGGCGCTGGCCGAGGCGAGCCTGGATGGCCTGAAGCCGGCGACCATGTGGCGTTTGAAGCGCAAGGGATTCGGTGATTGTCGGCTTGCACGTCTGCTGGGTAGCAGCGAAACCGCAGTGCGGGAATGGCGCTTGCAATATGGAATTAAACCGGTCTTCAAACGGGTTGATTCTTGCGCTGCGGAATTTCCGGCGACTACCGCTTATCTCTATTCCACCTATGAGGAGGAGTGCGAGGCGGCAGCGGATAATCGCAAGAAAATCATGGTGTTGGGCGGTGGTCCTAACCGGATCGGCCAGGGTATTGAATTTGATTATTGCTGTGTGCAGGCGGTGCTGGCTCTGCGCGAGGAGGGCTATGAAACCATCATGGTCAACTGTAATCCGGAGACTGTATCGACGGATTATGACACTGCGGATCGGTTGTATTTTGAGCCTTTGACCTTGGAGAATGTGCTCCAGATCGTGGCCTGTGAAAAGCCTGCGGGGGTCATCGTCCATTATGGTGGCCAGACGCCCCTGGGTCTGGCTCGGGCGCTAAAGGCGGAGGGTGTGCCCATCATAGGCACTTCACCCGATGCCATTGATCTGGCTGAGGATCGTGAGCGTTTTCAGCAGTTGGTGATGGAGCTGGGTTTGCGGCAGCCGGAAAACCGTACCGCGCGCAATCCGGAATCGGCGGTACAGCTTGCTGAAGAAGTCGGCTATCCCCTGGTGGTGCGTCCATCCTATGTACTCGGTGGGCGGGCGATGGAAATCGTCCATGACGAGGAGGGGCTGCATCGCTATATCCACCATGCCGTTTCCGTATCCAATGATTCGCCGGTATTACTGGACCACTTTCTGGATGATGCCATCGAGGTGGACGTGGATGCCGTGTGTGATGGTGAGATGGTGGTCATCGGCGGCATCATGGAGCATATCGAGCAGGCCGGGGTGCACTCAGGGGATTCCGCTTGTTCGCTGCCCCCATGCAGCCTGGATGCTGAGGTGCAGGATCGTATCCGTGAGCAAACGCGCAAATTGGCCCGTGGTCTTGAGGTGGTGGGATTGATGAATATTCAGTTTGCGGTGCAGGGCGAGGATATCTACGTATTGGAAGTTAACCCGCGTGCCTCTCGGACGGTGCCCTTTGTCTCCAAGGCGAGTGGCGTTTCCCTGGCCCGTGTGGCGGCCCTTTGCATGGCAGGAAAATCTCTTACCGAGCAGGGAATTACCCACGAGCGGGTACCCGAATATTTTTCGGTGAAAGAGGCGGTACTGCCCTTTATCAAATTTTCCAGCGTGGATCTGATTCTCGGGCCCGAGATGAAATCTACCGGTGAGGTTATGGGGGTCGGTCGTAGCTTTGGTGAGGCCTTTGCCAAGGCGCAATGGGCGGCCGGGGATGCGTTGCCACGCAAGGGACGTGCCTTTCTTAGCGTCCGCCGACGGGATCGGGCGCTGTGTGTCGAGGTGGGGCGTGAACTGGTACGGCTTGGTTTCGAACTGGTTGCCACCCGCGGTACGGCCAGGGCTATTGAGCAGGCCGGGATAGAATGCCGGGTTGTGAACAAGGTTAAGGAGGGGCGCCCGCATATCGTGGACATGCTGAAGAACGATGAAATTACCCTAATCGTCAACACCACCGAGGGTAAGCAGGCGATTCTGGACTCCTACACTATCCGTCGCACCGCGCTGCAGCGTGGCGTGACTTACAGCACCACGATGGCCGGCGCGCGGGCAATGATGCTGGCGCTTGGTGAGCCGGTTCGTGACCGGATAAATCGTCTTCAGGATCTGCATCGGGAGCTGGCATCATGAGCCGTCCCCCTCTCACTTCGACCGGTGCCGATGATCTGCGAGATGAATTGCATCACTGCAAAACGGTCAAACGCCCAGCGGTTATACAGGCTATAGCCGAGGCCCGGGCTCACGGCGATCTGAAGGAAAATGCCGAATACCATGCCGCCAAGGAACAGCAAAGCTTCATCGAGGGGCGTATAGCGGCCATCGAGGATGTGTTGGCGCGTGCCCAGATTATCGAAGTGGCGACTCTCAATGCCGGTGGGCGCGTGGTTTTCGGGGCAACGGTGGAGCTGGTTAACGTGGATACCGACGAGGAAGTCGTTTATCAGGTCGTTGGTGATATGGAGGCGGATATCAAGGCAAATCGTATCTCCATCAGTTCGCCTATTGCACGTGCTCTTATTGGCAGGAGCGAAGGCGACACCGCGACGGTTAATGCCCCTGCTGGCGAAAAAACCTACGAGATCCTCGAGGTCAAATACCTTTAGTCGTTTGCAAGTCTCCCGGGTGGGGACGGGCATTCCCCTATGGCGAGATCGAGAAGTAGCCACCGCTGGATCGAGGCTCACGAAAAGGATAGCTACGTCCTGCGCGCGAGAGAGGCCGGCTTTCGTTCCCGGGCCGTCTATAAGCTCTCCGAGATTGATCAGCGCGACCATCTTTTGAAGCCTGGCATGACGGTGATTGATCTCGGCGCTGCCCCCGGTGGCTGGTCTCAATACGCGGCTAAAAAAGTTGCTCCTCAAGGAAAGGTCTTCGCGCTCGATATACTATCCATGGAGCCATTGCCCGGGGTTGAATTTCTGCTGGGGGATTTCCAGGAGGAATCGGTGCTGGCGGAGCTGCTCGCTCTGGTGGATAAACGCAGGGTAGGGCTTGTAATCTCGGATATGGCCCCCAATATGAGTGGTGTTCGTGCTGTGGATCAGGCGCGTTCCATGGGGCTTTCAGAACTTGCTCTGGATCTTGCTCATCAGGTGCTCGCCCCAGGCGGGGCATTGCTGATTAAAGTGTTTCAGGGTGAGGGTATAGAGTCCCTTACGCGTGAGCTACGGTCGGGCTTCCAGCGTGTGCAGGTGCGTAAGCCAAAGGCGTCACGGCCCCACTCCCGGGAACTTTATCTGTTGGCGCGGGGCTATGGTGTATAGTGATTTCAAGTCTGTCAGGTAGCGTGAACAGTGCTCCTGCGGCTGGTAACAGAGGTTAATTATTTTGAATGAGATGGCAAAAAACCTGATTCTGTGGGTGGTGATTGCACTGGTTCTGATGTCGGTGTTTCAGAGCTTTGGTCCACAACGCACGAATACCCAGCAGGTGGAGTATTCACGTTTTATTGCTGACGTGAAGCAAGGCGTGGTGCAGAAGGTGGTGCTTGAAGGGCGCAATATAAAGGCGATTTTGCAGGGTGGCGAGCAGGTTCGCACCTATGTGCCGGAGACGGATAACCGCGCACTCATTGGTGATTTACTGGAAAACGGGGTGATCATCGATGCGCGGCCGCCGGAGCAGCAGTCGCTGTTAATGCAAATTTTTATCTCCTGGTTCCCAATGTTGTTGCTCATCGGGGTGTGGATATTTTTCATGCGCCAGATGCAGGGTGGAGCCGGTGGGCGTGGGGCCATGTCCTTTGGCAAGAGCAAGGCTCGCCTGCTGGGCGAAGATCAGATCAAGATTACCTTTGCCGATGTGGCCGGAGTTGAAGAGGCCAAGGAAGAGGTTGGGGAGTTGGTGGATTTTCTCCGCGACCCGGGTAAGTTTCAGAAACTCGGTGGCAAGATTCCCAGTGGCGTATTGATGGTGGGGAATCCCGGCACCGGCAAGACCCTGTTGGCCAAGGCCATTGCGGGTGAGGCCAAGGTGCCGTTTTTCACCATTTCCGGTTCCGATTTCGTGGAAATGTTTGTTGGCGTAGGCGCATCCCGGGTCAGGGATATGTTCGAACAGGCCAAGAAGCAAGCCCCCTGCATTATCTTTATCGACGAGATTGATGCGGTGGGCCGCCATCGCGGGGCGGGCCTTGGGGGCGGGCACGATGAGCGTGAACAGACCCTGAATCAGTTGCTGGTAGAAATGGATGGTTTTGAGGGCAATGAGGGCGTTATCGTGATCGCTGCTACCAACCGGCCAGACGTGCTTGATCCCGCGTTACTGCGCCCGGGACGTTTTGACCGTCAGGTCGTTGTGCCGCTGCCGGATATTCGTGGGCGCGAGCAAATCCTCAAGGTACATATGCGCAAGGTACCCATGGCCGATGGCGTGGATGCCAGCATCATCGCGCGTGGTACCCCTGGTTTTTCCGGTGCCGATCTCGCCAATCTGGTGAATGAGGCGGCGCTGTTTGCGGCTCGCGGTAATCAGCGAGTGGTGCAGATGGATAACTTTGAGCGTGCCAAGGACAAGATCATGATGGGCGCGGAGCGCAAGTCCATGGTGATGAGCGATGAGGAGAAAAACCTGACCGCCTATCACGAGGCGGGGCACGCCATCGTCGGGCGCCTGGTACCTTCCCACGATCCGGTCTACAAGGTCAGCATTATTCCCCGGGGGCGTGCCCTGGGCGTGACCATGTTCCTGCCTGAGGAGGACCGCTACAGCTTCAGCAAGGAACGCCTTGAGAGCCAGATTTCCAGCCTCTTTGGCGGGCGTATAGCGGAGATCCTTATTTTTGGTGCCGATAATGTGACTACCGGTGCCAGTAACGACATCCAGCGTGCCACGGAGATCGCCCGCAATATGGTGACCAAGTGGGGCTTGTCTGAAAAGCTGGGACCGCAGGTCTATAGCGAGGAAGAGGGTGAGGTTTTCCTCGGTCGCAGCGTCACCCAGCACAAAGTTATTTCCGACGAGACCTCGCATGTAATTGACGAAGAGATCCGCCGTGTGATCGACAACAACTACCAGCGCGCTGAGAGGCTGCTGCAGGAGAATCTCGAAAAGCTCCACCTTATGGCCAAGGCGCTGATTCGCTACGAGACCATCGATAGCGGACAGATTGACGCCATTATGGAGGGAAAAGAGCCGCCTCCCCCTGAGGACTGGGGCAATTCGGGGCCGAAGTCTGATGGTGGGGATCCCGCTGCGGGAGAGAAGAAAGATGCTTCGTCTTCCAAGATTGGTGGTCCGGCCGGCTCGCACTAGCCTGCTCTTGAAAACGCCTCGCGTTACCGTTAACAGGCTGTGGCGGCCATTCGGCAGCCAGCAATGATGGTGTCCCCCTCTGGGTTGGCTGTCTCCCCGCGTGATTTTATTCCACCGAAGGTGATGGGTGTCCTTAATATAACGCCTGATTCCTTTTCCGACGGTGGTTGTTTTATTGCCCCTGAAAAGGCGCTCAAGCGGGCCCGGGAGATGGTGGCGGAGGGGGCTGCGATCATTGATGTGGGTGGGGAGTCTTCACGCCCTGGTGCCAAGCCGGTAGCACTCGAAGATGAGCTTGAACGCGTGCTCCCGGTGATCCGGGCCATTGCTGCCGAGTTGCCGGTTAGCATTTCAGTCGATACCTCCAAGCCAGAGGTGATGCGTGCGGCAGTCGCTGCTGGGGCAACCATGATCAACGATATTCGGGCGCTGGCGGCCGAGGGTGCGGTGGAAGCCGTGCGCGAGCTGGGTGCCATTGTTTGTCTGATGCACATGCAGGGTGTCCCGAAAGATATGCAACAGTCACCACATTATGAGGATGTGGTGGCTGAGGTCGGTGCATTCCTGGAGCAGCGGGTGGCTGCTTGTGTAGAGGCTGGTATCCCTCGCCAGAAGATTCTGATTGACCCCGGCTTTGGTTTTGGCAAGAGCCTTGCCCATAATCTCAAACTACTCGCCAATCTTGGGCAATTCGTTGCCACGGGCGTGCCGGTGCTGGTAGGGATTTCCCGCAAGTCTATGCTGGGCGCGCTGACGGGACGAGATGCGGCGGAGCGAGATGCGGCGGGCATCGCTGCGGCGATGATTGCGGCAGAGCAGGGTGTGAGCATTATTCGTACTCATGATGTGGCACCGACGGTGGATGCACTAAAAGTACAGACAGCGGTAAGGAGGACGTAGCGACGATGGCGCAGGAACGCAAATTTTTTGGCACTGATGGTATCCGGGGCGAGGTAGGTAGCTACCCGATCACACCAGATTTCATGCTCAAACTGGGATGGGCGGCGGGGCGAGTGCTTGCGAAGGGTGGGCGCGGAAAAGTCCTCATTGGAAAGGACACGCGGATCTCCGGTTATATGTTTGAATCAGCGCTGGAGGCTGGGCTATCAGCCGCTGGGCTGGATATCTATTTGTTAGGTCCCATGCCTACCCCGGCAATTGCCTATCTGACCCAGACCCTGCATGCCCGTGCCGGCGTCGTTATCAGTGCCTCCCATAATCCTTTTTCTGACAATGGAGTGAAATTCTTTTCCGCCGAGGGCATGAAACTGGCAGATGAAGTGGAAATTGCTATTGAGGCAGAAATGGACAAGCCCATGCAGAGTGTCCGTTCCGAGTCCTTGGGTAAGGCTCAACGCGTGGATGATGCGCCAGGGCGCTACATTGAGTTTTGCAAGAGCACCATCCCACATGGCATGGATCTCAGGGGACTGAAGTTGGTGGTGGACTGTGCTCACGGGGCGACCTATCACGTCGCACCTGATGTATTTTCCGAGTTGGGTGCTGAGGTCAGCTGTATCGGTGTGGATCCCGATGGGCTTAATATCAACGAGGCATGCGGCGCGACCCAGCCCCAGGCACTACAGAAAGCTGTTCTTGATGGCGGGGCCGATCTTGGCATTGCGCTGGATGGTGACGGCGATCGGCTGATCATGGTGGATCACGCCGGTGAGATCGTGGATGGCGATGAGGTGCTATACGTGATTGCCGAATCCCGACGGGTTGAAAAAGCCCTTAGCAATGCCGTTGTCGGCACCCTGATGACCAATCTTGGCCTCGAGGAGGCATTGCGCGCTAAGGGAACGGAGCTGCTCCGGGCGCAGGTGGGTGATCGGTATGTGCTCGAAATGATGCGTCAAGGAGGCTGTAATCTGGGTGGGGAAACCTCGGGACACATACTCTGCCTGGACCGAATTTCTACTGGTGATGGCATTGTCGCCGCGCTCCAGGTGCTTGCAGCCACCCGCAGTAGTGGGAAATCCCTGCACGAATTAAAGCAGGGTATGAGCAAATATCCCCAGATATTGGTGAATGTAAGGCTTGCCAGGCAGGTGGATGTGCTGACCCTGCCGGCGGTGCAGGCGGCGGTACGTGAAGTAGAGCAGACGCTGGCAGATAATGGCCGGGTGTTGTTGCGGCTCTCGGGCACCGAGCCGTTGGTGCGCGTTATGGTCGAAGGGCGGGAGCGTGAGCAGGTCGAGAGCCTGGCACAAAAAATCGCGGATACCGTCCAGGATGCCGTTGCAGCAGTGGCCTGATTTGGTCACCTACGCGGGGTTTTTCAGCCGCTAATCATTCACGTAAACGGGCACTTGTCCAGTACCTTTTTCCATATCTGCAGCAGGCAAAAAAAAGTGCCCGGTCAAATTGATTTTCCGAACCCCAACCGCTAAGCTTTGCGCCGTTTTTTCCGAATTCTCAGGACCTCCGAATGCGCCGTAATTTTGTTGCGGGAAACTGGAAGATGAATGGCTCGCTGGAGAGCGCGAATGCGCTCGTGCAGGCGCTGGTTTCCAGTGTTGGAAGCAATCCTTCCGCAGATGTCATCATCTGCCCTCCCTTTATCCATCTCCAGGGCGTTGCCGCGCTGGTCAAGGGTAGTGGTGTTTCCCTGGGCGCTCAGGATTTATCCGACCAAGAAGCAGGCGCCTTTACCGGGGAAGTGTCCGGGGCGATGTTGAAGGATGTGGGTTGTGACTACGTGATTATTGGTCACTCTGAGCGCCGTACGCTCTATGGTGAGGATGACGCGTTGGTGAGCAAGAAATTTGTACATGCCCTTGCGGAGGGCTTGACCCCTATTTTGTGTGTCGGGGAGAGCCTGGAAGAACGGGAAAGTGGTGCCATGGAAGCCGTGATTGCCCGTCAGATTGATGCGGTACTTTCGGCTGCCGGCGTACAAGCGCTATGTGATAGCGTCATTGCCTACGAGCCTGTCTGGGCCATTGGTACTGGCATGACGGCGACGCCGGAACAAGCCCAGGAAGTGCATGCCTTTATCCGTGGTCGAATTGCGGCAGTGGATGCGGCGGCTGCGGAAGGGGTGCGCATACTCTACGGCGGTAGCGCTAATGCGGCGAATGCAGCCACCTTGTTTGGCCAGCCCGACATAGATGGCGGTCTTATCGGCGGCGCTTCACTCAAGGCCGAAGACTTCTTAACCATCTGCGCAGCGGCGGCCTGACAATGCAGACTTTTTTACTTTCCGTGCACGTACTGGTTGCCCTGGGGCTTATTGGCCTGGTGCTGTTACAGCATGGCAAAGGTGCCGATGCCGGGGCCGCCTTTGGCAGCGGTAGTGCCGGGTCGGTATTCGGAAGTCGCGGTCCGGCGACTTTTCTTACCCGCACCACAGCCATCCTTGCGGTGATCTTTTTCAGTACCAGCCTCGGCCTGGGTTATCTCGGTGGTCGTAGTGTTGAACGCCGTAGTATCGTTGAGCGTGCGGAGGCCCCCACAGTTGAGGTTCCCGCGGGAGAAAGTGGTCTCCAGGCTGGTAAAGAGCCGGTGGCACCCGTATCCGATCTACCCTCAGTTCCCGGCACGAAAGAAGGCGGATAAGGGTACTCCGCTCGATTTAAGAACCCTATCGCCGATGTGGTGGAATTGGTAGACACGCTGTCTTGAGGGGGCAGTGGCGAAAGCTGTGCCGGTTCGAGTCCGGCCATCGGCACCAGATTTGAATTCAACGGGGAGCCCTGAGTAAATCAGGCCTTCCTTAGGCAAGAGTAGTTGGAGTTCCATTTTGAGAGCGTACGAGATCGACAGGATGGCTGAACATGCTTGAGAATTATCTGCCCGTACTGGTATTCATCGTGGTCAGCCTGGCTATGGGCTCGATGATGATTATGGCTGGTTCGATCCTTGGTCCCCACCGGCCAGATGACGCGAAACTGTCTCCCTACGAGTGTGGCTTTGAGCCCTTTGATGATGCGCGCATGAAATTTGATGTGCGCTACTACCTAGTGGCCATCCTGTTCATCATTTTTGATCTTGAAATTGCCTTTTTGTTTCCCTGGGCGGTGGTGCTTGACCAGATAGGCATCTTCGGTTTGCTGGCAATGCTGGTTTTCCTGGCGGTACTGACCATCGGCTTTATCTACGAATGGCGTAAAGGGGCACTGGAATGGGAATAGAAGGGGTGCTTCCTGAGGGCGTGGTGACCACCACGGCCGACAAGCTGATCAATTGGGCTCGTACCGGCTCCATGTGGCCCATGACCTTTGGGCTTGCCTGTTGTGCGGTGGAGATGATGCATGCCGGTGCGGCGCGTTACGATCTGGACCGTTTCGGTATGGTTTTCCGTCCCAGTCCACGGCAGTCCGATGTGATGATCGTCGCAGGCACTCTGGTTAACAAGATGGCGCCGGCTCTACGCAAGGTCTATGACCAGATGGCTGAGCCACGCTGGGTGATCTCCATGGGCTCCTGTGCCAATGGCGGTGGCTATTACCACTACTCCTATTCGGTGGTGCGCGGTTGCGACCGTATCGTGCCGGTAGATGTCTACGTGCCCGGTTGCCCGCCGACGGCAGAGGCTCTGCTCTACGGCATACTCCAGTTACATAACAAGATCCGGCGAACCAACACCATAGCCGCGCGCTAGGCAAACTCATGGCCACAAGCAACGAAATACTGCGAGACCTGCTGCAGGCACAGTTCGAGAATGAGCTGAGTGCCTGCACCCTCGCCGCGGGTGAACTGACCATAGAAGTCAGTGCTACACACATCCTGGCGGTGGCGCGAGTCTTATGTGACCGCGATGAATTTTCCTTTGAACAACTGATCGACCTTTGTGGTATCGATTACTCCGGTTATGGCTTGGGTGACTGGGAAACCAGTGAAACCGCCACTGCCGGTGGTTTTTCCCGCGCCGTTGCTCAAGGGGAGTTCGGCAGCTGCACCTGGCCGGGCAAGGAACGTTTTGCGGTGATCTATCACCTGCTTTCTGTTCGCCATAATCGACGTTTGCGAATCCGTGTGCCGGCCTTGGGAGATACCCCGCAGGTGCCTTCGGTGGTAGAGATCTGGAATTCCGCCAACTGGTACGAACGCGAGGCCTTTGATCTATTCGGCATCCATTTTGACGGGCATCCGGATTTGCGCAGGATTTTGACCGATTATGGCTTTGTGGGTCACCCTTTCCGCAAGGATTTTCCTCTGAGCGGACATGTGGAAATGCGTTATGACGCGGAGCAAAAGCGCGTGCTTTATGAACCGGTAAATATTGAACCCAGAACCCTGGTTCCACGGATTATCCGAGAGGAGCCGCTGCAGGTTGAGCCAGTTGTGGAAGAGGAAGGCCAAAATGCCTGAAGTCCGCAATTTCACTCTGAATTTCGGCCCCCAGCATCCGGCGGCTCACGGTGTGTTACGCCTCATCCTGGAAATGGATGGTGAAGTTATTGAGGCTGCGGATCCCCACATCGGGCTGCTTCATCGTGGCACCGAAAAGCTGGCCGAAACCAAGCCCTATAACCAGAGCATCGGTTATATGGATCGCCTCGATTACGTCTCCATGATGTGTAACGAGCACGGTTATGTGCTCGCTATAGAGAAGCTGCTTGGAGTGACTCCGCCGCTACGTGCCCAGTACATCCGGGTGATGTTTGACGAGATCACCCGCATCCTTAATCACCTGATGTGGGTGGGGACGCATGGCCTCGATATCGGCGCTATGACCATCTTCCTGTACGCCTTCCGGGAGCGGGAAGATCTGCTGGATGTGTATGAGGCGGTTTCCGGCGCGCGTATGCATGCGACTTATTATCGTCCTGGTGGGGTGGCGCGGGATCTGCCTGAGCAGATGCCCCAGTACAGCCCTTCCCAGTGGCGCGATGCACAAACCCTACGTGCACTGAATACCCCCCGCGAAGGCTCAGTCCTCGATTTTATCGAGGATTTCACGAACCGTTTCCCAGCTTGCGTGGACGAGTACGAAACGCTGCTGACGGACAATCGTATCTGGAAGCAACGTACCGTGGGTATCGCGGCGGTTTCTCCGGAACGCGCGCTTCAGCTTGGTTTCACTGGTCCCATGTTGCGTGGTTCTGGCGTTGAGTGGGACCTGCGCAAGAAGCAGTCCTACGAGGTCTACAATCAACTGGATTTCGATATTCCCGTTGGCGTTAACGGTGATTGCTACGACCGTTATCTGGTGCGTATCGAAGAGATGCGGCAGTCCAACCGGATTATTCGTCAGTGTGTAGATTGGTTGCGTGCCAATCCGGGTCCGGTAAAACTTGATGATCACAAGTTTTCACCGCCCAGCCGGGTGGATATGAAAGGGGACATGGAAGCCCTGATTCATCACTTCAAGCTATTTACCGAAGGCTACTGTATTCCCGCGGGCGAGGCTTATGCCGCCGTAGAGGCGCCCAAGGGTGAATTTGGCGTCTATCTCGTCTCTGACGGCGCCAACAAGCCGTACCGATTAAAGGTGCGGGCGCCAGGTTTTGCTCATCTGGCTTCTATGGATGAGATGGTGCGGGGGCATATGCTGGCAGATGTAGTGGCTGTGATAGGGACTCAAGACATCGTATTCGGGGAGATTGACCGCTGATGAGCGTACAGCCGCTTTCTGACAGCCTGCGTGCCGAGATTGACCATTCCTGCACGAAATATCCTCCGGAGCAACGCCGTTCCTCTATTCTGGTTGCATTGCAGGGCGCCCAGCACGAAAACAATGGTTACCTCACCAAGGAACTGATGGACAGCATTGCTGATTATCTGGACCTGACGCCTATCGACGTTTATGAGGTGGCAAGCTTTTATTCCATGCTGGAAACCGAGCCTTGCGGGCGCCATAGCGTTTCCGTCTGTAACAACATTTCCTGCATGTTGCGCGGTGCCGATGAGATTGTCGCCCATCTGGAAAAAAAGCTGGATATCAAGCGCGGGGAAAGCACTGCCGACGGTCGTATACACCTGAAAGCCGAGGAAGAGTGTCTGGCCGCCTGTGTCGGTGCGCCGATGATGATGGTGGACCATGTTTATCACGTCGACCTGACTCCGGAAAAGGTGGACGCCATACTGGATACCCTGGAGTGACCCGCTATGGCGAATGACGTTTGCTTTGCAACCATGAAATTCGACCAGCCCTGGACGCTGGAGAATTATCTGGAGATCGGTGGCTACGAAGGCTGGAAGAAGGTGCTGCGGGAAAAGCAGACTTCTGACGATATTATTGGTGAGCTCAAGGCTTCCGGCTTGCGCGGGCGTGGTGGTGCGGGCTTTCCTTCGGGGTTGAAGTGGAGTTTCATGCCACGTGGTGGTAGCGATCAGAATTACGTGGTTTGTAATGCCGATGAAAGCGAGCCTGGCACCTGCAAGGACCGCGACATCCTGCGCTTCAATCCGCATCAGTTAATTGAAGGCCTTGCCATCGGTGGCTATGCCATGGCCGCGAGCGTTGGTTATATCTACATGCGCGGTGAATTCATGGATGAGCCCTTCCGACGCGTGGAGGCGGCCCTAAAGGAAGCCTACGAGTTGGGTATGCTGGGTAAAAACATCCAGGGTTCTGGCTGGGATTTTGAGCTGCACATCCATCTCGGTGCCGGTGCCTATATCTGTGGTGAAGAAACGGCGCTGATTGAGTCCCTTGAGGGCAAGATGGGCAAGCCGCGTTTCAAGCCACCGTTTCCGGCCAACTTTGGCGTCTATGGACGCCCCACGACGATCAACAATGTTGAGACCTTCGCTTCGGCGGCGGCGATCATGCGTCACGGTTCCGAGTGGTTTACCAACCTTGGAATCCCCTCGGCCGCCGGAACCAAACTGTTTTCCGTTTCCGGCCATGTGAACAAGCCGGGCAACTATGAAATGCCTATGGGTACGCCTTTTTCTGAATTGTTGGAGATGGCTGGTGGCATGCTCAATGGGGCTAAAATCAAGGCCGTGATTCCCGGTGGTTCTTCTATGCCGGTGGTGCCTGGTGACATCATGATGGAAACCACTATGGACTATGACGGTGTGCAGAAGTCTGGCTCCATGCTTGGCTCCGGCGCGGTTATTGTCATGGATGAAAACACCTGTATGGTGCGGGTGCTCGAACGCCTGAGCCGTTTCTACCAGATGGAATCCTGCGGCCAATGTACCCCCTGTCGCGAGGGCACGGGTTGGATGCATCGGGTGGTGAGCCGCATCGAACACGGCTTGGGAAAACCGGAAGATCTCGACCTGCTGTTTGATGTTGCCAGCAACATTGAGGGCAAGACTATTTGCGCCCTGGGTGACGCGGCGGCCTGGCCGGTTAAGGGCTTTTTAAGGCGCTTCCGTGATGAATTCGAGTACCACATAGAACATAAACGCTGTCTGGTAGGACCGGGTAGTGTCCGCCGCGACGATGCCGCCTGATGCAGATAAAACCATGAGCGACGACCTGATCAATTTAGAAATCGACGGCATCTCCGTACAGGCTAAGCCAGGTACGCGGGTTATCAAGGCCGCGGACGACGCCGGGATCAAGATCCCGCGTTTTTGCTACCACCCTAATCTGTCCATAGCGGCGAACTGTCGCATGTGTCTGGTACAGGTGGACAAGATTCCCAAGCCCTTACCGGCCTGTGCTACCACGGTGGCTGAAGGTATGCATGTCTATACCGGTTCGCCGCTTGCCCGCGGGGCACAGAAGGCGGTGATGGAATTTTTGCTTATCAACCACCCGTTGGATTGCCCTATCTGTGACCAGGGTGGTGAGTGTGAGTTACAGGATCTTGCCCTTGGTTATGGCAAGGACGTCTCCCGCTATCAGGAAGGCAAGCGCGCGGTGCGCGAGAAAGACATTGGCCCCTTGATTGCCACCGAGATGACCCGTTGCATCCATTGCACCCGTTGCGTTCGTTTTGGGCATGAGATTGCAGGTATGCCGCAGATGGGCGCTACCGGGCGTGGCGAATGGGTGGAGATTGGTACCTTCATTGAGCAGAGCCTGGATTCGGAATTATCCGGCAACATTATTGATATTTGTCCTGTGGGCGCCCTGACTTCGAAGGTTAACCGCTTCCAGGGGCGTGCCTGGGAACTGCGCCAACATGCCAGCATTGCGGCTCATGACGGGGTGGGTTCGAATATTTCTGTACACACACTGCGCAATCAGGTTTTGCGAACTGTCCCGCGGACCAATGCCGATATTAACGAGGTCTGGATTTCTGACCGTGACCGCTTTAGCTACCAGGGCCTCTATGGTGACGATCGTCTCCAGCAGCCAATGATGCGGCGTGACGGAAAATGGCAGGAAGTGGATTGGGATACGGCCTTGCAGGCCACCGCCGAGGGGCTGAAAAAGCACGCCGGCAAGGGCCTTGGAGTCATGGCTTCCGCCTCGCAGACCACAGAAGAACTTTATCTGCTGCAGAAATTGGGGCGTGCCCTCGGCAGCCAAAATATCGACCACCGCTTGCGTGTGCAGGATATTCGTGATCAACAAACCGCGCCTTTGGCCCCGGGCCTTGGTTGCGATATTGGTGATCTTGAGCAGCAGGATGCGGTACTGCTTATCGGTTCCAATTTGCGCAAGGAGCAGCCTATGCTCCAGCATCGCCTGCGTAAGGCGGTGCAGGCGGGTGGCGCCTTAATGGCAGTCAATCCCGTGGATTACGCTTTCAACTGCAAACTCGAAAAGCAGCTTGTGGTCTCACCGGCTGAATTATTCGATAACCTGGCTGGTATCGCCGCAGCGCTTGAAGTGGCTGAGGTCAACGCCAAGGCTTCTGTTGACCAGGCGACTATCGCCAAACGTCTGAAGTCGGGTGAACGCAGCATGGTGTTGCTTGGTGCTTCAGCCCTGAATCATCCCGAGGCAGCGGGGCTGTATGCCATCGCTGAACGGATTGCCCGGGCCTCAGGCTCGGTGCTGGGTACCCTGCCTGAGGGTGCGAATGCGGCTGGTGCATGGCTTGCCGGTTGCGTACCGCATCGTGGTCCTGCTGGTTCATCCGTGAATACAGGCCTTGCTGCTACGGAAATGTTGGCCAAGCAACTCGATGCCTATTTGTTGCTAGGATTTGAGCCGGAGCGTGACTGTGCCGACGGAAGTTTGGCACGCAAGGCCCTTAATGAAGCTGAATTTGTGGTTGTGGCAACGGCTTATCACAGTACTGAAATGGAAGCATACGCGGACGTCTTGCTGCCCATTGGACTGTATCCGGAGACCTCTGGCACCTTCGTCAATCTTGCGGGGCAATGGCAAAGTTTTGCCGGTGCATCGCCGCCCCCGGGAGAAGCGCGCCCTGGCTGGAAGGTGCTGCGGGTACTTGGGAATCTGGTAGATGCGGATGGTTTTGAATATGAAGGTTCCTCGGACGTTCTCACTGAACTACGTGCTTTGATAAATCAGCCCAGGATCCCGTTTGGCACTGATTTCGCCATCCCCGAGCGCCTCGTGAGCATTACCGAGGATGAGCTGCAACGTATTGGTGATGTGGCTCCCTATGCGACTGATGCTTTGGTCCGCAGGGCTAGCGCTTTGCAGCAAACAGCTGATGGTGATGCAGACTACGCCGCCATTAATCCAGCACTGGCCGAACGACTTGGCTTACTGGAGGCTGGAGAGGTGATGGTCTCCCAAAATGGAGCCAAGGTACGTTGTAGCTTGCGTATAGATGCCGCGATTCCGGATGCTTGTGTACGAGTGCCCGCAGGTACAGTCACTGCGGCCAGTTTGGGTGAGGGTTTTGGTGCCATTGCACTAAGTAATAATACGGAGGACCAAGCAGGTGCCTGAGATTCCATTGCTTGACCTGTTGCCCAGCGGCCTCCAGACCCTGACCCTGATCTTGCTGAAGATCATCGCTATCGTGACTCCCTTGTTACTCTGCGTGGCTTACCTGACCTATGCCGAGCGCCGGGTTATCGGGTTTATGCAGGTGCGCATGGGGCCCAATCGGGTCGGGCCCATCGGTCTGCTGCAGCCCATCGCGGATGCGGTGAAACTGGCTTTCAAGGAACTTATTATCCCCGCGGGCGCCAATCGTTTTCTGTTTATTCTGGCGCCGATCATCTCGCTCTCGGCTGCTTTGTCTGCCTGGGCCGTGGTGCCCTTTGGTCCGGATCGGGTGCTGGCGGATATTAACGCCGGCTTGCTCTATATTCTGGCTATGACCTCTATGGGTATTTATGGGGTGATAATTGCTGGCTGGGCCTCGAATTCTAAATACGCACTGCTTGGCGCCATGCGTTCTGCGGCGCAGATGGTTTCCTACGAAATCGCCATGGGTTTTGCCCTGGTCGGGGTGCTGATGGCGGCAGGTAGCCTTAATCTTGGCGAGATCGTTAATGCCCAGGCCGGTGGCTTTGGGCACTGGTTTGTGTGGCCGCTGCTGCCACTTTTTGTGGTCTACTTTATCTCCGGTGTGGCGGAGACCAACCGCGCTCCCTTCGATGTGTCTGAGGGTGAGTCGGAGATTGTTGCCGGTTTCCATGTGGAATATTCGGGTATGAGTTTCTCGGTCTTCTTTATGGCCGAGTACGCAAATATGATTTTAATCAGCGTGCTCTCTTCAACCATGTTCCTGGGCGGCTGGTTGTCTCCTTTTGAGGGACTGGTATCGGCTGAAACGCTAGCGAGTCCTCTGGGTTCCTTATTAGATTCCGGATTCCACTGGTTTGTGTTTAAGGTCGCATTGTTCCTGTTTTTCTACCTGTGGTTCCGGGCCACCTTCCCACGTTACCGTTATGACCAGATTATGCGACTGGGGTGGAAGGTATTTATTCCCGTCACCCTGGTGTGGATTTTTGTAATTGGCGTGGCCATTGCCGCTGGTATTGGCCCCTGGTTCGATTAGAGGTATAGCGCCATGAATTCTGCTCAACGACTCATCAAGACTTTCCTGCTGTGGGAATTGTGGAAGGGCCTGTTCCTGACCGGCCGCTATCTGTTTGCCAGGAAAGTTACGGTTCGCTATCCCGAGGAAAAGGCGCCTCAGTCCCCACGTTTTCGTGGCCTGCATGCATTGCGTCGTTATGAAAATGGAGAGGAGCGCTGCATTGCCTGCAAACTTTGCGAGGCGGTGTGTCCGGCCCTTGCCATTACCATTGATGTGGAGCCTCGCGACGATGGGTCGCGCCGTACCACCCGTTACGATATTGATTTAAGCAAATGTATTTTCTGTGGTTTTTGCGAAGAGGCCTGTCCGGTGGATTCCATCGTTGAGACTCGGATCTTTGAATACCATGGCGAGCAACGTAGCGACTTGCTGATGAATAAGGTCAAGTTGCTGGCAGTGGGTGCGGATGAAGAAGGGCGCATTGCCGAAGATCGGGCTGCGGACGCCAAGTACCGCTAGACCAAAAGATAAGAATTAACGTGAGCCGACCGGGGGCATCTTTCCGGTTTGGGGTTGAAACTAGCCTGCCGGCTTTTTCAACATAATTTAAGCAGACTGTCGGTCGTTTTTTTATGGTTGAACAACTCGTTTTCTACGCACTGTCCGGGATTCTGGTTTTTGCCGGCAGCATGGTGGTTACGGTACGTAATCCGATCCACGCTGCACTTTTCCTGGTGCTCAGCTTTTTCACTACAGCCGGCATCTGGTTGTTGTTGGATGCAGAGTTCCTGGCCATGACCCTGGTGTTGGTCTACGTGGGCGCAGTGATGGTGCTGTTCCTGTTTGTCATCATGATGCTGGATGTCAATCTGGTAGTGCTACGCGAAGGCTTTAGCCGATATTTGCCGGTGGGAATCCTCATCGCGGTGCTGTTGGGATTGGAGCTCAGCATGGTGGTGGGAGCCAGTCAGTTTGGCCTTGATATCGTGCCGGCACCGGCGCATCACGGCGCGGGCTATAGCAATATCGAGGAACTCGGTAGCGTGTTGTACACCGTTTATGTCTATCCCTTTGAGATTGCCTCGGTGCTGTTGCTGGTGGCTATCGTTGCCGCCATTGCGCTGAGCCTCGGTGAGCACCGTAAAAACCGCAAGGGACAGCGACCGGAAGAACAGGTGGCGGTTAATCGTAAGGACCGGGTGCGCCTGGTACAGATGGCGGCCGAGCGGCCGGACTCGGATACACCTTAAGGGGCTGCGTACCATGATCGCCTTATCTGATTTTCTTATCCTCGGCGCAATAATGTTTTGCCTTGGTGTCGCGGGTATTTATATCAACCGCAAGAATTTGATCATCCTGATGATGTCGCTGGAACTGATGTTGTTGGCGGTGAATATAAATTTTGTGGCGTTTTCTCATTATCTTGGCGATGTTGCGGGGCAAATCTTTGTCTTCTTCATCCTCACTGTGGCCGCGGCGGAAGCAGCCATCGGGCTGGCGATTCTGGTGGTGCTATTCCGTAACCGCCAGACCATTAACGTCGGCGAACTCGACTCCCTAAAGGGTTAAGACGTGGCGCAAAATTCACAAACCATGTATTTGGCAATCGTTCTGGCACCCCTCTTTGGGGCACTGCTGGCGGGCTTTGGCGGAAAGCTTATCGGCCGTATAGGCGCCCACATGGTGACCATTATTGGTGTGGCCATTGCCTTTGGCCTTTCGGCTCTGACCTTCAAGGGCATCGTTTTTGATGGTGCTCCGATCTACGACGCCACAGTGTACACCTGGGGTGTGATTGAGGGTGTGCACCTGGAGGTCGGCTTTCGCATTGATGAGCTGAGCAGCCTGATGATGACCGTGGTGACCTTTATCTCGCTGATGGTGCATATCTACACCATCGGTTATATGCACGATGATCCCGGCTATCAGCGCTTCTTTAGTTATATTTCGCTGTTTACCTTCGCCATGCTCACCCTGGTGATGTCGAACAACTTCCTGCAGCTGTTTTTTGGCTGGGAAGCGGTGGGCGTGATGTCCTATTTGCTCATCGGTTTCTGGTATCAGCGGGAATCAGCCATCTACGCCAATCTCAAGGCCTTTTTGGTCAACCGGGTTGGGGACTTTGGGTTCCTGCTTGGCATTGCCGCAGTGCTGATGTATTTCGGTAGCCTGCATTACGCCACGGTTTTTGAGACTGCGCCGTTGTTACGAGACCTGACCATCCAGGTGTTCCCCGGGGTCAACTGGTCCCTGATGAGCGTCATCTGCATCCTGCTATTCATTGGCGCCATGGGTAAGTCAGCGCAAATGCCGCTGCACGTGTGGCTGCCGGATTCCATGGAAGGCCCTACCCCAATCTCCGCCCTCATCCATGCGGCAACCATGGTTACCGCGGGTATCTTCATGGTGGCGCGCATGTCACCGCTGTTCGAGTTATCGGAAACCGCGCTGAGTGTGGTCATGGTTATCGGTGCTATTACTGCCCTTGCCATGGGCCTCGTGGGCATCGTTCAGAACGACATCAAGCGGGTGATTGCCTACTCCACCCTGTCCCAGCTTGGCTATATGACCGTGGCGCTTGGTGCCTCGGCTTATGCTGGTGCCATATTTCACCTGGCGACCCATGCCTTCTTCAAGGCACTGTTATTCCTGGGTGCCGGTTCGGTGATCATCGCCATGCATCATGACCAGGATATTCGCAACATGGGCGGCCTGCGCAAATACATGCCCATCACCTGGTTGACCGCGCTCATCGGTTCCATTGCCCTCATCGGCTTCCCGGGATTCTCCGGTTTCTTCTCCAAGGACCTGATTATTGAGGCGGTACATCATTCAGGATTGCCCGGTTCCGGTTTTGCCTATTTCAGTGTGCTTGCCGGGGTCTTCATCACTGCCCTGTATAGCTTCCGCATGTATTTCTTGGTGTTCCATGGCAAGGAGCGCATGAGTGCGAGCGTGCGTTCAAGCCTCCGCGAAACACGGGCCGTGGTGACGGCTCCCCTGATTATGCTGGCTATTCCGTCAGTGATTATTGGCTGGCTGGGGATTGAATCGGTATTAACTGGCGAGTTATTCGGTCCTTCCATCGCGGTGTTGCCGGGCCACGATGTGCTCGGCGCCATTGCGGCGGATTTCCACGGCGCTGGTAGCTTCGTGCTTCATGGCATAACGGGTGCACCCTTCGTGCTGGCCATGGCCGGGGTGGCGGTCGCGTGGTACCTCTATCTGGCACGGCCGGAGCTGCCTGAACGCATCAAGCAGAGTTTCGGTCTGCTCTACAATGTGCTCGACCAGAAATACGGTTTTGACCGTTTCAATGGGTTCTTTTTTGCGGGCGGTGCGCGCGGAATCGGTACCGTGCTTTGGCGTGGTGGTGATGCAGCGGTCATTGATGGTCTGTTGGTCAACGGATCCGCTCGTACGGTAGCTTGGCTTGCTTCTGTGGTGCGGCATCTTCAGAGCGGCTTTCTCTTCCATTATGCGCTGGCCATGATTCTCGGCCTGCTCCTAATGATTACCTGGTTTGTAACTCTCTAAGGGAGCCTTAGGGCTGATCGTATGTTGGCGGATATCCCACTTCTGAGTCTTATCATCTGGGCCCCTATCCTTGGGGGCATTTGGGTTTTGGTTGCCGGTGGCGAGCGTAATGTGCCCACCGCGCGCGTTATTGCGCTGGCAACGTCAATCCTCACCTTTTTGCTGTCTTTGCCGCTCTATACGCGCTTTGATCTCAGCACCTCGGATATGCAGTTTGTCGAACGCATGCCGTGGATCTCCGCCTTTGATATTCATTATCACCTCGGTGTTGATGGCATCTCGATGCCACTGATTATTCTGACCACCTTTATCACCGTCATCGTGATTATTTCCAGCTGGTCGGTTATCAAGCAGCGTGCCGCCCAATACTTGGCTGCATTCCTGGTACTGGAAGGCCTCATGGTAGGGGCATTTGCGGCACTGGATTCCATCCTGTTCTACGTGTTCTGGGAGGCCCTGCTGATTCCCATGTTCCTGATTATCGGAATCTGGGGTGGACCACGCCGAGTGTATGCCACCATCAAGTTCTTCCTCTTTACCTTCTTTGGCTCGGTATTGATGTTGGTGGCCTTGCTCTATCTCTACGCTCAGGGAGGCAGCTTTGCGATCGCTGATTTGCATCAGTTACCGCTTAGCTTGACCGAACAGACGCTGATATTCCTGGCTTTTCTGGCGGCCTTTGCGGTGAAGGTGCCGATGTGGCCGGTACATACCTGGTTGCCGGATGCCCATGTTGAGGCGCCCACCGGTGGGTCGGTCATTCTGGCTGCTGTTATGTTGAAGCTTGGCGGCTATGGGCTCATACGGTTCAGTTTGCCCATTACCCCGGATGCGAGTCTGGAACTGGCCGGGTTGATGATCGGGCTTTCCCTGGTGGCGATTGTATATATTGGTTTTGTAGCCATCGTGCAGCCGGATATGAAGAAGCTCATCGCCTATTCATCGATTTCGCACATGGGTTTTGCCACCCTGGGGTTGTTTATTGCCTTCCGTATTTTTGCCGATACGGGGAGCATGGCTGGCGCTGCGATGGGGGTGCAGGGAAGCCTGGTACAGATGATCTCCCACGGTTTCATCTCGGCCGCGATGTTCCTGTGTGTCGGGGTGATGTACGACCGTCTCCACAGTCGCGAGATCAAGGATTACGGTGGGGTGGTAAACACCATGCCGGTTTTTGCGGCCTTCATGATGTTGTTTGCTTTGGCCAACAGCGGTCTGCCAGGTACCTCAGGTTTTGTAGGCGAGTTCATGGTCATCATGGGCAGTTTCAAGGCCAATTTCTGGATTGCCTTCCTGGCGGGTCTGACCCTTATCCTGGGTGCTGCTTATACGCTGTGGATGTATAAGCGGGTGATCTTTGGTCCGGTGGCAAATGATGGTGTTGCCGGCCTGAAGGATGTGAATGGACGTGAAATTACCTTTCTGGTTCTGCTCGCGGTGCCGGTTCTGTGGCTTGGCCTGTGGCCAGCGCCGGTGTTGGAAATTTTGCAGCCTAGTGTAGAAAACCTGTTGCAGCACATCGCCATATCCAAACTGTAACGCCGGCTATTAGCCAGCACTGAGTCAGACTAAACATGAGCCTTATGCTAAACGACTTCCTACCCGCGGCACCGGAGATCTTTCTCCTCTCTATGGCGTGCCTGATCCTGATCGTTGACGTTTATGTTCCTGAGCGTTATCGCCTAGTGACCTACCAGCTTTCGCAAGCCACGTTGGTGGTAACGGCAATACTGGTGATGTTCCTCTACCCCACGGAATCAGTGCTTACCTTTAGCGACAGCTTTGTGCTGGATCGCATGGGCAGTGTACTTAAGGTCTTTGTGCTGTTAATGACCTACTTCGCCTTCTTTTACTCGAAGGAATATCTGCGGGCGCGCAATCTGTTTAAGGGCGAGTTTTACCTGTTGGGCCTGTTTGCGGTGCTGGGCATGATGGTGCTTATCTCCGGCCACAGCCTCCTCACCCTCTATCTCGGGCTGGAGTTGCTGTCGCTAGCCCTCTACGCGCTGGTGGCCTTGCATCGTGATTCCACCGCGGCGACCGAAGCCGCAATGAAATACTTCATTCTTGCCGCCCTGGCTTCAGGGATCCTGCTCTACGGAATCTCGCTGTTGTATGGAGCGACGGCTACGCTGGATATCAGTGAATTGCACAGTGCCATTGGGTCCGAGGGCGAGGGACGCAACATCGTGCTGATGCTGGGCTTGGTGTTCGTGGTGGTGGGTATCGCTTTTAAACTGGGTGCCGTACCGTTCCACATGTGGGTCCCTGATCTTTACCAGGGTGCGCCGACTCCCGTCACCCTGTTTATCGGTACTGCTCCAAAGCTGGCGGGTTTTGCCATGCTCATGCGTTTCTTGGTGGATGGTATGGGCGGGCTTCGGGGTGACTGGGGCGACATGCTGGTACTGCTTGCGATCCTTTCACTGGCCGTCGGCAATGTAGTTGCCATTGCCCAAACCAATCTCAAGCGGATGCTGGGTTACTCCACCATCGCGCACATGGGTTATATGTTCCTCGGTTTGATTGCCGGCACCGCAGCGGGATATGCAGCCTCGATGTTCTACATCATCGTTTACGCGCTGATGGCTATGGGCAGCTTCGGCATGATTATTCTGCTTAGTCGAGCCGGTTTCGAGTCGGACCGCCTGGATGACTTCCGGGGTCTCAACGAGCGCAGTCCCTGGTATGCCTTTTTGATGTTAATCCTGATGTTGTCCATGGCTGGCCTGCCGCCCTTCCTTGGCTTCTGGGCCAAGTGGTCGGTATTACGTGAACTGGTTGCCGTGGACATGGTGTGGCTTGCAGTAGTCTCAGTGGTGTTCTCGCTGATTGGGCTTTTTTATTACATCCGCATCGTGCGTCTGATGTATTTTGAAAAGCCAACCGATCATTCGGCGGTGGCAGCACCTGGGGATATGCGGGTGATGATCAGCACTAATGCTCTGGCAATCCTGGCACTGGGTCTCTACCCCGGGGCCCTGATGGCCGTTTGTATCAGCGCCTTCGCTATATAGAAACTCGACATCCACCAAGGATGGTGGATGTCGAGTCAGCCCTGACAAAAACTTTAGGGGAAAATTGTTCTAAGTCGCTGTCTTTCCAATAATTTCCCCAAGTCTCAGCAGCTTTTCAGATGCCATATCTGACTTCCATCCAACAGTGTCTTTGGGGAATAGCAGAACCACCGTCGAGCCCATATTGAAGCGCCCCATCTCCACGCCCTGGCGCAGATAGACGCTGTTTTCGCCCGTGGCCGGGTAGTCCGAAACCCGGATGCTTTTCCCCCGGGGTGGGGTGACGGATCCCGCCCATACCATTTCAATGCCACCGACGCATAGCGCGCCCACCAGTACCATTGCCATGGGGCCATATTGTGTATCAAATATTGCGACCACGCGTTCATTGCGCGCAAACAGGCGAGGAATGGCTCTCGTAGTACGTCCGTTGACACTAAACAGGCCACCGGGCACGTGAATCATCTCTCGTAGCTGACCGGAAATTGGCATGTGTATCCGATGATAGTTGCGGGGGGACAGATAAATGGTGCAGAAGTCGCCGTGGTGAAAGGGTTCCGCACGTTGTCGATCATCTCCGAGTAATTCGCAGGCACTGTAGCTTCGCCCCTTGGCCTGGAATATCCGGCCTTCTTGAATCCTTCCCAGCTGACTGACGGTTCCCTCTACCGGTGAAAGGAGGCTGCCATCGTCCGCGGATAGCGGAAGTAGTTCCGGACGCAGAGCACGGGTGAAGAAGCTGTTGAAGTCGCGGTACGTTGATAGATCAGGATTGGCGGCGGTGCCGAGATCCACCCTGAATTGATGGCTAAACCATTCAATCTGGCGTGTTTTGAACCAGGGAGTGCGGATCCGGGTGGCACGCAACACCTGTCGCGATAACCAGTGTTGCGGACAGAGGTATTGCACCCAGCCACAGACAAGATCGAGGTAGTTGGCACCGCCAGTATCTGGACGGGCAAGCTTCGGTCCTTTGCTCATCGCTGTCATTTCCTCTGGCACTTCCATCGACAGGTCTTAACACAGGTTATCGGTAGACGATGGTATGGGTACTACCGAGTAAATATATATGGCGCCCCGGGGAGGATTCGAACCCCCGGCCTTCCCCTTAGGAGGAAACTTGCGCCTGCGTTTTATTGGTCTACCTTTCCCTTTCCCCAACCATATGAAGCTTTACAAAACAAACGCTTAAGCCTATTCTTCTCCTGGCTGTGCTACCCGTAAACTTTGTGAAGTTTACTTAAACCTGCGTTTTCGGGTAGCACCAGGGTAGCACTGAAAGAGGGGAGGGCCGCATGAGCGAGCGTCGTTTTAACTTCACCCGTACCCGGATAGACCATCTTGTACCCCCGGAAAAGGGCAAGCGGCAATACTACTATGATGCCGGGATGCCTCACCTCGCGCTCTGCATCACTGGCAAGGGAACGCGCTCATTTTACCTGTACCGAAAAGTCGACGGTAGGCCGGAACGGATCTTCATTGGGCGCTTTCCTGGAACTACGGTCGACCAGGCCCGCAATGCGGCAGAGCAGTACAACGGACAGATTGCTGCATCTGAGAATCCCCAGGCCGCCAAACGTGCCGCGAGAACGGAACTTACCCTGGAAGAGCTATTCCAGAAGTACCTGAAACAGCACATCCGGGCGCGCGGCATGCAAACCAAGAACCCGGAATCCTATTACCGCCGCTATTTTGTGCCGTGGGGCCCCCGCAAGCTCTCTCGGATTAAACGCACCGAGGTACAGAACCTGCATGCGGAGATAGCCGCAAAAAGGAGCGGCGCAAGCGCGAACAAGGCAACGGCCTTGCTTCGCGCGATGTTTAACCGCGCACTTTATTGGGGCGATTTCGAGGGCGAGA
Source organism: Gammaproteobacteria bacterium (assembly GCA_021773795.1). Taxonomy (GTDB): domain Bacteria; phylum Pseudomonadota; class Gammaproteobacteria; order HK1; family HK1; genus JAJFJV01. The sequence goes on along the minus strand of JAJFJT010000015.1, from coordinate 104,118 downwards.
ATCCGGGCGCCCATATTGATCGCTTTCCAGAGCGCTCCCGGGATCGCTTCCTACATCCTGATGAAATGCCGCGTTTTTTCCAGGCGCTCGCCTACGAATCAAATCCCACCTTTCGCGATTTTGTATTGCTGGCGCTCTTGACCGGTGCGCGCCGAGGTAATCTGCAGGCGATGCGTTGGGCCGATATCAACCGGGAGCGGGCCACCTGGCGGATCCCCAAGACCAAGAGTGGAGAGCCACATACCGTGCCGCTCGCGCCGGAGGCGCTGGCTATTCTCAAACTTCGCGCGGAGGAAGCGCAAACAGAGTGGGTTTTTCCAGGAACCGGCAAGACCGGCCATCTCACAGAGATGCGCCGCGCTTGGAAATCGCTGCTACAGCGTGCCGAAATCGAGGATCTTCGTATTCATGATCTCAGGCGCACGCTCGGAAGCTGGCAAGCGGCAACCGGTGCGAGCTTGCCTATCATCGGCAAGACCCTGGCGCATAAGAATGTAAGTACGACGGCGATCTACGCGCGCCTGAGCCTGGACCCGGTGCGAAAGGCGGTGAATACCGCCGCCCGGGCGATGTTTGCCGCCGGCGGGGTTGCGGATACGGGAAGCGGTGAACTTATCCAAGGAGATGGACATGAAGGGAAGCATTGAAGAGCTCAAGAAGAAGTTTGCGAATCTGGGAACTGGCCAGTTCGTGGAATCTGGGCTGGGGTGGTGTTGGGCCTCTGACGTGGCCCTTAAGGACCTAAAGGATTGCCAGGACGCCTATAACCAGGGCAACACCCTCATGCTTTTTGAGGCCCTTCGGCGTTGTGCCCAATATCGGATTGCGGCGCCTAGTTGGGTGCGGGAGGAACTGGAGTCCGGGCTTAGACGCTGGAGCGATTGGGAGGTGCGCGAGTTCGGTGAAGCCTTCAATATCCCACACCGCAAAGGCGCGCACTTAGAGCAAATACAACGGCGGCTAAAGAGGTTTGATGGGATGCCGTTAATCGCCCGAATTTTCAACTTTATATATCGCCGAAATGAAGAAGAGCCACTTAGCGAATTATGGCCCGCTGCGGCTAAAAAATTCAGCGTGAGTGAGGGCGATGCGAAAAACCTTTACTACGAATATCTAAACATGCTTAAGCGCCATTCTGAGAAATACTGAGAATTCTTGGAATGACCCCTCTGTAATCAATACCTACCATTGGCTTGCATCGTTCGTTAGGAGCAACCAATGGAAAACCTAAAACTACTCAGCTACGCCGACCTGCAGCAACTCGGGTACGGATCCCAATCTACTATTTTTCGGCGCGTTCGGGCGGGAACCTTTCCTGCGCCGCTTAAGATGACGGGCGGGCAAGTCGCTTGGCGTGAATCAGCCATTGCCGACTATTTGAAAAAAATAGCGGCGCCACCTAAGGCAACTGATGAGGTGGAATAATGTCTGTAAAAAAAATCGCTTTTAACAATGATCGTCTAAGCCGAAAAGAGGCTGCCGATTACCTGGGCTTGGCTCTGGCGACGCTTGAAATATGGGCCAGCACAGGCCGCTATAACCTTCCGTTCATCAAGATTGGCCGGCGCGTTTATTATCGTCGCTCTGACCTCGATGCTTTCATAGAACAGCGCACCGTCCATCCTTCTCCCACGCGGAGTCAGGCTCATAAATAAATCTAACCACCCGTTATTTGTTGAGCTGCTCACTGTATGCATGGCGAGCGTTGAACCAAAGCCAGTTGAGTGGCTTTGGCCAGGAAAAATTCCTTTAGGTAAGCCGGTTCTTATCGCTGGAGACCCGGGGCTCGGAAAATCACTTATCACCACCTATATAGCGGCCATCGTATCCACGGGCGGCAGATGGCCGGAAGGTGATATCGGTTCCCCCAAAGGCGACGTGATAATGATGTCGGCAGAGGATGACCCTGCTGACACAATCCGCATTCGCCTCGATGCGGCCGGTGCAAATGTGGAAAATATTCATTGCGTCAAATGTGTTGAAACGTTCAGCGAGGACGAGGGTAAAAAGGAGCATTACTTTTCCCTGGCTGAGGATATTGCAGCGCTGGAACTATGTTTACGAAAAAAACCTGATACCAGGCTGGTGATTATTGATCCAATATCTGCCTATCTCTCTGGAACGGACACTCATAATAATGCGGACGTTCGCAGTCTGCTTATGCCATTAGTTGATACGGCTGCAAAGTTTGGTGTTGCTGTATTGCTAGTGAGCCATCTGAATAAAGCCAGCGGAACCAATGCTCTTTATAGAACATCTGGAAGCCTGGCATTTGTCGCCACGGTGCGAGCTGCGTTTTTAGTGACGAAAGATGGAGCGGATCCAGATAGGCGCTTATTTCTGCCCGTCAAGAACAACCTGGGGACTGACCAAGGCGGGCTTGCCTACAGAATCGTGGTTTCTCAAGAAACCGGTGCGCCCATGATTGCTTGGGAGGATGATCCTGTCTTTATCGACGCATCATCGGCGCTGGAAGCAGCCCATCCTGTGCGCGCATCGAAAATGGGTGAAGCAAAGAGTTGGCTTACTGAAGAGCTAGCACACGGACCGATGGCTCAAAAGGAATTAGAGAGTCGCGCTGCGCGTGCGCATATCGCACGTAGGACGATACGTCGCGCCAAAAAAGCCCTGGACGTAAATTCGATTAAATCAACGGGCGCCAATGGTGACTGGCTCTGGGAGTTACCAAGTACCACCCATCCTATGGATCTTAAACCATGAAGGTGGCCAAGATCCCCTGCCATCAAAACTTGGACACCTTGGCCACCTTCGCCGCATTTCGGAAGACGGCCAAGACGGCCAAGACGGCCAAGTGAAGGTGGCCAAGTGAAACCCTTACTACTACTACCTTTTATGTATAGGTGGCCAAGGTGGCCATCGTTTGTATAGGCGACCAGGAGAAGAGCATGAGCATCGATACAGAAGTACTACAGAAAAACCTTTCGATTGCAGTTGAACGGAAGATGAAGGAACGGAGGAAAGAAATTATTTCTCACGTGAAGGGGCTGATCGCCACGGGAGTGATTTCAGCTGACCAGGGTGAAGGAAAATATGATGGGGAGATGGATGGGGAGTGGGAACGACTCGAAGAACAAATTCAAAAGGATTGGGCCGAAGATGCGGCCGAATTCGAACGGTCGATGTTTTAGCTAGCGGGTCCTCCCTAGATAAGCCACCTCACGGGCAAGATACTCGCGAGTTTTAGCTAGCTGTGAGGATTCTGGATATGGGTTCACGAGTTGATTGAGGAGAGCACTATGCAAGAGACAGCCCCAAAGAAACCCCACCTTCGAATCGTTGGTGGCAATCCAAATATAAAAAGATCGGAGGCGCCGTCTGCCTGGGAGATTCAACACTTTAGCCAACAGATGGAAAACCTTTCTAAAGATGAGCGGGCGTACATCATCGCATATATGGATCTACTGCTAGCGGAGGAGGCTCTCAAATGAACCAGCCAAAATTGTGCAGCGCGTGTGTCACTGATCTGTATGACCATCTCCACGCTCATAAAAAAGAAAACTGTGTCTCTGTCTATTGTGAGCACACGAAAACTCTGGCGGTAGTAGCAGTCGAACATCGGCAGATTGTATTCACGCATATGATCGGGCCACTGACGCCAACCGAGGCGGCAGCACGGGTAAAAATGGCGGCTATCGACCTTGCAGAAGATGCCAAACGCATGCAATCAGATGCGCCGGTACATTAAGTGTGGCGTTCTATAAAAAAAAGATTTAGATTGACCCTTAGGACGTCTTTCCTCCTGTGGAGACGCTTGGTTACGAGGGCAATGCTTCGCGCTTGCCTGCCGCCACCAGGCCAGGCCCACGGGATGGACGGAAGATGACCCCTCCAGAGAGGCGGAGTCTTCGGCGACGTGCACAGATGGCACCCACTTTGTGGCTGCTGCTTGATGCGCTTGCTGGGGCTCCGCCTCTTTGCGTTTCAGCAAGCGCGAGCTTTTAGGAGTTAGCGATGAGCGAAACACTTTTTAGAACCGTCAGCCTGGACATCCGGGCTGCCGACCGCAAGAAGAAAGTAATTCCCTCCGTCCTTTCGACCGAGACCGGCGTCAAGCGCGGATACGGTATTGAGGTTTTGGATCACTCCCCTGGTAGCGTTGACTTGTCCCGCGCTACACGTGGTCTCCCACTTCTTTGGGGCCACGATCTCAATAACGTGCTTGGCCGGGTTCGCAATATCCGCGTGGAAGGAAAAAAGCTGCGTGGTGACATTCACTGCGGAGAATCCACGGAAGCACAGGAGCGATTTGCCGACATGCTTGCCGGCAACATTACCGATCTGTCCGTGGGTTATAGCCTGAACAGCGATCCCGTTCGAGAGAGTGGCGATGTTTATCGATTTACGGATTGGACCGTCAACGAAGTCAGCGCGACAGGTGTTGGTGCCGATCCAAACGCGGGCCTATTCCGGTCCGCCGAATTTACTTCACGAGGTAATAGGACAATGGAAAACAACCAAGCAATTGAACCGACCCAGGATGATGATTTGCCGTCCCGGAGCCAACGGCGCCGCGAGAACAAACTCCGCGAGACGGCCGAGTTCCGCGTCCAAGAGATAATGGCCATTGCGAGGGACCATGATTTTGTCGATCTCGGACTGGCCGCCATCCAGGAAGGCCGCTCTGCGGAAAGCTTCCGCAACACCGTGCTCGCGAAACTCGGCGGTGCTCACCCCGCGCCCATCATGGATGATAATTTCGGCATGGGTAACGAGGCGAGCTCTTCCTTCCTGGATGCGATCAACATGCAGATTGATCATAGGGGGGGGGATTACGCTCGGGCTATCGAAACTTCCGAACATCTTTCGCGAATGTTGCGTCGGCCTCCGCGAGGCGTGTTCGTTCCGTGCCCCGTGCCTCAACGGCGAGATCTGAACGTTGGAACGGATACCGCAGGCGGGCACCTGGTGTCGACGGATCTTCTGTCCGCTTCCTTCATCGATGTTCTGAGAAACAAAGCGCAAGTCGCCGGCCTGGGCGCTACCTTCCTCAGGGATCTGCAGGGCAACGTAGATATTCCACGCCAGACCAGCGGATCGACTGCCTACTGGGTTGCGGAAGGCGCCGCGCCCACCGAGAGTCAGGCGGCCTTTGACCAGGTCGCCCTGAGGCCGAAATCCGTGGCGGGTCTCGCGGAATACACCCGGCGGTTTTTGAAGCAATCGTCCATCGATGCGGAAAGCTTCGTTCGTAATGACCTGGCCACCACCGTGGCGCTTGAAATCGATCGGGTCTGCATCAATGGCTCGGGTACCGGTGAGCAGCCCACGGGAATTCTCAACACCTCCGGCATTGGTGACGTGCCTATCGGAACGAATGGAGGCGTGCCAACCTACGATCTGATCGTTGACCTGGGGCAGGAGCTTGGGGCCGACAATGCGGATCAAGGATCGCTCGGCTTCCTCGTCAACACCGTGACCCGTGCCAAATTGCTGAAGACTCTGAAGGTCTCCGGCGATGCCGGCGCGGGGTTTGTTTGGGAAGGTGGCGTACTCACGGATGGCCGGTTGCTGGGGATCCGTGCGGCCGTGTCCAACCAGGTCCCGGGCAACCTTACCAAGGGTACCGGTACCAACCTCTCCGCCATCCTCTACGGGAACTTTGCCGACCTGCTGATCGGTGAATGGGGCGTGCTCGATATCCTGGTCGATCCATACAGCCTGAGTTCCACCGGTGGTGTGCGAGTGACCGCGTTTTTCGATGTGGATATTTCCGTTCGCCATCCTCAGTCCTTCGCGGCCATCCAGGACGCCGTTACTGCCTAACCGTCGGCGGCTTCTAAGTGATGTGTGCCGCCGACGGTGCATGGCATATCACCGGGCCATGGGTTGCCAACCATGGGATCCCCCTCCCGATGCCTTCCCCTCAATGAGGGCAACACGGGGGTTTTTTAAGGTGACACATGAGTAAATGGAGAATCGGAGACGTTGCGCCTTGCCGTTGTGGCGTCCGTTGGAAGTTGACTTGCCGTACATGGCTGGGATTTCGCGGGCACCGGGTGGGTGGCCGTGACCGCAGCAAATGCCGCGCATGCGATCTGCTTCCTAAATCACAAGCTACCAGGAGCCACTGAAATGGGTAACATCTCAAGCCTTACCGTCAAAATGCGGGCAGATTCAAGCCAGTTCCAGACGGGAATAAAGCAAGCAAGAAACTCAATGGCGGGATTCAAGAATACGGCTTTGTCTCTGAAAAACCTGGCTGTCGGCGCTATCGCTGTCGGTTTCGTGGCTATGTCGCGTGAAGCGCTCAGGGCAGGGGACCAGATTGAAAAACTCAATACCAAGATAGGCGCTTCCGCTGAGGCCCTTTCGCAGCTGCGCGTGGTATCGGAGCTATCAGGATTTTCCTTCGGTACGCTCGCCAAAAGCCTTGAAAAGCTCGAGGTCAATACTGCGGATGCCGCCGCCGGCACCGGGTTAGCCAAAACCGCATTCCAGTCGTTAGGCATACACCTCAAACAATTCAAGGGGCTGAAGCCTGAAAACAAACTGATGGTGCTGGCGGACGCCCTCAAGGGCGTGAAGTCTCAGACCGACAAGGCAGCCATTTCCTACAAGATTTTTGGGCGGGCAGGTATCGAGCTGCTACCGGCTCTTGCAGATGGCTCCAAAGGACTCCGGGAGATGATGGCATCTGCCGATGCCCTGGGGAAAACCCTGAGCCTTAAGGATGTGAAGGCTATCGCCGAAACCAACGACGCCGTCCAGAAGATGAATGAATCATTTGGGGCGATGGCCGAAGATTTAACGAAGCTTGTGTCACCGGCCTTAACGGTCTTCGCGGACATCGCGGCAGCAACCGCCCGGTCCGTGAGGCAGTTTTACAACCTGGTTGGCTCGTTCGGGTCGAGTGTTGCCGGTGATTTTGCCTCGCTATTCGGGTTCAAGGAGGCCGCCAAAGACCTGCAAGCCTTTTCCAAAGAGGCATTTGACAGTGGTAAGGGCTTGCTGGGGCTGGTCGATCGCGTCAAAAAGGAAACGCAAAGCGGGGTTATCGATACCTCGAAGTTCTTCCAGGCGGCTTCGAAAACAACCACAAAGGCAAAAAACCCGCTAGCGGGGCTTTCCCTTTCGCCTTCCCCTTCTGTTCGCGTTCACAGGGCTTTCCGTGAAATCGATCTTTCCCGGACCTCACTCAACAGCTTTGGCCCAGGTGCTGTGCAAAAAGTCGCTGCGCCAGAATTCGCTGAAATGGTTGGGCTTTTGAAGAGGCTCGTGAACAAGGACAACACGGCGTTTGCGACCTGATGGCGATTCAAATCCCGGGACGGCTCAGTGTAAAAGCTGAGTTTGAGATCGATGAGCGGGAGTTCAAGCGCACGCTACGCTTGTTCGGCCCAAAGGCCAACAAGGTGGCCACCCAGGCTATTTCTGCAGCGCTCAACAAAACGGTAAGGAAGGCGCGCACGGATATTGTGCGCGAGGTCTCGGACGAGAGCGGTGTCCAGCAAAAGCTCATCCGCCGCCGTATCCGGATCCGCCTTGCCAGCCCCTCGAACACATGGGCGCGCCTGTGGCTGGGTGTGCGCGGAATCAGCGTTCGTGCAGCTGGCGGAAAACAGAATAAACACGGGGTAAAGGCCGGCGGCCACTTTGTACCTGGCGGCTTTTTTGCCACCATGCCAGGTGGCGGGCGTACCGTGTTCAAACGCAAGGGGAGGGCGCGCCTTCCTATCAAGAAGCAGACCATCCCGCTACTACCTGGGGCAACAAGCATCGTCCAGAGAGTTCAGCGCGATGTCATGCGCTCCAAGTATCCCGCTTTCCTCAAGCACGAGTTCGAGTTCCGGATCAAAAAGCTGATGAGGCCGCGCTAACCCTCGCCGTTTCCCGGGAAACCGGATGTATAAAAAACCCGCTTCAAATGGTGGGTTTTTTTATGAGCCGATCCAACCAGATTTTGCACGGCCCAGGCGGCCGCATTCGGATGGGTCGATGGTACTGGTGGTGGCAGCGCGCTCGATGGTCCAGCCGCGGCTGAGGCGAGATCGCAATGTCCAGAGGTTAAGGCCAGCATCTTTCGCGATCTCACGTAGGGTGAGGTCGCGGCCGTGGTAGGAAAATCGGTGAGCCCTGCGGACCATGGCTATGTCTCCAAAAGGTAGCACCGGGGTAGCACCGCTGCCAATTGTACCTAAGGAATGGCGCCCCGGGGAGGATTCGAACCCCCGGCCTTCCCCTTAGGAGGGGGACGCTCTATCCAACTGAGCTACCGGGGCGCAAAGGTATACTGGGTGAAGCCGAGCGCATAGTACACGCTGTGTTGAACACAGACAAAGTGATGCTGAGGGCTTAAGGAGGGCGCTGCTGACCCGTTTCAAAGGGATGTAGCGTGTTGGCGAAAAGTGGTGTTTAGCGGCGCCCGACTATAGGTTATTCTCTGCCTATGGACGCAAACACCACTGGACAGGAGATTGAGCTAAAGCTGTTGTGCACCCCAGCGGCTTACGATGGTTTACGGGAACTGCCCGTAATTCAGCATTTGGCGACGGGAGTGGCCACAACTACCCATCTTCGTACCTGCTATTTTGATACGGCCACTTACGATTTGCGTAAGCGGGGATTGAGTCTTCGCCTTCGGTACGATGAGGACGGGATTATCCAGTGTGTTAAATCCCGCAAGGAGCGTTTGGGGGGGCTGGAATTCCGTGGTGAATATGAATCAAGACTGGCGGAGCCCGTGCCAGATCTAGGTACAATTCCTGATTCCAAGGTGCGGCGCCGGCTTAGACGATTGGGCAAGTCAGGTTTTTCCCCGCTTTTTGAAACTCGATTTCAGCGCATCAGTTGGCCTTTGTTAACGCCCGGAGGTACGCGGCTTCGTCTTGACCTTGATCGCGGGGAAATTTGTATCGGCGATCAGTGTGAGGCTCTGTGCGAACTGGAGCTTGAATTAGTACAAGGCGATCCGGCGGGACTCTTTGACCTGGCGCTGGAAATTAACCAGCACCTACCCCTTCAACTTTCGACACTGAGTAAGGCCGAGCGCGGTTATGCCCGGCTGACGGGGCAGCCTTTGGGTGCCGTTAAGGGTAAGCCCGTGCTGCTCCCTGCCGATGCAAATACTGGCATGGTCCTGATGCAGATCATGCAGAACGGGCTTGAACATCTTGTCAGCAATGAGACCGGTCTGCTGCACGGTGCAGAAAACGAAGCCGTTCATCAGGCACGGGTGGCCTTGCGTCGTCTGCGTACTTTTGAAGGGCTCTTTCGCAAGCAGTTTCCCAACGACGATACTCACTGGTTGCGGACTGAATTGAAATGGTTACACCATGCTTTTGCTCCGCTCAGGGACTGGGCAGTATTGCAATCCGAGTTGGTTGAGGAGGTCAAGTGTGGTTTGGAGAAGGAGCCTTCATTGCAACCCCTGCTCGCGCATTTGGAGGTTTTAAGAGGAGTGAATGCTTTAGCGGTGGCGAACGTTTTTCGATCTCCGCGCTGCACCCAATTTCTGCTTGCCTTTGGGCTATGGCTGTTCAGGCTGCGAGAGCAGTACACTTCTGCCGAGCGGAACGAAAGGGCGCTTGTTAAACCAGCTAGGGCTTTTGCACAAGAGGTATTGGCCAAGAATTTTTTGCGCGTGTCTCGAAGGGCGAAGAATTTTCAGTCAAAAACGGACGAAGGGCGTCACCGTTTGCGTATTGAGCTAAAAAAATTGCGTTACGCGGCCCGGGGATTCCAGTCCTTGTATCCGGCCAAGCGGACAAAGCCTTTTCTTGCCGCCGCCGGGCGTTTGCAGGATGCGCTGGGCCACCTGAATGATGTGGCAAATGCGCGCAAATTATTGTCCGATTTGGCTGATGAGGCGTCGGATCGCCCGGAAGCGGGGCTTCACTTTTCCGCGGGCGTGGTTCTGGGGTGGCATATGCAGAAAAGGACCCGGTTGCTTCGCCGGGCCGAGTGCGCGCTCAAGAAGTTCAGTGAGTGTAAACCTTTCTGGTAATAAGCATCGCAAACCCGTTTCATATTTGCTCGGGAACTTGCCGAGACAGGCGGGCAGGTATTCCATATAAGATGGATTTATGATATTTATTAATGTTCTCAAGGCGGCTTCTGCGGGAATGCGTCCTCCTTTCATCATCTGCCTTTGCGGCAGCTATTTTGCATGAGGTTAAATATTTATGGCCAAGTTAGAGGGAAGAAAAAAAAGTGTGCGGAGCAAAGTGCCAAGCCAGGTTCGGGTCGCGCCAAACAGTGAAATCAAGACAGAGGCCGCCTTGGCAAGGAAAAGGAAGAAGATCAAGAACAATCTCTATGAGAAGGAGTTGCTCAAGCTCCAGATAGAGCTGGTCAAGCTGCAGGAATGGATCAAGCATTCTGGCCTGAAGGCAGTGGTTATTTTTGAGGGTCGGGATGCGGCGGGGAAGGGCGGGGTGATCAAGCGTATTACCCAAAGCCTGAATCCGCGTGTTTGTCGAGTGGTGGCCCTGGGGACACCGACGGAACGGGAAAAGAGCCAGTGGTATTTTCAGCGCTATGTTCCCCATCTTCCTGCAGCTGGCGAGATGGTTCTGTTTGATCGGAGCTGGTATAACCGCGGGGGCGTAGAGCGGGTGATGGGGTTTTGCTCTGATGAGGAATACTGGGAATTCCTGCGTTCCTGCCCGGAATTTGAACGTATGCTGGTGCGTTCCGGAACCATCCTGATTAAGTACTGGTTTTCGGTCAGTGACGAGGAGCAGGAGCGGCGTTTCCAGTCACGCATTGGTGATCCCACCAAGCACTGGAAACTGAGTCCGATGGACCTGGAATCCCGTTCCAGATGGGCGGAGTACTCCCGGGCGAAGGATGATCTTTTTGCCCATACTGATATCAAACAGGCACCCTGGTATGTGGTGGATGCCGATGTGAAAAAGCGCGCCCGGCTTAATTGTATCCGGCACCTGCTGGCCATGATTCCCTACGAGGACATGACGCCCAAGCGGATAAAACTGCCACCACGGCAAGGGGATACCGGCTATGTGCGCCCCCCCATGAGCGACCAGAGTTTTGTTCCCGACGCCTACTGATTACGCATGATCGGCCTAGCGCGTCCCAACTATAGGAAAAGAGAGAAGCTAAAATGGCAGCCAAAGAAAAATCTGTAACAAGCGTAACGGAAATCCTGGACACTATCATTTCCTCAGCCAAGGAAGGGGAGATGTCTGCGCTAGAGGAAAAAGTTGAGCCTGGGAAGGCTGAACCGTTAGACGTTAAGGAGAAGGGCATTGCCGAGGTGGCAGGAAAGGCCGCATCCGATATCGACCTGGATAGTCCTCAGCTTTATCTGAATCGTGAGCTGACCTGGCTGAATTTTAACAAGCGGGTGCTACACGAGGCCCAGGATCGGCGTACGCTCCTTGGTGAACGGGTGAAATTCCTTTCCATCGTCGACTCCAATCTTGACGAGTTCTTCATGAAACGTATCGGCGGTCTCAAGCATCTGGTTGCCGCCGGCGCCCACGAGCCCACCATCGACGGGCGTACCCCGCAACAGCAGATCGACGAGTGCCGTGCGGTGGTGCTGGAATTGCAAAAGGGCAAGCACCAGACTTTCTTGCAACTGCGTCGAATGCTGGAGAAGGAGGGCATCCAGTTGCCTGCCTGCTACCGCGATCTGAACGAGGAAGAGCAGGCCGCCATGCGGGAGCATTTCCGCACCGATATATTTCCGCTAATCACCCCACAAGCGATGGATCCGGCTCATCCCTTCCCATTTCTTTCCAATCTCTCTCTTAACCTGCTGGTGACCTTGAGGCATCCGGGTGAGGAAGAGTTGCTACTGGCACGATTGAAGGTGCCGCAGGGCAACGGCATCCCGCGTTTTCTGCGTGTCGGTGAGCGCGATTGTTTCATCCCGGTGGAAGAGGTCATGGGGCACAATCTTGATTTCCTGTTTCCGGGGATGGAAGTGGTCTCCTGTGAATTGTTTCGGGTTACACGGAATGCTAATACCGAGCAGGATGAAGAGCTTGCAGATGATTTGCTCGACATGATCGAAACGGAGCTACGAGATCGCAAATTCTCGCCCATGGTGCGTCTTGAAGTCACCAAGAATATGACGGCGCTGCACCGGGGAATGCTGGCTGCTGAACTGGGTCTGGATGAGGAATCAGATGTTTATTTTGAAAACACCGTGCTGGGCATGGGGGATCTGATGAGCCTTGCAGGTTTGGGTGGTCCGGAACTCCACGATGTGGAGCATCACCCGGTGGAAAATGCCAAGCTGCACGATTCCCGAAATATTTTTCATATTATTCGTGACGTTGGCCCCATTCTTTTGCAACACCCCTACGAATCCTTTGCCACCTCGGTGGAACGCTTTGTCAAAGAGGCCAGCACGGATCCAAAGGTACTGGCGATAAAACTCACTCTCTACCGAACCTCGGCGGATACGCGGATCATCGACTATCTGGTGAATGCGGCACGCAACGGCAAGCATGTCTCGGTGGTGGTGGAGTTGAAGGCGCGCTTTGATGAGGCCGCTAACATCAGATGGGCGAATCGACTGGAAACGGTTGGCATCAATGTGACCTATGGTGTGGTGGGTCTCAAGACTCATTCCAAGGTTTGTCTGGTGGTGCGCAGGGACTATGAAGGTTTACGGCGCTACGCTCATGTGGGCACTGGTAACTATCATGCCGGCACCGCACGTTTGTACTCGGACCTCGGGGTGCTTACCTGTGATCCGGAGATTGGCGAAGGGCTGACCGAACTGTTCAACTACCTGACCACGGGGTACAAGCCAAAACGTAATTACGGGAAGTTACTGCCGGCACCCAAGGTGCTCAAACAGTCGTTGCTGGATAAGATTAAGCGGGAAATCGAACTCCATTCCGAGGCACAAAGCGGACTTATCCGGCTTAAAACCAACGCCTTGGAGGACCCGGACATCACCCGTGCGCTCTACGAGGCTTCACAAGCCGGGGTTCGGGTAGAACTGGTGGTTCGTGATACCTGTCGTTTGCGACCGGGGCTTGCCGGCATTTCAGACAATATCCGGGTAATCAGTATCGTTGGCCAGTTTCTCGAGCATGCGCGGATCTTCCACTTTCACAATGGTGGGGCAGATGAATATTTTATCGGTTCGGCGGATCTGATGAAACGGAATCTGGAGAGCCGGGTGGAGTTGGTTATTCCGGTGGAGGAAGCCGCGTTACAAGAGGACCTGGATTTTATCCTTACGAGTCAGTTAAACGACAATCGTACCGCTTGGGATATGCAATCTGACGGCAGTTATCGGCAGCGACGGCCGGGACGGGGAAACGAGACACTCTCGGCCCAGCAAAAATTCATTGAGGTGGCCCAGCGCCAATATTTTTCCGCCACCCGCCTGCGCAAAAGAAAACCCAAGGGGGTTGCACGCCGCCGCGGGGGAGATGGGCGCCGCTAACGGGCTAGCTGAATTAGGGCGGCTTGTGAACCAGTGAATGCCCGACTCTATTTGCTGCGCCATGCCAAGTCCGACTGGGGAGATCCGGCTTGTCCGGATTTTGACCGACCCCTCAACCAGCGAGGTCGCAAGGGCGCGCAGTGCATAGGGGACTTTCTCCGTCAGCAGCAATTGGTGCCAGAGCAAATACTCTGCTCTCCGGCCTGTCGTGCGCGTGAAACTCTGGCAGGGGTATTGGCCGAGTTGCCGCAGTTACCACGGGTGCACTTTGACAAGGCACTTTACCTCGCAAGCCCAGCTACCATTCTCGGCTGTATCCATCAGGCGGAGGCCACTCCCGCTTCTCTGATGGTTATCGCTCATAATCCAGGTATGCAGCAGTTAGCCAGGCAGTTAGTGGAAAGTGGGGAGCTGCGGTTGTGTGCCGAGTTGGGCAACAAGTATCCCACCGCGGGTTTGGCAATACTGAAAGCCAACTTGTCGTCGTGGCAGGAAACGGCCGCAGCGAAATGGGAATTGGAGCACTTTGTGACTCCCCGTAAGCTGGGCCAGATATCGCAGGGTTGATTGCCGGAAATCCACCCGGGAAAGATCAGGAAGGGAAATTGGTGGAGCCGAGGAGGATCGAACTCCCGACCTTCGCATTGCGAACGCGACGCTCTCCCAGCTGAGCTACGGCCCCACAGGCGCGCTATTCTACCGCGCAGTTATCAGCGCTGCCATAGCTTCTATCAGTGGTCTGTTGGATATAGGACTGCCCTACTGCGGAAAAGCTCTATTGGCCATATTTCCCGGTCCTTTTCGTCTAATAGACTGACTATTATCCCCAAACGACCAAAAAATCTGTCTCAATACAGCTTTCCCTCGCTACGGACGCCTATATCCAACAGACTCCCCGGATCAGGGAACCTTCCACGTGGCGTACTCCTCTAAGCACCGTTACTATCCACGTCCACACAGAGGAATATCGATGCACGACGTCTTGCCCCATATTACAGAAACTGATTTTCCGGCCATCCGCCGTAGAGAGTTGGATACGCTGCAGATCAATCTGGGTTACCGCTGCAATCTCTCCTGCCTGCATTGCCATGTGGCCGCCAGCCCTCGACGAAAGGAGGAGATGGATCGGGAAACAGTGGATCTGGTGCTTCGTTTTCTAAAGTTATCGGGGGCAGGGGCCATCGATCTTACCGGCGGTGCCCCGGAGATGAACGCCCATTTTCGTTATCTGGTGGAGAGCGCCCGGGAGATGGGGGTGCGAGTCATCGACCGTTGCAACCTCACCATACTTGAAGAGCCAGGATACGAGGATCTCGCTGAATTTCTCGCGGATCAACAGGTGGATATCGTTGCCTCCTTGCCCTGTTACCTGGAAGAGAATGTCGATGCACAACGCGGTGACGGGGTCTTTGATTCCAGTATCCGTATGTTGCAGCGGCTTAATTATCTGGGCTACGGGAAGGCCGGAACCGGGCTTGAGCTCGATCTTATCTATAATCCCCAGGGTGCCACCTTACCCCCCGCCCAGAACGAGTTGGAGGCGGACTACAAGCGAGTCCTGGATGAGCGTTATGGTATTTACTTCAATGCCCTCCATGCACTTGCCAATCTGCCCGTAGGTCGTTTTGGTAGTACCTTGATTTCCAAGGGGAAACTACAGAGATATGTGGATTTGTTACGGGATGCCCACCGCCCTGAAAATTTGAAGAATGTCATGTGCCGCAGCCAGTTGAGCGTGGACTGGCAGGGCCATGTCTATGATTGTGATTTTAACCAGATGCTCGGGGTGCCCTTGCATTTCAACGGCACTCCCCAGCCCCATCTTTCGGAATTGTTGGGTGCCAAACTCCCAGGCTTGCCCATTCAGGTCTACAACCATTGTTATGGATGTACCGCGGGGCAGGGCAGTAGTTGTGGTGGGGCGTTGACTTGAGCGAAGGGGACTATCAGGCACCTCGCTATTCAATCATCATTCCCGTTCTTAACGAAGAAGAAAGCATCGTTGACACCCTGGAGGCCTTGCAGGCGTTACGGGCTCAGGGTGTAGAGGTCATCGTTTGCGACGGCGGCAGTGAGGATGGCACTCAGACTGTGGCCGAACCTTTAGCTGACCAGATGGTGCTATCCGGACGAGGACGTGGTCGCCAGATGAATGCCGGGGCGGCAGTGGCTCGTTCTGAGATACTGCTCTTTCTCCACGCCGACACCCGCTTGCCCGCTGGGGCACTGAAGCGGGTACAGCAGGGCCTGGAACTTCCCGGACGCTGCTGGGGACGCTTTGATGTGAAACTCTCTGGTGCTCAGCCGTTGTTACGCGTGGTGGAAGTTTTTATCAACTTGCGCTCACGATTGAGCGGTATCGCCACCGGTGATCAGGCTATTTTTCTGACCCGAAATGCCTTTTTCGAGGTAAAGGGTTTTCCGGATATTCCGCTAATGGAAGATATCGGTATGAGTCGTGCGTTGAAGTCTCTTGCACCTCCCCTTTGTCTCCGGGAAAGAGTAGTCACCTCCAGCCGTCGCTGGGAAGAGCATGGCGTGATACGTACAGTTTTTCTCATGTGGTGGCTGCGTCTGTCTTACGCCTTGGGCAGGGATCCTGCCGGACTCGCACGCCGATATGGATAGCATGGAAGACATTCCAATACTCATCTTTGCCCGGGCTCCAATTGCCGGAAAATCGAAACGTCGGTTGATTCCTGCGCTGGGGCCCGAGGGTGCGGCACGACTGCATAGTCGGATGCTTAAGCATGTGGTTGGTGTCGCTCATCACGCCGCTGTGGGGCCGGTGTTTCTATATGCCACCCCGACCACAGAACACTCATGCTTTGCCACTCTGGCTCAGCGTTACCCACTGGAATTGCGTCTTCAGCAAGGTGTTGATCTTGGTAAGCGTATGGCGGCTGCCTTTGATGCGGTCTTGCCTGCTTATTCCGGGGCAATCCTGGTGGGCAGTGATTGCCCTGGTATTCGTACCAAAGATCTTCAGCAGCTGGCCAGGGCGTTGCGCGACGGAGTGGATAGCGTATTGGGACCTACTGAGGATGGGGGGTATTGCCTGATTGGTCTGCGTGAAGCTGCCCCCCGGATCTTCCAGGATATAAGCTGGGGCAGTGAGACAGTGCTGGCTGAAACCCGGGACAAGTTGACCGATTCAGCCTTGCACCGAGTCGAGTTGGCACCAAAACGAGATATTGATCGTCCAGCGGATCTGGAGGCCTTACCCCTAGGTTGGCCAGAATATCAGAGCTTCCCTAAGCCAGAGCGGTATAGCGGCTAGGAGAAATGGCAGGGCGAGCACCGTCACGCGAATAGGTGCTATCTGCATCGTTATTTCCAAACAGCAGGGCAAGTGCCCTGTTGTTGTGCTGGCGCCCCAGTTCAAGAGCCTGGCCATTAATTTGATTCTGTCGTTGGCAGTCCTGGAGCAGCCCCAGTAATACTTCCCATTTTATGCGCAGCTCGCGCATGCCTGGTGGGGCAAAAAGTCGGCGGACGATGCTATCACTAGCATCAGTAATGCCCAGTTCCCGGAGCAGGGCCCCCTGTTCACGAGCAAGTGCATTGAGGTCAGTGATTTCCACTTCTTTCTTTTTCGCCGTTGCCGGCAGCCCGGAAAATTGGCTGTGTTGCAGAAGCCCCTGCTCCGCATGAAGTAAACGAAGCAGTGTTGTTGCGCCGACAATTTCCCGCTCCAGAATATTTCGAAGTTGGGCAAATGGAGGATGCCGGATGTCTGGATTAGGCGCCATGGAGTCGGCTCTCAAACTGGATTAGATGATCTGCCAGCTGCTGGGGATCTACCTCGTAACGTCCCTCCACAATGGCTTGTCGGGTCTCGGCTACATGCGCAGCGTCAACCACCGGGATGCTGCGCAGGCTTTCCTCCAGTTGCTGTAGTTTCGCCGCTGTTGAGGTAAGGCTGAGGGTGTCTGCAGCCGCGGTACCCCCGGATGAGGTGCCCTTGCCTGCACCAGCACTTCGTCCGGCCGACACAGCCGCTCCGCGTGAGCTTGAGGCTGGAAGGCGGCGACCGCTTATCCCTTTGATTTCATTTGACATTGATATCTCTTGTCCGAGTCTGAATGCAGATTAATTGTTAAAGCTAAGCCTATAGACTTTAGCGGCCATTGGTGCGGAAAACTTTAAATATAGCAATGTTTGAGTACTACATGCTGATGCGCAAGATCCCGCGTTCACTTACGATGCCTTCCACCACGCGTCCGGAACTCCTGTTTTTTGCCGTGATACGTTCCCCTCGTGCGCCGTTGGCAAGTGCGGTGCCCTTCATGCGTACGCTAATGCCGCCCAGGTTAGCGAGCAAATCTATTTGTTCGCCTCGGCTTATCAATCGAGGGACTGTCAAGACGCCCCTGTGGAGTACAAATCCGGCAGGCAGGTTTCGTTGCACATGCATCCCGAGCAGGGCATCTGCCGTTTGGCTATAGGCGGCGCCTACAATACCGATGTCACGTTTTTCCAGGCGCAAGTGCCGTTTGGTTATTTTTTCGCCGCGTGCCAGGGCCTTATCCAACACGACCACCTCACGGTAGTGGCGAACATTGGCCGCTACGTAGAGCTTCCAGGGTTTGGGCTGCAGGCAACGTACACCAACAATTATATTGCCGTGTTTCCGGCTTCCCGGAGGTAGAAACAGTTTCAGGCGATGGTTGCAGGCGCTCAACTGTAGACGCCGGTCCGGTGGGATAACTTCCACTCGAATTTCCCCATCCCGGGGGGATAGATCCTGGAGCAGAAAGTCCTCTACCGTCTCTCTGATATGGCTTAGCGATTGATTGGCCATGGCACCACTTGCCGGCATTAACAGGGCGAGTGTCAGAGCAAAGAATGCACGCATTGGCTAATTTCTCCTGAATGGCTGTTAGTGGCTCTCAGGGAAATATCATGCATGAGTCATGCCAGGATTATATTTTTAAAGTTGTGGCTGCTGGGGCCGAAACAGGCGCTGTACTCAAGTGGGAGAGAAGAAATTATGGCTGACCTATTACACGACATCGATCAGCGCACACAAATGGCAGGCGAGAACCGGCTGGAGCTTTTGCTCTTTCGACTCGGCACCTCCCAACGCTTCGGTATCAATGTTTTCAAAATACGCGAGGTGGTGACCTGTCCTTCTCTGATGAAAATGCCCGGTGCAAGTCCGGCGGTGTGTGGTGTTGCCCGGGTACGAGAAAGTAATTTTCCGGTGATCGATTTGAGCTCTGCCATCGGCGGTACGCCACTGTCCAACCCTGAAGACGGATTTTTGATGATCGCTGAATTTAATCGCTCGGTACAAGGCCTACTGGTAAGCACGGTAGACCAGATCATTAATGTGAACTGGGAGGCCATTCAACCACCGCCGCCAGGTTTGGGTGAGGCAAATTATCTCACTGCCATTACTCAAGTGGATGAGGACTTAGTGGAAATTATCGATGTTGAGAAGGTGTTTTCAGAAATTATCGGGGTCAATGAGGGGATATCGGAAACAGTTCTTGATGAAGTGACGGTGAGCGATGGTAGTGCTCAGCACGCTCTGGTGGTTGATGATTCTCTGGTTGCGCGCAATCAAATTGCTCGCACGCTAGAGCAGATGGGGGTTGCCTACGAGCTGGCGAAGGATGGCCGTGAGGCGCTGGGTTTACTGCGTGCCTGGGTCGAGGAGGGTCGCTTGGATAAGAAGGTTGGTCTGGTGATTTCGGATATAGAGATGCCGGAGATGGATGGTTACACCCTGTGTGACAGAATCAAGACAGATCCTGCTTTAGGAAAACTCCACGTACTTTTGCACTCATCCCTGAGTGGTGCCTTTAATGAGGCGATGATTCGGAAAGTGGGCGCTGATAAATTTCTTCCCAAGTTCAGTCCCGATGAACTGGCGGGCGCCGTGCGCACTTGTTTTGATGCTATTTTCGGCGTTTCCGGAGACGCTTCCTGAGAGCACAAGCGGAGCGGCTGTACTCGTGTGATAATGCCGGCCCGTCGCCATGCTCCCTTGGGCGCCACGTGAAGGAAATAATAATGTCAGGGTCGGGCACCACTAGTGATTACCAGTGTTTTCAAAGCTATCTGGAGCCCCTGTGCGGCATTCGTTTTGGGGATGACAAGGCTTACCTTATTAAAAGTCGGCTACAGGGGATCATGCGTGAATGTGGCGCCGTTTCCCTGCGGCAACTGGTCGAGCATCTAAAAAGCGGCCGGCCGGCGGGGCTGCGGGTTCGGGTGGTTGATGCCATGACCACGAATGAAACCAGCTGGTTTCGTGATGAACATCCCTATAAAGCCCTTAGCGAGGTAGTGTTCAAAGATTTTTCCAAGCTTGGCAAAAAGGCTCGCATCTGGTCGGCGGCCTGTTCCTCCGGGCAGGAACCCTACTCTATCAGCATGTTGGTGGAGGAATTTCGCCGTACCCAGCTGGGTGGAGCGAGTCTGGATGCAGAGCTTATTGCCACCGATATCTCAGCCACTATACTGGCTGAGGCGCGAAAGGCTGAATATTCCGAGACCCAGTTGCGCCGAGGTTTATCGAAGGAATTCCGGCAGCGTTTTTTTGTCTCCCATGGCAGGGGTGAAAAAATATGCTCAGCAGTTCGCAATCGCATTCGCTTTCGGGATCTGAACCTGCTGCATCCCTATGGTGTGGTGGGTAAAGTGGATGTGATCTTCTGCCGCAACATCCTCATTTATTTCTCTCGTGAACGTAAATGCGACATCCTTGAGCGTATGCATCGGGTCCTCAATCGGGGTGGCTATTTGTTTCTGGGATCTACCGAGGTGATGCCCGAAGGGGTCAGTAACTACAGATCAGAGCGTCTTGGCCGCGCCCAGGTCTATCGTCCCCTTTAACGCTTCCTCCGCTACCATCATCTGAGTTCTCATAGGCTCCTGGCCGGCATGCGCTTGCCGTCAAAGGCAGGGTTTTGCCCCCGACACCATCTAATACACCCGAGTTCCGCCCCAAAGCAGCCCAATAGCTGGCTTTGCGGGGTTGGCACGGTTTCTGCTGTTACATTTCCCAGGAAAGACAGTTGGAGATCGAATCGGTGCCACTCGTAGCAGACAAAATATTTGGAATACACGCCCAGGCAATGATGCTGAGAAGTCAGCGCGCCGAGGTGCTTGCCGCCAATCTGGCTAATGCAGACACCCCTGGATACAAGGCCCGGGACGTAGATTTCTCGCAGATATTCGCAACGGCTCAGGGAGGCCAAACCTTGGCTCCCGTGCATCTCAAACTTGGTTCCGCAGGTCATATCAGTTCCCATCAGCGTGGTGCCGGGAGCCTGCCACTTCACTACCGTAATCCAATGCAGCCATCCCTTGATGGCAACACCGTGGAGACCCAGGTTGAGCAGGCGGCCTTCACCCAAAATGCCTTACGCTATCAGGCCAGCTTGCGTTTTGCCGAAGGCCGGGCTGGTTCGTTGTTAACCGCAATCCGGGGTGAATAGAGATGTCGTTATTCAGCGTATTTGACATCGCTGGTTCCGGGCTCAGTGCCCAGGCGCTGCGCCTTAATGTCACCGCCAGTAATCTGGCTAATGCGGACAGCGTTAGCAGCAGCGTCGGGACCACCTATCGGGCCCGGCACCCGGTTTTTGCTGCAGCCCTGGCCGGTGCACGTAATCCATCAGAGGCTACCGTAGGTGTGCAAATCAAGGGCATCGTGGAAAGCCAGGCACCCTTGCCCAAGGAATACCAGCCCGCCCATCCGGCAGCGGATGCTGAGGGTTATATCTTCCGCTCCAACGTCAATGTGGTGGAGGAAATGGCCAATATGATTTCCGCTTCACGGAGCTATCAGAGCAACGTGGAAGTGATCAATGCATCGAAGCAGATGTTGCTGCGCACCCTGTCCATGGGACGCTAGGAGCTAGAGATGAACGAGTTACCAAAAGTGTTGCCTCCGGGTTTTGAAGGCATCGGTATTCAACAACCGGAAACCGGCACGGCACGCAATACGCAGCTTGGGCAGAATGAATTTTTTGCACTCATGGTGGCCCAGCTGCAAAACCAGGATCCTTTGAAGCCGCTGGAGAGTAATGAATTTATGAGCCAGGTGGCGCAGTTTTCTACTGTAGATGGTATCCAGCGCATGGAGAAATCACTCAGTGGTCTGGCCAATTCATGGCAGTCGAGCCAGGCATTGCAGGCATCCACGCTGGTGGGGCGGGATATCCTGGTTGCGGGAAATCAGAGTGTGCTTGAAGACGGCGCGAGTCTACGTGGGGCGGCAGAATTAGCCAGTTCCACCGGGCAACTCAGCGTTGGTGTATTCGATGCCGCAGGGCAATTGGTGCGACGTCTCGAGCTGGGTCCACAGCCGGCGGGTGTGAGTCGTTTTAGCTGGGATGGGCTGAATGAACAGGGAACAAGAGCACCCGCGGGTAGCTATCGTGTTCAGGCTCAGGCCGTTATTGACGATGAAGTACAGGCGTTACCGACATTGATGGTGTCACGGGTGGAGAGCGTCACCCTGGGGAGCGCTGCCGAGGGTATCAGCCTTAATATCAAGGGCTTGGGTGCCGTCGCTATGAATCAAGTGCGGGAACTGCTGTAAGCACGATTAAACGAGGAGAATAGACCATGGCTTTCAGAATAGCAGTAAGTGGAATTCGCGCCGCGACCGCGGATCTGGATGCAACGGGCAACAATATTGCCAACGCAAATACTACCGGGTTCAAGAGTTCTCGAGCGCAGTTTTCCGATCTTTTCGCCGCTTCGAGCCTTGGCAGCAATCAAAATGCTATTGGTCAGGGTGTGCAGATAGCCGCAGTTTCCCAACAGTTTAACCAAGGTAACGTGGCCTTTACCGATAACAGCCTGGATCTGGCAATCAACGGAGAGGGATTTTTTGCCCTGGAAGATACTGCTGGCAGCCGCCTCTATTCCCGTGCGGGCACTTTTGGTGTGGATAAGAATGGTTTTGTGGTAAATGCCACGGGGCATCGTCTGTTGGCCTTTGGAGCGACCGCCGGTGTGATTAGCGGTGCCCTTGGGGCATTGCAGTTTAGTTCAGCCAATATTCCACCTCAGGCCAGTAGCTCAGTGCAGGTGGGTATCAATCTGGATGCCGGAGCTGCCGTCCCGGCGGTTGCATTTGACCCGGCCAATCCCAATAGCTTTAACAACTCTGTTTCCACTACCGTATTTGATTCCCTGGGTCAGGAGCATCTTGCCACCCTGTTTTATCGCAAGACAGGTGCAAATGCCTGGGCTACCCATCTGCGTGTCGATGGGGACAATGCCCAGACAGCTGCCGTCCAGAATCTGACTTTTAGCAATGCGGGGGCCCTGACGGCTGGTTCGCCCACGACACATGGCGCCTTCACGCCTACTACGGGCGCGGCGGCCTTTACGCTGAACTTCGACTATACCGGCAGCACGCAGTTTGGTGCCGAATTTGGCATCAATACCCTAGTGCAGGATGGCTTTACCACGGGTCGGTTGAGCGGTATTGACATTGACGAGGGTGGAATAGTATTGGCTCGTTTTACCAATGGTCAGGCTACAGCGCAGGGGCAGGTTGTATTGGCAAACTTCAGTAACCCTCAGGGCTTACAGGCGCTTGGAGATTCTGCTTGGGCGGAAACCGGTGGCTCTGGTGCGGCATTGGTGGGTGCGCCGGGAACCGCGAGTCTGGGGGTGTTGCAGGCCGGAGCACTGGAGGAATCCAATGTGGATCTGGCGGAGCAACTGGTCAATATGATTGTTGCCCAGCGCAACTTCCAGGCCAATGCACAGATGATTCGTGCCGAGGACGAAGTGACCCAGACCATCATCAATATCCGCTAGTCGGGATGAAGGTGTTTCGGTACCTATAGCGAAGAAAGCAGGAAGATAGTCATGGACCACATGCTCTATGTTGCAATGACCGGCGCCCAACAGGTGATGGTGGCGCAAGCGGCCAACAGTCATAACCTGGCCAATGTGACGACCACCGGTTTTCGGGCTGATCTGAATCAGTTTCGCAGCCAGCCCTTGTTTGGTGCGGGCCTGCCATCTCGAGTTTTTGCCATGAGTGAGCGCCCCGGGGTGGACCTCAATCCGGGTGCTATCCAGACCACCGGACGCGATTTGGACATGGCCATCAACGGCGATGGCTTTATCGCGGTCCAGACTGCCGACGGCGGTGAGGCCTATACCCGGGCAGGTAATTTCCGCCTCACTAGCAATGGGTTGCTGGAGACCGCGGCGGGGCAACTGGTGCTAGGGAATGGCGGGCCCATCGCCATTCCACCGGCAGAAAAAATAGAGGTGGCCAGCGATGGCACCATCAGTGTTCGTCCCTTGGGGCAGGCGGCGAAGGCACTGGCAGAGGTGGACCGGGTCAAGCTGGTACGGCCGCCCCTGGAACAATTATTCAAAGGAGCCGACGGGCTGTTGCATATTCGTGACGCGAAACCGCTAGAGCCGGATGCCGAGGTACGGCTGGTTTCTGGTGCGCTGGAGGCCAGCAATGTCAATGGTGTAGAGGCCATGGTCAAGATGATTGATCTGGCGCGGAAATTTGAATTGCAGGTCAAGATGATGCGAATTGCCGAGGAAAACGCTGAAGTGACAACCCAGATTATGCGGATTTCCTAGAGAGGACAAGAAAATGGACCGAGCACTTTCGATAGCAAAAACCGGACTGGATGCGCAACAGACGCGCATGGCGCTGGTGGCCAATAATCTGGCCAATGTCAACACCATGGGCTTCAAGCGGGATCGTGGCGTATTTGCCGACCTGCTGTACCAGAACATCCGCCAGCCGGGTGCTCAATCCACCCAAAATTCACAACTACCCTCGGGCCTGATGCTGGGTACCGGGGTGCGCACCGTAGCGACGGAGAAGCTCTTTACCCAGGGCAATCTCACTCACACCGAAAATTCTCTGGACCTTGCTATACAGGGTCGGGGCTTCTTCCAGATCCTCCAGGCCGATGGCAGCTTCGCCTATACCCGGGATGGCAGCTTTCAGATAGACAGCGCCGGTGGCGTGGTCAATTCCGAGGGGCTCGCCATGACCCCCAGTATTACCGTGCCGGCCAACACCCTGAGCCTGACTATCGGCTCGGACGGCGTGGTTTCAGTGCTGGTGGCGGGCAGCTCGACTCCAAGCCAGATCGGCACCATACAGCTGGCGGATTTCATCAACCCCACCGGGTTGGAGCCACGTGGAAACAACCTGTTCGTGGAGACTGCCGCCAGTGGCTCACCCCAGACCGGCACGCCCGGACTAACGGGTATCGGCACCCTGGTGCAGGGCGCTCTGGAGAGCTCAAACGTCAACGTGGTGGAAGAGCTGGTCAATATGATCGAGACCCAGCGTGCCTACGAGATGAATTCCAAGGCTATCGCGACGACTGATCAGATGCTGCAGTTTGTGAGTAATAACCTGTAAGCATATGAATAAGTGAGGTTAATTAAATGTTTTCTCCGGCCAGAAAAATGAGGGTTTTGCTATTGATGGGCCTCGTCGGGCTAGTGGGTTGCCAATCTGCACCCACACGGGACCCGGCCTTTGCCGTGATTCGTCCCAGTGCCATGCCACCGCTGGAGTCGCGCAATGGTGCCATCTTTCAGGCCGGCTACTCGGCACCGCTGTTTGAAGACCAACGGGCTCGCTTGGTGGGGGATATGTTGACCATCATCCTCAATGAGAGCACCGATGCCTCCAAGACGGCGGAGACGGACTTTACCAAAACCAATACCACGACAATCAGCAATCCCACCATTCTGGGTTCCACCCCGCAGTTTGATTTGCCCGGGGCGCTGCCGTTGACCAGTACTCGAAATAATAATCTGGGTACCTCTCTCGGCTCCAACCATGCCTTTGATGGTGAGGCCGAGAGCGTGCAGAGCAATTCCCTGACGGGTGAAATTACGGTTACCGTGGCGGAGGTGCTGCCCAACGGCAATTTGGTGGTGCAGGGTGAGAAGATCCTCACCCTCAATCAGGGCCACGAACACATCCGTTTCTCCGGCATTGTGCGGGCCGCTGATATCGATGCCAATAATTCCGTTGCCTCTCCCCGGGTGGCCAATGCTCGCATCATTTATGCCGGCGAAGGAGCCATAGCGGATAGTAATGCGGTTGGTTGGCTAGCCAAATTCTTCGTAGGGGCGCTTCTGCCCTTTTAACCACCTTATGACTCAGCTCAGTGGGCGTGGAGTCAGCCTGTAGCCCGGATGTAGCGCAAGGGGAATCCGGGAAGGTCGAATCGGCGCGCGGAGGCTTAGCCACAGACTCTGCCCCGGATTCCACTTCGTTTCATCCAGGCTACAGATAGCCATACTCCGGCAATGGCAAAATAGGCCGGACAATCCCGTTACACACCCATACATCCCAAACAACCCCGAGTCATGCTCGCGTAGACGAGGATCCAGACCATGTCAGCAAAGCGCGTAGTCGCTCATGATCCCAGCCCGGAAGGCTAAAGACCCACTACCGTCGTGGCTCCGTCCCCTGGGTCCCGGCTCGCGCGCAGCCTGCCCCACACCACGATGCGGGGTGTGGTCGGGATGACGGGAGGGGGTTGTGGATCTTCCCTCAACGTTAAAAAGCTGAATAGCGACAGCGGCAGTTGGCCTGATAGTTGCAATGAAGATGGGTGAGTTCCTAATGCGAGATTGCAACATGAATATCCGGAACAAACTGATAGGTGTCGCCGGCCTTGTATCGCTGTTGCTGGTGACTGGTATAGCTCAGGCTGAACGAGTCAAGGATATCGCCACTATTGCTGGCGTTCGAGACAACCAACTGGCTGGCTACGGATTGGTGGTGGGGCTCAATGGCACCGGTGATCAGACCGGTCAGACTCCATTTACGGTGCAAAGCCTGAAGAGCATGCTCAGCCGTTATGGCATCAGCTTGCCGGCAAATGTCAGCCCCCAGCTGAAAAATGTTGCCGCCGTCAGTCTCAGCAGCATTTTGCCGCCCTTCGCTAAACCGGGCCAAAACATTGATGTCACGGTGTCCACCATTGGTAACGCCAAGAGCCTGCGTGGTGGCACCTTGATCATGTCCCCGCTCAAGGGCGCCGATGGGCGGGTCTACGCCATTGCCCAGGGCAATCTGGTGGTGGGTGGATTCGGTGCCTCCACCGAGGATGGCAACCGTATTACGGTAAATATTCCGACCGTCGGGAGAATTCCCAATGGTGCCAGTGTGGAACGCCCTGCACCGACGATGTTTGGCCACGAAGATTATCTGGTGTGGAATCTCCATCGTCCGGATTTCACGACTTCCAAGCGCTTGGCAGATGCCATCAATACAGAGGTTGGTGCGGGGGCTGCATCTGCTATTGATTCTACTTCGGTGCGGGTTAATGCGCCGCGTAATGCAGGGCAACGCGTTAGTTTTGTTTCCCTGGTGGAAAATGTCTCACTCGAGCCTGGAGAGGGCTCAGCCAAGGTCATCGTCAATTCCCGTACCGGTACGGTGGTGATTGGACGCCATGTGCGGGTAACGGCGGCGGCGGTAACCCACGGCAGCCTGTCGGTCACCATCAGTAATGTCACCGGGGTTAGCCAGCCGGCACCCTTGGCGGGCGGGCAGACTGTGGTGGTGCCCAACTCCCGTATTGAAGTGAGGGAAGAGAATAACCGCATGTTTCTGTTCACCCCGGGGATCGCCCTGGACGAGATCGTCAGGGCGATCAATCAGGTGGGTGCGGCACCGGGTGATTTGGTCGCAATCCTGGAAGCGCTGAAGGAAGCAGGCGCACTTAGAGCGCAACTAATAGTGATATAAAACAATGGGATATTATATATATATCGATGCTGCATTAGTTGTTGGTGATGCGCTGTGAGCACACCCGCTGCTCTCAATACCTATACCGATTTTTCTGCTTTTGCTGGCTTGCGCGCGGATGCACGGGCACATTCCCCGGAGGCGGCTAAGGAGGTTGCACGCCAGTTCGAGGCGCTGTTTCTGCAGATGATGTTAAAGAGCATGCGTGACGCCACCCCCGGTGACCCGATTTTTGGCGGTGATCAGGGGAAGCTGTACCGCGATCTCTTTGACAATCAAATCAGCCTGCAAATGTCCGCAGACAAAGGTATTGGCCTTAGTGCAGTTCTGGAGCGGCAGTTATCGGGGGCTACGGGTATTCGTGTGCCGGCGGGAATTGATGCCAAGGCCGGTTTGTCGTCGCGCCCATCGCGCGTTCAGCCTGAGCACGCTGGTCGACATACGGCCTTATTTGAATCACCGGAGTCCTTTGTGAATGCCGTTTTGCCCCATGCCAGGCGGGCGGCAGCGGCGATTGGCATCGAGCCTCGTGTGCTGGTTGCCCAGGCGGCACTGGAAACCGGTTGGGGACAGGCAGTCATTCATGATGCGCAAGGCCGGCCCAGTTTCAATTTCTTCGGCATCAAGGCCGATAGCCGTTGGCAGGGCGATCGCGTGGGAGTGCCCACAGTGGAATACGGACAAGGGGTCTTCACTAAAACCCGCGGCCAATTTCGCGCCTATAAATCTATCGCCCAGGGTTTTGATGATTATACCCGCTTCATCCTCGATTCCTCTCGCTACCAACCGGTGGCGGCGAGTGCCGAGAATGGTGCCGCCTATCTGAACGGTTTGCAGCAAGCCGGGTATGCCACTGATCCTGATTACGGCACCAAAATCCTGGCACTTATGCAGGCTGAGCCTATGGCCGGAATCAAGCATTCCGGGCGGGGGCCGCTGAACTAGCGAGGAAGCACTTATGTCGATTCTTGATAATGGCGTCTCCGGCTTGCTGGCAGCCCGTAGGGGTTTGACGACCGCCGGACACAATATTTCCAATGCCAATACCCCGGGCTTTAGCCGTCAGCGGGTGGATTTTGGCCCACGGACACCGCAGGCGCAGGGCAATGGCTTTGTCGGCAAGGGCGTGGAGGTAGTCGGTATTCGTCGTGTTTTCGACAGCTTTATCACCGAGCAGGTGCGTTCGAGCACCTCTGGCAGTGAACAGATTCAGGTGTTTCAGGAACTTTCGGCCCAGGTGGATAACCTGCTTGCCGATCCTGATGGTGGCTTGAGCCCAGCCTTGCAAGACTATTTTTCGTCACTGCAGGAGCTGAGTTCAGATCCGAGCTCCTCGGCCTCGCGTCAGGTTCTGTTAGGTAATGCGGAGAGCCTTGCTCAGCGCTTTCATTCAATGGCGGCACGGCTGGGCGATTTGCGTACGGAGACTAATGAACGCTTGCGCAGTGTGGTGGCAGAGGTAAATTCCATTGCCCAGGGCATTTCCGACTTAAATCAGCAGATTGTAGTTTCCCAGGGGGCTGCTAATGGGCAGCCCGCCAATGATCTGTTGGACCAACGGGATGAACTGGTGCGGCAGCTTTCGGAACGCATCAATGTACGTACTCTGCTGCAGGATGACGGGTCACTGAATATCAGCGTGGGTTCAGGGCAGCCGCTGGTGGTGGGCACCAGCATCGGTATTCTGGACGTGGTGCGTAATGCCTTCGATCCGGGCCGTGAAGAGGTGGCACTGACAACCGGCACTACCAGTGTGCCCATTAGTGATTTTCTCACCGGCGGGGAGCTGGCCGGAATTCTTGATTTTCGTGATCAGATACTCAATGTGACTGAAAATTCCATCGGTCGGGTCGCCATTGGTCTGGCGGTAGAGGTCAATCTCCAGCATCGGCTGGGCGTTGATCTGAACGGGGTGGCGGGTGGCGATTTTTTCCAGCCTCTTGACAGCTCCGCACCGAATGTTCTTGCCAATCAACAAAATATGGGCGCACCACCCCCCCAATTTACGGCCACTGTGAGTGATATTGCGGCGCTCACTACCAGTGACTACCAGTTGGATTATGACGGTACGAATTACACCCTTACCCGGCTGTCCGATAATAATGTGACCACGCTGACTACTTTTCCCGGGGGTGCTGAGACCGTGGATGGCATTACTCTGGGGGCCATTACTGCTGGTGCCTTTGCCCCCGGGGACAGCTTCGTCATCCAGCCAACACGTAGAGCGGCACGATCTTTTAATCTTGCCGTCAGTGACCCACGGATTATCGCTGCAGCTGCTCCACTGCGGACCGCGGTGGCCATCGCTAATCTTGGCAGTGGAACTATCGGTGGGGAATCAGTGGCCAACACCACCAATCTGCCGCTTTCGGGCTCCGGTGGCACCATCACGCTGACTTTCAGCCCCAGTGCGCTGGGCGCGGGCGTCCCCGGTTTTACCGTCACCAACGGCCCTGGGGGTACGCTTGCCTATGATCCTGCCACTGAGAGTGTGGGTAAGAGCTTCACTTTTGCCGGCTATGGCGGCGTCAGTTTTAATGTGAGCGGCGTCCCGCAAAGTGGCGACAGCTTTACCATCGGGGATAACAGCAATGGCGTGGGGGATAACCGTAATGCCCTGCTGCTCGCCGGAATCCAGAACACCAACGTGCTGACCGGTGGTAGCAGCTCGCTGGAGGAGGGTTATGGTCAATTGGTGACCGAGGTCGGCACGCTCACGCGCCAGGCCGAAATCAGCGTGGCGGTACAGGACACCTTGTTGCGTCAGGTTACCGAGCGTCGTGAGGCGAGCTCCGGCGTCAACCTGGATGAAGAGGCGGCGAATCTGTTGCGCTTTCAGCAGGCCTATCAGGCCAGCGCTCAGGTGATTTCCACTGCCAATCAACTGTTTTCTGATTTGCTCAACGCCGTTGGGAGATAAACCGTGCGTATATCCACAGCCCAGACTTTTACCCGCAGCCTCACGGCCATGCTGGATAGCCAGAGCGAGATGGCCAAGGCACAACAGCAAGTGGCCTCGGGTAAACGCATACTCAGTCCGGCTGATGATCCGGCTGGCGCCAAACGGGTTCTGGATCTGAATCAGGCGCTGGCGGCAACTCAGCAGTTCCAGCGTAACGCGGATACCGCGAACTCTCGCCTGGTACTGGAGGACAACGCCCTGACCTCTGCAAATAATCTGCTGCAACGGGTTCGGGAGTTGGCTATCCAGGCCAATAATGCACATCTCACCGATGCCGATCGCTCCGCCATTGCGGGAGAGGTGAATGCTCGTCAGGGTGAGCTGGTGGGGCTTGCCAACACCAAGGACGGCAATAACGAATATCTGTTTGCCGGACATGCCACCCAGACCAAGCCCTTTTTGCCTTCTGCCAGCGGTACCTTTCTCTATAACGGTGATCAGGGTCAGCGGGAGCTGGATCTAAGTCCTGATTTTCGCATCACCATTGATGACTCCGGCGCCAGCGTCTTCCAGCTTATCCGCAATGGCAATGGCACCTTTACAACGGTGGACAATGCCTCCAATACCGGTTCCGGGATCATCAACCCGGGTGCCGTTCCCGATCCCTTGGCCTGGGTTCCCGATACCTACACCATCACCTTTGTGAGTGCGAGCAGCTACGAGGTGCGGGACAGTGGCGGGGGGCTGGTGATTGGCCCTAACGCCTATCAGGATGGCGCGGCCATCAGCTTTAATGGCGTGCAAACCGCCATCACCGGTACGCCGGCGTCGGGGGATAGCTTTCAGGTGAGCTCCAGTGCCCACCAGGATCTGTTTACCACGGTGAATAACCTGGTTAAGGCGCTGGAGATTAAGGGTGATGGCACTGCTCCCAGCGCCAGCCGCAGCAATGCCATCAACCGTTTTCTGGCAGATGTGGACCAGGGCATGGAAAACCTGCTGCGGGTGCGGGCTGGAGTGGGAGCCAAGCTCAATGCCGTGGAGAATGAAAAGGCAGTCAATGAGAGTTTTGAGGTGCATTTGCGCGGGGTGCGCTCTTCCATAGAGGATATCGACCTTGCCGAGGCCATCACCCGCTTCAATCAGCAGGCCAATATCCTGCAAGCAGCACAGCTTTCCTTCTCCCGTGTGGAGAGCCTGTCACTGTTTAATTTCCTGTGAAAATAAAGCCTAAAGTTCCTCTCTGCGTGGCCGCTAGCCAAGGCGGAGGCGGTAAATATTCAATATTGAATATATCCGCCATGTTCGTAACCGCAGCGGCGCGGCTAAAGATTAAGGCCCGTCGAGGCGCGTAGAGGAGTTACTCTGATGGCACAAATCATCAACACAAATATTGCATCCTTGAATGCACAGCGGAACTTGAACCGTACCGCGGGAGAGCTGGCAACCTCCCTGCAGCGGATTTCTTCCGGTCTTCGTATTAACTCAGCCAAGGACGACGCTGCGGGACTGGCCATTTCAGACCGCATGACCGCCCAGATTCGAGGCATGAATCAGGCCGGTCGGAACGCGGCAGACGCTATCTCGCTGGCGCAAACTGGTGAGGGCGCCTTGCAGCAGATGACCAACAACCTGCAGCGGATGCGTGAGCTCTCGGTGCAGTCACGTAATGCCACCAACACCGCAGCGGATCGCGCCTCTCTGGATGCGGAATTCCAGCAGTTACTCTCGGAGAATGATCGAGTTGCTCAGACCACGGCATTCAACGGTCGGAAGGTGTTGGACGGAACGCTGGGTACCAGTGTGTTCCAGGTGGGCGCCAATGTGGGCGAGACTATCTCGGTCAACGTCAGTTCCAGCATGCGTACCAACGCCATCGGTAACTTTGCCACGGTGGTCTTCAGCCCGCCGGATCTCACCGCTCTGGCGCAGGGAGCTGCGGCAGCCAGCATCGTAGATACGCTGGATGTGAATGCTTCAGGCGAAATCAACATCAATGGCTTTGATGTCGCCGCCGCGACTGACGGGACGGCGGGACGAGGTGATGGCAGCGCCTTTGCTATCGGGGCGGCCATCAATGCATCGACGGATAACCACAATGTCACCGCAACCGTCGGGGCGGCCACGACCACCTTCACCGCAGCGCAAATCGCCGCCTTTGCCTTTACTGACAATATTGGTACCGACGATACGCTTACTTACACACTAGGCATCAACGGCCAGCAGATCACCCAGCAGACTGAAGGGGCGCAAACCGTTTCAACGGCAGCTGATTTGGTTTCGGTCATCAATGCCCAGCAAACCATCACCGGTGTAACTGCCAATGCCACTTCGGGTGGTGATCTGGTCCTCACTGCTTCAGATGGCCGCAACATCGAGATTAATGAGAATCTTGGTACTGCGGGTACTGATGTGGCAGATCAGGCCGTCGGTTTTTTTGGCAATACCTTGGTGGGTAGTGGTGCGGTGGGAACGGAGCAGGAGCTGAACATCTTCAAGGGCACTGTGACCTTGTCCTCCAATGCAAATATCACCGTCACCACGGATGATGTGGGCAATGAGGTCATCTTTACCGGTATCGCTGATGGTGGTACGGCGACCACCAATGCCTCGACCCTGAGTCAGTCCAACATTCTGGATAATTCAGATATTGATGCCTCCATCAACCGTATTGACCAGGCGATTACGGATATCGACGTGTTACGCGGCACCTTTGGTGCGGTACAGAGTCGATTTGAATCCACCATCGCCAACCTCGAAACCTCGGCGGAGAACATCAGTGCTGCCCGGTCACGAATCACGGATGCGGATTTTGCCCAGGAAACAGCGGCACTAGCCCGTGCCCAGATTCTCCAGCAGGCGGGTCTGTCGATTCTATCCCAGGCCAACTCCCTGCCGCAGAACGTGTTGGCGCTGTTGCAGTAAGAGGTCATTAAGCGGGGACATGCCCGGAGTCCGTCAGGGGTTCCGGGCATCAACCGTACACTAAGTTCGTAGGGTGGTGAGCATCATGATTTCCATCGATTTATCAACACAAATCGCCGGGCGTGTGGCTGCCAAACCTGCAAGTGTGCCTACCGGACAGACAGAAAGCTCCGGGCTGGTAGCTCCCAATACCATAGGCGGTCCCGCTGCAGGAGGCAGCGCGATTGCGGTACTGGAAGCCAGGCCAGCGAGTGAGCAATCTCAAGTCACCACTGAACAGCGTTCAGATGAGCAGAGCCTGAGCTTATCGGCTGCTGTGGAGCAGTTAAATAACCTGGTTCAGGACCTGCGTCGTGAGTTGCAGTTCAGTGTCTCGGAGGATTCGGGGCGTACGATTATTACGGTGATTAACAAGGAAACAGAAGAGGTCGTCCGGCAGATTCCGCCAGATGAAGTGCTGCAGGTGCTAGAGCATTTGCAGAATCTGGGTGGTGGTTTATTGGCAGGTGTCAGAGTTTAGGCTTGGCATGACAAACAGGCAGTGCGTGATTAGTGCCTGAATGTCGTTTCTCTGAAGTTTGTTGTTTCCCCCTCCACGATGGGGGGGAACACTCAGGCGAGTGATAGCGCGGGTGGTTCCGCAACAGAATTCACGGACATCGTGAGGAGATAGGCGGGAATGGCCACAATCAGTTCACCGGGTACCGGATCAGGCATTGATATCAGCGCGTTGGTTAGCCAACTCCTGAATGCCGAGGCCGAGCCAACCCTGCTGCGCTTGAATGGCCAAGAGGCGCGTTTTCAGGCCCAGATCTCGGCTAACGGTTCTCTCAAGAGCGCCCTCTCCAGCTTTAATACAGCCTTAGCAAGCCTCAAGGATCTCAGTGATTTTCAGCTCCGCTCCGCCCAATCGGCGGATACGGACGTCTTTACCGTCAGCGCCACCAGTAGTGCGGTGCCGGCAAAATACGATGTAGAGGTAGTGACTTTGGCCAGCGCTCATAAGCTGGCGGCTACCGGTTTTAGCAGTTCCAGTGATGTGGTGGGGTCAGGCACCCTTAACATCACCTCAGGAAGTGAGAATTTCAGTATCAGCATTCCGTCTTCGGCCAAGACGCTAGCGGAGATCCGCAGCGCTATTAACAATGCTTCGGGCAATACCAGCGTCTCCGCGACCATTGTCACCGTGGATGATGGCTTGGGTGGTAATGAGAGCCGCCTGGTACTCAGTGCCAATGGCTTGGGTACCGATAACAGTTTGCGGCTAACTGTGGTGGATGATGACGACGACCATACGGATAGTAGTGGCCTCTCTCAACTGGTCTACGATCCATTGCCACTCGGCAGCGGCACGACCAATTTAACGCAACTCAGTGCCGCGATAGATGCTCAGATTAAGATAGATACCCAGACCATCACCCGCTCCACCAACAGCATCGGTGATGCCATTGAGGG
Organism: Gammaproteobacteria bacterium; assembly: GCA_021773795.1. Taxonomy (GTDB): domain Bacteria; phylum Pseudomonadota; class Gammaproteobacteria; order HK1; family HK1; genus JAJFJV01. Next base: position 69,705 of record JAJFJT010000015.1, on the reverse strand, counting down.
GGTGACCATAGACCTGCTCGAGGTCTCCTCTGCTCCCGGAGTAACGACGGAATTGAGTGTCAGCCTGGACAAGGCAGCAGTCAGCAGTGCCGTTCAAGGTTTTGTCTCCAGTTACAACAGCTTACGCTCAACCATTAATGACTTATCTGTATTCGATGCAGATTCCGGTGCCCGTGGCATTCTCTTGGGCGATGCTACCTTGCGTGGAATCAGCAGCCAGATACAGCGGGAACTGGGCTCTCAGGTGAGTGGTATCAATTCGTCCTTTAATAGCTTGGTGGAAATTGGTATCACCACTCAGGCGGATGGCTCTCTGAAGCTCGATAGTAGCGCGCTCAATACTGCACTGGACACCGATTTCGATGCGGTGGGGGAGCTTTTTTCCAGCACCAATGGTATTGCTACCCGGCTCGATTCCGTCCTGGACGGCTTTCTCAAGTTTGATGGGGCGCTCGATAGCCGCAATACAGGACTCAGTAGCCGTATAGATGAAATCACCCGCCAACGGGAGGTATTGGATCAGCGGCTGCTACGTCGGGAGACCCGGCTGCTCGCACAATTTAATGCCATGGACGCCCTGGTCAATCAATTGCAGAGCACCACTACTTTTCTGAATCAGCAACTCACTGCATTGCAGGGTCTGACCATCAATCAGAATAATCGATAACAGATAAATATTGGAGAGAACGATAATGAGTTTTGGTCAATCAAAACAAGGCTTATCTGAATACAGTTCGGTAGGGGTACAGTCCGGTGTTGAGGAGGCCACTCCTCATCGCCTGATCCAGATGTTGCTGGATGGTGCCTTGGCGCGTATTGCCTCCGCCCGCGGCTTTATGGCGCGCGGTGAGGTCGCCAAGAAAGGTGAGCATTTGGGACGCGCGATCTCCATTATTGAAGGTCTACGCGTCAGCTTGGATCGACAGCACGGTGGGGCGCTTGCCGCCAATCTCGATAGCTTGTACGAATATATGGGCCGCCGACTGGTGGAGGCCAATCTAAGTGACGATGTGGCAGTGTTGACCGAGGTGCATGGTTTATTGCAAGAAATCAAGGCAGGCTGGGATGCGTTGCCGCTCGAGGTCAGGGGTGAATCTACCGAGGTACAAAAGGCCAGTGCATGATCTGTCTGAGGAAGCATCATTACGGCTGAATGCCCTTCGACAGGCGCTTCGGCTGAGTGAGAAAATGTTGGCCAGCGCGCGTCAGGAACAGTGGGATACATTCGCCAACACCTTAAAGCGCCGCCAGCACTTTCTGAATATCCTGGCTGCCCCGGCGGCGGTGGGCGCAGACGATGTGGTGCTATTTGGGGTACTGCTGAAACTGAATAAATCAATTAGTCTGCAGGTTGTCTCAGTGCGTGATACCTGTAAGGAGGCATTGCGAAATATCCATCAGGGTAGACGTGCAAACACCGCTTACCACAATACTATGCAAGAGTAGACCTCTTGTCATAAATATATAAATAACAACATGTTATATGATTGTTCTAATGTAATATACCCATATAGTCCCTGGCGCGCCAAATTTTTGACATCTAGCCGTCTCCCCGTTTAACCTAGCCAACGATTTGCACCGATACGAGTGCATAAAAACTTCCCCCTATTACTTCGATTGTCGAGGCGGGGATGAATAAAGGCTGGGTCCTCTAGAGATGAATCCGCTGCAAATTCTGATTGTCGATAAAGACCCGCAGCATCACGACCTGCTGCACGGCCTTTTCGAGTTTCTGGAACACCGCCCGAGCATATTAAGTGATAGTCAGGAGGCTTTAGGCTTACTGGCTGACGACAACGATATAGAACTCCTTATTCTGGCCGTTGAGGCTAAAGCGCGTGGTTTGGGTGGGCAGTTGGCGGCTCTCAAAAAAGCAAGTTCCAACCTGCCCGTTATTCTCATGGGCCGCGCTGCAGATATGGCGGAGATGAAATCCGGCGCTGACTGTGTTGCGCAACTGACCTTGCCGCTCAGGCGTACAGAGGTTCTGGAAGCACTGCGCAAAGTCTATCTGCATCATCAGCGTCGCAAGGACGGAGATAGCCGTCGTGCGCTGGAATTATTTCGTAATCTGGTGGGTAGCAGCACGGGTATTCGCAATATCCGCAAGATGATCGATCAAGTGGCCGATAGCGATTCCAATGTACTGATCCTTGGAGAATCAGGTACGGGCAAGGAGGTAGTGGCCCGGAATATCCATTTTCATTCCACCCGTCGCCACGGTCCTTTCGTGCCAGTTAATTGTGGAGCAATCCCGCCGGATCTTCTGGAAAGCGAGCTATTTGGCCACGAGAAAGGTGCCTTTACCGGGGCCATCAGTTCCCGTAGGGGGCGTTTTGAACTGGCCGATGGCGGCACCCTGTTTCTTGATGAGATTGGGGATATGCCGCTCATGATGCAGGTCAAGTTGCTGCGAGTTCTGCAAGAACGTACCTTTGAGCGGGTAGGGGGAACGCGCAGCATTTCCACCAATGTACGCATCCTGGCGGCCACGCATAATGATCTTGAAGCTGGCATATCTAGCGGGCGCTTCCGCGAGGATCTTTATTACCGGCTCAATGTCTTTCCCATGGAAATGCCCCCTCTGCGTAAGCGTGTAGAGGATCTTCCGTTGCTGATTAATGATTTGATTAGCCGTATGGAACATGAAAAACGGGGTTCCATCCGACTTAATTCTGAAGCGGTGCGTACGCTCTGTGGCTATGCGTGGCCGGGCAATGTGCGCGAGCTGGCCAACCTCATTGAGCGTTTGATCATCCTCTTTCCCTACGGCGTAGTGGAAAGGTCTGACCTGCCAGAGAAGTATCGCGCTGGCCAGATCCCGGGAAATTTAGAGGTGGATCCGGATCTTTCCAACTTTGTGGTGGCCACCCGAACCCTGCCTAACGAAGGCATGGACCTTAAGGAACATTTGAGTTCACTGGAATGCATGCTCATTCGCCAAGCCTTGCAGGAGGCCGATTGGGTGGTTGCCCATGCAGCCAAGCGCCTGAAGATGGGGCGCACCACCTTGGTGGAAAAGATGCGGAAATTTGGTTTGCAGCGCGAAGAGAGCGCGTCCAGTTTTTGACGCTTTTTAGCTCTCCAGTAAATTAGCCTTCATATCCCCCTGTTTATCAGGGGGTTTTTGGTTTAGGCACGGTCTTTGCTTCTATCCTCGCAAGTGGTGCTCATCGGTGAGGGCACCTTTCCATCAGAGGATGCCTCAATAGATGAGTATCTCCAGCGCGACGCCCATTGTTGAATTGGAAGGGGCCTTTGAGGCTTTTAACCATATCTCGCGTGATCTCGAGTCGGCCTACCGCGATCTGGAGCAACGGGTTGAAGGGCTCAATACCGCGCTTGGCCTGGCCCACGATCAAAGCGCTGTGCGCCTCAAGGAAAAAGAGCGTCTGGCGCAACGCCTTGAACATTTACTCAACGCCTTGCCCGCCGGCGTTATCGTGCTGGATGCGGATGGCATCATCAGCCACTGTAATCCTGCTGCCACCGACTTGCTGCAACGGCCCTTATTGGGTGAGGCATGGCGCGAGGTGGTCAACGTGGTATTTGCACCACGAGCCGATGACGGCCATGAAATTTCCTTGCAAGACGGTCGGCGGGTCAACATTGCTACACGTTCCCTTGGTGATGAGCCGGGGCAATTGATTCTGATTAACGATGTCACCGAGACGCGGGCCCTGCAGGCGAGGGTGTCTCGCCTTGAGCGTCTCTCCGCCTTGGGACGGACCGCCGCGGTATTGGCCCACCAGATTCGTACTCCGCTGTCCTCCGCGCTGCTCTATGCCTCGGCCCTGGAGCGGGGGCGGGCGCGGGAGGTCATTATCGGGCGCTTGGGGAAATTGGAAAAGCTGGTGGAGGATATGTTGGCCTTTGCGGGCGCCGGCGATTTTCCTGTAGTGCCTATTTCTCTGGGGCCGTGCCTGGATGACTTCGTTAACGGTCTGCAAAACCAGCTAAAGCACGCTAAAGCCAGCCTTGATTTTCATGCGCTGGATGCTGAGGTAATGATTTCCGGCAGCTGGGAGTCTTTGCAAAGCGCCTTACAAAATCTCATCAACAATGCCCTGGAGGCTTGTGGCGATGGGGCGCAGCTAAGTTTACGCGCCGAACTGCCTGACAATGCCTTGATTCGAATAACCCTGGCCGATGATGGCCCGGGTGTATCAATGGAGAATCAGGCGCGCATATTCGAGGCTTTTTATACCACTCGCAGCAACGGTACCGGCCTGGGGCTGGCGGTGGCGAGGGCCATTGTTGAATCCCATGGTGGTCAACTGATGCTGCTTTCTACGGAGGTCAGAGGAACCACGCTGGTGATTGAATTGCCGGTGCTCGATATCCATTACGAAATAAATGCCGGGATAAATGCAGGGGAAAAACAGGTTATGGGAGGGGCATTAAGGTGAGTGCATCCGTATTGGTGGTTGAGGATGACATGGAGCTGCGTACTGCACTGTGTGACATTTTAGGCATGGCCGGCTTTAGCACCTTCGCCGCAGGTGATGGCCAGGCGGCGATGAAGGTGCTTGCCAGTGAGTCCCCGGGTTTGGTCTTGAGTGATATCAAGATGGAGCCTATGGACGGACTGACCCTGCTAAAAAGTATGCGGCCCCATTATCCAGCCGTCCCGGTGCTCTTCATGACCGCCTACGGCACCATACGCCAGGCCGTGGATGCCATGCGTGAAGGCGCTGCCGACTATCTTGTAAAACCTTTTGAGGCGGAGGTGCTGGTAAGTAAGGTCAGCCATTATCTACCGGCCGCACCGGTGGATACTTCGATGGTGGCCGAAGATCCACGTTCGAAGGCGGTGGTGGAGCTGGCACGGCGGGTCGCTGGTAGCGATGTCACCGTGATGATCAGCGGCGAAAGTGGTAGTGGCAAAGAGGTGTTAGCGCGCTTTGTCCACGATCAATCAGCGCGAGCTGAGGGGCCTTTCATCGCTATTAACTGTGCGGCGATTCCCGACAATATGTTGGAAGCGGTGTTATTTGGCTACGACAAGGGTGCCTTTACTGGTGCGTATAAGGCATGCCCAGGCAAGTTTGAGCAGGCTGACGGCGGCACCCTGTTACTGGATGAAATATCGGAAATGGACCTTGGGCTGCAGGCCAAACTGCTACGCGTATTGCAGGAGCGTGAGGTGGAACGACTGGGTTCAAGCAAGCTCATCGCGCTGGATGTGCGGGTGCTGGCCACCACTAATCGGCATTTGAAAAAGGAAGTAGAGGAAGGTCGTTTTCGTGAAGATCTCTACTATCGCCTGAACGTCTTTCCTCTTAAATCACCACCACTGCGTGAACGCCGTGGCGATATCCCCGCACTGGCTGATTTTCTTGCGGCCCGTTTTGGTGATGATGCAGCCGCACGGCCAAAATTTAGCGAAGCGGCCATGGATTGTCTGCGCGCTCAGTCATGGCCAGGAAATATTCGCGAATTGGACAATATCATTCAGCGGGCGATGGTGTTGCAGGCAGGCGCGTACATAGAAGCGGCGGATCTTTGCCTGGAAACGGGGGGATTGGAAGATGCTATAGAAAGTATCCAGGCGCCCACATTGTCTGTAGGGGAAGCGCTGGGGGACAAGCTCAAAGAGCGTGAATACGGGGTGATTCTGACGGCACTGACCCAGGCCGCGGGTAATCGTAGTGCGGTGGCAAAAAATCTGGGTATCAGCCCACGCACCCTGCGCTATAAGTTAGCCAGAATGCGCGCCGCGGGAATAGAAGTACCGGCATGACTGGCCTGTTTGAAGGGGAGGGGAGACGATGAAAACCAATGATGTGAATCAATTGCTAGCACAGATGCGTGTGCTCACGGCACAGGCTCAGGGGATGCCCGCTGGGCCAGAAAAAACCGGGGGAACCGAGGGGTTTTCCGGCATTTTCAAGGCCTCGCTAAATCAGGTGAATGGCTTGCAGAAGGACGCGGCACATAAGGCTGAATCTTTTGAGCGAGGGGACCCCAATGTGGCCATCGGCGAGGTCATGCTCGCCATGCAGAAGGCGAATCTCTCCTTCCAAGCGGTTACCCAGGTGCGTAATCGGCTGATTACTGCTTATCAGGAAGTTATGAATATGCCGATTTAGGCGGTCATATTTATATGGAATATGGCGCATCCCCGGACTAATCAGAGGCTCTAGAGGCCCAAATCATGGCAACCGTAAATTTACCCGCTGAATCCAATGCTACGTCCAGCATACAACTCATGGCCGCTGGTCGGCAGCTCATACTGATGCTGGCACTGGCCGCCAGCGTTGCCCTGGGGGTGGTGGGAGCCATGTGGTCCTGGACCCCCAATTACAGCCTGTTGTACGGTAGCCTGGGTGGTAAGGATGCCACCGAGGTAATGAGTGCTCTGCAACAGTCTGGCATCTCCTTTCGCGTGGATGACAAATCCGGTGCAGTGTTGGTTCCCTCATCAAAAGTGGACGAGGCACGGATCAAACTGGCGGCGGCGGGGCTGCCGAAGAGCAGCAGTTCAGGCTACGAGATCCTCAATGAAGCCCCAAGTTTTGGCACCAGCCGTTTTCTCGAACGGGCACGTTTTCAGCGCGCCCGCGAGGTGGAATTAGGGCGTTCCATCTCCACTATGAACAACATTGCCAGTGCGCGAGTGCATCTGGCATCTCCCCCCCGCAGTGCCTTTATTCGTGGTGGTAGCCGGGGCAGTGCCTCGGCGGTGGTCAAGCTGCACCCAGGGCGGCGCATGGAGGAGGGGCAGGCCTGGACTATCGCTCATCTTATCGCCGCAGCCATGCCTGGAATGGAGGTGGGTGATATTCGTGTCATCAATGACAAGGGGCATCTGCTCAACGCCCCGGGAAGCGATGACGCACTGGCGCCGAATAACCAGGAACTCAGTTATCGGCAGCGGGTGGAGAAGGGTTATCTGAAAAAGATTCAGGAGATCTTGAATCCCTTTGTGGGGCTGGATGGATTTCGCGCCCAGGTGGCGCTGGATATGGATTTCACGCGTAGCGAGCGTACCCGTGAGAGTTTCAATCCCGATTTGCCGGCGGTGGAGAGTCGTCAGGTCGTTGAGCAACGTGATGGCGGTGGGGCTATAGCAGGTGGTGTCCCTGGAGCGCTCAGTAATCAACCGCCGGGGGCTGGTGCAGCGCCAGAGCAGGCGGGTGGTGCAGGCGCCACAGAGGGTACTGAGACTGCCAATAATTTCCGGCGGGAGGAGATCGTCAACCATCGTCTTGACCGGACTATCAGCCATACCCGTGCAGCGGCGGGTATCGTGCGCCGGGTTTCGGTGGCGGTGGTGCTTGATGATCGAAGCATTACCGCCAGCGGCGGAAAAATTGAGCGTAAGGCATGGACTGAAGAGGAGCTGCAGGGCGTTACCGGGCTGGTCAAGGACGCCATTGGTTTTGATGCCTCCCGCGGCGATAGCATTAGAGTCATCAATAACCGCTTTATCGAGCCACCCGCGGAAGAGCCATTGCCGGAAATTCCCATCTGGAAGCAGCCATGGGTGTGGGATCTCGGGAAGCAGGCGAGCGGTATAATCTTCGTATTATTTCTTATATTTGGAGTGCTGCGGCCGATAATGCGTAATCTCAGCAGTCGTGCGGCCACCTCGGTTGCGGTGGTTTCAGATGCTGCCGCAGAGGGCGGGGAGCCGGGGGTTGGGGGCGGGACGCCAGCACAGCAGGCGGGAACAGCGCCCGGGATTCAATCCTTGCCAGGACCCGCCGGTGCCGGGCACCAAACGCTGGACGCGGCAAAAGCGGTGGTTGCTGACGATCCAAAACGAGTGGCCAGCGTGGTAAAGACGTGGGTATCCGAAGGTGGCTGAGGTAAGCGCGCCGGTTACTGGCCTTGATCGCGCGGCCATTTTGCTGCTCTCTCTAGGGGAAGAGCATGCCGTGGAGATCCTGAAACACATGGGTCCAAAGGAAGTCCAGAAGCTCGGTGGAGCCATGGCGAGCCTGAGTGATGTGTCTCAAGAGCAAATGGATGGTGTGCTGATGAATTTCCTCGAGTCTGTTGGTCGCCATACGGCCTTGGGGATGGACTCGGAGGGCTATGTCCGAACGGTGCTTATTGATGCACTGGGAAAGGACAAGGCGGGCAATGTTATCGATCGAATTCTGTTGGGTGGTAATGCCCAGGGGCTGGAATCTCTGAAGTGGATGGAGCCACGGGCGGTGGTGGAGGTGATTCGTGCCGAACATCCACAAATCATCGCCATTGTGCTTTCCTATCTGGATGGTGATCAGGCCGGTGAGATTCTGTCCCTGTTGCCAGAGAACCTACAGGTAGACATCATGATGCGGATCGCAACGCTGGACTCGGTGCAGCCTGGTGCCTTGCAGGAACTCAATCTGATGCTGGAGAAACAGCTTTCCGGAGCCAGTAACGTTCAGTCTGCGGCGGTGGGTGGGGTCAAACGAGCTGCCAATTTACTTAATTTCGTCGAAGGGTCGGTGAGCAGTGCGCTGATGGAGAAGATGGCGGAGACTGATAGCGACCTAAGCCAATTAATTCAGGACCAGATGTTTGTCTTTGAGAACTTGATAGAGGTGGACGATGCCGGCTTCCAGACCCTGTTGCGTGAGGTTTCTTCGGAAAATCTATTGCTGGCAATGAAGGGTGCGGAAGAGGAAATGAAGGAGAAATTCTACAAAAATATGTCCAAGCGTGCCGCAGAGATGATGCGTGATGATCTGGAGGCCAAAGGACCCGTGCGCCTGAGTGAGGTGGAAGGTGCGCAGAAGGAAATTGTTACCATTGCGCGTCGCCTGGCGGACGATGGTGAGATTATGCTTGGGGGCCAGGGCGGTGAAGAATTTGTGTAACACGAGGCGTGCCTATTGCACCCTTAAGAAAGCGTTGAATCACCCAGATCTTCCATAACGTGTGCCCAGTCTAGATATGGCAAAAAATACTGCAGATGAGAAAAGGGCCCTCAGTGCTTATGAACGCTGGGAACTTCCTGTGGTAGGTACGGCGGGCGGCGCTGCCAGGGGAGGACATCGTTTGTCAGCACTAACCGCCGCGCAAATGGAGAAGTTGCAGCAGCAGGCTCGAGAAGAGGCGCGTAAGGAGGGGCGAGCAGCTGGCTTTGTACAGGGTTTGGCAGAGGGGCGGCAGGCGGCTGCCAAGGAATTACAACCTTTGGCGGCCAGGGCAGAGCAGTTGCTGGAGGACCTGAGTGGAGCCCTGCCGGCACTCGAGCAGGAAACAGAGGCTATTCTAGTAGAGTTGGCGATGGAAGTGGCCAGGCAATTAATCTATCGCGAGATCACGATTGATCCGGAGATCGTATTGCACGCGGTGCGCGGAGCGATTGCTGTGTTGCCGGTGTCGGCACACAATGTCCGGGTTTATTTACATCCTCAGGATGCCTTGCTGATGGGTGAAGCCATGCCCCTGAATGAGGATGAACAGCGTTGGGAAATTTCTGAGGATGCCTCCCTGGAGCGAGGAGCTTGCCGTATAGAGACCGATAGTTCACATATTGATGCCAGCCTGAAGAGTCGTATGGCGGTTGTTATTAGTGATGTGCTTGGTGGGCAACAGGAGGGCGAGGATGAACGCTAAAACCACGCCACAGGCCATCGATCGGCAACGGCTAGAGCCCTATCTGCAGCGGGCACGCAATCCCCGTCCCCTGGTGGTGGAGGGAAAATTGAAGCGCATGGTCGGCCTGACCCTGGAATCGGTGGGTTGCCAAGCAGCCATCGGTGATCAATGCCGAGTGATGCGCCCGGGTGGGGTGCCAGTAGAGGCGGAGGTGGTGGGCTTCTCCGGTGACAAGCTATTGCTGATGCCTATCGGAGATGTGCGCGGGCTGGCTCCCAATGCACGGGTAATTCCGGTGGGCCGCGGTAGCCAAATTCAGGTCGGTGATGGCTTGCTGGGGCGAGTGCTGAATGGGACCGGTATGCCGCTTGACGACAAGGGGCCTTTAGCCGTTAGCGAGAATTTCCCCATGTCGGGGCATTCCATCAATCCCATGGCCCGGCGTCCGGTCCATCAACCCCTGGATGTGGGTGTGCGTGCCATCAACGCCTTATTTAGCGTCGGTGAGGGGCAGCGCATGGGGTTATTTGCCGGTAGTGGGGTGGGCAAAAGTGTGTTGCTTGGAATGATGACCCGTTTTACCAATGCAGATGTGGTGGTGGTGGGTTTGATTGGCGAGCGTGGCCGGGAGGTCAAGGAATTTATTACCGATATCCTCGGTGAAACGGGTATGGCACGGGCTGTGGTGGTGGCAGCACCCGCGGATGAGCCACCACTGGTGCGTTTGCACGGCGCCATATTAGCCACCAGCATTGCAGAGTATTTTCGGGACCGGGGTCTTCGGGTGCTGCTGCTCATGGATTCTCTGACTCGCTTTGCCCAGGCGCAACGGGAGATAGCCCTGGCCATTGGTGAGCCACCAGCGACCCGTGGCTATCCCCCCTCAGTATTTGCACGTCTGCCGCAACTGGTGGAGCGGGCGGGTAATGGTGGGTCCGGGGGAGGCAGTATTACCGCCTTTTACACAATTTTGACCGAGTCCGATGATCAGGGGGACCCTCTGGCGGAGGCGGCGCGAGCAATACTCGACGGGCATATCGTGCTGTCACGTCGGCTTGCCGAACAGGGGTGTTATCCCGCCATTGATGTGGAGTCTTCTATCAGCCGCGTAATGCCCAATATTACCGAGAGCCTGCATCAACAGCAGGCACGACGTTTTCGTCAGCTTTACTCTACCTATCAGGAAAATTACGATTTGATTAACGTGGGTGCTTACACACCAGGCAGTAATGAGCAGGTTGATGAGGCCATTCAGATATACCCCAGGCTATTGGATTTTTTGCGTCAGGAAATGAATCAGCCGGTCTCATTTAGAGAAAGCCTGACAAATCTCGATCAGCTGCTTGCCAATGCTATCGAGCCTGCGGGAGTTGCGGCATGAAGCGTTCCAGGCGTTTGCAGCCAATAGCCAAATTAGCTGATCGTCAGCAGCAGGGCGCTGCCCGTGAGTTGCGTTCCAGTCGCGAGGTTGTGGCCCATCTCGAGGAGCAGCTGACCGAACTTTCAGGTTATCGTGCAGATTATCAAAGCCGACTTAACGAACTCTCTAATTCCGGGGTAACTATTAATAAAATACGTGAGATACACACATTTGTTAATAAAATAGATGATGTTATTTTTGTGCTGAAAGGGCAGATTGATAGTGCCCACCAGCAATGTCGAGTGAATATTGATAACTGGGTTGCTCAGCGTACCCGGACTCGCGTGGTAGATAAGCTAATCAGCCGATGCAGGCATGATGAGGAGCGCCGCATTGATAGCCGGGAGCAGGGTGATCTGGACGATCGACATCAGGGAGTTGCTTCTCCCAAGGGCTTATAATCTGCACCTCCCCTTTCTCGATTCTGCCTTTCTGGTACGTTGTTTGCCTGTTAATTGTTAAGCTGGGTTCGCAACAGGCAGGAGAGCAACGATGTCGGAGCAAAGTACCGGGGTTTTGGGAGTATTGAGTTCGGGGTTGGTAAAACCCCGGGAAAGCTCGATTCCTCAAGGGGTTGATGGCCCGGATACTACCCAGGGTGAGTCTTTTCCTGGCCTGTTAAAAGAGCAGATCAATGCCCTGGGTGAATCCCCGGAGCTGGGTGTGGAAACCCTCAATCTTGCCGCTCCTACTTCGCCTCATGGCAATAGTTTGCCGCTACCTCTCGAATCACTCGATCAGGCGATGGCTCCTTCCGTGGAACAACTCAAGGTCCCTGTGGGAGAGCCGGTCGAGGAGCTTCTTTTGCCTCAAGGATTGCCCATTGCAAGGCAGCAGCTGGTTCCGGATATAAAATTGGGGGCAGCTAATTCCGGTCCTCAGTCCTTGCCGGCTACCGATACTTCTGCGACTCCCGCCCAGCCAGGGTTAGCACTGGAAAAGCAGACATTAGCGGAACAAACGAGCACCCTTGCTCGTACGGCAAGTGCTATGCCCGTGGAGCAGCTTAAGCTGGCTGAGGCTTCACAAACTCAGTCGCCCAGCTCTATATCGTCAGCAACAGTGGCTCCGACCGCCAGCCCAATGGTTGCCGGTGAAACTGCCCCAAGGCCGGATGTGGTACAGATTATCCAGACCCCAGTGGGTGCGCCCGGGTGGGACCAGGAGTTGGGGACCCGGGTTAACTGGCTGGTGAAACAGAATATTTCAGTGGCTGAAATTCGTCTCAACCCACCTGAACTCGGCCCCATAGCGATCAAAATTGCTGTGGATGGAGGTGACACCCAGATTCATTTCGTGGCCCAGCATGCCCAAAGCCGTGAATTACTGGAGCAAGCCAGTTTCCGTCTCCGAGAGTCGCTGATGGAGAGTGGATTTTCCAGCGTCAACGTGGACGTGGGGGACGGCCAAACCAGTGGCTTCAATGAGAAGCGTGAGGCAGACACCTTGATTGGCGACAATTCCTTTCAAGCTGAAGACAAGCAGTCTGCCGAGCCAGGCATTACCATGACGAAACAGGGTCTGGTAGACAAATACGCATAGTTCCGCAGCAGGGTAGTCTGAAGGGAGCTCTTATCTATTCGTAGACTCGTATCTTGCGCTCAAGATGTTCATCTTTATCGTTGATGCTCTTCGCAATAGCTGGCGCACATGCGTTCAGTGCCTCAAAGCTGAACATTTTGAATCGCAATCTACTTAGCCCGGAATAAATCAGAGCTTCCCTGAGTCGGGCAGACTTTCAGGCAGGCTGCGGGCGGTTTTGATACCCCGTCCCATTTCCTTTTTCAAATAACCTTTTCCCCTTGCTGGACCCTCCCTCGCCACAATAAGCTTTTGCTACCGATGAGTCATCGGTATATTCCGTCAATATTCCGTCATTAGTAAGGCGCGTATATTTGTAAGTAACTGATAGTTAACTTATAAATAGTGTGGCACGAGCCTTGCTAATGAATACTATTAAAGAACAAGGGGACACTAATGGCAGAAGAAGAGATCGAACTTTCTGATGAAGCACCGAAATCGAGCAAGAAAAATATCATTGTTTTCGGGCTTGTCGGCTTGTTGCTACTGGGGGGAGGAATCGGTGGCACCCTCTTTTTCCTCGGGGGGGAGTCGACTGATGCCGGGGTGGATGTTGAGGCAGAAGCAGAAGTGGAAAAAGAGGTGGAGCGCAAGGAGGCTATCTACATCTCCCTTAAACCCAGTTTTACGGTCAATTTCCAGTCCGGTGGTGGAGCCCGTTTTTTGCAGATTGATTTGCAGGCCATGACTCGCGACGAGGATGTATTGAAGCAGGTACATCTGCATATGCCTGTGATTCGTGATGCCCTGGTGATGTTATTCAGCAGTAAAACCTCCAAGGAACTCTCCAATCGGGAAGGCAAACAGAAATTACAGGCGGACACGCTTGCTGCTATTCAGGAAATTCTCGAAAGGGAAACCGGTAGCACGGGCGTGGAGCAGGTTTATTTCACCAGTTTTGTCATGCAGTAAGCCCTATGCCCGCTCAAGACATACTTTCTCAGGATGAAATTGATGCGCTGCTCCACGGCGTGGATGCCGGCGATGTAGAAACCGAGGGCAGGCCGGATTTAGAGCCTGGCATAGCTGCTGACTATGACTTTAATACCCAGGACCGCATCGTGCGGGGCCGTTTACCGACCCTCGAGATGATTAATGAGCGCTTTGCCCGCCATTTGCGCCTCAGCCTGTTCAATCTGCTGCGCCGCTCTCCGGAAATATCGGTGGGCACGGTACAAATGCTCAAGTTTGCCGAATATGTGCATGGTCTATTTATGCCGGCCAGTATGAACCTGGTAAAAATCTCGCCACTCCGGGGAACGGCTCTTTTTACCTTTGACCCCAAGCTCGTATTTTCCATCGTCGATAATTATTTTGGTGGTGACGGTCGTTTCCACGCAAAAATTGAGGGCCGGGATTTTACCCCCACAGAGACTCGCATTATTGAAATGGTGCTCGGCTTTATCTTCAAGGATCTGAAAGAGGCGTGGACTCCAGTCATGGATCTGAATTTTGAACACGTGGGTTCCGAAGTTAATCCGCATTTTGCCAATATTGTCACCCCGAGCGAAGTGGTGGTTATCACCGTATTTCACGTAGATCTGGAGGGGGGTGGTGGGGATTTTCATGTGGCCATGCCCTACGCCATGATCGAACCCATTCGGGATCTTCTGGATACAGGAATGCAAAGTGATCGCTCAGACCATGACGATCGCTGGGGCTTGGCACTGCGTGAAGAAATCGAGGCCGCCAAGGTGGAACTGGTGAGCACCTTGACCGAGACGACGATCTCTTTGCGGCAGCTGGCCAAACTCAAGAAGGGTGACATCATTCCTGTGGAGATCCCAGATACGGTGCTGGCAAAGGCAGAAAATGTACCGATGTTTCGTGCTCAGGCTGGGGCTTCCGGGGGCAGTGTCGCCCTCCAGGTAGTAGAACATATCCGTAGAAAGGGGGGGCGTACAACGTCCCCGGGGGAGAATACTAATGGCTGAAGAAACAACGTCTGATGAGGCTAATGGCGAGGCTGGTGATGCGGCTACAGGCGATGACTGGGGCGAGGCATTGGCCGAGTCCGAGGCGACTGACAAGGCCGATGATGCAGCCGCAGGTGATGATTGGGATGAGGCTTTGGCCGAGCAGGCGGATGCCAAGGCCGATGGTGATAGTAGCGATGCCGGTGCCGAAGATGGCTGGGGCGATGCTCTGGCCGAACAGGCGGATGCCAAGGATAAGGTGAACGCGGCCACGGCGGGGCCAGCTTATAGCCCGGCACCTACACCAAACCTGACGGAGCCGGGAAACCTCGGTGGAGTATCGCCGGACCTGGAGACCATTCTGGATATCCCGGTGACCCTGTCCATGGAACTGGGGCGTACCTCCATTAGTATCCGCAATTTGCTGCAGCTTAATCAGGGCTCGGTAGTGGAACTGGAACGCCTGGCCGGCGAACCGCTGGATGTGTATGCCAATGGAACCCTCGTGGCCCATGGCGAAGTGGTGGTAGTCAACGAAAAGTTCGGCATCCGCATGACCGATGTGATTAGCCCGCAGGATCGGGTGAAGAAACTCAGTTAGGCGCCGGGGAACGGGGGTGAAGATTCTTGAAAAACGGCTATTCCTGTCACTGAGTTTGCTGCTTTGGCAGCCTCTGTCCTGGGCTGCAGAGGGCGATCTCAAGACGCCGGCTGCAGCGCCGCCGTCTCCCCTGGGTGGTGAGACTATCTTTCAGGTCTTGATGGGCTTGGCTTTGGTGCTGGTGGCGGTGGTTTTTTGTGCCTGGTTAATGCGCCGCCTGCTGCGCATGCAGC
The DNA here is from genome assembly GCA_021773795.1 of Gammaproteobacteria bacterium. Lineage (GTDB taxonomy): Bacteria > Pseudomonadota > Gammaproteobacteria > HK1 > HK1 > JAJFJV01. Next base: position 54,411 of record JAJFJT010000015.1, on the reverse strand, counting down.
CTGGAGGAGCCGATGGCCAGTTACGGATTCTGGCGGCACTGTCCATGGGTACCCGGGAACGTGTGGTACTGCTGGAGGTTGGCGATACCCAGTTACTGTTAGGCATTGCTCCTGGGCGCATCCAGACCCTGCATGTGCTGGAGCAACCGATTGAGATGGCCGAGACCCGTGCCCATCAGGGTTTCCCTCGACAGCTCAGTGATGCCATCAACAAAATGCGCGGCCAGGATGTGGGCTGATATGCGCCGGATATTTACTATTACCCTGCTCCTTGCTACCCCCCTGGGGGCTTTAGCCGAGCCCTTGGGTGTGCCCGCCTTTTCGGTCAGTACCGCCGGAGATGGCAGTCAGAGTTACACCCTGTCATTGCAGGTGCTGGCCTTGATGAGCGGGCTGACTTTGCTGCCTGCCTTTTTGGTGATGATGACCTCCTTTACCCGCATCATAGTGGTGCTGGCTATTTTGCGACAGGCTCTGGGCACGGCCCAGACACCCTCCAATCAGGTGTTGCTGGGGCTGACCCTGTTTATGACTCTGTTCATCATGAATCCGGTACTGGAGCGCATCCATACAGAGGCCCTAAAGCCCTATTTGAATGAGGAACTGGGTTTTCAAGATGCCATTGCAAAGGCCCAAGTGCCCCTGCATAGCTTCATGCTGCGCCACACTCGGGAAACCGATCTGGCGTTGTTTATGGAGATCGCCGGCAAGGAGGCTCCGGAAAATGCACAGGATGTGGCTTTTGTTTATCTGATGCCGGCCTTTGTGACCAGCGAACTCAAGACTGCGTTCCAGTTCGGCTTTCTCATCTTTATCCCCTTTCTAATCATTGATCTGGTGGTGGCCAGCGTGCTGATGTCCATGGGCATGATGATGCTGTCGCCACTGATTATTTCCTTTCCCTTCAAGATCCTGCTGTTTGTGCTGGTGGATGGCTGGACCCTGATACTCGGCACTCTGGCGTCGAGTTTCTACGTGTGAACGAGCGGCCGTGAATACTGAAACCGCAATGACGGCAATCCATCAGGGGTTGGAGATTACCCTGGTATTGATTCTGGTATTGCTGGTGCCGGCACTCACAGTGGGGGTGTTGGTCAGCATGTTTCAGGCCGCGACCCAGATCAACGAGATGACCCTGAGCTTTATTCCCAAGCTCATCGTAACCCTGCTGGTGGTGGTGTTGGCCGGCCCCTGGATGTTGTCATTGATGGTCGATTACACCCAGGGTCTGATCGAAAGCATCCCTTACCTGATCGGTTAGGCCGAGGTGAGCACATGACCATCACCAGCCTGGAAGTAATGGCGATCTTGTCGTCCTGGTTTTGGCCCTTTGTACGGATCTCCGCCTTTGTCAGTGCGGCACCGGTGCTTGGTCGTCGTGGCACCCCCCCCCGAGTGACACTGGCGGTGGCATTGGTGCTGAGTCTGGCGATTGTTCCGATGCTTGCCCCCATGCCGGTGGTGGAGCCTGTATCCATTGCGGGGCTACTCATTACCGTGCAGCAGGTGGTGATCGGCCTGGGCATGGGCTTTGCCTTAAGGCTGATGTTTATGGTGATGGAGCTCTTGGGGCAGATTGTTGCTCATCTCATGGGGCTGGGCTTTGCTTCCATGGTGGACCCGGCAAATGGCATCAATGTGCCGGTACTGAGTCAGTTTTATATCATCGTTCTAACCTTGGTTTTTTTGGCGGTGGACGGGCATCTGCTGGCCATTACGGTGCTTGCCGACAGCTTCAGAATCTTGCCAGTTGGCTTCGAAGGCTTGAGCCGTGCCGGCTTGTGGGGAATTACTGGTCAGACCGGTTGGGTCTTTGCCTCTGCTACCTTGTTGGCTCTGCCGGCGATGGCTACCCTGCTGACCGTCAATATGGCCTTCGGGGTGATGACCCGGGCGGCACCACAGCTCAATATTTTTGTGATTGGTTTTCCCGTTGCCATCATCTTTGGCTTCGCGGTGATGTTGTATAGCTTGTCTACCATCGTGTCCCAAATATCCCACCTGATTGATTTTGCTTTTATCGGTATGCGTGGCCTGATTTCGGGAGGTATCTGATGCCAGAGGGCCAAGACAGCAGCCAGGAAAAAACAGAACAGGCAACACCACGCCGCCTGCAACAATCGCGTGAGGAGGGCCAGGTTGCGCGCTCCCGTGAGCTCAACACCACCCTGTTGTTGCTGGCAAGCTCCTTTGGATTGATCGCCATGGGACCGGCGCTGATAGATGATTTATTGGCCATCATGCGCCAGGGCTTTCTCGCCCAGGCAGATGATTTCCAGGGGCGGAGGGAAATCGTTGCCTTTCTGGTCAACGCGATGAGGGACGCGGTGTTTGCCTTAACGCCATTCATGTTGTTGGCTTTGATGGTCGCATTGCTGGCCCCCACGGCCTTGAGTGGCTGGGTTTTTAGCACTAAATCACTGGCGGTTAAATGGGAAAAACTTGACCCCATCAAGGGCATGAAACGGATATTTTCTGTCAACGGATTGATGGAGCTACTTAAGGCGCTGGCTAAATTTCTGCTGCTGCTTGGGGTAGCGATGCTGTTGTTGTGGAATCGTGCCGATGAGGCGTTGGGCCTTGCCACCGAACCACTGAGCATCGCCCTGAGACATGCGGGTAATTATCTCTCCTGGAGCTTTGCCCTGTTGTGTACAGCGATGATCGCTATTGCCCTGCTCGATGTACCGTTTCAGTTATGGGAACACGCTAAAAAGCAGCGTATGAGCCTCCAGGAAGTGAAGGAGGAGTTCAAGGAAACCGAGGGCAAGCCCGAGGTGAAAAACAAGATCCGCGGCCTGCAGCAGGAACTCGCCCAGCGGCGGATGATGGAACAGGTACCGAAGGCCGATGTGGTGATCACCAACCCGGAACATTATGCCGTGGCATTACGTTATGACACGGACAAGAGCCAGGCGCCACGGGTAGTAGCCACGGGTGCGGATTTGGTGGCATTGCGCATACGCGAGACGGCACGTCGTCACAAAGTGGTGCTGGTAGAGGCGCCACCATTGGCCCGTGCACTGTATTTCAGTACCAAGCTGGAGCAAGAAATTCCTGCTGGCTTGTATCTGGCGGTGGCCAATGTGCTGGCCTATGTATTCCGGCTACGGGAAATGAGCGCCAGTTCCGTAAAGGCACCCTCATTCCGGGACCTGCCTATCCCTGATGAATTACGCCGAGACTAATGGTGATTATTAAGTCCATGAGGAAACAACAATGAGTCCGCAGGCGGTGCTGGCAAACGTGCGCGGTTTGCATGCGATCGGCCTGGGCGTACCCCTGCTGCTATTGGCATTGCTGGCGATGATGGTGGTGCCACTGGCGCCCTTTGTGTTGGATGTACTGTTCACCTTCAATATCTCGCTCTCCATGGTGGTTATTCTAGCTGCGATTTATTCTCGGCGGCCACTGGATTTCGCCGTTTTCCCCATCGTGCTGTTGGTGACCACCTTGCTGCGCCTGGCGCTTAACATTGCCTCTACGCGAGTAGTGTTGCTGGAAGGGCATACCGGCACTGATGCGGCGGGACAGGTGATCGAGGCCTTTGGCGCCTTCGTCATTGGCGGTAACTATGCCGTTGGCCTGGTGGTGTTCGCGATTTTGGTGATCATCAATTTCGTGGTGGTTACCAAAGGAGCGGGACGCATCGCGGAGGTGAGTGCCCGTTTTACCCTGGATGCCATGCCGGGTAAGCAAATGGCCATCGATGCCGATCTTAATTCCGGCCTGCTAAGCCAGGATGAGGCACGCACCCGGCGTAAAGATGTTGCGGAGGAGGCCGATTTCTATGGTGCCATGGATGGTGCCAGCAAGTTCGTTCGTGGTGATGCTGTTGCCGGCATTCTTATCCTGTTCATCAACCTGATAGGCGGGCTGTTTATCGGTATGTTGCAACACAATTTGTCCTTCGAGATGGCGCTGAAAAACTATGCCTTGCTTACCATCGGTGATGGTCTGGTGGCGCAGATTCCAGCGTTGTTGCTGTCTTCCTCTGCTGCTTTGATGGTGACTCGGGTCTCCTCAGCACAGGATGTGGGTGGACAGATTATCCAGCAGCTATTTGACGATCCCAGAACATTATTAATCGCGGCCGGTATTGTCGGTGCCATGGGATTGGTTCCGGGCATGCCGAATCTCGCCTTTCTAAGTCTTGCTAGCCTGGCGGGCGGCGCGGGCCTTTATATGCTGCGCAAGCAGAGTGAAGGGGAGGCGGAGGTGGATCAGGCGCCTGCACCCATCGCTGCGCCGGCCAAGGAACTCAGTTGGGATGATGTCCCCAGTGTTGACCCGCTGGGGCTTGAAGTGGGCTATCGGCTAATTCCGTTGGTGGATACCGCCCAGAATGGACAGTTGATGGGACGTATCAAGGGGGTTAGGAAGAAGCTCTCCCGTGAACTGGGATTTCTGGTGCCACCAGTGCATATCCGGGACAATCTGGAATTGTCGCCAGATAGTTATCGTCTTAGTCTCAAAGGTGTCACCGTGGGCGAAGGGCAGATTCAACCGGAGCGTGAACTGGCTATTAATCCCGGACAGGTTTTTGGTGAACTCAGTGGTGAGGCTGGCAAGGACCCGGTGTTTGGTCTGGAGGCGGTATGGATCGACGCTGGACAACGAGACCAGGCGCAGACCTTTGGTTATACCGTGGTGGATGCCAGTACCGTTATTGCCACCCATCTGAGCCATGCCATTCAGGAGCACGCCCACGAATTACTGGGTCACGAGGAAGTTCAGCAGTTACTCGATCGTCTGCAAGAGCGGACCCCCAAACTGGTGGAGCAGTTGGAACCGGAAAAGTTGCCGCCAGCGAGTCTGGTTCGGGTACTACAGAACTTGCTGCGGGAGGGCGTGCCAATCCGGGATACGCGCACCATTGTCGAAACATTGGCGGAGCATGCCGCACGTAGTCAAGATCCCGACGTATTGACCGCGGCGGTACGTCGGAGTTTGGGGCGACTTATCGTGCAGAATATCAATGAGTTGAGAAGTGAACTTTCAGTGATTACTATAGATCCGGGATTGGACCGTTTATTGCAGGATTCAGTGCAGGCGGGTGGTGGTGAGGGCGCTATGCTGGAACCAGGTCTATCGGAGCGTTTGCAATGGGCCCTGCAAGAGGCCACCCAGAAACAAGAGGCCAGCGGCGATCCGGCGGTGCTTTTGGTTCCCGATCCGCTGCGTTTATTACTGGCACGTTTTGCCCGTGCGGGGAGTGGTGGCTTACGGGTGCTCTCCTATGGCGAGGTTCCGGATGAGATTCAGGTACGGGTGATTGCCGCGGTAGGCGGTGAGCCCGGGCTTACGGCCGCGGTTCATTAGCATGACCCTGACAAATTGAAATAGGACCAGATGATGAAAATCAAACGCTATTTTGCAGCTGATATGCGCGAGGCGATTAAACTGGTACGGGAGGATCTTGGCGCCGAGGCCGTGATTTTATCCAATCGTAAACTCGATGGAGGCATAGAAATTTCAGCGGCCACCGACTACGACGAAAATTGGCAGGACAATCTGGCAGCAATGGAATTTGCAGACGAGGAACGCAGCAGCCATCCGTCCGGGCAGGCGGCCTCCATGGAGGCAGTTGGCGAAGAATTGAAATATTTGCGGGGATTGCTTGAACATCAGCTTTCCGGCCTGGTGTGGGGTGAGCAGGAGCGCCAGCATCCATTGCGTGCCGGCGTGTTCCGACAACTGGGCGAAATCGGGCTCAGTCAACGACTAGCTCAACGTGTGGCGGATCACACCCCGGAATCTCTCGATGCCCAGGCGGCTTGGCAGAATGCGCTGGACACTCTCAGCAAGGATATTTATCCAGCCAGCCACGATCTCCTGGGTGACGGTGGGGTCTACGCCTTGCTTGGACCGACCGGGGTTGGAAAAACCACCACCGTTGCCAAGCTGGCCGCACGTTTTGCGTTGCGTCATGGTGCGGAAAATGTGGCCCTGCTAACCACTGATAACTTCCGGGTAGGCGCTCACGAGCAACTTCGCACCTTTGCCCGCATTATGGGAATTCCCATGCAGGTGGTGGAGGGGGGCGAGGCACTTGCCGACGCCCTGGAGCAGTTTCGTGAGCGGCGTCTGGTACTTATTGATACCGCGGGCATGAGTCAGCGAGATATCCGCTTGTCACAGCAGGTGGCGATGATTAAAGCCAGTTCTCTACGCGTCAAATGCTATCTGGTGCTGTCGGCTGCGGCTCAGTCCCAGGTGCTGGAAGAAACAGTCCGCGCCTTCCGGAAAGTGGCCATCGATGGAACGGTAGTGACCAAACTGGATGAATCGGCAAGTCTTGGCGGTGTGATCTCCAGCATTATTTTGAACCGTCTACCGGTTGCCTTCGTTACTGAGGGGCAGCGGGTTCCCGAGGATATAGCCCCGGCACGTGCCCAGTCATTGCTTGGCCGCGCCGTTGCGCTAGCCGGGCAACAACAAGTGAAAGAGCCTGCTGTTAGCTCGGCATATGCGGGAGAGCGGGCCTATGCCCGTTAGTCTCGTTCCTGCCGATCAGGCCACGGGTCTGCGGCATATGGTCAAGCCAGAAAGTGTGCGGGTGATTGCGGTCACCGGTGGCAAAGGTGGTGTGGGCAAGACCAATGTATCGGTCAATCTGGCCCTTGCGCTGTCTGCATTGGGGCGGGAAGTGTTGCTCATGGACGCCGATCTTGGGCTCGGCAACGTGGATGTGCTGCTCGGCTTGCGGCCAGAGCACAATCTTTCCCATGTGATTAATGGTGAGGCAACACTGGATGAGGTGGCGATAGACGGGCCGGGTGGGATCAAGCTGATTCCGGCGGCCTCTGGCGTCCGCCAAATGGCGGAACTGGGTGCTGCGGAAACGGCAGGGCTGATTCATGCCTTTAGTGAGTTTGGCTACGGTGCCGAGGTACTCATCGTCGACACCGCTGCCGGGATAGCGGAAAACGTTCTTAATTTTAGTAAGGCCAGCCAGGAAATTCTGGTTGTGGTCTGTGATGAACCCGCCTCGATTACCGATGCCTACGCTATGATCAAAATCTTGCATCGTGATCATGGGCGCCATCGATTCCGTGTCGTAGCCAATATGACGCGCAGCGCAAGCGAGGGTAAATCATTGTTTATAAAGCTGCTGCGAGTGACTGATCGTTTCCTTGACGTGTCCCTCGATTACATGGGGGCGATTCCCTTCGATGAGAGCCTGCGTAAGGCCATTCAACGCCAGCGGGCAGTTATCGATGCCTATCCGCGTAGCCCGTCAGCAATTGCATTCAAGAAATTGGCTACTGTGGCCGATAACTGGCCTGTAGCGACGGAGGCAAGCGGACAACTGGAGTTTTTTGTTGAGCGTTTGATACAGGTTAGTCAGAGAGGGGGAGGGGCGAGGCCATGACCGGGCTTGGCACTTATAAAGAAATGCAGGCTCAGGCTGGAACCCAGGATGAGGTGGTGGAACGCTTCGCCCCCCTGGTGAAGCGTATTGCCTATCACCTGGTTAGCCGGCTGCCGTCCAGCGTGCAGGCGGATGATTTGATTCAAGCGGGCATGATTGGCTTGCTGGAGGCGGCGCAAAACTATGACCCCAGTCGGGGTGCAAGTTTTGAGACCTATGGCGGCATTCGCATTCGTGGTGCGATGCTGGATGAAATTCGCAAGAGTGACTGGGCCCCTCGTTCCCTGCATCGCAAGATGCGTGAGGTTAGTGCGGCCATTCACGATGTTGAAATGCGGGAAGGCCGGGATGCCAGAGACTCGGAAGTTTCCCAAGTGCTGGATATTTCCCTGGACGATTATCACCGGATTTTACGGGATGCGGCAGGCCACAAGATATTCAGTTTTGACGAATTGGCGAGCACCAGTGAATCGGTCAAGGAGTCCCGTGCCGAGGGGCCCACAGGGCCACTTGACGCGCTCGAGTTTGCACAATTCCGTGAGGCCCTGGCGCGTGCAATTGCCAGTCTGCCAGAACGTGAACGTTTGGTGATGTCGCTGTATTACGACGAAGAGCTAAATCTGAGAGAAACTGGCGAGGTGCTGAATGTGAGCGAGTCGCGAGTGTGCCAGATTCATAGTCAGGCCCTGCTGCGAGTAAAGGCCCGTATGAGTGAATGGAGGAAAAATACGTGAGTGGCAGTCTGGTTATCTCGGGTTGTCGGGTTGGAGAATGGCGTGGATAAAAACATGAAAATCCTGGTGGTGGATGATTTTTCTACTATGCGGCGAATTATCAAAAACCTGTTGCGGAATCTGGGTTTTAACAATACCAGTGAGGCTGATGATGGAAGTACCGCTTTGCCGATGCTCCAGAATGGTGATTTTGACTTCCTGGTGACAGACTGGAATATGCCGATTATGCAGGGAATTGACCTGCTAAAAGCGGTCCGTGCGGATGAGCGTCTGGCAGCCATGCCGGTGCTATTGGTGACTGCCGAGGCCAAGAAAACACAGATTATCGAAGCGGCGCAGGCCGGGGTGAACGGTTATATCGTCAAACCCTTTACCGCCCAAACCCTCAAGGAGAAGCTGGAAAAAATCTTTGAACGTCTTGAAGGAACCGCTTAATGGGGGCGCCGATTTCGACTGCTGGAGAGATGCAGGACTTATTGCCATCCCTTAAGCATGTGATCTCGGATATTGAGGCGGGTGAGGACGATAAGGCGCGCGAAGGATTTGATGAGCTTACCCGCATACGTGAATCGCAATTGTTTAGCGATATGGGAGCGATGACCCGCCAACTGCATGATGCACTGCGCAGTTTTGAGCTGGATGCAAATCTTGCAGACGTGACGGAGATACAGATACCCGATGCCAAGGAGCGGCTTAATTATGTGATTACCAAGACCGAAGAAGCCGCCCATAGAACGCTCAATGCGATGGATGAGGCCGCACCTTTGGTCAAAGGCCTGGGTTCTACTGCGGAAAAAATGAAACCGCGCTGGCTGCGCCTTAAACGCAAGGAAATGGTTGCGGGTGAATTTCGTGTGCTCCTGGGTGAACTGCTCGTTTATCTGGATCGGGTCCAGGCGGACTGTGGTCAGGTCCATAATTGCTTGTCGCAAGTGGTGATGGCCCAGGATTTTCAGGACCTTACCGGACAGGTTGTGCGTCAGGTCATTCAGCTGGTCCAGGAGGTGGAGGAGAATCTTGTCAACATGATCCGGGTGCGAGGTGGTGCCAAAGCACCAGCTGCGATAAACGCTCCAAATGTAGGCCTGGATGCCAAAGGGCCACGGATAAATCCCGACGATGATGCTGACGTGGTTTCAGGACAGGATGATGTGGATGATTTGCTTTTGAGTCTGGGCTTTTAACCCGAGCCAATATTCGGAAGGGCGTTTTATGGCAATTGACCTAAGCGACGAAATTGTCCAGGACTTTCTGGTAGAGGGTGGCGAGATCCTGGATTTGCTCGGTGAGCAACTGGTTGATCTGGAGACCCAGCCGGAGGATACGGAGCTCCTGAACGCAATATTTCGTGGTTTTCACACCATAAAGGGTGGGGCCGGATTTCTTGCCCTCGACGGTATGGTGACCGTTTGCCACCGTGCCGAGGATATTTTCAATCTTTTACGCCAGGGTGAGCGACAGGTTGACCCTGAGCTAATGGATCTGATGTTGCAGGTTCTGGACGTGGTCAACGCCATGTTTGAACAACTGCGGGAAGGTGAGGAACCCCCATCTGCAGAGCAGGAGCTGATTGCCCAGCTGGAGGCCGTGGAACGTGGCGAGGATGTGGCCGAGCCAGAACTAGCGGAAGAGAGTGCGCTGGAGCCAGTGGGTGCGGATGAGGCGGCCGATGAGGGTGATGAAAAAGCGGTCCGTGAAGCGGCTTTTGATTCGCTATTGTCACAAATGCACGACGGTAGTGAGTTCGCTGAACCAGCGGCAGAGGCTACGGCAAGTGCAGACGCGGCGACAGTTTCCTCAGATGAAATTACCGATGATGAATTTGAATCCTTGCTGGATGAGCTGCACGGGAGCGGCAGAAAACAGCAGCCAGCGGCTGATGGAGGGGCTTCGGCAGATGAGATCACCGATGATGAATTCGAGTCCCTGCTGGATGAGCTGCATGGTGCCGGGGGAAAGCCCGCCAGAAAAGCAGAACTCGCGGCGGTAGCAGGGAAGCCAATACCCAAAGTGGCGCCGGCGGCACCCCCGCCCGCCGTACCGAAGCCCCCGGCCCCGGTGGCCAAACAGGCCAAAGCTTCTGCAAAACCTCTGCGGGTCCCCAAGGGTGAAACGACGGTTCGAGTAGATACCGGCGTGTTGGACAAAATCATGAATATGGTGGGAGAGCTGGTGTTGGTACGCAACCGCCTGACCACTCTGGAAAGTACCCTGTCCAACGAGCGGGCAGCCGAGGCCATTGGTAGCCTGGACCTGGTAACCGGTGATCTTCAGTCAGCTGTAATGAAGACCCGGATGCAGCCCATCAAGAAGGTGTTTGGTCGCTTTCCACGCGTGGTGAGGGATCTGGCGCGAAGCCTCGGTAAGGATATTGATCTGGTTATGGTGGGGGAGGATACGGATCTTGACAAGAATTTGGTGGAGGCCCTCGCTGATCCAATGGTCCATCTGGTACGTAACTCAGTGGATCATGGCGTTGAAATGCCTGAGGAACGGGAGGCAACAGGCAAGCCACGCAAGGGCACTGTAACCCTGGCTGCGGCGCAGGAGGGTGATCACATCCTTTTGACCGTGAGCGATGATGGCAAGGGTATGGATGCAGAGGTACTTCGTGGCAAGGCCGTGGAGAAGGGGCTGATGGATGAGGAGGTGGCGGCACGTCTCACGGATCATGAGTGTTATAACTTGATCTTTGCTGCCGGATTTTCTACCAAAACTGAAATATCTGATGTATCTGGTCGTGGTGTTGGTATGGACGTCGTTAAAACCGGCATTACCCAACTCAATGGTAGTGTTGAGGTTCAATCCGCTTTGGGAAAAGGCTCCACTATCGTCATAAAAGTACCGCTCACCCTGGCTATTGTGCCAACCTTGATGGTGGTGCTGGGTAAGCAGATTTATGCTTTGCCATTGGTCAATGTAAAAGAGATATTCGACCTGGAGCAGGCAAAAATGAATCGTGTGGACGGGCACGCCATGGTGATGGTACGCGGCGCACCGCTGCCGCTTTTTTATTTGAAGGAATGGCTTAATCCGGCCGCAGATGCCGAATCCCGGCATGGGCATGTATTGGTAGTGCATGTGGGAAACAGGATGATCTGCCTGGTGGTGGATAACTTGTTGGGCCAGCAAGAGGTCGTGATCAAGCCACTGGGGGCTCTGCTCCAGGGCACAAAGGGTTTAGCGGGCGCAACCATTACCGGGGACGGGCGCATTGCACTCATCCTGGATGTGCCAGGTCTTTTGGATAGTTATGCCGGCGGCCATTAAAAGCACAATTCGCATCTCTCCTTGGTATCACTCGTGTGCGCTTTTTCCTGGATAGAGTAGATATGGCTATACGTGTATTGGTGGTTGATGATTCGCGCTTTTTTCGGCGCCGCGTCTGCGAGGCGCTCAATGCGGACGCCAAGATTGAAGTGATAGGAACCGCGTGCAACGGCAAAGAGGCGGTGCAGCAGGTTGCCAAGCTCGCGCCAGATGTCGTTACCATGGATGTAGAAATGCCGGTGATGGACGGTGTTGCCGCCGTGCGTGAAATCATGCGCAATAATCCAACACCCGTATTGATGTTCTCTTCTATTACCACGGCTGGTGCAAAAGCCACTCTGGATGCCCTGGAGGCCGGGGCAATGGAATTTCTGCCTAAGGCATTCGGCCTAGTGAATGGGGATAAGAGTGGCATATTGGTGCGCCTGCGTACCCATGTACGAATCCTTGGGCGTCGAAAATTGGCCAAGGCCCAAGCTCAGGTAGCGCCTAAAACCCCTGGCAGAGTAGCTTCCGCACCTCGCCGGGAGACTGTAAAAGAGGTGGTAAAAAGAGGCACTCGATTGGTGGCTATCGGTTGTTCGACCGGTGGTCCTGTAGCGCTGCAACATGTGCTGGCCCCACTGCCGGAAAATTACCCCCTTCCCATCCTATTGATTCAACATATGCCTGAAAATTTCACCACCGCCTTGGCAGAACGCCTTAATACAACCTGTGCGATCACGGTGCGAGAGGCAAAAGACGGGGATCGCTTGCATCCGGGGGTTGCCTTGCTTGCCCCGGGAGGCCGCCAGATGGTGTTGGAGGCTGAGGGTGCCCAGTGTGTGGTTCGGGTTCGTGACGCCTTAGCTGACGAGTATCTAAAGCCCTCTGTAGATCTGGCCTTTCGTTCGGTTGCGGACCTTTTTCCCGGAAAAGCTTTGGCTGTGGTGCTGACCGGTATGGGAACCGACGGCCGGGAGGGGGCAAAATTGCTCAAAACTGGAGGCTCGTCGGTGTGGGCTCAAAATGAGGAGAGTTGCGTGGTCTTTGGTATGCCCATGGCGATCATCAAGGCTGGATTAGCCGATCAAGTGATGGCTTTGGATGAGATTGGTTCCAGCCTGGCAAACGCGGCATAAATTATGGATTTGATGACCATACTCGGGATTGGCGCTGGTCTGGTGGCGATCCTTTTGGGACAGCATCTGGAGGGTGGGCATGTTTCTACTTTGCTCAATGGGCCGGCTATCCTCATCGTCTTTGGTGGCACGCTTGGCGCAGTTATGGTGCAGACTTCGCTCAAGATATTCATGCGTGCTTTGCGGATGGCCTGGTGGATGTTGATGCCACCCACGGTGCCGGTGGTCGATACGATTCAAAAGCTGGTGTCCTGGAGTGATGCGTCACGACGCGAGGGGCTGCTTGGATTGGAATCCCTGCTGGAGGTGGAAAGCGACGAATTTACCCGCAAAGGCCTGCAATTGCTGGTAGATGGTGGAGAGCCTGAGACCATTCGCAGCATTCTGGAGGTGGAGATGTACACCACTGAGGAAATGGATTTGGCCGCAGCTAATGTTTACGAAGGTCTGGGCGGATACAGCCCGACCATCGGTATCATCGGTGCGGTCATGGGGCTTATCCACGTAATGGGGAATCTTGCAGATCCCGGCGCTCTGGGCGGTGGTATTGCCGTGGCTTTTGTCGCCACCATCTATGGTGTGGGCCTCGCCAATCTGCTGTTTCTTCCTACGGCCTCCAAACTCAAAAGTATCGTGAACGCGGGCTCACAGTTTCGAGAAATGACCATTGAAGGGTTGGTTGCCATTGCCGAGGGTGAAAATCCCCGCAATATGGAGATCCGGCTCAATGGTTATCTGACGTAACCGGAAACGGGTATGAGACGGAGAAAACGGCAGGCTGAGCGTGTGAACCACGATCGTTGGCTGGTCTCGTATGCTGATTTCATCACTCTACTATTTGCCTTTTTTGTGGTCATGTATTCCACCTCATCAGTCAACGAGGGCAAGATGCGTGTGCTTTCAGACACCATGATGGCGGCCTTTTCCAATCCGGCTAAAAGCCTGTCTCCGATCCAGGTTGGTGAGCTGCTGCGTTCCCCCAAACCCAGCGGCACTAGTCCGGTTACTATTCCTGTATTGGTGGCGCCCAAGCACGATCCCGGGGAAGGACTTGATGCTGGAGCTGGGCGGGGACGGGCGGATATTGACCTCGTAACATCGCGAGTTAATCTGGCTCTGGATGACTTGATAAAGCGCAAGCTGGTGAATGTGCGTCGCGGTGATAATGCGCTGGAGGTGGAGTTTAAAAGCAGCATCCTTTATGCCAGTGGCGGTGCCCATCTGAACGCGGCTGCGATTCCCATGCTCACGGAGTTCGCAGGGATCCTCAAGGGTGTGGAGAATCTGATTCGGGTGGAAGGTTTCACCGATAACATTCCCATTCATAGCTCCCGCTTTCCTTCCAACTGGGAACTCTCTGCGGCTCGCGCTGCTAGTGTGGTGCATTTATTCATGCAGGCAGGTGTAGCACCACAGCGTATGGCGGCCATAGGTTATAGCGAATATCGTCCGATTGCCCTTAATAACACTGCGGAGCAGCGCGCCAGAAACCGTCGAGTGGTCGTGGTATTGCCTGATGAGGAGTACCCACCAGAGCCTCTGAAGGCCGTGGAGCAGGTGCCAACGGAGCCCGAATTGAGCAAAGAGGCTACCGACGTGTCGCCTGCTAACGACGAGGAACGCCCCAGCACCAAAGTCCGGCCAGAGCCCGAGTTACCCTGGGCCTCCGGACCTTCCAGGAATCCCTGAATATGCACATATGGGCGGTAGCCAATCAGAAAGGTGGCGTCGGTAAAACCACCACTACAGTGACCCTTGCCAGTTTGCTTGGTCTTCAGGGTGAGTCTGTGTTGGTTGTAGATCTGGATCCTCACGGCTCACTTAGCAGCTATTTCGGGTGCGTGCCAGAAGATGTAGAGGGCAGTGTTTATACTCTTTTTCAGCACCGCGTCGCGGGGAAGGAACGTTCACTCACCAATGTTATTCATCCCACGAAGGCAAAGGGTATTTCGTTATTGCCAGCTTCGACGGCCCTCGTAACCCTTGATCGGCAACTCTCGGAACAGGAGGGGATGGGCCTTGTGCTGCGGCGCGCATTGGAGCTTGGCCAAAAACAATTTCAGCACGTATTTGTCGATTGTCCACCCGTTTTCGGAATTCTGATGCTTAATGCGCTGGCGGCTTGTTCATCACTGATTATTCCGGTGCAGACAGAGTATTTGGCGCTCAAGGGGCTGGAACGGATGCTGCGTACCCTGGAGATGGTAGGGCGATCTCGCCAGGCACCCCTGGAGCATATTATTGTTCCGACACTGCACGATCGGCGTACCCGCGCGGGTTGCGAGAGTCTTGAAATTTTGCGCCAGCAGTATGCTGGTAGGCTTTGGAACGGGGTTATCCCCATCGATACGAAATTCCGGGATGCCAGTCAGGCCGGAAGGCCATTGCCGGAGATGACCCCTAACAGTCGTGGCGTGCTGGCCTATAGAGCATTGCTTGAAGAGCTATCCCGGCGCTATGGCTGTAACTACAAAAAAGCGGGTTGAGATGGCCTTGTTAGCTCATATGCATGAAAAATGTGGCATGAACACTGCATGTCTACTCTTTAGACCCCGCTAGTGACGGAATATTGACGTATGCAAAATCAACCGAACGAAGCGAAATATAAAACTGGGGATTCTGATGCATCTGCCCAGGATGCTCTTTCTCAATGGGTTACCTTTGTGTTGGCGGGTGAACGTTATGGCATTGATGTCATGCAGGTGCAGGAAGTTTTGCGCCTGAGCGAAATCACCCCGGTTCCCGGTGCGCCACACTACGTTATTGGCATCATCAACCTGCGTGGCAACGTGGTGACCGTTGTTGATACCCGTTGCCTGTTTAGCCTGATGACCACAGAAGCTGATGATGCCAGCCGCATTATTATCGTAGAAGTATCGGGACAGGTGGTTGGCATCCTGGTAGATAGCGTTGCACAAGTGATCGAGGTGCCCCAGTCGCGGATCGAGAGCGTACCCAAGGTGGGAAATAATGAGCATAATCGTTACATTCAGGGCATATACAGCGAGGATGATGATCTCTTTACCCTGATTAATTTAGAGAAATTGCTGAGTGATACGGAACTGGGGGGCGGAGATCTCTTCTAGGGAAGCTCTATTCTATTCGTGAATTCTCATCTTGCGCCCACGACAGCATGATCGAGCCTGGCGATATACTCCCGGTACACCCCCCTTGGCCCTTATCGCCCAATGAAAGGCCGGTGCCACGGCGACGTCCGCGCGAACAGGACGAGGAAGCCGACGAAGGAAAGACGGCTACAAAAAAGCCACCACCTGAGAAGGACGTGACTGAAGACGATAGCGATGGACATATCGATGCATATGCTTAACCCACAACTCAACAACGACCCGGGCGCCTACAGGGACTAGCCTGGATGGAGTTATTCATGCCTTATTTTTTGTTTGCACTGCTGCCGGTCGGGCTCTTGGGTTTTTTGATTTGGCGCTATCTACAGCTACGGCTACAGAGCAATGCTTTGGAGCAGAAAGTTTATTCCCTGGAGGCAGATATGCGTGCACTGTGTGGAGCTGCCAGTGAGATGGGCGATCAGCTGCACAGTCTGAAAGCGGCCCTGAAAGGAGCGGTCAGTCGTCAGGATCAGCTGGAAGGTGGAATTAGCCGGGAACAGCCTTATCACCACGCTATTGCGCTGGTTAAGAAAGGTGCCTCGGTAGATGAACTGATGGCGACCTGTGGTCTCGCTCGTGGAGAGGCGGAACTGGTGGGGAATCTCTATGGAAATGAACAGACCTACCCAGAAGTAACCCATTAAAAACAGTTTGTTATAATTGTAATATAATCTATATTATCGATTCTGATCTGCATTAGCGTGGATCTCCCACCAGATACATCCCGCCCGATGCGTCTCCATGGCCAAAACTAAAACGCATCGCCGTGGTTTTTTTGCTGAATTCAAAAAAAAAGGCCTAGCTACACTTGGGCGCAGTGTTCCCTATATATTTTCCCGCTTTCTGATCATTGCTCTGGTGGCCGGTACCGCGTACCTCACGTGGAGTGACCTCACGCTACGCAGTCGTTTTGAAAGCAAAATCTGGGCCGTGCCAGCACGGATTTATGCAACGCCCACGACGCTGTACGCGGGTCTGACGATGAGCGCGGATGAACTGGAATATCTGCTCAAAGCAGCCGCCTATCAGGACGTCCATCGGCTCCGGCGTAGTGGGGATTATCTTCGTCGCGGTAACCGCTTTGAGATTTATACGCGGGCATTCGCGTATTGGGATGACTCCGAGCTTGCACGACGGATTTCACTGTATTTTTCTGATGGACGTTTGCAAAATCTGACGGACAAGACTGGCCCCGTCGCTTTGTTACGCCTGGATCCACCCTTGGTAGGCAAGATCTTCCCAGCCCATCACGAGGATCGGGTGCCACTTACACTGGAACAGTTTCCTGAGCTTCTCAAAGCGGGTGTGATTGCGGTGGAGGATCGGCGTTTTGATAGTCACTACGGTCTTGATCCCCGTGGTATTGCGCGCGCAGCCTTGGTCAATGTAAAGGCCGGGGAGGTGATCCAGGGAGGTAGCACCCTGACCCAGCAGTTGGCCAAAAACCTGTTTCTTGAACAATACCGCTCGTGGGGTCGTAAATTTCACGAGGCAGTATTGGCATTGATCATCGAGGCGCGCTACAGCAAGGCGGTAATCCTGGAGGCCTACCTTAATGAGATCTATCTGGGACAGGATGGTGGGCGTGCAATTCATGGCTTTGGTCTGGCGGCGGAATTCTACTTTGGGCGGGCGCTGGATGAACTGGAGCTGGCAGAAACTGCCATGCTTATTGCCCTGGTAAAAGGGGCCTCTTACTTCAATCCACGGCGTCATCCAGCACGCGCAAAGGCCCGGCGTAATCAGGTGTTGGCCATCCTTGCCGAGCGCAACATCGTTGCTTTGAATGCGGCCCGGCGTGCCCAGGGCGCACCACTTGGTTTGGTGTCCCGAATGCGGCAGGCAAGAAGCCCTTATCCCGCTTTTGTGCAATTGCTCCGTCGTCAGTTACGTCGGGATTATCCCGAAGAGCAGCTGCGTAGCGCCGGATTGCGCATCTT
This sequence comes from Gammaproteobacteria bacterium, assembly GCA_021773795.1. Taxonomy (GTDB): domain Bacteria; phylum Pseudomonadota; class Gammaproteobacteria; order HK1; family HK1; genus JAJFJV01. The sequence goes on along the minus strand of JAJFJT010000015.1, from coordinate 36,843 downwards.
TAGCACCCTTGAGCCCTTGAGCCAGCATTACGTGGAGCAAGGGCTGGCACGGCGGCTTAAGAAATTGGAAAGTAGTGGGCGTGGGGTCGCCAAGAATCTTGAGGGTGCAGTGGTCGTTTCTAACCCTCACAGCGGTGAAGTTGTTGCCATAGTGGGTGGACGCAAACCAGGTTGGCCTGGCTTTAATCGGGCGCTGGACGCACGCCGTCCCGTGGGGTCCCTGCTAAAGCCGGTGCTTTACCTCACAGCGCTGGAGCAGGGTGGTGGCTATCATTTGGCTAGCCGTCTGCAGGACAAGCCCATAAGCATTGTTGGCGAGCAGGGTAAGCTTTGGCGTCCACATAATGCCGACCGCCGAAGCCATGGTACCGTTAGCCTGTTCGATGCCCTGGTTCACTCTTATAATCTGGCTACAGTTCGTTTGGGGATGGCAGTAGGAGTGACTGCGTTGTTGAGGCGTTTGCGACAGCTCGGCCTGCAACGTCAACTCCAGCCCTATCCCTCACTGTTCTTGGGTGCCGCGGCACTTTCCCCCTACGAGGTATCCGAAATCTATCAGCCCCTTGCCAATAGCGGGTTTCGAGTGCCACCACGGACTATCCGTGCCGTGACGGATGCACACGGACAACCACTGCAACACTATGCCCTGTCTATGGGGCAAGCTGCTTCCGCAGAAAGTACCTTTTTGTTGCGCTTTGCCCTGCAGGGGGTGATGCGCGAGGGGACGGCGCGTGCCGCCTATCCACGTTTGTCACCGCTGCCCGTGGCGGGAAAGACCGGGACCACGGATGATCTGCGGGATAGCTGGTTCGCCGGTTTCAGTGGTAATCGATTAATGGTGGTGTGGATTGGGCGGGACGATAATCGGCCGGCGGGACTTAGTGGTGCCCGGGGTGCTCTCGCGGTCTGGGCTGACCTGATGCCGGCATTGCGCCCCAGGATCAGCCATACGCCTCCCCCTGGGCCTATCAGCTGGCATTGGGTAGATGAGCAGGGAGGGTATCGCACCGATCCTGATTGCCCGGGTGCGGTGCGTATGCCTTTCGCAGCTGCCATGCCGAAGTATCAGCCATGCGCCTCCTGATTACCCTTGCTCAGCTTTCACGTTCGTGGGGATGGCTAGGGTTGCTGCTATTGCTGAGCGCCTGCGCCACTGCTCCGGATTCAGGGGCTCCGGTGGAGGAGCGTCGAACACCCACTTCCTCCAAGCCCAAAACGCCGTGGCCACCTTTACCTGCTGACTCTGATAGCTCTGGCGTGTTAGTGCGCCCGTTACCGACGCCAAAGTCCGAGGGCATGGACAGCGATAATCCGGCAGTCAAGCATTTGCTCTATCGTGCCGAGCGGCAGGCCCGTTCGGGTCATTATGGGTTGAGTGCCGCAAGTCTGGAGAGAGCGTTGGAAATTGCGCCGGGAGATGCCTGGCTGTGGCATCGTTTGGCCCGGATTCGTCTGGCTGAAGGCTCCCCGGAACAGGCCCGCTTGCTGGCCAGAAAATCTGTAGTACTGGCGGGAAGCAATCCACGCTTGTTGGCGGCTAATCAGAAACTGCTGCAGTTGATAGCAACTAAAACGGGGGCCAGACCATAGATTCCTGCCGGTCCGACAAGTGCCTGGCTGGCTTCAGATCTTTACCGTGGCGGTGCTCACATCCTTTTCAGGCGGTACTTTGCCTGATAGGGCATAGGCAAAGGCCAGCACCTCGGCAACTGCGACATAGAGCTGGCGCGGTATTTCCTTTCCCAGATCGATGGTAGAAAGCAGGTAGGCGAGATCTTCATCCTGGTGTATAGGTACATCATGTTCCTGGGCCAAGCTTATGATTGTCTTGGCGATCTCGCCGCGCCCCTTAGCGCTGAGCCGTGGTGCCCCACTACCCGTGTAGCGCAATGCAACGGCGGTACCTGGTCGCTCTGATCGAGTTCTTTTCACGCGTGTATGTCCACTAAGCTGGCGGCAGTTAACGGCGGATTAGCAAAGTCCGGTGGCTCCCCTCCATGGCAGCAGACCGGTTCCGTTGCCAGGCCTGCCTTACGCAGACTGTTGTCCAGATCACCCAGATGTCGCTGTACCAATTTTAGCGTACTTGCCTGTTCCACCCAGAGGGTAGTGGAGATTTTCTCCCCTCCGAGGGAGATCCGCGCATGAATCGGACCCAGCCGTGGTGGTTCGACGCTAAGGTTCACCGACCAGTAGGGGAGATCGCTGTCCTCATGCCCATTAGTCTCTTGCTGAATACGAAGTTTGACCACACTGCCTTCGGGTGGTTGGCGCACTGGAATTTCCACGACCCAGGCCCGTGGTGTTCCCTCATCGGTGGGTAGTGAGGCAAGTTGATTGGTCTGGACCCGAGCTACAGCACCTTCCAACAGACGTTGGAGATCGCCTTCCACATCCTGTCCTGAAAATACCGCTGCCGGGGGAGTAATTGGAGCGCGAAGTTCAACCTTGGGCTCGGCCGTGTGGGACATGACTTGTCCGTTCGCAGGTGGCATTGAGGATGGTTTTGCAGTCGCCGTAGATTGAGACGAGATCTGGCTTGTGGTCTGCAACAGACGCAGCAGGGCACCCTTTAGATCGAGTGCGGGAACAGGGGTGGGTGTGGACGGGTTGGATGGGTTGTGGTTTGCCAGCCGTGCCTCAAGAAACAGTCCGGAGTGTTGTATCGCGCGTGCCAGACCTTCTCCCTTAAACAAGGTTTGGGCCTCGGGAAGGTTTTGAAAAAGCTCTCCAACCTGCTTAAGCAAGGGTGCTGGAAGTGGTGTTTTGCCTGCCATCTTTGGCCCCGCCATTGCTCCCAATAGTGAGAGCAATGGCGGTAATGGCGCCTGACGTGGTAGCACCGCCCGCAGGGTACGGGCAATGGTTACGGTCTCGGTTTCACCGCTTTCCCGCGTAACGATGCTAAGTACAGGCCGAGGCGTGATTTCTTCCACTTTCAGGCTTAGCGCTTCGCCAGCCTGGAGGGGCACCGAGCTTTGTGCTCGTAGCGGCGTATTGCCTATGAGCAGCAGCGTCTCGGAAGTCCCTGTTTGATTAATGACCACCGCGTCCAGAATGGTGCCAATTTGCAGCGACTGAATCAGTGGCGCTGATTGGGGTAACGGAGTGATGACAGGGGGAATTGAAATAGGGGTAGGTAGCATGGCTCCACATAAGAGATGGCCCTGAAAGGGCAGAGTATAGGGTATCCTTTGGCGAACGAGTTTCTTAGGACAGATAATGGCAAAACTCTGGTACGTGCGTCGGGGACGTACGGTCAAGGGGCCCTTCCCGGAGCCATTGGTGGGCCGTTTTCTCGATATTGGGCGTATTCACGACGATGACGAGCTGAGCCTCAATGGGAACGACTGGACTCAGGCGGCCAAGTTGCGTGCCAATATTCTGGCCAAGGCGCAGGCGCAAGCGGTGTCGGGGGAGGCTGCGGAGAATTGGCGTGAGGACGAACGCGGGTTGAGTGATCGACGCCAGCAAGACAGTACTGCACCGGATGATGTGGAACGTCGTAGCACGGAAGAACGAAGGGGTTTTGAACCGGAGCCTATCGTTCTCCATCGCCAGCGCCGAGCCCGCCTGGCAACAGATTTCAAGCCACCCCGGCGAAGTCGTAAATTACAGTACGCCGTGCTGGCTGGCATGATGGCGGTGATCCTCGCTAGTGGCATCACCCTCGCCCCGAAATCTTCCAAGAATCCTCCTGATTGTGCCGCCATGCCACGGGCCGGGGTCAACTGGAGTAATTGCCGTTTTGAGGCACTGAAATTGCCGCAGGCAGATCTTGCGGGTGCGCTGTTACGCAACACACGCTTGCGCAATGCCGAATTATCCGGCGTCCAACTGAGCGCTGCCGATCTTGCCTATGCGGAGCTGGCTTATGCCGATCTCAGCCGCGCGAATTTGCGCAAGGCGCGGCTTACCGGGGTGAATCTTCAGCATGCCACCCTGGTCGATACGGATTTCCGTGGCGCAGATTTGAGCTACGCCGATCTCAGCGGTGCAAATATGACCGGTGCGGAGCTGGCCGATGCCAAGCTCGATCAGGCTATCTGGATAGATGGTTTGCCCTGCGGTGCCGGCTCACTGGGTGGCTGTCGGCGCTAGGAACGCCTAAGTCCGACGGGACTCCTGGGGAAAGATCTGGGTGGTGTAACGCCATGCTCTCGAGACGGCGGTATCTTGCGGAATTCCCGCCTTCTTCTTTAGATGAGAGAGAAAGTCCTGTGGTTCCGGCAGCATGGACCATACGCTGGGTAAAAAGGTGGCCCGCAATTTCTCGTTCGCGATGATGAGTCCGTCGACCCCGGGGCGCAATAAACCAAGGAGTTCAGAGTCCGATGTGAACTTTATTTCGACACTGGGGGACAGCACCGAGATATGAAGTTTCAGCCCGTTTAGCTCGGATGCCGTCAGGGGCGGGAAGCGGGGGTCGCGAAAAGCGGCATCAAAGGCATGCTCCACCACATCCAGGGCCAGTGGTCTTGAGGCCTCCAGGCTGCCTATACATCCGCGTAACTGGCCATTCCGCTCCAGGGTGACGAAGGCCGCGCCCGGCTGCCACAGGGAAGCCTCACAATCATCCGCACTAATTTGCAGCGTCTGGCCGTCAGTCAGCCCGGTGCGGATAGAACGCAGAGCCAACTCCAGTAAAAACCGCTGTTCAGGGGTGGATAACATCGTCTGGATAATTATTGGTAGTTGTTTCCTATACTCAATTATATGAATAGTTTGCCGGCAAAATGGGACGATATGCCGAAAGGCTGTAAGGCGATGAATGGGGAAGCCTTTCCTACCCACTACTGGTCCCGTTGCGCGGACGGGCGTGTTCAGTGTGACCTTTGCCCGCGGGCCTGCAAGCTTCGGGAAGGGCAGCGAGGCTTGTGCTTTGTGCGCGGCTGCAAAAATGGCGAAGTGGTGCTGCTGAGCTACGGGCGCTCCAGTGGTTTTTGTATAGATCCGGTGGAAAAGAAGCCACTCAATCATTTTCTTCCCGGTACTCCGGTGCTGTCCTTTGGCACGGCGGGTTGCAATCTGGCCTGCAAATTTTGCCAGAATTGGGATATGAGCAAGTCCCGGGAGATGGATATTCTGGCAGATCGGGCGAGTCCCGAGACTCTGGCGCAGGCAGCCCGCGAATTAGGTTGTCGCAGTATCGCCTTTACCTATAACGATCCGGTCGTCTTTCTTGAGTACGCGATCGACGTCGCTCGTGTCGCGCGCAAGGCCGGGATTAAATCCATAGCGGTCACCGCGGGCTACATCTCGGCACAACCACGAGCTGAATTTTTTGCTCACATGGATGCGGCCAACGTGGATCTAAAGGCCTTTAAAGAAGATTTTTATTACCATTTGACCGGGGGCCACCTGCAGCCCGTACTCGATACGCTTGAATATCTCGCCAATGAGACCAAGGTGTGGCTAGAGATAACTACCTTGCTGATTCCAGGCAAAAATGACTCATCCCCAGAGATTGAGGCCATGAGCGCCTGGATTATGGATAAGCTGGGACCTGACGTGCCGCTGCACTTCACCGCTTTTCACCCCGATTGGAAGATGCGGGATATCCCGTCGACACCACCGCAAAGTCTGAAACGAGCCCGTGACATCGCCATGAGAAACGGCTTGCACTACGTCTACACTGGAAATATCCACGATACTGTGGGCGGGACAACGCTCTGTCATCACTGTGGCAATCCCTTGATCGTTCGCGACTGGTATGTGCTCAAGGACTGGAATCTGGATGCCGCGGGTGCATGTGTCCATTGCGGTACACCTTGCGCCGGTGTGTTTGAGGCTGAACCGGGGCGCTGGGGAGCCCGTCGCCAACCGGTGTATCTGGACACCTTCGCGGGTCATCTCGGGAGTTGAAATTCACCTTGCTGTGGGTCGCCCACCGGGGTTAGAATGCGCCTCCTTGATGCGGGGTGGAGCAGTTTGGCAGCTCGTCGGGCTCATAACCCGAAGGTCGCAGGTTCAAATCCTGCCCCCGCTACCAACTTATTGCCCCTTTTGGGGTTTTTTGTTGGTCTGGGTTGACGGCTGTGTCGTAAAATTTATATTTATCAGCCGTTTACACGGCTGACTGGAAGTGGGCCTTGCGCCCATTTTTTGGTTTTTAGGGGCGGCGACAAGATCAAAATGGCGACACATAGACAGGACGGCCTGTATGCATTGCTGGAGCCAGCCATCGTCGCCATGGGTTATGAGTTGGTGGGGATTGAGCATATCCAGAGTGGGACACCGGTGTTGCGCGTTTATATTGAGCAAGCCGAAGGTGTTTCCGTGGATGATTGTGCGCGAGTCAGTCATCAAATCAGCGGTATCCTGGACGTGGAAGATCCCATTCCAGGGAATTATGCGCTGGAGGTTTCGTCTCCAGGGGTTGAGCGCCCATTGTTTCGCTCTGAGCACTACGAACGATTTACAGGGGAAAGGATCCACCTGCAGACACGCTGCCCGGATGTTTTGAGCGGGCGGCGTAAATACAAGGGCGTGATCATGGCCTGCGAGGCGGGGGTGGTTCGCTTATTGCTGGATGACGGTGAGGAAGAGAGTTTTCCTGTGGAGCAGATAGCACGTGCGCATCTGTTAGTTGATTTGGCTAACAAGAACAAGCACTAATCGCGGCTAAGGCTCGCAATAACCCGCACAAGTATTTGCGGAATACGGTGAATTGATATGGCAAAAGAAATACTCCTGGTCGTCGAAGCTGTTTCGAACGAGAAGGGCATTGCCGAAGACATCATCTTCGAGGCCATGGAGGCCGCACTCGCGAGCGCTACCAAGAAGCGTGAACGCGGAAATGTTGATGTGCGCGTGGCCATTGACCGCGAAACCGGCGATTACGATACCTTTCGTCGCTGGGAGGTGGTGTCGGATGAACCGGAAGTGGATGAGGACGGTGAAATTCCGGAACTGGATGAGGAGCGGCAAACTCCCCTGAGTCAGGCCCAGCTTGAGCATCCTGAAATTGCCGTAGGGGAATTCATTGAAGAGCCTGTGGCATCGGTTACCTTTGGTCGTATCGCTGCACAAACAGCGAAGCAGGTTATCGTGCAGAAGGTGCGTGAGGCCGAGCGTGCCCAAGTGGTGGAGGCTTATCAGGACCGGGTTGGTGAGATCATCAATGGCGTGGTCAAGCGTCTGGACCGGGGTAACGTTATTCTCGATCTCGGTGGCAATGCCGAGGCACTGATTTCTCGTGAGGACATGATCCCGCGTGAAGCACTGCGGCCGGGCGACCGGGTGCGCGGCTTTCTGAAGGAGGTGCGGGCTGAGCAGCGCGGCCCACAGCTTTTCGTCAGCCGTACAGCGCCGGAACTGTTAATTGAATTATTTCGTATAGAGGTGCCGGAGATAGGCGACGGCCTGATCGAAATCATTGGTGCTGCCCGTGACCCGGGTTCAAGGGCAAAGATTGGTGTGCGTAGCCGGGAAGCGCGGATTGACCCGGTGGGTGCCTGCGTGGGTATGCGCGGATCACGGGTACAGTCGGTATCAAACGAACTGGGTGGCGAGCGCGTAGACATCATTCTCTGGGATGAGAATACCGCACAGTATGTTATTAACGCCATGTCTCCTGCCGAGGTTGTTTCTATCGTTGTGGATGAGGAAGCTCATTCCATAGATGTTGCGGTAGAAGAGGAAAAGTTGGCCCAGGCCATTGGCCGTGGTGGTCAGAACGTCCGCTTGGCGAGCCAATTAACTGGCTGGACTCTCAACGTTATGGATGAGACCCAGGCGGCGGAAAAGAGTGAGGCCGAGGCGGACGAAGTAGTCGCCAAGTTCAAGGATCGACTCAACGTGGATGAGGAGGTTGCGATTATTCTTAGCCAGGAAGGTTTTACCACCCTGGAAGAGATCGCCTACGTTCCGTTGGAAGAGATGCAGGCCATTGAAGAATTTGATGACGATGTCATTAATGAGTTGCGTACCCGTGCTCAGGACATCCTGCTGACCCGGGAAATTGCCAGTGAAGAGCAGGCGGAACCAGCAGAAGATCTGCTGGAACTCGAGGGTATGAATTCAGAATTGGCGCATGTGCTTGCCGGTAAGGGTGTGGTTAGCAAGGAAGATCTGGCCGAACAGTCTGTGGATGAGTTGGTTGAGATCTCCGATATAGATGCGGCTGTTGCGGGTGAACTAATCATGGCGGCACGGGCCTCCTGGTTTGAGGATGATGATCAAGGTAGTGCGGGCAAAGGGTGATAGCAGATGGCTGAAGTAACCGTAAAACAGTTGGCCGAAAGCGTGGGAACCCCGCTCGAGCGGCTGTTGGTACAGCTTAAAGAGGCGGGCTTGTCGCAAAGCAAGGCGGAAGAGCCGATCAATGAAAAAGATAAGGGGAAATTGCTCTCCTATCTACGCCAGCTGCATGGGAAGGATAGCCCAGACGGCAAAACCCTGGTGCGGAAAAAAATTGTTCTGAAGCGGAAATCCGTTAGTGAGATCAAGGTTCCTCCAACCACGCGTACGGCGGGGAGGAGCAAGACGGTCACGGTGGAAGTGCGTAAGAAAAGGACCTTTGTTCGCGATGCAGCGGAAGCGGGTAAGCCGGAGGTCCTGAAAGAAGATAAGAGTACTCGTGAGCGCATGGAGGTGGCAAAACGGGAGCTGCACGATCAGGCAAAGCGCCGGCAGCAAGAACTGGACGAGAAGCTTCGGGATGAGCAGGAAGCCCGCGCCAAGGAGCCACCACCGCCGCCAAAACCCCGTCGCAAGCCGGCACCCAAGGTGGAGGCGCCTAAAACGATAAAAGAAGCCCCCGCTAAGATTGCTGAAAAATCCTTGCCTGAAAGCAAGCAAGTGGCCCCGAAAATTGCCCCGCCGGTGGCTAAAAAACCGGCTTCGCGTCGCGCTCGCGGTGGGGCCAAACGAGCGGATCGTCCCAAGGAACTTCACGTGGCGGCCCAAAAGAGTGGTCGTCGGCGGAAAAAGGGTTCTCGGAGGATAGCTGTTCGGGCGGCGGTTAGTACCCACACTTTCCAGGCCCCTACCGAACCGGTAGTACGTGAAGTCAGCATTCCAGAGACTCTGACCGTTGGTGAATTGGCGCAAAAAATGTCCGTCAAGGCACCAGAGGTTATCCGCACACTAATGAACCTCGGCAGTATGGTGACTATCAATCAGTCCATCGATCAGGAGACGGCAGTTGTTGTGGTGGAGGAGATGGGTCACAAAGCCAAGCTTATTCGTAGTGATGCGCTCGAGGAGGAGGTGCTCCAGGCGGGTGTGGAAGATGGGGGCGATGAGGCGTCTCGTGCACCGGTGGTCACCGTGATGGGGCACGTCGATCATGGCAAAACCTCCTTGCTCGATTATCTGCGTAAATCCAAGGTGACAGTGGGTGAGGCGGGTGGTATCACCCAGCATATTGGTGCTTATCGGATTAAGACCCCAAAAGGTGAGATTGCTTTTCTCGACACCCCGGGACATGCCGCCTTTACCGCGATGCGGGCACGGGGCGCGAAGGCTACCGATATCATCATTCTGGTGGTTGCCGCAGATGACGGGGTAATGCCTCAGACTGAAGAGGCCATCCAGCACGCCCGTGCAGCGGGGGTACCCTTGGTGGTTGCGATTAACAAGATTGACAGAGCAGATGCCAACCCCGACAAGGTGAGGCAGGAGCTATCTGGTCGGGAAGTTATTCCCGAGGACTGGGGTGGCGATACCATGTTCGTCAATGTGTCGGCGATCACCGGTGAGGGCATGGATGCGCTGTTGGATGCCGTTCTGCTGCAGGCGGAATTACTGGAGTTAACCGCGCGGGATCAAGGTCCAGCCAGCGGCATCGTCGTGGAAGCACGCCTCGACCGTGGGCGTGGCGCAGTGGCAACTTTGTTGGTACAGCAGGGACGATTGCGCAAGGGTGACGTGGTATTGGTCGGGCGAGAGTTCGGTCGGGTGCGCGCCCTGCTTGATGAAAGTGGCCGGGATCTGCATGAGGCAGGCCCATCTACCCCGGTGGAGGTGCTTGGTTTGTCGGGCCCACCTGGGGCTGGTGATGCTATGGTGGTGGTGGCCAACGAACGTAAGGCGCGGGAGCTTGCGATGCAGCGGCAAACCCGATATCGGGAGAGTAAATTTGTCCGCCAACAGGCTTCCAAGCTGGAAAATATGTTTGCCCAGATGGGCGCTGGTGAGGTTTCAATCCTGCCTCTGATCATCAAGGCCGACGTGCAAGGTTCGGTTGAGGCCCTGAGTGATGCGTTGACGCAACTTTCCACCGAAGAGGTGACTATCTCAGTGGTGGCTAGTGGTACCGGTGGCATTAACGAGAGTGACGTTAACCTCGCGATAGCCTCCAAGGCGATGATATTTGGTTTTAATGTTCGTGCCGATGCTGCTGCCCGCCGCCTGATTGAGGCTGAGGCCATCAGCCTCAATTACTTCAGTGTCATCTATGATGTCATTGACCTCGTAAAACAGGTGGCCTCTGGCATGCTGTCCCCGGAGGTAAAGGAGGAAATCACTGGTATCGCAGCTGTTCGAGATGTCTTTCGCGCCCGCAAATTTGGTGCGATTGCCGGCTGTATGGTGACCGAGGGTACCGTGAAACGCAGCAATCCTATCCGTGTATTGCGGGACAACGTAGTGATCTACGAGGGTGAACTGGAATCACTGCGGCGCTTCCAGGACGATGTTAATGAAGTGAAGTCGGGGGTTGAGTGCGGTATCGGGGTGAAGAATTACAACGATATCAAAGCTGGTGACCAGATCGAGGTCTACGAGCGGGTTGAGATGGAAAGGAGTCTGTAGGCGCGAGTCGACACTCGTGGAAAGTTATGTTTATGCAGGTTGCTGAGTCATATGGGTTTTAGAGAGTTTGGCCGTTCCGATCGAGTGGCCTTGCAGTTGCGTCGGGAAACCGCTGAATTGTTGCGTCAGGAGGTTCACGACGAACGTTTGCGGCAATTGGTCGTGACCGATGTACAAGTTACCCGTGACCTGCAATGCGCGACCATTTTTTATGTCTTGCCGGAGCAGGTGGATGCAGACGAAGTGGCGGCAACCCTGAAAAAGGCTGCCGGTTTTTTGCGTGGCGGCATCGCCCATCGCATGCGGCTACGTAAGGTGCCGGAGTTGATCTTCCGCTATGACCACAAGGAAGAGGAGGCGGAGCGCCTGTGGGCGCTGGTCGACCAGGCTGATACTGGAAGTGCCGTAGAGCAGCAAGACCCAGCCGATCCGGCGGCTGAAGACTGAGTAATGGGACGTCGACAAAAAGGCCGTCCCATAGACGGGATTTTACTCTTGGATAAACCCTTGGGCCTGGGTTCAAATGAGGTGTTACAGCGGCTAAAACGGCTGTATAAGGCCCGTAAGGCGGGGCATACGGGCAGCTTGGATCGGCAGGCAAGTGGTTTGCTGCCCATTTGCTTTGGTGAGGCGACCAAGCTCTCGGCTTTTCTGCTTAATGCAGATAAACGCTACGAGGCGGTACTTCACTTAGGTGTAAAGACAAATACCGGGGATACCGAGGGGGAAATCATACAAGAACGCCCCGTTCCCACGCTGTCTCGCGACGACGTGGAACAGGTGTTGGCAGATTTCCGGGGAGATATTGAGCAGATTCCCCCCATGCACTCGGCGCTCAAGATTAAGGGGCAGCGTTTATACAAGCTGGCCCATCAAGGGTTGGTGGTGGAGCGTAAGGCGCGACCGGTGACCATCAAGGAACTGACCCTGACGGAAATGTCGGAAAACCGTATTGGTATCGAGGTGTTTTGTAGCAAGGGAACCTACATACGTACCCTTGGCGAGGATATCGGTGAGGCCTTGGGTTGTGGGGCCCACCTTGCATCTCTGAGACGGACTGCTTCGGGGCCTTTTTATACCGAACAGATGGTGACTCCGGAGGCGCTGGAAAAGTCGGCCGCCGCAGGTCTTGATGTCCTGGATCAGATGTTGCTGCCTATGGATACCGCTTTGCCGGGATGGCCGGATGTTAATTTATCTGACGATATGGCGTACTACCTGCGTCAGGGGCAGGCAATACTGGTGCCCCATGCCCCCACTCGGGGTTGGGTAAAGATATACGCTGGCAAGGCGCATTTTCTTGGTGTGGGAGAGGTTCAGCCAGATGGCAAAATTGCCCCAAGAAAATTACTTGCAACCAATTGATTAAAATTTGTTAAAACAAGTTGTTAACGAGTTAAGTTAAGAAAATAGGTTGGGTGTTGGACGCTTGTTAGTAAGTGCTCCTCCCATTAGAATTCAACATTTAGGCGAAAAGACGGGAATCGAGAAAATGGCTCTTAATACCGAAGATAAAGGCAGCATCGTTAAGGAATATCAGCAGGCCCCTGGCGATACCGGCTCACCAGAAGTGCAGGTAGCTCTGCTTTCCGAACGGATTAGTTATCTCACGGAGCATTTCCGTACCCATATTCACGACCATCATTCCCGTCAGGGCTTGCTGAAAATGGTTAGCAAGCGACGCAAGTTGCTTGATTACCTGAAGAAAAAAGATGCTGAGCGCTATCGTTCAGTGATTTCCCGTTTGGGCCTGCGCAAGTAAAGCGCCCTTCCTTTGTCGCAGACTACAGGAACACACATGAACGCAATCAAGAAAGTCATTCCTTACGGGAATCACACCCTGACCATAGAGACGGGTGAAATTGCTCGCCAAGCTGCTGGTTCAGTGCTCGTTAGCCTGGGCGATACCGCAGTGTTGGTAGCGGTAACCGCTCGCAAGACCGCGGATCCGGGACGTGATTTCTTCCCCCTGACCGTGGATTATCAGGAAAAAACCTACGCAGCAGGCAAGATCCCCGGTGGCTTTTTTAAGCGCGAAGGGCGTCCCACTGAGAAGGAAACCCTGACCTGCCGGTTGATTGATCGACCCATACGTCCCTTGTTTCCCAAGGGATTCAAGAACGAAGTGCAGCTCATCGCCTCGGTGGTGTCCCTGGACCCTGAGATCGATGCCGACATTCCCGCTCTCATTGGCGCTTCTGCAGCAGTGGCTATTTCCGGCATTCCTTTCGATGGTCCCATCGGTGCTGCCCGCGTGGGTTATCGCGATGGTGAATACCTGTTAAACCCCGGCCTCAGTGAGCTGCCTGATTCGGATCTTAATCTGGTCGTGGCGGGCACTAGCAATGCAGTACTGATGGTGGAGTCCGAGGCTAAAGAGCTTTCCGAAGAGATCATGCTTGGTGCCGTGCTGCATGGCCATGAGCAGATGCAGGTGGTTATTCAGGCGATTGAAGAGCTCGCCTCCGAGGTGGGTAAGCCCACTTGGGATTGGGTTGCGCCGGAAGAGAATCAGGCACTCGCGAGCCAGGTGGAAGCACTTGCAGGCGAGCGTCTTGCCGAGGCCTATAACGTGGTGGAGAAGCTGACACGCCAGGAACAGGTCAGCGCGCTACGCAAGGAGATGGTGGCAGCTTTCAGTGATGAAGATAATTCAGAGGATGCGGTCAAAGGCGCCTTTTCCAAGCTGGAAAAAGGGCAGGTTCGTGGTCGTATTCTTTCTGGTGCAGCCCGTATTGATGGGCGGGATAGCCGCACTGTACGTCCCATTACCCCACGGGTAGGGGTGTTGCCACGAACCCATGGTTCTGCGCTGTTCACCCGCGGTGAAACCCAGGCCCTGGTTATTACTACGCTGGGTAGTGGCCGCGACGCACAAATCATCGATGCTATCGAGGGCGAGCGCCGGGAGCATTTCCTGCTGCACTATAACTTCCCTCCTTACTGTGTGGGTGAGACCGGTCGTTTTGTAGGCCCCAAGCGCCGTGAAATCGGTCATGGTCGTCTGGCCAAACGCGGCCTGTTGGCGGTGATGCCGGATGTGGATGATTTCCCCTACGTCATTCGCGTGGTCTCGGAGATTACCGAGTCCAATGGTTCCAGTTCCATGGCTTCGGTCTGTGGTGCCAGCCTGTCGATGATGGATGCCGGCGTACCTTTGAAGGCCCCGGTAGCGGGTATCGCGATGGGGCTCATCAAGGAAGGTGGTAGCCATGTAGTGCTTTCCGACATCATGGGTGATGAGGATCATCTTGGTGACATGGATTTCAAGGTGGCGGGTACTGAAGCAGGCATTACTGCTCTGCAGATGGACATCAAGATTAACGGTATCACCAAAGAAATCATGCAGGATGCCCTGTCTCAGGCGCACGAGGGTCGGGTGCACATTCTAGGTTGCATGGCCGACGCTCTGACCGAGCACAGGACTGAAATGTCTGAGTATGCGCCGCGCATCATCTCCATCCAGATCAACCCCGAGAAGATTCGGGACGTTATCGGTAAGGGCGGTGCCACCATTCGTGGTATTACCGAGGAAACCGGTGCCAGCATCGATATTACCGACGATGGCGTGATCAAGATTGCATCGGCGGATAATGCCGCTGCCCAGGAGGCCGTGCGACGCATTGAGCAGATCACCGCTGATGTGGAAGTAGGTACTATCTACCACGGAAAAGTCGTTAAGTTGATGGATTTTGGTGCCTTCGTGAATATTCTTCCTGGCAAGGATGGTCTGGTGCACATCTCTCAGATATCCAATGAACGAGTGGAGAATGTCAGCGACAAGCTGAGTGAGGGTGACGTCATCGACGTGAAGGTACTGGAAGTGGATCGTCAGGGGCGTATACGCCTTAGCATGAAGGCGATTAATGCGGGCAATTAAATCTGTAGACTTTCCGTTATAAAAAAACCGCCGGATGGGAGTCCGGCGGTTTTTTTATATCTGGATAAAGTGGTTACCGTTCAGGGCAAGGCGAGTTTTTTCAAACGCACCAATTCAGTCTGCAATTTTTCTACCGATGATGCCCGAATTGTCCCATGACCTACCTTGCGTCCGGGGCGTTCGGGTTTTCCATAACCATGAAAATGTGTGCCGGCACAGGCCAGCACTTCGGTTGTATCGGGCAGCTGGCCAATAAAATTCACCATGGCAATATGGCCGAGGAGTCTCGTTTTCCCCAGTGGCAGCCCCATCAGTGCGCGCAGGTGATTTTCAAATTGGCTGGTTTCCGCCCCTTCTATGCTCCAGTGTCCGGAGTTATGAACCCGTGGAGCAAATTCGTTGGCCAGCAACTGGCCATCCAACTGGAAAAGTTCCAGGGTCAGTACACCCACATAATCGAGGGCGTCCAGCAGGCGTCCGGCATAGGCCTCTGCCCGTTGTTGCATGGGGTCATTTGGGCGGACTAGTGATTCTCGAAGGATGCCATCCGTATGGGTGTTTTCAGGCACTGGATAATAGGCAGACTTGCCATTGCGTCCGCGCACGGAAATGATCGAGAGCTCGCGCTCAAAGGGGATGAGCGCCTCATAGATCAGTGCCTGCTTTCCCAGTTGCTCCCAAGCCGGGTCCAGGTCGCTTTCTGCTCGGAGTACTCGTTGTCCCTTGCCGTCATAACCGAGGCGTCGGGTTTTAATCACCCCGGGCAGGCCGATCTCCGCAACAGCCGCGTCGAGATCCTGACGACAGTCTACCGGCCGGTGACGGGGGGTAGGGATATCCAGTTTGGCAAACAGCTCTTTTTCGCGCAGACGATCCTGAGAGTAGCGCAGTGCTGCGGGTGGAGGATAAAGCGGTACCGTGCCTTCAAGCTGCTCCAGCGCGCCTGCGGGAACATTTTCAAATTCATAGGTGACCACATCGCAGCCGCGTGCAAGCTCGCGCAGGGCCTCGGGATCATCGAATTCGGCTTGAATATGCTCTGCCAGATGGCCGGTACAGGCATCGGGAGCTGGGTCGAGTACGCGAAAACGCAGCCCGAGCGGATAGCCTGCCAGTGCCATCATGCGGGCTAACTGACCGCCTCCCAGGATTCCAATAATCATGCTTCGGATACGGGGTCGGGATTGGCGAGCACAGCTTCGGTCTGTTTACTGCGATAGCCATCGAGAGCCTCACGATAACGCGGATATTTATTGCCCAGGATAGCGGCTGCGAGCAGGGCTGCATTGATTGCACCGGCTCGACCAATGGCGAGCGTAGCCACTGGGATACCGGCAGGCATCTGCACAATGGAGAGGAGGGAGTCCATCCCCTTGAGTGCCCGTGACTGTACCGGCACTCCAAGTATGGGCAAGCTGCTCTTGGCCGCCACCATTCCGGGCAGATGGGCAGCGCCACCGGCACCAGCAATGATCACTTCCAATCCACGTTTAGTGGCAGACTCTGCATATTCGAAGAGCAGGTCCGGGGTCCGATGAGCAGAGACCACTCGACACTCGTAGGGAATCTCCAGTTGCTCCAGGGTTTCTGCTGCGTGGCGCATGGTCTCCCAGTCAGAGCGGGATCCCATGATCAGACCTACTAGTTCAGGCATTAGTGATGTCCATTGGGCCGAATAGGCGCGTGATTATAACCAAAAGCCCTGAGTGGAAAAGGGATATTAGCCATTAGCAGGGCAGGCCGCGCGCTGCAGTCGGTCTGTAACCGCTTCCCACTCATTAAGCAGTGGTGGCTCTTCAACTAACAGCAGATCGTAGCCGGCACCATCGAGTGCGTGCAGGCGTGCGTACAGGCGGTGACCATAGCCATCCGCTGTTGCCGGCATTATTTCCCAGTGCGCCGCTGTATTCGCCGGTGCCTGCCGGCGGGAGAGAACGGCAACGCGTTTCCCCTGTGCACAAAGCGCCTGTGCCTGTGAGCTAATCTTCGTGCCTGGCACCAGAAAGAGCGGAATCGAGGGTGCGTAATGGCTGTCGTGGGAACCGGGAACCCGGGGGACTACTTCTGCTCCTCTGCCCAGGCTCTTGCCCAATGCTGCCTCCAGTGCCGGGACACCGATACTTCCCGGGCGCAACACACAGGGTTCTGCTCCGCTGCAATCCACGATGGTGGATTCCAGACCCAACTCACAGGGACCACCATTGAGGATGAAATCAAGCTCATCGCCAAAACCTGCACGCACATGCTCGGCAAGGGTGGGGCTGATGCGCCCGAAACGATTGGCCGAGGGAGCAGCGATGCCACCGCCAAACTGCTGTAACAGGAGGCGAGCCAATGGATGCCTTGGAACGCGCAGACCCACCGTGTCCTGACCACCGGTCACCTCAGTGGGGACCTGCCGGGTGCGCTTGAGAATCAGGGTGAGCGGTCCGGGCCAGAATTGCGTTGCCAGCGCCTGGACGTAATCTGGAATATGCCGTGCCCAGCGAGAGAGTTCGTCAGCATGGCCCAAGTGGACAATCAAGGGATGTCCCGGAGGGCGCTGCTTAACCTCAAAGACACGCGCAATCGCTTTTCGATCGAGTGCATTGGCACCCAGGCCATAGACCGTTTCGGTTGGAAAGGCCACGAGGCCGCCGCCGCGCAATACGTCGACGGCATGCCCTATATCTTTTTCCACGCTAGAGGAAGGCATCTTTTATTTAACTGGGCTGATATCACTACGGGATTTATCCCGACTTTAGGTTTTTGGTGAAGACCCGGTGGATTCTGCAGGGCCACTAACAGCTACCGGTACGTCACGTTGCCCGGAGAAAAATCGGCCAATGGCACGCAACACACGGCCGATGCCACGAATGATCTTAGGCAATAACCAGATGGCTAACAGAATAAAGGCAGCCAGCAGTCCCAAAAATACCCAAGGATAATTAAGCGCCGCCCACAGACCCCCAAATACCGCCACATCTTCGCTGATGGATGCAGTCCAGTTGCTAAAGGGCTCTGGTGAGGTATTGATTAGCGCACGTCCACCGGCCTTGGTGAAATGGCTGCCCATAGCCAGGCCACCACCCACTAATCCGGCAGCTATTTCTGTTGCCAGGCTGACATCCCCAACGGCACCAGCGGCCAGCATGGCGCCTGCAGGAATGCGTATGAAGGTGTGGATGCCATCCCAGGCGGTATCTACACCGGGGATCTTGTCGGCAAAGAATTCCACGCAATACATGAATCCAGAGGCCATTAGTACCAGTGGATCGCTCAGCACCTGGAGATCGGTGGGCAAGGTTGTGTGGCCTGTGGCGCCGAGGGCGCCAAGCATGAAAATAGCTGCGTAGAGGTTGATGCCGCTGGCCCAGGCAACCCCCATGGTGAGTGCGATTGTTTGTGCAATCTCCATTCTCTATCCCCCTGTAAAACAGCGCCCATATTAGCAGATTGCGAAATCGAGAGAACTTAGCTAGTCTCAGTGCAAGGGGTGGTGAACTCGTCTGTATTTTTGGACTGGGCTTGGAAAACTTTCCCTGAAGAGTTCAAGTTTTTTACAGACAAAACATAGGGAGAAAAACCATGCGTTCCATGAGGAATATTTTTGCAGCTGTGATGCTGCCGTTCTTTATATCGGCTTGTGCGACTTCGGGGGGAGGCAGCCAAAGTGCCTTAAGCGGCTGCACCATGGGTGGGGCTGTTCTCGGTGCCGTAACGGGATTGGTTGTAGGGGGTAAAGCAGTTGGTGCGGTCCTTGGCGCTGGCATCGGTGCGCTTGGCGGTACCTTTATCTGTGGCGAGCAGGTGGACGCGAAGCCAGCAATGAAGGCACCATCAGACAAGGATGGTGACGGCGTGCCGGATACCAAAGATGAGTGTGCCTACACGCCCAAGGGTAGCAAGGTTACGAGCTGGGGTTGTATCCCGGACAAGGACGATGACGGCGTAGTCGATAGCAAAGACGTGTGTGCCTACACGCCGCCAGGTTCAAAGGTCGATCCTTATGGCTGTATGTTCGATAAGGATCTGGACGGTGTTGCGGACAATATGGACAAGTGCGCAAAGACCCCGTTTGGTGCCAAGGTGGATGCTAAAGGTTGCTCAAAGGTAAACCAGGTTCTGCTCATACAGGGGATTGAGTTTGAGTCCAACAGCGCCCAGGTTGTGGGTTTTTCTCAGGCGCTGCTGGATGCAGGGGCGATTCGCCTGCTCAAGAAGCAGCCGAATATCAATGTTCGTGTTGTCGGCCATACCGATAGTAAAGGCAGTGCCGAGTACAACCGTGTCCTGTCTCTGAAACGGGCCGAAGGTGTGCGCGAGTACATGGTTGCCAATGGCATCACACGCTCACGGTTGAGCGTGGCCGGTATGGGTGAAACTCGACCGATTGCTACCAACAAGACCCGGATGGGTCGGGAGAAGAATCGGCGGGTGGAATTCATTGTCATTTCCAAGTAAGTCATATAACAGAGGCAGATAGCCTCTGAATCTGGATGGCACGTTGCACTTGTATGCAGCGTGCCATTTTTTTTGTGGGGCCTGGTGGAGGGAAAGCACAGGCTTCTCGCCGCTCAGCCACTAGCCGTTTAATCGGGAGTTGCGCTTATGCGCTGAAGTCAGGCAGACTCTAGCGGGCGACCATAAAGTGTATTTATAAGGAGAAAAACCATGCGTTTGATGTTGAATATTTTTGCGGTGGTGATGCTGCCATTATTTATATCTGCTTGTGCGACTTCGGGGGGGGGTGCTCCGGCGGCACCGGACAATGATGGTGATGGCGTGCCGAATTCAAAGGACGAGTGTGCCTATAGCCCGAAGGGCGCCAAGGTTACTGACTGGGGCTGTGTGCCGGACAAGGATGGTGATGGCGTGGCAGACAGTAAGGACGTATGTGCCTATACCCCGCAGGGTTCGAAGATAGATAAATTTGGATGTATGTTCGACAAGGATGTAGATGGTGTTGCCGACAATAAAGACGTCTGTGCGTATACCCCGTTTGGTTCTAGCATAGACGCGTACGGTTGCATGCTGGACAAGGACCTGGATGGTGTCGCGGACAATATGGACCAGTGTGCAAAGACTCCGTTTGGCTCCAAGGTAGACGCCAAGGGTTGCTCTAAAGTGAGCCAGGCCCTGCTTATACAGGCGGTTGAGTTCGAGTTTGACAGCGCTCGGTTAGTCGGGTTCTCTCAGGCTCTGCTGGATGCCAGTGCAATTCGCCTGCTCAAGAAACACTCGAACATCAACGTGCGCGTGGTTGGCCACACCGATGCTACCGGTGAAGATGCGTACAACCGCACCTTGTCTCTTAAACGGGCCGAAGCTGTGCGCGAGTACATGGCGGCCAATGGCATCGCGCGTTCACGGATGAGTGTGTCGGGCATGGGTGAAACCCGACCGATTGCCAGCAACCACACGCGGGCCGGACGTGAAAAGAATCGGCGGGTGATGTTCATCGTCGTTTCCAACTAGGTGGTATAACGGAGGCAGATAGCCTCTGAATCCAAACGGCACGTCGTGTTTATTTGCGGCGTGCCGTTTTTTTATGGGAGTTCCTGACGATGTTCAGGGTTTGGGGGCGGATTAATCTTTGAGATAATTGCTTATTCCGGCAGGGCGTAAGGCAGGGGTTCAAATTCAACACTTGCTCCATCTGCCCCCTGTAGATGAACGTCCTGTTGCACTGCCCCGGTTTGGATGACGGCGAGCATCAAGTTCAGTTCATCGGAAACTTTTTCCGCGTTCAATATATGGCCCACATTACGCCCGTTATCGCTATATAAGGACTCTCCAGATGCCGGGAGCCGAGCGCCTCCAACTTCCGCCAGATAAGTGCGACGCTTAACTGTTCCCAGATGCTGGGTGCGCGCCACGATCTCCTGTCCCATATAACAACCCTTGCTGAAACTGATGGCTTCCAGTGTACCCAGATTCAGCATTTGAGGCACAAAACTATCGGTGGTTTGCAGGTCGACTGAGGGTAGGCCGGCGAGGATATCCAATAATCGCCAGCGGCTACCACTCGTGATCTCAAGATGTTCAGCAAGCATCTTCCATAGTGGAATCAGTGTGGCGCTCTCACCCCAAAGGGCATAGCGTGGCACGGAACCCGGTAACCGAATCACGAGCGAGGTGTCACGGGATACGAATTTCCCCGCTACCTTTGGCAGGGGGCCTGGAAGAGTCAGGCCGAGGATACGTTCGATCCTGGGACCGGAAATTCCCAATTGGACATATTCGTTGCTGCAATCCTCTATACAGACATCAGCACGCAGCATGTAAGGCCGCAGACGATGCTCAATTGCTGCGGTTAATTCCTCGGGAAAGCAGCAAAGGTAAAAGCGCTCGTGCCAGCGCAGGATGCGCAAAATGGCGAGGGTTTTTCCGGCGATCGAGCAGAGCGCACTCAGCTGACTCTGACCTTCGGAGAGGGCGGCGATATCGCTGGTGGTTTGGCCCTGCAAAAAGCCTGCGGCGTCTTTGCCGGAAATCCGTAGCAGGCCCTGATGGGAGAGATCAGTGAGTAGATCACTCCTCTGAAGATAAGAGACACTCAGATCTTCATGGTTTCCAGCTGAGCGTGATTTTGTAACTAGAGCTTGCCATGCCTCATTCACTGGAAAGAATCCGTGAAAGACGTTTAACGAGTCGGGTGAGGCCTGCATCCGGTGCCTCGCTCTGGCCGGTTAACCAATGAACAAGATCCGGATCCGTTTGATCCAGCAGGCGTTCAAAATCCGCCTGTTCGGTCTTGGAGAGGGCGTCAAAGTCTTCCCTCAGGAAGTGTTCCAGCACGATATCCAGCTCACGCATGCCACGCCGACAGCGCCAGTGCAGTTTTGCTCGCCGCGTATCGGCGGAGGTGGTAGCCAAGGTCATGGGCGTCAGATTGTTCGGTTCAGCAGGAGTTTGCGGATCTCTGAGATTGCCTTTCCGGGATTCAGGCTTTTCGGGCAGGTACGGGTGCAGTTGAGGATGGTGTGGCACCGATACAGGCGGAAAGCATCGTCAAGAAAATCAAGTCGTTCGCCAGTATCTTCATCCCGGCTGTCCACGATCCAGCGATAGGATTGGAGCAGAGCGGCTGGCCCTAGATATCGCTCTGGATTCCACCAGTAGCTGGGGCAACTGGTCGAGCAACAAGCGCAGAGGATGCACTCGTAGAGGCCATCCAGTTTTTTCCGATCCTCGGGGGATTGCAGGTGCTCACGATCCGGAGGGGGTGGGGTCTGGGTTTTAATCCAGGGCTGTATCGCCGCGTATTGAGCGTAGAACTGATTAAGATCCGGGACCAGATCCTTGACCACCGCACTGTGGGGCAGGGGGTAAATACGTACATCACCCTCAACGTCTTCAATGGCTTTGGTGCAGGCGAGGGTGTTGGTGCCGTCAATATTCATGGCGCAGGAGCCACAGACCCCTTCGCGGCAAGAGCGGCGGAAGGTCAGGCTTGAATCCACCTCGTCCTTCACCTTAATCAGGGCATCCAACACCATGGGCCCACAATGATCCAGATCCAGGTCGAAGGTGTCCGTGCGTGGGTTTTCGCCACTGTCCGGGTCCCAGCGATAAATCTGGAAGCGCTTGCTGCGCGTGGCACCGTCTTTTGCCGGATAGTGTTTTCCGGTGCGCACGACAGAGTTGGGGGGAAGACGAAATTCAGCCATGGATTAGGTTCCTTGTCCCGAGCCCTTGAAAACTCAGTATACCCGCGGTTTTGGCGGGAAAAACTCAACATCATCAGTGAGGGTGTAAAGGTGCACCGGCCGATAATCGATGCGCACCGTGTCCTGCTCATCAATCCAGGTGAGGGTGTGCTTCATCCAGTTATCGTCATCGCGATCCGGATAATCCTCGCGGGCATGCCCACCGCGGCTCTCGGTGCGATTTTGTGCCGCCTGCATGCACACCACCGCTTGCACCAGCAGGTTATCCAGCTCCAGGGTTTCCACCAGATCGGTGTTCCAGATCATGGAACGATCCTGGATGCCAACGTCAGCAAAGGAGCGCCGCACCTGATTGATCAATTTCACCCCTTCATCCAGGCTCTCTCCGGTGCGAAAGACCGCCGCATGGGCCTGCATGGTCCTTTGCATATCCAGGCGGATGTCTGCCGTGGGGGTGTTGCCATTGGCATTACGCAGGCGTTCCAGGCGTGCAATGGTGCGCTCCTCTGCCGCCATGGGATAGGCTCTGAGTCGGCTGCCAGCCTTGATGGTCTGCGCTGCACGTTCTGCGGCTGCACGGCCAAAAACAACGATGTCGAGCAGTGAATTGGAACCCAGGCGATTGGCTCCATGTACTGAGACACAGGCACATTCGCCGATAGCCATGAGTCCTGGCACTACGTGATCTGGCTCGCCGTCTTTGAGGGTGACCACCTCGCCATGATAGTTGGTGGGGATGCCTCCCATGTTGTAATGCACCGTGGGCAACACCGGAATAGGCTCCTTGGTGGTATCCACGCCAGCAAAAATCTTGGCGGTTTCTGAAATGCCGGGCAGGCGTTCCTGAATTACCTCGGCGCCCAAGTGTTCCAGGTGCAGGAAGATGTGATCATTATCTTTGCCGACGCCGTTGCCTTCACGGATCTCGATGGTCATGGCACGGCTGACCACGTCCCGTGAGGCGAGATCCTTGGCGTGGGGGGCGTAGCGCTCCATAAAGCGTTCACCTTTCGCATTGGTGAGATATCCACCCTCACCCCGCACACCTTCGGTGATCAGACAGCCAGAGCCATAAATCCCCGTGGGGTGGAACTGGATGAACTCCATGTCCTGAAGCGGCAGGCCGGCTCGCAACACCATGGCATTCCCATCACCGGTACAGGTATGCGCGGAGGTGCAGGAGAAAAAGGTCCGCCCATAGCCGCCGGTAGCGAGCACCACTGAGTGTGCTCGAAAACGATGCAGCGAACCATCGTCCAGATTCCAGGCCAGCACGCCGCAGCAGTTGCCATCGTCGTCCATGATGAGATCGATGGCGAAGTATTCAATAAAGAATTCCGCCTGGTGTTTGAGGCTTTGCTGATAGAGTGTATGAAGAATGGCGTGGCCAGTCCGGTCTGCCGCGGCACAGGTGCGCTGGGCCTGACCTTCACCAAAATGAGTGGTCATGCCTCCGAAGGGGCGCTGATAGATCTTGCCTTCCTCGGTGCGCGAGAAGGGCACACCGTAGTGTTCCAACTCGATCACCGCGTCGGCAGCCTCGCGGCACATGTATTCGATAGCATCCTGATCCCCCAGCCAGTCCGAGCCCTTAACGGTGTCGTACATGTGCCAGCGCCAGTCATCCTCACCCATATTACCGAGTGCCGCACTCATGCCTCCCTGGGCCGCCACCGTGTGGCTGCGGGTAGGAAAGACCTTGCTAATGCAGGCAGTGGAAAGGCCACGGGATGCCATTCCCAGGGTGGCGCGCAGGCCGGCGCCCCCGGCCCCGACTACGATGACATCGTAGGTATGCTCCGTGATCGTAGCGGTGGTGTTATTCGTCATCTAGGCTCCAAGGGACATACGGACTATCACCAGAATACAGAGGGTGGCGAGGGCAAAGGCAGAAAGTTTGATGAGGATCAGAGCGCCCAGTTTGCAGCTCTCATTGTGGACATAATCCACCACCACCTCTTGCAACCCCATTTGTCCGTGGAAGGTCGCGGCAATGATAAACAGTACAGCAAACAGGGCGCCTGTCGGCGATGCCAGCCACGCAACCGCAGTAGCGTGGTCGGCGGTGGAGACGCAGATGAGAGAGACCATCAGCCAAATACTCAGCGGAATCAGGGCGATGGCGCTCAGGCGCAGCGAGAACCAGTGATGGACACCATTGTGTGCGGTGCCGCGACCGCGAATTATCGATAGTGGTGTGCGCAGGTTCATGTCGGGCCTCCACGGCTGGCATAGGCAAGGATCCAAGTCAGCAGGGTGAGGCCAATAGAGATCCCGAGCATGGCAATACCAGAGCGCGTAATCTGCTGTGTTTCCATACCACGACCCGTATCCCAAACCAGATGCCGGATGCCATTACAAAGGTGATAAAAGAGACAAAAGGACCAACCGAGTAACACCAGACGGCCGAACCACGAACCGAGTACTTGCTGTGCTGTTGCGTAGGCCTCGGGACCCGCCACAACCGCCAGCAACCACCAGGCGATGATAATGAGGCCGAAAAACAGCAGCACCCCGGTTATACGGTGCGTCATGGACAGCGCCATAGTGAACTGGGGCTTTTGAATGACGTAGAGCTCCAGATGCGGAGAAAGGGGTCGTTCTCGAGTCGTCATAGCTAATTCCTTGCGAACTTCTGCTGTCTCAGAAATCGATACATCTGCCGCGGCGCTCCCAGTCCCCGTAACGGGTGGGATCCGGGCCATCCGGGCCACCGACTTCTGGTTTGGTCAGGGTATCCCTGACTGGCTTCGTTTTGTTAGGAGGGAGTATTTTAGGGTCAGGGAACCCTTTTTGTTTTTCTTTCATGAAGAATCCATTCTCGGAACCTGCCGGAAATCTTAGGCCAGTCCGCTAACGATGTGAAGCTTACCCGGGTAATCGGGTGCTGCTGGCTTCTCCGGATACAATGCCTGTTCCTTGCAGTGAACTATAGGCCGCGATGATAACCCACCCGCACGGCGCAAGCGTACCGCTACGGATTTCAATCCAGCCTTCGCGCATGCGGGTGGGCTTCCTGCTGTTTGCCCATATTGGTGCTTTTATTTGCCTGATGTTGAGTGGGCTTGCGGGTTGGATGCTCGGGGTTGGTGGAGGATTGCTAGCCATCAGCCTTGGCCACGAGGCCCTGCAGTACCGTCAAAGTGGGAATTCCGATAGCGTAACGATGCTGGGTTGCAGTGCCGATGGGCAATGGTGGCTGGCCTCGGGAAAACAGCAACAACAGCCGGTGGAGCTGCTCCCTGGCAGCTATCTGCACCCCTTGCTCGTGGTGCTACATTTTCGCCTCGTAGGGGGTGGGAGGCGGCGGTTGCTGCTATTGCCTGATATGTTCGCACGGGACGAGATGCGGCGCTTGCGTGTGGTGGTACGGACGGGCGGTCTTAAAACGGGTGTACAAGGCTCGGAGCAGCCCACATAATGCTTTCCTGTGGCCCTTTATTCCATAGATAAACTTATGTCCGAGACGCGGCGCTTGGCCTCGGAATACCGTAAGGCAACCGGCAAGCCACTGGCTATCAGTGGTGAGATCGCACGTTATGACGCTGCGCGACTGCTGGATCTCGAGCTATTGAAACAGCCTGAGGGTGGTTGTGATGCCATCGGTCGCGGGGCTCGGGAGGGGCGCCGGGTGCAGGTCAAGGGGCGGGCGATTTTCAATGAAAAGAGCGGTGCCTATCGTATTGGCCAACTCAAGCTGCAACAGCAATGGGATGATGTGGTGCTGGTGCTCATGGATGAAGAGTTTGAGCCCTTTGAGATCTACGAGGCGGACCGCGAAGAGATCCTTGACGCCCTGGAAGGCGATGGCCCAAGCAGTCGGGCAAGTCGTGGTGTCATGTCGGTGGCCAAATTCAAGATTATCGGTCGTCTCGTCTGGACCCGTGAAGGTGGGGTGGAAGATGACGATTATTGGGATAATCAGGTCTCATCCTGAACTTTCGTACGGTTAGTTTCCCTATGTTGAATGCAGCGGAAGTCCTCGGCGAGGATGGTCCTCTCGGGCCATTAATCCCGGGGTTTCGTCCCCGCCTCCCGCAGCAGGAAATGGCCACGGCGGTGGAAGCCACCTTGGCAGAGGCCGGCGTGCTGGTTTGCGAGGCGGGCACCGGCATTGGCAAAACCTATGCCTACCTGGCCCCGGCCATTGCCTCGGGTAAGAAAGTCCTGGTCTCCACGGGCACTAAAAACCTTCAGGAACAATTATATAGCCGCGATCTTCCCCTCATGCGTGATGCACTGGGTGGTGGTTGTCGCATTGCCCTGCTCAAGGGACGCGCCAATTATCTCTGCAGCTTTCGTCTCGGTACTGCTACCCAGGAGTTGGCGCTCGGAAACAAGGGAGAGGGCGACAAACTGGCCCGTATCGAGAACTGGGCCGCGCTCACCCGGCGTGGCGATATCGCAGAGCTTTCGGGAGTCTCGGAAGAGGACCCGATATGGCGGCAGGTGACCTCCACGGTGGAAAACTGCCTCGGTGGTGATTGCCCGCTAATTGATCAATGTCATGTGCTGCAGGCGCGCAAGGAGGCCATTGAGGCCGACGTGGTAGTGATTAATCATCACCTGTTTTTTGCCGATCTGGCGCTGCGAGAAGAGGGCTTTGGAGAACTGCTACCCAGTGCCGAGGCGGTGATTTTCGATGAAGCCCATGTGCTGCCGGATATCGCCACCCAGTTTTTTGGCTTTAGCCTTGGCAGTGGTCAACTGACAGAATTACTCCACGACCTTGCCGATGCTTATGCCCGGGAGGCGGGGGATATGCCCGATTTGCCCGTTGCCCTGGGGCGTATGAAAAAGGCGGTTAGTGCACTCCGCTCAGCGGGGCATATCAACCGGAGTCGACTTGAGTGGGAGGAGTTTGTTTCACCACCAGCGATAGCCGCCTCGCTGCAGGTGTTGGGGGAGATTCTGGAAGAAATAGTCGCCCTACTAAAGATTTTGGCTGAGCGTGGGCGTGAACTGGCCCAATGTCACCGACGTGCCACGGGCTTGCTGGGGAACTGGCGGCTTTTATGGGAGGAAGAATGTGCTGAACGGGTACGCTGGGTAGAACTACGTCCGCGTGGTTTTAGCTTGCACCAAGCCCCGTTGGATGTAGCCGACAGCTTCTCTGGACATATCGCCGCTCAGCACTGCGCGTGGATTTTTACCTCTGCCACCCTGGCTGTGGGTGGGCATTTCGAGCATTTCGTTTCGCGCCTCGGGCTGCAAGATTATTCCGAGGCTTGTTGGGGGAGTCCTTTCGACTTTGCCAATCAGACTCTTTGTTATCTGCCTGAAGACATGCCTGCGCCTGCATCGCCAGGTTATCCACAAGCACTGGTGGATGCAGCCGTGCCGGTACTGCGGGCCAGTCGTGGCCGGGCCTTCTTCCTGTTCACCAGTTACCGGGTCCTCGATGCGGTGGCCGAGCACCTGCGCGCTAGTTTGCCTTTTCCATTACTTGTGCAGGGCAGTGCACCGCGAACAGAATTGCTGGAGCGCTTTCGTGAAGAGGGCAACTGTATCTTGCTGGGAACCTCCAGCTTTTGGCAGGGGGTGGATGTACGGGGAGAGGCACTATCCTGCGTGATTATCGATAAATTGCCCTTCGCGGTGCCGGATGATCCACTGTTGCGGGCTCGCCTGGCACGCATTCAGCAGCAAGGTCGATCTCCCTTTATGGAATATCAATTACCACAGGCGGTGATCGCGCTCAAACAAGGCGCTGGACGGCTAATTCGCGACTGGGAAGATCACGGCGTGTTGATGCTGTGTGACCCGCGCCTGCTCGGCAAATCCTACGGCCGTGCCTTTCTGAATAGTCTGCCCCCCATGCCGCGAACCCGTGATCTCAGAGTCGTCATCGATTTTTTTGCAACTCTGGATGGAGATGAGGCTATGGAGCAAACAGGATGAAGTTGCTGGGCCTGGATACCACCAGTGACGCCTGTTCCTGTGCGTTGTCTGTGGGCGGACAAATTATCGAGCGCTATCAGTTGGCGCCACGTCAGCATACGAAACTGATACTGCCCATGGTGGAAGCAGTGCTTGCCGAGGCGGGTATGAAAGCCAGCGCACTGGATGGCCTGGCCTTTGGCTGCGGGCCGGGAGCTTTTACCGGCATACGCATAGGGACTGGCGTGATCCAGGGTCTGGCGCTCGGATTAGGGATCAAGGTCGCCCGAGTTTCCTCCCTGCAGGCGCTGGCCCAGGGGGTGCTAAGAACACACGGCTGCGCGCGGGTACTGGCCGCGCTGGATGCCCGTATGGATGAGGTTTACTGGGGTGTCTATGAGGCGGATGCAGACGGTATCATGCGAGTCCTCGGTGAGGATCAATTAAGTCCACCAGAGGCGGTTAGTCCGCCACCGGCTGGAGATTGGGTGGGGGCAGGACGTGGCTGGGGCAGTTATGAATCTGCATTGATTACAGCCTGTGGGCATCCGCAAGACTGTTTTCCAGAGGAGTATCCCCATGCCCAGGATGTAGCTTTGCTGGGAGCGACACTTTTTGCCGAGGGACTTGATGTGGTGGCCGAGGAGGCCTTGCCGGTTTATCTGCGCGATCAGGTGGCCCAAGTGCCCAAGGCCGAAAAGGAGATGGCATAGATACTCAAATGGAGGTGCCGCCTGCTTTCCCACAATCTATTTATAACATTAACTATATTATGTAACATATTGTTATTAAGCTATTTAAGCCCTCATTCTAATATGATTTATTCCAACTAAAGGAGGTTGGGAACATCTTATGTTTCGACCTCTGGAAGCATATGTCGGCCTGCGCTATACCCGCGCCAAGCGCCGTAATCACTTTATTTCCTTCATCAGCTTCAGCTCCATGGCGGGTATCGCCCTTGGGGTGACCGCGCTGATTACGGTGCTGTCGGTGATGAATGGCTTTGAAAAGGAACTGCGGGAGCGAATCCTTGGAATGGCCTCTCACGCCACCATCTCGGGAGTTAATGGGCGGCTAGCGGACTGGCCCAGGCTGGCCCGTCTGGCCGGTGAGCATCCGCGGGTTACCGGCGTGGCGCCTTATGTGCGCGGGGAGGTGATGCTTAGTCGTGACCGTTATGTTCGTGGCGCCTTGCTACGCGGCATCTTGCCGGTGCAAGAAGGAGCCGTCTCGGAGATCCGGACTTTTATGGAGGAAGGCAATATAGATGCCCTCCAGCCTGGCGCCTTTAAGATCCTTGTGGGCACCGATCTCGCTCGTACTCTGGGACTACGGGTAGGGGACAAGCTCACGGCGCTGGCACCACAACCCAATGTCACGCCCATAGGGGTTTTACCCCGTCTCAAGCGCTTTACCGTGGCGGGAATTTTTCGCGTCGGCCACGCCCAGTACGATTCAGCCCTGGCGCTGGTTCATCTACAGGATGCGGCCAAGTTGTTTCGCTTTGGAGAGCATATCAGTGGTCTGCGCATCCGCGTGGACAAGGTGATGGATGCGCCACAGGTGAGCCAGGATCTCGGGCGCAACGTGGGCCGTGCGGTATGGGTCAGTGACTGGACTCAGGTGCACGCGAATTTCTTTCGTGCGCTTAAAACCGAAAAGACCGTGATGTTCATTATTCTCGCCCTTATTGTGGCGGTGGCCGCCTTCAATATCGTCGCCACCCTGATGATGGTGGTGGTGGACAAGGAATCGGATATCGCCATCTTGCGTACTCTGGGCCTCACACCATTGCGAGTAATGGGGATCTTTATCGTTCAAGGCACGGTGATCGGGCTCTTTGGAACCCTGTTGGGCATCGCAGGTGGTATAGCACTGGCGCTTAATATCGAAACTCTGGTACCAGCCATCGAATCATTGTTTGAGACCAAATTTTTGGCCGCAGATGTCTATTACATCAGTGAAGTTCCCTCGGATCTGCGCTGGGCGGATGTAAGCATCATTGCCGTGGTGGCCTTTCTAATGACCATTGTCGCTACCTTCTATCCTGCCTGGCGGGCCTCCCGAACCCATCCGGCAACGGCACTACGCTATGAGTAAGCCCGCAATCATCGCCTGCGAGGGCGTACACAAAACCTTTGCTGAGGGGGGGTTGCGAGTCGAGGTGCTGCGTGGCGTCGAGCTACAGGTGGCACCTGGAGAGCGCTTGGCCATCGTTGGCACCTCTGGTTCCGGTAAAAGCACCTTGCTGCACATTCTGGGCGGGTTGGATGAACCCAATGCGGGCCAAGTGGCCATCAAGGGTGCAGATATCCATGCCCTGGGCGAGCGCGCACGCAGTGAACTGCGTAACCGTGCGCTTGGTTTTGTCTATCAGTTTCACCATCTGTTACCCGAGTTTAGTGCCTTGGAGAATGTCGCCATGCCGTTGTTCATCCGGGGGCAGAGTGGTGCGCAGGCCATAGCCACCGCAGGCGATATATTGGCGCGAGTGGGGCTCGAAGATCGGCTGCGTCATAAACCGGGAGAGCTCTCGGGTGGTGAGCGTCAGCGCGCGGCCATTGCCCGTGCCCTGGTGACACAACCCGACTGTATGCTTGCCGACGAGCCCACGGGGAATCTTGATCGTGATACCGCGGAGCGGGTTTATGAACTGATGTTGGAACTCAATCGTGAGTCCGGTACCAGCCTGGTGGTGGTTACCCACGACACAGCATTGGCGGAACGCATGGATCGCGTGCTGCTGTTGGAAGATGGGGTGCTGGTAGGAAAGTAGCGGGCTTATCAGCCCAGTTTATTGCGGCGTTGGGCAGCGCGAGTTTGCCAGCTTCTCGCCACATGGATACGCCAAATCAGACGGGCAAGACCATTGCCAATCAGGGCTGCCAGCGTTCCGCTGAGGAAACATCCGAGCAGAAAGGGTTCCCAAACGGCCCCAAATTGGGTCATCAGCCAATCCATGGAAGCCTCGAAAGCCAGCTCCGTGGTGGGCGGCACCCCCAGCACCCAGGCACCGAGCCGGTAGGCGCCATAAAACAACGGCGCTATGGTGAGGGGATTACTTACCCAGACACAGATCACGGCGATAGCCAGATTGCAGCCAATGGCAATGGAAATTGCTGCGGCCAGCAACATTTGCAAGGGTAGGGGAACAAAGGCGATGAACAGGCCCACGGCAATGCCATTGGCTACTGAAGTTCGGTTCAGATGCCAGAGGTTGGGGTTGTGCAGCGCATCTCCAAAAAGCTGTAGCTTCCGGTGCTTGTGAAAGCGCTGTGGATGAGGCAAATGTCTCTTTAGAAAAGCGCGAGGCATAGTGTGTAGCGGGTCTTTATCATGATGGCCGTAATCTAATTGTAGGATTATTTCAGATATCGGCAGCCGGGACATTATCTTTGATAGTCTTCGGATTGTACGGATAATTTAAGACGGATGAAGGGAAATTGCATGCGCTCAGGGACGATCGCATTACTGTTGGGAATCCTGTTTTGCGCTGGGCTGGCGCAATTGCCTGATCTGACGTGGGTTCAATTTCTGCCGGTGTTTGCCTTGCTTGCGCTGCTTGGCCGGCGGTGGCGACTGCCTGCGCTGTTTGTTTGCGGCTTTCTCTGGGCCTTGCTGCGTGCGGGATGGGCGCTTTACCCAGCCTTACCTTTGGCACTGGAAGGACCAGAAATCAGCCTAATAGGCACAGTGGCCTCGATCCCCACCCACGATACCCGCCGCGCTCGTTTTGATTTTCTACCCGAGCAATGGATCCGGGATGAACATTCAGACCCCTCCCCGTGGCCGGGTCCCAAACGACTTCGATTGAGCTGGTATCAATATCCACCCACGCTGCATCCAGGAGAACGCTGGCAATTGACGGTACGCCTGAAGCGGCCCCATGGTTTTTCCAACCCCGGTGGTTTTGACTACGAAGGTTGGTTGTTTCGCCAGGGTATCGGGGCGACCGGCTACGTGCGCAGCAAGGCTAAAAATCAACGCATAACTGCCAGCCATGGTTGGTGGGTCGCGCGCATGCGGGAACGACTGGCGGCGGCCATGGATGGGGCCACGGGGGCTACGCCCTTTCGTGGCATGTTAAAGGGTCTGGCGTTGGGGATGCGTCGAGAGTTGGATGGAAGGCAGTGGGAGACGCTACGGCGCACTGGCACCAGCCATCTTATGGCCATATCCGGCCTGCATATTGGGCTGGTGGCGGCCTTTGCCTTTATTTTTGGGGGTGCGCTGTGGCGAGCCTCTGGCCGGCTCATGCTGCACCTTCCGGCACCACGATTTACCGCGGCACTGGCTGTCTTGGCCGCCACAACCTATGCGGCACTATCGGGTTTTGCCATTCCCGCACAACGGGCGCTGCTGATGGTATTGATTTTTATGCTGGGCATTCTCTGCGGGAGCCGTATTCCACCAAGTATTTCGCTGGCAGTGGCGCTGTTTGTGGTTCTGTTACTGGATCCCTTTGCCGCCCTGAATGCAGGATTCTGGCTCTCTTTTACTGCGGTGGGGGTGATTCTTTATGCCATGGGCGCTCGCCTGTCTCCGGGTGGTCTGTGGTGGAAGTGGGGCAGGGTGCAGGCGGTGGTGGTGATTGGCCTGCTGCCGCTTAGTCTGATGTTCTTTCAGCAGCAAGCCCTGGCCGCACCGCTAGCTAACCTGATAGCGGTGCCTTGGGTGGGTCTGCTGGTGGTTCCGCTGACCCTCATCGGCACATTGTTGCTGTTGCCACTGCCGACTATCGGCGGTGCCTTACTTGGACTGGCAGAGCAGGCTTTGGCTTTACTCTGGCCCGCACTGGAAATGTTGGCCGCCCTGGAGCCATTGCATGCGCTGGCGGGAACACCACCATTGTGGACGGTGGTTGTCAGCTTCTTCGGTATTGCCATCATGCTGTTACCGGCAGGCGTGCCGGCCCGCTGGTGCGGGATATTTGGGTTGTTGCCACTGCTTTTTCATGCCCCGGATCGGCCACCAGTCGGATCGTATCGCTTCACCTTGTTGGATGTGGGGCAAGGCTTGGCCGCGGTGGTGGAAACCCATGCCAGAGTATTGATCTACGACACCGGGCCGGCCTATTCCGCTAATTTTGATGCCGGACGAGCGGTGTTACTGCCTTTCTTGCACGCTCACGGTTGGCAACAGTTAGATAGACTGATCATAAGCCACGGTGATACCGATCACGCCGGGGGGCTGGAAAGCCTGCGTCGTGGTATTGCTATCGAATACCTGTCTAGCTCAGAGCCAGCACGCTTTCCCGGTGCCAGTGCTTGTGAGGCGGGTCAACACTGGCGTTGGGATGGGGTGGACTTTCGCATCCTGAGCCCTGCTCGGGACAGTACCTTGCACGGCAATGACCGTTCCTGCGTACTTTATATCTCTGCCCCCGGCGGAAGCGTATTGCTACCTGGCGACATTGAGAAAACAGCTGAGTCCGAATTGCTGACTAAAGTTGCCCGACTAGCACCCATCGATGTGTTGGTCGCCGCGCATCACGGCAGTAAAACCTCATCCACCTCGGATTTTGTCCGCGCGCTACAGCCGCGCACGGTGCTGTTTTCAGTGGGCTACCGAAATCGCTTCCGCTTTCCACATAAGCAGGTCCTTCGCCGTTACCAACGCGAGGGAAGCCAGATCTATCGCACTGATCGGGATGGCAGCATCAGCTTCTATACAAAGCCTGATGAGCCTGCACCATTCAACCGCCATCGTGATAAGGCAAGACGCTTCTGGAATTTTCAGCATTAGTGTAGAGCTCCAGCTGCGGCTATAGGGCGCTTTTCCACCGCCCTGCAGGTCTGCTACATTTAGCACCCGTTCGAGGGGCCATCTGTTCCGGCCTCATCACCTGACTCTCTGGAGAGGAATCACCCTGTGCTGGAACTTGTGGAGGCCGGCGGCTGGTTAATGCTGCCCATATTTCTTTGTTCAATCGCTGCCGTGGCCATCATTGCCGAGCGTTTCTGGACGCTGCAACGAACGCGCATCTGTCCTGATGGTGTGGTGGTGCAGGTCTGGCAGTGGCTAAAAACGGGCGAGTTGAACGAAGATCGTATCCACAGCGTACGCACAGCCTCGCCCCTGGGGCGCATTTTGGCTGCCGGGCTGGTCAACCGGGACTGTGAGCGAGAGATCATGAAGGAGGGGATTGAAGACGTAGGCCGGCATGTGATCCATGAGCTGGAGCGCTATCTCAACACCCTGGGCACCATCGCCTCCATCACGCCACTGCTGGGGCTACTGGGCACGGTCATCGGTATGATCAAGGTCTTTGCGGTTATCACCAGCCAAGGCGTTGGCGACCCGGCAGTTCTTGCCGGAGGTATTTCTGAGGCGCTCATTACTACCGCTACAGGGATATCCGTAGCGATACCCAGCCTTATGTTCTACCGCTACTTCCGTGGTCGTGTAAACGAGTTGGTGATCAGTATGGAACAGGAAGTTTTGAAAATGCTTGAAGTGCTGCACGGCGAACGTTCCAGTGCCGATATTGGCTAGGGAATCCGATGAAACTGAGACACTCAAGCCAGGAAAGCCCCGACGTCAATCTCACGCCACTCATCGACGTGGTGTTCCTGTTGCTAATTTTCTTCATGGTTTCCACCACATTCAGTCAAGATGCCGAGCTCGCCATCGACCTGCCAGAGGCCTCGGCCAAGCCCGAGAACAAGCAACAGAAACGCATAGAACTCACCATCGATGCCAAGGGGGCCTATTATCTGAATGGCAAGGCACTGGTGAACCGCCAATTGCAAAGCCTCAAGAGCGCCTTAAGAGCGGCCGCAGCTGGTGAAACGCCATCAATTATCGTCACCGCCGATGCCAACACCCCCCACCAGGCGGTGATCACCGTGATGGATGCAGCCAGCCAATTGGGCCTCGTGCGCCTATCCTTTGCTACCCGCTTCGAGGAAGCAGCTAAGCCCTGAAGGCACCATGACGAAATGGCTTGAGGGTATTTGGTATGGGGATTCGCGCCTCGGGCTGCCGTTGCTGCCTCTGGCGATGCTTTTCCGGCTAGCGGTTTCCCTGCGCCACGCCAGTTATCGTTTGGGCCTGCGAAAAATAACCCGTCTATCGGTGCCGGTCGTAGTGGTGGGCAACATCAGCGTCGGTGGCACCGGCAAGACGCCTTTGGTGATCTGGCTGGCCAAATTCCTGCGGGAGCAGGGCTTTCATCCAGGCGTTATTACCCGCGGTTACCGGGGCCGTGCCACCAGTTGGCCACAACAAGTGCGTCCAGACAGTGACCCGGTGGCTGTGGGTGATGAAGCCGTTCTGCTGGCCAAACGCTGTGGATGCCCGGTAGCTGCCGCCCCTAAGCGTGCGGAAGCTGCATTGGCCCTCCTTAAATATGACCACTGCGACATCATCATCAGCGACGACGGCTTACAGCATCTGGCGCTGGCACGGGATGTGGAGATTGTGGTCATTGACGGTGAACGGCGCTTTGGCAACGGTCGCTGTCTGCCAGCCGGTCCGCTGCGGGAACCCATCTCCAGGCTTGATAGCGTCGATATGCTGGTGGTTAACGGCGTGGCTGGAAGAGGGGAGTTTGGTTTGCAGCTCGTTCCCGGCGCCATACGCGGGGTGGCAGACAGAACCCGGGTGTTGGTGCCCGAAAGTCTGAGCAACCACGAGGTCCATGCGGTGGCAGGCATCGGTAACCCGGGGAAATTTTTCCATACCTTGCGGCGCCTAGGTCTCACTCCCATTGAGCATCCATTTCCCGACCACCACCCGTTTAGCCAGGATGACATCACTTTTGGAGATGGACTCCCCGTCATCATGACGGAAAAGGACGCGGTGAAATGTGGCTTTTTCGCCGCTTCGGAACACTGGTATTTGCCTATAGACACTCCCCCAAAGCCGGTTTTCAAGACTCGCTTGCTACGTTTGCTGCATCAAAGTGGAAAGCCCTTAAAGACATCTGAGGAACAAGCCTGACATGGGCTATACGGTTATCATTCCCGCCCGTTTTGCCTCCACCCGGTTGCCTGGGAAACCGCTCTTGGATATCTGCGGCAAACCCATGCTGTGGCACGTATATGAGCGGGCCTGCGAAAGTAGCGCGACTAACGTAATTATTGCCACGGACGATGCCCGCATCGTTGATGCCGCCAAGGGCTTTGGCGCCGAGGTCATGATGACCTCCACCAGGCACCGTTCCGGTAGCGAACGTGCGGCAGAGGTGGTGGAGCGTCGCCAGTTGCCCGCAGATCACGTCGTAGTTAATCTCCAAGGTGATGAACCACTAATGCCGCCAGCCCTGATCGAACAGGTAGCAAGCAATCTGGCGAGCAATGAAGAGGCCGCCATGGCCACCCTGTGTGAACGGCTGGAAACAGGCGGGAATCTATTTGACCCCAATGTGGTCAAGGTGGTGCTGGACCATCAGGGTTACGCCCTCTATTTTAGCCGCGCACCGCTGCCATGGGATCGTGAGAACTTTCTTAATAACCCCCATCAACTACCTGATAATACGACCTATTTAAGGCACCTCGGCATCTATGCCTACCGTACTGGTTTTCTGGTGGACTATCCAAAACTCACCCCTTGTGAGCTCGAAAAAGCGGAGTCTCTGGAACAATTGCGTGCGCTCTATCACGGCTACCGAATTCACGTGGCCAAAGCACAGGAAAGCCTTGGCCCCGGGGTTGATACACCGGAAGATCT
>JAJFJT010000014.1 GCA_021773795.1 Gammaproteobacteria bacterium | reverse complement strand
TGACACCATCGACCTGAGTGCCACCCTGGTTACCGGCATCGACCATATCGATGCCGGTGCGGGGCACGACACGGTGACCGGCACGAGCGGTAATGACGTCATCATAGGTGGTGTGGGCAATGACGTGCTTAACGGGGGCGCGGGCGACGATACCCTGTATGGTGGTTCTGGAAATGATGCTTATGAACTGGGTCTCGGTGATGGCAGTGACTGGATCATGGATGAGTCCGGTGAGGATCAGGTGCTTTTTGGCACGGGGATTACGGCCGATGGGCTGTGGCTGTGGAGGCAAAATGATCAGCTGGGTATCGGCGTACTGGACACTGAGGATCGTTTTATCATCGACGATTGGTATCAGGACTCGATGGGCACGGAACGTGCGGCAGGTGGCCCCATTGAGTCATTTGTCACTAGCAATGGCCTAGTGTTACTGGAAGCCCAGGTGGCGCAGTTAGTCAGTGCCATGGCGAGTTTTGCACCATCCTCCTCGGGGGCTTTGACTCCACCACCGGAACTCCGTGATGAGGTTCAGAGTGTAATTACCGCGAGCTGGCAGGCGGCCTAGGAAAGTTCTCCAAAGTATCCGAGCCGCATGGAAGCTGTTCAAAATAAAGCGGATAAACCCGGGTCAGGCACACCTGATACGGGACTCGCTTGTCTGACAATTCTTGCCCGTCTGCACCAGGTTGCGGCTGATCCCGGGCAACTCCGGCACCAGTTTGGCGGGAGCGGAAAGCCCTTCGAGGTAGCCGATATTCTGTTGGCTGCGCGTTGGCTTAAACTAAAAGCACGTGTTGTTTGCAGTGACTGGAAGCGCCTGCTGAAAACTCCCTTGCCGGCGATGGCGCGGCATGTAGACGGACATTTTTTTATCATCGCCCGCCTGGCGGAAAACAAACTGCTGATTCAAGACCCACAGGGGCAGCGTCCGCTAAGCATTGATCGGGAGCAGTTTGAAAAAAACTGGTCTGGTGAGCTGATCCTCGTTACCCGTCGTGCCGAGCTGTTGGACAGCTTTCACCGCTTCAATTTCTCCTGGTTTATCCCCGCTATCCTGAAATACAAGAAGCTGTTTGCAGAAGTGTTGATCGCATCCTTTTTTGTTCAGTTATTTGCCCTGGTGACCCCGCTGTTTTTCCAAGTGATCATCGACAAGGTCTTGGTACACCGGGGCCTGACTACCCTGGATGTGTTGGCTGTTGGGTTGCTGGTGGTGGCCTTCTTTGAGGTGCTGCTGACTGGCCTGCGAAGTTATGTTTTTAGCCATACATCCAATCGTATTGACGTGATGCTCGGAGCACGACTCTTTGGTCACCTGATGGCTTTGCCCATCAGCTATTTCGAGGCGCGGCGGGTGGGTGACACCGTGGCCCGCGTTCGCGAGTTGGAAAGCATCCGAAATTTCCTCACTGGCTCGGCCATGATGTCGGTGATCGATCTGTTCTTCATCATCGTCTTTCTGGCGGTGATGTACGTCTACAGTCCGCTGCTCACCTTCGTAGTGATCGGCGCCATCCCGTTCTATGTGGTGTTATCGGTTTTCATTACTCCGGTACTGCGCGCCCGTCTGCACGAGAAATTCAATCGCGGCGCCGAAAACCAGGCCTTTCTGGTGGAGTCCGTTAATGGCATAGAGACCATCAAGGCGGCTGCCATCGAGCCGCAGAATCAGCGCCGCTGGGAGGAGCAACTGGCGGCCTACGTCAGCGCCGGCTTCAAGGCCACAAACCTGGGGAACATCGCCGGCCAGACGGCCTCGTTCATCAATAAGGTAACCATTGCGTTGATCCTGTGGATCGGTGCCAGGCAGGTGATGGAGGGGAATCTGAGCGTCGGGCAGTTGGTTGCTTTTAATATGCTCGCTGCCCGCGTCAGCGGTCCTATCCTGAAGATTGTGCAGCTATGGCAGGAATTTCAACAGGCCGGCATCTCGGTGCAACGGCTCGGTGATATTCTCAACGCCCAGCCAGAACCGGCTCATAGTCCCACGCGAAGTTCTTTGCCCAGGCTTCAGGGTCGCGTCACCTTCAGGCACGTGAATTTTCGCTATCGTCCCGATGGACCGCAGATTCTGCACGACATCAGCATTGATATTTCTCCCGGAAAAGTCATCGGTATCGTTGGCCGGTCCGGTTCTGGGAAAAGCACCCTGACCAAGCTGATCCAACGGCTGCACGTGCCGGAATCCGGACGGGTACTGGTGGATGGCGTTGACCTTTCCATGGTCGATCCGGTGTGGTTGCGGCGCAGTCTTGGCGTGGTGTTGCAGGAGAATTTTCTATTCAATCGTTCGATCCGTGAAAATATTGCCATTAGCGATCCGGCCATGCCCATGGAGGCGGTTACACACGCGGCCACCTTGTCTGGCGCGCATGAATTTATCCTTGAATTAGCCGATGGCTACGACACGTTGGTTGGAGAACATGGCTGCAATCTCTCTGGTGGACAGCGTCAACGCCTTGCCATCGCACGTGCCCTGGTGGGCGATCCCAGAATTTTGATCTTCGATGAGGCAACCTCGGCGCTGGACTACGAATCGGAATGCATCATCCAGAAAAATATGCGCCATATCTGCAAGGGTCGAACCGTATTCATCATTGCCCATCGACTGAGTGCGGTACGCCAGGCGGATCATCTCATCGTGCTGGAGCAGGGAAGAATTGCGGAGCAGGGCAGCCCCGATGAGTTAAGAAAACAACAAGGCCGTTATGCCGAGTTGTATGCCCATCAGGTCGGCTAATGGCACGATTCTTTTTAAGCCGGGAGAGCAACAACGAGGCCCTGCAATTCCTGCCTGCCGCACTGGAAATCCAGCAGACGCCCCCCTCGCCCGTAGGCCGTGCCATTTTGTGGTCGGTCATGATCTTTTTTATCGTGGCGTTCGCCTGGGCAGTCATCGGTGAAGTGGATATCGTCGCTGTGGCGCAAGGCAAGATCCTGCCCACCAGCAGAATCAAGCTGATACAGCCGCTGGAAGCCAGTGTCATTACGGCTATTCATGTTAGTGAGGATGTGCGGGTTAAGCAGGGTGATGTGCTGATTGAACTGGATGCCACGGCAACCCGCGCGGACCGGGATCGGCTGATCGCAGAACAACAGGCCACGCTCCAGGATCAACTTCGGCTACGCGCTTTGCTCCAGGCGTTGGAGAATGGGGTCGTAGCAGAAAAAACGGGTGCTTTGTTAGTACATCAAAGAATTGCATCCGAGTGGCTTGATTATCAATCTCGCCTCGATGAAATTCGCCACCAGATCAAACAAAAGCAGGCAGAGAGAGCCGCCACCCAGGCCCGTATATCACAACTCGATGCGACGATTCCCCTGATCTCCGAGCGTGCTGTATCTCTCAAGAAGCTACTGAAAAAAAATATGGTGTCCCGCACCCAGTGGCTGGAACTGGAGCAACTGCGTGTGCAACAAACACGAGAACGTGAGATACAGCGAAAATTGTTGATCGCTAACAGCGCGGGCATCGCATCGCTGAATGAGCGCAAGACCACACTCAAGGCCAACAGCCGTTCCCGCTGGCTACAGGCGTTAGCCGAGGTGGAGGTACGCCTCATGGTGAATCGGGAGGAATTGCAAAAAGCCGAACGCAGAAACATCCGCCAACAGCTAACAGCGCCGGTGGCCGGAGTGGTCAAGCAATTAAACGTCTACACCATCGGCGGGGTGGTAACGCCCGCACAGCAACTCATGCAAATCGTGCCGGAGGGCCGAAGCCTGCAGATTGAGGCCTGGGTGGAAAACAAGGACATTGGCTTTGTAAAGGAGGGGCAAATCGCGGAGATTAAGATAGACGCCTTCCCGTTTACCAAGTACGGCACCATCGATGGAAAGATAGTGTCCCTCTCGAATGATGCGATTAGCAGTGAAACGGATGGTCTGATCTATAGCGCGCAGGTTGCGATGGACAGGACGACCATCCGTGTGGAGGGCAAGGAGGTCAACCTCTCACCAGGCATGCGCGTGAGTGTAGAGGCAAAAATTGGCAAGCGCCGGATTATTGAGTATCTGCTGTCGCCATTACTACGGTACAAAAGTGAGAGTATTCGGGAGCGTTAGGTCAAACCTGTTAGTTCTAAGGAAGCTCTGATTTATTCTGGACGCAAGATACGAGCCCACGAATAGATCAGAGCTTCCCTAATACTGAATCACCGCCATTCTCTTTATTTGGCGAAAATGCTTTTTCCCTAGGCCCAGGCGATCCACGGTGATGTTGGCGAGGCCCTTATTGTTCGTGCAGGCATCTACCTTTTCACTCCCCCAGGCCTGGAAGCGTTTGGAGATGAGTAAATGGCGCTTGCAGATGTTGTCGTAGGCAGACAGCATTTTGCGAAAACTGGAGCCGTTTTTGACGACGACCTTAATCCGTAGAGGAATATAAGAGGTTTTGGTCGACACGCCGTCAGGTGCGGATTCCACCGGTGCTTCCTGTGCCGTCACGATGATTGGACAAGCGAGAAGGGTGAAAAGCAGTAGGCTTATTCCGGCATGGTGCAGTTTTAAGGTGGCTCGTTGAACCGGGCTCATGTCACCTGCCAGCGCAGAAAATTTCCCAGCAGGGCAAGGCCCGCGTGCTGGCTCTTTTCCGGATGGAATTGCACTGCGAACAGATTGTCCCGCGCCACCGCTGAGGTAAATTCCAGTCCGTAGTGGGTGCTGCCCGCAATGACTGCGGGGTCTTCTGGTGCGACGTAGTAACTGTGCACAAAGTAGTAGCGTTCACCATCGGAAATATCTTTCCACAGGGGATGGCGGCCATCATGGTGGACCTCATTCCAGCCCATGTGAGGGATCTTCAGGCGTTCGCCGTTTTTCGGGTCTTTCATGTCATCGGGAAAGCGCTTCACCGTGCCACGAAAAACCCCAAGCCCGTGGGTATCTGCATCTTCTTCGCTGTTTTCCAGCAAGGCCTGTTGGCCGATACAAATCCCAAGGAAAGGCTTGTCGGCAATCGCCATCATCAGGGCGTCATGAAGACCAAGGCGATGGATTTCCGCCATGCAGTGGCGGATTGCGCCCTGGCCGGGGAAGACCACGCGATCGGCGTTGCCCAGTACCTCGGCAGATGCCGTGACCACCACCTGCTGATCAGGGGTAGCCACGTGCTCCAGCGCCTTGGACACGGAGCGCAGGTTGCCCATGCCGTAGTCAACGACAGCGATACGTTCCATCAGTGTGCAGCGACTCTCAGAGCTTTTCTTTGGTTGAGGGCAGGCGGTCTGCCATCCGCGGATCCGGCGCAGAGGCCATCCTCAGTGCCCGGCCCCAGGCCTTGAACACCGTTTCTGCAATGTGGTGGGCGTTGTCGCCGTAGAGGTTTTCCACGTGCAGGGTGACCCCCGCGGCATTTACAAAGCCCTGAAAGAATTCGTGAATGAGGTCCACGTCGAAGTCGCCGATGCGCGCGCGCGGATACTGCACGCGGTAGCAAAGGCCAGCCCGTCCGGACCAGTCCATCACCACTCGCGACAGGGCCTCGTCCAGCGGTACATAGGCATGCCCGTAACGGGTAATGCCACGCTTGTCGCCCAACGCCTTTGCCATGGCTTCACCGAGCACGATACCGATATCCTCCACCGTATGGTGGGCATCGATCTCCAGGTCGCCATCGGCCTTGATATCGAGATCCACCAGCCCGTGACGCGCTACCTGGTCGAGCATGTGTTCGAGAAAGGGCACACTCGTCTGTATGCGGGCGTCGCCCTGCCCGTCCAGATCGACGCTGATCTGGATGCGGGTTTCCTTGGTATCGCGTTTTACCGTTGCTTTGCGCTCAGCCATCAGCTGGCTCCCAAATAGATGAAGCCGCCAAGGATACCGGCAATGCGGCGGCGGTGGAATGTCTCTCTGAGCGGGCTGGAATCGGACTAATGGTTTACATTGGCTCAATCCTGCGAGCTTCTGGACTAGAATGGCAGGCAGGTTAATCTCAAAAAGAGGCCGCGTATGCCGAGGGTTGGGTTATTTGTCACTTGTCTGGCGGATCTGTTCCGCCCCAATGTGGCCTTTTCTGCTGTCGAGTTACTAGAGCAGGCGGGCTGCGAGGTGGTGGTGCCGGAGGCTCAGACTTGCTGTGGACAGCCGGCCTATAATAATGGCCACAGTCGCGACGCGCGCGCCATCGCCCGCCAGGTGATGGAGGTCTTTACCGATTGTGACTACGTGGTGGCGCCCTCGGGTTCCTGCGCGGCCATGCTGCGCCTGCACTATCCCCGACTTTTCACCATGGATGCCCAAGAGCAGGCCAAGGTGAATGCCTTTGCAGAGCGTTGCTGGGAGCTTTCTAGCTTTCTGCTGGAGATCTGCGGTATTGGGGCTGGTAGTGGCCACTATGCGGGCAAGGTGGCCTATCACGATGGTTGTTCGGGATTGCGTGAGCTTCAGATTCGGTCTCAGCCGCGTAAGCTGCTTGGTGGCCTCTCCGGGCTCAAGTTGTGCGAAGTCACAGACGGTGAGAGTTGTTGCGGTTTCGGCGGCACATTTTGCGTGAAATACCCGGATATTTCCGCACGACTGGCGGATGACAAGGCAAAAAATCTCATTGCCAGTGGCGCCGATACCGTGGTGGCCGGGGAGCTGGGTTGTCTGCTCAATATCGCGGGCCGGCTCGCTCATCTTGGTAGTGAACTCCGGGTCTACCATTTCGCCGAGCTGCTTGCCGGCAACACCGATGTTCCGCCTATGGGTGGGCCGGAGTCCTCCTCGTGAAGCCGGTTGTCCACGACTTTCCGCAACGCGCCGCCACGGCGCTCGCAAACGACCAGCTTCAGGGTGCTTTGCGCCAGGCCAGAAGTCGCTTTGTGGACAAGCGCCGCGACGCCTTGGAAGCCTTGCCGGAATATCCACGCATTCGCGCTGCCGCCACCGATATTCGCGCCCATTCCCTGGCTCATCTGGACTTTTATCTGGAGCGTTTCACCGAACAAGCCGAGGCCTGTGGTACCCAGGTGCATTGGGCCCGGG
This sequence comes from Gammaproteobacteria bacterium, assembly GCA_021773795.1. Lineage (GTDB taxonomy): Bacteria > Pseudomonadota > Gammaproteobacteria > HK1 > HK1 > JAJFJV01. Next base: position 65,761 of record JAJFJT010000014.1, on the reverse strand, counting down.
ATGCGGCCGAGGCGCGGCGCATTATCACTGATATTTGCCGTGAGGCTGGCGCTCAAAAGGTGATCAAGGGGAAGACCATGGTGGGTGAGGAAATCGCCATCAATGAAGCCCTGGAGGCGGCGGATCTGGAGGTGATGGAAACCGACCTCGGTGAATACATCATCCAGCTCGCGAAGGAGACCCCGAGCCACATCATTGCCCCGGCGGTGCACAAGACCCGGGCACAGATCTCCAGCCTGTTTGCTCGTGCCCACGAGAAGCTCGGATACAAACAGGCGGTAACCGGTATCCCGGAGATCGTGGCCCGTGCGCGGGAGGTCTTGCGGCAGGCCTTTTTGCAGGCAGATGTGGGTATTACCGGGGCTAACTTTCTGGTGGCCGAGACCGGCTCCATGGTTTTGGTGACCAATGAAGGTAATGGTGATCTCACCAGCAGCCTGCCCGATACCCACATCGTGCTCACCAGCATCGAGAAGGTGGTGCCGACACTCGACGATGCCACCACCCTGCTGCGGGTGCTGGCGCGCAACGCCACCGGTCAGACGATTACCAGCTACACCAGCTTCTATACCGGCCCGAGGCGTGCCGATGATGCCGATGGCCCCGCTGCGATGCACGTGGTGCTGCTGGATAACGGGCGTTCGCACATGTTGGGCGGTGACTCTGCAGAAATGTTGCGTTGTATCCGCTGTGGTGCCTGCCTCAATCACTGCCCGGTATATAGCTCGCTGGGTGGCCATGCTTATGGCTGGGTCTATCCTGGGCCCATGGGGGCGGTGCTGAGCCCGCTATTGTTGGGTCTGCCCGAGGCCGCGCATCTGCCCAATGCCTGCACTCTGAACGGGCACTGTGCCGAGGTTTGCCCGGTAGGCATCCCCTTGCCGGACCTGCTGCGCAAGCTGCGTGAGGAGGAACAGACGGAGGGACAGGGATCGCGCAGGGATCGCATCTTGCTGAAATTCTGGAGCTACGCTACTCGCCACCCGCGGCTTTATCATCGGCTCAGCGGGTTGGCTGCGCCAACGCTACGCTGGCTGTGCCGTAGCAGAATGATTCGTTTCCTACCGGGACTCGGTGGATTACTGGCGGCACGTGCCTGTCCCGTACCGGAGGGGCGGAGCTTTCATCATTTGTGGCAAAAGAAATCCAGCAGGCGAGCATCGTGAACGCATCCCGCAAGGCTATCCTCGCCAGCATTCGTAGCTCGTTAAAGCGCTCCGCTCCACTCCAGGGCAGCGTGGCCGGTGGGCTTGAAGCGCGCCTGCAGCACTGTCCGGGACACCCCCGGCCCGTGCTGGGAGCAGCACTTGAGGAGCACTTCATTACACGCTGGCGAGCAGCCGGTGGCAGTTGCTCGCGGCTAGGTGACAGCAAGGGCGTGCCTGCGGCGGTGGCGCGTTATCTCCAGCGTCATGAACTGGGGGCGGAACTGGTGCGTGGCGGTGGTGAGATTCTGGACCAGCTGCATTGGCCGCCGCGTCTCACGGTCCGAAACGGAATCCCTCGGGATGAAAACAGCGTTGCGGTCACCGAGGCCTGGGCGGCGGTGGCTGAAACCGGCAGTGTGGTGATGTGCTCCTCTCCCACCATGCCGGCCACCCTCAATTTTCTGCCCGCCTGCAATCTGGTGCTGGTATCCGCGGCGCGTATTCTGCGTTACCAGGAAGATGTGTGGACGCTGCTACGGCGTGACCCGAGCGCTCCGCCCCGTGGTCTTCATTTGATCACCGGGCCATCGCGCACCGCGGATGTAGAGCAGACACTGCAGATCGGTGCCCATGGACCCGGCCGGATACACGTATTTATGGTGCCGTGACCGCCACATCCGTATTGGCGTGGTTGCTGATGCTGGTTCCATTGAGCTTCAGTCCGGGCCCGGCAAATACCTTGTTTGCATCCTCTGGCGCTGCTGTAGGTTTCCGGCGGACCGTTCCATTATTGCTTGGCACCAATCTGGTATGCATCCTGCAAAGCTTGATGATCGGTGCCGGCGTGGGGGCATTATTGTTGCGATATCCGGCCCTGCAGAACGGTTTCAAGTATGCGGGCTGCACATACATGCTCTACCTTGCTTACAAATTCTTTCACGCCAGTGTTGTTGCTGCGGATGAACTTGAAGCCCCCGGTTTTCTGGATGGTTGCATCCTCGAATTTTTCAACTTCAAATTTCTGATGATTCCAATGTTGATGTTTTCGCAGTTTACCGGGCAGCAGGATGGAGGATGGGAGACGATCCTCTTGCTTACATTTGCGCTGGGTTTTCTCACCCTGGCCAGCAACAGTGTCTGGATTCTGGGAGGCGCGGCGATACACCAGCTGCTGGGATCGGAGGCCGCGGTTAAAATCCAGGGCCGGCTGTACGGGAGCATGCTGTTCGGTGTTGCGGTTTGGATGGCCCTCCGTTAGTCCATACGATAACCTGCCACTTTTATTCAGGGACAAATCCAGCATGCGAGCAGTTGAAATTTCAAAGGAGCCGGTTGAGCTCTATAAAATCCTGAAGTTTGAAGGGATGGCTTCCAGCGGTGGTGAGGCAAAGTTGCTCATCGCGGATGGTCAGGTTTTGGTCAATGGCAAGGTGGAAATGAGAAAACGAAAGAAGATAGTTTCCGGGGATGTCATTGCTTTGGGAGATGAAGAAATTCGCATCCAACTGGCTGGACACAAGCAATGAACAATAACGATATCCTGCGCCGTATCCGCTATACCTTCGACTTTGATGACACAAGAATGATGGCGATATTTGCTTTGGCTGAATCTGAGGTGAGTCGTGGGCAAGTCAGTGATTGGCTGAAAAAGGATGACACTCCCGGGTGCCAGGTCTGTAGCGACACTCAGCTGGCTACTTTTCTGAACGGCTTGATTAACGATAAGCGGGGTAAAAAAGAAGGGCCGCAACCGCAGCCAGAGCGGCGTATAAACAACAATATTATTTTCATGAAATTGAAGATTGCGTTAAACCTGAAAGCAGATGATGTATTGGAGGTTCTGGCGCTGGGAGGCTTGCAGATAAGCAAACATGAGTTAAGTGCCTTTTTTCGCAGGGCGGATCACAAGCACTATCGTGAGTGCAAAGATCAGGTGTTACGCAACTTCATGAAAGGCATGCAACTTAAATATCGCACCGAGGCCGGGAAAGACCCGGAGGTCGACGACGTCGGTTATCGTGGTGGGCGCAGCACTACGCCACCCGCGTTACGAGGCGAGAGCTGAGATCTGATTTCTGGTGGACGGGAGATCGTCTCACGGGACGTCCATCCGGGGCAATATGCAGGTATCAGTTACGCTGGTTCAACCCGCAATTTCACCACGGCCCGCTCGGTTGCCTCGGTGACCGTAAACCTGAATCCTGATTCCACAATGGACTCTTCTTCACCGGGGATATGGCGCAGCCGGGCCATCATCAGGCCACCAATGGTATGCGACTCCACGGCTGGCAGACTGGTGCCAAGTAACTCGTTGACTTCCGCAATAGGCAGGCGTGCATCCATCAGGTAAGTCTCGTCATCCAGCATTTCGAAAATGCGTTTTCGTCGCGGGAGGTATTCCTCGAAGTCATAACCGACATCAATTTCACCGACTACCTCCTCGAGGATGTCTTCCATGGTGATCATGCCGACGGCTGAACCAAACTCGTTGACCACGACGGCCATGCGATCCTCGCGCTTGCGCAAGATAGGCAGCAGCTGGTCGATTGTCTGGTAGGGCGAAACATAGTGGGCAGGTTTGATGAGCTCCTCCAGTGGGAGATCAGGTAATTCCTGGTTCATCAGATCCCAGGTCGTCAGCGTAACGATCCCCACGATATTGCTGATATTCCGGGAATATACCGGCAACCGGTTATAGCCACGCCGGCGCACCAGCGTAATGGCGCGGCGCGTGTCCTGATCGCGGTTGATCGCCGTAATCTCGGCCACCGGAATCATGGCCTCGCCAACCGAGGTGTCCGCAAAGCGGATTGCGCGCTTGATGCGTGCCCGATCAAAGACATCCACATTGGCTCCGCGGTCGGCCATATCCACCACCATGCGCATCTGTTCCCGGGTAATAAATACATTCTGCTTGGTTTTGCCACTACCCACGAGGCGTGCGCACAGACGTGCAATGCGTGAAAAGATAAATACGACGGGATAGAACAATATGGAAAACACCTGCAAGGGATACACGATCAACGGTGCGAGTTCATTGGATTTTTGCTGATAGACGCTCTTCGGCACAATCTCTCCCACCAGCAGGAACAGCGGAGTAAACAGCAGTACCGCGTACAGGTCGCCCAGGTGGCCGAACGTACGGATCATCAGCATGGTTCCGAGGGTGGTCAGAATAATGGTCGATATATTGGTTCCCACCAGGGTAGTGCCGAGCAGCACGTCCGGTGTCTGAAACAGTTTCAGCACCAATTGTGCCCCCCGGTTACCCTGGTTTGCCTGGTGGTGTATCTTGAGTTTGTCCGAGTTAACCAGCGCAATTTCCGAGCCCGAGAAAAACCCCTTGAGCAGTAGCAGTACCACCATCACCATAAAAATAATCAGAAAGTCCATAACGGGTTCTCCAGGGTTAGCGAGCTACCTTCCGGTCAGGCTTGCTCTCCACATCCTCTGCCCCGACAGATCGGGGCGCTGCGTCATTACTGACAGACTGACCGCTATCGGTAGTTTGTTCGCCACCGACGGGTTCAGCCTTCTTGTCATCGTGTAGTTCATTCTCCAGCGTTCCCTGCGCTTCTTCCATGGCGACGGGCTCGTACTCGGCAGCCCCTTCATTATCGTGCTTGCCGCGGCTTATCTTCACGCGCTCAATCCGGTGTCCATCCATCTCCAGGACGGTAATGCTGATATCTTCAATACTGATACCGTCACCAACCTTGGGTAAACGGTCCAGGTGCCGAAATGCGACACCTCCGATGGTTGTCATGCGCGGGTCTTCAATCCCGAAATTGCTCAGGTTGTTGAAATCGGTCAGCTTCATACCACCATCCACTTCGTAGGAATTCTCGTCACGTTCCTGGTACAGCTCCTGCCCCTCTACATCGCCGGAAATCTGGCCGAATATGAAGGTCAGCACATCTTTCATGGTTACGAAGCCTTCGACTCCGCCGAACTCGTTGAGGACCGCCGCGGCGCGCGCGTTGTTGTCCGTAAAGAAGTCGAACATCTCATCAACTTTCTTGGTCAGGGGCACCACCACCGGCGGATGCATGATGTCATCCGGTTCCAGTGAGGACAGATCGGTATCGTCGAGCACCAGCCGCAGGACATCCTCGGCATGGATAAAGCCCATCAGGTTGTCGCGGTGTATCCGGTATACCGGGACACGAGGGTGACGGCCGGCGCGAAACTGCTCAACCATTTCCACTACGGACATGTTCACATTAAGAAATGCTGTGCGCGTCCGCGGGGTCATGATCTCGACAACTTCCGTCTCCCCCGCCTCCAGCAGGTTATAAATCAGGACCCGTTCGGTTGCATTGAGTTCTCCTTCCCTGGCGACCTCCTCCACCAGGGTTCGGAACTCATCCAGCTGAAGAATGTTCTCGGCGGCTTTTTCCTCACCGACAATCAGGGTGGTGATGCGGTCGGCGATGCCACGAATTATCCAGACCAGCGGCGCAACCACCTTGACCCACAGATTCAAGGGCGTAGCAACAAGCCGGGTACTGAAGCGTACCGGGTTAGAAACCGCGATAGTCTTCGGGGTCACCTCACCAAATAGCAGCAGCAGGGGAACCATGACAAGGATACTGATCCAGCCCCCACGTTCCACGCCATAAAGCACCACCAGTATGCTCGCCATATTTGCCGTCGCGGCAATATTCACCAGCTCATTTCCGCACAGGATGGAAATAATCAGTCGACGCGGTTGATCCAGCAAGGCATGCAGGGTCTCGGTATGACGGTTGCGTTCCCGGCGAAGTTTCTGCAGGTCCAGGCGGGACAGGGAGAACAGCGCGGTTTCAGATCCGGAAAAGAACGCAGAGCTACACAGCAAAAATGCCTGGATACCCAGGCGGATGATCATATCGGGTTCTGACAGGCGCGCTGAATCGAAGGCAAAAAAAGCCGCCATCGCCGCCCAGTGCATTCCCAGTTCCTGTGTCAGACCATCCATTGCAGTGTGCTCCAGCGGGTTCGGTTAAAGATGGCCACGACCAGATATCGGCATGAAACCAACCGGTGGCCCAATCCGGATTGCCGCATGGTGACGAGCCTGTATCCGTATGACCCGGATAATTCTGCTTCGCGTATCCTTGGCAGTATAGTGTGATCTTGGCGCAAAAATATCTCCAGCTGTTCTCTTGGTTTGCGGCAGATACGTTGCTGCAGTACGTCAGCCAGTTGTTCCAGAAGTTCCTGGCTGGTGGCGGTGTCGTGGCAGTTTTCCATGAATAGCTTGCTAGCTACTGAGTGCAGCGCTGGTGTTTGCGTTGATGGCTTGGAGCAGGGCCATGCGGTTGTCGGTATTGATGGTACGCATCATTCGCGCGGCAAACTTTTTGAGCTTGCCGATGTGGCTTTCACTGATGACCTGTTTGATCTCCAGCAGGGCGTTCGGGTGGACACTAAACTCCTTTAACCCCAGGCCTAGCAGCAGGCGTGTGTAACGGGCATCACCCGCCATTTCCCCACACATGGCCACGGGTATGCCGGCCCGCTGACCCGCACGGATGGTCGTTTGTATCAGCCGGAGTACGGCTGGATGCAAGGGGTCATAGAGGTAGTTCACCTCGTCGTCGACGCGGTCGATAGCAATGGTGTACTGGATCAAATCGTTGGTGCCTATGGAGAGAAAATCGAGTTCACGGGCAAAGAGATCGGCGCATACCGCAGCCGCCGGCACCTCGATCATGCCACCGATGGGGATGTCCTTGCCGATAGCGATGCCTTCTCGTTCCAGCTCCTGACGGCAGCTGCCGAGGATTTCCTGTACCTGGTGAAATTCATGCATCGCCGAGAGCATGGGCAGCATGATGCGTACGGGTCCGTGGACCGCAGCACGCAGGATTGCGCGTAGTTGCGGGCGAAAGATTTCAACTTCCTGCAGACACAGACGAATGGCACGCAAGCCCAGGGCAGGATTAGCGCTCAAGGGTGCGCCAGGGCGGCCCCCGTCTACCTGTTTGTCGGCACCCAGATCCAGGGTACGGATGGTGACTGGTGCACCTTTCATGGCTTCAAGTACGTTTCGGTAGGTGGCGTACTGCTCCTCTTCATCGGGGGGGGTATCGCGGTTCATGAAGAGAAATTCGGTGCGGTAGAGGCCAACACCATCGGCATGTACCTCGGTGGCCGCCGTGGCGTCCGCGGGCAATTCGATATTGCCCTGCAGGATGATGCGTTCACCGTTGGCCGAGGTGGTCGGCAGCGTGCGCAGGCGCTGACGGGTGTTGTGGTGGTGGGCGATGAAACGCTGGAGTTGCTGATAATGGGCGAGAATTTCCCCGGTCGGCTCTAGCAGCAGGGCACCCTGGCGGCCATCGATGATCACCTCTTCACCATCGCGGAGATATAAACGTGCGTTATGCAGTCCCGCGACCACCGGAATACGCAGGCTGCGGGCAAGGATGGCTGCGTGGGAGTTTGGTCCGCCGTGGGCGGTGAGAAAACCGGTTACCCCTTGATGGCGCATCAGCACTGCATCCGCTGGGGTCAGGTCATCGGCGAAAACGATCTTGCCCTCAAGGTGGCGTTCGGCGGTGGCCTGATCTGATCGTTCTACGTGCTGCAGGATCCATTGCACCCGATTAACAACGTTATCCACATCGTCTTTGCGGGTGCGCAGATAGGGGTCATCCATGGCCTCGAAAACCCCAACGACTGTATCGCGTTGAATTTTTAGCGCCCATTCTGCATTACAGTGGCGCTCACGAATGAGATCCATGGGCACTTGGGTAAGCACCGTGTCCTCGAGCATGAGCAGGTGCACGTTAATGAAGTTGGTGACATCAGCGCCAAAGTTGCTCGGAGTCTTGGCACGGATAGCGCGTAGTTGTGCCCGTGCCAGCGAGAGCGCCTCATCCAGACGCTGGATCTCGTCATCTACCCGGGTCTCCGGAATGGTGTATTCATCAATGTCGACCTGACCAGAATCGATGATGTGCACCATGCCGATGGAGATGCCCTTGGCAGCACCTATCCCCTGAATTATGAAGGTCATTCTGGTTCTCCAAAGCGGCTGCCAAAGAGTGCTCTAATTTGGGACACCGCTTCCTTGGCGTCCCTTCCCTGTGCCTCAATTTGTACCACCATGCCCTTGGAAGCGGCGAGCATCATAATGCTCATAATGCTTTTGGCATCGGCCTTGCGATTGTCTTTACTAATGCTGATGTTGCTGTCAAAACTGCTGGCAAGGGTGACCAGCTTGGCGGCTGCACGCGCGTGCAGGCCCAATTTATTGACCAGTGTGACATCCCGCTGGACCCTGCTATTGGTTATCGGTGCCGGGTTACGACTGCCCATGGGAATCCATCCGCTGATCGCCACCCGCTGCCGCCAGATAGCGGAAGCGTTGTTCCAGTTCCGGGTATTTCTGCAACTCATCAGGCAACAGTGCTGTTGCCGATGCCATTACCCCTGCGGCTTGTGCGCTGAGCGGTTGTACGGTGGCCAGCTCCAGGCCGCGCTGGGCCATCTCCGTCGCGCGTTCGGGCTGTTCCAGCTGGAGCAACAGTTGGGTTAGCAGATGGCAGGTTTCTGGCCGTGCTTCGAGGGCCAGGCTGGCCTCGAGATTGACTTCTGCCTTGCCCCAAAGCTTGGCGCGCAGACACAATCGGCCAGCCGACAGCAGTAGCATGGCATTCTCCGGATGCGCCTCTTGCCACTGCTCGATTCGGCCTAGTCGACGGTCGTTGTTATCATCCTCCAGTAATCCATATAGATAGACCAGATGATCGCTCCAGCGCCGTTTTATCGCTTCGTGCAGGAGTTTTTCCAGATCGCTACGGGGATCTTGTGCCAGACAAAGGGCAGTGTAGCTGTGCAACACCCGGGGCCAGCGTTGCTGAGTTTTTGGTATCGCCTTCCAGTACGTGGCCAGTGCTTGGGGATCTTCACTCAATGCTGCCATCAGCAGTAGCCCACAATGTATTTGTATGGATAGTGCCTGGGCGGCCTTTCGGTCAAGGATCTGGCGGCGTTTCAGGGTCGGCAGCAGCTTGGCCAAGTGGTCCCAGTCGCGCGCTGCCAGCGCGCTGTCCATCATCAGTTCAAGCGCCCTTGGACGCACCGTTTTTCGCACCAGCAAGGGTGTTAGAAGTGTTTTGGCCTGATCATTTTCACCTGCCTTCAGGTGCAGCTCCGCCGCCGTGAGAGCGGACATGATTTGGCCGCTGTCCTGATTGTCCCGTGCCAGATCGAGGTAGCGGTCCCGGCGTTTGAAGGCGGTGATGCGCTGGGCGGCACGTGCTGCATTGACATAATGCAGGGCGGGCAAGTCGCCGGCTTCCGCACTCCGGTTCAGCAGGCCTTCGGCATCTGCGTAACGGCCTTCGGTGAGTGCAAAAAGACCCCGTGCCAGTCCCAGGCGGGCATCATCCGCACGTCGTTGGCGATGCCAGCCGCGCAGACGTTGCGGGGAACGCCCGATGCCGCCAAGCAGGCGAAACAGCAGATACAGCAGGAAAAACCCCAGGCACAGCAGCAGGGTGAAGACCACCAGGCTGCTTTGCACCACCCAGTGGCCATAACCGAGGGTGACGTAGCCGGGATCATCCAGTACCCATGGAGTGAGTGCGACGGCCGCTACCAGCAGCGCCAGGACCAGCAATAAGGTTCTCACGGCTGTACAACCCGGTTCAGCTTGCGAACCAACTGTAGCGAGCGGGATATATCCGGCAAGGCGGGCGCCAGTACGACCTTTTCCATGGCTATCATATTTTCCAGCATGGTTTGCACCGTTGGACTGGTGGTATCGAAGTATTGTTCAAGCCAGCTCTGAACCGAAGAAAGGCTGCCAGCGAAGCTCCCGGTATTCCGATCGAGCACCGCGAGGCGCGCGCTTTGCAGTTGCAGGCGAATGTTCTGGCGCAGAAACCAGGCTTCTTCGGGGGCTAGCAACGGAGTGCCTGCACGATCCAGACGGTGGATGCTGACCAGCTGACGCAGGTCGCGCCCAATAGCCCGTAATACATCGCGCCAGCCGGCTGTCCCACTTGTTGCTTCAGCGTCCATCCCGGCGTTGGCAGGAACCGGGGTGGAATGAGTCGGTGCCGGGGCGTCGGCTAGTGGCAGACTATCAACCTGGGTCGCCAACTCCGCCAGCTGCTGCGCCAGTCCGCTCCGGTCGCTGCGTGGCAGGGTTTTAAGGCTCGCGAGTTCGGTGGCAATGGCTTCCCGTAACGGGCTGTAGTCGGATGAACCGGCGATAGAGAGAGCAGCATCCGCGGCCGCCAGCAGGGTAATGGCCTGTTTGATATCGGCATTGACGCGCAGCCAGTGATTGGCGGCAAGCAATAGCGATTCCACTTCCACCAAGGGTGAGCGGATGGCGTTGGCCCGGGCAGGATTGCCACGTAATTCCTGAATCAGAATCTCGGCTCTTTGCAGGCGTTCGTCGAGCCCGCCAGTACCGGTCCGGGCGCGTGCCTCGGCCTCAGCCAGACTGCTTTCCAGGCTTTGTAGCTGGATGGTCACCCGGGTCTGGTTGTCTACCAAAGCCTGTTTTTCACGCTCCAGCCACTGCCAGCCCAAATAGCCGACACCACCCAGGCCGAGGCCCAAGAGTAGTAGCAGGATCAGCGTGAGCATTAGCCAGGGAAATCGGCGGGCCGGTGTTTCGCTGGTTGCTTGCTCGGCTTCCTCTGCCGGCGTCTCCACGATCTCCTCTTCGGTTTTCTGGCCTGCCTCTGTTGCCGGATTTTCTGTCGCCATCATGATTCCTCAAATTCAAGGAGCAGTCCTAATTCCAACAACTCCTAGGTGCCATTTAATCAGGGCATTAACAACCGCATTATTGTCCGCTCGGGCGGCAAGTATGGGTTCGGTGCTGGCCCCCAAAGTTTTTGCCAGTGCGGCAATGCGCTCACTGACCACCACCAGTGGTGTGCTTTGGAGCCGTTCTCGTCCCTCTACACCTGCCAGATGATAAAGGTTATGCAAGGCTTCCCCACTGGTGAGCACCGCCACATCAATTGCATTTGCCGCCCACGCTCGTAGCAGGATGCCACCATCTGCCAGCGGCCGAATTCGCCGGTACACCTCGGCAATCCCGACCCGGGCGCCACGGCTTTTCAGGGTCTCTGCCAGCAGCGCTCGGCCACCCTCCCCTCTGATGATAAGCATACGTTTTCCGGCGAGCGCGTCTACCTGCAGTTGCGGTAATTTCAGTAGGGCCTCACTAGTGTAGACATGCTCTGGTTGCAAAGCCGTGGGTAATCCATGGCGGGTCAGCGCCCGGGCGGTTGCCGCCCCAATGGCCATGAGTGGGGCCGAGAAATTCTCGGGTGGGGCCAGCTTCATGGCCCAGTCCACGGCATTGGTACTCAGGAAAATAATCGCGTCAGCGTGGGCGGCCTCCTGCAACTGCTGGCGTGCCATGGCGTTATCTGCGGGAGCGCCGATCTCGATGGTGGGAAAGCACAGCGCATTTCCACCGGCCTGCTCCACGCACTTTGCTAGCCCCTCGATCTGCCCCAGGGGGCGGGTCAGGAGGACGCCAAGGCCGTTAAGGGGAAACTTACTAGGTGTCGGCATCCTGATGGAATTCCTCCAGAATCTCTCCGGCGCCACGAGCCAGCAGGCTGTTGGCGAGTTGTGTGCCCAGTTTTCCCGCGGCGGCCACGCTGTCTTGCACTTCTGCCCGCAGCATCTGGCTACCGTCAGGAGAACCTACCAGGCCGCGCAGGCGCAGTCCCGCCGCAGTGAGCTCCGCGTAGCCCGCCACAGGCACGTGGCAGCCGCCACCGAGGGCGGCATTGAAATCCCGTTCCACTCGGGTGCGCAGTGCACTATCCGGGTCATTCAGGGGGGCGATCAGGGGTTCGATACGTGCATCCTGGCGGCGGCATTCGATGCCCAGCGCCCCTTGGCCAATGGCTGGGAGCAGCAGCTCAGGCTCGATGCGTTGGCGGATGCGGTCCGCCATGCCAAGACGTACCAGGCCCGCAGTGGCGAGTATGGCCGCCTCGCATTCACCGCCATCGAGCTTTGCCAGCCGGGTATTGACGTTGCCGCGCAAGGGAACGAGGTGCAGATCGGGGCGTGCTGCCAGCAGCTGGCAACCACGCCGCAAGCTTGATGTGCCGACCCGTGCACCTTCGGGTAACTCTGCCAGAGTTGCATAATTGGGTGACACAAAGGCATCCCGTGGGTCCTCCCGGCTCAGGATAACCGCGATGTGGAGGTCGTTTGGCAGCTCCGTGGTGACATCCTTCATGGAGTGCACGGCAATGTCGGCGCGATTATCGAGCAGTGCCTGCTCCAGTTCCTTTACGAACAGGCCCTTACCGCCGATATCTGCCAGCGACTGATCCAGAAAGCGGTCACCGCTGGTGCTCATGGGTACCAACTCACACCGGAGATCGGGGTGTGTAGCGCTCAAATCGCGGGCGACTTTTTCAGCCTGCCAGAGGGCGAGAGGGCTTTTACGGGTGGCGATGCGAAGGGTCTTCATGGTGGCCCGATAATTGAGTGCATTTATGGCTTCAGGGTAACTTCCACCGCAGCGGGCTTCCAGCCCCGAATGCAGACTAGAAAAGCCGTCGGATTATGAAGGGGTTCAGGCCGTTCCGTGCAGGGCTACGGCGTACTCTGCGCTTTGCTGGAGGGCGCTGAGATAGGCTTTGTTCAGGGCATCGTGGCGAACGCCATATTGCTGGCAGTAGCTATCAATGACGGGAAATTCACCTCGTTCCAGTGCCTGCGCAAGTGCTGGCAGGGCCGCAAGATCAGGATCAGTGCCCAGCAGTGCGGCGCGAATGTCGTCGGGCAGCGCAAGCTCAGCAATGATGCTTTCCATGAGCTGGTCAAGGATGGCGTCGAGCAGGGAAAACATGCCGAGGGTGAAGAAATCGTGTCTTTGAGGGCGCCGATCCAGCAACGTTGCCAGCTCCTCCAGCAGATGCCCACGTACCAGCGACATGTGTACCAGCTCCCGCGGTTTGTCGCTGGCGATGGAAACCATGGTTAGTAACGACAGCCAGTGGCGAATGTTGTCGAGACCTAGCAGGGCGACCGCATGGCTAACGGACTTTATCTTGGTACGGAAGCCAAGGGCGGCAGAATTGAGGTATTTCAGCAAGCGGTAGGAGAGACCGAGATCTCGCTGGATGGCATCTTGTATTTCTTGCAGGTCAGTGGTTGCCATCACCTGCTGATGTGCCTTCAGCAAACCAATGGTCGATGAGGGAATCCGGGATCCCGCGATCGTTTCCGGCTTGCAGAAGTAGTAGCCCTGGAAGAGTGAAAAACCGAGCGCTCGGGTAGCTTCATATTGCTCTCGGGTCTCTACCTTTTCGGCTAGCAGCACCAGTGGCCAGGGGCTGAGCTTATCCACCTCGGTGGCGAGGTCGTCAATGGCCAGGATATCTACCTTGATGATGTCTGCAAGTTCCACCAGTGGCTTCAGGTGGGGGGCGTACTCAAAGTCATCCAGGAGGATGGTGTAGCCGAGGTCTTTTAGCCGCTGGCATGCTTCGAGCAGGGCATCTGTCACAACTACATCTTCAAGGATTTCCAGGTGGACGCGTCCTGGTGGCAGGATGTCCAGGGAGTTCTCCAGAAGCAATGCATCGGGAACATTGATATACACCGGCTTGCCGTTGGAAATCTTGTCCAGGCCTATGTCCAGCAGTGTGTTGACCATGACGCTGGCGGTCATTTTGACGCCATCCGTTGGCGCGGGGCCGTGGCCGGGGCGAAACAGCAGCTCGTAGGCGGCTAATTCACCATCCCGGTCGAGGATCGGTTGACGGCCGACAAAAATATCCTGCATATGATGCACTTCACTTATGTTTGACGCGAACGCTATAGCAGCTGTCGCTATGGAACCTTGATGTTTCCCAGATCCTTCCGGCATGACATCCCCGGGGAAAACCGCGAGAATTACGCGATGACTATACGTTTGGGAATCGTGATGGACCCCATTGGTTCCATTCATGTTAAAAAGGATAGCAGTTTGGCAATGCTGCTGGCAGCTCAGAAACTGGGCTGGGAGCTCTCTTATATGGAGATGGGCGATCTCTATCTGCAGGATGAGCACGCCATGGGTCGCCGGCGGACACTGGAAGTGCGCGATGATCCGACCAACTGGTACAGCCTGGGGCCGGAAAAAACGGGGGCCTTGGCGGATCTGGATGTGATCCTGATGCGCAAGGACCCGCCTTTCGACATGGAGTACATCTACACAACCTATCTGCTTGAGCGCGCCGAGGCGGCGGGTTGTCTGGTGGTCAATCGCCCGCGAGCCCTGCGCGATACCAACGAGAAACTGGCCACCACCGCTTTTCCCCAGTGCTGCATCCCGATGGTGGTGAGCCGCAAAAAATCCGATCACCTTGATTTTCTCGCACGTACGGGCGATGTGATCGTCAAACCTCTGGACGGTATGGGCGGGGCCTCGATCTTTCGCATCCGTAAAGGGGACCCCAATACTCAGGTGATCCTGGAAACTCTGACCCATAACGAACGGCGTTTCATCATGTCGCAGCAGTTTATTCCGGAGATTAGTGATGGCGACGAGCGCATCCTGCTGATTGATGGAGAGCCTGTCGATTATGCTTTGGCCCGCGTACCTGCCAAGGGTGAAACCCGAGGGAATCTTGCTGCAGGTGGTCGAGGAGTAGGGGTGGAGCTAAGTGAGCGAGACCGCTGGATCTGTGCTGAGGTGGGGCCAAGCCTGCGGGATCAAGGGCTGATATTCGTCGGCCTCGACGTGATTGGTGATTACCTTACCGAGGTTAATGTCACCAGCCCCACCTGTATCCGTGAGCTCGACACCCTCTACGGATTGGATATTGGCCTCCAGTTGATGCAGGCCATTGAGGCCCGTCTGGCAAAGCACGGATAGTCAATGTCCCAGCTCCAGCTGACCGCCATCACCACTGCCGATCGTCTGAGTCTCACCCTGTTTCTCGCGGTGGCGGCCCATCTCATGGTGGTGCTGGGGGTGGGCTTTGTGCCCGAGGACAAGGCGCGCGCCGTGAATCAGAGCCTGGATATTGTTCTGGTTTCAAGGAAGAGCGAGAAGGCACCGGAGAAAGCTGATTTTCTTGCCCAGGCCAGCCAGGAAGGGGGTGGTGAGCACACTGAAAAAAAGCGCCCCGCGACACCGTTGCCGAGCCCCGTGGTGGGTAAGCGGGCAGTGGTGGTGGCCGCCGCGCCAGTACCCACGGCATTGGTTAAACCGGGGCCGCAACGCAGTCAGCCCAAGCCGGCAAAACGCTCTACTCCACGGCCCAGGGCGGTACTCTCTACCAGCAAATCCAGCCACAAGGTTCAGCGTACCCGGCCGGCAAAAAAACCCACCAGCAAGCCGGCCTCCAAGCCTGCGGAGGAGGGCTCTGAACAGACGGTGCCCGTGGTGCAACGACGGGTCAGCGCTGAGGCCCTGGTATCCCGCAGCATGGCGCTTGCCAGTCTGAGTGCCGAGCTGGATAAGCGCTTGGCGGCCTACGCCAACCGGCCGCGACGAAAATGGATTACCTCGAAGACGCGTGAATACAAATACGCCAGCTATATGGATGCCTGGCGTTCGAAAGTGGAGCGGGTGGGAAATCTCAACTATCCAGATGAGGCGAGGCGGCGGAGGTTGTCTGGACATTTGCTGCTGGATGTTGCCCTCAAGCCCGATGGTTCGATACATACGGTTACCGTGCGTCGTTCCTCGGGTCAGCGGGTATTGGACGACGCGGCGCTGCGTATCGTTCGCCTGGCGGCCCCCTTCGCGCCATTTCCGAAAAATATTCGCAAGGAGGTCGACATCCTCCACATCCAGCGTACCTGGCAGTTCCTTAACAACAATCGTTTGTCAGCGCGCTGATCAAGGCGGTTCCGGGTAAACTAGGCATCCATGGACCTACTCAACCACTTCCTTATCGCCATGCCCACGCTTGCGGATCCCAACTTTTCGCGCACCGTGACCTATGTCTGCGCACACAGCGAGGCAGGCGCCATGGGGATCGTCATTAATCGGCCGCTGGAGTTGCGGCTGGGAGAGATGCTGGGGCATCTGGATATCGAGATCTCCGATCAACAGGTAGAACAGATGCAGGTGCTTCAGGGCGGTCCGGTACAACGGGAGCGAGGTTTTGTGCTTCACAGCCCCCCGGGGGACTGGGAGGCGGTGTTGGAGGTGGCGCAGGGCATCGCCGTAGCGACTTCGCGGGATATACTTGAGGCTCTGGCTACAGGCGAGGGGCCGGAGCGCTCGGCGGTCGCGTTGGGTTATGCAGGCTGGGGTGCCGGGCAGCTGGAGCAGGAACTGGCGGCCAACGCATGGCTGAGTGGTCCGGCGGATCGTGCCATCATCTTTGACCTGCCCTTTAAGGAGCGCTGGGACGCGGCGGCTGGTTTGTTGGGGGTAGACCTGGATCTGCTTACCAGCGAAGCGGGGCACGCATGAGCACCGCGGTGGTGTTGTGCTTTGACTACAGCGCGCATCGCATCGGTATCGCTGTGGGCCAGGCGCTCACCGCTACAGCAAGTCCGCTAGAGAGCGTGGCGGGCGATGACACGGGAGGCCCCGACTGGGACACCATTGCGGCGTTGATCAAAACCTGGCAACCCGCAACGCTGGTGGTGGGGCTACCGTTAAAGGAAGATGGTGGCGAGCAGGAGAACAGCCGTCGTGCAAGGCGTTTTCGCAATCAGCTGGCCGGTCGTTTCGGATTACCCGTCCATCTGATGGATGAGCGCTTTTCTACCCTTGAGGCACGTTCACGTCTGGCCAGTGCAGGCAAGCGTGGCGCGGACGACAATCCGCTGGCGGCCACCATTATTCTTGAAAGCTGGTTTGCGGAAGCCGAGACGGCATGAATATCGATCCCACAGAAACGACTGCACTGTTGAAATCCCTGGCAACGGAACTGAGGGTGCGGTTGCACGAGTTGGCCCGGAAGGACCCGTTGATGATTGGCATCCACACCGGCGGTGCCTGGGTCGCCGAATATTTGCACCAGGCGCTGGCTATAGCCGAGCCGCTGGGTGTGCTCAATATCAATTTCTATCGCGATGATTTCAGTCAGTCCGGCTTGCATCCCGTGGTAACTCCCTCTGACCTGCCCTTCGCCATCGATGGCCGTCATGTGGTGCTGGTAGATGACGTCTTGCATACCGGGCGCACGATACGCGCAGCCCTCAACGAGATTTTTGACTACGGTCGGCCGGCGAGTGTGCTGCTGGTGGCACTAGTGGATCGGGGTGGTCGCGAATTGCCCGTTCGGGCAGATGTGGTGGGGCGCAAGCTGAGTTTGACTCCCGGGCAACAAATAAAACTCTCCGGGCCCGATGCCCTTTGCCTGGAGTTTCGGGACTGCTGATGGCTGGACTACCGTTTAGCCAGCTGGATGGGGCCGGGCACCTGCGTCATTTTCTTACCACCGAGGGGCTGAGCCGGGAAACCCTCACAGATATTCTGGATACGGCAGATTCTTTTGCAGCGGTTGGCAAGCGGGCGATCAAAAAGGTACCCCTGTTACGCGGCAAGACCGTGGTTAATCTTTTCTTTGAGCCTAGCACCCGGACCCTGACTACGTTTGAGTTGGCGGCAAAAAGGCTTTCCGCCGACGTCATGAACATCAACCTGAAGCGCTCTGCCGCGGTCAAGGGCGAGAGCCTGTTGGATACTCTGCATACCCTTGAAGCCATGCACTGCGATATGTTTGTGATTCGTCATGCCAGCAGCGGTGCAGCCCACTTTATTGCCCGCAATGTGGCGCCACATATCAGTGTTATGAATGGAGGCGATGGTCGTCACGCCCATCCCAGTCAGGCGCTTATAGATGTCTACACCATTCGTCAGCACAAGCCGGATTTTTCAAAGTTACGGGTCGCCATCGTGGGAGATATTGCCCATTCACGGGTGGCACGGTCACAAATCAGGACTCTGCGGGCCCTGGGGGTAAAGGAGGTTCGCATCGTGGCCCCGCGTACGCTATTGCCGCCGATGCCGGAGGCTCTGGGGGCGAAGGTATTTCTCTCTCTGGAAGAAGGTCTGCGCGATGTAGACGTGGTGATGATGCTGCGTCTGCAACAGGAGCGTATCCAGGGGCCGCTGCTTCCCAGCCTGCATGAATACAATGCCTGTTACGGCCTCACGGAAAAGAAATTAGCGGTAGCCAAGGCCGATGCCATTGTCATGCATCCCGGGCCGTTGAACCGTGGCGTGGAGATTGACTCCGAAGTTGCGGATGGTCCCCGTTCGGTGATCCTGCAGCAGGTAAGCCACGGCATCGCCATACGTATGGCGGTGATGTCCATGATTCTTGGGCGTCGGGATGCTGCGAAGGAGCCAGGTTAATGGCGATAGTAATACGTGGTGGCCGGCTGATAGACCCCGCCAATGGCGTGGATGAGGTTACTGACCTGACCATCGTCGATGGCCGCATTGCGGCGCTGGGTAGTGCACCGGCCGGCGCCCAAGTGGATGAGGAGATCGACGCCCGCGGGTTGATCGTCTGCCCGGGTCTTGTCGATCTCAATGCCCGCCTGCGGGAACCCGGGGCGGAACACAAGGCCACAATTGCCAGCGAGAGCCGGGCTGCGGCCAGTGCCGGCATCACCACTTTATGCGTGCCGCCGGATACCGAGCCGGTGGTGGATACCCAGGCGGTGGTGGAGTTGATTCATCGCCGTGCCGCCGATGCCGGGATGGCACGGGTGGAGGTGATGGGCGCATTGACGGTGGGTTTGAAGGGTGAGCGGCTGGCGGAAATGGCGGCCCTGAAACGGGCTGGCTGTGTTGGGGTTAGCAACGGCCTGCAGCCGGTCACCAGCACCGAGGTGATGCGCCGGGCGATGGAGTATGCCGGGACTTTTGACCTCGGTGTGTTTTTGCACTGCGAGGACCCGTGGCTCGCGGTTGACCGTCAGATGCATGGGGGGTCCGTTAGTGGTCGCCTGGGGATAGGCGGTATCCCGGAGACCGCGGAGACGGTGACCGTGGCCCGGGACTTGCTGCTATTGGAGCAGACCGGGGTGGAGGGGCATTTTTGCCACCTCACCAGTACCCGCGCGGTGACCATGGTAGCCGAGGCGCGGGCACGGGGTTTGCCACTCACGGCCGGGGCGAGTGCTTACCAACTGCATCTTACCGAGGATGATGTGGTGGGCTTCGATAGCCAATGCCATGTGCGCCCGCCATTGCGTAGCGCTGGTGATCGCAAGGGCCTGCGTGCGGGGGTCCGAAGTGGTGTTATCCAGGCCATCTGCTCGGCCCATCAGCCTCACGAAAATGATGCTAAGCAGGATCCCTTTGCCCTCACCGAGCCCGGTATTTCGGGTCTGGAGACTTTGCTGCCACTGGCGCTTGATCTGCACCACGAAGACGGCATGGGGCTTGCTGAACTGCTTGCCGCCCTGACCAGCAATCCGGCAAAAATCATGGGTGTTGAACGTGGTGCCCTGGGCGTTGGCGCGGTGGCCGATGTCTGCATCTTTGACCTCAATGCTCGCTGGGTGCTGGAGGAAGACACCATGCTTAGTCAGGGTCACAACAGTCCGTTTCTGGGGCAGACCCTGCGCGGTCGGGTGATGCACACCCTGCTCGGCGGTAAAGTCGTGCATACATGGACGCCTTAGCCGAACACGATCGGCGTGGAAGCATCCTGCTGGAGGAGGCCACGGTGCTCCAGCACGAGACCCTGCCGGGCGGGCAACACCTGCTGCGTCTGCAGGCCCCGGGAATCGCGCAAAAGGCTCGTTCTGGACAATTTGTGCATCTTTGCTGTGGCCCAGAGCTGCCGCTGCGGCGTCCCTTCTCCTTACTCAGGGCTGATCCTGCCGCTGGCTGGATCGAAATTCTCTACAAGGACATGGGTGCAGGAACCCGCTTGCTTGCTCAGCAGCAACCCGGCACTCTCCTCAGCCTGCTTGGTCCTATCGGTAATTCCTTTAGCCCCAGCGCCGAGCGTAGCCGTCCGTTGCTGATCGGTGGTGGCGTGGGATTGCCGCCGATGGTGTTTCTCGCGGGCGAGATTAGCGCTGATTGGCCCGAGCACCAGGCCATCGTTCTGCTCGGCTCCGAGGTCGCTTTTCCCTTTACTCCAAAGCCTTCGCGATTGTTATTGCCCGACATGCTGCCAGACGTTATTGCCGCCATGCCGCTGTTGGAAGATCGCGGCGTACCCAGTCGCTTGGCCAGCAATCAAGACTTCCCTGGCTGCTTTCAGGGCCACGTGACGGCGCTTGCCGAGCACTGGTTGGCTGCATTGAATGAAACCGAGTTAGCCAAAGTGGAAATCTATGCTTGTGGTCCTGGCCCTATGCTGAAAGCCGCCGCCGCTCTCGCCCGTCGTTTTGGCGTGCCCTCCCAACTGGCGCTGGAAGAATACATGGCCTGCGGCGTGGGGGGCTGCGCTGGCTGTGTGGTGGAACTCGCTGGTCCTGATGGGCCGGAAATGAAGCGGGTCTGTGTGGATGGCCCGGTGTTTAATGGCAGTCAGGTATTTCCTGCCTAGCGAGATGCTGAAAAGGCTCAGGACAAGACCCTAATGCTCCTGCTCTAATGACTAACGTTGTCCTCATTATAATTGGCGTTTTGATTCTAGCATCGTGCGACGTGAACGGGGACGATGCTACGAGTTTCACGTTTGCTGGATGTCAGTGGAATATTCCTAATACGTACTCACGCGCTGGCGATATTGGTGCACGTACATTTCACTTTTCAAGGTTAACAGAAGACCTGTCTGCCGAAGGTGCAGTGTACTTCGAGCGTCTTGAAGGCAAGGTGGAAATGGTAGGAAAAATCACCGATCTCGTTAAAGTGTTATAGCAACCGAAAATACCAGCTACAGAATGCTGGCGTATCGATATAAAAAGAACGATGCTCTGGGTAGTATTGGGGGGAGTGCAGGTCTGGACGTTACAGAACAAGAAAAACTTGGAAACTGTTACTTTTTTTGGCATCTCTCCACACGAAATCTCCAACACATGTTTGGAAAAATCAATAAGGTCAGACTCGAATGGCAGTTATTTGGGGAAGAAACATAGTAATTCCCCAGAAAAATAGCGTAAGAAAAAGAGCATTTGAGCCAAGTCTTGTATCCTAACATCGCCTGGAAACTGCAGAATAAGGCATTATGTTTGAACAAGTGTGAGGTGAGTTTGATGGGTAGCAAAGATGTGCTTGAGCAAGCACTAAAACTTAAGCCTGATGAAAGGTTTATGGTGGTCGAAGGGCTTATAAAAAGCTTGGATGAACCTGATAGCTCGCTGGATGCAATATGGGCAGATGAGGCGGAAAAACGGCTCAGGGCCTATCGCGCCGGTAAGCTTGAAGGAATACCTATGGAGGAAATCTTCAAGGAAGAATAACGAGAATTATATTCTCAAAGCTGGCAAGGCAAGAATTTGATGATGCCACTCACTACTATGAGATTGAATTCAAGGGCCGTGGCGTGCGGTTTTGGGAAGAGGTTGGAAAGGCCGCAAAAAGGATTTCAGAATATCCAGAGGCGTGGTCTGTAGAGCGTGGCGACATCCGGAAATGTCTTCTGCACAAGTTTCCATACAAGCTGTTTTATTCTATTGAAGAAGATCACATCTTTATTATTGCTGTTGCGCACCAGCACCGAAAACCGGATTACTGGATTAAAAGGAAGAAAACATTCCCGGGGTGAATTGGCCAGGACTGGGAATGGTGAGGGTGTCATTTCCCCCCCCTCAGTACGCCCCATAACTATCATCTTCTTCAAACGGCGGTATCCGCCCCACCAAAGATTCCAGCAAGCTTAGCTCTGCGTCGGTGTGATTGATCACCGGTGCCTTAACGATGCGGGTGCCACCGCCGGGGATATTCTCGATATAGCGCGGGGATTCGTGGTGGCGGGTGCGGACGGTTTCGCTAATGCTGCTGTCGGCCAAGCTCGTCAATATTGCCTCGCCGTAACAGGTACAGACGTAGCTGCGGTTTGCTTCGCTTTCAATGTAGGTGGCGGTGCCGCGGATACCGATGGTGGCGGTGCTGGTGCGGATTTGCTTTTTCGGGCCACGGGCATAGACGGCGAGTACGGCGCCTGTCAGCACGCGCAGTAATTCTACCGTTTTGCTGGTTTTTCCCTTGAGCTTAAGCTGACTGTTTTCGCGCACGGTGAAGGCATCACCACCCACCGCAAAGACGATCTCTGAGGAGGGGCCAGTTCGTATCGTGGACCTTGCCGTGACCGGGGTGTGGATATTGGCCATCACGCCATCGACGTAAACTTTTCCGCGCAGGCTGTAGATGGATTGTCCGGGTGGCAGTTTTGACATGGCCAGCAGTTTTTCCATCAGGCCGAGGCTCAAACCGCCTGCGATCAGACCCCCGATAAAATCACGACGCCCTAATGGATGCTTCATAGTCGTACCCCCCTGACTCTCTTTTTATAGAGTTGCGAGTATGGCCTCGGCCTTGCTGACCTCAAAGGCGCCCGCTCGCTCCACATGCAGGCTGCTCACAATGCCGTCATCTACCACCATGGCATAGCGTTGGGAACGTACCCCCATGCCACGGGCGCTGAGATCCTGATCCAGGCCTAGGGCGCGGGTGAAGGCGGCGCTGCCGTCGGCGAGCATCAGCACGCGGTCTTCCACGTTCTGGCTTTCGCCCCAGGCGTTCATTACGAAGGCATCGTTGACCGAGAGGCAAACGATGAGATCTACGCCTTTGGCCCGCAGGTTATCAGCGTGTACCACGAAACCTGGCAGATGACTCTTTGAACAGGTGGGGGTGAAGGCGCCGGGCAGAGCGAAAAGCACTACCCGTTTACCCGCGAACAGCTCCGCAGTGGATACCGCCTCTGGACCTTCGGCGCCCATTTTGTATAGGGTTTCCGCAGGAATTTTGTCGCCGGCCTGGATGCTCATATTAGCTGTCCTGTAGTTGTGAAGTAGGAATGCCTCGGTCTTCCAGCATGATGGGGATATCGTCATCTACCCGGTAAATGGTGGTTTCATTTTCTGTAATCAGCCCTTCATCCAGGGCTTCGTCTACCGAGCTGCCGTCGGCGTATCTTATGGCGCCCTGAGCGATGCTAGCGTTCAGGGCCTGAAGTTTTGCTTTGGGCAGTGACTTCACCGCGATCTTGGTGACCGGGCAACAGAGTATTTCCAGTAATTTTTTGTCTATGGACATAAGTATCTAAGTCTCCAGATAGCTATCAGCTTCCGGGCACCTCTAAAAATACAATATTCGTCGCAATACGGCGTTTCTCGCAAAAAAGTTTCGCTCACCTATCAAACATAGGCTGCGCTCAACTTTTTCACTCATGCCTTGTCTTGCCTGGAAACTTGAATTTTTAGAGGTACCCTTCCTTAAAAAAGCCCCTCGATCTCGCCTTGGCTATTTACCCCGATCATTTCCGCCGAGGGTTTTCGCGGCAGGCCGGGCATGTTGAGAATATCCCCGCAAAGTACCACGAGAAATTCCGCGCCGGCAGATAATTGAATATCTCGCACTGGAATTACGTGGCTGTAGGCCTCTCCGATCTTTTTTGGATCGGTGGAAAAGCTAAACTGGGTTTTGGCCATACATATCGGGAACTGGCGGAAACCCTCGGCCTCGAAGCGGGCAAATTTTGCAAATACTTTTTCGTCGGCTACTACATCGTCAGCCCCGTAGAGGCTGCGGGCAATGAGCTGGGTCTTCTCCCATAGCCCCAACTCATCTTCATAAAGTGGCCGGAACTGGGCCGAGTTTTGTTCGCTCAGGCTGACTACGGCCTCGGCAAGCTCCAGGGCTCCCTTGCCGCCGTCTGCCCAGTGGGTGCATTCCGCCGCCTTGATGCCAAAGCGCGTGCAGTAGCGACGGATGGCAGCACACTCGGCATCACTGTCTGTACTGAAGCGGTTGATGGCAACCACTACGGGGACGCCAAAATGGCCAAGATTGCGGATGTGGCGGCCGAGATTACCAAGGCCACGCTCTAACGCCGCCACGTCTTCTCCCGTTTGCTCCTCCAGTGGCTGGCCACCGTGCACTTTAAGGGCGCGTATGGTGGCTACCAGCACCGCTACGTCGGGATGTAAGCCAGCCTTACGGCATTTGATATCAAAGAATTTTTCCGCTCCGAGATCGGCGCCAAATCCGGCTTCAGTTACTACATAGTCCGCCAGTTTCAGGGCGGTGCGGGTAGCGATCACAGAATTGCAGCCGTGAGCAATGTTGGCAAAGGGGCCACCGTGGATGAAGGCGGGGTTGTACTCGAGGGTCTGGACCAGGTTCGGCATCAGGGCATCGCGTAGCAATGCAGTCATGGCTCCCTGAGCATTGAGATCACTGGCACGCACGGGCCTTCCTTCATAGCTGGTGCCGACGATGATATTGCCAAGGCGGCGCTCCAGGTCCGGGAGATCGCGTGCGAGACAGAAGATCGCCATGGTTTCCGAGGCGGCGGTGAGGACGAAGCCGGTTTCGTGCGGCAGTCCGTTGTTGACCCCACCCAGGGCGACTACGATATCCCGTAGCGCGCGATCGTTGAGGTCGATGGCGCGGCGCCAGGTGACTCGGCGGGGGTCCATGTTGAGTGCATTGCCCCAGTGGATATGGTTATCTATGAGGGTGGCCAACAGGTTGTGAGCGGTGCTGATGGCGTGGGTGTCACCGGTAAAATGAAGGTTGATATCCTCCATGGGCAAGACCTGTGCGTAACCACCCCCGGCGGCACCACCCTTCATGCCAAAGCAGGGGCCAAGACTGGGCTCCCGCAGACAAATTGTGGTTTGTTGTCCCAATTGATTCAGGGCGTCACCAAGGCCGACGGTGGTGGTGGTTTTACCTTCGCCCGCCCGCGTCGGTGTAATGGCCGTTACCAGTATCAGTTTACCGTCGCCAGATTCCTCCAGGCTTTGAGTAAAAGGCCGGTCCAGCTTGGCTTTATGATGGCCGTAGGGAATGAGGGCCTCGGTGGGAATACCCAATTTCGCACCGATTTCCGCGATTGGACGTGGTTGGGCGGCACGGGCAATGGCGAGATCGGGGTTGGCTGTGGATAAGCTATTCATCGGCTGATCGTAAGTTGTTTACAGACTCCTATCCAGCAACACGTACTTTCACCATTCAATATATTACGATGTCGGACGATACAATATGTTGATGGGCTAAAAGTCACGGCCAAACGCAGATCGCGTTGCAGTGAGGATTAAGGTTATGGACCAGAATCGTCGGGACTATCCCCGAATTGATACTCAATTTGCCGCCGGTGTGCGCGACCCGGCGGGCCATGTACTGACGGTGAGCATCGTTAATCTGTCTCGCACCGGGCTTCAGATAGTTTGTGATCGTGAGAGTGCGCGCCGCATTGTGGGCGAACCAGCCTGGCCGGTGGGGGATACCTTTTTGCTGCAACTCAAGCTGCCTTTCCTGTGGCAGAAGCCGGCCGACATCGTCATCGACTGCCGGTTGGTCCATGCTACCGTGAAGCGTGGTGCGGGATTCCAGCTGGGATTTCTGTTCAACGAGTTTATCGAGGATGGCTACGAGTGCCTGGAGGCCTTTATTGAGGAGTGTATGTGCTTTCCTGCATCAGAGCAGTCCTAAGTACCACAGACTCCTGGGCTGCTAGCGCGCACTACGGTGGCCCTGCTCTGACCATCATTTAACCGGCATAATCCACCAGTATTTGATCTGGGCTTCCCCGGGCTTTTCCGCAGCAGGGCAGTCCTAAATCTGACAGGCTCCTAGAGTGCCGTTTATAACGGCGAGGCTTGTGGGCGCTTAAAAAGGGAGTCGATTTAAACTCAGATGGAAGTCGAGGGATTCAAGATTATCCGCACCATTGGCCGTGGGGGCATGGGCACCGCTTATCTGGCGACCCAGGAATCCCTGGCGCGGGCGGTCGTGCTCAAGACCATGAATGCGGGCGAGGAAGGTGCCGCCCGTGAAGAGTTCATCGAGCGTTTCCTTAATGAGGCACGAATCGTAGCCTCGCTGCGCCACCCCCACATTGTCACCATCTACGATATCGGCAACGCCGATGGCGTCCTCTATATCTCTATGGAGTACCTGGAGGGCGGTGATCTCAAAGATAGAATCCGTGATGGCATGCATCCGGGCGAGGCGCTGGAGGTGGTGGAGAAGGTGGCCGAGGCACTGGGGCTGGCTCACAAGGAAGGTATTATCCACCGCGACGTCAAGCCTGCGAATATCCTCTATCGGGAAGATGGCACTCCCATGCTCAGTGATTTCGGCATTGCCAAGCGCCTCAAATTTGATGCTGAATTGACCTCTACCGGGACGATCCTTGGCAGTCCGGTGTATATGAGCCCGGAGCAGGCAGAGGGCATGCAGGTGGACGGTCGCACCGACATCTATGCCTTGGGGGTTATCTTTTACGAGATGCTAGTGGGCTCCCGGCCCTATGAGGGTGATTCTGCCGTCAAGATCATCATGCAGCATCTGCAGGCCCCCTTACCTAAGTTTCCCAGGCCTTTCACCGCCTATCAGGAATTGCTTGACCTCATGATGGCCAAGGATCGGGAGGAGCGGTTTGCCGATACCGACGCGCTGATTAGCTATGTGCAAAAGCTGCGGCTAAAGACGGGTGTGGGTCCGGATTCAGAAACTGCATCAACGGTACAACGGCGCGCGGCGGGTGGGGGAGCGTTACAGCGTAAGCACCTGCTTTGGGGGGCACTAGCTGCTATCTTTCTTATGGCCTCCGGGGCCCTCAGTCTCTACGTTTATCTTGAAATTACCCGGGTGCCGAGCTTCAGTTCTGCGTCCCGAACAGGCGTGCCGGGCTATCGGCCGGTGCCAGAGGCCAAGCCTGCTGTATCGCCTGACCCGGTTCAAACGGCAAGTCCCGATGTGCGTCGCGATGAGGCGATTAAGGCGCTGGAGTGGTTAGCAAAAACCAGCTTCGAGAAGGACCATCTGACCACACCGCCGGCCGATAATGCGCATTATTATTACAGTCGATTATTGGCGCTCGATCCGGAGAACACGCTGGCAAAACAGGGTTTTTCCACGATTGCGGAGCGCTATGTCATTCTGGCTGAAAAGGCCTTTTCAGCTAAAAACTACACCAAGGCACGTTCCTATATAACGCTTGGCCTGCAGGTGGAGCCGGGCAACAAGGGGCTGTTGGCACTGCGTTCCTTTATCGAAACTCGGGAGAAAACCCTGTTGGAGCGCTTTATCAGTTTTTTCCTGAGCAGTTAGGCCTTCGAGTGGCTCTAGAAATACACTATCCATGCAAGACAAGGCATGTTAAAAAAGTTGAGCGCAGCCTATGTTTGATAGGTGAGCGAACTTTTTTGCGAGAAACGCAGTATTGCGACGATAGTGTATTTTTAGTGTGGCTCTTCGTCTATTTGCTGGCGGGTGGGGGTGTACCGGTGTTTTGCTTGTCAAAGCTTGAGATAAGGGCCTTCAGGCGGTCGATGGTGGCCTGATCGAGATTTTCTGGTGTTTCTTCAGTTTTATCCTCGGTTTTGGCCTCTTCTGCACCCTTTTCAGCTAGTGCTGCCCGCCGGCGCAGCGACTCTTCGCGTCGGGCTAGCTGTTCCAGGCGCTTTAATTCACCGAGTTGCTTGCGCTCGTCATACTCCCGATAGGCCGCTTCGCGCAGGGCCTTGCGTCGTTCCGGCGAGACCTTGAGTTCCGTGTCGTCCAGCAGCCGTCCATCCTCAAAGACCACGACACGAGGGCCAGGACTGGTGCTGCGGTACCAAACGGGTGGTCCACCAGAGAGTTGTGGGGTGCCACTATGGGCATCAATCCATTGATACATGCGGGCATTTGCCACGCTCGACAGGGAGATGAATACGGCGAGTAGTATCCACTTCATGATGCGTTCCTTCCCCAATTACGTTTTGTTTAGAGGTGCCCTTATGTCAACCGCTGGCGGGAGTATAGCACCCGCCTTCCTGGCTAGGATTCGGGCTCAGGCATCAAGCGGGTGATGAGTTCGTCGAGAAAACGCCACCCTAGCTTGCTGGCACAAATTTGTTTGCCATGTTCCTCTAGAAGGCCTTGCTCCCGAGCCGATTGCAGGGCGGGTGCGATGGCGCTTAGCTGACAGCCGGTGGTGCTTTGAAATGTCTCGGCGTCAAAGCCATCGCGCAGGCGCAGGGCGTTAAGTAGAAATTCCGAAATAGCCTCATCTGTCGTGAGTTGCCAGTCGCGCGTACTAAAATTCCCATTTTCCAATCCATCCATATAACGCTGTGGGCTACGGTGGCGGATGCTGCGGACAATTTTCCACGGACTTTGGGTATTTAGTTTGCCGTGGGCCCCGGCTCCGATCCCCAGGTAGTCGCCGTAGCGCCAATAGTTCAGGTTATGGGCACAGGCTTTATTGTCGCGTTGGTAGGCGGAAATTTCGTAGTGTTGGAAGCCCGCAGTGTCCAGTTTTTCCTGGCAGGGGGTCTCCATAGCGTGTAGTCGCTCACCATCGGCAAGGTCAGGTGGCGGCGAGCGAAAAAACGGGGTGCCTGGTTCCAGGGTTAGCTGGTAGTGAGAGAAGTGGGTGCTTTGCAAGGCAATGCCCGCTTCTACGTCGGCAACAGCCTGTTCGGGGCTTTGGCCCGGCAGGCCATACATGAAGTCGATGTTGAGATTATCGAAGCCGGCATCTCTGGCGGCGGCCACGGTGTTACAGGCCTGTTCAGCAGTGTGAACACGCCCCAGTTTTTTCAGGGCCTCGTCGTCGAGGCTTTGAATGCCAATGGATAGGCGGTTGATGCCCGTGGCACGGATCTCCCTGAGGTGTCCCGCATCAACACTGGCGGGGTTGGCCTCCAGGGTGATTTCTGTATCAGCACTGAGGATACAACGGCTACGAATCCCCGTTAACAGGCGTTCCAGGGCTGCGGCTGAAAACAAACTCGGGGTGCCGCCGCCGAGAAAAATACTGCTGATAATCCGCCCGGATACGGCTTCTCGTTCACCGTCGAGATCCTCCAACAAGGCATCGACATAACGTGCCTCGGGAATACCGTCGCTGACTGCATGGGAGTTGAAGTCGCAGTAGGGACACTTGCTCAGGCACCATGGAATGTGGATGTAGAGCCCGAGGGGCCGTACGGGCTCAAGCACCAGGATGGGATGCCCGCATCAATTCGCCAGCCAGGCGCGGAGCCCACGCATGGCCAGGCCCCGATGGCTGATGGCATTCTTGGCTGCAGGCGACAGCTCGGCGGAGGCAACGCCCTGGTCCGGGACAAAAAAGACAGGATCGTAGCCAAAACCATTTTTGCCATGGGCCTCGGTGAGGATACGGCCCTCCCAGATACCCTGATAGATGCGCGGCAGGGGATCGGTGGCGCTTGCCAGGTAAACGATGACGGCGACAAAGCGGGCGCCGCGCTGTTCGTCGGCTATTCCCTGCAAATCCAGTAACAACTTATCCAGGTTTTCCGCGTCACTCGCCCCGGCCCCGGCATAGCGTGCCGAGTAAATTCCCGGAGCTCCGCCGAGGGCATCTACCGCCAGGCCAGAATCATCGGCTATGGCGGGCAGGCCGGTGAGACTGGCCACGTGGCGTGCCTTCTGGATGGAATTTTCCACGAAACTGAGTCCGGTTTCTTCCGCCCCTTCAATATTAAAGTGGGCCTGGGGAAGCGCCTCGATACCCACGCCCTCAAGCAACTGCCTTAGCTCACGGATTTTCCCCGGATTCCCGGTAGCCAATACCACCCGTTCCGGTTTCACGGTGCGTCGCCGCCGGGGGTTGTGTCCAGGGCCTGCTGCTGTAGCGCCAGCAGTTCGCTGACACCCTTGCGGGCCAGTGCCAGCATTTGCTCCAGCTCGTCGCTGCGAAAGGCGTGTCCCTCGGCAGTACCCTGGAGTTCGATGAAGCCACCGGCGCCGTTCATCACTACATTCATATCGGTTTCGGCGGTACTGTCCTCGGCGTAATCAAGATCCAGCACCGGTTGCCCTTCATGGATGCCTACGGAAATAGCAGCGAGTTGGCCATGCAGCGGGCTCTGGGCCAGGGCATTATCAGCAATCAGCTGATTAATGGCATCGACCAGGGCCACATAGGCGCCCGAAATGGCGGCGGTGCGGGTGCCGCCGTCCGCCTGAAGTACGTCACAGTCCATGACAATGGTGCGATCTCCAAGGGCACGCCGATCCACGATGGCACGCAGAGAGCGTCCAATAAGGCGCTGGATCTCCAGCGTACGCCCACCCTGTTTGCCTCTTGCGGCTTCGCGCTGACAGCGCTGATGGGTGGCGCCGGGCAACATGCCGTATTCGGCGGTCACCCAGCCTTCTCCCTTGCCTCGCAGGAACCGGGGTACGCCCGACTCTACACTGGCGGTGCAAAGCACCCGGGTGTTGCCAAACACGGCCAATACCGAGCCTGCGGGATGATTGGTGAAACAACGCTGAAAGCGGACGGAACGTAGTTCGTCGGCGGCTCGGTTACTGGGGCGCATCTGGGACTATCTCCATGGTTAAAGGGCAGTAGCAGGAGGCCATGAACGATGACAATCGCTCACCGCCAAGCTTCAATACTGAACCGCCAAGTATACCCTGTGGCAGAGTGTCAGGCAGATCTCTGCTGTGGCACTGGCCCGCACAGGGGCGGTCGGAAATGTTATCTTTTGCCCTTCTTTTTTTAGAGCAACCCTTTAGGGTGTCCTTTAGCCGTAAACAGGCGTTAACATGATTCAGAGTATGACCGCCTTTGCGCGGGAGGAAGCACAGGGAGACTGGGGTAGCGCAGTGTGGGAGCTGCGTGCGCTTAATGCCCGCTATCTCGATCTGTCGGTGCGGATGCCGGAGGAATTTCGTTCTCTGGAGGCCGAGGTGCGCGCGGCGGTGGGCAAGCGCCTGCAGCGAGGCAAGGTAGAGTGCAGTTTGCGCTTCCGCGCGGCTACAGGTCAGGAGGGCGGTCTGGACGCTGACTTGGGGCTGGCCCGGGAACTGGCGCGCATCAGCCGCGAAATTGATGGTCTGCTATACGATCCGGCACGCATCAACTCCATGGACATTATGCGTTGGCCCGGGGTGGTGAGTGCTCGGCCACCGGATCCCGGGATGGTTCACAAGGCGGTGCTGGATGCCTTGGCCGTGGGTCTGGATGATTTACGTGCGGCGCGGGCGTGTGAGGGCAAAAAAATTGAGCAGATGCTGCGCAGCCGTTGCGGCAAGATTCTCGCTATCGTGGATGAGATCCGTACGCACTATCCTGAGCTGATTGCCCAGTTGCGAACCCGCTTGGAGGAAAAACTCACCGGCCTCATCGCAGAGCTGGATGCCGGGCGAGTGGAACAGGAAGTGGTGTTGCTTGCCGGCAAGGCCGACGTGGCGGAAGAGCTGGATCGTCTGCAGGCACATGTGGTTGAGGTGGAGAAGATGTTGGGGCAACACAAGCCCGTGGGCCGGCGTCTGGACTTTTTTATGCAGGAACTCAACCGCGAGGCTAATACGCTGGGGTCCAAATCCTGCGACTTGAAAATGACTCAGGCGGCGGTGGACCTCAAGGTGCTCATCGAGCAGATGCGGGAACAGATCCAGAATATTGAATAGCGAGTGGGACAGGGGTGTGGACGCAACAATGAATAATCTGAAGGCAAGCGGGCAGGGTCCGCGGGGAACTTTGTATGTGATTAGCGCACCCTCGGGGGCGGGCAAGACCAGCCTGGTCCGCGCCCTTGAGCGTGAAGCTGAAAATCTGGTGGTCTCGGTCTCACATACTACTCGCGCGCCACGCGCCGGCGAGCGTGAGGGCACGGATTATCATTTCATCGGTGAGCTGGATTTTCAGCGGATGCTGGATGATGGCGCCTTTCTGGAGCATGCCGAGGTCTTTGACCATCATTACGGGACCTCGCGGCAATGGGTGCTTGAGCGCCTGGATGAGGCACTGGATGTGATCCTTGAAATAGATTGGCAGGGGGCGCAGCAGGTACACACTCAACTAGCCGAGAGCGTGCGCATCATGATCCTCCCGCCCAGCCAAGCGGTGCTGGAAACCCGCTTGCGTACCCGTGGTCAGGACTCTGAACAGGTGGTGGCACGCAGGATGGCGGGGGCGGTGGCTGAAATGTCGCATTATGGCGATTTTGATTATCTCGTGATCAACGATGATTTTGAGTGTGCCTTGAAGGATTTGCTGGCTGTCATCCGGGGACGCCGGGTACGGCAGGAATTTCAGTTGGCCGCCTGCAGCAATTTATTAAAGGGACTTCTGGAAACAGTGTGAGCACTAACGTAGAATGGCTCGGTTCAAAAACAGGCTTTTGCGCGGGCGCCTTCATGTACAGGCCCCTCGCCGCCGTACGCGATTATCAGGAGGAGCCCCATGGCTCGGGTCACAATAGAAGATTGTCTGGATAACATCGATAACCGTTTTGACCTGGTTTTGGTCGCCGCCAAACGCGCGCGCCAGATTGCCAATGGCGCTGAGGTGTTGGTGGATGAAGAGAACGATAAGCCAACGGTTATCGCGTTACGCGAGATCGCGGAAGGCCTGGTGGATGCTGAATCCGTAGAGCAGATCTTCATCGAGGTCGAAGACGATCCCACTGACGAAGAAGCCGAAAATACCGAGGCTGCCATAGTTCCTGCCTCGGATGCTGTCACCTAGACCGAGCGTCATCGCAGCCGAGGCACGCCTGCTCTTCGAGCTTAGCGACCTCTGCAAAGCCGCTCGCAAATACCTGGGCCGAGATGCGGCTCGGGATATCCGACGTGCTTATCATTACGGCGCCAAGGCCCACGCCGGACAGTATCGAGTCTCCGGCGCCCCCTATATATCCCATCCCCTGGCGGTTGCCCGCATCCTGGTGGAGATGCGTCTTGATGTGGAAAGTATTGAGGCCGCATTGCTTCACGATGTCATCGAAGACACTGCAGTAGAAAAAGAAGAACTGGCAGCGGAATTTGGCGAGGAAGTGGCGGAATTGGTCGATGGGGTTAGCAAGCTGACCCAGATCCGCTTTGATAGCCGTGCCGAGGCGCAGGCGGAAAACATCCGCAAAATGTTTCTCGCTATGGCCCGCGACATCCGCGTCATTCTGGTCAAACTGGCTGATCGTACGCATAACATGCGTACCCTGGGTGCCCTGCGGCCGGACAAGCGCCGCAAGATCGCTCACGAAACACTCGAAATATATGCCCCCATTGCAAACCGCCTGGGGCTCAATGGCATCCGCCTGGAACTGGAAGATCTTGGTTTTTCAACCCTCTACCCGCAGCGTTCGCGGGCGCTCACGGCAGCGCTGAAGAAGGGGCGTGGTCATCGCAAGCAGGTAGTGAAGAAAATCGAGACCAGCCTGAAGCGGCGCTTGCGTCAGGAAGAGCTGGTGGCCGAGACCAGCGGCCGTGAAAAGCATCTATTCAGCCTGTATAAAAAGATGCGCGACAAGCACTTGCCCTTTGCCGAGGTGATGGATGTCCATGCCTTTCGCATCATCGTGGAGACCCCGGACGAGTGCTACCGGGTGCTGGGGGTGGTGCATAACCTCTACAAGCCGATTCAGGGCAAGTTCAAGGATTACATCGCCAATCCCAAGGCCAATGGCTACCAATCCCTGCATACGGCACTTTTTGGTCCCTATGGAGGACCGCTGGAAGTGCAGATCCGTACCCGTGACATGCACGATGTGGCGGAGGCGGGGATCGCGGCCCATTGGCTATACAAGGATGAGCGTACCGCCAGCTCTGCGGCGCAAAAGCGTGCCCGTGATTGGCTGCGCAGGCTGCTCGAAATGCAGAAGGGTGCCGGTAACTCCATAGAATTTATCGAGAACGTCAAGGTGGACCTGTTCCCGGACGAGGTTTATGTCTTTACCCCGGCGGGCAAGATTATGGAGTTGCCGCGCGGTGCGACGGTGGTGGATTTTGCCTATGCGGTGCATACCGATGTGGGCAATACCTGCGTCGCCGCCAAGGTAGACCGGCGTTATGCGCCCCTGCGTGCGGTGCTCGAAACCGGGCAGGCGGTGGAGATCGTTACCGCAGCCTGGGGGGCCCCGCATCCCAATTGGCTCAACTATGTGGTGACCGCCAAGGCTAGAACCCATATCCGTGGCGCCCTGAAAAACCTGCGTGTCGACGAGGCGGGTGCATTGGGAAGGCGATTGCTTGACCAGGCCCTGGCTACCCAGTCACGTTCACTCGAGCAGGTTCCTCGGGCACATCTGGATCAGCTGCTGAAAGAAACCGACTCCGCCAGCCTGGAGGCGCTGTTCGAGGATATCGGCATGGGTGAACGCATGGCTCCCCTGGTGGCGCGCAGGTTGACCGATCTTTCCGGCTATGCAGCGGTTGAGAGCGATACAGATGATGGCCGACCACTGGCCATCAAGGGCACCGAGGGCATGGTTGTCAGCTTTGCCAGATGTTGTCGCCCGATTCCTGGTGATGACATACTCGGATTTACCAGCGCTGGCCGCGGCATCGTGATTCATCGCCAGGGCTGCAATAATCTAAGCGAGCTGATGAACCGTCGGGAACGCTGGATTGAAGTCGAGTGGGCCGCGGATCTTGATGGCGTATTCCGGGTCGATGTACGGGTGGACGTAGAAAATCGCCGTGGTGTACTGGCCTCGGTCGCCTCGGCTATCTCGGCTACCGATGCCAATATTGATAATGTCGATATCCAGGAACGGGAGGGCCAGCACTCCTCCCTGCTTTTCAGTATCGAGGTCAGGGATCGGGTGCATCTTGCCCGCACCATGCGGGCGGTGCACAGAATGCCCAGGGTCGTACGTATTTCACGCGTCGACGCCTAGCAGGTGCCAGGGAATAATTAATTCAGCCATATTCGGACACCACATGAAAAAAATCATTGAAACTCAGCAGGCACCCCAGGCCATTGGCACTTATTCCCAGGCGGTACGGGTTGGCGATACGGTTTATCTTTCGGGTCAGATTCCGTTGCAGGTGGAGACTATGGAGATAGTTCCAGGCGGTATCCGGGAACATATCCATCAGGTGTTCCGCAATCTGGCAGCTGTGGCCGAGGCGGCGGGCGGGCAGTTGAGCGATATCGTCAAACTCAATGTCTACCTCACCAGCCTGGCTGATTTTCCGGTGGTCAATGAGGTGATGGCGGAATATTTTCAGCCACCCTATCCGGCCCGGGCTGCCGTAGGCGTGGCTGCCCTGCCCAAGGGTGTGGGGGTGGAAATGGATGCGGTGATGGTGCTTGACGACTAGTTCATCTCATTCCGTCCCTGCTCTGGATAGCCGTCTGGTTACCGAACTAAAGGGAGTGGGAGCACGCCTTGCCGAGCGCCTCGAGCGGCTTGGAATCATTAGTGTTCAGGACCTGCTCTTTCACCTGCCCCAGCGCTATCAGGATCGCACCCGGCTCAGCGCCATCGGTGCTCTGCAGTCGGGCACCCAGGCGGTTATTGTGGGTGAAATCGGTCTCGCGCAGATTCGTTACGGACGTCGTCGTTCCCTGCTGTGCCTGGTGAGCGATGGTACTGGCAAGCTCACCCTGCGTTTTTTTCATTTTGGTGGTGCACAGCAGCGGGCGCTAGCCGCCGGCTGCCGGATACTCTGTTTTGGTGAAGTACGCGCCGGTCCCGCCGGCATGGAAATGGTCCATCCTGAGTATCAGTTGCTGGATCCCGACGAAGAGCCATTGCTGGAACAGAGTCTGACGCCGATTTACCCTACTACCGAGGGCTTGGGGCAGTTGCGGTTGCGCAAATTGAATCTCGCTGCTCTGGAGCTACTCGCAGGTGGCGATGGGTTGGACGACTATCTGCCCGCTCCGGTGCGTATAAAGCTCGATTTTCCGCCCCTGGATGAGGTGCTACGTAGTCTCCATTGCCCCTCCCCGGGCCTGTCTTTGGATGTCCTTGGGCGCCCAGACTATCCGCCCCGTCGACGTCTGGTATTTGAGGAATTGCTCGC
The DNA here is from genome assembly GCA_021773795.1 of Gammaproteobacteria bacterium. GTDB lineage: Bacteria > Pseudomonadota > Gammaproteobacteria > HK1 > HK1 > JAJFJV01. The sequence goes on along the minus strand of JAJFJT010000014.1, from coordinate 29,806 downwards.
TCACCATCTGAGCCTGCGCCTATTGCGCCGGCGTTTTACCGATAGTCTGGCGCCGGCCCTGACGCCAACGGGGCACTTAAGCCAGCCGTTTCTGCAGCAACTTAAATTCTCCCTCACCCACGCCCAGCAGCGGGTGGCGGCGGAGCTGGCACAGGATCTTGCCGCTGAGCATCCCATGCACCGTCTGGTGCAGGGTGATGTGGGGTCGGGTAAGACCGTGGTCGCCGCCTTGGCCGCACTCCAGGCCATCGAGGCTGGCTTTCAGGTGACGATCATGGCACCTACGGAATTGCTGGCAGAGCAGCATTTCAACTGTTTTCAGGCTTGGTTCCAGCCGCTTGCCATCGAATGCGCGTGGCTAACCGGAAAACTCAAAGCCAAGGCGCGGCGAGAGACCCTGGCGGCTATCTCCGGTGGCGAGGCGCAGTTGCTGGTGGGCACGCATGCGGTATTTCAGGAAGATGTCAGCTTTGCGCGCCTCGGGCTTGTGGTGGTGGATGAGCAGCATCGCTTTGGTGTACATCAGCGTCTCGCCCTGCGCAACAAGGGGGTTAGTGAGGGCGTCCGGCCGCACCAGATGGTGATGACCGCCACCCCCATTCCCCGCACGCTGGCCATGGCCGCCTATGCGGATCTGGATACCTCAACAATTGATGAACTACCGCCAGGACGCCAGCCCATAGAGACCGCTATCGTGTCCGATCGTCGTCGTGAGGAGGTGATTGAACGGATCGCTCGTGCTTGTGCCGCCGGACAGCAGGCCTATTGGGTGTGCCCGCTGATTGATGAGTCTGAGGCGCTGCAGTGTCGTGCCGCCGCAGCTACCGCCGAGACGCTTACCGAGGCCTTGCCCGAAGTGCGTATCGGTCTGGTCCATGGACGCATGAAAAAGTCCGAGCGGGATTACACCATGGCCGCTTTCAAGGCCGGGGATATCGATCTGCTGGTGGCGACCACGGTCATCGAGGTGGGCGTGGATGTACCCAATGCGAGCCTGATGATTGTCGATAATGCCGAGCGCTTGGGTCTGGCCCAACTACACCAGTTGCGCGGGCGGGTGGGACGCGGCGAGCGTCAGAGTGGCTGCGTGCTGCTTTATCGAAGTCCCTTGTCTGCCAATGCACGCTCCCGTTTGCAGGTGCTGCGTGCCAGCAACGATGGCTTTGAAATTGCCCGGCGCGATCTTGAATTGCGCGGTCCCGGCGAGGTATTAGGGACCCGCCAAACCGGTGCCATGCAATTTCGGATTGCCGACATCATGCGTGACCAGGCACTGTTTCCGCAGGTGGAAGCAGTGGCGGAGGAAATGCTTCAGCAATGGCCTGAGCAGGTGCCGCTGCTGGTCCGTCGCTGGGTGAGTGGCGGGGTACACTATGCGGATGTGTAACTGCTTGAAAATCCCATGAAGACAGGCCCACGATGGTTGCCACATAAGGACCTTGTTCGTCCAGCGGTGCCGGCATTACTACGTGCCTGGTTGTTTGAAGAAGGTTCCCTGACCCAAGGGCTGGCGGGCCTGTGTCAGGATGGGGTACGGGTGCAACTGCTGGGGCAGCGCTGGGAGTATCCGTTGGCGGATGAGGCCACGGTGCTGACCATGGGATCTGGTGAGCGTGCGCTGGTGCGGCGGGTGCTGCTGTGTTGTGGTGAGCAGGCGCTGATATTTGCGCGTAGCGTGATTCCTGAGTCTAGCCTGCGTGGTAGCGGCAGGCGCCTCGGGCATCTGGGCAGCCGTTCCCTGGGCAGTTTGCTGTTTAGCGATCGCTCCTACCGTCGTAGCGAGATTCAGTATGCCCGCTTGCGCCGCAGTCACCGACTCTTTGGGCAGGCTACCCACCATCTGGATAACTCGCCAGGATTGTTATGGGGGCGCCGTTCGGTATTCCGTCGTCGTCACCAGCCGTTGCTGGTACACGAGGTATTTCTGCCGCAACTCGGGTTGATCGAGGGAGCCAAGGGGCGGTGATGGATTGGGCGCCGCTGCAAGAACGCATACAGCAATATGCCTTGCTGATGCGTCTCGACCGGCCCATCGGCATCTTGCTACTCCTGTGGCCTACCCTGTGGGCGTTGTGGATCGCCGGCGAGGGGCGACCGGATGTGGGAGTCTGCACGGTATTTGTGCTGGGCGTTATTCTCATGCGTTCCGCCGGTTGTGTAATCAATGACTGGGCAGATCGGGATATCGACCCCCATGTGGAGCGTACCCGCAACCGGCCACTGGCCTCGGGGCAGGTGTCTGGGCGGGAGGCGTTGCTGCTGTTTGCGGTGCTCTGCCTGTTGGCCTTTGGCCTGGTGCTGCTGATGAACGGATTGACCGTGTTGCTATCGCTGGTAGCGGTGGTGCTGGCGGCCAGTTATCCCTTCGCCAAGCGCTACACTTATCTGCCCCAGGCGCATTTGGGCATGGCTTTTGGTTGGGCGGTGCCCATGGCCTTCGCCGCCCAGACCGGCACAGTGCCGGTAGTGGCCTGGTTGCTATGGATTACGGTGGTGGTGTGGGCGATAGCCTACGATACCTTGTACGCGATGGTAGACCGGGAGGACGATATCCGTATCGGGGTTAAATCCACTGCGATTCTTTTCGGTGATGCTGACCGGGTGATCATTGGTGTGCTGCAGTTAATGGTGTTGTGTGCCCTGCTGCTGGTGGCCCAGCGGGCGACCCTCGGAGGGTGGTTCGGTGCCAGTCTTGGGGTCGGCGCTGGCCTGTTTATTTACCAGCAATATTTGATTCGTGAGCGCGTTCCGGCTGCTTGCTTTCGTGCCTTTCTCAACAACAATTATTTCGGTGCAGCGGTCTTTTTTGGCCTGTTGCTCCACTACTGGCTGTGATTCCAGCAATAAATCCTGCGCTACTGCTGGTCTTGCTGGTTTTGTGTGGGCCGATAGCTGCGACCCCGGCCGCGGATCCGGTGCGCGAAACCTGTAGCCGTATTGCGCGCAAGCTGGCGAGCGTCGGTTTGCGGGAGTGCCTGGCGCGGGGGCTGCAAGCCAGCGGTGCATCCTCGGTGCAGGGAACCCCCATCCTGGTACGTGAATTTGCGCCGCTAGCAGGGCGCCAGCCGCTGGCTCGAGTGTTGGTGGTGGGTGGAATTCACGGTGACGAATATGCCTCGGTGAGCATCGTCTTCAAGTGGTTGCGAATCCTTGAACGCCATCACAGTGGACGCTTCCACTGGCGGGTGGCGCCGCTAATGAATCCCGATGGCTTGTTACGGCGAAAATCGCAGCGGGTCAACGCCAACGGGGTGGATTTGAACCGAAACTTTCCGACTCCGGACTGGCATGCGGAAAGTGCACGTTACTGGCGGCGTACCGGACGCAATCCCCGCCGCTATCCCGGGCCCCGATCCTTGAGTGAGCCGGAGAGCCGTTGGCTGGCGCAGGAGATTCGTGACTTTGCGCCCGATGCGGTGCTGGCGATTCACGCTCCCTATGGAATCATTGATTTTGATGGTCCACCACAGGCACCCAAGCGACTGGGCAGCCTGTATTTGAAACTACTGGGGATCTATCCGGGGTCGCTGGGGAACTATGCCGGGGTCCAGGGGCAGTTGCCGGTGGTGACGGTGGAGTTGCCCTATGCGGGGATCATGCCCAAGCCGCGGCAGGTGCGGCGTATTTGGGGGGATGCGGTAGGCTGGTTGTTCAAGCGCTTTCCCGAGCGGGAACTTCGGCGTGCCTCGCTAGTGCCTTGAGAGTTGGTGGCAATTTAAGGGGGCTTGGTGACTACAGGCTGCCTCTAAAAATTCAAGTTTCCAGGCAAGACAAGGCAAGAGTAAAAAAGTTGAGCGCAGCCTATGTTTGATAGGTAAGCGAAACATTTTTGCGAGAAACGCCGTATTGCGACGATAGTGTGTTTTTAGAGGTGCCCTACACCTTGCCTTCGTAGATGATGCGCCACACCCCATCTGCTTCCAGTCGCCAGTATTGGCGCTTGCGCATCTGACCACGGTAGTTGTCACTGCGGTAGTCCTGCTCAAAATTAACCACCAGCAGATTAGACTCCCCCGGATAGGCAAAGATGCTGAGCTTGGAAAGATCGACCTCGATAAAGCGTTTGCTGCTGTTCACCCGTGTCTTGTGGGCCACCCAGCCTTGATAATCAAGCTTGCCGCTGCGGAAACTGCGGGAGTAGTGATCCGCATACGCGTTTAAACTCCGGCTTTGCCAGTCCTGCCGCCAGCGTTCCAGGGCGGCAACAAAGCCTGCTTTTTTGGTCTCAATGAATGCTGGTTTTTGCCACTTGATAGCCGGGCTGATGAGCATCGGGGTTTGTCCCATATGTGGGAGACCCCAGAGGGATTTGAGATCCTCATTGGCAATGGCGACACAGCCGTCACTGGCCCGTGGGGCGCGACTAAAGGTATTGGAGGGGACGCCGTGCAGCCAGATGCCAGAGCCGGTACGCGCCTGCAAGCGATCCCACTCGTTCGGATAGTTCACCGGGAAAGCACCAGCCCCATAGCGATCCGGTAGCTGATCGCCGTCAATCCGGCCATTGACGAAATAGACGCCAATGGGTGTTTTGCGATCACCTTCACGGAGCTTATGCATACCATTCTTGCCAATGGTGGCATAAAAATCCTCCACCAGACGGAGCCTGCCGTCACGGCGCTCGAACAGAAACAGGCGCGCACTTGCTACATCCACCATCAGTACCCGAGGGAGATCCTCCGCAAGTTGCCACAGGGCCTCAGGCAGTGTCCCGGGGGGTGGCTGGAAGCGGTGATGTTTCAGGCGTATCCGGGCCTCGGCACGAAGGTTGGAAATCTGTTCACCGGATGCCTGGGAAATATTTCCCAGATCGTGGATCGGCCCCGCCTTGGCCAGCAGCAGATCGGCGTATACCAGTTGTGCCAGGCGGAATTTAGGATTGCGCTGCACCAGGGTTTCGATATGGCCAAGGGCATGGTCGATACGACTGTCTCCAACCTCGTTGAAGGTGGAGATGAGCAGCTCCTCATCCGCGTGACTGCCGGTGGTCGGCGCTTCGGCAGAGACCGCGAGGGGTAGCAGGCATGCCAGCAGGGTTGGTAGCGGGTTAAGAAGGCGCACAGATCGGGTTCTGCTACTCACCGGGGCTTGGTGTATTCGCCAGAAATGAGCCAACGATCACCCTCACGGACCAGATTCAGTATCTTCCAAATGCGGTCATGATAACTATCGGAGTGGTATTCCTGGACGAAACGGACCTCTGCTTCGCCGCTAGCATTGAGCGTGGCCTGCAGCTGACGGACTTTGATTTCAATAAAGGCCGGTGCCCGCAATCGCCGTGCTCGCTGTTTCTTCCAAGTGCGACGGGAGCGGCCATTGGCCGGTTTGAAATGAGCACTGTAAAAGCCAAGATAGGCGTCTACGTCTCGCTGGGACCAGGCCGTGGCCCAAGCTTGGACTGCCGCCATTAGTTTTTCTGTGTCGGCTGCCGGGGGGGGCGCTATCTTAGTGGGTTTCGCTGCAGCTACAATTGCTGTGCTGCTTGGCATGGGGCTGGGGCTGGAGAACAGGTTTCGCACCAAACCCAGTTTTGCCTTTGCGGTTTTGTTCTTTCGATCCAGGTGCAGTGCCTTGTCATAGGCCATGCCTGCCATACGGGCATAGATATCGCCAAGATTTTCATGGGCGGTGGCATAGCTGGGATGGGTGTTTATAGATACCAGCAGGGCGTCCCGAGCACGTACATAATCCCCCTGAGCTGCGAACAGCACTGCCAGATTGTTATGCGGTTCCGGGAGCTCGGGATATTCCTTGGTCAGGGCGCTAAAGATTTCGATGGCCTGTGAGGTCTTACCCTGTTCGGCCAGGACCACGCCTTGCAGAAAACGCCCCTGCGGGTCATTTGGCTGCTGTTTGAGGTGGCTTTCCAGTTGACTTGCTGCTGCCTTGTACTGGCCGTTATCCACTAGGGCTCGTACGCTGGCCAGGGGATTTTCGCTGGCAGCGGTCGCGAGGGTGAAAAACAGGCTGAATATAAGAAGCAGATAACGCATGGGGATTTCCATTACCCCTGCCGCACTTCGGAAAGGGCGCAAAGGCTGGTGATTAGGGGAAAAGTATTCAGACGGGCGTTGTTGAGTTGCCTTAGTCATCTTCCCTTTCGGCATTGTCGGATTTTTCCAGGGTTTGTTCTGTTTGTAGCCGAATGGTGTCAAGTAGCTGGATTACTTTGGCGAAGCCCAGCAGCAGGATTGAACCGATAATGCCGGAGAAAAAGGCACCGAGTGCAAAGGCCCTGCCGATTTCGTTTTCTAGATAAAACGAAATACCCAAAAAGACTACTGCAGCGAAAATGGCGATGCCACCAAAGGCATCCAGGGCAATCGTAATTTTTGGTCGCTTAAACATGCTATCCCCTTTATCAGATCTGTTTATTCTAGTTATACACCCCGGTTTTTCTGCAACTCCCTGCCTCAAAGTTGCCACCTGAATGGCGGCACTGCGCGCGAGTATAACAGCGTTTGCAGCCCGGTTTATTGGGGAACTTCCCGCTGGGGGGCGGGCCTATGAGGAAGTTGTCGCTCGGCATTTGTGGTGATGGGAGAAATCTATGACGCCTTACCGATGGTGGTTGCTGCTATGGCTTGGCCTTGGGGCCATGCAGTCACCAAATGCCGGGGAGATTCCAGCACTTGATATGTCCTGGTACAGCGTACCTTTACAGCATATCCTGTTTAATACCCTTGATTCTCAGATTCTCGCGGATTTCTCTGGATTCGGCCCGTAGGGTGGGCTGTGCCCGCCGCAAACCTTGACTCTGATCCTCGTTGAACGGCGGACACGGTCCGCCCTACTATCCCCAAAAAAAACGCCGCTTTGTCAGGATTTTTTGCTTTGAGGCTTGTCATCTAAGCGATTGAATCACCAGTATCTTATTTAAAACCCCATAAAAGCCACGGTTATCCCATCTCCATCCCGCCCAAAAACGCTCCAAACCCGTCAGAATTTTTTACACTTTCTCGCCTGCGCCTGCGCCTGCGCCTGCGCTTGCTTTCTAAAGCATTGAAATAAAGCCGGTTTATAGAATAGGCATGGAATTTGTATGGTTATCCCCCGGTGCCGCGTGATAAGCCGGTGGCAATACCCACGGACGAACAAGGAAGACATCATGAAAGCCCTCACATTAGCCCTCACCCTCACCCTCAGCCTTGGAGTTCTCTACTCCGGCCTCGGTAATGCTGCCTTAATATCGCGACTAGGCGGACAGGCGGTTTACGACGAGGATTTGAATATCACCTGGCTGTCGGATGCGAACCTTGCCCTTACGAACCAGTTTGGTTTGTCCCTCACTACCACCGGCAGAATGACCTGGGGCAATGCCAACGCCTGGATAGCCGGGATGAATGCCGATGGCGGCACGGGCTACCTTGGTTATAGTGACTGGCGTTTGCCAACTACTGTGGTTCCGGATTCGGGGTGTACCGACCTTGATGGTGTGCCAAGGGCCGATTCACGAGGTTACAATTGCACGGGCAGTGAAATGGGCCACCTGTTTTATAACGAACTGGGTGGTACGGCGGGTTCTTCCATCTTGAGCAGTTTGGATCCGGATTTAGATAAGTTCTCCAACGTCCAGTCCAACAACTACTGGTCCGGTACGGAGTTCGCGCCCGGTTCTTCCAGCGCGTGGGACTTCTTCTTCAACGTTGGTGTCCAGGGCACGGCGGGCCTGAACGGCAACTTCTTCGCGTGGGCTGTTCGCTCCGGTGATGTCGAGGACGCGTCCGCGCCGGAGCCGGCTACGCTGTTGTTATTCTCCCTGGGTTTGTTGGGGCTCGGCCTGGGTCGTCGGAAAGCGGCCGCGACATAAGGCCGTTCATGGCCAAAGGTGATTCGAGGGATTTGGCTCTTTTGAGGGGGTTGAGCCGGGGAAGCAAAAGCGCCGGCGGTATTTTTCCATTATGGCGCGTTACGAGCATTTGCCCATCTACAAGCAGGCGATGGATGTGGCGGTGAATTTCGAGCAGTAATGCGTAGGGCGGGCCGTGCCCGCCGTTTTGTTTCCCCCCAAGCAGGGCCTGCCCCGTACCCCGATACGGGGCAGGTAATCCAGGGAACAGATGCAGCTGTATCATCCCTGTAATTGTCCTTTCGGCGGCCACTATCCGGCGGGCACGGCCCGCGGGTTAACTGTGTTTCACGGCGTGATAATGCAGGTTGGGGTATCCGTTTATCGGAGTCCCCATCCGGCTGATCGAGGCGTTATGATCCCCCGATGCCGGAATTACCCGAAGTTGAAACTACCCGCCGCGGCCTGGCACCCCTGTTGACTGGCAAGGAGGTGTTGGCGGTGCGTGTACACAATGGGCGCTTGCGCTGGCCAGTGCCGGGCGAGTTGGTCCGAGAGCTACCGGGTGCACACATCTGCCAGGTTCGCCGGCGGGCCAAGTATCTGTTACTCGATACCATCCGCGGCACGGTACTGATTCACCTCGGCATGTCGGGTAGCCTGCGGGTGGTGGCGACGGATACAGCGCTGGAAAAGCACGATCACGTGGAATTCTTCCTTGCGTGTGGGCAGTCCTTGCGGCTGCGGGATCCACGTCGTTTCGGTGCAGTGTTATGGACACGGGAGGCGCCGGAAAGACACCGTCTGTTGCGTACACTCGGGCCCGAGCCACTCAGTGAGAGCTTTAATGGTGACTATCTGCATCATATTGGCCATCACCAGCAACGGCCGGTTAAGTCCCTGATTATGGATGGCCAGGTGGTGGTGGGGGTAGGCAATATCTATGCTTGCGAGGCGCTGTTTGCAGCGGGCATTCATCCCTTGCGGGCGGCACGCCGCATCGCATTGGCGCGTTATCGGCACCTTGCAGAGGTCATCCGTGAGGTGCTGGCTGAGGCCATCAAGGCTGGTGGTACTACGCTGCGGGATTTTCGCGATAGCCAGGGACGCCCCGGCTATTTTCAACAATCCTTACAAGTCTACGGGCGTGCCGGCGAGGACTGTACCCGCTGCGGGGCCACCATGCGTCGTCGTGTGATTGCCCAGCGCGGGACCTTTTATTGTCCGGGCTGCCAACATTAGCAGTCCTAAATCCGACAGGCTCCTAGGAATCCGTTAGTCTCGCTGGCCGGTAATTCGCAGGTATTTCTGCTTTAGTTCGGCCTGGGATTCTACATGCCGGGGGTCCAGCGGAATGCAATCTACCGGGCATACCTCTACGCACTGTGAGGTTTTGAAGTGGCCTACGCATTCGGTGCACAGCTTCGGATCAATCTCGTAGATCTCCTCGCCCTCCGAAATGGCGTCATTGGGACATTCTGGCTCGCACACATCGCAGTTGATGCACTCGTCGGTAATTATCAAGGCCACGGCCTAGGCGTCCTTATTCATGCTGATTCTGGCGCGCTGCCAATGCTTCCAGCACCCGTGGATCGACAAAGGGACTGACATCGCCGCCGTGCAGTGCGATCTCGCGTACCAGGCTGGAGGAGATGTAGGCATACCCCTCATCCGGGGTGAGAAACAGGGTCTCTACCTCGGGGGCCAGCTTGCGGTTCATACTGCACAGCTGAAATTCAAATTCGAAATCCGAGACTGCCCGCAGCCCGCGCAGGATAACGCCCGCACCGCGCTCACGGGCAAAGCCTACCAACAGACCGTCAAAGGCGGAAATCTCGATTCCTTCCTGTTGCCCGAACACCTCACGGGCCAGCGCCACCCGTTCCTCCAAGGGAAAGTAGGGTGTCTTGGTGGCGCTGTCCGCCACCGCCACAATGACCCGATCAAACAGCCGAGTGGCCCGCTGCACCAAGTCCACATGGCCATTGGTAATGGGGTCAAAGGTGCCGGGGTAGATGGCAATTTGGCTTGAGACGGTTTTAACCATGGGCCGTATCCTCGGCGGGGGGAAGGAGTTGTTGTGCCAGATAATAGCGCAGATTCCCGGCCCGTTTATGCCGTTGTAGCTGCCAGTCAGACGGTAGCGGCGGCAGCTCTTCCCGCCTGGGTATTTCCATGTAGATCAAGGCGCCGGGGTTCAGCCAGCCGCCGGTGGCCAGACGTGCACAGGTAATTTCCAGGATGTGGGCATCGTAGGGGGGGTCTACAAAGACGATATCGAAGGTCTGTGCGGGTTGTTCCAGCCAGTGCAGGGCATCGGCACAGACTACTTCCACCTGGTCTGCACCCAACTTCTGCGCTTCGGCCTCCAGGTAGTCGCTTAGCTCCCGTTGCCGGTCCAGTAGCGTGACGTGGGCCGCCCCGCGGGATGCCGCCTCCAGGCCGAGGGCACCGCTGCCGGAAAAAAGGTCCAGACAATGAGCACCGGGGAGCACGGGTTGTAACCAGTTGAACAGGGTTTCCCTTACCCGGTCCGGGGTGGGTCGCAACTCCAGCAGGGCTGGAAAGTGGAGTCTGCGGCGGCGCCACTTGCCACCGATGATGCGGACCACACCCTGCATGGCTCAGGGCTGCTTCGGCTGTTCGTTGCCCACCGGGCCCACCACCATCTGTAACAGATGCTCTGGATGAACCCGCCGCTGGAAGGCGTCACGTACCTTTTCCACACTCAATTCACGGATGTTTTGGCTAAAGCGTGCGAGGTAATCCAGCGGTAGGCGATAGAAACCGATCATGCGCAGGTAACCGAGGATCTTTTTATTGCTGTCCAGGCGCAGTGCAAAGCCACCAATAAGATTCTGTTTGGCCGCCTCCAACGCCTCCTCATCAGGTCCGTTGCGGACAAAGTTTTGCAGTGTTTTCATCAGTACCGCGATGGCCTTGTTTTCCTGCCCATGGCGGGTTTGCAGGCCGATCAGGAAGGGACCGGCCACTCGCATGGGAAGGAAATAGCTATAGGCGCTGTAGGCGAGGCCGCGCTTTTCCCGCACCTCTTTGGAGATTAGTGAATTGAGGCCATTGCCGCCGAGAATATGGTTGCCTACATAAAGCGGAAAATAGTCCGGATCGCCACGGCGCATGCCACGTTGCCCCAGCAAAACATGGGCCTGGCTGGAAGGATGTGAAATATGCTGCGCCTGGGCCTCAATTACTTCCGGTACTTGGGTCAATGTGGATGCTGCTGCACTGGCGGGCAGGGTGCTGGCCAGCTTCTCTGCCAGGGCCTCGGCCTCGCTACGTGAGAGGTCGCCGACGATACTGATCAAGGCGTTAGCCGCGCTGTAATAGCGGGCATGAAAGATTTCCAGATCACCGCGTTGTAGCTGTTCGAGTGCTGCGGGGGTACCGCCGGGGGGTGAGCCGTAAGGGTGAGCCCCATACAGTTGGCGGTAGAAGGCCTTGCTTCCACGACTGCCCGGGGATTGCTTGTCATTTTCCAGTGCGGTGAGCATCTGTTTGCGCACCCGAGCCACTGCCTGTGGTGGAAAATCGGGGCGTTGCAGAATCAGCGAAACCAGGGAAATGGTGGCCTCCAGCTGCGCAGGATTACTAAGCGTGCGGGTGTCCAGTCCCGCCATATCACGCTCAGACCAGGTGGAAACCCGCGCCCCAAGTTCTGAAAAGCGCTCGGCGATGCGATCACTGTCGAGGCCACCAGCCCCTTCCATCAGCAGCGCATTGGTAAAGCGGGCGGTGCCCGGACGGTCACCATCGCGGGCACTGCCGGCATCGAAGACCACACTGAGATCCACCATCGGCAGTTCTGGGGCAGCGACGAACAGTACGCGCGCCCCGTGGGCGGTTTGCCAGTGCTCGATGGTGGGCAAGGCGCGTGCGGTGCCCGAGAGCAATAACAGACTGGTGATGAAAAGCGCGCGCCAGGCAGTCGGAGTACCGTTGCGTTTACTCTCCATGTTGGTTTCCAGCCATTTTCTGTGGTTTCAACACGGCCACGGTGGCGTATTCCGGGCGCAGGTATTTTCGGGCTACTGCCTGTACCTGGGCCGCGGTGATGGTGCTGATGCCAGCGACAAATTCGTCACGCCGCTGCCAACCGAGCCCCACGGTTTCCAGCATTCCCAGTTGCATGGCCTGATAGAAGATGGAATCGCGCTCATAAACATTGCTGGCGATCACCTGGGTTTTAATCCGCGCCAGTTCGCGCTCATTTACCAATGCATTGCGCAGCCTGGCAACTTGCGCTCGCAGGGCCTGTTCAAGTGCTGGCATACCGATACTGGGAGCGGGAATCGCACTCAGCACCAGCAGGCTATCAAGGCGTTGGTATAGAGAGTAGGAGGCACTGGCGCTGGCGGCGATTTCGCTGCCGCGCACCAGTTCACGGGCCAGGCGGCTACTGTCGTCACCGTCAAGGATGCTGGCCAGGACGGTCAGGGCATAGGCCTCCCAAGGTTCTGCAGCGGTTTTCAACGAGGGGCTTTTGTAACCCAACAGCAGATAGGGTAGCCGTGCAGGTGCCGCCACCTGCAGGCGCTTGGCGCCACGCTGAGGCACCTCCTCGTGCGTCACCACGGGCACCGTGGTGGTGGCGGGAATGGTGCCGAAATGATGGGCTGCCAGCGCTCGGATGGCGCTGGTGTCAACGTCGCCGGCGATGACTAACACCGCATTATCCGGTGCATACCAGCGCTGATACCAGGCACGCAGATCGTTGATGCCGATGGCCTGAATATCCTGCTGCCAGCCGATGATTGGATGGCGATAGGGGCTGGTTTGAAAGGCGGTGGCGTAGAAGCCTTCGCTGGTTAGTGCGCGCGGGTTGTCCTCAGTGCGCAGGCGTCGTTCCTCCAGCACCACCTGACGCTCTTTTTCCAGCTCGGCCCCGTCGAGACGCAGGTATTGCATGCGGTCGGCCTCCAGTGCCAGAGCCACGCCCAAGCGGCTCTTCTCCAGACGCTGGAAATAGGCGGTGTAGTCGCGACCGGTAAAGGCGTTCTCGCGACCACCTTCTTGGGCGATGAGGCGTGAGAATTCTCCAGGGCCGTGCTTATTGGTGCCCTTGAACATCATGTGTTCGAGCAGATGAGAGATGCCGGTGATGCCCGCATGCTCGTAGCTGGCGCCAGTTTTGTACCATAGCTGCGAGACTACCACCGGGGCACGATGGTCCTCCTGGACGATCAGCGTGAGGCCATTGTCGAGCTTAAAAGCCTGGGGCGCATTGGGCGCCGCAGTGGTGGCGAATGCGAGAGAAATGAGGATGCTGAAAGCGGCTAGTCGGGTCATGGTCGTAGGGCGTGAAAAGGGGCAAAGATGGTAGCATAGCCGATTTGTGTCGGGCGTCTAGATCAAGGGGCAGCGGTGAGCGCGAAAAAGACTGAAAAACGGCCATTGTTCGGGCGCATGCGCCAGGCCTTGCAACGCACCGGTGGCGCTCTGGTGCGTGGCATCAGCGAGCTCTTTCCCGGCCAGCGCGGTCTCGATGCATTGACCCTGGAGGAGGTAGAGACCCTGCTGCTGTCGGCAGACGTTGGGGTAGAGGCTACCGAACGCCTCATCGCTGAGTTAAAACAAACCGGCGGTGGCCGTTTGCGCGAGGCCGAAGACGTGTTCGCGGCACTGCGCGCCGGTATGCTGAAGATTCTCGAACCGGTCAGTCAGCCGTTGCTGATTCCAGTGCGGGAAAAGCCTTTTGTGATCCTCATGGTGGGGGTGAACGGTGCCGGTAAAACCACCACCATCGCCAAGCTCGCACGGCGTTTTCAGAACGATAATCTGCGCCCCATGCTGGCTGCCGGGGATACCTTCAGGGCTGCTGCGGTGGAACAACTGCAGGTGTGGGGTGAGCGCCACCAAGTTCCGGTGGTCGCTCAGGGCACCGGTGCCGACTCTGCCTCGGTGGTTTATGACGCCCTGCAATCTGCCACAGCGCGACACTATGATGTGCTGCTGGCGGATACTGCGGGTCGTCTCCATACCCAGTCCAACCTCATGGAAGAACTCAAGAAAATCCGCCGGGTGATGGGCAAGCTGGACCCTGAGGCACCCCACGAGACCATGCTGGTGCTGGATGCGGGAACTGGCCAGAATGCCCTGGCGCAGGCGCGCGAATTTCATGCCGCCGTAGGGATCAGTGGTATTACCCTGACCAAGCTTGATGGCACCGCCAAGGGAGGCATCGTGTTATCCATTGCTGACAAGTTGGGCCTGCCCATTCGTTTCATCGGCGTAGGTGAGCAGCCGCAGGATTTACGGCCCTTTGATGCCGAGGAATTTATTGATGCCTTACTGGCGCACTGAACGGGGACGAGAACCGCTGCAGTGATTCATTTCGATCAGGTCAGCAAGCGCTACCAGAGTGGTCACGAGGCCCTGCGCAACGTCAGTTTTCGGTTGGCGGCGGGTGAGATGGCCTTTCTCACGGGCCATTCCGGTGCCGGCAAGACCACCCTGTTGCGTCTGGTGGCTCTGGTGGAGCGTGCCAGTCGGGGCCAGGTGCTCATCGGTGGTCAGAACCTGAATCGACTGGCGCACCGCAAGATCCCGTATTTCCGCCGCAATATTGGTCTGGTTTTCCAGGATCACCGCCTGCTGCCGGAGCGTACCGTTTTCGATAACGTCGCCCTGCCACTGGTGATCGCCGGGGCCCGCCATCAGGAAATCGCCCGGCGGGTACGGGCCGCTCTGGACAAGGTGGGATTGCTGGGCAAGGAGCGGCTCCATCCGCTTACCCTCTCGGGTGGTGAGCAGCAGCGTGTGGGTATCGCCCGTGCGGTGGTCAACAAGCCACCTATTTTGCTGGCCGACGAGCCCACTGGAAATCTCGACCCGGAACTGTCGCGGGAGATCATGGGGTTATTCGGTAGCTTCAGCAACTTCGGTGTGACGGTGCTCATCGCCACCCACGATATCGAGCTGATCCAGCGGATGAACACCCGCACTCTGGTACTCAGCAAGGGTTGCCTGGTCGATGATTAGCCCGCATTTCTCACAGAATAGTCCGCGATCATTACACGTGCAGGTGAGACATGCGGGCTAAGGCCACCACGCCCCATTTCGAGCGTGGCCCGCGCTTCCAGTTACGCGCCTGGTTACTACGCCACCTGCAAACCTTGTTTTCGGCGCTGGGAGAATTAACCCGCAGCCCCTTGGGCACAGCCATGACCGCCGGGGTCATCGGTATCGCCCTGGCCCTGCCCGCCGGCCTTTATGTATTCCTCGATAACGTCCAGGCGGTGGGGCAGAACTGGGATGGCAAGGTAGAGATTTCGCTATTTCTCAAAGACCAGATCGATGATGAGGCGGCGAGTCGTTTTGCCCTAAGCCTGCATAAACGATCGGAATTACGTCACGTTCAGCTCATTACGCGTGCCGAGGCACTGGAGGAATATCGCCAGCTTTCCGGTTTCGCTGAGGCCCTTAATGCCTTCGAGCAGGAAAACCCCCTGCCCGCACTGGTGCTGGTGGAGCCGACGCTGCGTTATGCACAGCCGGAGGCCATCAAGGGACTGGTAGCGGAGCTGGGTCGGCTGCCTGCGGTGGAGCTGGCACAGTTTGATTTGGAATGGCTGCAGCGTTTGCACGCCATCATCCATACTCTGAAACGGGGGGTAGTGGTGCTGGCGGCGTTGCTGGCGCTCGGTGTGTTGCTCATCGTTGGCAACACCATTCGGCTCGGCATTGAGAATCGCCGCGCGGAAATCGAGATTATCCAGCTGGTGGGCGCTACCGACGCCTTTATACGTCGCCCCTTTCTCTATACCGGTTTCTGTTTCGGCCTGCTCGGTGCGCTAATGGCCTGGCTGCTGGTAGAGGGTGGCCTGTGGTTGGTGCGTGGGCCGCTGGCAGAGCTGGCATCCCTCTATCAGGCAAATTTCCTGCTGGCCTCCCTCGGCCTACGGGCGAGTCTGGTGCTCTGTCTGATGGGTGCCTTGCTGGGGTTGGCGGGCTCCTGGTTGGCGGTACGCAGGCATTTGCGGGGCATTGAAGTCGGATAGCTCACTGGCACGGAACCCGTGGCGAGTTTGGCACTCATATGTAGCGAGTGCTAAACTCGCTCCCATAGCTGTCAGTTGAGGTAAATGTATGTCCAACGCGCTGGAACTATCTCTCAGTCTTCCCATCGGGAATCTGGATGCCTACCAGCAGGCCGTGAGCCGCTTTCCGCTCCTTAGCGAGTCGGAAGAGAGTGCCCTGGCCAAACGTTTGCGCCGTAATAATGATTTGGAGGCAGCCCGCCAGCTGGTCACCTCGCACCTGCGTTTTGTGGTGCGGGTAGCGCGTGGTTATCGTGGTTACGGCCTGGCCGATGCCGATCTCATTCAGGAAGGCAGCGTCGGCTTGATGAAGGCGGTCAAGCGTTTTGACCCCGATTTCGGTGTGCGCCTGGTTTCTTTCGCGGTGCACTGGATTCGCGCCGAGATTCACGAATTTGTGCTGCGTAACTGGCGTATCGTCAAGGTGGCCACCACCAAGGCGCAGCGCAAGCTGTTTTTCAATCTACGCCGCCGCAAGAAGCGCCTGGGTTGGCTCAACCGCGAAGAAGTGGAAGGGGTGGCCAGTGACCTCGGGGTCAAGCCCGAGACCGTGCTGGAGATGGAAAAACGCCTGTACGCCCACGATGCTGCCTTTGATGGCCATTCGGCGGACGATGATAGTGGTGCGCCGGCAGCTCCGTCAGCTTATCTGGGGGATCTTAGTTTTGACCCCGCGAGTCAGCATGAAGATGCCGATTGGGCCTTGCGTTCGCAGCAACGTTTGCATGCCGCATTGGAAACTCTGGATGAGCGTAGTCGGGATATTCTCTCGCGCCGCTGGTTGGGAGAGAATAAGACGACCCTGGGAGAGCTGGCCACGGAGTACGGGATTTCGGCGGAACGCATCCGTCAGATAGAGAAGAAGGCCCTTGGCAACCTGCGTGGTCTGTTAGAAAACTAGAACTCTGTTACTCCCCTGAGTGGGAGCAAAAAAAAGCCCCGCTATCTAGATAGCGGGGTTTTTTTCGTTAGCGCGGTTGATCTCTAGGTCACGATGAACTCTTTGTTGAGCTTCTTGGGTACCGCCACCTTCTTCAGCTCCACATACTGCGGCAAGCCATCCTTGAAAGGCGGATAGTCCTCGCCCTGGATGAGGGGGCTCAGGTAATCCCGACAGGCCTCGGTGATGCCATAACCATCTTCGCTGATGAACTCCGGCGGCATCATCTTTTCAACGTTGGCGATGTCGGCTAGATTGGCGCTGCCGGTCTCCCAAGTGTAGGGATTTTCACCGGTGCGGACGATGGTGGGCATAACCGCATTTTTGCCGGCAACGGCCAGTTCCACAGCCGCTTTGCCCAGCGCATAGGCCTGCTCGACATCGGTTGCCGAGGCAATATGGCGTGCGGAACGCTGCAGATAATCTGCGACCGCCCAATGGTACTTATAGCCCAGAGCATCCTTGACCATCTTCGCCACCACTGGTGCGACACCACCGAGCTGGGCGTGTCCAAAGGAATCACGAGTACCGGCCTCGGCGAGGAAGGTACCGTCGGCATACTGGGCGCCCTCGGAAACCACGATGGCGCAGTAACCGAATTCCTTGACCGTCTCATCCACCCGGGCAAGGAATTTCTCCTGATCGAAAACCACCTCGGGGAACAGGATGATGTGCGGGGCATCGCCTTCTTTCTCGGCGGCCAATCCACCAGCAGCGGCGATCCAGCCAGCGTGGCGTCCCATCACCTCCATGACAAAGATCTTGGTTGAGGTTTTGGCCATGGAGGCGACGTCGAAGGAGGCCTCGCGGATGGACACGGCAACGTACTTGGCTACCGAGCCAAAGCCCGGGCAGCAGTCAGTAACGGGGAGGTCATTATCGACGGTTTTCGGTACGCCCACGCAGGTGATGGGGTAACCGAGCTTCTCGCCGATTTGAGAAACCTTGTGAGAGGTGTCCTGGGAATCGCCGCCACCGTTATAGAACAGGTAGCCGATGTCATGGGCCTTGAAGACTTCGATCAGGCGTTCGTACTCGGCGCGGCTGTCTTCCAGCCCCTTGAGCTTGTAGCGGCAGGAGCCGAAGGCGCCCGCAGGGGTGTGACGCAGGGCGGCGATATCAGCATCGGATTCTTTGCTGGTATCGATAAGATCTTCCGTCAGTGCGCCGATGATGCCGTTGCGGCCAGCAAAGACATTTTTGATGATATCCGGGTGTTTGCGTGCGGTCTCAATAACCCCGCAGGCTGATGCATTAATAACCGCCGTAACCCCACCGGACTGTGCGTAAAACGCGTTTCTCGCCATGATTTTTTAGCTCCGTATCTGCTGTCAAGTCGCCGTTTGTAAAGACAGAATTGTATGATCAAAGCGGGCCGCGGTGAAGTAAGGTATCGACATTGATGGGCACCTTTGAAAATCCACTATCGTCGCAATACGGCGTTTCTCACAAAAAAGTCTCGCTCACCTATCAAATATATGCTGCGCTCAACTTTTTTTACTCATGCCTTGTCTGGAAACTTGAATTTACAGAGGCACCCTAATGAAAAGAACTTCCGGCATTGAATCGCGTCCAAGGGATAGTTTCCCCTTGAGCACATGACTATTTTCCAATTCTCTGTTTCCCATGTTGGTCGCCGATTTGTCGCCAGCGCTGTCTTGGCCTCAATGATGGTGTTTGCCATTGGCGGCTGGGCCGAGGTTCGCTTGCCCGATATGGGCGACTCTACTGTTGGAGTTTTTAGCAGCGTGGAGGAGGCGGTGTTGCGTCGCGCTTTTCTGCGCACCATCCGCGCCGAGCTCGATATCATCGAGGACCCGGAGGTGGAGGAATACATCACCAGTTTGGGCCAGCGTCTGGTTGAAGCCAGTGATGGTGCAGGGACCAGCTTTAATTTCTTTATGGTGGCCGATAGGGCGATCAATGCCTTTGCCGGACCCGGCGGGGTGATTGCGGCCAATACCGGCCTGATGCTCAATACGGAAACGGAGAGCGAGTTTGCCGCGGTGATCGCACACGAGATTGCCCATGTCACCCAGCGCCACCTGGCACGCAGTATCGAGGCGGCGGATCGCTCTAATCTGCCCGCCCTCGCGGGGATGCTGGCGGCTATCATCATTGGTAGCCAAAATGCGGAAATGGGTGCGGCTACCGCCTCGGCGGTGGGTGCTTTTGGCACCCAGATGCAGTTGGATTTCACTCGCGCGAACGAAAAGGAGGCGGATCGTGTAGGCATCCAGATCCTCTCCAAGGCCAACCTTGACCCACGTGCCGTGCCTAACTTTTTTGAACGCCTGCAGCAGGCTTATCGTTATTACAGTGAGCCACCGGAATTTCTCTCTACGCATCCCGTCACCACCAACCGAATTGCCGATAGCCGGGGCCGTGCCGAGCAGCATCCCTATCGCCAGTTTCAGGACAGCCATGCCTTTCTCATGGTTCGGGCCAAGCTGCGGGTACTGACGGCGGCGGAGCCGCGTGAGGTGCTGCGCTATTTCGCCGACCGCCTGGCCACCGGGCGTTATCGGGATCAGGCGGCAACCCGTTACGGTCATGCGTTGGCCCTGATGGCAGTGGAGCACTGGGCAGCCGCACAGCGTGAGTTACAGGCAGTGATGGCCGGGGGAGAAGAGCAGGCCGGTGTCTTGATCGCCATGGCCCAGACGGAAGAAGCATTGGGGCATCAGGCCAAGGCCGAGCGGCGCTATCGTCAGGGCCTGGAGTTATTTCCGGGCAATCGAGGGATACAGCGTGGCCTGATCAAATTGCTGCTTAAGGTCGGGCGCACGAAGGCGGCGACGGTCGCGCTCAGGGATTATCGGGAGCTTGCTTTGGTGGACGGGATCTACCATCGGCTAATGGCGGAGAACTATGAATTACAGGGCCAGCGTGCAGCATCCTATCTGGCCTTGGCCGAGCATCATTATTACTACGGTCGTCTCGACATTGCGATCCAGCAATTGCATCTGGCGCGCAAGGTGGCGGGTGATGCCTATTATCAGGCCTCGCGCATTGATGCCCGTATGGCCGAGTGGCAGCATGAGCGTATGCAGCGCGCAGAAATTCTAAAGTAGTCGGATGAAGCCCGAAGAAAAAATACCCTTCTGGAAACGCAAAACCCTGGCCGAGATGAGCCGGGAGGAATGGGAATCCCTGTGTGATGGCTGCGGGCGTTGCTGTCTGGTCAAGTTTGAGGATGAGGACAGTGACACACTGCATTTTACCAACGTGCATTGTCGCTTGCTTGACGGTGATAGTTGCCAGTGCCGGGATTATGCACACCGGCGCCAGCATGTGCCGGATTGCGTGGTGCTGCATCCAGAGCAGCGCCAGCCTTTTGCCTGGTTACCCTCCACCTGCGCCTACCGCCGCCTGGACGAGGGCAAAGAGCTTCAGGCATGGCATCCGTTGGTGTCGGGCGATCCCGAGAGCGTTCATGGCGAGGGAATTTCCGTGCGTGGCAAGACTCTGAGTGAGGAGTACGTTCATCCACGTCAGCTGGATGCCCATATCGTCGACTGGTTCGACGATGAGCCTGAAGACGAGGAACCTTAAAAGATGGTTCGTCGCGCGTTCTGGAGGGAACTGTCCCCCGATGTCCCATCACTACCTACCTTGGATTTTGTTATTCGTCTTCAGTATGCCGTCTTTGGCCTTTGATGCAGCAGATTTAGCCAAACTAAAAACCCAAAAATTCTGTGTTGGTTGCGATCTTAGATCTGCCGATCTGCGTGGATTTATGCTGGTTAGGGCCGGGCTACGCTGGAGTCGATTGGAAAAGGCCGATTTGCGAGGCGTTGATCTCAGTGGTGCGGATCTTACCGGAGCCTCCCTGGCACAGGCCCGGTTAGAGGGGGCGAGCCTGCGCGGTGCGCGGCTGGAGGGCGCCAATCTGGTGGGTACAGCGCTTTCCACCGTGGGGCTGGTGGGTGCCGATCTCCGCTGGGCAGATCTGAGTCACCTCGATGTGGACACCGATCTGGAATTTGTCGAACTGGTGGGGGTGCAACTGGAAGGCACGCGCTTCAAGCACGGGATGCGCTGTGCCGCATTTCCAGCCAAGGGCGGTTGGGGCTGCACGGCGGTGTTACCGGCGCGCTGAACCCCTTTTCATCGCCTGAAGAACTTGTCTTTACTGGGTGGTTGCATCCCAAGGCGGACCATGTCCGCCGACCACACTCAGGCGGCGTGTTCGCGGGTGGCCTTGAATTCAACTCCTGGCCAGCGTTCCCGGGCCAGCGTCAGATTGACCCGGGTGGGTGCCAGATAAACCAGTTGACCCTTGTGATCCAGCGCCAGATGTTCTTCGTTACGGGTACGAAAGCGCTTTAACATGCTCTCATCCTCGCAGTACACCCAGCGCGCGGTGTAGACCGCTACCGACTCAAAGCCACATTCCACCCGATACTCGTGTTGCAGCCGGTAGGCCACCACCTCGAATTGCAGCGGACCGATGGCGCCGAGCACTACGTCGTTGCGGGTTATGGGGCGGAATACCTGGGTGGCACCCTCTTCACACAGCTGATCGAGGCCCTTGTTCAGTGCCTTGGAACGCAATGGATCGCGTAACTGGGTGCGGCGGAATAGCTCCGGGGCGAAATCAGGGATGCCGCTAAAGTGCAGCTCCTCACCGTGGGTGAAGGTATCGCCGATATGGATGGCGCCATGGTTATGCAGGCCGATGATGTCACCGGCACGGGCAACTTCCACCTTGCCGCGCTCGCCGGCAAAGAACTGGATGGCATCATTGATGCGTTTGTCCCGGCCGAGGCGCACGTGACGCAGTTTCATGCCCTGTTCAAAGCTTCCGGAGCAGACTCGCAGAAAGGCCACGCGGTCATGGTGGGCGGGATCCATATTGGCCTGCACCTTGAATACGAAGCCGGTAAAGGCGCTCTCGTCTGGCTCTACCAACCGCTCCCGGGAGGCGCGTGGTTGCGGTGACGGCGCGTGGTCGATAAAGGAATCCAGCAACTGGCGGACCCCGAAATTTCCCAGTGCGGTGCCGAAAAATACCGGCGTGAGTTCACCGCGGGTATAGGCGGCGTGATCAAAGTGGTGGCTCGCTCCTTGTACCAGCTCGATCTCCTCGTGCAGTGCCTCCGCACCCCCATCGGTCAGCTTGTCCAACGCCGCGGTATCCGTTGCCGGGAAGGGTTCGGGCACGGCGGTGCCTTCCTCAAACCGGGCGGGATTGGGATAAATAAGCTGCTCGTCTAAATGATAGATTCCCTGAAAGGTACGCCCCATGCCAATGGGCCAGGTCACGGGTGCGCACTTAATCCGTAGCACTTGTTCGATTTCGTCGAGTAGATCGATGGGTTCCAGGCCATCGCGATCGAGCTTGTTGATAAAGGTGTAGATGGGGGTGTCCCGCAACCGGCATACCTCCAGCAGCTTGATGGTGCGGTCCTCCACGCCCTTGCCCGAGTCCATCACCATGAGAGCGGAGTCCACCGCGGTGAGGGTGCGATAGGTGTCCTCAGAAAAATCTCCGTGTCCCGGGGTATCGAGCAGATTGATGATGTGATCTCGATAGGGAAACTGCATCACCGATGAGGTCACCGAGATACCGCGCTGTTTCTCCAGCTCCATCCAGTCCGAGGTGGCGTGGCGCGCCGCCTTGCGGGCCTTCACCGTGCCGGCCTCTTGGATCGCACCCCCATAGAGCAGCAATTGCTCGGTGAGCGTGGTCTTGCCGGCGTCGGGATGGGAGATGATGGCGAAGGTGCGACGGGAAAGCATGGGCGGTTATTGTCAGTGGTGTCGGGGTGCGCGATTGGAACGGAAAAGGCAGGCGGATGCAAATCTGAGCCAACCCCAACATCATTCGGATAGCGCTACAATGCTATCCGCAATCATCACTCAGGCAGACAGCATGAGCGCGAAGAAAGTCACCAAAAGTGAAGCCCAGCAACGGGTCGATCAAATTGGGTCGTTCCGTCAGGAGCTGGCACGGCTGGAAGTCGAGGGCGTGCTGGTCCTGGATGAGCCAACACTTAGCACGGTCACAAGCCACCATGATGGGCTGCTCACCAGCCTCGCACGGGACTACGATATCGATCGCAGTCACCAGGCCAGGCAGTTATCGCTGGGTATGCGCATCGCCTCTTTTCTCGGTGCCATTGCCCTGGCGGCTAGTGCCTTTTTCGTCTTCTACCAGTTCTGGGGTCTGTTCGGCACAGTGGCGCAGGTAGGGGTCCTTGTGGTTGCACCACTGGTTCTGTTCGCCGCCACCATGCTGGTAGAGCATCGCGACCCATCCGGCTATTTCGTCAAGCTGGTGGCCATGGTCGCCTTCGCCTGTTTCGTCCTCAACATCACCATGCTGGGGGCTATTTTCAATATCACGCCCTCGGACAAGGCGCTGCTGCCGTGGGCTGCCTTTGCCTTCCTGCTCGCCTATACGCTGGATGTGCGCCTGCTGCTGGCGGCTGGAATCCTGTGCCTGATCGCCTTTCTGTCCGCACGCACCGGCACCTGGGGCGGGATGTACTGGCTGAATTTCGGTTATCGGCCGGAGAACTTCCTGCCCGCCGGCGTGTTGCTGTTTGCCTTTCCCTGGGGGTTAAACCACCGGCATTTTGGCGGCTTTGCGGTGATCTACCGGGTGTTCGGATTACTGACCATCCTGCTTCCGGTGCTGGTGTTGTCCAACTGGGGCGAGGGCAGCTATCTGTTGATTAATACGGGCATTATTGAGGGTGGCTACCAGTTGGCTGGTTTCGGGCTCAGTGCCGGTGCCATCTGGCTGGGAATCCATCGTAGCTGGGCGGACACGGCGAATACCGGCAATGTCTTCTTCGTCATCTTTCTCTACAGCAAATTTTTCGACTGGTGGTGGGAGATCATGCCGAAATACCTGTTCTTCCTGATCGTCGGCCTGAGCGCGTTGTTATTGCTGATGATCTTCATGCGCCTGCGCGGCGTCAGCAACGTAGCCGGCGGGGAGGGCGCACTATGATCGCCTGGTCGCGTAGCCATACCTGGATGGCGGGTCTGGCAATCATCCTGCTCACCAATGCCGTTGCCCTGGGCGGTGTCGCCTGGAATCGTTCGGGTGAGGTCAAGGACATCATTATCCTCACCGAGCGTGAACTGAGCATGCCCTATCGCTGGGGCCTTAATCGGGAAAACAGTGGCATCAGCCTGCGCATCCGGGTGCGGAGCGATCATTCACCAGGTTGGCTGGGAAAGGAAAAGCTCGTGGAACTGGGTTTTCCAGCCACCGATACCGTGGCGACATCCGAATCGAGACGCCGGTTGCGCCGCAACTTGCCGCGTGAGGCCTTCGTGGTGTTGGAGCAGGATGGCCCGGCCTGGCGCCGGAAGCTGGCCAAACAGAAGACGCTCTACGAGAAAAAGCAGGCTCTCGCCAAACGTAATCCGGACAGCCAGAAACTCCTTCGCGAAGCCGAGCGTGTGAAGAAGAACCTGATGACAGGGCGCACCGCAAAATCACGTTTGTTTATGGTGGATGTAGGATCTGACTACAGCTCACTGAGACGGCGTTACCCGGATAAGACGCAATACTTGATTGCGCGCGGACTGGTGAAAGCGGTCACAAGGCGGAGCAAGGATGGCGGGTGGACGGCCCAGGGGCGCCTGTCCGGTTTGTCGGTGCGACATATCAATATTCCTTTTGCCTATCGTGGGATCTTCGAGGAACTCAAACCCACTAAGCGCGGTCGCAATCGCTACAATCAGCCACCACGCTTCAGCGTGACCCTGGCTTATGGTAAGCGTTACGAACCCTGGGTCGTCGCGGTGGAAAAAATTGCACAGCCGGATGGTTGATAGCGGGAATACGTAGAGATGAGCAGCAAGGGGGGGAATGTCTTATGCGGATCTGCATAAAACCACCAAAATGTAGGCGTGGCGTGCTCACTCCTTAATTTACGGTTACGCTCAGAAGAATGCAGGATATTAATGCTGCATTATATGCAGACCCGTCACGGACCCTGGCATCTTATGCGGATCCATATATCTGTTGTTATACCTAAAGGGAAATCATAGTGCCTCAAGAAGGAAAGTTGGCTCGCTGCAACTACAAGCAGGTTCGATATTCCCATGTGCAGGTTGCCCCAGATGAACTTTCGGTTTTAACGGCTGATCCTTGGTCGTTTCTTCATGGGTTCCTGTTAGACCGGGCCGCCAACTCAGTAGGTGCGAACCGTAAGAGGTTTGAGCGCGCTAGTTATTTTTCGAAGTTAGCGGAAGATTTTTATAAGTCCTCTGACTCCATCAACCTCCCAACTAAGGGAACCCTCCTATATTACGGCATGATGAATTTGGTCAAAGCTTACCTTGCCGTAAATAAAACCCCTCTTGAAGAGATTCAAGAGCATCATGGGGTGACTAATACTCATGGTCGTAAACACAGCCTCACTGTCTCAGGAAAAATAAAAGGTTGTACGAATATATTTCTTGAGTTTGCGAAGTTGTTGAAACCTCCAGTTTACGGAAAACATGAAATCAATTTACGCCATGTGTTCACCCATATACCTGAGTTACACGCCATTGTCACAGAGACAGGGTTTCTTAAAAAATCCAGAATGTTGCCAGTAGACATAAGGTTTTTGGTTAATCTGGATAATACGTATCTATTTACAGAGATAGCCTATGATAAATCGTCAGAGTACTTGGTCGACACAAGCAAATTCTACAAAGGTGCAAGGAAAGTATATTTTGGCGAATCCACGAGTGTGGATAGCAAGGTTATTTATCGAAGCCAGAAACGTAAGAAAGTCACAAAGGAAAATTGGCCTCGTGTGTATAAAAATATTTTGAATGAATATCAAGCGTTCGGATTAACATCAGTACTGACAAGAAGTGGCTACCGTTATTACTGTGGGCTTAAGGGTTCTACATATCATCACTTATGCAACTCTTATCTACTAATGTTCTATATTGGACATTCCGCACGTTACCGGCCAGCGGAGATGAATGAAATACTTACAGGCAACATGAGGCCACTAGTTACCGAAGCTGTGGCGCTATGCCCACCACAATTTCTATATCAACTGGTAAGTCTAATTACGAATAAATTGTGTGTTATTCCATATGCAAGGATTTAGGTATAACAAAGTGTTCAATGTTCGCCACTTCGTGGCTGGACTGCTAAAAGCAGGAGCCCACAGGGTCAAGTCTTTCATTGTGATATTTGCGGTGTTTCGACTGCCGTATATCGGGTGGTCTTATCTGGATTCCATGGGTATTCGCCTGGTGGCAAGCGGCATGTCTGGGGGGGCTTCATCGACAGGTCTTTTAGGCTGTGGCAAGGAAATGTCGGGTTACGCTGCGCTAACCCGATCTACTGAAAAACTCAAGTAGTTCTCGCCCAGAGGTCGTATATACGGAAGCAATCTTTCACTACCAACCGATCCTTCCAAAATGGGAGGAGACCATATGCGGAATTCAGTAAACGCTTGAAAAACCAGGGTTCTTGGGGCCGATTCCGCACATTCTTGGCCAAAGCAGCGAAAAACGCTGTCTGGAATGACGGGACCTTGGGAAACTGAACCGGATTCACACTACTCGCCACTCACGCGAGTTTCCGACGCTCCTTTCGCCAGTAGCATGTCGAATACCACCCGCTGAAATCCGGCTTGTAGTGCTTTGCTGTTGAGGTACTGGGTCATCTGGCTCTGGTGTGCCTCACCGCTTTCCATTACCGCTTCGTCGAGAGCGCCCGGAAAATCACCCAATAGCGCCTGTTCGGCAGAATTATTGGTGATTTGGTGCATCACCTTTTCGTTTTCGCGGATCTTGTCGCGGATTGTGTAGGCGTAGTTGATCAGGTCCTGGTCGGTGAGGCCATCGGTCACGAATAATTCATTCAAGCGGTTAATGATCTGTGAGAGAAATTCCTCTTGCCGATTTCTGGGTTTGGCGGTGCCGAGATCTCCCGCAACATAAAGGCCAGCCTCTCCCTCCTTGACCATCCGCAAGTCCTGTTGCTTGATTTTCGACAGGCGGTAGTGGCTCAGCTCCACCGAACTCAGGTCGACGGGGTCATCATCCGGCATCTTCTCGCGCAGCAGCGGCGCGAGGTGACGGGCGTACAGGCTCAACTTCTCCAGGTCGTGGCTGTCGTAGTCGACGATCTGCGACATGAATTCGTAGTAGCGCGTAAACGCCACCAGATCCGCCTTGAAGATCCAGAGCGCATCCAGTTCGATCCTGGATTCCTTCATGTCCGTCTCGGCATTGGCGATGAAGGTCGCGTCATTCAGTGACTTGGCGTGCTCGAAGAGTTTCTTGTGCTTTGCGTAATTGGCCTGCGCCTGCTCATGGCGTTTCTGCCAGCGCTCCACCGCGGGCTTACAGATATTACTGATGGCGGCATTGCTCTTGCTTTTGATGAAGAATATCTCGCTGAACCGGGTCACTTCTGTCCACAGGAAAATTTCTGCTGCGCGGAGCTTGTCGTAGAGATCAAAGATGAGATTCGGGTCCGAGACATCGAGCAAAGTTGCGGTTTGGTAATACGCTTGAAATGCCTCCAGCACGTCCTCGGGTTCGTTGAAGAAGTCGAGGACATAGGTCTCCTGCTTGCCGGGGTAGATCCGGTTCAGGCGCGACAGGGTTTGTACGCACTCAAGGCCGCCCAGCTTTTTGTCCACATACATGGCACAGAGCTTGGGCTGGTCGAAGCCCGTCTGAAATTTCTGGGCGACGATCATCAGATGGTAATCACCCGAGTCAAAGGCGGTGCGCATGTCCCGCCCCTTGAGGCCGGGGTTCATGCCGGTTTCGGTAAACTTTTCCCCGAGCAGCCCTTCGCAGTGCGGATCGGTGGCACTGAAGCGCACCTCCCCCGAGAACGCGATCATCGCATTCAACTGGCTATAGGCCTTTTTCTGCACGTATTTATCGAACTCCAGCTTGTAACGCACCGCCTCCTTGCGCGAACCCGTTACCACCATCGCCTTGGCGTGGCCATTCAGCAGCCCCATCACCGTGCCCCGGAAGTGCTCGACGATCACCATTACCTTTTGCGCGATGTTGTAGTCGTGCAGCTTCATCCATTGGTTCAGTTTGACCCTGGCCTTCTTGCTGTCCACCTCGGTGTCCGCGCTGGCGACCTTCTGCGCCAGGTGATAGGCCACCTTGTAGTTGGTGTAGTTCTTCAGCACATCGAGGATATATTCCTCCTCGATTGCCTGGCGCATGCTGTAGACATGAAAGGCTTGCGGCTTGTTGGTCTTCGATGGCGGTTCATCGGGGTTGGGCAGGCGACCAAACAGCTCCAGGGTCTTGCTCTTTGGCGTCGCCGTGAAGGCGTAGTAGCTCAGATTCGGCGAAGCGCGGCGTGCAGCGACACTGGCCGCCACCATATCCTCGGCACTGAGGTCGGCATCCTCATCCATGGTTTCACTGGTCAACACGGCCTTCAACTTGCCCGCGGTGCGGCCCGACTGCGACGAGTGTGCCTCGTCGGCAATGATCGCGTAGCGGCGCTTTTTAAGGCTGAGGCTGTCCTCAATCGCGGCAAGCACATGGGGGAAGGTCTGGATCGTCACGATGACGATGGGCTGGCTGTGCTCCAGCGCATGGGCGAGCTTCTCGGACTTGGAGCCCTGGCCTTCATCGCGGTTGATGCGCCCCACCACGCCGTCGGCATGCTCGAACTGGTAGATGGTGTCCTGAAGTTGATCGTCGAGCACGGTCCGGTCCGTCACCACGATGACCGAGTGGAACACCTTCTCGCCCTGGTCGTCGTACAGCGATGAGAGTTGATGTGCGGTCCAGGCAATGGAATTGGACTTGCCGGAGCCGGCGCTGTGCTGGGCGAGATATTTATGGCCGGGGCCTTCCGTACGGCTGGCCGAGACCAGGCGGGTGACCAGATCCCACTGATGATAGCGGGGGAAAATCAGGCTTTCCTGCTTGCTCTTGCGCCCGTCCCAATCCTCCTCGGTGTTGATCTCCAGGTGGATGAAGCGCCCGATGATCTGCAGGATATTGGCGGGGGCCAGCACCTCATTCCAGAGATAAGCGGTAGCGTAGGTATTGATGTCCTCTGGTGGGTCATTGCCCGCACCGCCGTCCGCAGTGCCTCGATTGAAGGGCAGAAAGCGGGTCGCCGCGCCCGCCAGCCGGGTGGTCATGTACGCCTCGTATTGGCTGACCGCGAAATGCACCAGCGCGCCGCGCTTGAAGGTGAGCAGTGGCTCGGGCTTGTTGGTCTCGGGGTCTTTGGGGAGGCGTGTCTTCTGGTACTGCTTGATGGCGTTCTCTACCGCCTGCTTGAACTCGCTCTTTAGCTCCAGGGTGACGATGGGGATACCGTTCAGGAATAGTACCAAATCGATACGCCAGGCCTTGGCTTGCTTGCCGGTCTCTGCGAGGTGGGCAGCAGTGGCGTAGGGGCTGTAAACCAACTCCGGCACCACGCGCAGGATGTTGCCCTGGTACATGGTTTGTATATCGGGATTCAGGCCATGCTCGGGTTTGAACTGGCAGAGCTTGAATGATGCCGACTTGTCGCGCAGCTCGTGGCGCAACACGCCCAGGGTGCCGAAGGTGCGCAGGCTTTTGTCGGAGGCCAGCGGGTCGGCCTTACCCAGTTGAGCGGCGAGTTTGTTGATGAAGGCCTGCTCGGGATTGCTGGGGTAGAGTTGCTGATACTTCTCCCAGGTCTTCGGCTGGGTGGTCTTCACGTAGTCAAGGCAGTCCGAGGTGTAGAGCGCCAACTCACGCTTGTAATTGGCCGGGTCGCCGAGCTGCCAGCCGCCTTCGAGCATCTGATTGATAATGTCCTGCTGAAAGGCTCCTTCCTTCGCATCGGCACTCATCGGTTTTCCCTCATTTTCACCAGGCCGTCATGGCCTCGGCAAAGCAAGTTATGGGTCGGATCGTGATTCAATTTCATGGTCCAGAGCATCCACAACCCATTGATTCAGGCTCTTTCCATTCGCGGCCGCAGCCGCAGCAACCGCACTGTGCAGCGCTGGAGGTATGCGTACATTGAATTTTCCGGAAAAAGATTTCCGTGCTTCGATCCCCCGCCGTTCA
>JAJFJT010000013.1 GCA_021773795.1 Gammaproteobacteria bacterium | reverse complement strand
TCCCAAGGGTATGGCTGTTCGCCATTTAAAGTGGTACGCGAGCTGGGTTTAGAACGTCGTGAGACAGTTCGGTCCCTATCTGCCGTGGGCGTTGGAGATTTGAGAGGAGCTGCTCCTAGTACGAGAGGACCGGAGTGGACGTACCTCTGGTGTTCCGGTTGTCACGCCAGTGGCATTGCCGGGTAGCTATGTACGGACAGGATAACCGCTGAAAGCATCTAAGCGGGAAGCCTCCCTCAAGATTAGATCTCCCTGGGAACTTGATTCCCCTGAAGGTCCGTCGAAGACTACGACGTTGATAGGCTGGGTGTGGAAGCGCAGTAATGCGTGCAGCTAACCAGTACTAATTGACCGTGCGGCTTGACCATATAACACTCAAGCAGTTTGATGTTTATGGTTAATCGCTTATATCCCTCTATGTTATAGAGGCGAGAGCTACAACCCGATTACCTGACTCTTCTGAAGCTTCGCAAACTTATATTTATATGGGTTTGCACAACGGTTTGCCTGGTGGCCATTGCGAATTGGCACCACCCGATCCCATCTCGAACTCGGAAGTGAAACTGTTCAGCGCCGATGATAGTGTGGGGTTTCCCCATGTGAAAGTAGGACACTGCCAGGCATTTATTACGACCCGCGAGCTCTGTTAGAGCTCGCGGGTTTTTTTATGTTTGGATATCGGGAAGTGGAAACAAGCTTCTTATATATGTCATCAGCCACAGGACGTTACGATGGCTTTCAGGTACTCAGGCTCGGTCTGATAGTAGTATCTCTTTAGCTCTTATAATTTTTTGCGTTAAAAGGCCCGAGCCACCGCGATCTGGATGCACCCTTTGCATTAGGCGCCGATATGCCACGACGATTTCCTCCTTGCTAGCCCCGGGGGCCAGGCCAAGTACCGCATAGGCCTCGGTTTCATTCATAGAGCTTTCAGCGGGCTGGCCAACTTCCGGGCTATCAGCGCGCTGGTTCGAGTGACTAGACTGACCTTTTAACCAAGCGTAGGAGCGGCTTACCACGGCTAATTTTCTGAGCAGGCCGAGGCCGGTGCCAACGGCGGCAAAAATCCAGTGCAAGCGCCCGGTAACAACGGCGAGAATGAGCAACAAGATGCCGACTGGAACTAAAAGTCGCCATAATGCAACTTGCCGCTCTTTTGCAGGAAGGCTTTTTAGCCAGATAAAAAATACCACAATGGCCAGCGCTAATAATAAAAGTAGTTGTGGGGGCACGGCGACTCGAAAAGTTATATTGATACCTCAGGATTTCCGGACTTATCATAAAGTATTTTGAGCAGATAAATATCCGTGATATTTCCTCTATCCAGATGAACTCCGCTGGTGTATAGGCATCAAAGCGATATTTAATGCAAGAGAAGCGTGAGCTTATGAGTACCGAATACCGTCTGTTTCAGGCCTAACCCTAGGAGTCAGCGTGTAGACTACGTGTACTCACTACGGTAATCGGCATTTATGCCAGCAGTGCGATTAGAAGTTAGAATAATGAGAGGGAATGGTGATGAGCCAGCGAGTTAATGTCTTGGAGCGTTATTCTGCCGGAGCAGAAAGTCGGGAGGAAAGCCTGTGTTGTCCGGTCAGTTACGATCGGGAGGCCCTGGCGATGTTACCCCAGGAGATTATTGATAAAGATTACGGCTGTGGAGATCCCTCCACTTACGTGCGTAAAAACGATGTGGTGCTCGACCTCGGCAGCGGGGGAGGAAAAATCTGTTATATCGCAGCGCAGCTCGTCGGTGAACAGGGACGTGTGATTGGCGTCGATATGAATGACCAGATGCTCGGTCTAGCGCGCAAATATCAAAAAGAAATGGCAAAAAAGCTTGGTGGGCACCGAGTAGAGTTTCACAAGGGACGTATAGATGACCTGGCGCTTAACCTTGATGCGGTGGATGAGTACTTACGGGCAGATCCGGTTACCGATAGTCAGGGTCTGGTAAGGCTGGAAAGCTTTGAGCTTAAACAAAAACGTGAAGCCCCCCTATTGGCGGGCGAGAGTATAGAT
Source organism: Gammaproteobacteria bacterium (assembly GCA_021773795.1). Taxonomy (GTDB): domain Bacteria; phylum Pseudomonadota; class Gammaproteobacteria; order HK1; family HK1; genus JAJFJV01. The sequence goes on along the minus strand of JAJFJT010000013.1, from coordinate 19,804 downwards.
TTGGTCCTTTCCAACTGCGTACTCAATCTCGTTGATGGCGCACTCAAGGCGAGGCTGGCACCCGAAATCTTCCGTGTGCTGCGTCCGGGTGGGCGCGTCGCTATTTCTGATATCGTGAGTAACGTCGCGGTGCCCGAGCACATGAAGCAGGATGCGGAGCTTTGGTCGGGATGTATATCCGGTTCGTTTCAGGAGCGAGAGTTTCTGGATGTGTTTGCGGCGGCTGGCTTTCGAGGGGTCAGCTATGATAAGTGGGATGAGGAGCCTTGGCGGGTCGTTGAAGGAATTGAATTCAGATCAGTGACATTGGTAGCCACCAAGCCACTGTTAGCAACGCGCAGTACTGTTGGCACGGTACTTTACCGGGGGCCATATGCTGAGGTGCGGGATGAGGAGGGTAATCGTTATCCTCGTGGTGAACGCGTTGTGGTGGATGGCGAGAGTATGGAGCGTTTAGCCAACGACCCGCGCGCCAACGACTTTATCTTTATCAACGAAAATATTGGCGGCGGCGATTGCTGCAGTGGAGCCAGTGCTGAAGTGGATGGCGTCTCGGAGACGAATCAAGGCGGAGGATGCTGTTGACAAAAGCCAGCCATGTAGTGAGTACGGCGCTATTGCTCTTTATCCTGCTGCTGGCGGGTTGTGAGAGCGGGGAGCAGGCGCTTTCCACCTGGGAACACGCTCCGGAAGGGGTTTACTCGACTTCACTCTCGCCAGACGGACGTTACACCATCGCAGCTTCGGTGGATGGCTACGCCAAATTATGGGATAACTCGAAGGCTCTACCGCTCCATACGCTTAAACATACGGGAGAGGATAGTAGTGGAATTATCGACAGTGATTTTTCCAGAGATGGTCGATTTGTTCTGACGGCCGAGCGCGAATCCCTCGCTCTATGGAAAATTGAGACCGGAAAATACCTTGGTTTTTGGGTTCTTCCGCCGATGCGTGACATTGCCTTGTCTGCCAGGGGCCGCTATGCGCTTATCGCTTTCAAGGATAATTTTGCGACCTATCTCGACTTGGGAACGGGCCAGTTTCGCTGGTCATTCCGGCATCGTGATCGGGTCAGCTCGGTGGCGCTATCGGGCAATGGCCGTTATGCGCTCACGGGTTCCGAGGATGGCGTCGCCAAACTCTGGAATCTGGAGACTGGCGATTTGATGCACACATGGCGGCACCCACATCCGGTGCGTTATGTGGCGCTTTCGGCCAGTGGAAAAGTGGCTTTGACGAATGAGGTCCCCGGCGAGACACGAGTCTGGGATACTCACAGTGGTGAACTCCGACAAACATTGCTGGCAAGTGGAGCGCGAGTTTCCAGCGCGGTATTTTCCGCCAATGATCAACGCTTGCTCACCGGCCATGCGGGGCAGGGCATCATGCTCTGGGACCTGCAAACCGGGCTAAAGGTTCAACGTTGGCGGCCCAAGCTAAACCATGGTTGGCGTCCTGCTGCCGCTATCGTCCTAGCTTTGGCCTTCTCGAAAAATGAACGGGAGTTTGTTAGTGCTACCGCCCATGGGGTTACGCAGCGCTGGCGTTTGCCGTGAGTTAAGAGGCGGTCTGCCTGTCTGATATTTTCCTATAGGTTCTCCATCCTCTTGGTCTGCGGCTTGGGCCATTGGTTGCTGTCTTTCAGGATGGCACTGAGTGCGTTTTAGGGGAGGCTAGTGACCGATACATACAAGTCTATCCATGGCCAGTAGTCTAGCTGTTGGGCCTCGATCCGGGCCGCTACTGGCTCAGCGATCGGGCTCGGAAATATTTAGAAATTTCCTTCTGTTCAAGCCCGATTTCTCCAAATTAACCGCAGATAGCGTATTGGCGGCCATGGGGGATGCCTTTTTCACCCTGAGCCTTGGTATGGGGGCGATCACGGTCTACAGCTCTAATCTAAACCAGGGCGTATCCATCGTGCGTACCAGTCTTTTTATCGCCGCGGCAGACTCTGTTGTCGCCTTGCTCGCTGGGCTCGCAATCTTTCCCATCGTCATGAGCCATAGGCTGTGGCGTCGCCGTATGGATGCTGGGAATAGGTACTGTATTGTCCTTCAACCGCTGGTCTAGCCCTCTATTTGGGGATAAAACCTTCTTCGAGCTTCTTGACTACCTGACCGCCAACATCCTCCTGCCTTTAGGGGAATTATTGATTTCGCTATTTGCCGGTTGGTTGTTATCACGCAAGGCGAGCCTGGATGAATTGGCCATTGGAGAAGGTCTCGCCTATCGGATCTGGCGGGTATTGGCGAGCTTTGTGGTTCCCCTGGCCGTTGCCATCGTATTTCTCAATGCTATCGGTCTGTCCAAGGAGGTCGAAAGGTTCTTAACCCCGCAACAGGGTCCATAACCCGATAGCTAAAAATCCACTGCTGGCGTTCATTAAGGTGTTCAGAAACGGTGCTCCCCACCGCCACACTAGCCGCTATCAGGGCAAGCGAAGCACCGAGAAACATGCTCCGCTTGCTAACCCCCGCTCGGAGGCAAACAAAATCGTTGCCAGCCAAGTCTTGTCGCCAAGTTCGGAAATAAAAACCGTGGCGGGGATTTTTCTAAAGTTTGCTTTCCTTGATGCCGACTGTACTTTACAGGGGGGGTAAGAGGGCGGCGAATGAATTTTAGAAATCAATTACTTAGGGAGACGGGATAGTGGAGAGGTCGTAGAGCGTGTCTATCTTTCTGAAAACCTTATTGGGCGCACTGATATTCGCGTTGTTGCCTATGTTAATGGTTGGCGGTCTGATTTTCTCGGATTCAAAGGAGGGCATTATTCGAGGGCGTATTGCCACTCTGCAGCTCGTTACTGAGCATCAGAGTTTGCTTATCGAAAACTATTTTCGCTCACCGTTCAGGGATTTTCGTGCTCTCGGCGAAGGTCTGTTGGGCCAGTCAGGCTTCTCGCTATTGCCGAATATCATCATTGACCCTAGCAATCTGGCCTACATACAGGCCAGGGGTATGCTGGACACCCACATGCAGGCAGTACTTAGGCGTAATGCCTACCGAAGTGTTTTTCTCGTAGCTCAGGACCAGAGAATTCTCTATGCCAGCCGCCCCCATTACGAAGGGAAGCACCTGAAGAGCGCTTTGCCACTAGCTTATGCAGAGGCCTTTCATGGCGCCCTTGCCGCCGGAGAGTTTCTTGGAGGCACCCGACGCTACGAAGATTTTTTCCTCTATCAAGAGAAGGAAAGTCACTTCGGCTTGATTGGGGGTGTTTCCCTGCGTGGCAGTGATAACGAGATTGTTGGCGTCATTATCTTTGAGTTAGATCTACTCCGCCTGTTTGCGCTGATAGAAAAGCCGCCCGGGCTTGGTTCCAGTGGGAAGACTCTGCTCGGCCTTCCAAACGGCGACGACCCATTATTGATCAATCCGGAGGGTGGAAATCCGGAGTTTTCTTTAAAGAGAAAGGACTCTTCTCCTCCAATGCAGGCCGCGATCCGTGGTGAGCAAGGTATAGGGGTTAGCACTGATCATCGCGGTCAGGCCGTTGTAGCGGCGTGGCGGCCGCTGCCGAAACTGGGTTGGGGAATGGTGGTCAAGGAAAACCAGCAGGAAGTTTTTGCGCCAGTGGCGCGGCTTGAGCGGCAGCTGCTTTTTGGTGTTATAGGGGCGCTGCTGCTGTCCCTGCTTTTTGCCATGTTTGCTGCCCGTTCAATTGCCCGTCCGGTGCGTCAATTGATGCGCGGGACCGAGGCATTTGGTCGCGGTGATCTGGCTTACCGCCTCGACAGCGGGCGTCGTGATGAATTTGGAAGCTTGATGTGGGCCTTTAACCGTATGGCCAGGCATTTGCGTGAGTTGACCGCGTCCCGCGATGAGCTGAATCAGGAGATCAATGCTCGGAAAAAGGCGGAAAAGGGTTTGCGTCTTGCCAGCGCCGTGGTTCAGAGTGCCTCAGAGGGCATTATTATTACCGACACTGCGGGGCTAATTACAGCAGTCAATCCGGCCTTTAGTAGAATTACGGGTTACAGTTTCCATGAGGTACAGGGCAAGAATCCGAGCCTGCTGTCCTCGGGGCGTCATGACAAGGAATTTTACCAAACCATGTGGCACGCCTTGGTGACTATCGGACGTTGGAGTGGTGAGGTCTGGAATCGCAATAAAGCCGGCACGATCTACGCCGAAACATTGTCCATCACTACGCTCAAGGATGGTCGGGGTGAAGTGACCGGCTACGTGGGTCTGTTTTCTGATATTACCCGCAGCAAGATTGACGCGGATAGAATTCGTCATCAGGCTCTTTATGACACCCTGACCGCACTTCCCAACCGCCAGCTCTTCCATGAGCGCTTTACCCAGGCGATCGCCAGTGCCCAGCGTAGCGGGGATTCGGTGGCACTGCTGTTTATCGATCTTGATAACTTCAAGGATATTAATGACTCCCAGGGACATGCAGCGGGCGATCTCCTGCTGCAGAAAGTGGCGGAGCGACTACAGCGTACGGTTCGTGATACCGATACCGTTGCCCGCCTGGGAGGAGACGAATTCACCGTGATTATGGCGGGCTTGCATGACCCTTCTGCTGTACGCAGGGTTGCCGAACAGATTCGGCTGGAACTTAGCAGGCCCTTTGCGCTGGGTGAATATGAGGCTTTTATTTCCAGCAGTATTGGTATCACCCTGTGCCCGGAAGATGGGCAAGAGGTGGACACCCTGTTGCGTTATGCGGATCTCGCTATGTACCGGGCCAAAGAGGCTGGACGGAATCGCCATCAGTTTTTCACCGAAGAGATGCAAACCAGGGTAAGTCAGCGCATGAGCCTGGAGCGCGATCTGCGGCGAGCCCTTGAAAATAAAGAATTCGTTACCTATTTCCAGCCAGTCGTTGAACTTGCCAGCAGTCGTATGGCAGGTATCGAGGCCTTGGTGCGCTGGCAGCATCCTGAGAGAGGGCTAATACCACCGGGTGAATTTATCAGCGTCTGCGAGGAAACGGGTTTGATTTCAGTGCTGGGGGACCGGGTGCTGCAGGAAGCTTGTGAAAAGACCGTGGCGTGGCGAAATCAAGGCATACCCTTGTTTGTAAGCGTCAATATCTCTCCGCGCCAATTCGAGGATGGTGATTTCCCAGTAAAGGTATTAGACACACTGGTAACAGTCGGTCTCTCTCCCGAAAACCTGCTACTAGAGATGACCGAAGAAATCATGATTAACCGTAGCAATGACACTATGTCCGCATTGGAAATGATGTACGAGAAGGGGGTCCATATCGCTATTGATGACTTCGGGACTGGCTATTCGTCACTAGCCTACCTGCGCGAGCTTCCCGTCCGTTTTCTCAAAATAGATCGTAGCTTTGTGGCCGATCTGGGAGAAAGCAGTCCTAATGCGATATTAGTGAACGCCATTATTCAGATGGGGCATGCCCTGGGGTTGAAAATCATTGCCGAGGGAGCCGAGCATCAGGCGGAGATTGACTTCCTAAAGGCTCACGACTGTGATTACGTGCAGGGCTACTTTTATGGCAAACCACTGTCGTCACCAGCTCTGGATGAGATGTTCTCAAAACAAGGTATTAATCTCGTATAGCCGCCTGGCGGCTATTTCATTTGCTTGATTAAAAAAGCGTAATACCCTTGAATTTAAAGGCTGTATTTCCGGGTACGGTGCTTTATGGTGGTCGTTTATACGACTGATTTCGGGGAGTGGAATGGACGAATTATTGCTGGCAAACGAGGCTTGGATCCGGCTGTCATTCTTTGCCGGGGGCTTTGCGCTTATCGCACTGTGGGAGGCCGCTTTGCCCCGGCGTGGGCGTCGCTATGCTCGCCGCGAGCGCTGGCCGGCCAACCTTGGAATAGTGGTGCTCAATACGCTGGTGCTACGGGTGTTTTTCCCCACGGCGGCGGTGGGTGCTGCTCTGTTGGTAGAGGCGCAGGGAGGCGGTTTTCTTGGTTTTATTTCCCTGCCGTATTGGCTGGCAATCGGTCTTTCCGTTGCCCTGCTGGATTTTGCTATCTACCTCCAGCACGTGATGTTTCACGCAGTGCCGGTGCTCTGGCGTTTGCACCGGATGCATCACGCAGATCGGGATTTTGACGTCACCACCGGAGCGCGTTTTCATCCCATTGAAATTTTATTCTCCATGGTGATCAAGCTTGGCGTTGTACTGGCGCTGGGGCCACCTGCAGTAGCGGTGCTGATTTTTGAAGTGCTGCTGAATCTCACTGCGATGTTCAACCACGGCAATATCCGCCTGCCTTTAGCGCTGGACGCGGGTTTACGCTGGCTGCTGGTGACCCCGGATATGCACCGCGTGCATCATTCTCAGGAGATTGATGAGGCCAACAGTAACTTCGGCTTCAATCTGCCGTGGTGGGATCGGCTTATGGGCACCTATCGGGCACAGCCACGGGCGGGTCACACAGAAATGGAAATTGGTCTTGCCCAACTGGCGGAGCCGGCCCTTTGCAACCGGCTGGTGGGTTTGCTTTCCATTCCCTTCCGTTCCGGCCTGACGGATTATTCCCTGCCCCGGCGGGAGCGCCCCTAGCCTTCGGCGCTAAGGCCTGGTGGGATGCGTTCGGGGGCGAAACGATTGAGCACTGCCAAGGTTGGCTCGGCACGGTTCAAGGTATAGAAATGGAAGGCGGGGGCGCCCATATCCTCTAGGCGCTGGCAGAGCGTGGCTACGAAATCGGCGGCAAAGTCGCGCCGGCTTTCGTCATCTCCAAAGCCGTCCATGCGTGCGCACAGCCAACGCGGCACTTCGGCGCCACAGCGCTTTGAAAAGCGTCGCACCTGGGTAAAGTCATGAATCGGCATGATGCCGGCGACGATGGGAATATCGATATTGAGCCGCTGACAGCTATCCATGAAATCAGCATAGGCATCGGCGTTGTAGAAATACTGGGTCACAGCGGCATCGGCCCCGGCCTCTACCTTGGAGCGGAAGTGCTCCAGATCAGCGCCGAGATGGGGGGCTTCAGGATGGCATTCCGGGTAGGCGCCAACGAGCAGCTTGAAGCAATCGTTATGACGTTCACGGATGAAGCGAACCAGATCCTCGCCGGTGCGCAGTGCGCTCACGGCTTCGGTGCCTTCCGGCAGGTCGCCACGAATGGTCACCAGGCGCCCGACACCAATGGCTGCATAGTGATCCAGCAGGGCCTCGAGGTCGGCCTCGGGGGTACGTATACAGGAAATGTGAGGCGCGGTATCGATACCGGTGCAGTCGCGTACCAGAGCGACGGTTTCGGGCGTGGCGTCTCGCGAGGAGCCGTCGGCACCGTAGGTTACCGAGAAGAACCGTGGCCCCAGCTGATGCAGGACATCGGCGGCTTGATGCATGCGCGCACCTGCTTCGGCACTGCGTGGAGGGAAAAATTCAAAGCTTATAGGGATCATGAGGCGGCGAAGTATTGCTTAGCTGGGCGCGTGGTGCAATGTGCGCACACTTACTTGATAGTGAGCACAGTTGCATCGACGAGGGTCGGGGTCGATGATGTCATTTTGTAACTTTAGAGGGGAGGGGTGCTGATGTCTGAAATACTGAAGGAAAATATTACCCGGGCTGAGGTGTGGATGCGCCTGCTCTACATGCTGCTGTTTGGGATGATCTACGGGGTTGCCAAATTTCTGGTGGTGGCTGTGGTGGTGCTTCAATTCGGGTTTGTCCTGCTGAGCGCCCGGACCAACGCCAATTTGCTGCGTTTTGGTGCCGAGCTCAGTCACTTCGTCTACCAGATATTGCTCTATCTGAGCTTCAATACGGAGTTGCGGCCGTTCCCTTTCTCCGACTGGCCGAGCACCCCGACGCTGGCCGATACGGATGGTTCTGCGAGTAGCAAGTCGCCAGCACCAAAGGCAACAAGCCGTCCCCGTGCGACCCGCAAGACCACGAAAAAGAAAGTAAGCCGTAAAAAGGTAGCTCCTTCCCGCGCTGACGGGAAAATAGACGCGAGTTAACAGGGCGGCCGCTTTGGTTCATTTGGTGGATAAGCTTGAGGGAGAAAAGGTGCGGGGGGAGGAGTAGGATCCGCAGACTTTAACCGCGGGCAATAGATCGCCATGACATGCGAGATTTGTAATACCCTAAGCTACCAGACCGTTGGCGAGAAAAACGGCTATACACTGGTTCGCTGTACGGAGTGTGGTTTTGCCTATCTTCATCCCATGCCGGGGAAACCGGAGCATACCTGCTATTTTAACAAGGCGGTGATCCGGCGGTTGTTTGGCGAGTATGGGCTTGAGATGTTGTTTTCATACCCGATGCTCAAGGCCAGTCTCCGGGTGGTGGCGAGGAAGCGGCGGTCCGGCAACGGCTGAGCATAGTGTTGATGGTTACTCAGGAATAAATCATTTGTTATATCAACTGGAAGAAAGGCGGGTTGAGCTGCGTGGTTCCGAGCACTATGTGGCGGATAGTGCGAGCGTCATCGGCAGCGTAATCCTGGGGGATCGGGTTAGCATCTGGTTTAACGCAGTGCTGCGGGGTGATAACGACCCCATTGTTATCGGCGACGATAGCAATATTCAGGATGGCGCCGTCTTGCACACGGATCTTGGTTTGCCACTCACCATCGGCCGCGGTGTCACCGTGGGGCATATGGTGTCGTTGCACAGTTGCAAGATTGATGATTATTCCCTTATAGGCATCAATGCGGTGGTTATGAATGGCGCCAAGATTGGCAAGCATTGTCTGGTTGGTGCCAGTAGCCTCATTCCCGAGGGACGGGTGATCCCTGATGGTTCGCTGGTGGTAGGCACTCCGGGTCGGGTGATACGCCAGCTCAGCGATGAGGAGATTGAAAGGCTGCACTGGTCTGCTGAGCATTATGTAGAGAACCTTCGACGCTATACTCAGCACCTCAAGATTCAGGTCCCCTGATATCCTCGCGCCTTGCGGAGCGTGCCTGGAAATGGTGCTCTAAAGGGTGTAGCGTAGCGCGTCTTGTTGACGTTCTCGAACTACATAAGGAACCCTTAATCACTGCCGTGTTGTCTCTATTTTTCTGCAAAAACTGCCCTGTCGGGTCTGGTTCTCTGCCCCGTCCTTTATCTGCCCTTTGTGATGGAACTGCTGTTTCGGTGCAACACCCGCAACGGGCGCGTTAGTGCGTGGCCGCTAAACTCTATATCAAGACCTTTGGGTGCCAGATGAACGTCTACGATTCGGATCGTACGGCGCAATTGTTGGTGGAAACCCGTGGGCTGGAAGTGACTGAACACGAGGCCGAGGCTGAGGTACTGTTGCTGAATACCTGCTCGGTACGCGAAAAGGCCGCAGAGAAGGTTTTTTCCCAGCTGGGTCGCTGGCGTGCCCTGAAGGAGAAACGACCAGAATTGGTGATTGGTGTCGGTGGTTGTGTCGCCAGCCAGGAAGGTGAGGCCATTCAGGCGCGGGCGCCCTATGTGGATCTGGTCTATGGCCCCCAGACCCTGCACCGGGTGCCGGATATGCTGGCCGAGATCGAGCGTGCCCGAACCCCTCAGGTTGATGTTTCCTTTCCGGAAATCGAGAAATTCGACTGCCTGCCGGAGCCCCGCGCCGACGGTCCCACTGCCTTCGTTTCCATCATGGAAGGGTGCAGCAAATACTGCAGCTTCTGTGTGGTGCCCTATACCCGTGGCAAGGAATTCAGCCGCCCCTTCGACGATGTGCTGGCCGAGACGGCAGAGCTGGCTGAGCAGGGCGTGCGGGAAATCACCTTTCTCGGCCAGAACGTAAATGCTTTTCGTGGCGCTATGCACGATGGGGGAACGGCGGATCTGGCCTTTCTTATCCGCTACGCGGCCGCCATCGATGGGCTGGAACGCATCCGTTTTACCACCTCTCATCCGCTGGAATTTTCCCATGAGCTGGTGCAGGCCTATGGCGATGTGCCCGAGTTGGCGAGCCATCTCCATTTGCCGGTCCAGTCCGGCAGCGACGTGGTCCTTGAACGCATGAAGCGTGGACACGGTGTGGCGGAATATCTGGAGAAGATTACTGCGCTACGTGCTGTCCGGCCAGGAATCAGTATTTCCAGCGATATTATTGTTGGCTTTCCCGGTGAGACCGAGGCGGACTTTCAGCAGACTCTGGACCTGGTGCAGGCCGCAGCCTTCGATGGCGCCTATAGTTTCATCTATAGCCCACGTCCGGGTACACCAGCGGCGGATTATCCCGATGATGTCTCTCTGGAAGAGAAGAAGCATCGCCTGATGCATCTCAACGAATGTCTTGATGGCCAAAGCCAGGTGCTGGGCCAGGCCATGGTCGATACCGTACAACGGGTGCTGGTGGAGGGGCCGTCAAAGAAGGATCCCAAGAAACTCCGCGGGCGCACCGAAAACAACCGGGTGGTCAATTTCAGCGGTAACCAAAAGCATGTGGGCCATTTCGTGGATGTGCATATTGATGCGGCGCTATCCCATTCCCTGCGTGGGCGAATCGTCGCTTCCGGCCGTTCATGAGCCATAGTCACCATTGAATACTCCCCCACCGGCAAAGCCTGTCGAGGCCTGCGATATCACCCTGGAACCAGCGGATAATAAGCGCCTGGTTAATCTGTGTGGTCCTTTCGATGAGCATCTGCGCCAGCTTGAGCGTCGTCTCGGGGTGGAAATTAATAATCGCGGTCACCACTTTCGTGTCCTCGGGGATGAAAAACCCGCTCATATCGCCATCGATGTATTACGTCAACTTTACGAGGTGAGCGCCGAGGAGGTGCTCACCCGTGCCCGTATCCACGTCTTTCTGCAGACTTCCGGGCTTGAGGGCGAGCTCACGGACGAGGATCGCAAGGAGGCTACGGTACGCACCCGGCGCGGCATCATCCGTGGGCGCGGGTTGAACCAGAGCCGTTATCTGCAAAATATCCGTGAAAATGACATCAGCTTTGGGGTCGGCTTGGCGGGGACCGGAAAGACCTACCTCGCGGTGGCCAGCGCGGTGGAGGCCTTGGAGTCGGAAAAGGTGCGGCGCATCATGCTGGTGCGTCCGGCCGTGGAGGCCGGGGAGCGTCTCGGTTTTCTGCCTGGCGACTTGGCCCAGAAGATCGATCCCTATCTGCGGCCGCTGTATGACGCGCTGTACGAGATGATGGGTTTCGAACGGGTGGCTAAGTTGCTGGAGCGCAATGTTATCGAGGTCGCCCCGCTGGCCTATATGCGTGGGCGGACCCTTAACGAATCCTTCATCATCCTTGACGAGGCACAGAACACTACCGTGGAACAGATGAAAATGTTCCTCACTCGCACCGGCTTTGGCTCCACCGTGGTGGTCACCGGGGATATCACCCAGATCGACCTGCCGCGCCACCAGTATTCCGGTCTGCGCCACGTCATCGAGGTGCTGCGTGATGTGCCCGATATCAGTTTTACCTTTTTCCAGTCGAAGGATGTGGTGCGCCACCGTTTGGTGGCCCGCATTCTTGATGCCTACGAAAGCCATGAGCAGGTCATGGAACGCAAGAACGGAAAGCCGGATGGCGCTGCGCATTGAGGTGCAAAGCGCCTGTAATACGCCGGGCATTCCCACCAGTGCAGACTTGCGTGCCTGGGCTACGGAGGCCCTCTGCGGGCGCATGGCGGAGGCCGAGTTGACGCTGCGTCTGGTGGAGGTGGATGAGAGCGCCGATCTCAATCAGCGCTTCCGTGGCTGCGCCGGGGCAACCAATGTGCTGTCCTTTCCAGCCGAGTTACCTGCGGGGGCACCGCTTTCCCTGCTTGGAGACATCGTCATCTGTGCTCCTGTGGTAGAGCGTGAGGCCAAGGAGCAGTGCAAGTCACCTGCGGCCCATTGGGCGCACATGGTGGTCCATGGCATCTTGCATTTGCTTGGCTATCTACACGAAGAGGATGACGAGGCTCAAGAAATGGAAGCTATCGAGCGTGAAATTCTTGCAAGACTTGGCTTCTCCAACCCCTATCAGGAAATGGAAACACACCAAAGCGCATCATGAATACTGAAGAAAACGAAGGCGGCAGCAAGCCCTCTTGGCTGGATCGCCTTGGGCAGGTCATTTCCAGTGAACCCCAGGATCGTGAACAATTAGTGGAATTGCTGCGCGATGCCGAGCAACGCAACCTTTTTGATGCCAATGCCCTCGGCATGCTGGAGGGGGTGTTGCAGGTGGCCGAGTTGCAGGTGCGTGACATCATGATTCCGCGTCCGCAAATGACCGTGGTGGAGCGTGATGCTTTGCCGGAGGATTTTGTTGCCCCCGTGATCGACTCGGGGCACTCCCGCTTCCCGGTACTTGGGGAGAATCGGGACGAGGTGGAGGGGATTCTGCTTGCCAAGGATTTGCTGGGTTATTTCGCCCATGCCGGGAAGCAGAAATTCAACATGCGCGACATCCTTCGGCCCGCGATTTTCGTGCCGGAGAGCAAGCGCCTCAATGTGCTGTTACAGGAATTTCGTACCAGCCGTAATCATATGGCCATCGTGGTGGATGAGTACGGTGGGGTGGCGGGATTGGTGACTATTGAGGACGTCATTGAACAGATCGTTGGTGAGATCGACGACGAGCATGATGTCGGGGAGGAACGCCTCATTCTGGCCCACAGCAATGGCGAATATACGGTCAAGGCACACACCCCTATCGAGAATTTTAACGAGCACTTCCACACTCATTTTAGTGACGAGGATTTCGATACCATCGGTGGGCTGGTGGTTCATGCCTTTGAGCATCTGCCCAAACGGGGCGAGACTGTGATACTAGAAGGTGTATATTTTCTGGTGTTGCGCAGCGACAAGCGTCGTCTGCATCTGCTTCGGGTGCTATCGGTGGATGCTAAGAGCAACAGCGAGATGAATGACGACTGAGGCGGCCAGGTCGCTGGCTATCACCCTTCACCACGGCTGGTGGGGCGATGGCCTGGCCCTGATTGCCGGGTTGCTATTGCCTTTCGCCTTTGCGCCCTATGGATTTTTCCCGCTGGCCGTTCTTGCCCCGGCACTGCTGTTTTATAGCTGGGAGGGGTGTGATTCCCGGCGTGCGGGTTTTCGTGGTTGGTTATTTGGCCTTGCCATGTTCGGTGGTGGGGTATTCTGGATCCGCGTCAGCTTTACCTTTAGCGCCGTCGATCCTCTGGTGGCGGGCCTGCTCATGGCGGGTTTTGTGGCCGTCATGGCGCTGTATCCGGCGCTGCTTGGCCTGCTGCTCGGCTGCCTTTCCAGCAATCTTTCCCGGCCGCTTCGTCTGCTCATGCTTTGGCCCGCGGCATGGGTGCTAATGGAATGGTTACGGGGCTATTTGTTTAGTGGTTTCAGTTGGCTGCAACTCGGTTACAGTCAAATCGATGCACCACTATCTGGCTGGGCGCCACTAGTTGGGATCTTTGGCTTGGGTTGGATGATGGCGTTCACGGCAGGGGTATTGCTGCTCTGCTTTGGCCGTCGACTGCCCCTATTTCCGCTGCTGCTGGTTATCTTTCTCTGGGGGAGTGGTGCCGGCTTACAGCATGTGAGCTGGACCGATGTGAGCGGGCCGGCGCTGCCGGTCGCCCTAATCCAGGGCAACATCCCCCAGGAGCAAAAATGGCTGCCAGAGATGCGGGCACCGATCCTTGAACGCTATGTTGGCGCCAGCCGCGCCAACAGTGAAGCACGCCTGATCATTTGGCCGGAGACCGCACTTCCCGGCTTCGCCCATCGATACACTGACTTGCTGGCGGGGCTTAGAACGGAGATGCGGGCGCGGAATACGGAAGTTCTGCTGGGCTTGCCGGTGTGGCAACGCGAGGGTAAGCGCAACCTCAATGCGGCCACCATGTTGGGGGATGGAACAGATTATTATTACAAGCGCCACCTGGTCCCTTTCGGCGAATTCCTGCCCATGGCCAATCTGCTACGGCCCATTCTGCGCCGTCTCGGTGCGCCCTTACCCGACTTTAGTCCGGGCCCTGATCAACCGCCGCTATTGTCGATGGTGGGGACCCTGGCAGCAGTGCTCATTTGCTATGAGGTGGCTTTTGCCCGCGATGTGCTCCCGGCGCTGCCTGAAGCGGCCTTTCTGGTAAACATCAGCAACGATGCCTGGTTTGGCAACTCTATAGGTCCCCACCAACACTTGGAGATGGCGCGCATGCGCGCGCTGGAGAGCGGGCGTTATTTGCTGCGTGCTACCAACACCGGGATCAGCGCCGTGGTCTCGCCCGCGGGCAAGGTGCTGGCCCGCTCCCCGCAGTTTGAATTCCACGTGCTGCGAGCCAGCCTGACTCCCATGGCCGGGGCCACGCCCTACGTACGCATGGGTAATACGCCGATCTTGCTTGCTGCACTATGCCTGTTGTTGCTGGCCGCATGGCGACGGCTTCGGGGCGTGCGCGAGGGGTGAGCACTTGCTAGGAGTCTGTCGGATTTAGGGGCTCGTAGCGAGGGGAAGCCATTTTGAGACAGATTTTTCGGTCATTTGAGGATAATAACCGAGCTATTAGACGCAAAGGACCGGGAAATAGGGCCAAAATGGCTTTTCCGCAGTAGAGCCGTCCTAAGTCCGACAGGCTCCTCGTTATGCCAAACTTGCGGCGGTGCTGGATAGCCAAAATAAACAGACCAAAAGAGATTAAGTGGAGATGAAAATATGAGTGATGGAAACAAAGCAGCGACACCGGATGAGACCAAAAAGCTCTATACCGCTTGTCTTATTCTTATTGGTAACGAGCTGCTTTCCGGGAGGATTCAGGATGCCAATCTCGCCTTCCTCGGCAAGGAGCTCAATGAGTTGGGGATTCGTCTGACCGAGGCGCGGGTTATCTCCGACGACGAGGCAACCATTGTCGATGCGGTGAACACTACCCGCATCCGTTATGATTACGTTTTTACCAGCGGTGGTATCGGCCCCACCCATGATGACATCACCACGGATTCCGTGGCCAAGGCCTTCGATCTTGCGGTAGAGCAGAATCCTGAGGCAGTTAAGATGCTGCTTCAGCACTACCGTAAGGAAGATCTCAACGAGGCTCGTCTGCGCATGGCGCGCATTCCACTAGGTGCAACCCTGCTCGAAAACCCCCTCAGCAAGGCCCCCGGCTTTCGTATCGAGAATGTCTTTGTCATGGCGGGGGTGCCGCGCATCTTCCAGGCCAAATTCCACAGCTTCAAGCATATGCTGGTGGGGGGTAAACCGGTGCGCTCCCACGCCATCTCTGCCTTCATTACCGAGAGCGTGCTGGCGGCGGATTTGACCGCAATCCAGGAACGCCATCCCGAGGTGGAGATTGGCAGTTATATCTTTGTGCGTGCCGGCAAGGCCGGTGTCAGCCTGGTGCTACGGCATCCAGAGCAAAGCAGCATCGGGGTGGCCGCAGATGAGGTCCGTGAGATGCTGCGTAATCACGGCGTTGAGCCCATGGATGACGAAGGCAAGCACGCGAGCTGCTAATCCATAATTGCCAATGAACAATCTCGAACAGGATCTGGAACGCTGGCTTGCCAAACGGGAGCAGTCCACCGGTCTGCGTCGGTTGCAGGTGGCGCGGCCTATGGGCAGCACGCAGGTGCGATGGAAGGGCGAACGGCTGCTTAATTTTTCCTCCAATGATTACCTTGGCCTGGCTCAGCATCCAGAACTCATTGACCGTGCCGTCGCCTGGACTACTGGCTGGGGTGCCGGTGCCGGTGCCTCGCGGTTGGTGACCGGAACCTTGCCCATGCATCGCGATGTGGAGAAAAAACTGGCACGTCTCAAGGGTGCGGAGGCGGCGCTGATTATGAACAGTGGCTTCCAGGCGAACGCCGCGGTGATGCGGGCATTGTTTGATCAAGAATTGCTTGAGGGCCCGGCCTTGGTCTATGCCGATAAACACATGCATGCCAGCATGGTGGATGGTTGTCAGGGCGGCAATGTGCGCCTCAAGCGTTACCGTCACAACGATCTCGAACACCTGCAGGCACTACTCAAGCGTAACGAATCCCGACCCGGCAAGCGCTTCATCCTCACTGAATCGGTGTTTAGCATGGATGGAGACTGTGCTGATATCCCGGCCTTGTCAGCACTGGCGGAGCGCTATGACGCCTTTCTCTACCTGGACGAGGCGCATGCGACCGGGGTGATGGGGGAAGGAGGGATGGGGCTCTCCGGGCCGGTTCCGGGCAGGGTTCAGCTGGCCATGGGCACTTTTAGCAAGGCCCTTGGTGGCTTTGGTGCCTACGTGGTTTGCTCGAGGCAGATGAAGGCTTATCTGATCAACCGCTGCGCTGGTTTCATTTACTCCACCGCGCTGCCTCCCGGGGTGCTGGGAGCCATGGATGCGGCCCTGGATTTGGTGCCAGAACTGGACGGCGCGCGGGAGCGTCTGGCTCAAAATGGCGAGACCTTGCGCCAGGGCTTTCAGGCCGCCGGGCTGGATACCGGAACCTCCACCAGCCAAATCGTGCCGGTTATCCTCGGCGATAGCACCCGGGCGCAGGAGGCCAGTGAATTTCTCCAGCGAGAAGGCATTCTTGGCATTGCCATCCGCCCCCCTACGGTTCCCCCGGGTAGCAGTCGCATCCGCTTTGCCGTCACCGCGGATCACCGTCGAGAAGACCTGCAACTCTTAATTGACCTGGCCCCAGGACTCGCCGAGTACGCGGACTAATCTTGTCTCACCCCACCCTGCTACTGGTCCACGGCTGGGCCTTCGACCGGCACTTTTGGGACCCGCTGTGCCAAGATCTGGGTGACTATCCTTGTGCAACCGTGGATCTTGGCTTCTACGGCGAGCCGGAAATCCCGGTCGTGGATGGCCCCGCGCTGGCGGTGGGCCACTCTCTCGGCTTTCCCTGGCTGCTGCGTCACTTGCCAGAGCAATGCACCGGCCTGGTCGCTATCAATGCCTTCCCGCGTTTTACCGCCAGCAAGGACTTTCCCGAGGGCGTACCACGTGGGCAGCTACGTGCCATGCAGCGGGATATGGCAAAAGCACCGGAGCGTGCGCTTGCCGATTTTCAGGCGCGTTGCGGCGTAGATTATTCGGCAACGGGAACCCCCCATTGGGAGGCACTAAAGGAAGGTTTGGGCTGGCTTCAGCAATGGGATGAGCGGGAGCGCCTGCACGACCTTTTCGCTCCGCTCCTGGTGTTGGCGGGAGAACACGACCCGATAGTTCCGCTCAACATGACCCAAGCCGCTTTTTCCCAATGCCGGCAAGCAGAATTCCACTGGTATGAAGATGGGCACCTCCTGCCCTGTGCTGCGTCGGCCTGGTGTGCGGCTCACATCCGGGCCTTCGTGACGGCCCTTTAGCTAAAAAATCGGCAACCTGTTGTTGCGGGAGTCTTGGTCTACCCTTGAAGTGGGGCAATCAATTTTTCCAGGAGATGCTGGAAACAACGTGTAATAACCAGGACTCTGGGCTGTGCCGTCATGAACGCTACGCTGGGTGTTGCGAAATCGTTTCTTGTCCTTATTGCCACTGCGCTTGGCCTTGCCTTTTTTTCTCCTCTCGCTGTTTTTGCCAGCGAGGTCCAGTCGTCCATCGCCCGCGGCGGGCGGCTTTACGACAATTGGTAGGAAGAAAGCAGGGAACGCGCGCCCCCAGAGATGCATCCGGCCTATCCCGTTGATGGGACTTACGCCGGGGAATCGAAAACGAACTGGCGGTGCAAGGAGTGCCATGGCTGGGATTACCAGGGTCGTGATGGCGTCTATGGCAGGGGTAAGCATGCGACCGGGATCAAGGGAATACAGGCTATGGCAGGAGAGGACCCCGGGAAAATTGTCGCTGTACTCAAGGATGCCACTCACGCATACGGTCCACCGATGGTCGATGAGGATTTTCAGGATCTTGCCAACTTTGTGAGCAAGGGGCAGGTTGATATGAATCGCTATATCGACCGTGCAACGAAAATGGCCAGGGGCCATGTCTCGAAACGTCAGGACTATTACAAGTCAATCTGTGCCGGATGCCACAGTCGGGACGGCCACAAGCTACGGACCATCCTCCCTCTCGGCGGTGTTGCCCGCGATAATCCCTGGGAGACCCTGCACAAGATTCTCAACGGTCATCCAGCAGAAAAAATGCCCGCTCTCCGGGTTCTCAACCGTCAGACGTTGATTGATATCCTTGCCTACATTCAGAACTTGCCCAATGGTGAAATCTTGTCCTCCATCGTTCGCGGCGGCCGTCTTTATGACAATTGGCGCAAGGAACTCGGGCAATTATTCCTGTCGAATGCCGGTCCGGATTACCCCGCCAATAAAAGACACCCGGCTTATCCCATTACCGGAAAATTCTCCAAAAAGCCGCTGACCCACTGGCGTTGCAAGGAATGCCATGGATGGGATTACAGCGGGCGGGATGGTGTCTTTTCCGAGGGGATACATTTCACTGATATCAAAGGCATCCAGAACAGAACGGGTTCCGGTTTAGGTCCCATCATTGCCATCCTCAAGGACGACAATCATCGCTATGGAAATATCCTTTCGGTGCAGGATTTCCGCGATCTGGCAAATTTCGTGAGTGCTGGTCAGGTTGATATGAATAAATACATTGACCACATGTCGGGATTGGCCAAGGGAGACAGAACGAAGGACAAAGCGCTTTACACAACCATTTGTGCCTCGTGTCATGGACTCGATGGCACCCTGGTTATCAACATATCACCGTTGGGCCGGACCACCCGGAAAAATCCCCAGGGAGCATTGCACAAGATGATCAATGGTCATCCCGGTGAGGCCATGCCCGCCCTGCGCGCATTGGGTATGGAAACCCTGACGAATATTCTCGCCTATGTGCAAACTCTCCCGGCGCAGCGCTAGGCCTCATTGAGGTTAAACGCGCCTTACCATTTCTCCCGACTAGCTTAGAGCGCTGTAGTTTTTTGGACGCGACAAGGCGAGAATGGACGCTAATTGTGCTCAGGAACCCCGATAATGCCCTTCGATCATAAAATTGATTACCTTGAGTTGCCTGCCGCAGATTTCGATATAGTCGAGAGCTTCTATATAGATACCTTTGGCTGGACTTTTACTGATTATGGCCCCGAATACCGGGCATTCTCCGACGGCAGGCTTAATGGAGGCTTTTATAAATCCGATTTCGAATCCAGCACGAAAAATGGAGCGGCACTTATAGTGCTCTACGCGCATGATCTTGAAGCGACAAGTACAGCCGTGCATGCCAACGGAGGCAGCATTTGCAAGGAAATATTTTCCTTTCCGGGCGGTCGGCGATTTCACTTTCTCGATCCTCACGGAAATGAGCTTGCCGTCTGGTCGAACCAACAAATATGAGATGGCAATTCTCGCGCTCTGCCTAAAGCTCTTCGGCGCTGTCATGTCCATGAGCCGGGTAAGGGCCGGAATAGTGAGCCACTGATGGACCCGGGCAACAAGCAAGTAAAGCGCCTGGGCGGCACCATGATCGTGCTCGCCTGGCTCGGCGTACTTGCTTTGCTGAGTCTGTTATTCAGCAAGCTGCTGGACTGGCAGTACAATCCCAACAAGGCCCTTGGCAGTCGCACGCTGGACAATGGCATCGCAGAAACTCGATTGCTGCAGAACCGGCAGGGGCACTATCTGGCAAACGGTGCAATAAATGGTTATGAGGTCGTGTTCTTGCTTGATACCGGGGCCTCCACGGTTTCGGTGCCCCAAAGCCTGGCCCGGCGCATTGGCCTCAAAGAGGGCCCAGTCACCCGCTCGCAAACCGCTAACGGAACCATTTCCACCTACCGTACGCGACTCGACAGCGTAGAACTGGGTGCCATCAAGCTGCGCAATATCAGTGCCAGTATTAATCCCCACATGCAGGGTAATGAGGTGTTGCTGGGCATGAGTTTTTTACGCAAGTTGGAGATGGTCCAACGTGACGGTAGTCTGACCCTTCGCCAGCAACACCAGTGATATCCTGTGTGGTGTACGCTACGTATTCCGAC
>JAJFJT010000012.1 GCA_021773795.1 Gammaproteobacteria bacterium | reverse complement strand
GCCCCAGAAGGAATCGGTAAAAAATATCCCGGCAAAGGCACAGGCCGATAAAAAGGCCGCCAGCCGAATGATGGCCAGGCGATTGCCACGATGATCCGCAATCCAGCCCCAGATATTGGGCGCAATGATCTTGGTCACCATCAGGATTGCCATCAACGTACCGATGGCTCGTGGCCCGAAGTTCAGGGAGGATAGATACAGCCCCCAGTAAGGGATGAGGGCACCGAGGGTGGCGAAATAAAAGAGATAAAAGGCGGATAACCGCCAGTAGGACACGCCGGGAGCGACCATTTCTTATGCGGCCCGCAAAGGCAATCAGGGATGAGCGGGAATACGCGGGGTTTCCGATTGCACCCCGGCATTCTGGGCGCGATGACGCAGCAGATGATCGAGCAACACGATGGCCATCATGGCCTCGGCTATGGGCGTCGCACGTATACCGACACAGGGATCATGCCGACCGTGAGTCACCACCTCCACCGGCTCTCCCTGACGATTGATGCTGCGGGCCGGCAAACGCAAACTGGAAGTAGGTTTCATGGCAATACTGGCCACTACATCCTGGCCCGAGGAGATCCCCCCAAGGGTGCCGCCGGCATGATTGCTGAGAAAACCTTCCGGGGTAATTTCATCACGATGTTCCGTCCCCTTCTGGGTCACCGACTCGAAGCCGGCACCGATCTCCACGCCCTTGACCGCGTTAATGCTCATCAGCGCATGGGCGAGATCCGCATCCAGTCGATCAAAAACCGGTTCGCCGAGGCCCGGCGGCACACCGGTGGCAACCACATTGATGCGCGCGCCAACGGAGTTGCCCTCCTTGCGCAAGGCATCCATATAGGCCTCCAGTTCCGGCACCAGCGCCGCATCAGGGCAGAAAAATGGATTCTGTTCCACCTGCTCCCAGTCCACAGTGGCCGCACGCAGGGGGCCGAGCTGAGCGAGATAGGCGCGGATCTCAATGCCGCAGGACTCGCGCAGGTATTTTTTGGCAATCCCCCCCGCTGCCACTCGCATCGCCGTCTCGCGCGCCGAGGAGCGACCACCGCCACGATAGTCACGAATACCGTATTTCTGCTGGTAGGTGTAATCCGCGTGCCCTGGACGAAACTGCTCGCGAATATTGGAGTAATCCTTGGACTTTTGATCGGTGTTTTCGATCAACAAACCGATGGGGGCGCCAGTGGTCAAGCCTTCGAATACACCCGAGAGAATGCGCACCTGGTCCAGTTCCCGCCGCTGGGTGGTATGGCGGCTTTTGCCCGGGCGACGACGCTCCAGATCATCTTGCAGATCGGCTTCAGCTAGTGCCATCCCCGGCGGACAACCGTCCACCACGCAACCAATGGCAGGTCCATGGCTCTCGCCAAAAGAACTCACCGTGAAGAGTTTTCCAATGCTGTTTCCTGACATGGGCAATAGTGTAGCCGCTAGCCTCGCGCCGTCCTACTACTGGATGTGGCGAATCCAACTAAGATACGGGTTAAGCTAAAACGAATGGACCATCACCACCACCATCACGGCCATGACCACGGCCAGCATCTTGCCGGTGCCGATGAAAAGCGGGTGCTGCTGGCATTGCTGTTAACCGGCGGCTTCATGTTGATCGAGGTGGTGGGTGGCATTCTCTCCGGTTCCCTCGCACTGCTGGCCGATGCCGGCCATATGCTTGCCGATACCGTGGCCCTGGGCCTAGCGTGGCTGGCGATACGGGCAGCTCACAAACCGGCAGACGCACAGCGCTCCTACGGCTACCAGCGCTTTCAGGTACTGGCCGCCTTCGTCAACGGCGGCGCCCTGTTTCTGGTAGTGGCCTGGATTGGCGTCGAGGCCATCGACCGGCTCATGGAGCCTCAGCCCGTACTCGGTGGCATGATGCTGGTGGTGGCCATCATTGGTCTGTTGGTCAACCTGGTGGCCTTTGCCATTTTGCATGGCGGCGGGCGGGAAAATATCAATATCCGGGCTGCCACGCTGCATGTGCTGGGAGATTTACTGGGCTCCATCGCGGCCATAGTCGCGGCACTGGTGATCCTCTGGACCGGCTGGTTTCCCATCGATCCCCTGCTCTCGGTACTGGTGGGCCTGTTGATTCTCCGCAGTGCATGGACGGTGGTAAGGCAATCCGGACACATTCTGCTGGAGGGAACACCCAGCGACCTCAATCCCGAAACCCTGAGCCGGGTACTGAGTGAAACGGTGCCGGGCATCAAGGATATTCATCACCTGCATGCTTGGTCCCTGACGCCAGAGCAGCGCATCGTCACCCTCCATGCCCGAGTGGAGGAAAACGCGGACGAGTGCGCGGTGATGCAGGGAATTAAGGCAAAACTATCGGCACAATTTCAGGTCGACCACGTCACTGTCCAAATCGAACGTGGCCACTGCCTGGATGAAGATTGTCTGCACGAGCACAAACATTAAGGCCGGTTTAGGGGGCAGGGCTGCTCTCGCATATTTTGTGCGGGGATGCACTTATGCTGCGGTGGCATAGATGCCACCGCAGCATTTTCCAAAAAAACATTCCCCCCAACACGAGCGAAGTGGAAGGGGAATGTAAAGTATTCGTTCTTCATGTTCCGAGATTTATGCCCAACGTCCCAGGCAAGACGCGCACGATTTCTTTTCATGTCATGCCTAGCCTGCTTGCTGGAAGCCTGTACAGAACTAAGGAACCTCTGATTTATTCTGGGCGAAGTAGATTGCGATTTAAAATCGCTCAACTTTGAGGCGCTGATCGCACGCAATAGTCAATCTATTGCGAAGAGCGGCAACGACAAAGATGGACATTTTTGGCGCAAGATACGAGTTCGCGAATAGATCAGAGATTCCCTAACATAATGCATCAGCCTACTGGGTAGTTCTTACACAATTTTTTCCATCTTCTTTAGCTAAATATACTCCGTTATCTGCCACCTTTATTAATTCTTCAAACCGCTTCATGTCAGGCAATCGGTACGCAACCCCGAGACTAACACTACCATACCAAGACTCGCCGCCAGTTGGCACTCGAAGTTCCGATACAGCCTTACGTATTAACTCTGCGATATGCATCCCGCCCTCTTTATCCGTATTAGGGCAGATAACAAGAAACTCATCACCACCAAGCCGACATACGGTATCGTCATTTCGCACAGCGTGCAGAAGTGTTTTAGACAGTTTTTTTAACACTTCATCACCAGCATCGTGCCCATACAAATCATTTACTTCTTTAAAGTGATCCGCGTCAATCATGATACAAACCAGTGGGAAACTATTTAGCAATGCTTCATCCCAAAGGCTGGAAAGACACCGCATGCCATGACGGCGATTGGGAAGTCCGGTCAGAACATCTGTTAAAGACAACCCTTCAAGTTGCAGGTTGGCCTCAGATAGTTCTTTGGTACGTGATGCTACTTTTTCTTCAAGTGACTCGTTCAGCTGTTTCAACTCTCTGTTTCGCGTGGACACCAGTACAAACAAGCCATTCAATGCATCGACCAATGGTGCAGTCGCGCTATCTCTTTTTAGTTCACGTTTGTTATATGCATCATGTGGATTCGTGCCAGATTGTATAGCCTTGATCTGGTGCCCCATGTCTTGGTCTTCCCCGAGAATATGAAAGGCCAGCCAATGTACGAGGAATTTCAGCAGATTGTCCGCCCGGCCAAGATTATTCTGAGAAATATCGGAATAGAGAGAAGTCACGTCACTCAGAAATGTTTCATGCCGACGAACATGGTGATCCAGATGTCGGGCATCCACCTTGACTTCCGCCATCAATTTATCTTCTTCCTGAAAATGGTATGCCGCGTAATCTGCTAACTCGACAAACAGGCTATCTACGTCCTTCATTTGTACATCATTATCAGCCAGAATATTTCCAAACTGATTTATAAGCTCGACAAGATGATGGTGTTGTTTGTCTACTTCTGATATTCCAGTAATAAAATGTTTGTCCCAATGAAATGATTCCATGACTATTTCCTCGGTATGTACATTGACTCTTTCCGTGTGATTCTTCCTTGTTCAGAATTTCCTTTTTCCATATTTCTACTCTATTGCAGCCGTTATTTTTTCGATATACGTTGCATCATCAGCCTGTTTTATTGACTGCTCACTTACCGTGCCAGCCAGCCCCTGCTCGGGTCCAATTTCCCGAATCCCGTTACACTTCATCGAGGCGACAGGCTACTGGTTGTAGGCCGCCAATTCCGCGGCGTTTAACAGAAAGATATTCTCCCCGCCACGAACGAAATCGAGCCACATGAAGGGAAGCTCCGGATAGGCCGTGGTCAGGGCCGGCCGACTCTCGCCCACCTCAACCACCAGCACTCCGTTAGGTGCTAGATAGCGACCAGCCTCGCGCAAGATACGGTGGGCACAGTCCAGGCCATCCACACCCGAGGCGAGCCCCATGGCCGGTTCATGGTGGTACTCCGCAGGCAAGGCCGCCACCGAGGCCTCACTGACATAGGGAGGATTGCTGACTATCAGCTCGAAGATCCCTTCCACCCGAGCAAACAAATCCGACTCCAGTAAAGTCACCTGTTGTTCGAGCCCCAGTGCCTCAATATTGTCATGGGCTACTGCAAGAGCATCTTGGGAGAGATCAACACCCACCACAGTGGCCTCGGGAAAAACCTGGGCACAGGCCGCTGCGATACAGCCACAACCGGTGCAGAGATCAAGTATATGTGCCACCTCCACACCATCCAGCCAAGGGGAAAAACCACCCTCCACCAGTTCCGCAATGGGTGAACGGGGCACCAATACACGCTCGTCCACGTAGTAGGCGCTACCGGCAAACCAGGCGGTGTGAGTGATATAGGCAGCGGGGATGCGTTCCTCAATGCGGCGCACCAGATTTACCAGCACCTGCTCACGTTCCGGCTGCGTCAGTACCGCTTGCCAGAGTTCTGCCGGCAACCCGGGCTCCAGGTGCAGGGTGCCGAGCACCAAGGCCAGGGCCTCGTCCAAGGCATTGTCGGCGCCATGGCCAAAGCAGAGACACGCCTCATTAAAACGACTGGTACCCCAGCGCACAAAATCGGCGGGGGTGCGCAACTCGGCACGGGCCGCCTCCATAGAGATAGCTAAACTTGACACTGTGTACTCCGAATTCAGGGACATATCACTAGGGCCCCATTAACTAAAATCCGTCATACCGGGCTTGAACCGGTATCCAGGGCACCTCTAAAAATCCAATTTTCGTCGCAATACTGCGTTTCTCGCAAAAAAGTTTCGCTTACATATCAAACATATGCTGCACTCAACTTTTTTACTCTTGCCTTGTCTTGCATGGAAACTTGTATTTTTAGAGCCACCCTCCAGTCAGCGCATGAAAAAACTGGATTCCGGCGCAGTAAAAAATGCTGTCCAGAATGACGGGACTTTTTCTTGATTTTGATGTCTCTCAAGCATCCATCAGGTTTTACCAACAGGGCATCCTGCTGGATTAATGGGACAGCTGTAGGGACATATATTAAAAAAAAGGCCCGCGCTTAGGGAGAAAAGCCCGGAATGCTGCCATGATCCACGGCATCGATCTGATCGGGCTGGAGGAATTTCTCGGCGTATTGGAGATAGATCTTCTCACGCACAAAGATATCAAACAGATCCGGGTCGATATGCTGGTCCTCCTTCATGCGTCCGAGGATGGTCAGTGCCAGCGACAATGGCATGGCCTTTTTGTAGGGCCGGTCACCCGCAGTCAGCGCCTCGAAGATATCAGCAATCCCCATGGCGCGGGCCTGCACCGACATTTGACTGCCAGTGAGCCCTTTGGGATAGCCCGTACCATCCATATGCTCGTGATGCCCACCGGCAAATTCCGGCACCCGACTTAGATGCCTAGGATAAGGCAAGGATTCCAGCATCTTGATGGTGGCAGTGATGTGATAGTTGATCACCTTCCGCTCCTCGGCGGTAAGCGTCCCACGCACCACCGTGAGGTTATAGACCTCATTTTCTGACAGCAGTGGCTGCTCCTCGCCCTCACTATCCGTATAACGATAATCAGCAATCCGCTGTACCCGCGCCTGAGCCTCGTCACTCATGGCCTCGCTACCCACGTTGCAAGTGCGCAGGAAATCCAGGTCGGCATCCAGCTCCGCCAGGCATTCCATCGTGGCCTCATCCGCCGCAGCTCCCTCTAGCTGTGCGCGTAGAATCTGGTTCTCCAGTTGTTGCTTGAGCAATGCGACACGAGTTTCCACCAAGGCGATGCGATCGAAGATGGTTTCCAGCTTGGTGGCTTTGTCCACCACATACTCCGGTGTCGTCACCTTGCCGCAATCGTGTAGCCAGCCGGCTATCTGCAATTCATAGCGGTCATCTCCACTCATGGAGAAATCCCGTAGCGGACCGTACTCCACCTTGGCCATGGCATCGGCCAGCATCAGGGTGAGCTCCGGCACCCGTCGACAATGACCACCGGTATAGGGGGATTTGTCATCGATAGCGTTGGCCATCAACTCGATGAAGGATTCGAACAATACCCGCTGCTCGTCAATGAGCCGCTTGTTAGTAAGCGAGATAGCCGCCTGGGAGGCCAGCGACTCCACCAGCCCCTGATCTTCCTCGGTAAAGGGGATCACGGTGTGGCCATCAACATCCCGTGCATTGATAAGCTGGAGGACGCCGATTACCACATCCTCGTGGTTGCGCATGGGCACGGTTAGAAAAGAGGTGGAGCGATAGCCGGCCTTGCGATCAAATTCCCGCGTACCGGAAAAATCAAAATCCTCAGAGGCATAGGCATCGGGAATATTGACTGTTTCCGCAGTAACCGCTGCACGGGCCGCCACCATGTGATTATTGGGCTGGCCGTCCTCATCGTAGAGATCGAGGGGCGGCAGTTTAATGGGTTTCCCGCTGGTGCCACCCAAATGAATCCCCAGAGACTCGGTAAACAGGTTCTCAAAACGAAGCTGGCCTTCGTCAGTAGTGCTATAGAGGGTGCCACCATCGGCGTTGGTGAGCTCGCGGGCATTTTGCAGGATGAGCTCCAGCAGACGCGGGCTATCCTTTTCCGAAGACAGCGCAAAGCCCACCTCGGTAAGCCTGCGGATAAGATCGATGGGAGACGAGTTTCTCGTACTCATACGCTTTGCCCGATATCTAGGAGTCTGTCCCCCGGTCCCCGCACCTTGGGCCCCGGTAAAACAGAGGTAAACGCGACGCTCATAATGACCCGCCATGCCGCGTGCCGCAACCAAGGCACGCCCTTGTGAAGCAGGCTATCCCCGCATTAGGATGGTGGCATGCGCTATCTGCCGCCCTCACACATGCTTCGCCGTGCAGCCCATTCCACTGCCACTGTGGCGCTGCTGTGGCTGATGTGGGGAGCGCAGGTAATTGCAGCCCCGCTACCCGCCGCCTTCCGCGCCGATTTCGAACTCTATTCAGGCGATCTGCAGGTCGGAGAGACCACCTGGACACTGGAATCTATCGACGATGATCGCCGCTTATATCGATCGCTTAGCAACGCCACGGGCCTCGCTTCCCTGTTTAGCCCACGCAAAGTGCTGGAACAAAGCGAGTGGCGTGAAAAAGATGGCGTGCTGTTACCCCTTTCCTATAGCTACAACCGTTCCAGCGGCTCCCGGAAACGACACTTGGAGATCAGCTTCGACTGGAAACAGGGCATCGCCAGCCACACCATCCGCGGTGATACTTGGCACATGCCGGTGCAAAAAGGGACTGTGGACAAGCTCTCCTATCTGCTACTGCTGATGCGGGATCTCGCCGATGGCAAACGTGAGATGCATTATCCCATCGCCGATGGCGGCCGCCTCAAACGCTACCATTTCAAGGTCATCGGCGAAGAGATTCTGGAGACTACGCTTGGGCCGCTTCAAACCCTGAAGATTCGCCGTATTCGGAATAATAATAAACGCGACACCGTGGTGTGGTGCGCCATCCGCTACGGCTATTTCCCGATACAGATCGGACACCGCGAAAAGGACGGCACCCGCGTCGTGCTGCGCATCAAATCACTTGAAGGGCTGCCATGAGTGCGATAGTTCTCTATTACGTACTCGACCCCATGTGCAGCTGGTGCTGGGGCTTCCAGCCCGAGTTTTCCGCCCTCGGCCTGCAACTCCCCGCTGACACTCGCATACGCTACGTGATGGGCGGGCTCGCCAGCGACAGCGACGATGCCATGGATCCACAGACCCGGAGTTATGTACAAGGGGCCTGGGATGCGGTGGAGGCCCGCACCGGAGCGCACTTTAACCGTGATTTCTGGAGCCACTGTGCACCCCGACGCTCTACCTATCCCGCCTGCCGCGCGGTGATTGCTGCGGGCAAGCAGGCTGAGCATGGAGCGGAAAAAATGATCGAGGCGATCCAGCATGCCTATTACCGGGATGCACGCAATCCATCCGATAACAGTACCCTCATCGCCCTCGCCGTGGAACTCGGACTGGATGAGGCCCACTTTGCCCAATTGCTGAACGCCCCGGAAACCGAAACAACACTGCAGGCCGATCTCGCGCTGCGCCGTGAGCTCGGCGTCTCCGGCTTTCCCAGTCTGGTGCTAGAACAAAACGGGCAACGCACCCTCCTGCTATCAGGCTATGGCAAGACAGGCGACATCCTGAAACGGCTGGAAGCGGCGCTAACAACTCATAAACATCCTCACGCGTAGGGCGGGTTGCTCCCACACATCCTGTGCTCCGCGACATAAGGCCATCCGTGGCCAAAACCATGTCCGCCATGGTGGCGACGCCGCGAGACGGGATGGTGGACCGAGTCCGCCCTACGGCTGATTAAGCAACCGAATCAGGCTGGAGGTATCCCAGCGCCCACCACCGCGAGCCTGGAGGGTGCTGTAAAACTGGTCCACCAGGGCCGTCAAGGGCAGCAAGGCGCCCCGTTTTTTCCCCTCTCGCAAACAGATCGCCAGATCCTTGCTCATCCAGTCCACTGCAAAGCCAAAATTGAACTCATCCGCCAGCATGGTCTTGCCGCGGTTGTCCATCTGCCAGGACTGGGCCGCCCCCTTGGAGATCACATCCAGCACCCGCTCGCCATCAAGCCCGGCGCGTTGGGCAAAGTGCATGGCTTCGGCCAGACCCTGAACCAGCCCGGCGATACAGATTTGATTGACCATTTTTGTGCGTTGTCCAGAGCCCACTGGCCCCATCAGGGTCACCGCCTTGGCATAGCTATCAATAACCGCCTCTACCCGGGCAAAGGCAGTCACCTCGCCACCCACCATCACCGTCAGCGCCCCTGTCTCCGCCCCCACCTGCCCACCGGATACCGGCGCATCAAGAAAGTGAAACTGCCCCGCTCGTGCACAGACATCCAACTCCTCCGCCAGTTCCGCCGAGGCAGTGGTGTGATCCACAAACACCGCGCCGGCCTCCATACCCGTAAAGGCGCCCGCCTCCCCCAGCGCCACAGCACGTACGTCATCATCATTCCCGACGCAGCAAAACACAGCCTCAGCACCAAGAGACGCGGCCATCGGAGTTTCCGCGATACTTCCGGGATAGCTACTTAGCCAGGCCTCTGCCCGTTTCCGGGTACGATTGTATACCGTGACCTCATAGCCGGCCTGAGCCAGATGCCCGGCCATGGGAAAACCCATGGTGCCCAGGCCAAGGAAAGCTACCTTGCTAATCGTCTTCTGCGTGTCTGCCATTACATCCTCCCCATCACTTCGGTGCTAAAATTTCGCGTTTACCTTGCAAGCATAAGCGTATATCCAATATGCCGTTATTACGTATCAATGAAGTCAGTGTAGATTTTGGTGGCCCACCCATACTCGAAGGTATCTCACTAGAACTCCACCGCCGCGAGCGGGTGGCTCTGGTGGGGCAAAATGGCACCGGAAAATCCACCCTGTTGAAACTTATCGCGGGTACCATCGATAGCGATGGTGGTGAACTGCATTTCCGCTCTGGTGTGCGGGCCAGCTTTCTCGCCCAGGAGGTACCCACCGGGCTTGAGGGTACCGCTGCCGAGGTGGTCTGTGCCGGCATAGGGAATGTGCAGCAGGCCCTCAACGCGTATCACCATGCCCTGGAGAATGATGCATCCCCCGAGGTGCTTGCAAACGCCTCAGATGCCATCGAGGCCGCCGGCGGCTGGAGTGCCGCACACCGGGTCGAACGCGTGCTATCTCGCCTGTCACTGGATCCTGAGGCAGACTTTCGCAGCCTCTCCGGCGGTATGCAGCGCCGGGTTCTGCTGGCCCGCGCGCTGGTGGAAGAACCGGATATCCTGCTCCTGGACGAGCCCACCAACCACCTCGATCTCGACAGTATCGCCTGGCTTGAGGAGTTTCTGCTCGGCACCCACTGTACCCAGATGTTTGTCAGCCACGACCGTACTTTCGTCAATCGCCTGGCCACCCGCATTATTGATCTCGACCGCGGCCAACTCAGTTCCTGGCCCGGAAACTACGCTGATTATGTGCGCAGAAAGGCCGTGGCACTGAAGGAGGAAGCCGATCACGCGGCCGCCTTCGATCGAAAACTGGCTATCGAAGAACGCTGGATCCGCCAGGGTATCAAGGCCCGACGTACCCGTAATGAGGGCCGAGTCCGGGCGCTGGAACGGCTGCGTCTGCAACGCCAGCAGCGCCGCGAACGCGCGGGATCGGCGCAATTTTCCCTGGCTATGGGCAACAGCTCCGGCAAGCGCGTTATCAAGGCTCGCAATATTAACTTTGGCTACGGTGACCATCTGGTGGTCAAGGACTTCTCCACCAATATTATGCGTGGCGATCGCGTTGGCATCATTGGCCCCAACGGTGCGGGCAAAAGCACCTTGCTGCGTCTGCTGCTCGGCACTCTGAAACCACAAAGTGGCGAGCTAGGTGTCGGCACCGGGCTACAGATCGCCTATTTCGATCAGCAACGTGCCGCTCTGGATCCCGAAAGGCCAGTGTGGGTAAACGTCGCCGACGGCAACGATCATATCGACATAAACGGCAGCTCCCGCCATGTGCTGGGCTACCTGGAAGACTTCCTGTTTGCGCCGGCACGAGCCCGCACCCCGGTCAAAGCACTATCCGGTGGCGAAAAAAACCGCCTGCTGCTGGCCCGCCTGTTCAGCTTGCCAGCCAATCTGTTGGTGATGGACGAACCCACCAATGATCTCGATGTGGAGAGCCTGGAACTGCTGGAAACCCTACTATTGAACTACCCTGGCACGCTGTTACTGGTAAGCCACGACCGCAGCTTCATGGACAACGTGGTTACCAGTATCCTCGCCTTTGAAGGCAAGGCGAGCATCAACGAATACGTGGGTGGCTATCAGGACTGGCTACGCCAACGGGTCGAACCCGTAACGGCAAAGGGCAAACGCTCCACCGCCAAGGCATCCACTCCCAAGGCCAAAGTGAGCGCCCGCAAAAAACTCAGTTACCGGGAACAACGTGAACTGGAAGTGCTCCCCAAACGCATCGAGACGCTGGAAACAGAGCAGGAGACGCTACACGCTCGCATGGCGGATCCCGAATTCTATCGCCAGCAAAGTGACGAAGTAGTGATCAGCCGAGAGCGCCTGGAACAGCTGGAAAAAGAACTGGCCATCGCCTACGGACAGTGGGAACAGCTGGAAGAGAGACAGTTAGGAAGCTAACAGACAGACGAAAAGAAGGGGATCATCACTTTTCCACAAACCCCGTCATGCCGGGTGGAACGAAGTGGAGACCATATACGGCATCCAGCAAGTCATTGAATAACCTGGATTCCGGCGCAGCAAAAAACGCTGTTCGGAATGACGGTGGAAAGGAAATAGTCAGGCGTCCAGGTCGGGGATCAATTTGCTCTCAAGATGGGCAATGGTGTCTTTCAGCCGCAGTTTGCGCTTTTTAAGTCGGCGCACCTGTAGCTGGTCCATCGGTGGCTGCTCAGTCAGGCGGTGCAGCACATCATCCAGATCCCGATGTTCGGTGCGCGCAGCTTCGAGTTGTCGACGGAGGTTGTTAGATTCATCTTTAGGCATCTCTCACCCCCTCTTCTTTTGCGGATATCGTTTAGAGCATAACAGCCCCCGCACCTCCATGGCGCCTGTTAAACTCTGTTTCTGCACTCAACCCACTCTACGTAAGGGAAATGTTCCATGCCATCTTTCGATGTTGTTTCCGAGGTCGACCTGCAAGAACTCCGCAATGCCGTGGACCAGACTAACCGCGAGGTGGGCAACCGCTTTGACTTCAAGGGCACCGATGCCCGGGTGGAGCAGGCGGAACACGAACTCACCGTCCACGCCGCAGCGGAATTTCAAGTGGACCAGGTGCGTGACATCCTGCAGGGCAAAATGGGCAAGCGAAAAATTGACGTTGGCTGCCTGGAATGTGGTGAGATCACCGAGGTGGGGACGGCCGCACGACAGACTCTTGTGGTACGCCATGGCCTCGATCGGGAGATGGCAAAAAAAGTGATTCGCTTGATCAAGGACAGCAAGCTGAAGGTGCAAACCGCCATCCAGGAGGAACAGGTCCGGGTCACGGGGAAAAAGCGCGACCATCTGCAACAAATCATGGCCATCCTGCGAGAGGCAAAACTCGACCTGCCCCTACAGTTCATCAACTTCCGCGACTAGAAGTCTGGAACAGATGGTGGCGAAACCTCAGGGATGGGGCATATGCCGGACACCTGTCGGGAACAGGTACGGAGTGACTGTCGTAAACCCGTCGAGAGCCAGTCAGCTCTTGATACCCACGCCCTTGTGCAATAACCACAGGCTCGCAGCACCCAGCAGGCCGATAAAAACAACAATGATGGCCAAGGCGCTGCCGGACTCGATATCGCTCACCCCGAGCATGCCGTAACGCAGCGCATTGACCATGTAGAGCATGGGATTAAATAGCGACGCCCCCTGCCAAAAAGGCGGCAGCATCTCCACCGAATAGAAGACGCCACCCAGATAGATCAACGGGGTCAGCACGAAGGTGGGGATAATGGAAATATCGTCAAAAGTTTGGGCAAATACCGCATTGATAAAACCCGCCATGGCAAACAGGATCGAGGTCAAAAGCACCACCGCGATCACCAGTGGCCAGTGGAACACCGAAAGCTCAACGAAAGCGGCAGAGACCACCGTCACCACCACCCCGACCACCAGCCCGCGAGCAACCCCGCCACTGACATAGCCTGCGAGAATGATCCAGCTGGGTAGAGGCGCAATCAACAATTCCTCAATATGGCGCTGAAACTTGGTGCTGTAAAAAGATGACACCACGTTGGCGTAGGAGTGGCTAATCACCGCCATCAGAATCAGCCCGGGAACGATGTAATCGATGTACCCGAAGCCCGCCACGGGCCCGATGCGTGAGCCGATGAGCTTGCCGAAGATAACGAAATACAGCGCGGTGGTGATGGCCGGGGGCAGGATGGTCTGTGGCCAGATACGCATAAAGCGCCGCACCTCTTTCGCCAGAATAGTCCGGTAACCGATGAGGTAGGGATGCCCCGTATTATTCATGCTGATCAACCTGGTTCTCCCGTAATAATTGCAGGAAAACCTGCTCCAGACGGTTGCGCTTATTACGCATGCTAAGCACCTCGACCCCCAGAGCCGAGAGGCCGGCAAACAGCGGGTTAATCCCGGCGCCTGTCGGAACCTGCACCTCCAGAGTGCGGGGCTCCACCAGCTCACAGTGATAGCCTGACAACATGGGCGAAACGGTGAGCGCTCCGGCAAGACTCAGCACCAAATGCTCGCCATGAGTCCGCGCCAGCAGCTCATGCATCCCGCCTTGCTCCACAATCCGCCCGTGGTGAATCACCGCAATACTGCGACACAGGCTCTCCGCCTCTTCCAGATAATGGGTGGTAAGGATGATGGTGGTGCCCTCACGATTGCGGCGCTGCAGGAATTCCCACATGGCATGGCGAATCTCCAGATCCACCCCTGCGGTAGGTTCGTCCAGAATCAGCAGACGCGGCTCATGCACCAGTGCGCGGGCGATCATCAAGCGCCGTTTCATGCCACCGGAAAGATCCCGCGCCTGAGTACGGCGCTTGTCCCAAAGCTCCAGCTCACGCAGATATTTTTCTGCCTGCTGGCAGGCCCGATCCCGTGGAATCCCATAATAACCGGCCTGGTTAATGAGAATCTCCTCCACCGGCTCGAAGACATTGAAGTTGAATTCCTGGGGCACGATGCCAATGGCGCCGCGTGCGGCTCTCCAGTCCCTATCCAAATCGTGGCTAAAGACTTTCACCCGACCCGCACTCTTGGTCACCAGCGAGGCGATAATGCCTATAGCCGTGCTCTTGCCCGCACCATTGGGCCCCAGCAGGGCGTAGAAATCACCCTCTTCCACCCGCAGATCGATGCCACCCAGGGCCTCAACGCCGGTGGCATAGGTTTTTTTTAAGCCTTCAACAGCAAGTGCAGGTATCATCCTGCAACTTCCCGCCAGCTCTCCTGTCCCATGGTGCTGTTCCCACTGGTCTGATTTGTCATGAAACGAATTCTTCTCATTATTCTGTTGGCCCTTTTTGGCCTTGCGCTGGTCTTTCTGGAGCCCGGGCAATATCTGAATTTCACCTATCTTAAGGCCCAGCAGGCCAGCATGGCCGAATACTATGCCGCTCATCCCGGACAAACCGCAGCGCTGTATTTTTCCGGCTACATCCTGGTCACCGCGCTGTCTATTCCCGGCGCCGCTATCATGACCCTGGCCGGCGGACTGGTCTTTGGCCTTGGCTGGGGCACGGTACTGATCTCTTTTGCCTCCAGCATCGGCGCCACACTAGCCTTTCTGGTAGCCCGTTTTCTGCTGCGGGATACCGTACAGCGCCGCTTCGGTTCAAGTCTGCAGACACTCAATACCGGCATGGAGAAAGACGGCGCATTCTACCTGTTCACCCTGCGGCTTATCCCGGTATTTCCCTTTTTTGTCATCAACCTGGCCATGGGGCTGACCCCCATCCGCACCCTCACCTACTATCTGGTGAGTCAGGTGGGCATGCTGCCAGCCACCATCGTATTCGTGAACGCGGGCACCCAGATTGCCACCCTCGAATCCCCCGCCGACATCCTCTCACCCCAACTCATCGGCGCCTTTGCGCTGCTGGGGATCTTTCCATGGCTGGCACGCCTGCTGATCCTAGGCATCAAGAGATATCAAATCATGAAGAACTATCAAAAACCGGCCAAATTTGACCGCAATCTCATCGTCATCGGCGCGGGTTCTGGTGGCTTGGTGGCCTCTTATATCGCTGCCGCACTGAAGGCCAAGGTCACGCTGATTGAAAAACACAAAATGGGGGGTGATTGTCTGAATAGCGGTTGCGTACCCTCCAAGGCACTGATTTCTTCGGCTCGCTTCATCGCCCGTCTGAAACGCGCCAATGACTTCGGCATCCGTTCGGCCAGCGCCGACTTTGACTTTGCCGACATCATGGAACGGGTTCAGCGAGTCATCAGCGAGGTAGCCCCGCACGACTCCATCGAACGCTACACCAAGCTGGGAGTGGAGGTCATCGAGGGTGAGGCGCGCATGACCTCGCCTTATAGCGTGGAGGTGAACGGCCAGACCCTGACCACCCGCTCCATCATCATCGCCACCGGCGCCCGCCCCTTCGTACCGCCGATCCCGGGCATCGCCGATATTGACCCGCTCACCTCGGACAACCTGTGGGAACTGCGTGAGCTGCCCAAACGCCTGGTGGTGCTAGGCGGTGGCCCCATCGGCTGTGAATTGAGTCAGACCTTTGCCCGCCTAGGCAGTGAAGTCACCCAGGTGGAAATGGCCCCACGCATCATGCTGCGCGAGGATCCGGAAATCTCTGAATTCATGGTCAAGCGCTTCGAGGAAGAAGGGGTCAGGGTCCGTACCGGGCATCAGGCCAAATCATTTCATCGCGAGGGCGAACAGAAAATCCTGGTGTGCGAACACGAGGGCAAGGACGTCCGCTTTGAGTTTGATCAGGTGATCGTCGCCGTAGGTCGCGCTGCCAACACCCAGGGCTTTGGCCTGGAGGAACTGGAAATACCGCTAAGCCCCCGCCGTACTGTGGAGGTCAACCAGTACCTGCAAACCATCTATCCCAATATCTACGCCTGTGGCGATGTCGCCGGGCCTTACCAGTTCACCCACACCGCGGGTCATCAGGCCTGGTATGCGGCAGTCAATGCGCTCCTCGGCTTCAAGAAATTCGCGGTGGATTACTCGGTGATTCCCTGGGCCACGTTTACCGAGCCAGAGGTGGCACGCGTTGGTATCAACGAGCAGGAGGCAAAAGAACAGAATATTGCCTACGAAGTAACCACCTTTGGCATTGATGATCTGGACCGCGCCATCGCCTCTGGCGAGAACGAGGGGGTGGTGAAGGTGCTGACGATTCCCGGCAGGGACCGCATCCTCGGGGTTACGATTATGGGAGAGCATGCGGGTGAGTTGATCACCGAGTTCATTGCCGCCATGCGCCACAAGCGTGGGCTAAAAAGCATCCTCAGCACCATCCACATCTATCCCACCCTGAGCGAGGCCAACAAATTCGTCGCCGGCGAGTGGCGCCGCGCCCATGCCCCGGCGGGTTTGCTCCGTCTGGTAGAGCGCTTCCTTAGCTGGCGACGGGGTTAGCAACAGCGGGGGCGCCACGGATTTCCGTGGCACCCATCCACACTAGCGCATATTTTGCCCGCGCCGCTGTGCCTGGTGTGCTGCGAACTCTTCCGGGCTGAGCTTGCCATCCTTAATTGGCGTCGATGTCTGCGAACGCAGGCATATTGCCGGCATTTTTCAAGCGATAGCCCTGTTGCACCCGTTCAGCCATTCGCTTTCCCCGTGCCCTGGCAAACTCACCTTCACCAATACTGCCATCGCCGTTCAGATCGTAATCCGGGAAGACCGGCATTCCCCTGCTCATGCCCCGCCCCTGCTGGCCCGCACTCATGCCCATACTCATTCCCGGACGTTTCCACATCTGCATCCGTTGCCCAGCAGGCAATTTATCGGCGGTTAATTGCCCGTCTCCATCGGTATCAAAGGCCGCAAAGGGCGGGGCAGTGGCAGCGCCCCGCATTGGCCTTCCCTCTGTAGCACGGGTCGCCATCCGCTGCCCGCGTACCAAATTAAACTCCCCTTCACTGACAAGGCCATCGCCATCCTTATCGTAAGTAGCAAACGGGACAGGCCCCCGCACCGGCATCTCTTCAGCTTGTACCAGCGATGGCGCCATACTAGGCACACACATCAGCACCAACCCGGATAAAAGAATTGCAACTCGTCTACGCACCATCCGTCTCCTGTCTGCCCAACCATCGCCTCAACTTATAGTGAAGACTGTCCGCACACACCTTCCTGATTAAGGCAGCCCTTCTTAGCCAGAGGCGATAGGACTATCATGTACCCCCACTTAACAGCACCCGCTGACCACCCATAGGGAAAAATAATGGAAAAGGCAGACATCGGACTCATCGGCCTCGCGGTGATGGGCCAGAACCTCGCACTCAATCTCAATGACCACGGATTCAACGTATCGGTATATAACCGTACCTACGCTAAAACCGAGGCCTTCCTTGCCAGCTCGGCAGCAAGCACACAGATCATCGGCAGTGAATCCCTGGCCGATTTCGTAACCAGCCTTGCCAAGCCACGCAAGATTCTGCTGATGGTGCGCGCCGGCGAAGTGGTGGATAAATTTATTGAAGCATTGGTGCCGCATCTGGAGGCTGGAGACATCATTCTCGATGGTGGCAATTCACGCTATGTAGACAGCAACCGGCGTACCCACACCCTAGCGGAAAAAGACCTCCTGTTTCTCGGTGTCGGCATCTCCGGCGGCGAAGAGGGCGCACGCCACGGACCATCCATCATGCCCGGCGGGAATAAAAAAGCCTGGCCCACGGTAAAGCCACTATTGCAGGCGATTACCGCCAAGGTCGGCGATGAACCCTGCTGCCAGTGGGTGGGTGAAGACGGGGCCGGCCATTACGTGAAGATGGTGCACAACGGTATTGAATACGGCGATATGCAGCTTATCTGTGAGGCCTACCAGTTGTTACGCGAGGGCCTCGACCTCAGCGCCGACGAGATTGCCAAGGTGTTCTCCGAGTGGAATGACGGCGTGCTCAACTCCTATCTCATTGAGATCACCGCCAATATCCTCACCCAGCGTGATGAAGACGGTAGTCCACTAGTGGACAAAATCCTGGATACTGCGGGCCAGAAAGGTACGGGGAAATGGACCGGCATCGACGCCCTGGATCTCGGCGTACCGCTGACGCTCATCGGCGAGGCGGTGTTCGCCCGCTGCCTGTCAGCGCGCAAGGACGAACGCGTCGCCGCGGCCGAGGCATTGCCACGGGTTCACCGCGATGGCCCCAAGGACCGTGCCGGCTATATTGAACACATCCGTGATGCCCTTTACGCCGCCAAGATCGTTTCCTACGCCCAGGGCTTCATGCTGCTGGCGGAGGCCGCTAACGAATATGGGTGGAAGCTGCATTACGGCAACATCGCACTCATGTGGCGCGGTGGCTGTATTATCCGCAGCCGTTTCCTGGGTGATATCAAAAAGGCCTATGAACAAAACCCGGCACTGGAAAATCTGCTGCTGGACGACTTCTTCAAGGGCGCGATGCTCACGGCCGAGGCAGGCTGGCGCAAGGCGGCAATGCTCGGCATCGAGCTCGGCATCCCTACCCCGGCCATGACCTCGGCGCTGGCCTTCTTCGATGGCTATCGCAGTGCCACGGTGCCCGCCAACCTGCTGCAGGCCCAGCGCGATTATTTTGGTGCCCACACCTATGAGCGGGTGGATGCACCGCGGGGAGAATTCTTTCATACCGACTGGATTGGCAGCGGTGGGGATATCTCCTCTGGCCAGTACGATGCCTGACAATAAGCACGCATGGACGGAACCCCTCCCACCACTTAACGGAACTCGAAATCATGACTGAAGCCTGCACCTACGTCATCTTTGGCGCCGCCGGCAATCTATCACGGCAGAAACTGATGCCCGCCCTCTATCACCTGGAAGAAGCCGGGCGCCTGCCCAAGGACACTGTCATTCTGGGTTCGGCACGGCAGTCGTGGTCGTGTGAAGAGTGGCAGGAAGAAGTACGCGGGATGATAGAGGAACGCGGACGCGGCGGTATCGATAAGGCGGTATTCAAGCGCTTCTGTGAACGCCTGCATTTTTTCCAGGGAGATCTCACGGATCCCGAAATGTATGTACGCCTGGAAAAGCGCCTGCATAATGGTGAGAATTCCCCCCCCAACGTCGCCTTCTATCTGTCTATCCGGCCAGCAGAATTTGGCGTGGTCAGCCAGAATCTCTCGGAAGCCAGCCTGCTCCAGGAGGAGCACGGCTGGCGCCGGGTCGTCATCGAGAAACCCTTTGGCTATGACCTGCAAAGTGCCCGCGCCCTGCAAGCCCGGATCACCCGCTACATGCGCGAGGATCAGGTCTTTCGTATCGATCATTATCTGGGCAAGGGCACGGTACAAAACGTGCTGGTATTTCGTTTCGCCAATGTCATGATGGAGCCGCTATGGAATCGTAATTACATCGACCACGTCCAGATCACCCACTCCGAGACCCTCGGTGTCGGTGGCCGCGCTGGCTATTACGATGGCTCCGGGGCCTTGCGCGATATGGTGCAAAGCCATCTGCTGCAACTGCTCACCCTGGTGGCCATGGAACCACCCGTGTCCATGGAGGCTGAGGCGCTACGCGACGAGAAGGTCAAGGTGCTGCGTTCCATGCGCCCGATTCCGCAAAGTGCCGTCAATGCGCATGCATTTCGTGCCCAGTACGCCCCCGGGGTAGTGGAAGACCAAAAGGCGTTGGGCTATCTGCAGGAAGAGGGCATCCCCAAGGAGAGCGTTACCGAAACCTATGCGGCGGCAAAGCTCTATGTGGACAACTGGCGCTGGCGCGGGGTGCCCTTCTATGTACGCACCGGCAAACGCATGGCCCGCGGCCAATCCATGATCTCCATCTGTTTCCGCCATCCGCCACAGCAATTTTTCCGTGCCTCCCAAGTGCAACGCCCCACCCCCAACTGGATCCTCATGGGCATCCAGCCCACCGAGTGTCTGCGTATGGAGATGACGGTGAAGGAGCCGGGGCTGGAGATGAATACCCGCCTCACCAGCCTGGACGCCAGCTTCCGCAATGAAGATGAAGTTGTCACCGATGCCTACGAGGATCTGTTGCTGGATGTCATTGAGGGAGACCGCTCACTGTTCCTGCGCTATGACGAGGTGGAAGCGGCTTGGGCCATCGTGGACCCTATCCTGCGCGTCTGGTCCACGGAACGTGACTACATCTCCACCTATCCCGCCGGCAGTTGGGGCCCCATCGAGAGTCGCCGGCTATTCGACAAGGCCACCCATCACTGGCGACACACCCTTAACCCGGAAGAGCAATAGGCCATGGGTGAAACCCGCTGGCAGCTATTTCCCGATGGGGCGGCCGTGGCCCAGGAGGCGGCAAGCCGGATACTCGCAGCCGCCAACGCCACCCTTTCCCGCCAGGACCGCTTTCGCCTGGTGCTGGCCGGCGGACGTACCCCGGAACAGGCCTTCCGCATCCTCGCCACCACCAAGGCAGACTGGCCACGCTGGGAGATCTATTACGGTGATGAGCGCTGCCTGCCCGCGGATAATCCCGAGCGTAACAGCCAGATGGCGGCGAAAGCGTGGCTCGATCACGTCGCCATTCCCGCCGGACAGATTCACCCCATGGCAGCGGAAAAAGGCGCCGAGAAAGGATCCGTTGAATACGCCACCCTGCTGGCAAATACCCCGCCCTTTGATCTGGTGCTCCTGGGCTTGGGCGAAGACGGCCACACCGCCAGCCTGTTTCCCGGCCATCTCCACCCGTCCCAGGAGCGCGTACACGCGGTCTTTGATGCCCCCAAACCCCCGCCCGAACGTATCAGCCTGAGCACAGCCACCATCGCCGAAAGCCAAGCCGTGCTGTTTCTGGTCACCGGCGACGGCAAGCGTCAGGCAGTATCTGACTGGAAGGCCG
This sequence comes from Gammaproteobacteria bacterium, assembly GCA_021773795.1. Lineage (GTDB taxonomy): Bacteria > Pseudomonadota > Gammaproteobacteria > HK1 > HK1 > JAJFJV01. Next base: position 254,704 of record JAJFJT010000012.1, on the reverse strand, counting down.
GCGAGGCCATTCCCGCCGCCACCATCAGTTCCATGGGCGGAGTCGATATCCTCATCGACGAAGCGGCCAACGCACCCGTTTAGGTCGATACCCACACACGCGCTATTACCCACCGAGGTGGGTAATCCGGGGGAAAACGCAGGGTTGCTGAGCTTGTTGTCTGATTACCACTCTTCGGCATCCATGCCATTGCGGGTTAAGTGCATCCCTGCACAAAACGCTATCGCTAATCGGACCTACCCGACTCTGCCGACTTTTTTCCCTAACAAAGCGACTACCCGGTCCACACCTCGAAACAATTTCGACCATTTTCCTTGGCATGATAAAGCGCGCTGTCGGCGCGTTTAAGCAGTTCTTCCAGGTCGAGATCATCGCTTTCCAGGGTAGCGATCCCCAGGCTGATGGTGATCTTTAGCTCGCCATCAGGCACCGGCACAGATAGGGAGGCCACCGCAGCACGCAAACGCTCGGCGCTGATCTCGGCCGCCGCAATGGGAGTCTGCGGCAAGACCACGGCAAACTCCTCACCACCAATACGGGCAAAGATGTCATTTTCACGCAGGGTCTCGGTGCAACAGGTACAAACAGCCTTGAGCACCTGGTCGCCAACCGAGTGTCCGTGGCTATCATTCACGCCCTTGAAATAATCGACATCCAGCATGATGACGGCCAGAGGCTGAAGATAACGACCGGCCTGACTGACTGCCCGTTCACCGTGAAGGAAGAAATCTCTGCGGTTACGCACCCCGGTGAGCGGGTCGGTAGTGGCCATGGCCACTAGCGCGGCCTCGGCCCGCACCCGCTTGCTGATATCCCTCAGGGCCCCAAGAAAATAGCGCTTGCCGCCCAGGCGCATCTTGTTAACCCGCAATTCCAGTGGGAAGCGGCTACCATCACGCCGCAGACCCTCAAGCACCGACTCCTGCCCCACCACAGGACTGGCTGTTGCTGAATGGGAGATGTAGGTACGCAACCCTTCCTCATGCGCCGCGCGCAATGACTCAGGGATGAGCACAGTAATATTCTTGCCCACCAGCGCCTCTGTCTCATAATCAAACATCTCGGCCAGGGCCGTGTTGACGGACTCAATGCGACCCTCGGCATCGATAGTTACGATACCGTCATGCACATGCGCCATCACCGTTTGTAAGCGTCTGTTGCGGCGCCTCAATCTTACCGCCACCTCGTTAAAGCTATGGGTTATCTGCGCCAGTTCATCATTACCCAAAACCCGGAGGCCACGCACGGGTTCATCCCGCAATAACCGTTCGGCTACCAAGGCCATATCATGCACGCTACGTCGCAAGGAATGACTGAATGCAGCCCATAGATATAACATCAATATCAGTGCTACCAGGCTAAGTACAGTCACCCGGTAGGCGATTAGATACTGCGCCGCCAGATCTTTCTCCGTGCGCTGATACAAAAAATCAGCAAGTGCCCGCAACAGATGATAGTTCGCAGTGATGGTCCTGGTTCCGCGTTCAAAGAATTCTCCAGAAAGTATTTCCGGCGGGCGGTTAGCCAACGCCTGTCTGGCGAGCGAACTTCCATAGGCATCTGCCATCCCAAAGGCTCGTCTTGCGAGATAGCCAAAACTTTCCTGCAACTGCAGGTCGGTTCTATAGGCCATGGTGAAATGCCAGCGTGCCTTCTTGATGTGCCCCTCAATACGCTCATCCAGTGTAATCAGCATCGCTTTCTCCGCCAGAGAGAACTCTTTATCAACAATAAAAGCAGCACCTTGGCCACGCAATTGCCCGAGGCCCTCGATTAAAGCAGGCAAGTGCTCGAACAGGACATTACCCAGACTTCTCACACCGGAATCTTCCTCCCGCACCAGACCAAAACGCAGATAAATCTCCTCATTTAACGCGAGCATATCCCCGATCAGCTCGGTATGCTGAAACCAGCTCGTCGCTACAGATGGCCCCAGTGTCATCGACGCCAGATCTCGCCACCGGGCCCGCAGTAGCGACCATTTTTCCCGGAATTCTGAAGATATATTCCACCTACTCTGATATTCATCCAGGGCTACCATCTCCCGTACAACCTCCCCACGCAGACGTTTAATCTGTGGGCCAAGGCTATGATCCCCGTACAAATAACTATTCATCAGCCCCCGGTGTTGCGGGATCAATTCCAGCACGCGGGATATTGCCTGCATGTATCCCAGACCCAGCTGTTGCTTCCGAGCCTGGGCAATACTGTTGCCAAGATCGGAACTCATAAATGAGAGCGTATAAGCAAAGGGGAGCAACACGATGAACAGCAACACGCGAAACTTCCAACTGACTTTCATTTGCTGCATCAGGCCAATACCAGGGCCCAAAACCCCCCGCTCAAGATGAGCCGGACAACGCAGCCACAAGGCAGCCAGCAGCAGCAGAAAGGCCGAAGCAGTAAACGGTGCCATGGATAACAGATGAATGAATGGCCCCGGGGTTTGAGGAAATAGCAACTGCACCACCAGATTAAGTAATGCAATACCAAGCACCAGCAAGCGGAAGATATCAGGGAACTTGGAACGACGGCGAGTGCCAATGCTTAGCATCAGGCTCCCGGCAATTAACACAAAGGAGAAGGAGGTGAAGGGGCTCATGCGCCCGGGATGGGAAGAATCGAGGTAGCTCAGGCTCTGGTCGAGAAAAATCCCATCGATACCCAACTCAATACTGAACAGATCCTGGAACAATACCGCACCGGCAAAGATGGCAACCAGAGCACCCAGAACCATCCGGATGCGGCGCATGGAATGCCCGCTGATAAAGGACAGCAAACACGCCGATCCGATAATCAGAAAACACAGGGCGGTATTAAAGGTCATGCGATGGATGCCCGGAAATATCGCTACCAGGCGCGCGTGATCCGTGAGCCAGCCAGCAAGGACGGTAATCGCGATGAGCATAGCGGCAGCAGCAGCCAACGTGCCGAGATGTTTTCTGCGGGAATCAGCTGTACTCATAAGCCATCCGGTTCAGACAAACTCTGTAGCACAAGCGGCAATTGGAATGATAAGCGTAATAACTCGTCATTTTTCACCCCATTCTATGGAATGGCCGTACCCCATTCTATGGAATGGCCGTAGCTGCTCGTAATACATTGTTTATCGGCATCATGGCATTTATCTTCACCCGAAATCAGGGACCGTCTGCCATAACAACGGAGTGATGGGGAATTTTTTCTATCGACATCTGTCTATGCAGCCCATGGGAAGGATAGCATCGGCCGGTTTTGACGCTATCTTTCACCACTGGACGTCGTTCTCGCACTTTTTATGCACGGACGCATTTATGCCGCGATGGCATGGATGCCGAAGAGCGGTCCTTGTGCTTCACGACGTAAGTACATCCCTGTACAAAACCAATTGATATGACGAGGGAGATGAAACCAATGAAACTAACCACAACTCTAGGCAAGCTGCTATCCATCGTGTTGCTAAGCGCACTCATGCCGCTGGGTGCCCAGGCCCAAATGGCCATGCCCTTTGGCGACAAGGGGAGCGTCAATTATTCCCAAAAACTCTGGTCGGCGATGGCCGATGCGCACATGGTGGGGCCCAATGCCATCATGTCCAAGCCCTACAAGGGTCAGCATCCCCACGGTGCGGTGCTCGACACCATCGAGGGCACGGTTACCGTCAATGGTCATAGCGGCACCGCCATCATCAAACGCAATTACGGCGGCCCCGGAGTCAGCATTGCCAGTGTGGCCAATAACCCGGCCAAATACCTGAAGGCCGTCACCGTCATGTATCAGCGCGAAAGTGGCTACGATACAGACAACAAGAACTGGTTCTGGGCCAAATACAAAGCCAATGGCGGCCTCCACAAGAACCCCAAAGGCATGTCTCTCGCTGGCCGCGTGGCCAAGGGTATGCCCAAGGGCTGCATCGCCTGCCATACAGCAGCACCGGGCGGCGATATGGTCTTCAACAACGACCGCTACGCACGCTAGAAATCAGGAGTCTCTGATTTGCTCTGGACGAGGTAGTACGAGTTCACGAATAGATCGGAGATCCCTTAGTCTCATCCCGGGGACACGCTCGCTGTCTCCGGGGTGGATCTTAGCCCGGCCAAGGAGTCTGTCGAGCTTAGGACGGCTCTGCTGCGAAAAAGACCCTACTGGCCATATTTCCCGGTCCTTTTCGTTACCTACAGGGATGTAGGGTAAGGGGCGTGAGCAGGACGCGGAAGCTTCCAATAGAGTGACTATTATCCTCAAATGAACAGAAAATCTGTCTCAATATGGTTTTCCCTCGCTACGAGCGCCTAAGTTCGACAGATTCCTAGGGAGATGTTTGTAAATGACGGCAGACACACCCGAGACTCATGAAGCCCTCCACACCCCGGGCATCGTTGGCCGACGCGCTCCAGAGATTCGGGCCCAGTGGATTGACGCCAGGGGCGAACCCGGCAGTTTCAGCATCGCCGAGCAACGACGCCACTTCATCTATCTGTATTTCTTCCAGTCCTGGTGTGATGGCTGTCATCGCTATGGCTTTCCCGCATTACAGCAGCTACTGGCCGAATTTGGCTCCCACCCGAGCATCCGCTTTGCCGCAGTGCAAACAGTTTTTGAAGGCTTTGAGGAAAATACCCCGGACAAGGTAGCCACACTGCAACAACAATACGATCTCGCCATCCCCATGGGACACGACGCCGGAAACCCGGACGGTCAGCCACACCCGGCCATCATGCAGCACTACCGCACCGGCGGCACCCCCTGGGTAGTTATCATCGACCCCAATCGGCGCGTGCTATACAACGACTTCCACGTAGACGCACAAGCCGTCGCCAATTATTTCCGTCAACAGTTTGGAACTGCTGAAGCAGCCGGCAGGTCGGATTAGCGACAGCGTTTTGTGCAGGGATGTACTTAACCCGCGGAGCCTGCCCCGTACTCCGATACAGGGGCATGGTCGCTCCCGCACGTCCATGTGCTCCGCGACATAAGGCCGTCCCTGGCCAAAGATGCCGAAGAGCGGTAATCCGATAATTAACTCCGCCCTTCCCTAATCCACGTCAGACAACACTGCCCCATCCCGGCCATACCAGTCGCTAATCAGGCGCCGGGCAATCGACGGACGCGAGGGCATTTTCACCTCCCCACTAGCTAGCGCAGCGGCATATTCCTCTCGCGTAAACCAACGCGCATCCTCAAGTTCATCATCTCCGGGATTGAACTCCCGGGCGGCTGCCTTGGCCTCGAAACCTAGCATCAGAGAAGACGGAAAGGGCCAGGGTTGGGAGGAGTGATAACGCTGGCCAATGACCCGCACCCCCACCTCCTCATAAACCTCACGCACCACGGCATCCTCCACGCTCTCCCCGGCCTCAACGAAACCGGCAAGGGCGGAATAAAGCCCCTCACGCCAGCGCGGCTGACGCACCAACAAACAACTCGTCCCGTGCTCAACCACCACGATGACCGCCGCATCGGTACGTGGGAAATGCTCCCGACCACACTCGCTGGAACTGCAGATGCGTACGTGGCCATCGGAGCTGCTGTGAGTGGGCGCACCACAGTCACTGCAAAAGCGTTGCCGCCCATGCCAATGAGCCATGGCCCGTGCGTAGGCGAGCAGCCCCCGGTCATTCTCACCGAGCCCCTCTGCAGCCCCCTTGAGCTGATGGAATTCACCAAAGCCGACCAATTGGGTGGGCACGGCATCATCACCACCATCAAGGAACAGGGCAAAATAGGCACTCTCACCATCCTCGCCCAAAAAGACCACCGCGTCGGCATTTTCCAGCCAGGGGTCCACCTCAGCCCGGGACAATAGCGCCGCGGCGGATGCCTCCGCACGCAGCAGGTTACGCTCGCGCCAGACCGGCACAAAGTAGCTATCTGGTGCCTGCATACGCTTTTGCAGCCATTCCGGGTCCCGGCGTACGCCCGCAGCCCGATCCAGTGCCAACCCGGCAAAGTAATTTTTGACATTGCAGCGACTTGAGTGCTTGTTCATGGCCGGATTGTAAGCTTTTTTGGCCATTGGATCGCCGCGAGAAAGAACCGAAAGCCCCCACAGTTTATCCACAGCTTGTCATCCGCCTTTCCCCAGCGCACACAACATATAGCGTTTTTCTCCCGGCTAGCCTACAATCTGTAGTGTTTGGTGGGAACAGCCTTCTACCATGCCCTAAGCAATAATTACACAGCCAGGGGGTGCCGCCTTTCCCGCGCCCCCGGAGCCACAGGGAGGAACAGATGGACCCGGTACACCAGCCCATTTTAAATGCCACACCCGAGGACGAAAACGTCGAGATCCCGTTACAAGATGCCTCACTGGACATCTGGGACAAGAAATATCGCCTCAAGACCAAAGACGGCGAGGCCGTGGATGAGGCCATAGACGATACCTACCAACGAGTAGCCCAGGCACTCGCCGATGTGGAAGACACACCGGAGAAACGTGAGTACTGGTTTGAGCGCTTCCTGCACGCCCTGCGCCATGGCGCCATCCCCGCGGGACGCATTATTTCCAATGCCGGCGCCTTGAAACACAAACCGGCCACCTCCACCATCAATTGCACCGTATCTGGAGCCATCCATGACTCCATGAACAATATCCTTGGCAAGGTCCATGAGGCGGGCCTGACCCTCAAGGCCGGTTGCGGAATCGGCTACGAATTTTCTACCCTGCGCCCCAAAGGAGCCTATGTTTCCGGCGCCGGTGCCTACACCTCCGGCCCCCTGTCATTCATGGATATCTACGACAAGATGTGCTTTACGGTGTCCTCCGCCGGTGGCCGTCGCGGTGCCCAGATGGCCACCTTCGACATCGGCCATCCCGATGCCCCGGACTTCATCCGCGCCAAGCGCGAAGACGGTCGCCTGCGCCAGTTCAACCTGTCCCTGCTCATCACCCGGGAGTTCATGGAGGCAGTAAAGCAGGATCGTGACTGGCAACTGGCCTTTCCGGTCACTGCCAAAGAAGTGGAAGACGGCAGCGTAGATCTGGCCGCCGATGAGATCATCTGGCGCAACTGGCCGGTACACAAGAACTATGTGGTCAATGATGCCGGCCAGGTGGCCTGCGCCGTCTACCAGACCCTGAAGGCGCGCAAGATGTGGGATCTGGTTATGTCATCGACCTACGATTTCGCCGAACCGGGCTTCATCCTCATTGACGAAATCAATGACATGAACAACAACTGGTTTTGTGAAGAGGTGCGTGCAACCAATCCTTGCGGCGAACAGCCACTGCCTCCCTACGGCTCGTGTCTGCTGGGCTCGATCAATCTCACCCGCTTTGTGCGCCAGCCCTTTGGGGAAAGTGCGCATTTTGATTGGGAGAGCTTCCGTGAAATCGTGGCAACGTTCACACGTATGCTGGATAACGTAGTTGAGATCAATGGCTTGCCGCTGGAACAGCAACGCCAGGAGATCACCGAGAAACGTCGTCATGGCATGGGTTTCCTGGGTCTTGGCTCCACCCTCACCATGCTACAAATGCGCTACGGTGAGCCCGACTCACTGGATTTCACCGAGCAGGTAGCGCGGGAACTGGCCATTGTGGGCTGGCGCACTGCGGCGGAGCTCGCTCGCGAGAAGGGACCGGCACCGCTACTACAGAAATCCTTTAGCGTGACCACGGAGATGATCCGCCAACGCCCGGAAATGGCTGCAGATGGCTATCAACCGGGGGATGAAGTGGACGGCAAGGTATTGTTTGCCCGCTACAGTCGCTATATGCAACGCCTGGCGGAGATCGAGCCGGAGTTGGTGGATGAACTGGCCGAGGTAGGTGCGCGCTTTACCCATCACAGCTCCATTGCCCCCACCGGTACCATCTCGCTATCGCTAGCCAACAACGCCAGCAACGGTATCGAACCGAGCTTTGCCCACCATTACTCACGCAACGTCATCCGCGAGGGCAAGAAGAGCAAGGAAAAGGTGGATGTCTATTCCTTTGAGCTACTGGCCTATCACGCCCTGGTGGATCCGAAGGCCATGCCCGGCGCCGGATTACCGGATTATTTCATCAGTGCCGACGATATCAGCCCCAAGGCCCATGTGGATGTTCAGGCCGCTGCGCAACAATGGATCGATTCCTCCATTTCCAAGACCGCCAATGTGCCCACGGACTTTCCCTACGAGGGTTTCAAGGATATTTATCTCTATGCCTACGAGAAAAAACTCAAGGGCTGTACCACCTTCCGCTTTAATCCCGAGGTCTTCCAGGGGGTGCTGGTGAAGGAAGATGATCTGGAAAATACCACCTACTGCTTCACCCTGGAAGATGGCACCTTGGTCGAGGCAAAGGGCAATGAAGATATCGTCTATGACGGTGAGAACCATACCGCCGCCAATCTTTATGACGCGCTCAAAGAAGGTTATTACGGCAAATTCTAGTAAAGCGAAGGAAAAATCCTCATGCGGCACAATACGGCGTTAAAAATTGGCTCAAATTGCTCACTTACTATTTGTAAGCTCCGCTTTCTCGCCAATTTTTGCCTTGTCTTGCACTCGCCTGATAATTTTTCAACGAATAACTTCGGGAACACACCGATTCGCAGCTAACAAATAGTTTCGCCCCAAAGGGAGCTAACCCAGTGGCAATCAAAATAGAAAAACCCATCGTTAAATACAGCGTCAAGAGTGCCGAAGAGGCCGCGCCGCCAGCAGCCAAGCCATCCGCCGACGTCATTCAGATGCACGAGAAGCTACAGCGTCCGGAGATGCTTATCGGCTCCACCTACAAGGTGAAGACCCCGCTCTCAGAACATGCGCTGTATGTCACCATCAACGATATCGTGCTCAATCCGGGCACCGAGCATGAGCAACGGCGACCCTTTGAGATCTTCATCAACTCCAAGAATATGGAGCATTTTCAATGGATTGTCGCCCTCACCCGCATTATCTCCGCGGTCTTCCGCAAGGGTGGGGACGTCACCTTCCTGGTGGAGGAATTACACTCGGTCTTTGATCCCCGCGGTGGTTACTTTAAAAAAGGCGGCCACTACATGCCCTCGCTGGTGGCCGAGATCGGGGATGCTATTGAAGCCCATATGCGCATGATCGGCATGCTTGAACCCGCTAGCCTCGACGAGCATCAGCAGAAGCTGGTAGACCAGAAGAAAAAGGAATTTGAAGAACACCAGGCGCAGGCAAAAGATTGTGGTAACGGGGAAAATGGCTTTCCTGATGCCGCAACACTCTGCGCCAAGTGCAGCACCAAGGCGGTGGTCCAGATGGACGGCTGCATGACCTGCCTGAATTGCGGGGATTCAAAGTGTGGCTAGGAGTCTGTCAGACTTAGGACTGCTCTGCTGCTCCTAGCAGACTATTGCAGTAAGGCCGGAGATACTCAAACCGGTAATTTCCACTTCCTTCATGCCAGTGATCCCCGTCTCTCCGGGCAGCTCCACCCGCAGGTAGTTATCAGACCAGCCGGCGCTGGGGCCTTTGCCCTTTACCTGCTCAAACAGCACACGCAGACGTTGGCCCACCTGGGCGCGCCGGAAACGCTCATTCTTTTCGCTGACCAGGCGTTTGGCCATGCGTACCCGCTGCTTTTTGATATCCCCCGGCACCTGATCCCCGAAGGCCTCAGCCGGGGAACCGGGCCGAATCGAATAGGGAAAGGCATGCAAATAGGACAGCGGTGTGGCTCGTAGACGTTCCAGAGTCTGCTCAAAATCATCCTCCGTCTCACCGGGAAAACCGCAGATCAAATCACTGCCGATACCACAATCCGGGATAGTCGCAGCAATACGCTCCACCAGCTCGCTGAAATCCGCTGCCCGATAGCACCGCCCCATGCGCTCCAGCACGCTATCACTGCCGCTTTGAAGGGGAATATGGAAATGGCGTGCAAAGCGACGATCCGAGGCCATCAGATCGATCAATTCATGGTTGATGCTGGCGGGTTCTATAGAACTAAGCCGCAGTCGCTCAAGCCCCGGCACAGCCAGCAAGGCACGCAATAAACGGGGCAAATCCCAGGCCGAATCCTTGAGATCGAGGCCATAATCCCCCACATGCACGCCGGAGATCACCACCTCCGGATAACCACCAGCCACTAAAACACCCACCTGCTCGATCACCTGCTGAGGCTCTCTGCTGACCGAATGCCCACGGGTCTGGGGAATGATGCAGTAGCTGCAATCCTGGTTGCAGCCATCCTGCACCTTAACCACCGCCCGGGTGTGCCCAAGCATGTCGGTCACCGGCACATCGAGAAAATCACTCTCGGCATCCACCGGAGAAACTGCTATCCGAGGTATCTCACTCTCCGCCGCCGTGATCTCCTCTACAATGCGCGCCCGATCCGGAGTTCCCAGCACCAGCGCCACCCCGGACAGGCGGGCTATCTCTTCAGGTGCGCGCTGGGCATAACAGCCCGCCACCACCAGTTTGGCCGTGGGGTATTCCTTGCGCAGACGCCGAATGGCCTTGCGTGCGCTGGCATCGGCGCGTGCGGTGACACTACAGGTATTGATGACGTATACATCTGCCGTCTCCCCGGGTGCCGCCGTTTCGTAGCCTTCGTCACCCTCCAACAGGGTACGCATGGCCTCGCTATCGTATTGGTTAAGCCGGCAGCCAAAGGTACGAAAGGCTACCCGCCGGGGTCTGCTTGAAGTCATTGCTGGTACTCGTGGAATCGCAAGAGAAACGCCCGGGATCATAGCAGGAGCCGAGCGGCACAGCGGCTTAAACTGGACAAACCCCGGTTCGACCGCCTAGTATTTTATGCAAATCCATCACGCAGCAAGGATTTTAAAAAAATAGTACGGCTGGACAGGATCCGCATAAATAGAAATCAAAGCAACGTGGATGCCATCCGTTTTCCAAAATTACCTGGAGGAAGACACCATGCTGATAGGTCAACTTCGTAGTACATTCCGCTCACTGTTCACCCTCACCGCACTCGCCTTTCTACTACAAGCCCCCGTAGCCGCCGCAGGCGACCTTAAAGTACTCAGAGTACTTCTGCCTCCGGTAGAAGATGCCCAGGCCGCACGCTTTAACTTCCGTCCCATGTCCGACTTCCTGGAACAAGTTGTGGGTATACGGATCGAGGCCGATGTCGCTACCAGTTACACGCAGGCGGTGCACGCACTTGAGACCAAGCGTACAGATGTAGCTTTTCTTGGGCCTTTCTCTTATGTCATGGCCCATGAAAAAACCGGAGGGAAGGTTGAGCCTCTGGTCAGCGGAGTAAGCGAGTCCACCGGCAAGAGCACCTATAACAGCGTGATCGTTGCCCGCTCATCATTGAGGATTCGCCATCCCAGACAATTCGGGACAAAACATACCCTGGCCTTCAGTGATCCAGCCTCTACCTCCGGCTACCTTGTTCCCATGTGGGAGTTGGGAAACCAGGGTATCGACCCAAAAAAGAGTCTGGCTGGCACGCGTTTCACTGGTAGCCATACCGCCACCCTCACCGCAGTTAACTTTGGTGAGGTAGATGGTGGTGGCAGCAATATCCGCTCCTTTGAGGCCTTGCTAAAACAGGGACTTATCAATCCCCACCATGTGAAAATTGTCTGGAAATCACCCGATTTGCCCGGAGAACCCGTCACCATTCGTTCCGATCTCCCTGACCAGATTAAATATCGGTTGCTAAAGGCCTTTATGGGATTTCCTCGTGGCCAGGCCCACTTTGATCCCGCCATTTCCCACTATGAACCCGCCTTTGACGAGCAATACGACCTGATTCGCCAAGTCCGCAAGGAACTCGGCGACCGCATCTAGCCCGATCCGCTTCCCGGGGTGGCATGCCGCCCCGGGCACCCTTCCCTCTCTCCAACAATCGGAAAAGCCGGTGGATTCTCCGGCTACGTCGCCGCTACAATGGCGCCGCTCCCATGAATGACATTCCACAAAAGATAGGCAAATATACCCTCTCCAAAGAGCTCGGCCGGGGTAGCATGGGAGTGGTCTATTCCGCCTACGATCCCTTTTCTGATCGCAAAGTAGCGCTCAAGGTCGCCCACCCCCAGCACACTGGCCAGACCCGTGAGGGAGAGCGCTTCCGCAAGCTTTTCTTCAATGAAGCGCATGCGGCAGGAAATCTGGACCATCCCAATATCCTGCATATCTACGATGCCGATATGGAGGGGAATCTGTGTTACATCGTCATGGAACATCTGGCCGCAGCCAAGACCCTGGGCGAGCACTGCACGGCTGATACCTTGCTGCCAGCGCGAACGGTAGTAGGAATTATCTACAAACTCGCCAAGGCATTGGATTACGCCCATCGGCAAGGTGTAATTCATCGTGATATCAAGCCCAACAATATCCTGCTCACAGTGGAACAGGACGTCCGGCTGGCGGATTTCAGCATTGCCATGATCACCCGGACAGACAATGCCAACACCCAATTCACCGGCTTTCTCGGCTCCCCGCTCTACATGTCGCCCGAACAGATCAACGAGGGCGATCTCAGCCATAGCACAGACATCTTTTCCCTTGGGGTGGTGATGTATCAGGCACTGTGTGGACATCAGCCCTTTCGTGCGGGCAACCTCAACGCCATCAACCATAAAATCACCCACGAAGAGCCGCCACCGCTAGGCCAATACCGTAACGACCTCCCGGAGGGGCTGGCCTATACGGTCAGCCGCATGATCAAAAAGCACCCAGCCGAGCGCTATGCCAGTGGACTCGAGCTTGCCGCCGATCTCGCCCTGCTTTATGAGGATCTGGACGGTGTTCAGACCGAGGACGCGCTACGGGATAAATTTGGCTCGATCAAAAATCTTGGCTTCTTCAAGGGTTTTGAGGAACAGGACATCTGGGAGCTGGCACGCTCCTGTAACTGGCACAACTATCCCGTGGGCAGCACCATCATCCGCGAGGGCGAGGCGGATCATTCCTTCTATATCGTGCTTGCCGGCCTCGTAGGCATCGAAAAAAATGGCCGTGAGGTGGATCAGCTCCAGGAAGGTGATTGCTTTGGTGAAATGGGTTATTTGAGCAAGGCCAGACGCAGTGCAACGGTGGCGGCAAAAACCGATATCTCGCTGATGCAGGTCAACGCCGCTACTATTGATAGCGCCGCCGAGGGTACCCAGTTGCGCTTTCACAAAGTCTTCGTGCGCACCCTCATCGCCCGTCTGTCCGACACCACTGCCGCCCTTGCCCGCCTCAATCCCGTATAGCTATGTCCCTGTTGAGGATTGAACAACTCCGCCCCTGTATCTTCAGGAAGACGCTGAGCTTCGAACTGGAAAGCGGCGAGAGTATCGGCCTTACGGGGGCTTCCGGGTGCGGAAAATCCCTGCTGCTGCGCGCTATTGTGGATCTGGATGAGCACGAGGGTGAGGTCTTGCTGGACGAGGTGCCACGCGCCGATTTTAGCGCCCCGGAATGGCGTCGAACGGTGGGCCTGCTGCCTCCTGAAAGCCGCTGGTGGAAGGAGTCTGCGGGTGCCCACCTGCGCACCCCGGAAACGGCGCCGCTAGATGCCCTCGGACTCGAACCCTCTATTCTCAAGCAAGCTATAGCCGAACTTTCCTCCGGCGAGCGCCAACGCCTTGCCCTGGCTCGCCTGCTGGCCAATAACCAGCCCCGGGTATTGCTGCTCGATGAACCCACCGCCAACCTCGATGCGCTGAATACCCAACGCATTGAAGCGCTGGTAGCGGCCTACCGCCATGATACCGGTGCCGGGATCATCTGGGTGAGTCACGACTTGGCCCAACTACAGCGGGTCAGTGATCGCCAGTACCGTATCGAAGCCGGTAAACTGCACGCCATTGAGGAGCCAGGCCAATGATCCCCGTCGGCCCTCTGGAACTGGGTATTGCCGGATTCCTCGTGCTCCTTACGGGCATCTGTGCCCACCTCCTTCGCCTCGGCATCAGCCGCAGTATCGCTATCGCAGCGGTGCGTACGGTGGCCCAATTGCTCCTCATCGGCCTCGTGCTCAAGGCCCTGTTTGCCAGCACCAATGCCGTGTTCATTGGCCTCCTCTCACTGCTCATGCTGGCCATTGCCGGACGCGAAGTACTGGCCCGCCAACACCGGCGCCTCAAGGGCTGGTGGGGTTATGGCATTGGCACTACCTCGATGTTCCTGTCTTCCTTTACGGTCACCATCCTGGCGCTGCAGGTCATCATTGCGCCCGATCCCTGGTACACCCCCCAGTACGCCATTCCCTTGCTCGGCATGTTGCTGGGCAATACCATGACCGGGGTCTCCCTGGGGCTCGATCGCCTCACCGAGGGTGCCTGGGAACGGCGTGGGGTGATTGAGGCACGCCTGATGCTGGGGGAGGACTGGAACGAAGCCATCGGCAATATCCGCCGCCAGAGCATCCGCAGCGGCATTATGCCCATCATCAACTCCATGGCGGCAGCCGGGGTCGTCAGTCTACCGGGGATGATGACCGGCCAAATCCTCGCAGGGGCCTCGCCGGTGCACGCCGTAAACTACCAAATCCTGATTATGTTTCTCATCTCTGCCGGCACCCTGCTGGGCACCATGGGTGCCGTATGGATGGGCTCCCGCCGCCTCTTCGATCATCGTCAACGCCTGCGCCTCGACCGTTTGCACCGCCCCTGAAACGACACCCGTGACCATGGCATGCGCTTCAGTTCTGGCGGGCCTCTCTCGATGCTAAGATAGGACTTCCCAGCAAGCTTATGGAAGGCGTTTTGATGCCTCGGAAGACAAGGACACTACTCTCAGCGTTCCTAACCCTTGTGCTGTTTAGCGGCGCCCTCCCGGCCCGCACTCACATCGCCCCGGGAAGCGCGCTGGAGCTGTTGCTCCACTGCGCACCCTTTGATGCGAAACAAGGCCGCTGTGATCTGCGCCTGCGCCAGGCCAAGGCCATGCTGGACTTCGAGGCCCGTCTGGGAGAGATCCAGCTACCCAAGCCCCGTTTCATCCCCTATCCACAACCTGGCGACACCAGCGCCATCCTGTTTCTGGTGGATACCAGCGATCCCGGGCGTGGGTCCGTGGTAGCCGAAAATGCCGGACAGATCCGCAAATTGTTGGCCCAGGGTAAATCACACCAACGCTTCGGCCTCGCCCGCTTTGATGCCGACTACCACCTCCTCAGCCCACCGGGGAGCAGCCCGAAACAACTGGGCAAGGCCATCCAGGGGCTGCGTGCCAGCGGGCGTACCACCGAGCTTTACCGTAGCGCCCTGCAGGCACTGGACACTCTGGCCAGCTATCCAGCCCAGCGAAAAGCGCTCTTCATTTTCTCTGACGGCATGGCGGAGGATCACGCCTATTTTCACCATGATGTTGTGGAAAAGGCCCGTCAGCACCAGATAAGCATCTATGGGCTTGGCTTTGCACGCTCGGTATCTCAATCCGTTGCGCTGCAGACCCTGCGTCGACTCAGTGACGAAACCGGGGGGCTGTTCCTGGCAGCCGACCCCAAACTGCATCTGGCAACCGACTTCATGGCAGCCCCTTTTGCCACCCTGGAACGGGGTGGCCACATTCTCCTTGACCTGTCGGCGGCCACCAGCACCGACCCTGGAGACGGGCTCCCGCTCACCGTGGTAGCCCATACCGCCGGGACCAGCTATGCGGCCACCGTGAAAGTCCATCTACCACCACCGCCGCCAGTACCCGTATCAGTGGCAATATCGGCACCAGCGCCGGAGGCAATCGCAGCTCCGGGTCCGTTAGCGACGCCTGCACCCACACCTGTCGCCATCCGTCCCCCACCTGCTCCCACACGGATGTCGGCACCTCGGACAAGTGACGAGATCAATCCTCTGCTCTGGATCAGCTTGCTGGGGGCCTTTGCACTGGTGGGTGGTGCACTCGCTTTTCTACGTGGCCGTGGGCGTACTGACAGCCCTCTCCCAAAGACAACACCAAAGCCAAAGTCCGTCCCGAAAGTACAAGCCTTTGTGGAACTCAGGGATGGAACTGAGCGCCATGTGGAGATTGACGGCGACTGCTTCCGCATGGGCCGCCACTCGGATAATGATCTCACCCTGGAGGACAGCTCCCTCTCCCGCCACCACGCGGAAATTCGACGTCAGCAGGAAGGCAGTTTCCGCCTCACCGATCTCAACTCCCTGAATGGCGTCTATGTCAACGGCGTGCCCGTAGATACCGCCATTATTAAGGATGGGGATATGTTGGAATTAGGCGATGTAGGCATGGTGTTTGGTACCGTGTCAGTGCACGATGACGAGGTGACGAGGATGGTAAAAAGCACCGCATCACGTATTCAGACCGCAACAGATACCGAAGACGAAACCGAGCTAAATAACGGCTGATTCACTGTCGGACCAACGCAACACCCAGCCAGGCTCTCCGGCCGCCACGGCAAAGGGCGTACACACCCAAAGCCCGGCCACCGCAGCCAATTCCTCCCCGCTATAAATCAGCGGAATTCGGCAACGCTCCCAGGGCGGAATACCGGCCTCCTGAAAAAGTTTTTTCAAACGCTGACTATGGCTTCGACCCACCGGATGACAACGCTCACCACCCTGCCGAAAGCTCACTTCCACCGGGGCCAGTGGCGGCAGGCAAAGCCCCTCTCCCACTGCCTGGTGCGCCTGCAGTTTCCCATGTGGGAGTTTCAGTGCCTTATCCGGATCCAGGTGCCAGGCTATACGGGCATCGCCCGCAGGCGGTGAGGGGCGCGACCGCATCACGTAGAGCCGACTACGATAGCGTCTCAGTTCTACACCGGGCCAACACACTAGCGGCATACGGTCCACTCTGGCCCCCAACAGGCTGTGGTCGATTTCCAGCAGTTGCACGCTGCCAGGGACCGCAAACCCCCCGTCGTGCAGCCAATGGCGCAGTGCATTCGCCCGCCGCAATGCCGGTACCCGACGCAAGGCATCACAACACAAGCTACGCGTGTCAGCCGACACCATCTCCAGCAGATCCGCACGGCCAATATCAGCCAAAAGTTCTGCTGCTTCGGCCTGATGATGCGCCACCCGTCCCAATACCTTGGCCAGTGCTGGCCAAGGTCGTTGCAACCGGGGCGCTATCTCATGGCGCAAAAAATTGCGTCGGTGAGCCGCATCCCGATTACTGCCGTCCTCCACCCAAGGCAGCCGCTCGCGAGCTACATAGGCGTTCACGCTATCACGGCTCATATCCAGCAGTGGGCGACCCAGGTGGCCACCACCAAAGGGGCGCCAGCGTGGCATGGCCGCAAGCCCGCGGGGGCCAGCTCCCCGAAACAACTGTAGTAATACCGTCTCCGCCTGATCCTCGCGATGATGGGCCACCAGCAGCAGGTCACCACGAGCCACCATGCCTTCCATGGCCCCATAACGCGCCCGTCGTGCCACTGCCTCCAGGCTCTCAGCTCCCTCACGCACCACTCGCACCCGCAGCACCCGACAACCCAGGCCAAGTTGTGCACAGAATCGCTCACAGTGACGCGCCCAGCCATCGGCGTCAGCTTGAAGCCCGTGATGAACGTGGATAGCCCCAAGCTCCACCCCCGTCGGCCGGCAATGGCTCAAGGCGTGCAGCAGGGCCGTGGAATCAGCGCCTCCGCTAAAAGCCACCCAGTAGCGTTTTGCTGCGGGAAAGCTAAGCAGGGCCTGGGCCAAGGCATGTCTGGAAAAGTCAGACACGGCCGTCGGCCAGGCTGTCAGGGGACTGTTGAAAAATACTCATGCGGCATTATAGCGGTGCACTACTAATGAGTGGCACGATATTCATTATGGAATTCTTGTGGAAGTAACCGTCTAAGGACTAGGATTAGAGGACAGACACGCGCCGTATGGATGCAGAATCCAAAAGGCCATTAAAGAATAATAAATATGACCGAACACCAGAGCCCAAATGCCGACGACCGCAGCCGGCTCAGCCTCGAGAATGTTCGGCTGGCTGGGGAAGTCAGCACGTTACGCAGCTTTATTGAGGCCCTCGACGAAGTCATGGGAGCAATTGAGAGTCCGCAACCCGATGCTCAGGTGATTGAACTGCTCAACGAGATCCTGGGCATCACCATGAAACTGACCCATGCCCAGGATGGCTCTCTGTTAGCACGAGATGAGGATACCGAAGAGCTGGTTTTCATTCTCGTCCGTGGTGAGATATCGAGCGAGGAACTGCTGTGGCGGCGTATTCCCCGGGGACAGGGCATCGCATCCTGGGTGGTAGAAAACCGACGTACCACTATCGTCAACAATGTGCAGATGGATGATCGCTTTGATGGTCAACTAGACCAGGAACTGGATTTTCACACTCAGGCGGTGCTGGCGGCACCCATCATTGGTCGCGGCAAAGTGCTCGGGGTCATCGAATTGCTGAACAAGGAGAACTCCAAGCTATTCAGCCTGCCGGACCAGACCCATCTCGGGCTGGTATGCCGTTTTGCCGGAGAACTGCTAGAGTCCCTGCTACAACATCAGAATATCGGGGTCGAAGACACCCTGACACTGACGCTATCGCACACACTATCAATAATAAGGAAACCCTGATTTATTCTGAGCGAAGTAGATTGTGATTCAAAATGTTCAGCTTTGAGGCGCTGGTCGCACGTAATAGTCAATCTATTGCGAAGAGCAGCAACGATAAAGAGGGGCATTTTGGGCGCAAGATACAAGTTCACGAATAGATCAGAGCTTCCCTAAATGACGGCATGGATCGCCCACACTGACACAGCCAGCTATGGGGATATGCTAATGGACGTATCAGCAAAGGAAGAACAGGCCCAACTGGAGGCAGAAAACCAGCGCTTGACTCAGGAACTACAGGCGTTGCGCCAGTTCATCGATGCCCTGGAAAACCTCACCGAGGCAGTGGAACACCCCCAGGGCGAGGGCGAAGTCATGGACCTGCTTGCGAATATCCTTGGCAACGCCCGCGAGACCATCCGCGCCAAAGACGGTTCACTGCTGGTACTGGACGAGGATTCGGGCGAGCTCTCCTTCGTACTCAGCCAGGGGGCCATCCCACAGGAACAACTCGCCTGGCGAAGGGTGCCAGCGGGCAAGGGAATTGCTGGCTGGGTAGTAGAAAATCGTCGTGCCACCATCGTCAACGACGCCCAGATGGATGACCGTTTTTACGCCCAGATGGATGAGGACTTGCACTTCAAGACCCGTTCCATCCTCGCCGCACCAATCATCGGTGGTAATCAGGTGCTGGGGGTTATTGAAGTTCTGAACAAAGAAGACGAAGAACCCTTTACTGCCGACGACCAAACCCTGCTGACCCTCATGTGTCGCTACGCAGGTGAGTTGCTCCACACCCTGATTCAGCAAGGAAAACAACAGTCGGCCTGAAGTTTTTTCCCGGGTTACGCTGTCGCTAACCCGCAACGACATTATGTACGGTAATAGGGTAATGCAGAAGCAATCGCCTACATGGATGTAGGTGAGGGGCGTGAGCAGGATGCGGGAGCTTTGCCGAGAATGCCAATAGAGCGGTAATCCGACGGCAACCCTTAAACCTTGAACTCCCCGTAGGCATTGAGCCGCTGATGGCGAGCCACCACCAACTCCGTCAGATCGGTGTCCATCAACCGTGCCAACTCCTCCTTGAGGGCCTGTTTGAGAGCAATAGCCATGGCCTCGGAATCCCGATGGGCACCGCCCAGAGGCTCCTCGATCACCCGATCCACCAGACCTAATTTACTTAGCCGATGAGAGGTAATCCCCATGGCCTCGGCCGCGTCCTGCGCCCGCGCACTGTCTTTCCACAGGATCGCTGCACAACCCTCGGGGGAGATCACCGAGTAGGTGCTATAACCGAGCATCAGCAGGCGATCGCCCACGCTAATGGCCAATGCCCCACCAGAACCACCTTCGCCGATTACGGTACAGATGATGGGTGTCTTCAGCCCGGAAAGCACATAGAGATTACGGGCAATGGCCTCGCTCTGCCCACGCTCCTCGGCATCAATGCCAGGATAGGCCCCCGGGGTATCAATAAAGGTCAGGATGGGCAGGCCAAAGCGCTCCGCCATCTGCATCAGACGCAGGGCCTTGCGGTAGCCCTCCGGGCGCGGCATACCGAAGTTGCGTTTCAGCTTCTCCTTGGTCACGCGCCCTTTCTGATGACCAATCACCATCACCGGGGTGCCATCAAGGCGCGCCAGGCCGCCGATCATAGCGCCATCGTCGGCAAAACTACGATCCCCATGCAGCTCTTGGAAGTCCGTAAAGATCTGTGGGATGTAGTCCAGCGTATAGGGGCGCTGCGGATGGCGGGCCACC
Source organism: Gammaproteobacteria bacterium (assembly GCA_021773795.1). Lineage (GTDB taxonomy): Bacteria > Pseudomonadota > Gammaproteobacteria > HK1 > HK1 > JAJFJV01. The sequence goes on along the minus strand of JAJFJT010000012.1, from coordinate 234,572 downwards.
TGAGCCACCTGCCAGGGCTTGAGGTCGGAGTATATAGAGCGGGTGAGATCCCGGGCCTTAGCCTCCAGACGGGAGATCTCCTCACCGATATTAATCTCGCTATCGCTGCCCACGTGACGCAGCGCCTCGATCTTTGCCTCCAAATCGGCAATAGGCTGTTCAAATTCAAGAAAGTTAAGGTCCATGGGGCAGAACTATAGCAAAAAAGCCTCTCCCCAAGTGCTTATGGAGCCAGCCGGATGGGTGCCAATTTATGCTCCCTAACTTGATCTGGATCAAGGATATTAACCGAGTAGTTTGCTATGGTACTGGGTTGAAAGTACCGCTATCCACACCCAGAGGGCAGCAATGCCTGAGACTCGCCTTCATCCCAGATGGCTGCTCGTTGCCATCACCCTGCTCACGCTGGGCGTACTCACCCTGGACCTGCAGATACCCTTGGGGGTTGCCGTGGGCGTGGCCTATATCTCCGCCATGCTGCTCGCCCTCTGGCTACCGGGGATTGGCGGCGTTCTCGGCACCGCCGCAGTCAGCAGCTGCTGCGTCCTCATTGGCTACGCGTACTCACCCGCCGAGGGCCTTTCGTGGGTGGTCCTCAGCAATCGCCTGTTATCCCTTGGCAGCATCTGGGCCATCGCTTTCGCCGGCTATTTCCTCAAGCGCAGTGAGGCGGAACTCAGCCAAAGTGAAACCCGCTACCGCAGTGTGGCGGAAATGGGAAGCGATGGCATTATTGCTATTGATCGCCGCAGCATCGTGGGCTATGCCAATGATCAGGCCAACGCCATGTTTGGATTCGGCCCGAGAGAGCTCACCGGCCAATCCCTGGCACGCATCATGGATGTAAAGACCTTTGAACGTCATAGCCTGGCGCTAGCGCGTTACCTGGATAGTGGGGAGCGACACATGTCGTGGGGCAAGGTGGAGGTCACCGGGCAACATCGGGATGGCAGCGCCGTACCGCATCTACTGCAACTAAGGGAATACCAGGAACAGGGTAAGCGCTTCTTTATCGCCAGCCTGCACGACCTGCGTAAGCAGAAACGACTATTGGCTACACTCAAGCTACAGGAATGGGAACTGGGTGAACGCAGCAAGGAAATAGACTGCCTCTACCAGCTTTCCCTGATCATCAGCCAGGCAGAGATAACACCCGCGGAATTGTGTGCCCAGGCAGCAGAAATTCTACCCGCTGGCTGGCAATACCCGGATCACACCCGGGCACGCGTCCGTCTGGACAAACAAAGCTACAACAGCAAAGGCTATAGCCAAACGGCCTGGTGCCAGCAGGTGGATCTCAGAGTCAATGGCAAGCTCCGCGGGGGTATAGACATCTGCTACACGGAGCAATTCCAGGATGCAGACGAGGGCCCCTTCCTCAAAGAGGAACGCGCCCTGCTTGATGAAATAGCCAAACGCCTGGGAAACGCCATACAGCGGCGCGAGGCGGAGATCGCCCTGGTCAAACTCAATGCGGAACTGGAAGGACGGGTGGCGGCGCGCACCTCGGATCTGCAGGCCCTGAACCATGAACTCGATGCCTTTGCCTACTCGGTCTCCCACGACCTCCGCGCACCGCTGCGCAATATTGACGGCTTTAGCCAGGCCCTGCTGGAGGATTACAGTGAAGGCCTGGACCCGCAAGCCTGCCACTATCTTGAGCGCATCCGCAGTGGCACTCAGCGCATGGGAACACTCATCGATGACTTGCTCACCCTCTCACGCACCACACGCATGGTGTTTAAGACTCACTCGGTCAATCTGTCGTCCATTGCTACAGAAATTCTTGCAGGGCTGCAAACGGCGGAGCCAGAACGCCTGATGGAGATCCACATCACCCCGGATTTGCGCGTCCAGGGAGATCCCTCCGCGCTAGTGATCGTGCTTCAAAACCTGTTGGCTAATGCCTGGAAATACACCGGCAAAACAGACCAGGCACGGATTGAATTGGGCATCCGTACCATCAACGGTGAAGCCGCATACTTCGTCAGCGACAATGGCGTGGGCTTTGATATGGCCCATGCCGGACGCCTGTTTTCTCCCTTCGAACGCCTGCTTCCCGCCGATGAATTTCCCGGATCAGGCATCGGTCTCGCCACCGTAGAACGCCTGATCCACCGCCACGGCGGCCGCATCTGGGCCGAGGCCGAGGTGGACAAAGGGGCCTGTTTCTACTTCACTATGGGTAGCGAGATACCCGATATTCCCCAAGTTTCACCGGGGAAATAAAGCGAAATCCTCCGACCTGGTCTGTTGCACGACACTCACGGAACGAGGCACTGAAGGAGTCGGAATCAGGAGAACGCACCATGTCTACAACCACCCATATCCTGTTGGTAGAAGATAACCCGGATGACGTGGAACTCACCCTGCGCGCCTTCAAGCAGCATCAGCTCAGCAATGAAATCACGGTGGTCAAGGACGGCGTAGAGGCCCTCGATTACCTCTTTTCCCGCAAGCAATACGCTACTCGCAACAACCACTGCCTACCCACTCTGGTACTGCTCGATCTCAAGCTCCCCAAGCTGCACGGCATTGAAGTACTCAAGGAAATCCGCGCCAATCCGATAACAGAGTGTCTACCCGTGGTAATTCTCACCACCTCGGATGAGGACGCAGATATCGTGGAGAGCTATCGCAACGGCGCCAACAGCTATGTGCGCAAACCGGTGCGCTATGAGGACTTCATCTCCGCGGTGAATCAACTTGGCCTGTATTGGCTGTTACTCAACACACGGGCAAAATGACGGGGCTGAACATCATGTTATCCATCAGGGTGCTGCTGATTGAAGACAATACAGATGATGCAGAGCTAACGCTGCTGGCCCTGAAAAAAGCTGGCTTCGATGCCTCTCACCAGCGCGTAGAAACAGCGTCCGGTGTCACTGCAGCATTGCAAGACACCCGCTGGGACCTGGTGCTTTGCGACTATAACCTGCCTGGATTTTCTCCTGTTCAGGCCCTTGAACTCGTCCGCAATAGTGACCAGGACCCGGCCTTCATACTCATGTCCGGTGCTATAGACATTGGACAGGCTTCCGATCTGATGCATACCGGAGCACACGATTTTGTAGCCAAGAATGACTTGGCACGCCTGGGGCCTACAGTGGAGCGCGAGCTGTACGCGGTCCGCGACCGCTGCCGCAAAAAACAGAGCGATGAGGAGATAGAGAAGCTCTCCCGGGTGGTGGCACAAACACCCAATGCGGTGGTGATCACCGACCCAGAGGGGCGTATTGAATACGTCAATCCGGGGTTTACACGCATCAGTGGATACCCCGCCGACGAGGTTAAGGGAGAGAACCCCCGCATCCTCAAATCCGGTCGCACCACGGCAGCGGTCTATGAGGAACTTTGGGCCACCCTGCGCGAGGGCAACATCTGGCAGGGTGAACTCTGCAATCGCCGCAAGGATGGCCGCTACTATCACGTTCAGAGCTCCATCTTCCCGCTAACGGATGCAACGGGAATAACCACCCATTACATTGGCATCGAAACCGAAATCAGCGAACGTATTCGCGCTGAACAGGCTTTACGCACCAGTGAACAGCGCTATCGCAGCCTGTACGATGAAACCCCGGCCATCTTCCTCACCCTCAACTCAACCGGAACCCTACTCTCGGTCAATCGCTACGCCGCCGATGAGCTGGGCTATACACTGGAAGAGCTGGTGGGCCAGCACGCCTCCCTCATCCTGCCGGAGGAGGAGTTGTCACACTTCGAGTTGCACCTCACCGACTGTATCGAGCGCGGTGGTGAAACCCTGATCTGGGAACACCGCCAGGTACGTCGCGATGGCAGCCTACTCTGGGTGCGTGCCACCGCCCGTGCCCAGATCCACCCCCGGGGCTCCGCCACCGTGCTGATGGTATGTGAGGATATTACCGAGGCCCACCGCCTTGCCCGGCAGCTTTCCTACCAGGCCACTCACGACGCCCTCACCGGGCTGGTTAACCGCCAGGCCTTCACCCAACGTTTGGAACGGGTGCTGGAGCAAGCACGCGGTAACAAGGCCCGCCACGCGCTGCTGTATCTGGACCTGGATCAATTCAAGGTCATTAACGACACCTGCGGCCATATCGCCGGGGATGAACTACTACGCCAGCTCAGCAACATACTCAAGCTAGGGGTACGCAAGCGTGACACCCTCGCCCGCCTGGGTGGAGACGAATTTGGGGTGTTAATGGAACATTGCACCCTGAAGCAGGCACGCCGGGTGGCCAACAGCCTGCGCCGGACCGTGGACGAATTCCGTTTTCTGTGGGACGAGAAAAGTTTTAGCCTCGGGGTGAGCATCGGCCTGGTACCCATCGATGCCAACAGTCGTGATATCACCAGCTTGCTGAGCGCCGCCGACACTGCTTGCTATGCAGCCAAGGACGCTGGCCGTAACCGTATCCACGTCTATCATGAAGAAGACGCCGAACTGGCCCGCCGGCATGGCGAGATGCAGTGGGTATCCCGCATCCACGAAGCGCTGGAGGAGAATCGCCTGCAACTGTGGATGCAAACCATCATGCCCATCAGTGATAGCAGCGATGAGGGACTGCACTACGAGTTGCTGCTACGCATGATCGACAAGGAAGGCAAGCTGGTTCCTCCCGGTGCTTTTCTGCCCGCAGCGGAACGCTACAATCTTTCCACCCGCATCGATCGTTGGGTGGTGAGTACCGTCCTGGACTGGCTGGCCAGACACCCGGCACATGTCGACAGCCTGCATCTTTGCGCTATCAACCTCTCAGGTCATTCCCTCAGTGAAAAGGACTTTCTCACCTTCATCACAGGGCTGCTTGATAACACCCACATACCACCGGAGAAACTCTGTTTTGAGATCACTGAAACGGCGGCCATTGCCAATCTCGCAGCCGCCACCCGTTTTATCCGCGTACTCAAGGAATGGGGTTGCCACTTTGCCCTGGACGATTTCGGCAGTGGGCTTTCCTCCTTTGCCTATCTCAAGAACTTGTCGGTAGATTACCTCAAGATTGACGGCATCTTCGTGCGCGATATTGTCGAAGATCCCATCGACTGTGCGATGGTGAAATCCATCAACGAGATCGGCCAGGTGATGGGTAAAAAGACCATTGCCGAATTCGTGGAAAACCCGGCGATCCTGAAGAAACTAAAAAAAATAGGGGTCGACTTTGCTCAGGGTTACACCATTGCAAAACCGGTACTGCTCAGCGCCGGGGCCTTTACCACGCCTGGTGATAAACCGCCCCTGAGTGTGGTGAAAAATCACGTCTGAACTGAGGAATCTCTGATCTGTTCATGAACTCGTATCTTGCGCCCAAAATGTCCATCTTTATCGTTGCTGATCTTCGTAATAGCCTGCTATTACGAAGATCAGCGCCTCAAATCTGAACATTTTGAATTGCAAGCTACTTTGTCCAGAATAAATCAGAGCTTCCCTAAGGCGTTCTAAACCAGTTCCAGCTGCCAAGCGAGGTGACTCATATCATCCGCCACCCCGTTTGCAGCCACACAGTAGCCTTGTTCATCCTCGCCCGGAACCTCACGACAGGCCAGCTGTTGCTCCAGCACCGCAATCCCCGCCTCGGAGACATCTCCACCCCGGTATAAACGCTCAATCAGCCGTTGACGCAAGGTGTCTTCATCGGCATCACACAACAGGATGTGATAGGGCGTCCCCATTTTCACAGCAAGCTTTTGAAATGCCACACGCTGCTTCCGCTGCAAAAAAGTAGCATCCACCAGCACACTGAAACCGGCCTGCAATATGCTGGTAGCCAAGGCCTCCAGGTGGGCATAGGTGCGACGGGTCGCAGCAGCACTGTAGATACCCCCATCTTGCGGGCTGCCGCTTTTCGCTTCAGCCGGCAGCCCATGCAGGCGTTTGCGTTCCACATCGGCACGAATGCGAATCACCCGCCCGAAGCTCAGCAAACGCCCACTCAGGGTGGACTTGCCGGAGCCGGAAACGCCGCAACTAATCACCAGTGCCGGCGAGTACCTTCGGGTATATCGAAGCGCCAGGGCGAGATGTGCCTCCACGGCCTGCCGCGCCTCATCCTGCCCCCCACTATCCCCCAGCTGATACCTGCGAATGGCCGCCACCTTCGCGCGCACCATGGCCCGGTAGACCAGATACAACGACAACACCTTAAGCCCGGCATAATCCCCACTGCATTCCAGCCAGGCGTTGAGAAAGTGCGCGGAAAATTCTGGATAACCCCGATAATCGAAGTCCATCACCAGGAATGCCACCTCCCCCATGACATCACCCCAGCGCAGGGCGGGATTAAATTCCAGACAGTCAAAAGGTACTATCCGATCATCCAGCAGAACCAGGTTACCCACGTGCAGGTCGCCATGGCATTCACGTATCCATCCCGATGATTTACGCTCTTGGTAACGTGAACCGGCGTCCAATGCTGCCTCCACCCAAGAGCGTAAAACTGTTAGTGGTTCCGTGTACTTCTCACCAGGATCTGCCGCCAGCACGGAGAAATTACCCATCAGATTCTCATGCAGGCATGCGGGAGAGCCCCAGGGTGAGTCCGCGCTCGCAACCGCCGCATGGCGGTGAAAATTGGCAACCGATACCGCCAGATAGTCCACCTGCTCCGATGTCAGCACCCCGCATTCCAGCAACCGATGGACCTCGGCATCCGCAGGGAAACGCCGCATCTTCACCGCATACTCAATCACGGCTCCAATACCATCGATCTCCGGCTCCGCCTCGCTGCCGGTGATGGCAATCACCGCGAGATAGAGCTCGGGGGCCGTACGCTGATTAAGGCGTAATTCTTCCTCACAGAAATGCTGCCGTTTTTCCAGGCTATGAAAATCCAGAAAGCCCAGATCCAGTGGCTTTTTAAACTTGTAGGCAAAGGGTCCGGCCAACAGGATGATGGAGATATGGGTCTCCACAATGCCCCAGTCATCCAGCGAATGGGAAAACGCACCGTGCTCTCGCAAGGCATCCAACAGGCACCGCAAACGTTTTCCCCCACCCTTGGGGCTCTGGCCATCCAATAATCCCGCAGCAGCTGACGATGCGTGCGTCATCCCGGCTCCCTTCCCCCCCTCGTCACGCCAGTTCCCTACTGTCGCTCGTCATGCCGGGCGGAGTGAAACACAGACTCGGCATCCAGGGGAACGGAGGTGCGGCAGAGAAGTTGCTGATCCGAAAGATACCGAATGCATTGCCTTTGCTCCCTGGATTACCCGTGTCCACGGGTAATGACGGTGGAGATGAAGCACCGCTCCTTGGCATCCATGCCATCGCGGCATAAATACATCCCTGTACAAAACCGCTCCTTGGCATCCATGCCCCCGTTAGATGACTGAAGGGGTTTCAGGTGGTGCAAGACAAGGCAAAAATTGGCGAAAAAGCGGAGCTTACATAGAGTAAGTGAGCATTTTGAGCTGATTTTTAACGCCGTATTGCATCGCATGAAGCCCCTTCAGTGGGACATGAGCAAGGGGGCAGTCATATTCTGCAGCATATGCTTGGTAATCCCGCCCAACACCAGCTCACGCAAACGGGAATGGCCGTAACCACCCAATACCAGCAGGTCGGCTCCCATATCCACTGCATGCCCAAGCAGCAGTTCGCCCGCCTGGGAATCTTTCCCCACCAACACGGTGGTCTCTACGGTTATATCGTGACGGCGTAGATGATGGGCGATCTGGGCCTGGGAACTGTCATCCTCATCGTCACTATCCGGGACCACCACGACCACCTCTACCCGCTCGGCCTGGGCCATGAATGGCAAGGCATCAGCCACTGCGCGCACCGATTCACGGCTACCGTTCCAGGCAATCAGCACGCGCTCTCCCACGGGCCCGGAGAAACCACTCGCCGGCACCACCAATACCGGGCGACCAGACTCCAATACCAGATTGTCAGCGAGGCCACCACTGACACAGCGAGGATCCTCGTCATCCGCCTGCCCGACCACCACCAAATCGGCGTGGCGGGCGAAGCGATTAAGGCAAGATGCCAGCCCTCCCTCCAGAGCAACATAATTTGTCTTCAACTTTCCACGTTGCACCAGTTCCTGAAAAAGCGCTTCCGCCTCGGCACGCTGGACGTCCATCGCATTCCGCTGCTCCTCCACCAGACCGGGGGGAACACCCCCTTCGATATAGATGGGAATCTCGATATTGGGAATAACGTATAACCCGGTGAGGCTTGCGCCGTGGGCAATCGCAAGGTCAAGCGCGACATCCAGGCGGGCGCGGCAGGCACGGCAGTTGTCCACATGTACCAATATGTCTCGAACAGTCATTTCTCTTCTCCAGTGATGCTTCCCCTGTCCCAAGCATAGCCGCTGGATTTGACCCGTGGTAGATGGATCTATGTTCTTGAGAAAGGACCTCCCGTGCCCTAGGATTAGCCCACACTCGAAGAGCAAAGAAAACAGCGCCTTTTTAAGAGGCGAGTTGCGTGTTTCTTGATCCAGATCAAAGCGGGCGCATCCACCAAGGGCTATAAAGCACTCAGTTCATTGGAAAACCATTCTTCAGGGGAGCACATCATGAAAACAGGGACCAACCATCGTTTCACTATCACGGGCATGGGCGTACTGCTGGCCGTCGCACTCAGCTTCATGATTGCGCCGTTGTCAGCGGCAGAACTGGAGTCATCCATCGCCCGCGGTGGCCAGCTCTATGACAAGTGGTACGCAGTCATTGATACCGATGCCCCCAAAGCATCGCACCCTGCCTATCCGGCGGACAAAAAATACGCCAAGAAAGCTAAATCCAACTGGCGCTGCAAAGAGTGCCACGGCTGGGATTATCGCGGTGTCGATGGCGCCTACGCCTCCGGCAAGCATAATACCGGCATCAAGGGCATCAACGGCATGGCCGGTGCGGATACCAACGCCATCATTAACGTACTGCAGGACCAGACCCACGACTATGCCGGCAAAATGGATGCGGCCGACTTCACCGATCTGGCGAACTTTGTCAGCCGCGGTCAGGAAAATATGGACCAGTACATCGACCGGGCAAGCAAAAGTTCCAAAGGCAATGCCGTCAAGGGAGAGGTCTATTTCAATACCCTCTGCGCCCAGTGCCACGGCAAGAACGGCGATCAACCCAAGGACATGAAAAAGACCCTGGGCAAACAGATGAGCAATCCCTGGGAGGTTATGCACAAGATCCTCAACGGTCAGCCCGATGAGCAAATGCCCTCGCTACGTGCACTGGATCGGCAGATCACGATAGATATTCTAGCCCACCTCGCAACACTGCCGAAAAAGAAGTAATCCGCAACGCTTGTACCTGAAGGCCCCCTAACCGGGGCCTTCTTTCATTCATCCTCTTCATCAGGGAAGCACACATGCATTTTCTGCGACGTAGCTGGTGTTGGTTTTGGCGCCCAACCCGACGTTACACCCTGGGGGGCATTTTCCTCGCCGGCGCTGCTGCCGGCATCATCTTCTGGGGTGGTTTCAACACTTACATGGCCTACACCAACACCCTGGAATTCTGCACCTCATGCCACGAGATGGAGCGTTGGGTGTACCGCGAGTACCAGGAGACCATCCATTTTAAAAACCGTACAGGGGTGCGGGTGGTGTGCTCGGACTGCCATGTACCGAAGGAATGGACCCCCAAACTGGTGCGCAAGATCAAGGCCACTAACGAGCTCTTCCACTGGGCTTTAGGCACCATCGATACCAAGGAGAAATTCGAGGCCAAGCGGCTGGAGCTGGCGGAAAATGTGTGGCGAACCATGAAGGCTAACGACTCGCACGAATGCCGCAATTGCCACTCCTTCGAGGCTATGGATTTCGAGCGTCAGCAACGCCGCCCACGAAAGAAACACCCGGTGGCCATGCGTGAAGGCAAGACCTGTATCGATTGTCACAAAGGCATCGCCCACTCGCTGCCCAAGGGATACGAGGCGGAAGACGAGGATGACTAAGTCATTCCCGGTTTTTTAGCGGGCAGTTTCCAGACTCAGAGCAGATACAGGGCCAACAGCAGCGCGACCAGCGCCACCCCCTGAAAAACCACCCGGGAAATCATGAACTGCTCGCTGTGCTGGTGGTCGAATTCGCCACCACGAGCCATGGAAATAATGCCAGTACCCAGTGCCACTACCGTGGCCACCAGGGCGAGTAGAACAACCGCAGTCAGTGCATTCATTGCAAACTCCTTCGACGTGCACAACGCCGCATCACGATGCTCTGTTTACAAGCATAGTTGAGGAAAATGCCATGACCACCCTGAGCACAAAATATCGCGGCTCAAACTGATAATAATTTGTTGCAGCAGGGCTTGGGGGAACGGCAAGCAAGCTGCTATTTGGTTAGCAGCTTTTCCACTTCTGCGGCACTTACCGGGCGACTGTAGAGGTAACCCTGCACCTCATTACAATCTGCCTGCCTGAAAAATTCTGCCTGTTCCTCGGTCTCCACACCTTCCGCAATGACCGTTAGCGACAGGTTCTTGCCAAGGGCGATCACGGCATTTGAAATTGCCATGTCATTGGTATCTTGCGGGATATCCCGTACAAAAGACTGGTCGATCTTGAGCTTGTGGATAGGCAACTTCTTGAGGTAACTGAGCGAGGAATAGCCGGTGCCGAAGTCATCAATGGCCAGCGTGACGCCGAGCTTCCGCAGTGCAGAAAGTTCGGCCACCGCCTGCTCAGCACCCTGCATGATGAAATTCTCGGTCACCTCCAGTTCCAGTCTCTCTGCCGCCAAGCCCGAGCGCTCCAGCGCTATCTTTACCACACCCACCAATCCCCCGCGTCGTAGCTGTTGGCCCGACACATTGACTGCAATACGCCCGAAATCCAGGCCCTGCTCGAGCCACTGACGGCCTTGGGCACACGCGGTATTCAATACCCACTCCCCTATGCTATGAATGAGCCCGCATTCCTCAGCCACGGGAATGAACCACGCGGGCGATACGATTCCCAGGGTTGGATGGTTCCAGCGAATGAGCGCCTCAACGCCGATAATACGACCGTTGCCCAAATCCATCTGGGGCTGGTAAAGCAGATAGAATTCATCCTGCTCCATGGCTATCCACAGGTCATTTTCCATGGCGACCTGTTCAAAGGCGTTGCTGGTAAGTTTTTCGGTATAAAACTGATAGGTATTGCGCCCCTTACCCTTGGCGCGATACATCGCGGCGTCGGCATTACGCATCAGCGCAGCGACATCCTTACCATCACGGGGGAAGATGCTGATACCCATGCTCGCGGTGATGCGTACCGATTGCGGCCCAAGCACGAAGGACTCCTCCAGCGCAAGCATCAGTTTCTTCGCCAGCACCGCGGCATTATGGGGCCCGTCGATATGCTCCATCAGCAACACGAATTCATCACCACTGATGCGCGCCACGGTATCTTCCTGACGCACGGCACCCTGAAGCAGATCGGCGACCTGGCGCAGCAGATCGTCCCCCAGCGGATGACCCAGGCTATCGTTTATGTTCTTGAATCGATCCAGGTCGAGAAAGATAACGGCCAGACTCTGTTTATAGCGCTCGGCATGCTTCAGCCCATGCTCCAAGCGCGCATTGAACAGCAACCGATTGGGTAACCGGGTGAGCGCGTCATAGTGGGCAAGGTGTACGAGCTCCGCCTCGGTTTTCTTAATAGAGCTGATGTCCGAGAACACCGCCACATAATGGGTCGGCTGCTGCTGTTCATTAAGGACACAACTAATGACGGCCCATTCGGGGAACACCTCTCCATCCTTGCGCCGGTTCCAGATCTCTCCCTGCCAACGCCCGGTATCCTTCAGGGCGCGGTACATATCGCGATAGAAGCTTTCATCGTGGCGCCCGGACTTCCACAGCCGCGGATTCTTCCCGAGCACCTCATCCCGGCCGTAGCCGGTAATTTCCGTGAAGGCCCGGTTAACCTCCACAATACAGCCGTCGATATCGGTAATGACCACCCCCTCGGCGGTACTCTCGAACACCGCTGCCGCGAGCCGCAGGTTCCGCCCCGTCTGCTCGCGCTCCATGGCAATACCGGCAAGCCAGGCCATGGTCTCAATGAGCGCGATTTCATCCGGTGCCGGGACACGCTGCTCGGGGTGGTAAAGAGAGAAGACACCACGCACCTTGCCACGGGAATCGATGATCGGCTCGGCCCAGCAGGCCTGAAATTCAAATTGCTCGCCCAACGTCCGGTATGCAGCCCAGAGCGGATCCTTACCGATATCCGTAACGATCACGCGTTCACGACGATGAACCGCCGTGCCGCATGATCCGGCAGCGGAACCAATCTCCACCAGGCCGTCAACCATATTGGTGTAGGCATCAGAAAGCGTGGGGCCCGCGACAAGCCTCAGGTAGGCGCCTTCACACTGAAAAATAGCGCCACGGAGGCGTGGGTGCTGGCCTTCGGAAAACAGGATAATTGCGTTGAATATCTCTACCAGCGAGGCCGTGCCGCGAGAAATGAGCTCCAGAATACCCCGCTCCCCGACCTGCAAGGCCTCTAGATGCTTGCGCGCGGTAATATCCTCCACCACGGCGATATGCGTGTTCAGGGCTTCGTTCCGCCCTCCGATGCGGGAGACTGACAACTCCACCCAGACGGTGCTGCCGTCCTTGCAGAGGTAACGCCTTTCCATGCTGAATTCGTGGATAGTGCCTGCTTTAAGCTGCCCCATGTGATCCAGATCGGGCTGCAAATCATCCGGATGGGTAATCGCCATAAAGGTTGAACCAACCAATTCTTCCTGGGCGTAGCCAACAATGTCGCTATAGCGCTGGTTAACGCGTAGGAATCGGCCGGTTGCAGTTTCAATTTCCGCGACCCCCACTGCCGCCTGCTCGAAGATGCCACGGTAGCGCTGCTCACTGGCTTCCAGAGCCCGCCGCGAACTTTCCTGCTCGCTAATGTCCTGCGTGGTGCCGATAGAGCGCAGCGGCTTGCCGTTATCATCGTAGAAGGTATGACATTGCTCGTGAAGGTACTTAATTTGGCCATCGTCACACAGCAGGCGATGGGTAATTTCGTATTCCGTATGCTGCTCCACCGACTTGGTATAGGCCCGGTCAACGGCGTCCCTGTCGTCCGGATGAATGATCTTGAGAAAGGCAGGGTAGGAGGCGCCAAACTTATCCGGGTCGATGTCGAAAATACGGTAGGCCTCATCGGACCACCATAAGACGTCATTGATCAGATCCAGCTCCCAACTACCGATGTGAACCAAAGCCTGCGCCTCTTTCAGGCGCGACTCGCTGGCACGCAAGGCAGCGTCAAGCTGGTTGCGCTCGCTGATATCCCGCACGATGGCCATCCATTCACCGCTGCCATCGGGCAATGCCGCAACGCGGGCCTCGAAATAGCACAGGCCATCTGCCAGCGGCAAAGCATACTCAAAGCTCGCCAATTCTGGGGAGCCTTGAGGGAGTGCGAGTTTCTCGCTGAACCGTGTGCCTGCTTCCGGTGGCAATACATCCTGCATGCGCCGGCCCAGGAACTGCTCCGGCGAAATGTACAGGTCGGCATTATTGCGGGCGCGGTAATCGAGAATCACACCTTCCCGATCCATACGGAAATACGTATCCGGGAGTACCTGAAAGATCTGATCCAACGTGGAGCAGGACTGATCCGGGCGCGCTTTGGCGTCACACAGATGGGCCAGAAGCTCACGCTCTGTGACAACCCCCGCATGCTCACCACTGTCATCCACCACCATCAGCGCACGAACCTCACGCTCCCGCATCCAGCGCCGGGCAATACGACAGGGCATCTCGCCGGGAACCGTTAACAAGGGCCGCGGCATAACCTCCGCAACGGTGAGGGCGCGGTTTTCCAAAAGTTCGAGGGCGATGGCCGGGACATCATGAGCGGTAAGAACCCCGAGCGGCTTGTTATTCAGGCAAATCGCCAGCGCACCCGTGGCCCCCTCTTTCATCATCGCCAGCGCGTCGCGCACGCCGCAATCCGGCGCCACCACGAGTACGGCTGTGTCCGCACATTCGGCGATTGTGCAGGGGTGGGTTCTGTTGCTCATGACTTCGCGTCCCGAAGCGCTTTCATACAGACCTTAGCGGCCAGAAAACGACAATGTTTAGGGCGGGAATCAGGTGAAACGGGGGCCTTATTACATCAATCCGCCACCAGCCAGCGGCGCGCGCAGGCTGGTGGCGGGCTATAAGGCAGGCTTTGTCAGGCGCGCGCCCGGTTCGGGGATGGCTTGGCATTATCCTCATCAGTAGGCTGACTCAGTTCGTGCTCGCTGCTGAACTGATAGTCCTTGAACACATGCTCCGCGCTCAGCAAGCGGTAGCTGCCATTGGCCAACTGCGTGGTGGTGTCCTTCAGGCGATAGACATAGTGGCCGCAGGTCCACACCCGGAAACGCTTGAAGCCCGAGCACAGGCAGGTCTTGTCCATAACCTTGAACTTCTTTTTACCAGCCTTGTTCGCCGCTTCCACCGCCTCGTTATAGGCCTCGATGTAGGAGCAGTGCCCCTCACGGTCCAGCAGATAGCCAAAGGCCTCGCAATTGGGCCGGGTATCGGCGCCGATGGCCGGGCTCTGCTTCAACATGCGCATGGGATAACCAGTGGGAGAGATCTGGTTGACGATGACGTCCTCTTCCCGGGCGCTGAAATAGGCCTGTTTAACCTTCGGCGGCAAACCGCACTCTTCGGTGATGGTAAAGCGTGTCGCCACCTGCACGCCGCCGCAACCGACCTCCATGAAACTCACTGCATCGGAGCCAGTGAACACGCCACCGGCGGGAATCACCGGGATATCCAGCCCTTCCTTCTTCAGGAAAGCCAGCACCTCGGTGACGATGTTATGCAGCTCATAGTCCTTCCAGTCCATGCCGAAGCCAAGATGACCACCGGCCAACGGCCCCTCCACCACAACGTAGTCGGGCAGGCGTCGGGTACGGCGGGATTTCATCAGAAACAACCGCAGCGCACGCACCGAGGAGACGATGGTGCCGAGCAACACATCGCGAAAGCGCGGATGATCCTCAATCAGCGAGAAGGTGCCGAGATGCAGGCCGGCACTCAGGGTAATTCCGTCGATGCCGGCATTCATGGCGCCCACCAAACGCGTTTTAAGTGTGCCGCCGGGATTATTCATGGTGAGTTTTTCCATGGCATTGAGGAAAATCGCCCCCTCGCCACGCTTTGCCTCCATGGCAGACGTCACATGCAGCCGGGTCGCCTCCGCCAACTCACCCAGATCAAAATGGATATTGCTCTTGTCCGAGTTGTAGATGTTGTCCTGATACTTCTGCAGCTTGGTTTTGGAAAAACGTGTCTTCTGTATCCGGTCTACCACCGTGGGCGCCATGGCGTCAGAAATATGTCCAATACCACCCAAGCGTGCCGCCTCCACGGCCAGAGCCTCCGAAGAGATATCCACCCCCATGCCACCAATCATGATCGGCACATAGGCCCGCCCACCCAACTCGAGGCGAAAATCGTCCAGTTTATTCATCAAGTGTTCCCAATCCTGCCACCGTCAAACCACCGGCAGCCCTGCTGATTCGATTGCCACAACTTTCAGGCGGCAAAGCGCGTCATATTACTACTAACTGCACCGCCTTGGGATCTACGATACAAGCCTCACGGCACAAACCACAGCCAAGGCAACTGCTCGCATCGATCTCCGGCCGCGTTCCATTGAAATGCAAAGCACCCACCGGGCAACTGTCGGCACAGGCGCCACATTCAGGACCACTGTAGGGGAGACAGCTTGTCGTATTGATACTGACCCGGGCGAGTTTGGCCGGGACTTGCTCCGGGTCCTCCGGCAAGGCCAGCACGCCTGCCTCACAGGCCGCGACACAAGGCCAGTCGGCACACAGATGACAACCGAAATTGAGCAAATTCAGCCCCGGAGTACCCGCCACAGCCTCACCCAACTCCCCGGACAAGCTGAATATCACCCCATGGGGACAAGCCGTCACACAATCCCCGCAACAGCTGCAATCGCGCTGGAAATCGACCTCTGCCACCGCATAGGGCGGGCGTATCCAGGTAGTGCCCGGGCCATCACCCGTAATCTGCCGCGCTGCCTGCCCCAGCCCACCGCGCAAAAATGCCCGTCGATCCATTGCCGCCATCGTGTCTAACCTGTACATCCCATCGCTATCTCGGTGTACACGGTACGCCTTTTGTCCGTGCATAAAAAATCCCGGAGGCGAGTCTCGCCCCCGGGATTTCAGAATACGCTCGTCTCTTCCCTAGAACTCGGCGCGAATGAGGAACTGTATCGTATCCTCACTGTAGTTCTCGCGCCCCAGCACGGTGCTGTACTCCAGGCTGCCGGACATTCCGTTATCCGCGAAGTAGCGCACCCCAAAGCCCGCCAGCACATCAGTCTGATCAAACTTCGGTGCCGCAACACCCGGTGCAAAGACCGCTTTGGTGCGGGTGAAGTCATATTCGAAGGTGGCCCGGGCATAGGGCTCAAAAGCACCCCAAGCATAGGCCGCCTCACCACCGATGCGCCACTGCCCTACCTTGAAGTTGCTGCCGGCAACTGCCGTGCCATTACTCTCGCTAAAGGCGTCCTGCACGTCCTTGGCCCACAAGCCACCCACCTGGCCACTTAAGTTCCAGTTTCCATAAGCACGGTTGGTGGTTAAGTTGCCGCTGAAAAAATAGCGCTCGGAATCCACTGCGCTGGAAACCTGCGCCCCTACAGGCAGTCCGCCCACCAGCGCCAGGCGGAACTGATCGGTATCCACCGAGGAATAACCGAAGGAAAGGTCCAGACTGTAATGCTCGCCCAATCTGAGAGCCAGATAGGGCACCACGGTGTAGCCATCCACATCCTGCTGGCCACCGTTAAAGTAGGTATCGACCTCCTGGGTTTCGTAACCCAGAGCAAGCCCCATAATCAGGCCCTCACGAGGACTGAAATCACCACCAAAGATGAAATTATAACGGGTGGAATCAAAGGCCGTGGTAGAGAAATCATCCTCGGAATCAGTGCGGGAAAAGCTGCCCCAGAAGCCATAGGGAAAGGCAAAATCTTCACCCGCCGCCATACCGGTCTGAAACATCATGCCATTGGGGATGGAACTCACACCGACCTCATTAGTTGGCTGCGGAGTTCGTTGTGGGCTTCCCTGCGGACGGAAGATATTACTGACACGCACACCCACAATCGTCGCAAGTGCACTCGCCTTCCGAGCTGCCGTCTGGGTTTTGGTCACCACCGTACCTGGAGCAGCGGCGGAAACTGTCGCAACGGGAGCACGGGTAGACACAACAGAACCACCAAAACTCGAACATGCCCCCGGACCGGGATTGTCCGATCCCGAGTAGCTAAAACTCAGCCTGTTGCCATTAAGCGTGCCACCAAAGGTACCTGAGCCACCATTGAAGGTCCCACTGGAAGGCTCAATAAAGGTCCCGTTCACACTGCCGGCCGGATCAATGGTTCCCGTCAGCGTAACCGGAGTGCCACCGCTATTCTCTCTTGCGGTTCCGGAAAAATTGGCTCCGGACTGACTATTGATGACGATAATAATGGGGTCTACACCACTACTGCTCGCCGGCAAGGGTGCCGTGCATCCCGTCTCCGCAAAGGTATCCAGTCCAACAAAGATGCCCCGGACATTTGGGAAGGTGGCCTGAGCGCTACCAGCGAAGCTGGTAAGCAGAAAGATGCCTGGCAGAGCCCAGCGAAGGTTGATAATGTGCACGGTTTTCCTTTTTTTGAGTTCATCAATAAAAAATCCCGGGGGCTGAGTCCCCGGGATTTTTTATTCAGGCTATTCGATCGCTAGAACTCGGCGCGAATAAGAAACTGAAGCGTATCCTCGCTGTAGTTCTCCCGACCCAGCACAGTATTGTACTCCAGGCTGCCAGAGATACCGTTGTCCGCAAAGTAACGCACCCCAAAACCTGCCAGCACATCGGTTTGGTCAAACTTCGGTGAGGCGACACCGGGCGCAAAGGTTATCTTGGTACTGGTGAAATCATACTGGAAAGTCGCCCGGGCGTAGGGCTCGAAGACACCCCACGTATAGGCCGCCTCACCGCCGATACGCCACTGCCCCACCTTGAAGCTGCGGGCGGTGTTGACGGTGCCGTTGCTCTCGGCAAAGGCTTTCTGCACGTCTTTGGCCCACAGCGCGCCCAGTTGCCCGCTCACATTCCACAGCCCGTAGGCGCGGGTGTGAGTTAAGTTGCCGTTGACAAAGTAACGCTCAGAGTCCACGGAACTGCTAATCAACGTGCCGCCGGTCACCCGGAACTGCTTGGTATTGATATCGGAATAGCCGAAAGCGAAGTCAAGGCTGCTGTGGTCCCCGACACTCGCGGCCACGTAGGGCACGACGGTATAGCCATCCATATCCTGCTTACCGGCGTTGAAGAAGGTGTCCACATCCTGGGTCTCGTAACCCAGCGCCAAGCCCATCACCAAGCCCTCCCGCGGGCTGAAGTCGCCACCCACAAGGAAATTGTAACGGGAGGAATCAAAAGCAGTGGAGACGAAGTCGTTGTCGGACTCGGTGCGCGAGAAGCTGCCCCAGAAGCCGAAGGGATAAGCAAAGCCATCACCCGCGGCGGCGCCAGTCTGCACCATGAAGCCATTGGCGATAGGGTTCACGCCCAGGCCGGCAAAATCACTGTTTCTGATGGCGCCAAAGCGCTGGTTGAGAATGGTGGTGGTGCCACGTACCGAGGCCAGGGTGGTCGCCGGGGTGGTTACCGTGATACCCGCCGTCACCGCAGGATTGATCGCACCGGAGCGGCTTACCGTAGCGCTATCCAGAATCAGGCATGAGCCGGGGGCAGTCGGGTAGCCAACGTCCGTACCAACAATATTCAGGCTCAGGGTGTTGCCGCTCAGTGTGCCGGTAAAACCGCCCGATGCATTGGCATCTGACCAACTGCCAGTAACGGCACCCGCCATATCGATGAGTCCCAAAAAAGTCGCCGGATTTCCCGGCTCGTCTGCCGCCGTCGCCGTACCGTAGAAACTGTTGTTAGACTGAGTGTCGATGACAACCGTAAACGGGACAGATTCGCTACTATCAACCGACGGAGCGGTACAGCTAACATCCTGCTCACTGAGGGTGCCCGTATAGCTACCACGTGCTTCCGGGAAAGAACCGGGGCCGGTCCCGGGGGGCGCCGGTATTCCAGCGAAGGCAGCAGACGCGAAACAGGCGAGAGCAAGTCCCACAAACAGGGGGCGGCATTGTGCAATCAGCGAATCAACGTAGGACATGAACCCAATTTCCCGGTTGTGCCCCGTTCAATGCCGCACGAGGCTCATGAAAAGGTGATCCGCCGCCTAGAATTCCGCCCGGATCAAGAGCTGCAGGGTACTTTCGTCGTAATTCTCACGGCCAAATATACGACTGTATCCAACACTTCCAGAAAGACCATTATCAGCGAAGTAACGCACCCCGAATCCGAACAACACATCGGTGGGATCATATTGGGGCCGGGCAACACCGGCGGCAAAGGGTAATCCGGTGCGGGCGAAATCATACTCCAGCGTAGCGCTGGCATAGGGCTCAAAGGCACCCCAGGCACGTGCTACCTCAGCACCAATCTTCGCCTGCCCAAGCTTGAAACTGGTACGGCCATTGACCGTACCGTTACTCTCGGTAAATGCATCGTGCTGATCCTTGGCCCAAAACACCCCGAGTTGGCTGGTTACATGCCACTCGCCATAGTCCCTGAAGGTGTTGTAGTTGGCGCTGACAAAATAGCGCTCGGAACCAACCTTACTATTGATCCGCGCCCCACCCGGCACCCCGCCAGTCAGGCGAAACTGACTGGTATCCAGATCGGAGTAACCGAAGGCGAGATCCAAGCTGCTTTGGTCGCCCACCTGCAGTGCGACATAAGGTACGACGGTATACCCATCCACATCCATCTCGCCCGCGTTGAAGAAGGTATCTATCTCGTTATCCTCATAGCCCAGCGCCAACCCCATAACCAGACCTTCCCGGGGGCTAAAATCCGCGCCTACGAAGACGTTGTAACGAGAGGAATCAAAAGCAGTGGTCGAAAAATCACTACTCGCATCGGTATAGGAGAAATTACCCCAGATGGCATAGGGGAAGGCAAAACTGTCGCCTGCAGCCATGCCCGTATACCGCATCCCGTTTCCAGCCACTCCGGTGGTGCCAAGATTGCTCTGACGGTCGCTACCAAACCAGCCCGACGCATTATCCATGTCCGCTTTGTTCCAGACATTACCGAGGGTCGCTTTTATAAATCCCTCGATAAACAGGCTACCCGCCGCATCATGGGGGTCACTTATCTCCCCGTTGCTGCTGGAACAAGCAGGCCAAGGAGAACAGGGATAAACCGCATTAGCGGTAAAACTGGTGGCCAGCAAGAACAAAACCGCCGCCGGGTATAAGAGAAATTTGGTCACCATGGAAGACTCCCTGATTAATTCGCTATAACTTAAGGAAGCTCTGATTTATTCTGAGCGAAGTAGATTGTGATTCAAAATGTTCAGCTTTGAGGCGCTGCTCGCACGTAATAGTCGTTCTATTGCGAAGGGCAGCAACGATAAACATGGATATTTTGGGCGCAAGATACGAACTCACGAATAGATCAGAGCTTCCTTAAATGTGTTCGCCGTTAACTAGAGCTACAGTCGCTTTCAGTTAACCCCAGGGGACACAATCCCGCAGGGTGATAAATGCTGTCTTTGCCCTGAACCTAAAACTCGGCCCGCACGAGGAACTGCAGGGTACTTTCGTCGTAATTCTCACGACCAAATATACGGCTGTATCCAACACTTCCGGAAAGACCATTATCAGCGAAGTAACGCACTCCGAATCCGAACAACACATCGGTGGGATCGTATTGCGATCGAGCGACGCCCGCTGCAAAGGGAATCTCGGTACGGGCAAAATCGTACTCCAGCGTGGCGCTGGCGTAGGGCTCGAAGGCACCCCAGGCACGAGAGACCTCACCACCAATCTTCGCCTGCCCCAGCCTGAAACTGCTCCGGGCATTAACCGTGCCGTTGCTCTCGGTGAAGGCATCCTGCTGATCCTTGGCCCAAGACGCCCCGATTTGACCGGTTACATGCCACTCACCATAGTCTCTAAAAGTGGTGAAATTACCGCTGACAAAATAGCGGTCGGAATCTACTTTACTGCTAATACGCGCCCCACCCGGCACTCCACCTGTCGAACGAAACTGACTGACATCAATGTCGGAGTAACCGAAAGTCAGATCGATGCTGCTTTGGTCACCCACCTGCAGCGCGATATAGGGCGCGACGGTATAGCCATCCATATCCATCTCACCGGCGTTGAAGAAGGAATCTATCTCTTGATCCTCATAGCCCAAGGCAAGCCCCATAATCAAACCTTCTCTGGGACTGAAATCAGCACCTACAAGAAAATTATAGCGAGAGGAATCAAAAGCGGTGGTCGGAAAGTCGCCGCTGGAATCAGTGTGGGAGAAACCACCCCAGACGCTATAGGGAAAGGCAAAGCCATCACCTGCCGCCATGCCCGTGTGCAACATTTTGTTGCCGGCCAGCCCCTTGGCACCCGAGGACTGCGAGCTACTCTTGTCCATCAGAATATGACCAATACGGAAAGCATCGTGCTGGATGTTCAGGGTATCGCGGCCCCACATCAAGACACCTTCCATGACCAGGCTACCCGCCGCATCGTGAGGATCACTTATCTCTCCGTTGCTGCTGGAACAAGCGGGCCAAGGAGAGCAAGGATAAACCGCATTAGCGGTAAAACTGGTGGCCAGCAAGAACAAAATCGCTGCCGGGTATAAGAACCATTTGGCCACCATGGAAACTCCCTGATTAATTTGCTGCAATTTAAATGTGTGTGCCGTTAGCAAAGGCGCTAGCGGTCAAAAAAACCCGGGCCACCACTCCAGCACATGAAGGCCCCCTTCCCCCCCGAACCTAAAACTCGGCCCGAACCATCAGCTGGAAGGTATCTTCGTCGTAGTCATTACGGCCAACCACGGTGCTGTATCCGATACTTCCTGACAGGCCATCATCAGCAAAATAACGCAGTCCGAAGCCGAGCAGCACGTCGGTGGGATCATATTGAGCCCGGGCAACACCTGCAGCAAAGGGAATTTGGGTACGGCTGAAATCATTTTCGAGGGTAGCGCTGGCATAGGGTTCGAAGGCACCCATTGGGTACGCACCCTCAATACCGATGCGCCACTGCCCTAGCTTGAAGCTATTTTTAAGGTTTGCGGTGGCGTCACTCTCGGTAAAGGCATCCTGCTGATCCTTGGCCCAGAAGACACCGGCATGTCCGGTCAGGTTCCAGTTGCCATATTGCCAGTAGTGAGCAGCGTTTCCGCTAAAAAACCAGCGCTCCGAATCCACTTTACTGGTAATGGGCGCACCGCCGGGGACACCACCGGTAGAACGGAACTGGCTTATATCGATGTCGGAATAGCCAAAGGACAGATTAACGCTGGTCTTATCTCCCACCATCAGGGAAAGATAGGGAACAACGGTAAAGCCATCCATATCGGCGTTACCCGCATTGAATGTTGTATCCACATCCTGATCTTCATAACCAAGCGCCAAGCCCATAACCAGACCTTCCCGTGGGCTAAAATCGGCGCCGGCAAGAAAATTGTAACGGGTGGAATCAAAAGCGGTGGAAACAAAGTCGTCCTCAGAGTCTGTGCGAGAGACACTGCCCCAGAAGCTGTAGGGAAAGGCAAAATCATCACCCGCCGCCATACCTCGGCTACGAAACATGGAACCACCGGCAACCGGGGAAATTTCTGTATCGAGGCCAGAACGGCCGCTCCCCACATAGGCAGCAAAAGGCATATTCAGCATGAGAGCAACCTGTGCCCACGCACGTATCTGTGCCTGCAATATGACCAGCGCCAAGAGTTCAACGGGTGACGTGAGCAACGGGTTAATGTTGTTGGCGTACCAGCACGCGGGATAGGGTGTGCAAGGAGGAGGAGAACTACCGGCGTTAGCAGAAAAACTGTTACCCAGGAGCATGACTCCCAAAGCCGTACACAGGACTGGTTTAGCTATGGCGCGCATGACAGATCCCCCATTAAAGCGCTGAAATTACTCTTGACTGTCGTTACAACGGCGGGATTATTTTTGTTGTTTCCCTGTCATTAAATAGCAACAGACGCGAGCATAGCAGATGTCCCCCTTACACCACAAGTGTTCTTATTTAACAACAACCCCCTCTATGATGCTGGTTTTGCAGGCTTTTCTAGAGAGAAACCCCCGTGCCGGGGGAAAGCGGCACATACGATCGGGCCAGAGGCCTTCCCAGCAGCAGGCGTGGTCAAAATTTGCAACCGTTTCGGTCGTCAGTGTGGCCAGATTACCAAGCGCTGCCAGATAACTCTTAAGTACCGCCACCGGGACGATGCGATCCCGCGTGCCCGAAAGGTGAAACTGGGGAATGACCTTGAGTGGAAGCGCAAAATCTGGTGGATTCAGCGAACCGACAAGCGGACTAAGCCCATGCTCGCGGGTCCAGACGCGGTGGTCCAGATTGGCGGCAAGGGTCACTAACCAGGCAGCATCCTCGCGTGTTGCTGCCACCAAGGCCGCCAACGTTCCACCACCGGAATAACCCACTAACCCCACCTGCATCCCTGGAACTGCTATGCCGTCGATGATCTGGTTTATGGCATCCACCACCGCACGACCATAACGATGACTGGACCAGTATCGGGCATCGCAGCGGCCACGCTCCGACGAACGCAAATACTGGCAGGGCCGACCAATGTAGAGGACCGCCGTGGAGGGGTCCTTGAGTGCCAGCTTCAGACTGACCGGGTTACGCGGGGTGGGGTCTGCCGATAAACGTGTGCGACTGATCCAGGCCCGGCCATCGCCCTCGATGTACACCACCAGACGTCTGGAAACATGAGTACCACGATGCAGTGTTACCACGTCAAAACCGCTGAAATGATGCTGAGCGCGCACAAACCCTTGTTGCTCCGCACGCGATAACTCGTCGCGGGCTGACATTCCGGGGATGCTGGCACAACCTCCAAGGGCAAACAATGTGACCACCCCCGCAAATATGGCACCCACGACATTGCGTGCCCTACAGGGGCCGTCTATGCTGGGAAAGAATACAAACAAAGGTGGAGATATCATGCGCATCAGGCTACAAAATTCCCGGATTCCTGCAAGCATACCCGCTCTTTTGCTCGGCTTCCTGTTAGCCACGCTGGTACTGCCCGCAAGCGCCGCAGTATCTGCGGGCAAGGTCATGCTGCTACGTGGCACCGTCACAGCGACAGGAACAGATGGACAAATCCGCCGCCTCTCCAAGAAAGCTGATATCTACGCGGGAGACAAGATAACCACCTCTCGACGCTCGGTGATCCGATTCCGCCTCCAGGATGGCTCCAAATTCACCCTCGGCTCGCGGGCACAAATGAAAGTCAGCAAATTTGTCTATGGCAGGAGTGCCAAACAAGACGTGGTTGCTACCCGCATTCTGAAGGGTGTCTTTCGCTTTGTCAGCGGCTTGATAGCCAAACACCGCCCACGCTCCATGAACGTACGGCTCGGCCAAGTCGCCACCATCGGCATCCGTGGCACCGATGTATCCGGTGAGGTGATTGGGGACTCCGCAACCGTGGTCCTAAACGAGCCGAAGAAAACGGGAGAAAAAACCGCCATCGATGTTTCCAATGATCACGGTAGCGTCAGCATTGACCAGCCCGGCTGGGGCACCACCATCCCCGATGCCAACAGTGCGCCGACCCCACCGCGACGGATGCGCCTGAAGAGCATCGAAAACCTCATGCGCAACATACAGTCCATGGGCCGGGTATCGACACCACGACCACGGATGCACTGACAAAAAGGGGACGCTACCCTTTTCCTTTTCAGACTCGGGATCTGAATCGCCAACGAT
This sequence comes from Gammaproteobacteria bacterium, assembly GCA_021773795.1. Classification (GTDB taxonomy): domain Bacteria; phylum Pseudomonadota; class Gammaproteobacteria; order HK1; family HK1; genus JAJFJV01. The sequence goes on along the minus strand of JAJFJT010000012.1, from coordinate 209,742 downwards.
AGTGAGTGGGCAAGGCTCGTAGGTCGAGTTAGCGTAGCGTAACCCGACATAGAGAATAAGCGAACGCCGCCCTTTTTCCTGCCTACCAAGGGCCTCATTTTCGTGACTTCGGCCCCTGGAGACCGGATTTTCGCTGCGCTACATCCGGCATAACGGGAAAGATGGAATGCTAAGCCGGCTGTAGCCTGGATGAAACGAAGTGGAATCCGGGGCAGAGGTCTGTTGTCATACCAACCTACGCCGCAGCCACCTTCCCGGATTTCGCTAATGCTGCATCCGGGCTACGGAGAGGCGTTTTGGTGCTCTACTCCCTTTTTCTACTTAAAGGGTAGCGTTCCCTTTTTTTGCTGGGTCAGCCACGTCTGTACCCGGCGGCCGAATTCTTCCCGCGCCCGCTCATCAAGACCCAAGGGGTCAAAACGCCAACGATAGTGGATGGGCAGAATATCCTTCAGCACTTCATCCATTCCCTCCAGTTGCTTGCTCTCCGCCAACTGTCGTAGCCAGCTTTGTGGCGTCTCCCCAGATGGTCGTGTCAGACCTGCAGCACCTAAAAATGCCTCAATTTGATAGTAATCCGAACGCATGCCAACGGGCCGTGGCCGCCGTTGTGAGGATGTTCCCACTTGCACACGCTGCTGGCGCCGGGTACTCCGTAAGCGCCATATCAGAAATAGAAAGAGCGGCAACGCCAGCCATGGCAGCCATTGCATTTCCACCCCGCCCTCGCTCACTCGCCAGCGGGTAAAGCGATATTGCAGCCAGGCAAAAAAGTCGAAAAAAGCCTCCCAACTGGAAGCCGCTTTAGCCTCCAGCGGCGCCCATACTGCCGGCGTGGTGTCCATATCCCGCCACTGCCCGTTCACCCGCGCCAAAGTCCAGGAATGAGCGTGCCGACGACGCACGATGAAACGTTCTTCCAGGGTGCTGTATTCCTGCACCGAGTAACCGGTGGCATAACGCGCAGGGATACCAGCCGCACGTAAAAGCAGCACCGTGGCGGTAGCAAAGTATTCACAATGCCCACGCCGCGACTCCTGAAGGAAATAGGCAAGCGGCCGCAAGCCCTGAGACCTGCGCTGCACCAGGGTGTAGCTGAAATACTGCTTGAAATAGGCTGCCACGCGGGCAATAACCGCCTCTGTTTCCAAACCGCGCAATCCCAGCTCATCCACCAGATCGCTGAACAATGCACTCTGCCGACGTGGCAACTGCAGATCGGTCTCATCGGCCTTGAGATCCACGCTCTCACCGGGGCGGTAGTAGGCAGTGTACTCAACAAGATCGGGTCCACTCGCCACGGTGACCGCCCCCAGGGTATTTTGTTTGAGCTCCTCTACCGGCAATTTTTCCAGCCGATGGGAGCCACCGGGCAGCGCGAGCAACCCTTTGCCACGGCGCAGGCGCTGGGAAATATTTGCGCTATGAAAAGGGCCCTCGCCCGCTTGCAAGGCCCAGCTTGTGCCCTCGATGTCCGGCTTGAGCGGGCTAAATCGTGTAGAGCCGGCAAGCCAGACCCCGGTGCTGTAGGTGCGGTAACTCGCCTCGCGCAGCAACGGGGGTGGAGGGTTACCGGAAGCATCCACACGCATAAGAATGCGGTCGGAGGTCTTGAAATCACCAATCTCGCCGATGACGGTCTGGGTGCGGTAGGGGTCACGCATCTGCCACAGGCGTTCCTGCAGCCACTCCAGCACGATGGGCTCCAGCGCGGTCCGTGTCTTCAGGATGCCCGTCTGAATACCCATCCCCAGGGCCAGTGAAAGCGCCATAACCCCACCCCAGATAATTACGGAATAGCGCTGTGACCGAAAACGCCACAAGGCCCATACCACGAGCAGGCACAAGACCGCATAGAAGCGACTCCGGTCAGCAGTACCCGCGCTGGCAGAAAGTAAGCACAGGACCAAAAAAGGATAACGAAGATCTATCGTCCCCCCATCCACAATCCGCCCACGGGCCTCAGCGCGGCGAATACTGATAAACAGGGTGGCGTAACGGATGCCGTCACGGGTGCTATAGAGCTGGGCGGCCAGCAGGGGCAGCAACACCAGTGGCAACCAGCGCAGAGTGCCAAATATCCCGTGTACCGCGTGGGTATCGTATTGGTAATAAATCAACCCGAGAAACAGCACGGCACTGAGATCGGCGATACGATTGAAGTCCTGATCGTCCAGTTCCCAACGCCACGGGACCCACCGTGCGCCCTCAATCAGAGCGGCCAGTGACAAGCCCGTAAGCCAGGCCCCATTTTGCCATCCCCAAAACAGCATGGTGGCACCCAACAGCAATGGCGGAATCCTCATAAGCCGGCCCCCGCCAGATCGCGCAGGGAGTGAGCTATATCTGCACCAGCCAGTGGTACCACACGAATTCCCGGCCCCAACAGTTCCGATCCCAACGTTGCGCTGTCAGCGATGGGCAGTGCCAACACGCCCGCACCCGTCTCAGCGATGTTTTTTATCTGCTGTCGGTGCTGCTCATCCCAAGCCGGAAAGACACAGATCCAGCCACCCGCCTCGGCCAGGCATTCCTCCGGAACACGGCGTCCCTTGCCATCCGTTTGCGGCTGAACGCAGGCCAGCGCCTCCATCACCAGCGCTGAAAAACCGCGCCCCCCTCCACGTGGCATGCGATAGACAGTGCTGCCAATACAGACCAACTCCACGAATCCGGTCACCACAAAAGAGGCCGCCACCGAAACCGCCGCCTCAAAACTCTCAGCAGACGCACCATCACCAACATCCAGAAAAAGCGCATGGCGACAACCACCCAGATCCTCGAATTCCTTGACCACCGGTCGCCCCGTCCGCGCCCAGCTGCGCCAATGTATCCACCGCAGGGGATCGCCGGGCCGATAGTCCCGGACCATCATAAATTCCCCCGAGTCACCGCGCAGTGGCGCTGGCAATAAGCCATTGTGTGGACGACTCCGCGTCCCGGGAAGCTCGATCCCCTGCAGCGGGTAACAGCGAGGCAATACCAGCAGATTCACTGGCTTTTGATGGGTAGAAATCGCTCGCACCAAACCCAGGGGATCAGGCCGGGCCACATGCAGATCGCCCAAGTGAATCATCCCCCGACGCTCCGGGAGCAAATGCATCTTCACCTCAGTGTCACCATGTGGCGGAATTGGCGGAATCCCGACCTCTTTCACCGTCGCACCACGAGCCCACCGCATGAGCACACTCCAGCGGGGATAACCCACCAGACGATCGAAGGGGTTGCTCCTTTGCTTCCGGTCTTTGAGCCGCTCGGTGCGGAAACGCTGATACGAGGGTGGCTTTGCCTGTAAGGCTTCTACCAGGCGCAGGCCATGCTGCTCCCGCCCGCTTTCATTATTCACCCTAACCGTATAGGCCATCGGCACACCTACGGTGGCGTAACGGGGCACACTTCGCCTCAGAGACAAACGTGGGCAGGGAAATAAGGTGCTGATGATGGCCGGCAATAGCAGTGCGAGACCAAGACTCGCGAGTTGATAGGCGAGCGTCCGCCGGGTATCGATGCCAAAGACGAGAGCAATGCTAAAAAGTCCTGCCACCAGCACCCCGGCGGGACCAAGCCGGAGCCGCAGCCAGCGATCAAGCCGGTAGAGGGTATAAAACCGGGCAAGTAACCAGCGTCTGAACATAAGGATCTCTCTACGACATCAGCCATCCCGTAGCCCGGATTTCACTATCGCGCCATCCAGGCTATGGTCCTTGTTTGTTGCCCGACATCTGCTTCACTAGCTCAGGCGGGAACCGGCAGCGTTTCCAGGATCTCGGCCACCACCCGCTCGCCATTCAAGCCGGAAAAGCCAGCCTGATCTTCCACCAGAATACGGTGGGCAATGGCAGGCTCGGCGATCTCCTGAATGTGGTCCGGGGTAACGAAATCAAGGCCATCAAAAAGTGCCAGGGCCTGAGCCACCTTTACTACGGTGAGCGATGCCCGCGGGCTGGCACCTACCCGCACCCCTTCCGCACTACGGGTAGCACCGACGAGATCCACCACATAGCGCTTCAGTTCATCACTCACCCGCACGTCCTCCAATTCTCTACGCAGGGCAACCACCTCAGCCTCACTCACACAGGGCCCAATATTTTCCAGGGGATGACCATGGGCTTGATCGCCGAGGATCGCCACCTCCTCCTCAGGACTCACGTAACCAAGACTAAAGCGCAGAGCAAAACGATCCATTTGCGACTCCGGCAAGGGAAAGGTGCCTTGGAATTCCAGCGGGTTCTGAGTGGCGATAACGAAAAATAGCGGCTTGAGTCCGTGCCGGGCGCCATCCACGCTCACCTGGTGCTCACCCATGGCCTCCAGCAAGGCGGACTGGGTACGTGGCGAGGCACGGTTAATCTCGTCGGCCAATAATACCTCGGTGAATACCGGGCCTGGGTGGAAGCTGAATTTCTGGCTGCCCTGGTCAAAAATACTCACCCCGAGGATATCGCTCGGGAGCAGGTCCGGGGTGAACTGGATACGTTGAAACTCCGCGTGCACGGAGCGCGCCAATGCCTTGGCCAGGGTCGTCTTGCCAGTACCCGGCACATCTTCCAGCAGCACATGACCACCCGCAGCAAAGGCGGCAACAAGCAGGCGAACGGCGCGATTCTGGCCGCGAATTACCCGTTCAACATTGGCTATAAGACGTTGGTAAATAGCATGTGCCTGAGTTTCAGAGTCCATATAAATGCCTTCCCTGATATTCGTGATAAGACCCTCATACTACACTCCCCCACCCGCCATGAAACGACCGCGAGGTTCTACCAACCCTTGACCTCAGAACGCAAGCTTCTATGCTATGGCCAAGGGATCGCCTAAATATTATCCACATGGCTATCCCGGACCGAAAAAAGAAATCTGTGTAGAACCACCGTTGCTTCCCGTGGTCCAAGCTGGACGGGGAAACATGATCAGCAGATCTTTATGGAGGAGGACAGCATGCTCAAGCTAACAAAAAATCTAATCCTTTCACTCGGTACTTCTCTGCTCACACTGGGTCTCGTGGGTAGTGCCTCTGCCAAGGTAGAAGGCGACACCATCGTACTCGGCGCCGCAGTCTCCCTGACTGGCAAATACACCACCGCCGGAAATCATACCCAACGGGGTTATGACCTTGCGGTTAACCGGGTCAATAGCAAGGGTGGCGTCACGGTGGGTGGCAAAAGCTACCGCCTCAAGGTCATCTACTACGATGACGAATCCACCCCGGCGCGCGGTGCACAATTAGCCGAACGCCTGATCAAGCAGGATGGGGTGAAGTTCATGCTCGGGCCATACAGCTCAGGCCTTACCAAGGCAATGGCGCCGATCACCGAGAAGCACAAGGTCCCCATGGTAGAAGGCAATGGCGCCTCGCGTTCGCTCTTCAACAAGGGTTACCGCTATCTGTTTGCAGTGCTTTCCACCTCGGAGCAATACCTTCAGGAAGCCGTCAACCTGGCCGCGCAACACGCCAAGGCCTCGGGCAAGAGCCCGTCCAGCGTCAAGGTTGCGGTGGCAGTGGAGAACGATCCCTTCTCACTCGATATCCGTGCCGGCGTGCTGGATGACGCCAAACGCCACGGTATGAAGGTGGTGGTGGATGACAAGCTGCCACGTGAGCTGAGCGATATGTCGGCCACGCTGACCAAAGTGAAGGCGCTGAAGCCCGACATACTGGTGGTCTCAGGTCACTCCAAGGGCGCTTCATTGATCACCCGTCAGGCCGCTGCCATGCGGGTCAAGGTGCCGATGCTGGCGATTACCCATTGCGAATCGGCAAAAGTCACTGACAGCCAAAAGTTTGGCAACAAGGCAGAGGGAACCCTGTGCGCCACCCAGTGGGCACCTACCATGACCTACCAGGACCCCTGGTTTGGCTCGGCAGGAGACTACGCCAAAGACTTTAAGGCGGCCTATGGTTATGTGCCCCCTTACCAGGCAGCAGAATCCACTGCATCGGTGCTGGTCTGGGTGAATGCACTACAAAAGGCTAACTCCTTCGATACCGAGAAGGTACGCGATGCGCTGGCCGCAACCCAATTACAAACTTTCTACGGCAACGTAAAGTTTGATGCTACCGGCAAAAATATCGCCAAGCCCATGGTGCTGCGCCAGGTTCAGGGCGGCAAATACGTGGTGGTGGCGCCAGCCAAGTGGGCAAGCCATAAGCTGATCCATCCACGACCTTAAACTCCGAAGTAAAGCCCTGACGGCCACATGGCCGTCAGGGCTTTTTATGAGCTCCAGTTATTCATCGGGACTGGAGCGGCCTCAGATAACAATAATTCGGAGCCTTCCCGGAAGCCATGGATAACCTCCTTCTGCTTGTTGACGCACCGGTCTTTTCTCTCCAGTTACTCATTGATGGATTGCTCGCAGGAGCCATCTTCGCCCTTGCGGCCTACGGTATGGCCCTGGTTTGGGGAGTGATGAATATCATCAATATTACCCAGGGTGAATTCGTCATCCTCGGTGGCTTCGTTACCCTTTACCTTTCCTATCTCGGCATCCATCCCCTGTGGGGAGTACCGGTATCGGCGCTAGCCTTGTTCATCGTCGGCTGGGGGGTATATCGCCTGGTGATCTTTCGCATCGTCGACCGCGACCTCTTTATTTCAATCCTCGCTACCTTCGGTATATCGATCCTGCTGCAGCAATTGATGAATCAGGTTTTCGGTGCTGATATCCAAAATGCCGATCCGGAATTAGGCACCCTGTTCCTGTTCAACGACGACGTCGCCATCGCCAACATCAAATTCGTTGCCTTGGCAATCACTATCGTGACGGGCGCCCTGCTGATGCTGTTTTTACGTAAATCCCGCATAGGCCAGGCGATCCGCGCCACTGCCCAAAGCGCCCGCGCAGCACGCCTCATGGGCATCAACACGGATCGCGTCTATGCCACCACCTATGCACTCAATGCCGCGCTCTGTGGCGCCACCGGTTCCCTGGTAGTCATGACTTGGGTAATCCATCCCTTTATCGGACTCATCTACACTGTGCGCTCCTTCATGATCGTGGTAATCGCCGGGCTTGGAAACCTCGCAGGGGTGGTGGTAGCAGGTCTTGGCTTGGGGGCCGCTGAAAACTTTGCCGGCTTCCTCCTCGGCACCGAATTTCAGGCCGCCTTCGTATTCAGCCTGCTGGTAATCATCCTAGTCTGGCGTAACTATCGTCTGGGCAAAAAGCGCCAATACCTGCAATGAACAGCTCCCTGAAAACTCTGCTCTCTATCGGCCTCGGACTATTCATCCTCACCGCACCACTGCTATTTCCCAATTATCAAACCCAGCTGGCAGTGCTCTGGCTGATGGTCCTGCTGGCCCTGACCTGGGACATCATGGGTGGCCAGATGGGTTATAACTCTTTCGGAAATATCGTCTACTTTGGTGTCGGTATGTACACCACCGCGGTAATCCAGCGTGGGCTGTTTTTTAATGTAGATGAATACGCCAGCATGGCAGGTGGAACAGAGTCCCAGCTTTCACTGCTGGACTATCTGCTCAGCCTTGGCCTTGGCCTCGCCAGTGGTGCGCTGCTGTGCGTGGTGCTCGCGGTGGTGCTCGGTGCCGGCATCCTCGGCCTGCGCGGCCATTATTTTGCCATCTGCACCCTGGGTCTGGGTATTGCTGCCGGCGAGATAGCCAGTGGCTGGGATTTTCTGGGTGCCGGTTCCGGACTGGTCACGCCATTATTTCCCGAGACATTTTTCGGACGTGGGATCTTTTTTTATTATTTCTTCCTGATACTGGCTGCAGTGAGTTTTGTGGTGCTGCGCTACCTGTATTCGGAGCGCTTCGGGCTCGCCATCAACGCGGTCCGTGATGATGAAGACAAGGCCGAATCCATGGGCCTTTATACCACCCGCTATAAAACCATCGCCTGGTCTGTAGCTGCGGTGTTCCTGGCCCTGGCAGGCGGCGCCTACGGCAATCTCATCGGTTTTATCGACCCCATGGATGTGGCCTTTGCCGGACCCACCCTCGGGGTGTGGATGGTGCTCATGGCCATCCTTGGTGGCAAGGGCACGCTATGGGGGCCGGTCATCGGCGCCACTATTTTTCACATTACCCAGGAACTCTTCTGGACCTATTTGCTGGGCTGGCAACGGGTCGCACTGGGACTTCTGATCATCATCATTGTAGTGTTCTTCCCACGGGGGATCCTCGGCTGGATACGGGAACAATGGCCGGAACGCTTTGGCCAGCAGGTTGATGGAGAGGAGCAGAGATGAGTCATCTGCTGGAAGTTCGCGATGCTGCCAAGTCTTTCGGTGGCGTCGTAGCCAATGAAAACATCAGCATTGATGTGCCGGAAGGCAAGATCATCGGTCTCATCGGTCCCAACGGCTCGGGCAAGACCACCCTGTTCAACTCCATCGTCGGCTATCATCCCATCGATTCCGGCTCGATAAAATTTTCCGGTAAGGAGCTGACCCAACTGCGGGTTCCGCAAATAGCGCGCATGGGATTGCTGCGCACCTTTCAGCAAACGCGCATCTACGGCGGCATGAATTGTGTGCAAAACCTGATGATCAGCACCCCTACCCGTAATGAGAGCCTGCGCGCCATGTTTCGCCCCATTCCCCCAGAGGTAACGGAGCAGGCCGAGGAACTGCTGGAATTTGTGGGCCTCTACAACAAGCGCTGGCTGCTCGCCGGGGATCTTTCCTTTGGGCAACAAAAGCTGCTGGAATTCGCCATGGCGCTGATGAACAAGCCGAAGATGCTGCTCCTTGATGAACCCACTGCCGGCATCAATCCCACCCTCATTAACGGCATCATCGATCGATTGAAGCTTGCCAATGCCGAGTTGGGTATCACCCTGCTGGTGATCGAACACAATATGCGCGTCATCATGAATCTGGCGGAGCACATCTATTGCCTCGCCCATGGCCAACTGCTTGCCGAGGGTGTGCCCAAAGATATTCAACATGATCAGCGGGTTATCGACGCCTATCTTGGGGCCAACTGATGACGACAACACCGGATCCGAAGACAAAAAGAAGCTTTGGCTATGGCCTCGGCAAGGTAGATTCCGTCATATCCGTGGAGGACGTGTCCCGCCGGGCCAGCGAACTGGGCGCGGAAGGCGTCGCGGTGCAAAGACTGGCGGAACTGGCAAAGGGTGAAGCCCTGTTACACATTGATAATCTGGTGGCCGGCTACGGCAAAATGGAGATCCTGCATGGCTTCAGCCTGCACATCGCCAGTGGTCAATCATTGTGCCTCATCGGCCCCAATGGCGCCGGTAAATCCACCATCCTGCATTCCATCTACGGGCTGACGGATATCCGTAGTGGCAGCATCAATATTGATGGCCAGGACATCACCCGAATGAGTACCAATCGCAAACTCGGGGAGGCCGGTATCGCCTACATTCTCCAGGATAATTCCGTGTTCCCGGATATGTCGGTGGAAGAGAATCTGTGGATGGGGGGCTACCTGATGCCCCGAACCGACGACGCTAAAGAGGCTGCCGAGCGTATTTTCGAAAAATATCCCCGTCTCGCCGCGCGCCGTGGCCAAACCGCCAGCGTGCTTTCAGGCGGCGAGCGCCGCCTGTTGGAAATCTCTCGTGCGCTGGTGATGGAGCCGCAAATCCTGCTGGTAGATGAACCCTCCATCGGGCTTGAACCCCGCTTCATCGATATGGTGTTCGAAATCCTTGATGACCTTCAGCACACCGAGGGCAAAACCATCATCATGGTGGAACAAAATGCCAAAAAGGGCCTGGAATTCTCCGATATCGGCTATGTGCTGGTTTCAGGTGAGTTGGCCATGGCAGGACCCGGCAGTGAATTGCTGGAGGACCCGGAGGTAGGAAAGCTGTTTCTGGGTGGTTAGGAAGGAGGTTCTATCTCTTCTGTGGCCTCCTCAGGCAGATCCTCTATCCCGTCCGCTGCCAATTCGAGCTTCAACGCCACGAGTGAACGATTGATATCCTGAATGAATACCACCAGCCCTGCGATCAAACATCCCATACAGATAACAAATAATGCACCGATGAGCCACGCGGTTTCGAGCTGAAGCCACGCCGTAAAGAAAAGCAGAATAACGAGGATTGCCGCACTCAGGGCACTCATTAAAACCAGGGTAATCGCCAGCCGTATCACACGAGCACGCCGGCAGAAGATGTGGATCTGAGGCACTATCTTTGCGGCACGGGCCGGACCAGCCTGGGGCAACTCTGCCGATAGCAATCTGACGCGATCGATGATCCGCCCGAGGCGATTTGTCATGGTGAGGATAAAAAGACCAACGCCCGAGATGAGAATGACCGGCCCTATGGCCGTCTGCAGCAGCGGGACAAGTTCGGCAACGGTGGTTACTTGCATGAAAACTCCGTATGGCAGTGCCAACTACAGGAGCAACCGCCCATATTTGATGCTGGACAGGGGGGCTATGGGGAAAGCTAGAACTCCAGAGTATAGGCCAGCAACCCGCCCAAAGTATCCGTATCCACACCGCCCTCGTGGTGGGTCATCCAACCGGCATCCACGCTGACCCCGTTGGCAAAGGCATAACCAGCGGTGGCCTGGAATTGCTCTACGGCAGCACCAGCACCACCCGTTAAATCAGTCTCTCTTCGGGTCCAGGCCAGGGCCAGATTCCAGTTCTTGTAGGCACTCGCCAGACTAGCGGTCAGATAGTGGGTGTCGTCACCCGCCACCCCGCCAGTATCACGTTGATCGACATACTCCAAAAGAGGCGTAACGGAGAGTGCGTCGTTGATGCTGATCTCGTATTCGGTACTGATGGCAAAACTAAACTCATCATCCTCACTGGCCAGACCATTGGCCTGATGCATGAGGGCCAGGTGATAACGGAAACCCGGTAGCGACGAAAACTCGCCGCCATCGAGGGCCACGGCAAAGGAAGACAAATCGCCGTTATTACTCGGGCCACCAGCACTCCTCCGGGTACGCTCCCTCCGGGTAAATACGGATTCTGCTAACAGCGACGTATCGGTAAAAAAGACGCTCGCCGACAGTGTGTGCTGACCATGGTTCTCGCTACCGAAATTAAGCCCCCCGCCAAAACCGACACGCTCTGTTATCTCGTATTCCCCAGGAATATCAACGCCGTAGATCCCGGGCGCCGCATCCCAGGCAATACCGAAATTAACTCCAATCTTGCCCACCTGCAGGAATAATCGCTCGCTATCGTAATTCAGGCTCAGGGTTTCCACATACAGCCCTTCATGGTCAAACCAGAGATCATCGCCGGGAACCGAGGGGTCTGCCACCGGTTCGAAAACCAGGGCCGCATTGATGGAAATGGCCTCGCTGAATTTAAGACTAAAGGCAGGTTCGATGGTCGCGGAAAGGTTATTGAACTTGGCCGTTGCATCATCCGAGTCGTAGGCCGCATCGTTTTGAAGCTCAAACACAACGCTGCCAGAAACGCGGGGGAAACTGTTTTCCTCCACTGCCAGCAAGGCCTGAGACAGCAGTAACGCCGCTACCAGCACAAAATAATTTTTCCACGAATCCAGCACTGAATATCCCATCACACAGCCCCTGCATGTTGTTATTACGGGAGGTCGATTCCGTTAAAGCCTCCTCTAATCTGAACACTAATTATAGTACCGACAACCGTATTCATATCCACCCGTTCATTTATGCAATTTGATGCCCAGAGTCCCTTATGGACACCTCTAAAAATCCAATTTTCGTCGCAATACGGCGTTTCTGGCAAAAACGTTTTGCTTACATATAAACCATATGCTGCACTCAACTTTTTTACTCATGCCTTGTCTTGCATGGAAACTTGAGTTTTTAGAGGCACCCTTATGATGGAAAATATCAGCGTTCAGAAAACCATATTCATCTGCACCGGCATCATTACCGCGCTACTGCTTGCCTTGCTGCCGGCACTGAAAAAACCAAACCATTTCTCTCCAATAAATCATAAACACCTACTACACTTATACCTTAGTGCCAATTTTAAAATTCTTTGATTTGGGCACTAACAAGGGAGGGGGAAATCATGTTTACAGTGAGCATTATGCAATTCCAGAGTTGCACGCGTACTTCTGCAGCATTCATCCGGGTGCTGCTAACGGGATTGGCATTGCTCTTGGCCAGCCCATCGATCCAGGCAGACAGGAAAGATGCAAAAGCTGATGCCGTGGAGGATGTGGTAGAAAAAGCGATTCGTGGTGCCAGCCATGAGGAAGCGGTGAGGAAACTGGTAGTGGAACGAAATATCGCCATCACCTACGAATACATCGCAACCCTGATGCGCCTGCCCAACGCCTTCGGTGAAGGTGCGGCCTGCGTGATCTGTCATGGCTCCAACGATCCCAAGAAGAGTTACCGCGGGCTGGATCTAACCAGCTGTCAGGGCATTCTCAGGGGTTCCATGGAAGCCCCGGCTCGTGCCGTCGTGGTTCCCGGCAAACCAAAGAAGGGCTTGTTCCGACGTTATCTTCGTAACAATCGCATGCCGCTCGGTGTCGCCTTCGATTATCCACAGGACACGGCTAATATCCTTGCGATAAAGAAGTGGATTGATGACGGCGCAAAGAATAATGCCGTTTTTCAGACCAAAGTCTTGCCGCTGATGAGTCTGCGTGGCGCCTTTGGCTCGCTGGCCGCGTGTAGCGACTGTCACATGTCCAATCAGGAGCCACCCAGCTTTCACGAACTGGATCTGACCTCTTATGAGGGCATCATGCTGGGCGCCGATGCCATCGCCAAGGCAAAGCAGGGAAAACCACCAGCAAAGATCGTGAAACCGGGTAACTCGGCGGGCAGCAAACTCTACCAGCGTTTGGTGGAAAACCGCATGCCGGCCGGCATCAGCCCGGGGGAAGGGCGGGATCACCCGAACACCCAGCTGCTGTTGCGCTGGGTTGAGCAAGGAGCCAAGTGCGATTAGGAATTGGCGAGCCATTCCGTGAGGATAGCCCTGCTTTTTCCCGACGCAAACTGCTGGCGGCTATAGCAGCGGGCGGGCTCGCCGTCAGCATTCCGGGTGGGGCCCGTGGCGGTGAAGCGCTCCCCGTTCGGCATCGCTGGCAAACCGGAAACAACAGGCTCTACCCCTTTTTGCTCTCGGGGCAGACCCTGTTCCTGAATGGTGATGCCACCCTTGAGGCGTGGGACCTTGGGAACGGCCGCCAGCGCTGGCATTACCCTCTGGTGACATCCTCCACCTACCGTCCACGCATGGATGGAGAATGGCTGTTAAGTGCTGGACGCAGCCTCCTTGGTGTACATCGGGCTCTGGATGGTAGCCAGCGCTGGGAATATCGCTCTGAGAAGGATCTCGGCGTACCTTTACTACACCATGGCCAGCTTTTCGTTGGCAAAGGCCACCGCCTGCTCAGCCTTGATCTCAGCTCGGGGAAGCAAAGGTGGTCCTTTTCCACCCATGCTGATTCGCGCATCGCCTATGCCCCTGTCGTCTACGGTAAAACCCTGCTGCTGGGTTCCGGTGACGGCCAACTGTATGCACTGGATGTGTCAGATGGCCGGCTGCTATGGCATGTGGACCGGGAACACGACTGGCAATATCTGCGCCAGCTCCACCTCAGCGGAGAGGTTCTGGTTGCCGGTGGCTACCATGATGAGTTATTTGGTATCCATGCCGACAACGGAGAGATACTTTGGCGCTTTGATGCCGGCAACTTCGTCAATTCCCACATCGTCAACGCGGGGCTGGCCTGCTTCTGGTCCCCCACTGGCTGGATCTACGCCCTCGACGCTCGCACCGGCACCATAGTCTGGCGCCACCGCACCACAAACTACCGGCGAAGCTCCGGGGCATCCAACTGGGCACCCATGGCTGCGGAGTTACAGGTTCGCGGGAAACAACTGTATGCCCTCACCATGGACCACATACTGCATGTCCTTGATATGGGGAGCGGTGATGAAATCGCCCGCTACTCGTTGCCAGTGGCAGTACGCAATTTTATCTCTCTGGGTCCCCGCAGCAATGACCTTTTTTTTGGCAGCGAGGCGGGTGAGATATTACACATACAACTCGCACGGGGCTGATGGATAACCCTGCATTCCACCTCTCCGGCTTTAATGGGACCTTATCCATTTGAGCACCTCGGCCGCTGGCATCGGTTTGGCGATGAAGTAACCTTGCGCCACATCGCAACCCAGGCCCGTCAGCAGGTCCCACGTGTGCTGGTCCTCCACCCCCTCGGCTACCACCTTCATATTGAGTTCGTGACCTAGCAGGATGCAAGTCTTAACGATGGCGCGGGCCTCGGTGTCTGCCGTCATATTGCTGACAAAACCAAGATCGATCTTTAATTCCGTAAAGGGTATCCGGTGTAGTTGTGATAGCGAGGAATAGCCGGTACCGAAATCATCAATGGAAAGCCCCATCCCCTTCAGCCGCAGGCGGGTAAGGATATCCAGCGAAGTGACCAACTCACCCATCAATGCGCTTTCAGTCACCTCCAGTGTCAGCCGGGTGGGGTCGAGTTGATTGTCGGCCAACAGTTGGGAAAGATATTCCGGCAAGGTAAGGCTGGCAATGTTCTCGGCTGAGATGTTGGCAGACACAGAAATCAGCAGTCCGGATTCCCGCCATAGCTGCTCCTGCCGAACCACCTCTCCAACCACCCAATGGCTCAACTCCCCCATCAAGCCCTTTTGTTCTGCCAGAGGGATGAAACCACCGGGATAGATCAGCCCCTGATCCGGGTGCTGCCAACGTACCAAGGCCTCAACCCCCGCAAGGGTTCCCGTCTTCATTTCCACCTGGGGCTGATAGTGCAAAACCAGCTGCCCATCATGGATAGCCTGCCGCAGTTGGGCCGCACCCGGTTTACGTATCGCTGCCCGTGACTCAGACTGATCCTCGCTTGTATCATTTCCAGCGTATTTTTCGAGGATGGAACGAAACAAGCCTAACGATACCGGTTTGGCCAGGGAGTCGAGGATCTCTAACTTTTGCGCACGACCCAGCTTTTCAGCCGCGTGCAGCACCCCTATATCGTGCCCACTGATGAGGATTAGCGCTGGCGCCTGGTCCATTTCAGCCAACCGCCGCATCACCTCAATGCCATCCATCCCGGGCATGAGCAAATCGAGCACCAAAATCGTACCGCTTTCGAAGGCGGTCACTTCCTCAAAAAAGCGCCGGGCACAGGTGTAACCCCGGGCCCTCAGACCCGCCAGCTCCACCACATCCGCGAGCAGATCCAGCATCCCGGCTTCATCATCAAGCAGATAGATGATGTTGTGACTCATGGTGACCCTCCTTGTCCCGGCGCAGGTCCCGCCTGCTCCAATGCATGTGCGATCTGCTCTTCCTTGCCCTCACAATAAGCCCCGTAGGCGCGATCCATGCCCAGGATGTGATCAACCCACCAAATGCGAAGGAACCTCACCACGTCATCAATGCTCAACTCACCCAACTGTAACTGCCTGCGCATTTTTTCTACCTTGTTAAGCAGCAAGCGGTGCACCTGACGATGGTTAGCCAGCCCTGGGTACACACTGGCAGCCATCACCGCCTCCTCACGCCGTAGATGGCTTTTGGAATATTCGTGCAATTGTTCTAACAGTTCCTTGCATGCGCTGTTGTCACCATGGGCAATGGCCAACTGACTGCGACCGAGCAAACCCAGTAACACGCGATGATCCGCATCCATGGCTGGAACACCCACACTGAAATTGGCGTCCCATGTAATGGAGGTGGAGACAGGCCCCTCTTGTTCCTTGTTGGCTGCACCTGAGCCATCGAGCAGCTTCCGCACCTGCTGTGCCAATTCTGCCTGGGTATAGGGCTTACTCAACAGGTCGGCATTAAAGTGAGCCTGGCCATTGTGGGCCACCGTTTTACTTGTATAACCGGAGGTCAGCAAGACCTTGAGACTCGGGCGGCTGGCGGTCGCTTTTTCGGCTAATTCATAACCGTTTAATCCCCCCGGCATTACCACGTCGCTAAACAGCAAGGCTATGGCCGGATCTTCATTCAGCCGGGCCAGTGCTTGTAGACCGTTTCCGGCGGTCAGAATACGGTAACCCAGTGCCTGTAGTGACTCCTGGGCCAACTCCCTCAAACCGGCCTCATCATCCACCACCAAAATACATTCCCGGCCCCGTGGTAACGTCTCGGCGTGTTCTATGGCGGCTTCGGAAGCACCTTCCTGCCCTTTCACCCGAGGTAGATAGAGGCGCATGGTGGTGCCGATATCCGGCTCGGAGTAGACCTTGATATAACCATCAGAGCGCTTGGTAAAGCCATAGACCATGGCCAGCCCCATACCGGTACCCTGGCCGCCGGGCTTGGTGGTGAAAAAGGGTTCGAAGATGCGCTCTTGCAGTTCGGGGGAGATACCCTCGCCATTGTCACTCACCGCCAGTTGCACATACTCACCCGGTGTAGCGCCAGGATTGGCTGCACAGTAGACCGCATCAAGGACGCAATTGCAGGTCTCCAGGGTCAACCGACCGCCGCCGGGCATGGCGTCACGGGAATTGAGAACCAGGTTAAGCAAAGCATCACTAAAATCACCACGATCTATTTCCGTCTGCCACAGCTCCGCGGCAAACATATGCTCCACTTCCACTTCCGGGGTAACCGCACGGGCAATCAAACTGTCCATCTCTTCAATCAGGCGATTGATGTTACTGATATCAGCCTCGATGGCCTGGTGACGTGAAAACTCCAACAGTTGTTTGGTCAGGTGGCTCGCTCGCTGGGCGGATTTCTTGACACTCTGCAAACGCTTACGGGCCTTATCACCAGCCACCATCTCGCCATCCAGTAATTCGAGATTTCCAAGGATGATACCAAGGACATTATTAAAATCGTGGGCAATGCCGCCTGTGAGCTGACCTATGGCATCCATCTTCTGCGCCCGCCGCAGGGCCTGCTCCGTTTGATTGCGTTCGGTGATATCCAGAATGAATGCGAGAAAAACTGACGATCCCTCATTCACTAACTGGAGGTGTACTTCAACCGGGTACTGAGTACCATCCTTCCGGAGATGGACCGTTGTGAAAACAAGTTGTTTCTCTACCCCGGAGCGAAGCGGGACAAGTAGTTTGGAAAATTCTTCGGCACTAAATTCTGGCTTGATATCCACGGGCGTTAATTGTTTCAGCTCCTCCATGGAGTAGCCAAGATTTGTCCGTGCCCCCCGATTAATCTCCAGAAAATGGAGTGTCTCGGCATCGAAGATATAAATCTCGTTCAAGGAGTCTTCAAGTATGTGGCTAAAGCGGGCACTCCGCTCTTCCGCCTGTTTGCGCTCGGTGGCATCTTCGCCAATAGACTGGTAAAAAACGGCCCGGCCCTGCGCGTCGAACAGCGCGCGAGTGCTCCAGCGTTGCCAGCTAATCTCACCATCGGGCGCAATAAACTGATGCTCATGTGAGTAATCCGGGGATTTTTTCGTTAGCGCCGAGAGGTCCCTCATGGCCGTTTCCCGATCTGCTTCAGAAATTAACGACAGGAAGGAGGAGCCAACCAGCTCTCCAGGGTTTTTCTCTCTGTACTTGCAGTAGGTCCCATTGGCATAGGTAATCTCGCCGCCAGGCAGAAAGCGACAGATCCAGACCGGCGTCTCCTCCGCCAGCGCACGATAATGCGCCTCATTCTCCCGCAAAATCTCTGTCTGTTCCTCGAGTTGCTCACTCATTTCATTAAAGGCCTCACCGAGGCCAACCAACTCGCCACTACCACGGATATCGCTGAGCACCCGCCCTCCTTTGGAAAGCAATCCGGCGACTCGAACAAGATGGCTAACCGGACGGGTGACAAAACGCTGTAAAAACCCAATCAAAACCACCATCGCGACCAGTAGCAACAACCCGGTCGGCAGACTGGCGCGCCAAACCTGATTCCATATCTCTGCCTGAGCGGCACTTAAGTCATAAATCGCAAACAGGGCCCCGCTACGCAAGGAGCGTATTTCTCCGGAGGAGTGTTTCAGCCTCAGCGGAAAATAGACGATGATTTGTTGCTTGTCGGTATCCAGACGAATATCCGGTCGCTTGTATCGTCGCATCTGCTCAAAACGTTGCGGATCAAAATTCTCCAGAACTTTCTCCGCGTGCCGATTTTTCAGGGCAAGACGGATGGAATGCAGGATCCGGCCACGCTCGTCGAGTGCCACCAGGGTCTGGTATTGCGTATTGGTCCCCCGGGCCGACAGGTCCTGACCTACGCGAACATACTCACCACTATTAAACTCCTCCTCCATTTCACGCTGCAGGGCGCTCATGTCCCGAATCACAAAAGCCTGGCTGGATTTGATGACTTCTGCCGTGCGATCGTAATAGTGCCTCCACGTCATTGTTGACAACAATAAGACGAAGGTGCCCAACACCAGTAGCGGTAACCAGAGCTTGAGTGGCAGGGAGTAGATAGCCCTCATGGCTTATTGCCCGGGAGGAACCGGCTATCCGACAAGTTCTCAATGGTTAGCCGGTTTCTGAGCAACTTTCGCTCCAGCATAAACCCGGCCAGCTCAGAGGCAGTCGCTTGCAGTTGTGAAGGATTCCCGCTCAATAATGTCTGGTTCTCTTCCAGTCCGAGCAGGCGCAGGCCCTTGAAAGATGCCAGCACCTCAGCGGGTGACAAGGCCATGCGTGGTGCCATACGTTTGCCCGCGTCTTCGGCGGCATCCACAAGATATTCACGCGCCTTGAAATACCCCGCAAGCAAGTATTCGAGTGAACGTGGATGGGTGCTTATGCTGTCGGCGTGCACCACCAGTACATCCACAATCCGGCCTGGAATACGGCTGCTGTCAAACAACTGCCACGCACCTTGCTTCAATAAGGCGGTCTTGATCGGTTCGAAGGTAACGACTGCATCGCCCGACCAATAGCAGTCCACGTGTTCATTTGCAGCGCAGTACACAATCTCAACATCGGATACCCGCAACCCGGCCGCATCCAGCGCAGCATCCAATAAAAGAGCCCCGACCGCCGTCTGCTCCACCCCAATGCGCTTGTCGCGAAGATCCCCAAGGGCCGCTATTCCAGGGCGGGCGAGCAGGACATCGCCACCATGGGAAAAATCCATCACCAGGATCACCTTCAAGTCGAGTTCGTCATCCAGCAGGGTCAGCGCTTCATCGAGGGTGAGCGCTGCGCCCTCCAGGGTGCCACTACGCAGGGCCTGGATGACCTCTGGCGCAGAGGTCATTTCCACCAGATTGACCGAAGATTCTTTGTAATAGCCCAGACTGCGAGCCAGATAAAGTGGCTCGTAACCGGGCCAGACATTGGTGCCAATGCGTAACGGGGGTTCCGGCGTGGGGCTACAGGCCGATACCAACAGGGCTAAGGCCAGATAGATGATGCCCGCCAAGGTGCGGTGATGTCCGCAAAGCTTAGTCTTCATATTGTCATCCGTAGACCAATGTTAGCGCGGATACCATCCTTTATTCTGCTCATTCGACGGCCTCTGCTATCGCTTTCCCCATGGTCAGGGTATCGGTATTTCCTCCGAGATCTGGAGTATGCAATGACGCATCTTCCAGAACAGTAGCTATCGCCCTCTCCACCGCTTGAGCAGCTTCGGCTTGACCCAAATGCTCCAGCATCATGGCGCCGGACCAGATCTGGCCAATGGGGTTAGCGATGCCCTGGCCGGCAATATCCGGCGCAGAGCCATGGACCGGTTCAAACATGGAGGGAAAGTCCCCTTCCGGGTTGAGATTGGCTGACGGTGCAATGCCAATGGTGCCAGCGATGGCCGGGCCAAGATCCGAGAGGATATCACCGAACAGATTGCTGCCCACCACTACATCGAAGTGTTGCGGATGGAGCACGAAGTGGGCGCAGAGGATATCGATGTGGTAGCTGTCAGTACGCACATCCGGATAACGTTTCGCCATCTCCGCAAAGCGTGTATCCCAGAAGGGCATGGTGTGGATGATGCCATTGGACTTGGTGGCCGAGGTGAGGTGTTTTTTCTTTCTGCTCTTGGCAAGCTGAAAGGCGTAGTCGAGGATGCGATCAACGCCGCGGCGGGAAAACAGTGACTGCTGCACCACCACCTCATCCTCGGTGCCGCCATACAGGCTGCCGCCAATGGTGGAATATTCGCCCTCGTTATTCTCTCGGACTACACAAAAATCAATGTCTTCTGGGCCACGATTCCGTAGTGGCGAGGGCATGCCGGGAAACATCTTCACCGGCCGCAGATTGACGTACTGCTGTAGTTCTCTGCGTATGGGAATAAGGAGACCCCAAAGGGAAAGATGGTCAGGCACACCGGGCGCACCCACGGCGCCGAAATAGATGGCATCAAAATCAAGCAACTTCTCTATGCCATCCTCCGGCATGAAACGACCATCCCTGAGATAAGCTTCGCATCCCCACGGAAAAGACGTCCACTGGAAGTCTATGGTGAACTTACGCCCCACGGCATCCAGCACCCGGATACCCTCAGGCATCACCTCCTGGCCTATGCCATCACCGGGAATCACCGCAATACGCAGGTTGGACATAAAAACCCCTTATCTCGAAAGAACTGGACCAGTAGTACAGAGAATAGACGACAGGAAATTGAGAAAGAAATTTAGCCATGGATGGCTTTATGTCACGAAGCACAGGGACGTGCGAGAGTGACGCTTGGCCATGGATGGCTTTATGTCACGAAGCACAGGGACGTGCGAGAGTGACGCTTGGCCATGGACGGCTTTATGTCGCGTCCGAGGGAATGGGATTCTCGTAGGGTGGACCATGTCCACCGGGGCCTCGCCAAAACCATCGTTATACGGCGCACATGGTGCGCCCTACGCAAGAGTTCCCAGTTTGGCTCTTAATGCCACCAAGGCATGGGTTTTACCCCGCTTCGCGTACGGCCGAACCCAGCCCCTCACAAACCTCTTTGGCATCACCAAAGACCATGGAACAGTTGTCCATATAGTAGAGGGTATTTTCAACTCCCGCATAACCGGGACGCAGGCTGCGTTTGATAACGAAAACCTGTTTAGCCTTGTGGACCTCAAGGATTGGCATACCGTAAATGGGGCTCGAACTATCATCCTTGGCTGCCGGATTGGTCACGTCGTTGGCGCCTACCACCAGTGCCACATCGGCAGTGGCAAACTCGTGATTAATCTCATCCATCTCCACTACCTGGTCGTAGGGAATATCGGCCTCGGCCAGCAACACATTCATGTGGCCAGGCATGCGCCCCGCCACCGGATGGATAGCAAATTTCACTTGGGCACCTGCCGCCTCCAGTGCCTGGGTAAGCTCCTTGAGCGCATGCTGGGCCTGAGCCACCGCCATGCCATAACCAGGCACCACGATAACCTTGCGTGCACTCTCCATCCAGAAGGCGGCATCCTCCACACCAGCAGAATTGGCCCCCTTCTCTGCTGCTGCGCGGGTTGCACTACCGCCGCCTTCATCGTCATCCTTGGCGCCAAAACCACCCAGAATAACGCTGATAAAGCCACGGTTCATCGCTCGACACATGATGAAGGAAAGGATCGCACCTGAAGAACCCACCAGCGCCCCGGTAATGATAAGCAGGTGATTGCCGAGGGTGAAGCCGGTAGCCGCCGCCGCCCAACCCGAGTAGGAGTTGAGCATGGAGATCACCACCGGCATGTCGGCACCACCGATGGGAATAATAAGTAACACGCCAAGGGCAAAGGCTAGCAGGGTCAGAAATACCAGCGAGACAAAATGGTCATTGGCGACAAAATCAATGGACAGAATGAGGATGAATACCGCCAGACCGAGATTGAGCCAATGTTGGCCATTAAAGTTGACCGGCGCACCGCTGACCAGGGCCTGTAGCTTGGCAAAGGCAACCAGAGAACCGGTAAAGGTGATGGCGCCTATGATCGCCCCGACCGCCAGTTCCCCCATGAGGACACCATTCAGAGCCCCCGCTGCCTCGCGATTGAGATAGGTGCCGATGGCCACCAGCACCGCCGCAAGACCGACGAAGCTGTGCAACGCCGCCACCAGCTGTGGCATGGCTGTCATCTCGATACGCTTCGCCACCACCGCACCAATGGCAGCACCGATGATAACCGCGGGAATAATCACCCCGAGCCCGGAAACTACAGGGCTCTTGAGCGTCGCAATGACCGCCAGCGCCATGCCGGCCATGGCCAGGTAGTTACCGCGCCGTGCGGTGGCGGGTGAGGTCAGGCCCTTGAGGCCAAAGATAAAAAGGCAACCGGAGATCAGGTATACAAGCGCCAGGAAATTAGTCGTCATCACGGTCTTTGCCTACCTTTTCTTCTTGAACATGGCGAGCATGCGTTGGGTGACCATGAAGCCACCGACAATATTGATAGTGGCAAGCAGCACCGCAATAAAGCCCAGGCTGCCTTCAGCAAATCCACCCATCTCGGAGCCCGCCACCAGCAGCGCACCGATGACGATGATGCCGGAGATGGCATTGGTGAGGGAGATTAGCGGTGTGTGCAGTGCCGGAGTGACTCCCCAGACCACCCAGTAGCCAATGAAACAGGCCAGCACGAACACATAAACAGCAACCATCGTTTCTGACATTGTTCTACGCCTTTTTCGGTGGAAACAGAACTTCACCCTTGTGGGTCACCAGGCTCGCGGCCGTGACCTCGTCCTCACTGAAATCCTTGAATTTCAGCCCCGCTTCCGAGGCATCTCCCTCTTCTTCCACTTCCTCAACCATCAGGTTCAACAGGTTGAAGAGGTTGCGGCCATAGAAGGCACTGGCGTCACCGGCCACCATGGAGGGGAAATTGGTGTAGCCCACCAGAGTAACGCTGTGCTTGGTGCTCACCTTGTCGGCCTTGGTTAGTGGGCAGTTACCACCGTTGGCCGCTGCCATATCCACCACCACTGTGCCCTCGGCCATGCCTTTCAGGGCATCTTCGGTAATCAGCACTGGTGCCGGGCGACCTGGAATCAGCGCCGTGGAAACTACGATATTGGCGGTTCCCAGATATTCAGTAAGTGCCTGTTGTTGGCGTTCCTTGGCCTCCTCGCTGAGCTCCTTGGCATAGCCGCCTTCACCCGACGCGCTCTCACCGATATCCAGTTCAATAAATTTGGCACCGAGAGATTCTATCTGCTCCTTCACCTCGGGCCGTACATCAAAACTTTCCACCTCAGCACCTAAACGACGGGCCGTAGCGATGGCCTGCAAACCGGCAACACCAGCGCCAAGCACGATCACCTTCGCCGGACGCGCGGCACCGGCAGCGGTCATCATCATGGGAAAGAAACGTGCGTAGCGGGCCGAGGCCTCAATTACCGCGCGGTAGCCTGCAATATTCGACTGGGAGGAGAGCGCATCCATGGATTGGGCGCGGGAAATGCGCGGAATAAGTTCCAGGGCGAAGGCGCTGATGCCCTGTTTTGCCAAGGCCTTGAAGCCCTCACCCCCGCCCCAGGGATCCAGCAGAGCCAGTAGCACGGCTCCTTCGGTGAGTGCAGCAATCTGCTTACTGTCCGGAGCCCGAACCATGAGCACCACATCCGCAGCAAGTGCTGTGGCGGCATCCACCATGGTGGCACCAGCCTCGGTGTAGGCGGCATTGGCGTAGGCCGCCTTGCGTCCGGCACCACGCTCAACACAAACCTCAAAGCCTTTGGCGCACAGGCGCTTGACGATATCCGGAGTGGTGGCGACGCGCCCCTCTCCCGACACAGTTTCCTTTGGAATCCCGACTTTCACGAAGTAATCGCCTTCCTGGTCAAGCAGGAGTTGCCGAGAGAGTTCCGAGACGCCGCGTTACAGAACGGTCGAAACGACCCTGCAATCCTACTGAATGGACGGTTAGGTGCCGATCCTCTGGCCCCGTGCGTAGACCCTGTTTGTTGTCTCTCTAGTATGGGCCTGAAACTCGAAACACTATAAAGGTGGCCATGGCCATTTTCAACTGAAGATAGATGTAATCCACATTCATTAGCACACCATGGCGAAGTGTTTTCCCGCAGGCTGCTAGAATGCCGAGAACAATTGAAAACTGACGGGAAACCCGGATGGCTCGCACGCTGAAAAATTTGCTACATCTGCTCTTGCTGCTGACCTTTATGCAGGTTACCGCTGCGGGACCTGTGGGCACCCACGGACTGTCCTTGCACGGCGAATTGAAATATCCCGTCGGCTTCAGCCATCTGCAATACGTCAATCCCGAGGCTCCCAAAGGCGGTGAGTTGCGCCTCGCCGAGATCGGCACCTTCGATAGCCTCAACCCCTTCATTCTCAAGGGCATCGCCCCGGCCGGCATCTCCGGCCTGCATGACACCCTCACCTATAACAGCAACGATGAGGCCTTTTCTGAATACGGCCTCATCGCCGAGAGCATTGAGGTAGCGCCGGATCACGCTTGGGTCATCTTCAACCTCAGATCCGAGGCCCGTTTTCAAGATGGCAGCCCCATCACTGCCGCCGATGTGATCTTCAGCTTCGAGGCCCTGAAGGAACGGGGACACCCCTTTTATCGCTCCTACTACGCCCCGGTTGAAAAAGCCGAGGCCCTTGGCCCGCACCGGGTGAAATTTCATTTTCGGGTACGCAATAACCGTGAACTGCCGTTAACCATTGGTCAGCTGCCGGTACTATCGGAAAAATACTGGCGTAATCATAACTTCGGCAAGACCACGCTGGAGGCACCGGTGGGCAGCGGTCCCTACCAAATTGACGCGGTGGAGTCCGGGCGTTTCATACGTTATCGACGGGTGGCCGACTATTGGGGGGCAAAGCTTCCGGTCAACGTGGGACGGCATAACTTCGATACTATTCGCCACGACTATTACCGTGACACCACGGTGGCGCTGGAGGCCTTCAAGGCCGGGGAATATAGCCTGCGGCTGGAAAACACCTCCAAGCTCTGGGCCACCGGCTATGCCAGCCCCGCCCTGGAATCGGGAAAAATGCGCCAGGAGGAAATCTTCCACCAGCGCCCCACCGGTATGCAGGGTTTCGTCTACAATACCCGACGCGCCCTATTTAGCGACCGCCGGGTACGTAAGGCCCTGGCCTATGCCTTTGATTTCGAGTGGACCAATCGCAATCTCTTTTATGGTGCTTACACCCGAACCAAGAGCTATTTCTCCAACTCTGAATTGGCAGCTACCGGTCTCCCCCAAGGCGAAGAGATCCGAATACTGAAAGGCTACCGGGGCAAAGTTCCCGATGAGCTCTTCAACCGCGCCTATACAGTTCCCAGCAGCCTTGGCAAAGGAGCCAAGCGCAGCAATTTACGTGCTGCGGCGCGGCTGCTACGCGAAGCCGGCTGGGTGGTGCGCGACCAGCATCTGGTGCATGCAAAAACCGGACAACCCTTTAACTTTGAGATGCTGCTGGTCAGCCCCGCCTTCGAACGCATCGTGCTTCCCTTCAAGCGCAACCTCGCTCGTCTCGGCATAGAGATGCGGGTACGCACCGTGGACAGCGCCCAATACGAAAAACGTCTGGAGGCCTTCGATTTTGATATGAGCGTCTACGTTTGGGGCCAGTCCCTGTCACCAGGCAATGAGCAACAGGACTTCTGGTCCGCCAAGGCGGCGGACATACGCGGCAGCCGCAATCTGGCGGGCGTCAAGGACCCGGTAGTGGACGAACTTATAGCCCAACTGGTTACTGCCCCGGATCGCAAAACCCTGATCCAGCGCAGCCGCGCCCTGGATCGGGTGCTGCTATGGGGCCACTACGTCATCCCCCACTGGCATATACGCAGCTTCCGCGTCGCCTACTGGGACATTTTCGGCCGCCCAAAGGTAATCCCCAAGTACGCCCTCGGCCTGGATACCTGGTGGCTGGACACCGCCAAGGCCGCTGCACTGGAAGCGCCGACATCTAAATGAGCGCCTACATTCTCCGCCGACTGCTACTCATGATCCCCACCCTGCTAGGCATCATGGTATTGAACTTCGCCATCGTTCAGGCCGCTCCCGGCGGCCCGGTAGAGCGGCTCATTGCCAGCCTGCGGGGGCATGATATTGCGGCCACGGCACGCCTCGGCGGCAGTGGCCAGGGTGACGCCGCCCGTAAAACGACCGTCACCACCGAATCCAGCAGCCGTTATCGCGGTGCCCAAGGGATCGATCCGGAGCTGATCGCCGAGATCGAGAAGCTCTATGGCTTCGACAAGCCGGCCCATGAGCGCTTCCTTCAGATGATGGGGAATTACCTGGTCTTTGAATTCGGTGACAGTTTTTACCGCGACCGTTCGGTGGTCGATCTGGTGTTGGAAAAGATGCCGGTATCCATCAGCCTGGGGCTCTGGACCACCCTGCTGGTTTACCTCATCTCCATCCCGCTGGGCATCGCCAAGGCAGTGCGGGACGGCTCCAGCTTTGATGTCTGGAGCAGCGGCCTGATTATCATCGGCTACGCGATCCCAGGTTTCCTCTTCGCGGTGCTGCTCATCGTACTGTTTGCCGGTGGCAGTTATCTCGACTGGTTTCCCTTACGCGGACTGGTTTCCGAAAACTGGAGTGAGTTGAGTCTTGGTGCTCAGGTACTGGACTACTTCTGGCACATCACCCTGCCGGTAATGGCGCTGGTGATCAGCGGCTTTGCCGGACTCACCATGCTGACCAAAAACTCCTTCCTCGAAGAGATCAACAAACAATACGTCGTCACCGCCCGCGCCAAGGGCGCAGATGAGCGCCAAGTGCTCTATGGCCATGTCTTCCGCAATGCCATGCTCATCGTCGTCGCCGGCTTTCCCAGCGCCTTTATCGGCATCCTCTTCACCGGCGCCCTGCTCATCGAGGTCATCTTCTCCCTAGACGGCCTCGGACTGCTGGGCTTCGAGGCAGCGGTCAACCGTGACTATCCGGTGATGTTCGGCACCCTGTACTTCTTCACCCTGCTGGGCCTGCTCCTCAACCTCGCCGGCGACCTGATGTACATGGTGATCGATCCCCGCATCGATTTTGAAACGCGGGGCTGATTCCAACTCCGTTTGGATAGCCTCCTAAAACACCTTTCCAGCATCTTGCCGGCCTAGAATCCGCACGATGAAAATTCGCTTTGCTTCAATCCGATAATAAATTGAATGCGAATGGTAAACGCTGCGGCGGTAATCCTTGCGGATATGATCAACGGTAGGGTAAAGCGCTGGCTGTTCTGCCAGCTCAGCAAAACGCTGTGTCATACCATTCTGGTACTTCAATGCCTGCTCAAGGCCAAATGTATCAATCCCGAAATCAAGGATATTTTCGAAATCATCAGCGGCGGCATTAGCTAACTCATAGCTCGCCATTATTTTTCTTGCGCTTGATCACGGTCTTGATAATTTCGTCTGCGGTGCGGTGGCTGGTGCCACTTTGTTCGCCGATGTCGAGAGCAGCGCGGATCGCTTCAACCTGGCTTTGTTCCAGCGCCCGAATTTTTCTAAGCGCGTCATTAACCACCTCACTGTTGCTTTTAAACTCTTTACTTTCGAGTTTTTCAATTATCCAACTGTGATTAGGATCGCTGAAAGTGATGGATTGTCTCGGCATTTCCCGACTCCAATAAGTAACCATATGGTGCATAATTACACGATATTGCACCATATCCAACTCAAGACTGGAAAATATTGGGACTGCGCTTTCTCTCGTCATAACTTGTGGCTGCGATGCTATCGTGGCCCGAAACCTGGGTGACTTTAAAAAATCGCCGGTGCGGGCCCTCTCACCTGAAGAATTCCTGATGCATCTTGAAAGCGAGAAACAAAATTCGCATTGATGGGTAACGTCGCCTTTATTCCCGTATTTCCTCGTGCTCGCAGCTTCCACCTCATAGTGAGGAAAGCTTTAAATCTAGACTTGGCTCTGACTTTCTAATTTTCAGTCCCATGAGCCCAAAGGATGGGCCGCTTGTCTGGCTCAATGAAAAGGTGAAATCGCCGCCGTTCTCACGGGAAGCAAGGCTGGAAGCCGGCTTTCTTCTGCGTAGCTTGCAACGGGGCAACAAATTGTC
This sequence comes from Gammaproteobacteria bacterium, assembly GCA_021773795.1. Lineage (GTDB taxonomy): Bacteria > Pseudomonadota > Gammaproteobacteria > HK1 > HK1 > JAJFJV01. The sequence goes on along the minus strand of JAJFJT010000012.1, from coordinate 181,900 downwards.
TCTTCCTCAATCCAGACCTATGCGAACCGTTGGCTCACGGTGCCACGAGCTTCGCATTAACGATGCCGGCGCGACTTGGTGCATCAACTACAGAACGGACGAAGACGCCATCGTGATCGTTGAAATTTTCAACCAGAAAACAGCTCGTACACCGGAGGCAGTCAAGGCAAGTGCAAAACGACGATTGAAGGAATACGACAATGCGTAAGGCAAAAACAAAGCGCCTGGAATCAAAGGGCTGGAAGCTTGGCAGCACCGATGAGTTTCTTGATCTTTCCCCAGAAGAATCTGCATATATCGACATGAAGCTTGAGCTGACTGATAATCTCCGGAAATGACGCGTTCGTAGAAAGCTCACTCAGGTTCAACTGGCCAAACTGATGAGGTCCAGCCAGTCCCGCGTGGCAAAAATGGAAGCCGGTGATCCGACCGTTTCAATCGACCTCCTGATGCGCTCACTACTCGCTCTTGGTGCTTCCAAGCAGGAGCTAGCGAAAATTATTTCTCCTTCGCCTCGTTCGTCGGCAAATAAGATCCTATTGGCAGAAACAGGTATTCTGCCCCCTGATTTGTTCGAAGATACGGTGGTCTACGCCGTTGCAGAGGCTTGTGGCTGCGATGCTATCGTGACCCACTGCTGTCCCGTTAACGATTGCCTACATATACGTAAGTTGTTGAATACAAAGCCAGTTAGGATCCCGAGTTATCTGTCAGACATGAAATACGAAGACTGCGTTCCTTCTCCCTCAGGGAGAGGGAGTTAACGGGACAGCAGTGATAAGTCATAGAGAGATTAGGTTATTGTGAGCTGCTAACCTTAAAGCGTCTTCTCGCAGCCCCAAGACCTGCAATACTGATCCTCCCCCGGGATACCGGACACCGAGTTAAGAATTATATAATGATTCAAAACGAGGTGACAGATGAGCAGACAACGAAGGAAGCACGGACCAGAATTCAAGCGTGAAGCGGTGGCACTGGTGGTTGCGCAAGGCATCGGTGAGGTACACATTGGCGAGGCTATCAGCCTGCGTACACTGGACCGTCCCCTCGGCGCCGGACGTACACAAGCGGATCGCGTATCCGCCAGACGTTGAAGATCAAAGCATCCCGATGAATAACTCCAGGTACGCCATCCACGTCACAAACACCACGACCGACGTCGGGGCACAGTCCAACCGGGAAGCCGAACGTTATATGTTCGCTTATACCATCACGATCGAAAACACCGGCGAGATTGGCGCGCAACTGATCGACTGCCACTGGCAATGAATGGGGCAGAGCCTGGGGAACTGCGCAATTAGGGGACGGGCAAGCGAAGATGGCTGGATCGAATGCGAAGAACCGCAAAAACTTTCGGTTTGGCGCCCGGGCGTATGGCCCTTCCTCGACCGTCACTGATCCGATGGCTGGTGACGAAAAAGCGTTTATTCTGCGTGGACTTATACCGTCGCCGCCGGCGTACTATGCGATCGGTTGGAGATATCCGGTCAGGAACTCGGTGTTCAAAGAACTGCTGTCCCAGTCCAGAGCTTCCTCCACGGTTGGCGGGTAGCCGAGGGCTCCCAATACGTCACCCGCGATATTCGCGACGTTTTTGATTTGGTAGTTGGTGAGCATTTCTCGCCACTCTCCCCAACCGCCTTCGAATACGTTACGTGTGGCGCCCCCCTTTGCCGGGCCGAGGTCGGCCGCAGCTGGGCGCCGTTCGATACCGGCTTTGTCCACCGTAAAACCGAGATACTCCCGTAAGTGCTCCATGAACTGTCGCTCGTCGTCGATCATGTGCTCGTAAAAAACGAAATGTATTCGAGAAGCACTGGCATTTCGGACATGGTCAATCACATGCCTTAACCATAAACGAACCAACGAGGCGAGGTGGTAATCAATATATTCGCCGACGGTATCGAATGGTTGTGGACGATGTTTCCTGAAGGCGGGCGTGCACGCAATTCGGGCCGTACGAAGCGCCGCATCACGAGGATCGCGTATGATGTAAATGCGATGCGTGAACTTATCGAACACTTCTGCGGAAAAAGTGTTCCAGGGTGAATGAGTCGCCACATGGGTAGACCTCGCTACGTATGTTTCGAGATCTTCGATTGGCCAGCGGAATACATCGAGGATACTGAAATAGCATCGAAGGGGTTGGATGTCGATACAATCGATCGTCGATATATCCGGAACGCCAAGATCTTCGCGAACGAGGATCTGAGCAACAGGATGGTTCGCGATGAACTGCGCGGCGGAAACTCCCAGTAACGGTAAATAGTCGTTGAGCAGCTCGTGTAATAACCGGTTGCCGCTATTTATCATTCCAGCGTACAGAATATGCGGTTCGGGGCATTGGCAGTCAGTCGTCACACTGGCAATCCATTATAATTACGCATCAGGTCCCGGTTCGCTGAAAATTCCGTATCGTTCCAAGGATACTCCAGATCGTAATGCCACACGTGTCTTTGCGACCATGGAACATGCTTTGGCTGGAACGGGTCGCAGCATAAATGGCCGGGTAATGAATACTTACGCGCCGATGGATGCGCACCTTGCGGTTTGTCCAGGCCTGGTCGTAAAAACAGGGTCGGGGAGAATTTTGTGACACCTTCGAATGTTTGAAACGAGTTCCGCGTATCACTGTAATAGTGCGGCACCGGTATTTGCATCGTCTAAGCTTGTGTCCGTGCAATGGTAAGCGTCCTGTCCCTCGGTTATCCGAAAAGCGGAAATGTATGGTTGAACTACCTGATACGGTCAGCCGTCGAAGTGGCGACTGGCGAGTGTCATCAGGCGATAGATGGCAATCCAGTAGCGGAAGCGCTCGACCGCGAGCAGTTTGGAATTCGCGGCCAAAACAACGCCGATGACATAACGATCGATCCTGCCGGATCCTTTTTCAAGATTGGCGAAGTATTCCGATGGCCCGTCGAAGATCTGGCAGAATATGCTTCAAGAACGAACTTGGTGCTATGCCATTCTCCATGGCACCCTTCTTGTGCCGACCAGTACAGGGCGTTCTCGCATCGCATCCTGATTCTGCGCGATCCGAGAGATGTTGCCGTTTCCTTCTCTCGGTTCATGTTTACGCCCTTTAATCTTCTGCACGCCCCTGCTCCCTTTTCCGGACCGGACGAATTTCTCAAACATAGATTCGCGGGCATTGTGCAAGCATGGCTGGAACACACAGTCGGCCATTTGATCAAGGGCCACGCCGATGCGCGACCCCACGTCATTTTTTACGAACGTCTGGTAGCCGATACCGTCGGTGAGCTTGCGCGGCTCGTGCGCTACCTCAAGCTCGGACTTGCAGACGCACAAATCGAACGGATTGCGGCGGACCATCAACTCGACCGGACGCGCGCGCGGCAACCAGATCACGTTTTTCGTGGCGGTTGGGGAAATTGGATGGAATATTTCGACGACTCGCAAGTTCGTGCGGTCGCACAGATCGCGGGTGCCGCTATCAAGGCGCTCGGTTATCCGATATCACGTTCACAAGCGGTCGGCTGGAATGTCGAACAACTGCGAGTTTCGGATTAAGGATCAGTTGGCGTCGCCGCGCTCTCCAGCGTATACCGATGACGTATATTGGCGCTGCGCCCGCCCAACCTTCGGGCGAGCGCTCTGGTCTCAGAGTGAAAGCGAGAATTCGCCACAAAACGTACGAAAGATAGGTTCATCTCAACACCCTGGCGCACCGAATTGTGGATGAGGACGGCGTTCAACCAGCCGCGACGAAATTCGGGCGCGACCCAACGTCCAATCACGAGATAGCCGCCTTCGCCTGTCAACGGCGCGACGACCATGGCGCCAACCAGACGGTTATCGAGAAGTATGGCCGTACTCCTTTCAAGGTCGGCGGGTTGTGGGTGCCCCGGCATTAACCTGGAGTCGAAATCGAACGTATCCATGATTCGTTCCATATGTAGTCGCCGGCGGACATCGCCTACAATAGAATGTTCCACGCCAGTGATCCGTGCGTCCGCCGGAATCGATCCTTTCAGCCGTAGCCTTTCACAAATTCGCGAGCACCGGCTCCAGACGACATCAAAGTCAGCCTCGTATTCCTCGATCGTCTCGGACCTATTGAATCCGAGCGCGCGAAGATTATCGATGGCCGCGTCGCCTTCGCTGAAAAATGAATCGGTTACCAGCTTTGCCAACCCCCGGCGTTCGGCCTCCTTACAGGTATAACGAAGCAATCCAAGCTCTACTTCGGAATCTCGGTAAGTGGCATGTGACGCCCACCTCAGGCGTCCCTGTACCCCGAGGCTCGTGTCGAAATCCGGCTGCTTGTACGGGAGCAGAACCGCGGCGGAAAGGATTTGCTCACGCGGTTCGGTGCGCACCGCTACCAGCGCTCGAATGCCCTGAGCATGGGGGATCGGCCGGGCAAACAATCGACTCACGCGGGCATATTCGTCGGGCCAGGCCGGCCGAAAATCGATCGCTGTATCCGTCACCGAAAGTTCTCGCTGATGACTGCGCGATGCCATGCTGGATTCTCTGCTAATTGGTACGCCCGAGATCTGCGAGATCGATGATCGGTGCGATCAAAGTCCGCCCAATTACGAGCAACCATTAGCGTGACGATGACATATCATTTATCGGTTATGCGGCGACCGGCTTCTGCACGTCGACCAGCAGCACGATGCGATCCTCTTCGGCGAGATTCCATGCCTCGTGCTCCTTGGTGTCGTCGAAAAGCAGGCATTCGCCTTCCGTCCACCGGCGAACTTCCGGGCCGACGCGCAGACCAACATCGCCGGCAGGAATTTTCAGCGCGAGATGGCAACGTAGCTGCGACTTCGGGCGCCCACAATGCGATCCTATACGCGTCCCTGCCGCGAGTTTGGAAAAACCGGCCATATTCTTATCAGGAATGCTATCGACGATGGCGGCAGTCCGCGGACACAGTTGGCAGTTCTCATGCAACCTGCGGCCGAATCCGTAGAATCCGAACACGGTCCAATCCCCGGTGTAGAGTGAATGTTCAGGCCACTTCACGAACTGGGTCGAAAGTAAGGTATCGAGCTCTTCCCGGATCGCGATATAGCTATCCTGCAGTACTTTCGTCGCACTTACGATTCCGGGATCATAAAACATCCACGTGTCCTCATTTGATTCAGGTGGCAAACAGCAGATTGAATCGCAGCTCGTCCGGGATACTATCGCTATCGAGACGAACACGATGTCGGCTATCGTCGACAACGGCGCTCATGTTCTGGAAAAACGGCAGCCGATCCTGGCCGATGAAGTCTACAATCTGGTCGATGTATACAGCGGGCTCCTCGCACAATTTGGGGTAATCGAGTTCCAGCAGGTCGATATTCGGCGCGATGCGCAGCCAGCCAAGAACAGCACTGCGGTGCCGTGCCAATAAGCGAGCCCCTTCCGCCGCTGAAAACGTCATGTCGAGATCCCGTCCGCACTGTTGCAGAACCTGTTGCTGCGACATGACTATTTCCGCGAGCGGCCGGTGCACGAACAGGATTTTGTAATGATGTACCTGAGGCAAGGCCGACAGCAGCGGGGACAAGATTTTGACGGCTTTGCCCCGTGCCTCGTCCAGAACATCGGGCTTGCGCGGTAGTTGCCGCAGCGCCAGCCAGTCGCTGACCGTCGGGTCGCCCGGCTTGTCGCTGTGCAGCTCATGGCCGCCCACAGCAAGCATTTGCGCGACGAGCGAGCACCCGGAGCGCGGGAGCCCGGATACCACAGTAAGGTTCATTGGCGTGCTGTCGCGCGGCATGTCCGGATACCCGGCGAGTACTGCTTCCTCCCACTCCGAGGCGTCGCGCTGACGGCGCGCCGCGGTTAACGCCCGGCGCTGTTCTTCGCGTCGTTCGGCCTGCTCGCTGATCTGCGCCTGGATTTCTCGTTTGCCACGGGTCATCCCCGCAACTGCGCGGCGATGCGGTGCAAGCTCGGCTTCGCTGGCGCCGAGCGAGCGTTTGAATCGTAAGAGTTGGTAATGCGCCCTGGGCGATTCGGGCGCTAAGACCGCGGCTACTTCAAACGCTTTTAGCGCTTGTTCCGTCTTTTCCTGCCTCGCGAGAGCCAAGCCGAGGATATAGTGCGCCACCGGTTGCTGATAGCTTATCCCGATGCTGCTCAGGGCGGCGTCGGCCGCGTCTTCGTAGCAGCGTGCGCCAAGCGACCCGCGCGCAACCCCCAGATACGCCGCGGCGTCGTCCGGCTCCAGTTCCAGGGCTTTGCGGAACTGCTCGATCGCCTGCGGCCAGTGGCGTAATCGTAAATAGGCCAGGCCCATCTGGTCGTACAGAAAAACGCCGCCCGGATTCATGCGCTCGAGCTCCTGAAGTTGCCTGAGCGCGGGTTCGGCGTGACCCGAGCGCTGCTCCAATCGGGCGAGAAGCATGCGCGCAGCGGTAGAATCCGGTGACATCGCCAGCACGAGATCGACCGACGCGCGCGCCTCCTGAAGCATGTTCAGCTGGAGCTGACAGCCGGCAAGACGCAAGGCATACAAATCACTTTCCGGTTCTTCATGACTGAGTTCTTCCAGCAGCGGCAACGCCCGGGAAGGGTTTCGCCCATCCAGGAAACTCAGCGCAAGATACCAACGCATTCGCTCTCGTACACGGCGTACGTCGGGACGCATGGGAATCATGGAATCGACGACTTGAAGTCGCGCAAAATGCGCCGCCAGTGTTCGACCTATGGTGTCTAAAGAAACCGGGTCGTCGGGACCTGATTCCTGGTTGCCGGTAAGAGGATACTGCTCGGGCCACGACGTCGCGATGGTCGTAGTCCGCGGTTCGCGAAAAAGCTCGGCCAGGACGCGACCTTCCATTTTGTGCCCAACAGGCAGGTCAAAAAGCTGAAGCAACGTGGGCGCGATATCCAGCGCGTTGGCGCCGTGGATTATGCTGTCTTTTTCGATCGTGGAGCCGGCGGCGATCAGGATCCCGTTAGGACGCAGATGCGGCGGCACCCGTTCCCGGGCGCCGAATTTCGCCCCGTATGGCGACACCAGCAGCACCGTGACATCCTTTCCACACAGTTCCAGCGTGCGCTGGAGGAATTGGTCAAGCAGTTTGTATCCGGCGTTCAGCGCGTAGCGCACCAGTTCGCCCGCTTCCTTATTGTGTTTCAAGACAGGGCCATAACTCACCAGAGCAGGTGCGAACGACTCCAGCAGCGGCAAACAGACGGCGGCGAAATCCAAGGTTTCGTCACTGATCAGCTTCGTGAACGCGGCATGTCGGGAGGCGGAAAAGGCCAGCGCCTCGGCGACAGCCGTCAGCACGGGCCGGGGTACCCGAGATAAGTCGAAATCATCCGGGAAAAAGAACGACACTGCGTCCTTGTCCATTTCTTCGGGGTGGACCCATAGCGGCGCGAGCACATTGTGTAAGCTGGCCGGGTGGATCGAGCGCTCGGTCAGCTCCGCAGTGGCGGCCAGCGCGGGGTGGCCGAACGCTTCGGAAACGACACAGGAATCCGCCAGCCGGCTGCCGTGCGTCGCCCACCAACCAACGACACCGCAGCGCAGGCCGTACATCGCCAGGATTTCCCAAATCGCAGGTACGCCACGGGTCGCGGCGCTGATCGGGGCAACCTCGGCCGAGCGTTCATCGACGGTGTGCAGACCCAGTATTCTATGCTGGTACGCACGCGTACCGGTGGCGATTGAATTCCACACCAGCGGGGCGACGACGGGGCGGTTTCCGGCGAGGGATCCGATCGCGCCCTGGTCGACAATTTGCGTCAGGCACGGCATCTCGCCCGCATCGATCAATGCGTTCAGCGGCGCCGAATCCGCGCCCGGCCAACCAATGAGCACTACTTTCGCCATGATTTTTCAACAGCCTGCCGGCAATGACCGCTATGGAAACGCCTCGGGCGGGCGCCTGTGCGGCGACCGCTCAGGCCGCCTGGTTGGCCTTTGCTCGAACCAGTCGCCGTCGCCGCAGCGCCACAATCCCCGAGGCGCCGAGACTCAGGAGGGCCAGGGTACCGGGTTCCGCTACGCTACTTACCTGTCGTCCTGCGCCGGCGCTTATCGGCGTGTCCAAATCAGTTTCAAATGCATAATCGTGCAACGTTACACTGCTGAGCCCCCTGACGGAGGTGATGGAGCCGCCCCCTTTTGGGCTGCCCCCTCCCCCTTTTGGCGGATCGGACGAAGGGAAGTTCTCCGTATACGAATAGTTCAGCCAGCCGTAGTTGAAGCCCGCAGGACCAACACTACCCTTGCCGCCTGCCGCCCACTGAAAACCGAGATATTGGTTATTGCCGGCCCCCATGGGCTGACCCTGCCCGTCTTTGTCGGTCCCGCGCGCCGTCCAATCGAGAGCAGGGCCGATCAGATCACCCATACTCAACCCCAGCGCCGCCCGCACGTTGGCACCCCCAATAACGGAACCCGGCGCGTCGCCGGCTTTCCCGGTCGGATCCTGGGGATCAGATTTTGAGGCGGTGTCCCCGCCCATGTCCCTTGGCCTCAGGATCAGTCCATCGGGCCCGGGCTGCGCCGCCCCGCTGACCCAGGCGTTGGATGAAAAGACGGGGCGGGAAAAGTCGGGGTCGCTTTTGTTGGGCATGCCGCTGTCGTGGCTCCCGCCGCCGACGGCAAAGGGGTAATCGCGTTGAAACGTGACATTAATCTGTTGCACCCCGCTTTCCACGTCGACGTCAGTATCGCTGGCGACGAGATCGGGAAACGGGTCGAAGTACATAATGGTGGCGTTGGCCTGGCCGGCGGTCACGGCCGCACTGGTGCTGATGAGGTAACTGAACCATCGCTTGGCTCTGTCGTCCTGTTTTCGTGTTTTCTGGTCCGCGTCGTCCTTTGACATCATCGAATTTACTCCCGTTAAACTTCAGCAACGCACCATGAGGCACGACCGCTGCGGCGCGATGCTGCACACTGTAGCGACTGGTTAGACGTTGTTGAATAATACCAAACTTGTGGTTTATTAATAATTATAGTTTTTACAATTAGTTATGAATAGAACCGCAGCGATGCCCCGTCCATTTTGAGACGTAAGTGTAAAGTTTATTGACAGTATCGGCGGCATTTCCCCGCCGATTGCGGCTAGTACACCAGGATTTTCGCCATTTTTCAGTTAATTAAGCCTGCTTCGAACGTGTAATAATTCTTGACAAAAGTGTTCTGGCTGCGATGCCGTATTTTCGGCGTGGGATCCTGCGTCGCTCTGCCTCCCGCAGTCATCCAGAACGCCATGAATTACACTCCGCCTTTCTTTGCCAGAATACAGAGTGTTGCATTGACCCATTGAACGCACCGTGGCTTTTTTTAATATTTCTTTCTCCATCCGCAGCCGGCGATTCTCTGTTTCCAGTTCGTAAATACGCTGCTGCTCCGGTGTGCGTTTACCCTTACCGGGAAACGCCTCAACGGCGTGGTTTTCCAATTCCCGTTTCCAGCGCCCGATTAAAGAGCCATTGACACCCAAACTGCGCCCTGCATCCGCACAGCTGTAGCCTCGCGCAACCACCAGTGCCACCGCTTCACGCTTGAATTCTGGTCCGTGATTCCTTCGTTGTCTGCTCATCTGTCACCTCGTTTTGAATCATTATATAATTCTTAACTCAGTGTCCGGTATCCCGGGGGAGGATCAATACTCATTTCTCTTTATTGCCCCAGGCAGTCCAAACTACCTGCAAGGATAGGATGCTCTTTCAACTCGTCGCTACAAATTAGTCAAGCCACTCTCTGCCTGGCCCGCCATAAATCATAGGTCATCTGCTGACCAAGCCAGACATCAGCACTACCGCCGTTTTCCACACCGAGCCATGCCTCCACTCGTAATGCCATTTCAGGAGATATGGCTGCATGACCATTCAATACCCGGGATAAAGCGACACGACTAACGCCCAGTTGTTTGGCCGCCTCGGTAATCGTCAGGCCCATTTCAGGCAGCACATCTTCCCGTAGCGTTTCACCGGGATGTGGTGGATTAAACATATGATTCATTTCATTTTTCCTCAGTGATAATCGTCATAATCAACGTTGAACGCATCACCGTTTCTGAGCCTGAAGATCAGGCGCCAGTTACCATTGACTGATACCGCCCATTGGCCTGCAAGCCGGCCTTTTAATGAGTGTAGTTTCCAGCCGGGAACATTCATATCGGCCGGAGTCGTTGCCCAATTCAATCGCGCTAATTGGCGTGCCAATCTGGACGCATGAGTAGACTGGATTCCAGACATTGAACCGGTGGCATAAAACCTTTTGATTCCCTTGTGCCGAAAGCTCTTTATCATCAGACAAAATGTATCGCGTTACGTTACGGAATACAACCCGACAGGCAGCAAAGATCAGCTCAGGCCGATTCAGCCGCCTTGCGCACAGCGCGAAAAGGCCGTGTCAGATCCTCAAGAATCAGATAATTAATCGGTACCAGTAGCAGGGTGATGAAGGTGGCGAAGAGTACGCCGAACCCCAGCGATACCGCCATGGGAATCAGGAATTGTGCCTGGGTAGATTTCTCGAAAATTAGCGGGGTCAGGCCGACAAAAGTAGTGAGCGAAGTTAGCACCACGGCGCGGAAGCGGGCGACTCCGGCGCTGCGCACCGCATCCCCTGTAGATATCCCTTGCGCCCGCTGGCGATTGATGTAATCCACCAGTACCAAGCTGTCGTTCACCACCACCCCGGTGAGCGCTAGCATTCCCATCAGGCTCATGACGCTAAGACTCATGCCGAGCAGCATGTGGCCGAGCACCGCACCCGCTGCACCGAAGGGGATCACCGACATCACGATGAAGGGCTGCAGGTAGGACTTGAACGGAATCGCCAGCAATCCATAGATGATAAAGAGCACAAAACCGAGCCCCAAACCCAGGCTGCGAAAGGTTTCCCGCTGTTCCCGCGCCTCGCCTTCCAGGCCGTAGCGCACATCCGGGTAGCGGCTCTCAATGCTGGCGAGATAGTCCAGCAGGTCGGTCTTGATTGCCTCTATGTTTGCACTTTCCTTGTTCACATCCGCAGTCACGTCCACCACCCGCCTGCGGTCAAGCCGTTTGATGCGCGCATAACTGCGGCCAATACTGGCACTCGCTACTTCGGTAAAGGGCACCTCGGCACCCTCCGGGGTACGAATACGCATGGATTCCAAATCGGCCAGGGAATGACGCTCATTACGGGGATAGCGCACCATCACCCGCACATCGTCACGACCGCGCTGGATCCGCTGCGCCTCCTCTCCAAAGAAGGCTTGTCGCACCTGGCGTGCAAGGTGAGAGGCACTGAGCCCCAGCAGTTCCGCCTCAGGCCGGATGGCGAGCTGCACCTCCTCCTTACCCTCCTCAAAACTATCCTCCACGTCGAAGACTCCCGGGTATTCCCGCAGCCGACCCTTTAGCTCCTCCGCCATGGCCGCCAGTTGAGCAAAATTATTGCCCGAGAGCTGCACATCCAGCGGTGCACCACCCCGCCCGATCTCGGCCCGGAAGGTCAGCGATTCAGCACCGGGAATGATGCCTATGGCCTCGCGCCATTCGCGCACGAGTTCACGGCTGGTAACCGCCACGGTACGCTGCTCGGGTGAGACGATTTCGAAACGGACGCGACCGATATGGGAGACCCCGGTACCAGTCCCGCCGGCCGATCCGCTGAGCGCCAGAATATCCTTGACCACGCTCTGGCCACTGGCCGGGTCCACGTATTTGTCGCGGATGGCCTCAGCGGCACGGGCAATCCGCGCCACCTGTCGCCGGGTGACTTCAAAAGGGGTGCCCGCCGGCAGCACCAGAGTTGCCCGCGCGGTTTCGCTCTGTACCCGTGGAAAAAATACGAAATGGATAGAATTGCTGACGATCAAGCCGCCAACAATGATAAACACCGCTAGAAATAGGGAAAGGCTGAAATACCGTTGCCTCAGGGTGGCCGCGAGTAGCGGCTGATAGAAACGGATAATGGCCTGCTCAAGGCCATGGGCTATGCGCTGCTGGGCCAGGGTGAAACGATTCTCCTTACGCCACACGTTCAGATGGGAAAGGTGTGCCGGCAGGATCAACTTGGATTCCACCAGTGAGAACAGCAATACCGGAATCACAATCATCGGAATCTGTGCAAAGATCTTGCCGCGTATCCCTTCAATCATCAGCAGAGGCAGGAAGGCCGCCACTGTGGTTAGCACCCCAAAGGTCACCGGACGTGCCACTTCCAGGGTACCGCGCACCACCGCGTCGCTGCCGGGCTCGCCACGTTTGAGGTGGGTATAGATGTTTTCACCGGTCACGATGGCGTCATCCACCACCACACCCAGCACCAGAATGAAGGCGAACAGGCTGACGATATTGATGGTGATTCCCAGCATCGGCAAAAAGGCGAGTGCCCCGGTAAAGGCCACGGGGATACCGATACACACCCACAGCGCCACGGAAAAACGCAGAAATATTGCCAACAAAAGAAAGATCAATAAGCCGCCCTGGGCAGCGCTTCTCAGCAGGGTATTAAGGCGGGATTTAACGATGCGGGAACGGTCCCGCCAGTAGCTCAAACTCACCCCGGGCGGGAAGCGAGTGCTAGCGCTCGCGACGTAGTCCTTGACCTTATTAGCCAGTTCAATGGCATTTTGATCGCCGACCCGATAGACCTCGATCATGACCCCCGGTTTGCCATTGAAACGCACCTGGATGGGGTTTTCCTCGAAGTCGTCACGAATCTCGGCGATATCGCCCAGGGTCAGGCGGGTGCCATCATCACGAGTGAGCACCACGATATCGGCATAATCCGTGGCCACATAGGCCTGTTCCTTGGTACGCAGCAGGATCTCGCCGCCACGAGTCTTGATGCTGCCGGCCGAGAGGTCAAGGGAGGCACGACGCACCGCATCCGCCACGATTTCAAAGCTGAGACCGTGGGTGTGGAGCGTATTCTCGGCCAGCTCAATGGCAATCTCGTAGGGGCGCACCGCCTCCAGAGCCACCTGGGTAATACCGGGAATCGCCGAGATGTCGTCACGCACCCGTTCACCATACTGGCGCAATTCCAGCTCGGGCAGATCCCCGGAGACGACCACGCTGATCACCTCCCGCCGACGGGTGGCCACACTATAAATGGGGCGCTCGGTCTCCGCCGGAAAGGTACTGATGGCATCGACACGATTTTTGACATCATCCAGCAGGTTGCGTGGTGAACCCCCCTTTTCCACCTCGATAGTGATACTGGCAAAACCCTCGGCGGCCTCGGTGCGCAATTCCTTGATGCCCTGGAGGTCGTAAACTGCTTCCTCGACCCGCAACACCACTCCCTCCTCCACATCCGTCGGCGTTGCGCCCCGGAAGGGGATCTTGATATTGACGATATCGAGTTCAAATTCCGGGAATACCTCCAGCGGGGTACGCAAGGTCAGTGAATACAGCCCAACCAGCACGATCACCGCCATCAACAAATTGGCCGCTACACCGTTGCGGGCAAACCAGGCAATCATGGCCTGTCACCCGCTGCCGCACGGTTGTTGGGGCGCACCTTGACCCCTTCCATACCACCACCGAGCGCCGTCAGTACCAGGCGTTCTCCCTCGGCCAGACCGTCGCCCACCACGACGTTTTCTGCATCCTGCCAAAGGACCTTCACCATTCGGCTCTGAATGCGATCATCCGCATCCGCCAATAGCAGCCGGCCACCGGCACGCAGCGCTGCCCGAGGAATAACAAATACCTGCTTGAACTCCCGCCCCTCGATAGCGGCTTCTACAAACTGCCCCAACTTGAGCGGTGGCCGCCCGACAGGTCCCTTGCCATAGGGGTCATCCACCTGAGCCACCACGAAGAGCTGGCGGCTCTGGGTATCGATAGCCCCCTCGGTGCGTACCACCCGGCCAGCCCAAGTATGGGTTTTGCTGCCAATGCGTGCACTCAGCCAAACCCTGGGTTGCGGCGCGGTCTCTACCCCCGCTCCGTTACCGCGATAACGCTCAGGCAGATCGACAAATTCAAGCTGGCGGTTACTCAGCGGCAAGCGAATCTCGGCATAATCCACCGCATATATCCGCGCCAACACCGTACCTGGTGCTACGTACTGGGCCACATCGACACCCTGCTCCAGCACTCGGCCAGCATAGGGCGCACGAATGACCGTCCGTTCAAGACTCAGACGCGCCCGCAACAGCCGGGCCTCGGCGGATTTAATCAATGCCCGGGCGCTGGCAAGTTGTGGCTTGCGTAACACCAGCGGATCCGGCTCGGCAGCTTCGCCAAGACCCTGCCACTCTGCCGCCGCCTGGGCCGCGCGGGCCTGCTCCTCCACTTCAGCGGCGCGGGCCTGTTCCAGGTTGGCCTCGGCCACCATCACCTCGGCGCGATAGTCCCGCGGATCGATTTCCAGCAGTACATCGCCGGCCTCAAAAAACTCGCCCGCGCGCAGCTGTGGAGAGATGCGTACCACGGTGCCGGATATTTCGGGAATCAGGGTGCTTTCGGTACGGGCACGCACCGTGCCCCGAGTCTGTAACCGCAACGGATAATCACTGCGTGCCAGCAACATCACATCCACCGTCGGGAGCACTGGCCACACCACTCGCCGCGTCGGCGTTTCCCGATTGGATACGCTATAGGCGGCAATGGTGCCGGCGGTCACCAGTACCAGCACGGGCAACAGAGCTTTGAATAGTTTTTTCATGGTTGTTTACCGGGATGGAGCGATGGTTTGGCGGTCTGCATGTGGGTGGCCATATCGTTGGCCGGAGTAAATTCACCGCCAAGCGCCAGATAGAGGGCAACGCGGTTCTGCAATCTTTGGTTCTGTATCGCCAGTAAAGCGCTGTGGGCCTGAAAGGCACGTCGGCGCGCCTCCAGCCAGGTGATCAGATCAATGAGGCCACTGCGATACCGCTTGAGGGCCAACTCCACCGCTGCATCCAGCTCCCTAGCTTCGTTATGCAAGGCCTGCTCCTGTCCATCCAGCAGATCCTCGGCGGCCAACGCCGTCTCCACTTCACGGAAAGCAACCAGCACCACTTGGGCATAATCGTTGAGTGCCGCGCCACTTTCGGAACGCGCCAGCTCCCGGGCAGCACTCAACCGTCCTCCCTGAAATATCGGGGCAGTGAGGTTGGCTGCGATATTCCATAGCAGGGAATTGAAATCGAGCAGACTACGCAGCTCATTGCTGCTGAGGCCGCCTGCGCCACTTAAGGAAATATCAGGCAGACGGTTCTTGCGTGCTGCATTAAAACGCTCGTCGCTGGCGGCGAGCCGGAACGCCGCGGCCCGAATATCAGGCCTGCGCTGAAGAATTTCCGCCGGCAGACCCGCGGGCACCCGACGCTTGAGTGCCGGCAATTGCACGACCAATTCCAGCTCTGCTCGCGGGTAGCGACCCAACAGGACTTCGAGGACCCTCAGGGTTGCGTCATCGCTCACCTGGCGCGCCGCCAACTGTGCTTGTGCACCAGCGACATTGGCACGTTCGAGACGTACATCCAGGGCGCTGCCCAAGCCGCGGCGATAGGCCTGTTCGACTATGCGCAGATTTTCACTGAAATTCTGCGCCGTGTGACGGGCCAGTTCTACCTGCTGACGGCTCTCTACCGCATCGAACCACGCCCTGGCCACATTGGCGGCCAGGGATAACCGCGCCGCCGCCAAATTCTTCTCACTGGCCCGGGCGTCCAGCACCGCGGCTCGGGTGCGATGTGCCAGGGTTCCCCAGATATCAGTCTCCCAGACAGCACTCAGCGACGCATCAAAACTGTTTTCAGTCAGCCGTCCCCTGCCCGTTGGTGCACCACGGCGGCTGGCAGCCCCGGTAGCGCCCAGTTGCAAACCTTGGTCAGCAGCCACAATGTCGGCCTGTGCCCGCGCCATGCGCAGGCGCGCTGCCGCACTCTGAAGGTCAAAGTTTGTATCCACCGCCTCCCGAATCAGCGCTTCGAGCAATGGCGCCTCAAAATCGGCAAGCCAGGGCTGCGGTACCGAGGACAGCACCTTTTGCTGGGACCACTGTGACGGAATTTTGAGCCCGCTTTGCGCTAGCTCACTCTGTAATGGGAGTAAATTGCTACAACCGCTCATCAGCAGCATCACCACAGCAAGCAAGCCCTTCATGACGGCCCGCCAGACGCGCGTATCCCGGCGGCAGTGAAACGCGTGATGTGCGCAACCGTAGCCGCGAGCCCAGGTACTGGCCCCGCTGGGGCACGCTCGCCCAGACCTTGCATATGCAACACGTGCACCAGTTGGGATATGAGTGAGTGACAACACAGGGCCATGGATTCGGATGGCAACCCCGGACAGGCACGATTGAGCGCATCCATGAGTGCCGTCAACGTAGGTCCAAATAAACGTTCACGAAGCAGGGGTGCCGGCAGCTGCGCATCCACCATCTCACGCATTAGCAACAACATGCTCTCCTGGCCATGGGCACCACCGCGCAAGGGTTCCAGAAAGGCCTCGGAAAAAGTCGTAATGACCCGTTCCAAATCCACCTCGCCCTTATCCAGCAGTGCCTTCATGGCACCCACGCGGCCTTCGGTGAGTTCCGCAAAACGCTGCTCAAAAACCGCCTGATACAGTTTTTTCTTGCCACCGAAATGATAGGTAACGGCGGATACATTGCAGCCCACCCGCACGGTAATGTCGCGCACGGAAGTACCACGGTAGCCATGCTCGGAAAAGCAGGCCGCAGCAACTGCCAACAGGCGGGCACGGGTCGATTCACTGTCTCTAGTTGCGCTTAGCGATGGTCTGGCCATAGGCCTTTCTCTGCTCTTCCAAATCACCAGAACGCAGTTTCAAACAAACGTTTGTTTATAGCAAGCCTACCACCCCATCGCGGTCAGGGGCTGAAGCCGTTATCCTATCGCCATCTGCCGGCCCTGCCACTCAGGACCGTGTTGGATTTAACATCGCTCTGCTGCAGAAAGCAGCGGTGCTCAGAACGGTAAAATTATTTTGAAGCGAGCCCTTAGCCCCATTAATCAACGCCGCCTGCATCTGTTTTGCAGTAACCGGCGGGGTTATTACTCGCTGTGGATCTTCTGCGTACTATTTGGCATCAGCCTGTTTTCAGAATTCGTCGCCAATGATCGGCCACTGCTGCTGAGCTATGAGGACGAGCTGTATGTACCGGTGCTTAACAGCTATCCAGAGACCGTTTTCGGTGGCGAATTCGAGACCGAGGCTGATTACCGCGACCCTTATGTACACGAACTCATCACCACCAAGGGCTGGATGATTTGGCCTCTCATCCGTTATCGCCACGACACCATCAATCTCGATCTGCCGGTTCCCGCTCCCGCCCCACCCTCTGCAGAGAACTGGCTCGGTACCGATGATCAGGGGCGGGATATCCTCGCGCGGGTGCTCTACGGCTTCCGTATTTCGGTGCTCTTTGGCCTCACCCTAACCATCCTCAGCTCCATCATCGGCGTCATTGCCGGGGCCGTGCAGGGCTATTTTGGTGGCTGGACCGACCTGCTATTCCAGCGTTTCATTGAAATCTGGTCCGGGCTGCCAGTGCTTTATTTGCTAATCATCCTGGCCAGCGTAGTAGAACCCAATTTCTGGTGGCTGCTGGGCCTGCTGCTGGTGTTTAGCTGGACCACGCTGGTAGGCGTGGTGCGTGCCGAGTTCCTGCGTGCGCGCAATTTAGAATACGTCCGCGCCGCCCGCGCCTTGGGCGTTGACCAATGGACCACCATGTTTCGCCACTTGCTGCCCAATGCCATGGTGGCGACCCTGACCTTTATGCCCTTTATCCTTAATGGCTCCATCACCACCCTCACCTCGCTGGACTTTCTCGGTTTCGGCCTGCCCCCGGGTTCAGCTTCACTGGGTGAGGTGCTGGCCCAGGGCAAGGCCAATTTGCACGCACCGTGGATCGGGGTGACCGCCTTCTGTGTGCTGGCCTTTACCCTGAGCCTGCTGATCTTCATCGGCGAGGCGGCACGCGATGCCTTTGACCCACGCAAAAGCGGGGAATCCCTGAATGTCTGAACAACGCTTGCTTGAGATCGAAAATCTCTCGGTGTCCTTTGGCTCCGGGGCACAGGAGGTCAAGGCGGTACGAGGCGCCTCCCTGCACATAGAGCGCGGCGAAATCGTCGCCCTGGTGGGTGAAAGTGGCTCTGGAAAAACCGTCACTGCCCTGTCGGTGACCCAACTGTTGCCCTACCCCCCGGCTCACCACCCATCGGGCAGTATTCATTATGCCGATGAAGAGATCATTGGTGCATCGCAACAGCGGCTGCGCCAGTTGCGCGGCAGCAAGATCAGCATGATCTTCCAGGAGCCCATGAGCTCCCTGAATCCACTGCATACCATCGAGCGACAAATCGGTGAATCTCTCGCCCTGCACCGTGGGATAAAGGGAAAGGCCGCACATAAGCGCATCGTGGAGCTGCTGGAACTGGTGGGTCTGGCAGAGGCGGAAACACGCCTGGGCGCCTTTCCTCATCAATTGTCCGGTGGCCAGCGGCAACGTGTGATGATCGCCATGGCACTCGCCAACGAGCCCGATTTGCTCATCGCCGATGAACCCACCACGGCGCTGGACGTTACCATCCAGGCGCAAATCCTGGCGCTGCTCAGGGAGCTGAACCAGCGCCTTGGCATGGCCATCCTGTTGATTACCCATGATCTCGCCATCGTGCGCAAACTGGCCCAACGGGTCTATGTCATGCGTGCTGGAGAGGTGGTGGAAAACGGCGAGGTGGAGACCCTGTTTGCTCATCCGTCCCATCCCTATACCCAAGCCTTGCTTACGGCGGAGCCCAAGGGTGCGCCAGTGCCGGCAGCGGCGGATGCATCCGTCATCCTTAGTGCGGAAAATCTGCGGGTCTGGTTCCCCCTCAAGACAGGTTTACTGCGCCGGGTCACTGGTCATGTGAAGGCGGTAGATGACATCAGTGTACGTATCCGCGAAGGCCACACCGTGGGCGTGGTGGGTGAAAGTGGTTCCGGCAAAACCACCTTGGGGCTTGCCTTGCTCCGACTGGAACAAAGCCAGGGCAATATTGAATTTCAGGGCCAGGAAATCCAGGATTTGCGCACCCGCGCCCTGCGTCCACTCCGCCGCGAGATGCAGATCGTCTTTCAGGACCCTTACGGCAGCCTCAATCCACGTATGTCCATAGGCCAGATCATCGAAGAAGGCCTGCTTGTTCACCGCATCGGTGCTAACGCCCTTGAGCGAGATGAACTGGTGATCCAGGCGCTGCAAGAGGTGGGCCTGGATCCGGCCAGCCGTGAACGCTATCCACACGAATTTTCCGGCGGCCAACGCCAGCGTGTTGCCATAGCCCGCGCCATGATACTTAAGCCCCGCCTGGTGATCCTCGACGAACCCACCTCGGCCCTGGATGTCTCGGTACAGGCCCAGATCGTCGATCTGTTGCGTGAACTGCAGGCCCGCCACAGCCTCGCCTACCTGTTCATCAGCCACGACCTCAAGGTCGTGCGCGCACTCAGTGATGAGCTCATCGTTATGCATGAAGGCAAGGTGGTGGAGCAAGGTTCTGCGGAGCAGATATTCAGCCAACCCCGCGAGGCCTACACCCGCCGCCTGCTAGCTGCCGCCCTGGACCTGGATGCGGCATAATAGCGCCCTTTTCCTGGCTGAATTATGGGCTCATTAATTCTTGACCATTTTACTCGGGTACTTTAGCATTCAGTCTTCAGTCACGGCTCCCAAAGGGCGAGATATTTATTCCCATGCTCAGGAGCCTGTCCGGAAAGTAGGACACCTGCTGCGGAAACGCCATATTGGCTCTTTTTTCCGCTAATTTTCGTTAAATATGCCCAATATTCGCCTCAAATGACCGAAACAAATAGCTCAAAATCGCCTTCCCTCGCGACAGCGCCTATTCCCGGACAGGCTCCTAGCAGTACCGAAGAACTTAATACTCACCTCCGCAAAGACTACGAACACGGTTTCACCACGGATGTAGAGAGCGATACGCTGCCGCCAGGGCTGAACGAAGACGTCATCCGCCATATCTCGCGCATGAAAAACGAGCCGGACTTTCTGCTGGAGTGGCGCCTGGATGCGTATCGCCACTGGCTGACCCAGCGCGCGCCCAACTGGGCGAAGTTGAATATCGACCCCATCGACTATCAGGCGATCTCCTATTATTCGGCCCCCAAAACCGAGAAAGATGGCCCCAAAAGTCTGGATGAGGTGGACCCGAAGCTACTTGAGACTTACGAGAAACTCGGTATCCCACTGGCAGAACGTGCCGCACTGGCCGGGGTGGCAGTGGATGCGGTGTTCGACAGCGTTTCTGTAGCCACGACTTTCAAGGACAAACTCGCCAAAGAAGGCATCATTTTTTGCTCATTTTCCGAGGCGGTACAGAAGCATCCGGAGCTGATCAAGCGCTATCTCGGCTCCGTGGTGCCCACCACCGACAACTATTTCGCCAGCCTCAACTCGGCCGTCTTTACTGATGGCTCCTTTGTATTCATCCCCAAGGGGGTGCGCTGCCCCATGGAGTTATCCACCTATTTCCGCATCAACGCCGCCAATACCGGGCAGTTCGAACGCACCCTGATCATTGCCGAGGCCGGAAGCTACGTAAGCTACCTGGAAGGCTGTACCGCACCCCAGCGTGATGAAAACCAACTACACGCCGCGGTGGTAGAGCTCATTGCTCTGGAAGATTCCGAGATTAAGTATTCCACTGTGCAGAACTGGTATCCCGGCGATGAGAACGGGGTTGGTGGCATCTACAACTTCGTCACCAAGCGCGGCGATTGCCGCGGCGATCATTCCAAAATCTCCTGGACCCAGGTAGAGACCGGTTCAGCCATCACCTGGAAATATCCCAGCTGTCTGCTGCGTGGCGATAATTCCATTGGCGAATTCCACTCCATCGCGGTCACCAATCACCACCAGCAGGCAGACACCGGCACCAAGATGATTCATCTTGGAAAAAACACCCGCAGCACCATCGTCTCCAAGGGAATCTCCGCCGGCCAGGCGCAGAATATCTACCGGGGTCTGGTGCATATGGGCAAGAACGCGAGCGCATCACGTAATCACACGCGCTGCGATTCCCTGCTCATGGGAGACCGCTGTGGCGCCCATACCTACCCTTATATGGAAGTGAAAAACCCCAGCGCCCGGGTAGAGCACGAGGCCACCACCTCACGTATCGGCGAGGATCAGCTGTTCTACTGTCGGCAGCGCGGGATCTCCGAAGAGGACGCAGTCTCCATGATCGTCAACGGTTTCTGTAAAGAGGTGTTTCGTGAGCTACCCATGGAGTTTGCGGTGGAAGCACAAAACCTGTTGGCGCTCAGCCTGGAAGGTTCCATTGGTTAGCCCCATGGATGGGGTGTATGTCGCCAGGCCGTCGGGAACGGGCGACGACGAGCCCCATGGACGGGGTATATGTCGCCAGACCACCGGGCACGGGCAGCGACGAGCCCTGCCAGATCGCATGATCCAAATTAATAACGAGCCATATTAAATGTTAAAAATCAACAATCTACACGTCCGTGTTGGTGAAAAGACCATCCTCAATGGCATTGATCTGGCAGTTAAGCCGGGAGAGGTACACGCCATCATGGGGCCCAACGGCTCCGGCAAGAGCACCCTCTCGCATGTGCTTGCCGGCCGCGAGGGCTACGAGGTTATTGAAGGCGAGGTGCTCTATCAGGGCAACAACCTGCTCGATCTCAGCCCCGAGGCACGTGCCCACGCCGGCCTGTTCCTGGGCTTTCAATATCCGGTAGAGATCCCCGGGGTCAACAATATGTACTTCCTCAAGGCGGCGATTAATGCCCGCCGGGTAGTACAGGGGAGAAATGAACTGGATGCCTTCGATTTCATTCAGATGGCGAAAACGAAAGCGAAGCTGGTGGGGCTGGATGAATCCCTGTTACAGCGCTCGGTAAACGAAGGTTTCTCCGGTGGCGAAAAAAAGCGCAATGAAATCTTTCAGATGGCCGTGCTGGAACCGATCCTCGCAATCCTTGATGAAACCGATTCTGGCCTCGACATCGATGCCCTGCGGATTGTCGCCGAGGGCGTGAATGCACTGCGCGACCCTGAGCGCTCAGTGATCCTGGTTACCCATTATCAACGCCTGCTGGACTACATCGTCCCGGACTACGTGCACGTCCTCTCGGAGGGACGCATCGTCCGTTCCGGCGGTCGTGAACTCGCCCTGACGCTGGAAGAAAAGGGTTATGGCTGGCTCAAGGAAAAGAGCCCGCATATTGCACCAGCCGGCCCCGGGGCTTGAACGAAGATGTGTGAATTATTTGAAATGGCAATATTCCGGAAAACTCGATGGGTACAGTTTGTTACCAACCCGAGTCCTATCCCGGCCCTGGCTGGTCCATGCACGACCAGACTTGTGCTTCACTCCAGCCATAGAACGACTATGGCTGTCGCTCCAGCACGGCATCTGGTCGCACCTTTCCTGCGCCAGCATCCCAGATGCTGGCGCAATATGCGGGCTAGTGCCACATGAACACTGCCGCTGATATGGTGGATCGCTATTGCAGAGAGCTGGCAAGTATTGCCCCCACTCTGCCCGCCGCCGAAGTGCCATGGATTCAACAAATACGAAACAAGGCTCGGGATGATTTCGCCCGCCTCGGATTCCCCACCCGCCTGCAGGAAGCTTGGCATTACACCAATGTAGGGGCACTGCAGCGGCGTTTTTTTGAACTCGCCAACAGTGGGATTTCAGTCGATCCGAATGCTATTGAGCCCTTCCTCTATCCGGATATCGATAGTCATCGGCTGGTATTTATAAACGGCATTCATGCCCCAGAGCTCTCCGAAATCGGCACACTGCCCGACGGAGTCATCCTGGAAAACCTCGCCACCACACTGGCGCAAACTCCAGAGCAATTGGAACCCTTCATCGGTGGCCGTAAATTGCCGCTAGAGCACGCTTTCAATGCCCTCAATACGGCCTTGCTACGCGACGGCACCTGTCTCCATCTGGCTCCGAATACGCAACTCGATAAACCCTTGCACCTGCTGTTCTTGTCTGCCGGCGAGGGCCAGGAAAGCTGTTCCCAGCCGCGCAATCTGATTCTAGCCGGGGCTGGCAGTCAGGCCGTGGTGCTGGAGAGCTATCACTCTCTGGGTGAGGCCGCCTGTTTCACCAATAGCTGTAGTGACATCATCCTGGAAGCCGATGCCCAACTACATCACTACAAGCTGCAGGAGGAAAACCGGCACAGCTACCACATTGCCAACCTGCAGGTACAGCAGAACAGCGGCAGTCATTTTGAGTCCCATTTGCTGTCCCTCGGCGCGGCCCTTGCGCGCCACGAATTGCATGTGGACCTCAATGGCGAAGGCGCCCACTGCACGCTCAACGGGCTGTATCTGGGGAACGGGCGCCAGCACGCAGATTGCCATACCCAGGTCCGACATATACATCCTGGCACTGACAGCCATCAGGCCTACAAGGGGATACTCGACGGCCGTGCCCGCGGGGTGTTCAATGGCCGGGTTTATGTCCATCCCCAGGCCCAACAGACCAATGCGGAGCAGTCAAACCACAATCTGCTGCTATCTGCCAATGCCGAGGCAGACACCAAGCCAGAGCTTGAGATCTACGCCGATGACGTGCGTTGCAGCCACGGCGCCACGGTCGGGCAACTGGATGAGGACATGATATTCTACCTGCGCAGTCGTGGCTTACCGGAGGATGCGGCGCGTGGCCTGCTCACCCTGGGTTTTGCCCGCGAGCTGCTGGACCGCATGCCGCTAAAACCGCTATCCGTACAGCTGGAACAAAAAATCACTGACATTCTGTCCCAATCCGATGGGATGAAAAGCCTAAAATGAATAGCAGCCCACATATGCTGGAACGAAATTTTACGGTCGATCCCGAGCAAGCGCTCGATCCCAAAGCCTTGCGTGCCGACTTTCCGGCGCTGTATCAGGAGGTCCGGGGACACCCACTGGTGTACCTGGATAACGGCGCCACCAGCCAGAAGCCACGCGCGGTCATCGATTCCATCCGCCACTATTACGAGCGCGATAATTCCAATGTCCACCGAGGGGTACACACCCTTAGTGAGCGTGCGACGCTGGCCTATGAGGGGGTTAGAAAGAAGGTTCGTAATTTCTTTAACGCCGCCAGTATCCGCGAGATCGTATTCGTACGCGGTACTACCGAGGCCATCAATCTGGTAGCCCAGAGCTATGGCCGGCCCCGCTTTTCCGCTGGTGACGAGATCCTCATCACCGAGATGGAGCACCATTCCAATATCGTGCCTTGGCAGCTTCTTTGCCAGCAGACGGGAGCCAGCCTCAAGGTAGTGCCTTTTAACGAGGCCGGAGAGCTGGATCTCGACGCCTACCACCAACTGCTGGGACCGAAAACCCGGCTAGTCGCCGTTGTGCATGTGTCCAATTCACTGGGAACGGTCAATCCAGTGGCCGAAATGATTGCCGCCGCACACCAGCTGGAGGTGCCCGTGTTAGTAGATGGCGCCCAGGCCGTGGCCCACCGCAAAGTGGATGTACAAGCACTGGACTGTGATTTCTATACCTGCTCCGGGCATAAGTTGTTTGCCCCCACGGGTATCGGCGTGCTGTACGCCAAGGAGGCCCTGCTAGCCGACATGGAACCCTATCAGGGGGGTGGCGACATGATCTCCCGGGTCAGCTTTGAGGAAACCCTGTATAACGATTTACCCTACAAGTTCGAGGCAGGAACGCCCAATATCGCGGGAGTTATCGGCTTGGGAGCCGCGCTGGATTATCTTGAGCAGCTCGATATGGCGGCCATTGGCGCCCATGAAGACGAGCTGCTCCACTACGCCACGACACAACTGCAGGCCCTTCCCGGTATCCGCCTTATTGGCACCGCAGCGGCCAAGGCAAGCATCCTCTCCTTTTGTATCGAGGGAGTGCATCCCCACGACATTAGCACCATTCTGGATGGCGAGGGCATCGCCATTCGCGCCGGTCACCACTGCACCATGCCGGTGATGACCCACTATGGCCTGTCAGCTACCGCCCGGGCCTCCTTTGCGCTGTACAATAACCGCGAGGATGTAGACGCCCTGGTGGCAGGCATCGGCAAGGTTAAAGAGATTTTTCAGTCATGAATGATATGCGCGACCTCTACGAAGAATTAATCCTCGATCACAACCGTAACCCGCGGAACTATCCCAAAAAGCCCACGGACTGCAACTGTACCGCCCACGGCCATAATCCTCTCTGTGGCGATGAATTCATCGTTAACCTCACTGTGGAAGATGGAGTCATCAAGGACATCGGCTTCGAGGGTGCTGGCTGCGCTATTTCCACTGCCTCGGCCTCGCTGATGACGGAGGCAATCATTGGCATGCAGGTAGAGAAAGCGGATGAACTGTTTAGCCAGGTCCGCCATTTACTCACTGATGACGATGAAAACGGTGAACAGCAACACACAGACAAGGACGTACTTGGCAAGCTCAGTGTGCTTAAAGGGGTTAAGGAATACCCCATGCGGGTAAAATGCGCGACCCTCGCCTGGCATACCATGCACGCTGCCCTGCTTGGAGAGAAAGACAGCACCACCGAGTGAGGGGGTGCTTTTTCCCATGGACACACAGATAGACAGCCATACCCTTCACACAGACGTCGTTGAGGTGTTGCGGAGCATTTACGACCCGGAGATCCCGGTCAATATCCACGATCTCGGGCTAATCTACGGCATAGATATCGAGGCTGACGGCGCGGTGGAGATCGAGATGACCCTCACGGCGCCAGGTTGCCCGGTTGCCGAGACTTTTCCCGGGATCATTGAGACGGCTGTTGAGCAAATTCCGGAGGTCAGCACAGTGCATGTTGAAGTAGTTTGGGATCCTCCCTGGACCCAGGACCGTATGACTGAGGATGCCAAGCTGCAACTGGGATTACTCTAGCGTCGTGTCTGACTGGCTAGATGTTGCTCCCGAAGGGGACTTTGCACCCAGCAGCTTTCACGTAGTGGAAGTGGACGAACTTGAAATTGCGGTGTTTCGCCTGAGCGATGGCTTCTACGCCATTGAGGACCTGTGCTCTCATGCCGAGAGCACCCTGAGCGATGGCAAGCTAAGGGATGATGAAATCCACTGCCCCATGCACGGTGCCCGCTTTTCCATCAAGACCGGTGCAGCCCTCTCTCCCCCGGCCTACGAAGCCATCGCCACCTATCCCGTAAGAATTGAAAACGGCATGGTTCAGGTACGGAATTACCGCAAGGAATAACGGAACGGGCCAAACCCGGGATCAGCGCAGACTGGAAAGATTGGCGACCAACACCTCGTTAGCGCGCCGGATCTTTTGAGAAATCTGGTGGGCGAGATCGTGCTCCTTGGCACTTTGCTTCATCGCCACGCCGGCGCAGCGATTTCTGGCCTCCAGTACATTCACCACGATAGCCTTTTCAATGGTATCCGCTATCCCCGCTAATTCCTCGGTGGATGGCGACAAACCGAGGCCACCGCAGATACGCTGTGCCGCATCCTCCGCGTGCTGGCGGATGTTCATAGGCCTTTTGGGTTCCGGCATGAGGAGCTCCCGCGTCCTTAGTGTTCGAGGATCTGACTGAGAAAGAGCTTGGTGCGATCGTGCTGTGGCCGGGTGAAAAACTCCTCCGGCTCATTTTCCTCAATGATCTGCCCTTCATCCATGAAGATCACACGATTGGCAACGGTCTTGGCAAACCCCATCTCGTGGGTCACGCAGAGCATGGTCATGCCATCCTGCGCCAGCTCCACCATCACGTCCAGGACTTCCTTGATCATCTCCGGATCAAGCGCCGAGGTAGGCTCATCAAACAGCATGATCTGGGGGTTCATGCACAGCGATCGGGCAATGGCGACGCGTTGCTGCTGACCACCGGAAAGCTGCCCCGGATACTTCCCGGCCTGTTCCGGGATCTTGACCCGCTCCAGATAGTTCATGGCAATTTCTTCAGCCTCGGCCCGCGGCGTCTTGCGCACCCAAATGGGCGCAAGGGCAAGGTTTTCGAGCACGGTGAGATGTGGAAACAGGTTGAAATGCTGAAATACCATGCCGACCTCCCGGCGAATGCGCTCAATATTCTTGAGGTCACCGGTAAGCTCCACCCCACTGATAGAAATGCGCCCGCGCTGATGCTCTTCGAGGCGGTTGATGCAGCGGATCATGGTGGATTTCCCAGATCCGGAGGGTCCGCAGATCACGATCCGCTCTCCCTTCTGTACCTCGAGATTGATATTTCTCAGGACATGGAAATCACCGTACCACTTGTGCACATCCGCCATCTCTATCATCAGCCCATTGTCGGCCGTTGATGCTTGATCAATCGCTTCGGTCACTGACATCTCCAGAATGAAAAGGCTCTCTTTTTTTTAAATCCCTAGCGTTGATAGCCCGTTTCCAATTTCCGCTCCAGGGCCTGACTGTAACGAGACATGCTGAAACAGAAGATCCAGAACGAGAATGCGGCAAACAGATAACCCTCGGTGGACACACTCCCCCAAGCCGGATCCACGATAGCCGACTGTACCGAAGCAAGAATATCCAATAGCCCGATAATGAGCACCAGAGTAGTGTCCTTGAACAGAGCGATAAAGGTATTAACAATACCCGGAATCACCAACTTCAATGCCTGGGGAAGAATAATCAGGCTCATGCTTTTCCAATAACCCAAACCCAGTGCCCGCGCTGCCTCATACTGACCCTTGGGGATAGCCTGTAAACCACCCCGAATAACCTCGGCCATATAGGCCGACTGAAACAACACAATACCGATAAGCGCCCGCAATAATTTGTCGAAATTGACTCCATCGGGGAGAAACAGCGGCAACATCACCGAGGCCATAAAGAGCACGGAGATAAGTGGCACACCCCGCCAGAGTTCAATAAAACAGACACAAATGGTGCGGATGACGGGCATCTCTGAACGCCGACCAAGGGCCAACAAAATGCCAATAGGCAGGGCCGCAACAATGCCCACAAATGCAAGCACCAGCGTCAACATCAAACCACCCCACTTGCCGCTTTCCACTGGCTCCAGACCAAAGCTGCCGCCGACCAGCAGGAAATAGACAAGCACCGGAAAACCGGTGAGGGTAAAAAAACCGATCCAGCCTTTATGTGGAAAGCGTTCGAAGAACTGCGGCACAATCAGCACCGCCAACAGGGCAAATACCAGATCGACGCGCCAATACTCGGAGGTGGGGAAAAATCCGTAGATAAAGAGTTCCATGCGGGCGTTAATAAAAACCCAGCATGCGCCACCGGAGGTGCAGGCGCTCTGATCCGAACCAGTCCAATCCGCATTCCATACGGCCCATTGGAAGAACGGCACCAGCAGCAAGTAGATGAAAGCTACAGCGAGCACGGTGAGTCCACTATTGAGTGGCGTGGAGAATAGATTCTGACGCATCCATCCCATTATTCCGACCGTGGTAACAGGCGGCGCCAGTGATGGATTTTTTAGATCCGTCATCTTTCAGTCAACGCAATTTTTTTGTTATAGGCATTCATCACCATGGAAATCGTCAGACTAATGGTGAGATAGACAGCCATGGTCATACCAACAATTTCCACCGCCTGGCCGGTCTGGTTGAGGGTGGTACCCATAAAAACGCTGACTAGATCCGGATAGCCAATGGCGGTAGCCAAGGAAGAATTCTTGGTGAGATTCAGATATTGGCTGGTGAGTGGCGGGATGATGACGCGCATGGACTGGGGAATGATCACCAACCGCAGCGTTGGCCCATTACGCAAACCCAATGCGCGTGCCGCCTCGGTCTGACCATGGCTGACCGACTGGATCCCAGCACGCACGATTTCGGCGATGAAGGCGGCGGTATACATGGTCAACGCCCACAACAGGGCCATAAGTTCTGGAATCAGGCGCCCACCACCACCATAACTAAAACGCTGCAACTCGGGATGATCCCAGGATAGTGGTGACCCCATGGCCACGAAAACCAGTAGCGGCACCAGCACAAGCAGGGCCAGCGAGACCCGAAATACGGGAAAGGGCTGACCGGAAATCTCCTGGCGGCGGCGCGCCCAGCGAACCAGCAATACCACCCCGATAATGGCTGCTACCAGTGCCGCAAGCACAT
Source organism: Gammaproteobacteria bacterium (assembly GCA_021773795.1). Classification (GTDB taxonomy): domain Bacteria; phylum Pseudomonadota; class Gammaproteobacteria; order HK1; family HK1; genus JAJFJV01. The sequence goes on along the minus strand of JAJFJT010000012.1, from coordinate 152,893 downwards.
AGGAAAACCCGGACTCAGGAACAGGAGCCGGAAAATACAGACCACGATTATTAAGCGTAAAAACGCCGCCAAAGGGAATGCTCTGGCGAGGTGCCGGCAAAGCCTGCAAGACAGCAAAATACCAGAAGAATATCTGCAGCAATAAGGGAATGTTGCGCAGTACCTCGATATAAACCATCGCCGCCTTGGCAATGATCCAGTTATTGGAAAGTCGGGCAACACCGAGGGCAAAACCGATGACAGTTGCCAGTACTATACCCAACCCCGCCACCAGCAGGGTATTCAGCAAGCCTACAAAAAAGGTCCGGCCATAGGTATAGGTTTCATCATAGGGTATGAGGCTCATGAGAATCCCGAAACCTGCCTCATGGCCAAGAAAAGCCAAACCCGTGGTGATCCCCCGCCGTTCCATATTGGCAAGGGTGTTCTGAAAAATGGTGTAAAAGAAAAACCCTAAAGAAACCAGGGCGATAAACTGAAAGACGATGGAACGAACCTTGGGGTCGTTCCAGGGTGCGACCTTTTGCGTACCGTGGTCAGCTGGTGGCATATGCAGGCTATCCCATCCCTAAGCCAAAAGATTTCCGGTGATGCCCCATCGAGCATCACCGGAAGCTGGTTGTATTACCCTAGCGGACAGGCGGTGCGTACTGCAAGCCGCCCTTGCTCCAAAGGGCATTCAGGCCACGCCCGATTTTCAGCGGAGAGCCCTTGCCTACGTTGCGCTCAAAGGCCTCACCATAGTTACCCACCTGTTTGATGATGTTGTAGGCCCAGTCACTACTGAGGCCCAGTTTTCCACCCGCATCACCACCAAGCAGACGCTTGGCACCCGGATTTGAAGACGATTTCTTGCTGTCCACATTGGCGGAGGTAATGCTCATTTCCTCTGCGTTGACCATGGCAAACAAGGACCATTTCACGACGTTAAACCAGGCATCATCACCCTGGCGGACCACTGGACCCAAGGGCTCCTTGGAGATCACCTCGGGCAAAACAACCGCGTTACCAGGATTGACTAACTTGATACGCAGGGCATAAAGCTGGGATTGATCACTGGTCAATACGTCACAGCGGCCTGACTCAAATCCCTTAACCGATTGGTCTGAGGTATCAAACACCACAGCCTTGTACTTCATCCCTTTCTCGCTGAAGTAGTCAGCCAGGTTCAGCTCAGTAGTCGTGCCCGCCTGGATGCAGACAGCAGCACCATTCAATTCTGTGGCGCTCTTGACCCCGAGCCCCTTGCTAACCATGAAGCCCTGACCGTCATAGTAATTGACCCCGGCAAAGTTAATGCCGAGAGAGGTGTCACGGGTATGGGTCCAGGTGGTGTTACGCGAAAGCATGTCGATCTCGCCGGACTGAAGGGCGGTAAAACGCTCCTTGGCAGTCAGTGGTGTGTATTTCACCTTGCCTGCATCCCCCAGCACTGCTGCTGCCACCGCACGGCAGACGTCTACATCCAAACCCGACCAGACGTTCTTGCTATTGGCGTTGGAAAACCCGGGTAAGCCCGTGCTAACTCCGCAGGTAAGATGTCCCTTTCTCTTTACATCGTCCAGCGTACCCGCCTGCACACTGCCAAGTGTCATGGATAACGACACCGCCGCACCGAGCAAACCAATGGTTATTCTTTTCATTTTGAATTCCTCCAGCCTGTTAGAAAAAATCCATCTACATCCAAAAAGATGAGGCAACTCAGTCACGGTGGGACCATGAGAACCCTCATCCGCCCTTCGGATACTGATGCTTTGCCGCTGAAATCACAAGCAGCAAGAAATTGCAGCCCCGAAAGTGTGACTGCAATTGAGGCCTTCGGTTCCAAAATAACACGATGAGATGATAAAACTCAGGTAGCAAACATCGCTTAGGGGGATTACTCAGCCGCGTCACTCTATGCGCTATCTTATCCGGCGACTACAGGAATGTTAGCAATGTGGGCCCGCCAAGTTGCGGGACCGCTCTGATGCACCGATTCCCCGCGGCTATCCACAGCCACAGTAACCGGCATATCCACCACCTCAAATTCATAGATCGCCTCCATACCAAGATCCTCGAAGGCCAGTACCCGTGCCTTGCGGATGGCCTTGGAGACCAGATACGCGGCACCACCCACGGCAATGAGATAGACCGCCCGGTGTTTGCGGATAGACTCGATGGCCTCAGGCCCTCGTTCCGCCTTGCCAATCATCCCCATGAGCCCCAATTCACCCAGCATCTGGTCGGTGAATTTATCCATGCGGGTGGCGGTAGTAGGTCCTGCGGGACCCACCGCCTCGCCGGCAACCGGGTCCACCGGACCTACGTAATAGATGAAGCGATCACGAAAATCTACTCCCCCGGGCAAGGGCTTACCCTGGTCCAGCAGGCTTTTAAGACGCTTGTGGGCGGCATCGCGTCCGGTGAGAATGCGCCCCGAGAGCAGCAGTCGCTGACCCGGTTTCCAGTTCCGGGTTTCCTCGCGATCAAGCTTATCGAGATCAACCCGCAAGGCATCATCACCCGGCTCCCAGCTCACTTGCGGCCAGTCCTCAAGGCGTGGCGGGGTTAACTCGGCCGGGCCGCTGCCATCAAGGCTAAAGTGCAGGTGACGGGTCGCCGCACAGTTAGGAATGAGTGCCACCGGCAACGAGGCCGCATGGGTCGGATATTCAAGAATATTCACATCCAGGACGGTGGTTAAACCACCTAAGCCCTGGGCGCCGATGCCAAGCGCGTTGACCCGGTCAAAAATCTCCAGGCGCAATTCCTCGATAGGAGTCGACGGTCCACGTTCGCGCAGTTCATGCATATCCACTGGCGCCAATAATGATTCCTTGGCCAGCAGCATAGACTTCTCGGCGGTGCCACCAATGCCGATACCGAGTATGCCCGGTGGACACCAGCCCGCACCCAGTTTCGGCACCGTTTCCACCACCCAATCCGCCACGCTCTCTGAGGGATTGAGGATGGCAAACTTGGCCTTGTTCTCGGAACCGCCACCCTTGGCCGCTAGGCGAACGTCAAGGGTATCGCCCGACACCAGCTCAGTGTAAATCACCGCCGGGGTATTATCCCCAGTGTTCTTTCGTGCCCCCACAGGCGGTGCAACCACCGAGGCGCGCAACACATTATCCGGATGGGTATAGGCGCGGCGCACGCCCTCGTTGACCATCTCGTCGATAGACATTCCGCCCTCAAAGCGAAGTTCCATGCCCACGCGGAGGAAGACCACCACGATTCCCGTATCCTGGCAGATCGGTCGATGATGCTCGGCGCTCATGCGGGAATTGAGCAAGATCTGGGCGATCGCATCGCGGGCGGCGGGAGATCCCTCCCGCTCATAGGCCGCACCCAGGGCCTGGATATAGTCCAGGGGATGGTAATAGGAAATATATTGCAGGGCGTCGGCGACGCTCTCGATCAAATGTTCCGCCTGAATCACACGCACAGCATTACCTCTCTTTATTTACTAAGCCCCAATGGCATCCAGACCCCGGGCCAGATCTGCCTTAATGTCCTCAATATCCTCCAGACCCACCGCGATACGCAACAAGCCGTCCTCGATACCCGCCGCGGCACGTTCCTCCGGGGTGATACGCCCATGGGTGGTGGTGGCCGGGTGGGTGATGGTGGTCTTGGCATCCCCGAGATTTCCGGTAATGGAGATCAAGCGAGTGCTATCCACTACCCGCCAGGCCTCCGCCTGCCCGCCATTGACCTCAAAGGCAAGGATACCGCCAAAGTCAGACTGCTGGCTTGCCGCCAAGGCATGCTGTGGGTGGCTCTTGAGTCCCGGGTAATACACGCGCCGCACCGCCAAGTGTGCCTCCAACCAGGCAGCCAACTCTAGACCCGCGGCGCTGTGGGCACGCATACGCAGCGCCAGGGTTTCCAGACCATTCAGGAATACCCAGGCATTGAACGGGCTCATAGTGGGGCCGGCAATGCGCAGGAAGGCAAAGACCTCCGCCCCGATGGCCTCATCCGCGGTCACCACCGCACCACCAATGCAGCGCCCCTGGCCATCCAGATACTTGGTAGCCGAGTGCACCACCACGTCAGCACCCAGTTCCAGGGGGCGTTGCAGTGCCGGGGTGCAGAGCACGTTATCAACTACCAATAAGGCGTTGGCCTGGTGAGCAATCGCTGCCAGTGCCGGAATATCCGCCACCTCGGAAAGTGGATTGGATGGGCTTTCCAGGAACAACAAGCAGGTGCTGGGGCGCAGGGCATTTTTCCAGGCATCCAACTCGGTTAGCGAGACAAAAGTGGTCTCCACCCCAAAACGACCAAGCACCTTGTTGAATAAATTTACCGTGGACCCAAACAGACTGCGCGAAGCCACAATGTGATCTCCGGCCTTCAGCAGGGCAAGACAAGTACTAAGGATGGCCGCCATTCCGGAGGCCGTCGCAATCCCGCGCGCACCACCTTCCAGCGTCGTCAGACGCTCCTCAAAGGTCCGTACCGTGGGATTGGTGAAACGGGAATACACATTGCCCGCCTCCTGATCGGTAAAGCGTGCCGCCGCTTGGGCAGCGTTGGCAAACACATAACTTGAAGTCGTATAGATGGGGTCATTGTGCTCCCCTTCTATGCCGCGTATTTGCCCTGCCCGCACCGCCCGCGTCGCAAAACCGGGTGTCGAGCTATCTTTGTCTTCGTCCGCCATCGTCTGTCCCTTAATACGCACACAAAAAAACCCGCTTGCAGCTCAAGGCCAAAGCAGGTTTCCCCTCTCTTTAGCCGAATTTATAAAGCGCCCGCAAGCTGAAACTCAAATCGGCGCTGTGATTAGTGAGACTAGTGAAAGCGATCCTGCCTGTCAAATGTGCCCCGATGTTCAGGAAACATTATGAATCTCCAGGGTTTCCGCCTCGCTTACCTGAGCTCGGGTTTTGCTGCCATCTGAGCGTAAGCTCTCTTGCTCAGCCAGATAGGCGGGGGTCACCTCACCCGTCACGTATTCCCCGGTAAAGCATGAGGTATCAAAGTGCTTCAGACTGGGATTACCTTGCTGCACGGCGGCCACCAGATCCTCCATGGACTGAAAGATCAGGCGATCCGCACCAATGGCCACCGCCACCTCCTCGTCACTGCGATTGTGGGCAACCAGCTCATCGACCGCCGGCATATCGATACCGTAGACATTGGGATAGCGCACCGGCGGTGCCGCAGAGGCAAAGTAAACCCGACGCGCACCCGCTTCACGGGCGAGCTGGATGATCTGCTTCGAGGTAGTACCACGCACAATGGAATCATCCACCAGCAGCACATTCTTGTCTCTGAACTCGAGATCAATCGCGTTGAGCTTGTGGCGCACTGAACGCTGACGTTCGCCCTGCCCAGGCATTATGAAGGTGCGCCCGATATAGCGGTTTTTAATAAAACCCTCGCGGTATTTCACCCCCAGCTTGTAGGCCAGTGGCAAAGCTGCGGTGCGGCTGGTATCGGGGATGGGAATAACCACATCAATGTCGTTATCAGGCCATTCGCGGAGAATCTTGTCCGCCAGATACTCGCCCATACGCAAGCGTGCCTTGTATACGGAAACCTTATCAATAATGGAATCCGGGCGTGCCAGATAAACCAGCTCGAAAATACAGGGGGCGTAAGCCGGATGCTCGGCACATTGACGGGTGTGCAGATTCCCCTCAGTATCGAAAAATAACGCCTCACCAGGCTGCAGATCCCGCTCCACACTAAAACCAAGAGACTGCAAGGCGACACTCTCGGAGGCCACCATATATTCCGCGCCCTCCGGGGTCTCACGTTTGCCAAACACCACCGGGCGTATCCCCATCGGGTCACGAAAGGCCACCACACCGTGATCGATGATCATCGCCACCGCGGCGTAACCACCTCGACAACGACGATGCACCGCTGCCACCGCCTTGAATATCTCTTCTTTACCTAGCTTCAGCTTGCCCTGTTTGTGGAGTTCATGGGCAAAGACATTGAGTAACACCTCTGAATCTGAATCGGTGTTGACGTGGCGCAGATCCTCCTCAAAAAGCTCGCGTCGTAGCGCATCGGCATTGATGAGATTGCCGTTATGGGCAAGGGCAATGCCATAAGGAGAGTTCACGTAGAAGGGTTGAGCCTCAGCCGAAGAGGCGCACCCGGCGGTGGGGTAGCGCACATGGCCAATACCCATGTTGCCCGTTAGCCTGCGCATATGCTGGGTGCGGAACACGTCGCGTACCAGCCCATTACTCTTACGCAAATGCACGCCATGTTTCTCAGCGGTCACGATTCCGGCGGCATCCTGTCCCCGGTGCTGGAGTACGGTCAGGGCATCATAGATGATCTGATTAACCCCGGAACGTCCAACGATACCAACGATGCCACACATAGTTTTGACTCCCACACGGCTCGTATAGCCAGGCTCGCTGCCGAACAGCGAATCCCCTAGAAATTAAAATACACCGCCAGATCTGCGGGTAGATAACTGCGTATTTCCACCGCCACACGCTGGAAATACCCAAGCAATAACGCGTCCTTCCACCATGGATCCTGCGGTAATGCAGTGAGCCCGGCAAACAGCACCAGTACAGCAACAATGACCGCCCCGCGCGCGGCGCCAAACACCATACCCAACACCCGGTCAGTCCCGGATATACCGGTCTTGTCCACCAGCTTGCCGGCAATGAAATTAGCAATGGCGGTTAACAACAGCACGCTCAGAAACAGGGCAAAGAAGGCGGCAGCCAGACGCACCGAGGGAATATCGATGTAGGCCTCAAGATAGACCGCGGCCGGATGGCTGAAACTCAGGCCCACCCAAAAGGCCAGAATCCAGCCAAATAGCGAAATGGCCTCGCGCACAAAGCCCCTCAGCAGGCTAAAGAGCGCCGAAAGGGTTATCACCACGAGCAATGCGTAATCTACCCAAATCATGTCAGTGCGGGACTATCGTCCGCTCTGGTAGGGAGGGAGCGCGATTGTACAAAGCCTGCCCGAAAATAACTACTGTTGCCGCACGCGTCCGGTGAGTCGCCAGAGAACTAATATCCAAGGCCTTGATCTCGTGGTGTAGCACTGACAAACCAGACCCACCCGACCCGGTATGGCAGAATCCCTCGTTGGTACGCTAAAGAAATCAGCTGTATTACCGACTAAGATAGCGCGGCATTGCTGGATGCAAGCTGGCTCACGCTGGCGCCTCATCCCTAACACGCAGAACATACTGAAAACCTGAGGATAATCATGGATCTCGCTACCCTTCTTGGCCTCTTGGCGGCGCTCGGTGTCATCGCTGGCTCTATCGCCATGGGCGGTGACTTTGGCCAGTTCGTCAATGGTCCCTCGCTGGTGGTCGTCGTTGGAGGCACCATTGGCGCCACTTTGATGAAATTCCCGCTTTCCAATTTTCTCGGTGCCTTCAAGGTCGCCATGAAGGCCTTCTTCAGCAAACCAGACAGTGCCAGGGAACTCATTGAAGAGGCCATGGAACTGGCTGCCATCGCACGCAAAAGCGGCCTGCTGGCGCTAGAAGGCCAAGAGATCAGGAACCAGTTTCTATCCCAGGGGATCCAGCTTTGTATTGATGGGCACGATGCGGCCTTCGTAAAACGTATGCTCTCCAAGGATGTGAATCTGACTATTGAACGGCACGAAACGGGGCAGAAAATTTTCAAGGCTATCGGCGACGCCTCCCCCGCCATGGGCATGATCGGCACCCTCATTGGTCTGGTGCAGATGCTAGCCAATATGTCCGACCCAAAATCCATTGGCCCTGCTATGGCAGTCGCCCTGCTTACCACCCTCTACGGCGCGGTCATAGCCACCGCCTTTGCCCTGCCCATCGCCGAGAAGCTCAGCTTCCGCAGCATTGAGGAGCGTACCAACAAGAATTTGATCCTGGAGACTATCAGCGGTATTCAGGAGGGCCTGAATCCCCGGGTACTGGAATCCCTGCTCAAGACCTATCTCCCGGGTAGTCAGCGCGGAGATGGCGAAGAGAAGGCCGCAGAATAGCCCCCATGGATATCACGTCACGAGCGCTATATGTCTGACGCACCACCACCGCCACCACAAGACGAAGGCCTGCCCGCATGGGTGATGACCTTTGCGGACCTCATGTCCTTGCTGATGTGTTTCTTCGTGCTGTTACTGTCCTTTTCTGAAATGGATGTAGCCAAATTCAAGCAGCTGGCGGGCTCCATGGAGAAAGCCTTTGGCGTACAGCGGGAGATCAAGGCCAAGGAAATCCCTAAGGGCACGAGCATCATAATGAAGGAATTCAGCTCCGGCCGACCTGACCCCTCTGTCTTGCCAGTAGTGCGTCAGCACACTACCGAAGATTTGAGACGCAACCTTGATGTCCCCGACGGTGGAAAACAGGATAGCGGTGAGAATGAAGCACAGAAGCAGAAAGATGAGGCAGAGGCAGAAAAGAAAAAGCAGGTTGAAATCCGTATACAGGAAGTACAGGTAGAGGTAGAAGCTGATGCCACCGAGATCAAACAGGCCTTTCGTAAACAGATTGACGATGGCCTGCTGGAGGTCGCCACGGATAAAAGTCGGGTGATCGTACGAATCCACGAGAAAGGCTCCTTTCCCTCGGGCAGCGCACGCTTAATGCCGGAATTTGAGCCGGTCATTACTGAGATTGGCAATGTGCTCGCAGACATTGAAGGGCAAATCATCGTCGCTGGGCATACTGATAATATTCCCATCACCCGAGGCCGCTTTCGCTCCAACTGGGAGCTATCGGCTGCCCGCTCGGCAACGGTAATGAACTATTTGATGCAGGCAAAAAACCTCAAGGAAGAACGCTTCGTGCTTGAAGGGCATGCGGACAAGGCCCCACTGTTACCAAACGACACTCGGGAAAATCGTGCCCGCAACCGTCGCGTGGAGGTAATCATTATTAAGGGTGACGACATAGAGTCTGATGTGATTGAGGCCTTAAAACAGGCTGGAGATGCAGAAAAAGTGAGCGTGCCTGCAGACCCAGCATCCCTTCCACCAACCCCCGTCAGCACAGAACAATAAGGTGGTATGAAGATGAGCAAAGACCGTAGACGATATTTTCGGATTGACGATGAAGTCTCGATGAAATATCGGTGCCTCACAAAAAACGAATTTGTCCAGATCTTGCGGGAAAGCCAAGCAGGGTTTCCCGACAAAATTGCCCTGAGCTCAACCTTCGCCTCCACCAGCAATCAGATGAAACACCTCATTGAAAATGTCCGCCACCGGGATGCAGATCTCTCTACCTGCCTTAAGCACATTAATGAAAAACTGGATGTGCTCGTCCGTCTACTTGCAGCCAATGAACAAGGCCTGTCCGATCGTCCCTCCCACGCGGTGAGCCTGAGCGCGAGTGGCATCGCCTTCCGTGGAGAAAGTGAAATTCCCGTGGGAAGCATCCTCGAAATTAAATTGATGCTGTTTCCATCCTTTGTCAGCATTCTGACTTACGGAACCGTCGTTCACTGCCAACGCGACGACGACGGAGAACCCGACTTTCCCTACAGGGTAAGTGCGGATTTCTCACATATTCAGGAAGAGGATCGCGAACTGATGGTCAAACACGTATTGCAGAAACAGGCGCAGATGCTGCGTGAGGCAAATCAATCCCTGCCAAATCCGAAGTAACCGTTGCTAACAGGCCGTTAGCCAGGATAGCGCCGGACTATGCCCTCCAGCCTGACCTCTTTCTTGAGCTTGCGCTGAATCTTCTCGGCGTTTTTCTGCAGCAACTCGGGGCCCACATAAATTCGCATTACCGAGCCTGATTTAGTGGCGACGCGCTCGCTAAAGGCGGCATAACCCTTTTTCTGCAAGCGGTTCCTAAGAGCCAGGGCGTTGGCTTCCGAGGCGAAGCTTCCCAGTTGCACCGCCCAGGCCGAAAGGCCCAGACGTTGCTGACTTTTCTTGGCCGCAGGGCTCCCTGCATCTGCTGACTGTGCAGCGTTTCCCTTGCTTTCCAGCTTCACCAGGGATTGCTTGAGAGTTGTATGTACATCGCTCTTGAGTACTTTCCCCAGCGGCACGATGCGCGAGATAAAATCACTTGCCGGTGGAGGAGGGATCTCCGCGACCTTTTGGTGGTTCCCGGACCCTGACGGCCCCTCCAGTAACATGGGGATAAAGATCACCCCGAGGGATACCAGCACCACCGCGCCCACCAGACGTCGTTTCAGTTGCTCATCCATGGGAAAAGTGTCCGGTGGATAGGCTCAACTTGCAAGCTGCAATATGGTGCCGACAGTCAGGAAAGAACCGAAGGCGATAATTCGATCATTGGGCCCAGCGTCGGCCAACGCCACCTGATAAGCCATTTCCACGCTAGCAACGGGGCGACAGAGCTTATCCGTATCCACCGTCCCCAGTGCCGCCACCAGCATCTCACTGTTCGCGCCACGCGGTGCTTCAATGCCTCCGAGATACCAACTGTCAATAACGGGGGTCATTATGGAAAGAACCTCGCTAATCGCCTTGTCTGCAAGCATGCCCACCACCGCCAGGGTACGGCCCTTGCAGGCCCGCTGCCCAAGATTTTTGGCCAACACCGTGGCCGCAGCAGGATTATGAGCAACATCGACGATACATTCTATCGAGGCACTCTTGAGCACCTGAAAACGCCCCGGCAACTGAATGCCTGTGAGCCCCTGTCGCATCACCTTTGGCGAGACAGGGAGCTGCGGGGCCAGTCTGTCCAGCACCATCAATACCGCCGCCGCATTGTCTAACTGAAACTCACCGCTCAAAGCCGGCAAAGGCAAGTCTTCAAGGTCACGATCCGGCCCCTGCCAAGACCAACGGGTGGGGCCGCTACGACGATACTTGTATTCCTGCCCCAAGCGGTACAAGGGAGCACCAATTTGTTGCGCATACTGCCCCAGGCTCGCAGGAGGAGAAGCTTCACCGACAACAGCCGGATGATGGCGGCGAAAAATCCCCGCTTTCTCCCGACCTATGGCCTCGCGATCCGCCCCCAGCCACTCTGTGTGATCCAGAGCAATATTGGTAACCAGAGCCACGTCCGCGGGAAACAGGTTCACCGCATCCAGACGTCCGCCCAGACCCACCTCTAAAATGGCTGCATCTACACCCTCATCCAGAAAGATCTCCATGGCCGCGAGCGTGCCAAATTCAAAATAGCTGAGGCTAGTGTCAGCGCGTGCCGATTCAAGTTTTTCAAAGGCGGCAATCAAAGTCTCGTCGGACGCCGGGGTGCCGGCAATGCGAATGCGCTCGTTATAGTGCAGCAGATGCGGCGAGGTATAGGCGCCGGTGCGAAAACCCGCAGCCCCAAAAATAGCCTCCAGCATGGCCACGGATGAACCCTTGCCATTGGTACCAGCAACCGAGATGACGGGAAAAGGGAGTGCTGAAGGCCAAGCCATAGCCGGTATTACCCGCTGACAGCGCTCCAGCCCGAGATCTATGCTGCGCGGATGCAGCCTTTCTTGCCACGCCAGCCAGTCGTTAAGCCCCCAGCCATGCTGTTCCACAGGGTGGTCTGGCCTATTTGTTGAGGCGGGCGTGGTCAGGCGGCTGGCTGGTGGGTAAGCATGGAAAACAGGGCCGCAATACGTTCCCGCAGTTCTGCACGGGAAACAATCATATCAACGACGCCATGCTCAAGGAGAAATTCACTGCGTTGAAAGCCCTCTGGCAAAGTTTCGCGCACGGTTTGCTCGATCACTCGTGGGCCGGCGAATCCAATCAGGGCATTGGGCTCTGCAATATTAATATCTCCAAGCATCGCCAAGCTGGCAGAAACTCCGCCCATGGTGGGATCGGTTAGCACCGAGATAAAGGGAAGTTTGTGTTCACCGAGGCGACGTAAAGCGGCACTGGTTTTGGCCATCTGCATCAACGATAACAGCCCTTCCTGCATGCGGGCACCGCCACTGGCAGAGAAACAAATCAAGGGCAAGCCATCCTCTATGCAGCGGTCTACCGCCTGCACGAAGCGTTCACCCACGACGGAGCCCATGGAACCGCCCATAAAGCCAAACTCAAAGGCCGCTGCAACCACCGGCACGCTGAGTACCCGCCCCATGATCACCACCAGCGCGTCCTTTTCTCCGGTGCTCTTTTGCGCTTGCGACAAACGCTCACGGTAGCGCCGACTATCACGAAATTTTAGTGGATCAACGGGCCTAATCTCGGCACCGATCTCCACCCTGGGCTCCGGATCCAAAAATAGCTCGAGACGGCGGCGTGCGGCGAGACGAATATGGTGGTCACACTTAGGGCAAACTTCGGCATTACGCTCCAATTCGGCCCGATACAGCACCCCACTACAGGCAGGACACTTGGTCCACAGCCCCTCCGGGATATTCCGCTTGCTCCGCCCCTGAAGACGAATCCGGTCCGGCAATAATTTTTCAAACCAGTTCATAAATCACCCTGTTAGGTTGGGAGTCTGCTAGGAGCCTATCGGGCTTAGGCGCTCGTAGCGAGGGAAAGCCATTTTGAGATAGATTTTTCGGTCATTTAAGGATAATAGTCAGTCTATTAGACGAAAAAGAGCGCGAAATATGGCCAATAGGGCTTTTCCGCAGCAGAGCAGTCCTAAGTCCGACAAACTCCCTAGCTGACGGCATCCATGGCGGCTCGAATTTCAGCCACCAGAGCTGGCACTTTGTGAGAAATCTCTTCCGGCTTTTGTTCTAATGCCTCGAGCTGCTGCACCAGAATACTACCGATAACCACGGCATCACTCACCTGGGCAACCCGCGCCGCCGAGGCGCCATCGCGAATACCAAATCCGACCCCCACCGGCAACCGGGTATGGGCCTTTATCTCCGCAACTTTTTCCGCAATTGAATCAACATCCGCCATCTGGCTTCCAGTCACACCCTTCAACGAAACATAGTAGACAAATCCACGTGCCCGAGCACAGATTGCCGCAACCCGCTGTGGTGTCGTAGTGGGAGCAATGAGAAAAATCGGATCGATATCAACAGCATCCAGGGCGTGGACAAATCCATCCGCTTCCTCTGGTGGCAGATCGACAGTCAAAACACCATCCACCCCGGCTGCACCCGCAGCCTCGGCAAAGGCCTCATAACCCATGGCCTCATAGGGATTCAGATAGCCCATGAGCACCACCGGTGTTTCATCATCGCGCTCACGAAACTCGCTGACCATCTCCAATACACGGTGCAGACAAATCCCCTGTGCCAAGGCACGCTCGCTGGCCCGCTGAATGACCGGGCCGTCGGCCATGGGATCGGAAAAAGGCACGCCCAACTCCAATACATCGGCCCCCGCCGCCACCATTTTATGTAACAAGGGAACGGTCACCGCCGGATTAGGATCACCCGCAGTAACGAAAGGAATCAATGCTCGCCGGCTGTTCTGCTTCAATTCATCAAAACGTCGACTGATACGGCTCACAGCGTCATCCCCTCGATCTCGGCAACGGTATGAATATCCTTGTCACCACGACCAGAAAGATTAACGATGATGATGTTCTCCGGCGTCATCTGCCGCGCCAGCTTGGCACCATAGGCAAGCGCATGGCTCGATTCCAGTGCCGGCATGATGCCCTCAATGCGGGTCAGTTCATGGAAGGCAGACAGGGCTTCATCATCGGTCGCCGCGTGGTAAGTCGCGCGCCCGCTATCCTTCAACCACGCGTGCTCGGGGCCAACCCCAGGATAGTCAAGACCAGCGGAAATGGAATGGGTGGCGTTGATCTGGCCATCCTCATTCTCCATCAGATAGGTCCGATTACCATGCAACACCCCAACCCGGCCCTTGCACAAGGGCGCGGCATGATGGCCCGTTTTCAGTCCCTCACCCCCCCCTTCCACACCATGCAGGGCGACCTCAGCATCATCCAAAAATGGATAGAACAACCCCATGGCATTGGAACCACCGCCAACGCAGGCCACCAGGGCATCCGGCAAACGACCCGCCTGATCCAGGATCTGGGCACGCGCCTCACGGCCGATGATGGCTTGAAAGTCCCGCACCATAGCCGGGTAAGGATGAGGCCCGGCCACCGTGCCAATGATGTAGAAAGTGTCATCCACGTGGGTAACCCAGTCACGCATGGCCTCATTAAGTGCATCCTTGAGGGTACGAGAACCCGATGTCACCCCCACCACCCGGGCACCGAGGAGTTTCATGCGATACACGTTAATGGCCTGGCGCTGGATATCCTCCACGCCCATATAAACCACACACTCCAGGCCCAGACGAGCCGCCACCGTCGCGGTCGCGACACCGTGCTGCCCGGCACCGGTCTCGGCAATAATACGGCGCTTGCCCATGCGCTTGGCCAACAAGGCCTGACCCACCGTATTATTAATTTTATGGGCACCCGTGTGATTGAGATCCTCGCGTTTCAGATAAAGACGCGCCCCGCCAACACGCTCACTCCAACGCTCAGCGAAATAAAGCGGTGAAGGCCGACCGACGTAATGCCGCAAATCGTCGTCCAGCTCCGCAATAAAGGCAGGGTCCTGGAGATAATGCTCATAGGCTTGCCGCAGTTCCTCCAGGGCAGCCATGAGGGTCTCGGAGGCGAAGATGCCACCGTAGGGGCCAAAGTGGCCACGGGAATCGGGCTGACTACCAATGATGGTCTGGTGCTGGTCTTTATTCATGTCTCACTATCATTTACCTGGCGAATAAACGCCGCTATTTTTTTTGCGTCCTTGATGCCCTTGGTTAATTCCACCCCACTGCTCACATCGACCGCGGCGGGATGTAGTCGACGGATGGCATCGCCCACATTGTCCACATTCAGCCCCCCCGCAAGCACCAGTGGCTTAGCAATATTTTCCGGCACCAACCCCCAATCAAAACACTTTCCACTACCCCCACGCGCCGTACCCGCCGGGGTGTCCAGCAACAGCGCACTGGCCCGCCGGTAACGCCGGGAACAGATGGCAAGGTCGATTTCCTCACTAACCCCCACCGCCTTGATATAAGGCCGCCCCCAATCCTCACAAACGGCCGGATTTTCATCCCCGTGAAACTGCAGGAGATGAATGGGCAAGGCGTCCAATACCTGGCGTATATAAGCCGGCTCGGCATTGACGAACAGGGCAACGAGGCTGAGAAACGGCGGCAGATCCAGCACCAGCTCGCGGGCCTGTTCGATAGTCACTGCCCGAGGACTGGGTGGATAGAATACCAAACCAATGGCATCCGCCCCGAGTTCCGCCGCGACCATGGCATCCGATCTGCGGGTTATGCCACAGATTTTGATCCCCGTTCGCCGTTTGGGGGCCTCTTTCATATTCATTTTGACCCCCGGCATGTCACTTTAGTCCGGCGAAAGAGCGGCAGACTATCAGACCCATTGGGGAGGGGGAACCCTGGGTATGGCGTATTCATCCGGATACTCTACCCCCATAAAATAAAGCCCGTTAGGGGAAGCCATCTTGCCCCCCTGACACCGGTCCCGCGCCTCCAACACCGCCTGCGCCCAACGCGGGTCGCGCTCCCCCGCACCGATACTCATGAGCACACCGGCGAGATTACGCACCATGTGGTGCAAGAATCCGTTAGCCACCACATTCAGGCAAACTAACTCGCCGTGGCGTTCGACATCCAAGCGGTGCAAGGTTCTCACCGCATGGCGAGCCTGGCAACGCGAAGAACGAAAGGAGGAAAAGTCATGTTTGCCCAGCAGGTAAGCGGCACCCATCCCCATGCTCTCCACATTAAGGGGTCGATACTCCCAGGACAGTTGCCGATTCAGTAGTGCAGGACGGATGGGGCGATTCGATATCACATAGCGATAATGGCGACTGCGCGCACTGAAACGCGCATGGAAATCATCCGCTACCGGCCGCGCCCAGAGTACCCGCACGTGATGCGGTAAATGGGTATTACTCCCCAACACCCACGCTGCGGATTTGCGCGTCACCAGACTATCAAAATGAATGACCTGAGAAACGGCATGCACCCCAGCGTCAGTGCGCCCGGCACAAATGGTTTTTATGGGGTGGGCGGCAACCTGGGACAGAGCGGCCTCGATACAGGTCTGTACGGTATACCCATTTGACTGGGTCTCCCAGCCATGGAAATGGCTACCATCGTACTCAACGCCTAGCGCATATCGATTCACTGGATACACACAGCAGATTGACGGAAGTTCCTTAAAGAATCAGTGACCAGACCTGGAGTTCTCGCCCCGCCTGGCAGTAGCCAACAACCGATCCCTCAACCACCCGCCATCTGATCAAGTAGCGCCTGGGCCTCTTGCTTCTGGGTTTCATTCCCTTCCGCCAGAATCTCTTCAAGGATGCCACGCCCGCCCTCCTGATCATCAGAATCCACGTAGGCCTGAGCCAGATCAAGTTTTGCCTGGGTTTCATCCATGGGAATACTGAGATCTTCATCCGCTGAAACCGAAGCTGTATCCGCCGCCGGGGCGTCCTGCAGCGCATATTGGGTTGATTCAAAGTCAGCAGATGCGTCCTCGCCTTTATCATCTGCTTCAGACAGGTCGAGATCTAAAGCTGAATCCTCGGCCGGGCTATCTTCCTCAGACAGCGCGCCAAAATCAGTGTCTGTCTCCCCCTCGGAATCAGCTACATCCGGTTCAAGCTCGAGACTGTCATCACCATCATCTGAAGACTCCACATCAAACAATGACGCCAATCCATCGTCCTCCGCTCCCGCCTCCTCACTTTCAGGGGCAGCAGCTGTAACCTCATCACTCACTGGTGCACTTTCTTCATCGGATTCAAACAGGGCCGCGAGATCATCGTCCACCTCCGGCAACTCGCCTGCCACCGCGGTGTCGTCAGCCGAAACCATTGGCTCATCCACCTCCATGGGAACTTCCATCACAATGGTATCCGCTACTTCAGATCCTTCACCCAGATCAAAATCCAGGCCGGTGTCCTCAGCAGGTGCCTCTTCTTCAAAAAGTGCCGCGAAGTCACTATCGGTTTCCAATTCCTCAGCCTCAGCTGTCTCATCTTCCAACCCTGATTCACTGGTGCTCTCTACTTCATCCAGGACGAGGTCCAGCCCCCCGTCAAACTCCGTTACTTCAGAAGCCTCGACTTCCAGCGATTCTGCTACGGGCTCATCATCCGGACCGGTATCCCCGGCAGGTGCCTCTTCTTCGAAAAGGGCCGCGAAGTCACTATCGGGTTCCAATTCCACAACTTCAGTGGTCTCATCTTCCGCTCCCGATTCATTGGTGTCCTCTGCTTCGTCCAGGACGACGGTATCCAGCAATCCCCCTTCAACATCCCCCGCCACTTCAGCAGCCTCAACCTCAAGCACTTCTGCTACCGGCTCATCATCCAGGCTTATACTGCCATCACCCTCTGCCTCACCCAGTACAACGTCGAGTCCTTCATCGTCAGTCGCTGCAGTGGCAATCTCCAACGACTCATCAGAGGCAGCCCCAAGGTCAAAATCCACATCACTGTCTGAGCCTGGCAGCGAAGCCTCGGCAGCACTATCTTCGGCCTCACCGGCGTCCATCTCAAAACCGAGATCGAAATCCACCACACTGTCAGAACCCACGGGATCTTGTTCCGCTGTATCCTGCCCCCCGTCTTCAGCTTCCTCACCAAAGCCAAGGTCAAAATCCAGGTCACTATTGGTAGCTGCCGCCAGGGATTCTTCCGTCCCTTCCACAGCCTCCGACTCCTCCCCAAAACCAAGGTCAAAATCGGTGCTATCCATCTTGACGGTGTCGCTCATTCCTTCCGCGACCTCATCACCCTCAGTGACATCGAAAACCGCCTCGTTATCAGCATCACCAACATGAGTTTCTGAAAATTCTGCTGGTGTCTCCTCACTAAGCGGCGCAAAGAGCGCACGCTCTGGTGACAGCTCAGCCCACCAGGCGTGAGCCTTTTCCATCAAGGCATGGTCGGCACCAACGGCCTCCTGCAAAGCCATTGCGGTGGTTTCAAAAGCCTCAACACTCCGCGCAGCACAGAAAATTTCAAGCAGTTTAAGTTTGTACTCGTGACGCTCCGGATATTTCTCAACTGCACCACGCACCAAATCCTCGGCTTGGTCAAAACGCTCATAGGCAAGATAAACATTAACCTCAGCCAGTGGGTCTTCCTCAGTCGCAGCTTCTGCCACCGGGGCAGACTCCTCCGCCTCGGCCTCTGTCACCTCTGCCAACTCGTCTGTAACCGCAGGCACTTCGGCCTCGGCCACCTCTGGTTCTTCCTCGAAGCCAGCTAATTCAGTCACGTCCCCAGAGGAAACCGGCTCAGCTACAGTCTCGGCAACAGCACTGCCAGCACGTCGCCGACGTAACCAGGATGAGGCACCAACAAGAAGGAGCAACAGACCGATGCCCCCGCCAAGGAGAACCGGATCCACCGGCAAGGCATCTCGCAGAGTGTCAAGAAAAGTTTCTGGAGGAGAGTCGGGGGTGGCAGGGTCAACCGCTGCCACCTTCAGCGGCGGCGCCGCTTCGGCCACTGCCACGGCGGTACTTGACTCGGCAATATTGTTCTGCAGCGCCGAAATATTGTCGTCTTTCAGTTCAACCAGGCGCTTGAGATCGGCAATCAGGGCGTCTGCTTCTGCAAGACGGGTCTGCAGATTCTCATTTTCCACGCGCTTGGTATCTGCATCCTCCAGCGCAACATTGAGTTCGTCACGCAGAACCGCCACATCCGCGACTGGTTTGGCAGCGGTACCAGCACCCGCTCCCTGCCCGGCGCTTAGCAGCTTCAGGCGTGCCTCATCCGCCTTGGCTTCGACACCATTCTTTGCCACCCCCTGACCACCGGCAACCGGCTTGCCTACAGGAGCCTTGGCTACCCGTGCAGCCTGCCCCTGGCGCATCTCCCGCCACTCAATCTCTTGGCGCTTTACCTCAGCGAGTGCCTCGCGCTTGCTCAATGCCTCGACGTCCGAGTTCCCTGGAACCCGCAGCACCACTCCGGCACGCAGTGTATTGATGTTGTTTTTGGAAAATGCCTCGGGATTTGCACCCAATATGGCCAACATCATCTGCTGGATGCTGACCGTCGGGTCACCGCGAAAACGCCGGGCCAAAGACCACAGGGTATCTTTACGCGTGGTCGGTCCGTAGGAGCCGCCAGTGGCCACAGGCACGGCAGCAGATGACGCAGCGGGGGTAGCCGCCACCACCGGAGCAGCCGCGGGGGATAGTGGTTTACTCGCCACTGCCGGGGCCTTGGCAACCGCCGCTACCGTTGTCTTAACCGCTCTGGAAATTGCAGCACCGTAAACCGGTGGATCCAGTAGCAAGGTATATTCCCGAATAACCCGTCCCCGGGGCCAACTCACCTCTACGAGGAAATTAAGGAATGGCTCGCTAACCTGTTGCCGGGAGGAAACCCTGATGAAAGAAGTTCCATCGGTCCCTGTCTGCGCACTAAACTTGAGCTTGGCAAGAAAAAACGGGCGATCGACCCCGGCCCGCTGAAAGTGCTCCGGGGCGGCAAGCCCTACGTGCAGACTTTCGAGATCCCCGGCCTGTAGCGAACTCAGTGGAATTCGTGCTTCCAGGGGTTGGTTGAGTCCCGATTTTAGGTCGATGTTCCCAAGCCCCAGAGCGCCGACCCAGACCGGCAAGGCGCTCAGCAAAAGGACACTACCCAACGCCGTTATACGCTTAATCACCGGTTCCCAACCTCCGTCTTTAGGACCAGGCCACTCCACCTATGGAGCGGCCTTTACACTACGGTCAATCACATGATTTTGTGCGGGGATCCATTCCACTTATCACCCGGCCGACAACAACAATCTGCACTGAAAAAGCTGTTGCCCAAGGCCCGGATGAGCAAACGGAAGGCCGATTCTCGGCACTGAAAAAAAGCTCCGAATGTGCTTTACAATTCCCCAGTAACTATAGCTTACAGATACTCTTTTACCAGAATTTCCGCTATTTGAACACTATTCAGCGCGGCACCCTTGCGGACGTTATCCGACACCACCCAAAGATCCAGTCCACGCGGATGAGAGATATCCTCACGAATCCTTCCCACATACACCGGATCGTGGCCAGCAGACTCGGTGACGGCGGTGGGATAACCACCATCCTCTCGTTCGTCCATCAGTTCAATACCCGGGAAGGAACCCAGCAATTCCCGCGCCCGTTCCACGGTAATCTTGTCCCGCGTCTCCAGATGCACCGCCTCGGAGTGTCCATAGAATACCGGCACCCGCACTGTGGTGGGGTTCACCTGGATAGAGTCATCCTCAAAGATCTTCCGGGTTTCCCAGACCATCTTCATCTCTTCCTTGGTGTAACCATTATCCATGAAGACGTCGATATGGGGCAGCACATTGAAGGCGATCTGCTTCGGGTAAACCTTGGTTTCCACTGGCTTGAGATTAAGTAGCGC
This sequence comes from Gammaproteobacteria bacterium, assembly GCA_021773795.1. Taxonomy (GTDB): domain Bacteria; phylum Pseudomonadota; class Gammaproteobacteria; order HK1; family HK1; genus JAJFJV01. The sequence continues at coordinate 132,617 of JAJFJT010000012.1, read as the reverse complement.
AGCCGTTTGGCTGGCCAGCTCCTCTACCGCTTCCTTACCGGTTCCGGAAACCGCCTGATAGGTCGCCACGTTAATCCGCTCCACTCCCACCTCATCATAGATGGGCTTTAGTGCCACTAGCATCTGGATGGTGGAGCAATTGGGATTGGCAATGATTCCACGCCCCTTGTAACCCGCTACCGCATGCGGATTCACCTCTGGCACCACCAGCGGAATATCGTCGTCGTAGCGAAACTGCGAGGTGTTATCCACCACCACGCAGCCTGCCGCCACGGCCTTGGGTGCATACACTTCCGATACTCCAGCGCCAGCAGAGAATAGTCCGATCTGAACCTTGGAGAAATCAAAATTCTCGATATTTTCTACCGTAATTTGCTTGCCCTTGAAGGTGATTTTGCTGCCCGCTGAACGGCTGCTCGCGACCGGATAAAGCTGGTCCACGGGGAAATCACGTTCCTCAAGAATCGCCATCATGGTCTCGCCAACAGCACCGGTAGCACCCACAACGGCCACACCAAACTTTTTATTTTCTCCACTACTCATTTCATTAAGCCCTGCACTCTGAAAAATTAATTACAACGCAGCAATAACCGCATCACCCATCTCCGCAGTACCCACCTCCCGACAACCGGAAGACATGATATCCGCAGTACACAAACCCTGTTTTAATACCGTTGAAACCGCAGCCTCTACCTGATCCGCCAGTTCCGAGGCCTCAAGGCTGTAACGCAACATCATAGCCACCGAAAGCAGGGTCGCCAATGGATTGGCTATGCCCTTGCCGGCAATATCCGGGGCGGAGCCGTGTATCGCCTCATAGACCCCCTTGTTATTGGCATCCAGTGAGGCCGAAGGCAACATGCCTATAGAGCCAGTGAGCATAGCCGCGAGGTCCGAGAGGATGTCACCAAAGAGATTAGAGGTCACCATCACATCAAACTGCCGTGGCTCGCGCGCCAATTGCATGCCCGCATTGTCCACATACATATGGCTCAGACTGATTTCCGGGTAGCCCACTCCCACTTCAGTCGCCACCGTACGCCAAAGCTCGGTAGCCTCAAGCACATTGGCCTTATCCACAGAACACACTCGCCCATTGCGCTTGGCCGCAATTTCAAAGGCAACCCGGCAAATGCGTTCAATTTCACCCTCGCTGTAGATCAGGGTGTTACGACCTTCCCGCTCACCTTCAGCATTTTCTGTAATCCCGCGCGGCTCACCGAAGTAGATCCCCCCGGTCAACTCACGCACGATCATGATATCCAGGCCCTGCACCACCTCAGGACGCAGGGTCGAGGCTGCCTCCAGCCCCGGGTAGAGTACCGCCGGCCGCAGATTTGCAAACACTCCCAGCTCGGCACGCAAGGCTAACAGCCCCTGCTCCGGACGCCGGACACGCTCGATGGCCTCCCACTTTGGTCCACCCACGGCACCTAATAGCACCGCATCGGCTTCCCGCGCCAGCTCTAAACTAGCATCCGGCAGGGGCACGCCATGCTCATCAATGGCCGCGCCACCGAATGCTCCCAACTCAATTTCCAGCGCCAGATCACCGGCATCGACAAGCGCATCCAGCAACTTGCGGGCCTCGCGGGTGATCTCGGGCCCTACGCCATCGCCAGCCAGAATCAGTATCTTCTTACTCATATTCCCGCTTACTCCGGCGCTGCAAACAGCCAGGGTGCCTCACGACGACGACGTGCCTCGTAAGCACGAATATCCTCGGCACGCCGCAGGCTCAGCCCTATCTCGTCCAGCCCATCCAGCAGACACTGTTTGCGAAAGGCATCAATCTCAAAATTGAAATGGCTCCCTGCCTCGCTGCCAACAGTCTGTGCCTCGAGGTCCACGACAAGCCGATATCCCGGAGTCGATTCCACCTCGGCAAAGAGCTGGTCGATTTCAGCTTCCGCTAAAATTACTGGCAAAATGCCATTCTTAAAACAATTATTATAAAAAATATCCGCATAACTAGGAGCAATAACCACCCTGAACCCATAATCCAACAACGCCCACGGAGCATGCTCACGGCTCGAGCCACAACCAAAGTTGTCCCGTGCCAACAGGATTTCGGCCCCTTGATAACGTGCCTGATTGAGCACGAAATCCGGGTTGAGAGGCCGCTGCGAACAGTCCTGCCCCGGCTGCCCGATATCCAGATAGCGCCATTCGTCAAACAGATTAGGGCCGAAGCCGCTACGTTTAATCGACTTGAGGTACTGCTTGGGGATAATGGCGTCAGTATCCACATTTGCCCGATCCAGGGGCGCAACGAGGCCGGTCAAACGAGAAAATGCGTCCATTTCAAAACCAATATCGAAAGCGGGTAAGGATATCCCATCTTTTTTCCCGGGAACAGCGCACTAGCGCGCCCGGAACGGAAAGTTCAGATCGGCAATGAAAGGTTCGGTGGACTATTCGGCACTTGCCGCACGCATCAAGGTCTGGGCTAAAGAACTGGGCTTTCAAGCGGCTGGAATTTCCGCGTTGGATCTCGCTGCAGACGAAACCCATCTACAGGCATGGCTCGCCGCCAACCAACATGGAGAAATGGCCTATATGGCACGCCATGGCCACAAGCGTAGCCGGCCAGAGCAGCTGCTTCCGGGCACCTTGCGGGTGATCTCAGTACGCATGAACTATTTTCCGCCAGGCATTAGCAGCGCCGACAAAATTCTTAGCGATAGCTGTGCAGCCTTTGTTTCCCGCTACGCCCTTGGCCGTGATTACCACAAGCTGATGCGCAATCGCCTCAAGCGCCTGAGCCTGCAGATCAATGAAGCCACAGAATCCACCACCCATCGGGTATTTGTGGACAGTGCCCCGGTGCTGGAAAAGGCGTTAGCTCGCAATGCCGGACTCGGCTGGATCGGCAAGCACACGAATCTGCTTAGCCGGGATGCAGGTTCCTGGTTTTTTCTCGGCGAGATCTATACCGATCTGCCCCTGCCAGCAGACCAGCCACTCACGAGCCATTGCGGCAGCTGTACCGCCTGTATCGATATCTGTCCCACCCAAGCCATCCTTTCGCCTTTCGAACTGGATGCACGACGCTGTATCTCTTACCTCACCATTGAGCTGCACGGCCCCATCCCGGAACCCCTGCGGCCACTCATTGGCAACCGCATTTACGGTTGCGATGACTGCCAACTGGTGTGCCCCTGGAATCGTTACGCCACCCCTACCCCCGAGGCCGACTTTCTGCCCCGCCACCATCTCGATGGTGCCCACCTCTGTACTTTATTCGCCTGGACTGAAGAAGAATTCCTGAATAAAACCGAAGGCAGCCCCATCCGTCGCATTGGCTACCAGCGCTGGCTGCGAAATATCGCCGTCGCGCTGGGCAATGCAACTTCAGAACCTGAAATCATCCAAAGCCTGCAAAGCCGTGCAGACCACCCATCCGAACTGGTACGAGAGCACGTTGCCTGGGCCTTGCGGCAGATCACTTTGGAGACCGCCCCGGAATCTCCTATACTTCGCCGTCTTTCCCGCATCAGAGAAGCAACCCATGAGTGATCTACAACAGACCATCGAAGACGCCTTCGAAAACCGCACTAGCCTGAGCCCTGACACTGCCACGGTGCCGATACGCGAGGCCGTAGAAGAAGTCATCACACAACTCGACTGCGGCGAACTCCGGGTGGCGGAAAAAGTGGGGAGTGACTGGCAAGTCAACCAGTGGGTCAAGAAGGCGGTATTACTCTCCTTCCGCCTCAATGACAGTGTCACGATGCCCGGCGGGGTCAGCAATTATTTCGACAAGGTGCCGATGAAATTCGCCGGCATGGGCGAGGCAGCATTCCGGCAGATCGGAGCCCGGGTAGTCCCCCCGGCCAGTGTGCGCCGCGGTGCCTATATCGCCCCGGATGTGGTGCTCATGCCCTCCTATGTGAACATCGGCGCCTATGTCGGTAAGAGCACCATGGTAGACACCTGGGTCACGGTGGGTTCCTGTGCCCAGATTGGCGCGGGCGTACACCTATCCGGTGGTGTGGGCATCGGCGGCGTGCTGGAACCCCTGCAGGCCGGCCCCACCATCATCGAAGACGGTTGCTTCATTGGCGCCCGTTCGGAGGTGGTTGAGGGCGTGGTGGTGGAGAAAGGCGCGGTCATCTCCATGGGGGTCTACATCGGCCAGAGCACCCGCATTTACAACCGCGCTACCGGTGAGATCAGCTACGGACGGATACCCGCGGGTTCGGTGGTGGTATCAGGAAACCTACCATCCAAGGACGGCACCCACAGTCTCTACTGCGCCGTCATCGTCAAACAGGTGGATGAGAAAACCCGCAGCAAGGTGGGGATCAACGAGCTGCTGCGGAATATTTAGGAAAACTCGGATTTATTCACCGCGGACTTTTGAGGAAAGGGCTTTTACTCTTTCTGCACTTCAGCGTGGACGTGTAATCTGCAGGGTTAATGAAAAAAAGGATCGGATTAGGAAACGGATAACCTTAGCTGCCCCCGCGGGTATGACGGGAAAGCGGCGGTGCTTATAACAGATACCCAAAGTTCACACTTAGTGACGTCCTTTTCCTCGTGGCACACGACTCCCTGTAGTCGCCATTTCTGAAGGCATCGTTCGTTGCCATATTTGTTCTTGCAGCAGTACCTTCGAGATCGGGGGGACCAGTAATAGGTCTCCCCATCACTTCCCAAAAATCTTGTGATTAAGTCGTTGCACCCTTATAACGCTTGATGTTCCATCAGATGCTCTCGATTCTCGGCAAATGGTCTGTGCCCCAGTACTTATCGGGAGTGAAACTAGTAGAAAGATGGCTACAATCGTTACGGAAAGATCGAGATAAAACTCAAGCATAGAGACCTCCTCTGCCCTGAGTATAGGACTGTTTTCGCGGGCTTTCTGCCGAAGCCTTGTCCAATGACACATGAGCCAGAAGGGGCAGCGTCATTCCAACGTGAAATGAGTCTGAAGGCAGTCGCGGTCTCGTAGCCTGGATGAAACGAAGTGGAATCCGGGAAAGCTCCATTCAACCGCAACAACCAACGTTATCTCCATATCCCCGGATTTCGCTACTGCTCCATCCGGGCTAGGGCTTGGCTGTTTGCACTGCCTTTGTTCCCTGGATTACCCGTTTCCACGGATAATGACGGGGGGGTAGGGCGGGCTGCAGTCACCATTGCAGTGGTGTAGCGAAGCTAAGGCAGACATGGTCCACCCATAGCGGATGCAGAGGCCTAAATGGTCTCCCAGGTCCCGTCTGAGCGGCGGCAGGCAGTGCCACGTATGGTTTCCTTGCGCCCGTCGATTACTGCGTCGGTAGTGTAATCACGGCACGGTCGTTCCGATGAACCATGGGTCTTGGTCGGTGTCACCTCGTATTGATTGCCACTGTCGGGATTTTTCCAGCTCTCGGTCTCGCCGGTTCGAGTCGTCTCAAAGCTGCGATTGGCACGCTGCCGGTCGGCCTCATCCATGGAAGCGCCGACCCGGCCACCAATAATCGTACCGATCATAGTGCCCGCAATGGTTGCCGCGATCTGGCCCCGGCCACCACCCACCTGGGAACCCAGCACGCCACCAAGGACACCACCCACCACCGCACCAGCCTCCTGATTACGCACTTCCTGACAGCCGCCAAGAGCGATCATTGCCAGCATTATCAGCGCCAATTGAACTTTCACCACACACCTCCTCAAAAATGACTTCCTGAACCGACTGGAATGACGATCAATTCTAGCGACTCCCTGCCAGCTGGGACTGCCAAAGAAGCCACAAATTCCATACCCTCTTCAACGCATGAACAGAGCATGGGTTGACCCGCTCCGCCACCTCCAAGCATAGAACAAGGTTTGCACACGACAGGCAGCGCTCCTACACTGCCGCCACCACTGATCACAGGAACCGACCGCCTTGCCTACAGACAACATCTCCACCACCGCACAAGAAGGTTTTTTTGTCCGCATTGGCGTGATTCGCTTGCTCCTTGCCGCCATGGTGATCTCCACGCTTCCCATGGCCTGGATGCAAGATCTGAACCCCGTTGGCTGGGCCATCCTGCCGGTATATGTGGCCCCGGGGCTGGTTACCTTCATGGCCTGGGGACTGCTGCTCGACATCATCATGGCATCCGTATTTCGGAGTGCCAAACCGGCATCTGAGTGCGCCCATTACACCACTATTATCCGCATGAATGGTGCACTGATCCTCGCCCTGTTTGTCTGTTGGGGTCCGTTTTTTTACGCCTTGTTTTCCCGGCCCTGAGGGGTGCTGCCAGAAAAAACCCTGGCAAGAAAATCTGTAACCCGGGCCTGTATTCCCGCACATCCGCTGGCACGCGGACCCGCCACATTGAGTATTGCGATGCGGTGTTCCACCAGCCAGTCACACACCCTCGCAATCTCGCCCTCTTTGTCCAGGTCAACCGCGCACAGCGGCCGCCCATAGCGACGTGCCAGCCGAACAGTGAGTAGCGTACCGCCCACGGGTTTTCCGGGGGCAAGAATCAGCGTGCCGTCGCTATCACGCACATTCCACTCCGTACGTTGACTATAGGCCCGAGCCGGGGTTTCGCGTAGCGGATAACAAGCTTTGATGGTCCCATCTTCCGCTCGCCGTCCACGCGGACACCAGCCACCAATATCGAAACCATGGGCGAGGCCCGCATCCAGTGCCGCACGATCCACCCCGCTTTGCCCACCTGAAATGACTTTGTACAGCACCGGAAATATTGAACTACGGGCAATGAATCGGCAGTGAGTGTCGAAGTTCAACACCTTCCGTAGTCACTCTCGCTACGTAGGCCAGAGCCTCAACACCGGCATCCAGGGATACACGCAATTGCTCGCCGTAAGCGGGATCGATGGCATCCGCTGGCCGCAGCTCACGAACATCTTCGCGCTGTACACAATAGAAGATCACCCCACGGCCACCGTTGCACACCACCCCGGCCAATTCACGTAAGTGCTTGGTGCCGCGCACACTCACCGCATCGGGAAACATCGCCACTCCATCGTCCACCAAGGTGACGTTTTTCACTTCCACATAGCAGGATGCGTCACCGCCTTCCAACAGCAGATCTATACGGCTATTTTCCTGTCCATACCGCACCTCGGCACGAATATCCGGGTAGCCCGTCAGCTCTCGCACCACACCATTTTCTATGGCCTCGCGTACCAGCCCGTTACTGAGGAGTGTATTAATGCCTACCAACACCCCGGGCCGCGCCTCTACCAGTTCCCAGCTAAAGGGATATTTGCGGGTACTGCTACCGGTATCCCGCAGCCACACCCGCGAACCGGGCTCGGCACAGCCGCACATGGAACCGGTGTTGGGCGTGTGGGCGGTGAGCCGGCGGCCGTCCGCCAACTCCACGTCGGCGAGAAAACGCTTATAGCGGCGCAGCAAACGACCTTCGACCAGCGGAGAGGCATATTCCATAGGGACAGATTCAATGGGAGCACAAAGATCGATAGTGTAAGGGAGCCGCGCCCAAACCACATAAACAGCAGCCCCAAGGCGTAGAGCAGCAAGGCAGTTGGCTCAGGGACTGTTTGCCCCGGATTGGCCGCGCCCGGTGTCTCCCCGGGCAAGCCAGGACTCACGTTGCCCACGACAAAAGCACCCAAACTATCGGGAGAGCGGTAGACATGAAAGGGCGCGCCGCCAGTCACGGGTCCCACTCGACGGTTACTGTAGACCCGCTCACCACCGCCAAGCATATCCATCAGCGCCACACTGTCGATCAGCGCAGTCCAGGGCAGTACATCCAGCACCCCGTCATCATTAGCATCAAGATCGGCATTCAAACTGCCACTAAATCCCGCAACGAGCAGATGAGTGACGTTGTCGGAATTTTCAAAATTAAGTGCTGTGGTGTGATCAGCCGTAGCGACTGAAAAGGAGCTCTCCGCCGCCAGCAGATAGCCAGTCGCCGGCATCAGCAAGCCATCGAGATCAATCACCGCTTCCACCACACCACTGCCCTGGGCCGCAGTGCGATCTCCAAGCACCAGATAGCTAAAACCGGTCAGTGATTCACCAGGCGTTCCGGACAACTCGAAATACTCATCGGTATCTGATCCCGGTTGGTCCACCCGGATCTCATTGATTAACAACGCAGAAACATCGACTGGCATACAAAGCACCATTGAAAATAGTGCAATAGATGGAAACAACAGGTAGTCTCTCACGGGTGTCCCTCCCCTTTGTAGGTGATTACAGCAGGCCATCCTGGCCCGCAGCCATCATAACCAACAGACAGTGGGGAGCGCCAGAGCACTAGCGATCTGCTGTTAAAGGTTTGCTACAAGTTAACCCCCAAGGAATGGAATGTTGCGTCTGCCGCTGTGGCGGGCGAGTGATTTATTGTGATGAGGCATCCATGTCCACCCACGAAAACTGCAGCACTGAATGTATTGAAAAGCTGTTTTCCACCCTCTCCCGGACAATCAAGATTCGGGATATTTACACAGTGGCCCACCAAAAGCGGGTGAGCCAACTAGCCGTTGCCCTCGGTGATGCCTCCGGGCTTGACACCAATCGCCTGATTGGTCTGCGCTTGGCCGGTGATGTCCACGATATTGGCAAAATGGGAACGCCGGCAGAGATCCTCTCGAAACCGGGGCCACTGGACGATGACGAATACGCGCTCATCAAAAGGCACGCCCAGGTAGGCAGTGAACTGCTTAAAGACCATGATTTTCCATGGCCCATTACCGAGGCAATACACCAACATCACGAGCGCATGGATGGCTCGGGTTATCCGCGTGGGCTTAAGGGGGAAGCGATCTGCCTGGAGGCACGAATTATCGCGGTAGCCGATGTAGTGGAAACCATGGCCTCTCATCGCCCCTATCGACCTGCCTTGGGCATTCTGGCGGCACTGAAAGAGATCAAGTCTGGTGCCGGCATACATTTTGATCCTGACGTGGTGGGGCGTTGCCTAAAGCTTTTTTCATCGCAGGCTTTCAGTTTTCCCCATCCCGCAGAAGAGCGCGTCCACGCCGAATCCTGGGCCAACTAAGACGAACTTTTGGCAACGGAATCCGCATAAACGGTACGGGCACTGCCGGGACTCAGATAGGTTTTGGCTCCCAATTCCTCCGCGGAGAAATCATCTACATTGACAATCGCCATGACCTTGGTGTCATAGTCACGTAGCTGCGCCACCTCTTCCGCAGATAACACCCCCAGCGCCTCGGCCGCGTCCACCTGCCGGGGCAAATCAGGGGCCACTACACGCCCATCCTTAACCGCCCCACGCAAACGCGCCTCCAGCGGCTCCATGACCACTGCCAACTCCAATGCCTGCTGCAACAGGCCCATGGGGTTCTTGCCGTCACAACGTTTATAAATTCCATCGCAGAGCCGCTCACGGGTTTCCGTGGGATTGATCACCCGCTCCACCAACTGCTGTCCCAGAGCATCACTGGGCGCGAAGTAGCTACGGCCCCGCGGAAATATCAACAAGCGCAGCAATCCCCCCGCCAGGGGGTTGGGAAAGTTGCGCAGCAAACCGTGCAACTGTTCCTGCGCCTCATACAACAGGTTCCGGCAGGACCACTCCACCAACGGCAGGTCAGCAACGAGCCGACCCTCGTCAGCGTAGTGCTTGAGCACCATGGAGGCGAGGTACACTGCACTCAACACATCACCAAGACGCGCTGACAGCCGTCCTTTCTTTTTCAGATCGCCGCCGAGAGTCAGCATCGCCACGTCGGTGGCCAGGGCAAAGGCCGCACTGTAGCGATTGATATGCTGAAAATAACGCCGCGTCGCCCCTTGCTCAGGCACCCCGACGTAACGAGCATGGGTCAAGGCCAGCACCAGTGCCCGTGCCGCATTACTCAACGCATAACCGATGTGTCCAAACAGCGCCCGGTCAAAATCCACCAGGGCCTGCCGTTCATCCTCACATCCCGCCGCCGCCAGCTCCTTACGCACCCACGGATGGCAACGCACCGCTCCCTGACCAAAGATAATCAGACTGCGGGTGAGGATATTAGCACCCTCCACGGTGATTCCGATGGGCACCGCCTCATAGGCGCGGGCGAGATAATTCTTTGGCCCCATCATGATGCCCTTGCCGCCGTGTACATCCATGGCATCGTTGACCACCCGGCGATTAAACTCAGTGGCATGGCACTTGAGTATCGCTGAGGCCACCGCCGGATTCTCGCCACGGTCCACCGCCGCTACCGTCACCGCAGTGGCTGCCTTGGCGATATAGGTGAGGCCCACCATGCGCGCCAATGCCTCACCCACGCCCTCAAATTTCCCCACCGGCAGATTGAATTGCTTCCGGATACGGGTGTAGGCCCCCGCGCTATAGACCGCCATCTTGGCCGCGCCGGTAGCGCTCGATGGCAAGGTGATACAACGCCCGGCAGACAATAGCTCCATCAACATGCGCCAGCCCTGCCCCGCCATCTCCTGCCCACCGATAATGGCATCCAGCGGTACGAAGACATCCTTGCCAACCGTCGGCCCGTTCTGGAATGGCGTATTGAGCGGGAAATGCCGCCGCCCAATATCGATGCCGGGTAGTTCCACCGGAATCAGCGCCGAGGTAATACCATAGTCCTCGCGCTCACCGATGAGGTGTTCGGGATCATAGAGCTTGAAGGCCAGACCCAGCACCGTGGCAATGGGCGCCAGGGTTATGTAGCGCTTGCGCCAGTTGAGCCGAATGCCAACGATCTCCTCACCCTGCCACATCCCCTCGCAGACAATCCCGGTGTCGGGAATGGAAGCGGCATCGGAACCCGCTCGCGGCGCGGTCAACGCAAAGCACGGGATCTCTGTGCCATTGGCAAGCCCCGGTAGATAACGCTGCTTCTGCTCATCGGTGCCGTAGTGCAGCAACAATTCGGCCGGCCCCAGCGAATTGGGCACCCCGATGGTGGAGGCCACGGTGGCACTGACGCTGGCGATCTTTTGTAGCACCAGCGAATTGGCCTGAGCGGAAAAACCCTTGCCGCCGTATTCTTTGGGAATAATCATCGCAAAGAAGCCATTATGGATAATGAAATCCCACACCACGGGAGACAGATCCAAGCGTCGATGGGTGATATCCCACTCATCCAGCATCCCGCAAAGTTCCTCCGTGGGGCCATCCAGAAAAGCCTGCTCTGCCTCTGTAAGCTCTGGTGCTGGCGTGGACATCAAGCGCTGCCAGTCGGGCCGACCCGAGAACAACTCACCCTCCCACCAAACCGTACCCGCCTCCAGCGCCTCGCGCTCGGTATCCGACATGGATGGCAGCAAGTTACGGTACAGATCCAACAGCGGTGTGCTTAGGTAGCGGCGACGCAATCCGTCCAGGTTCAGCAATACCAGCCCGGCCAGCCCCAACCAAAGCAGAGAAAGCCACCACCAGCCAGCATCGCCAAACTGCGTGTAAGCCAACACAGCAATCGCCACCGCAAGGGTGGATGATTTAAGGCCAACGCGATGATAAGCGAGCGCAATGACCCCAACGACAAACAGCAGTACCCAGAACAAACTCAAGATCATGGACATGTAAAACCCTCTAGGAATGCAAGCACGGCAACGATCCCGTCGCCGTATATAGACTGGCGCCGCCCAAACTAGTGCCCTTTATCCTGGGGCGCACGCTGTGCAGCAGGCGGGATGGCCACCGTAGCTATGGCTATTCCCATTAATGTAATCCTGGGGACTACTCCAGGGCGTTCTACTGAAGGCCGTAGAGAGAGGGAAATAGCAAAATCGAGATGACGACGACAACTTGAATCACGATAAAGGGCAGCACACCGCGGTAGATATCAATGGTATGAACCCCTTCCGGTGCAACCCCTTTGAGATAAAAGAGGCTGAATCCAAAGGGTGGAGTCAGAAATGAGGTCTGCAGGTTCATTGCGATCAGGATCGCAAACCAGAGCGGGGCAATCCCCAGAGCATCGGCAACCGGGGCGAGAATTGGCACGATGATAAAAGAGATCTCGACGAAGTCGATAAAAAACCCTAGTAGCATGACGGCCAACATGGAGAGAATCAGGAATCCCATCCGATCTCCTGGTAGGCCGAGCAAGATCTCTTCAACAATGAGATCACCACCGGAGTAGGTAAAGGCCATGGAAAAAGCGGTCGCTCCAAGCAGGATTGCGAAAACCATGGCCGTGATCCTGACTGTCTCAAGGGAGGAGTCAAATAGCATCTTCCAGCTAAATTGGCGGTAAAAAAACGCCAGAATAAGCGCACCTACACCCCCCAAAGCAGAGGATTCAGTGGGTGTTGCGATACCGGCAAAGATGGAACCCAGCACCACCAGAATGAGTACCAGGGGCGGAAAAATGGCAATCAGTGCCCGTCGATACTGGTTGGATCTGCTGGAGCCATCGGTAATGATGGGCATGGCTGGTGCCATCTCTGGTTTAAGCCAGGTATAGATAAGAACATAGATAATATAGGCGCCAACAAGTACCGCACCGGGCGCTACCGCCGCCTTGAAGAGATCGCCCACCGGGATACCCATGACGTCGCCAAGAATGATGAGGACGATAGAGGGAGGAATGATCTGCCCCAGAGTTCCCGATGCGCAGATGGTACCGCAGGCGAGTGGCTTGTCGTAGCCGAACTTAAGCATCACCGGTAGTGAGATGAGACCCATCGCGACCACTGAGGCCCCAACCACACCGGTCGAGGCGGCCAGCAGTCCCCCCACCAGGATGGTAGAGATCGCCAGCCCACCGCGCAGACTTCCAAACAATATGCCCATCGACTCCAGCAACTGTGCTGCGAGCTTGGTCTTCTGCAGCACGATACCCATGAAGACGAAGAGAGGAACCGCCATCAACACCGTGTTTTGCATGATGTTCTGGATCCGATAGGGCATAAAGGCAAACAGCTCCGCCCCCTCGGAAAAGACCCCAAACACCAGCGCGATACCGCCAAAGGTAAAGGCCACTGGAAAACCAAAGAGAAGCATCGCCAAGGCGACAAAGAACATAACGATGCCGATCACGACAGGAACTCTCCGTCGTGCTCTTCAGATGGGGCACTTTTATCATGCCTGCCACCGCGCAAGGTGTTCATCGATTTGAGTATCAGCCCCAGGCCACTGATGGCCATGGCGGTAAAGGCGAAAGGGATCACCGCCTTGATCAGCCAACGATAGCGAAGCCCACCAGGGTCGCCGGACTGCTCACCCAGCTCAAACGACTCGCGGGTAAAGTCGATGCCATACTTTGCTACCAAAATAGTAAAGGGGAGTAACAAAACCAGGGTGCCAACCAGATCGATCAGGGCGCGTCTCTTTGGGCTGAATCCGGCATAGATGATGTCGACACGAACGTGTCCATCTTTGAACAGAGCGTAGGGGATGCCGATCAGAAAAACAGTGGCATAGAGGTGCCACTCGAGCTCCTGCATCCCTATCGATACATCGTTAAAAACATATCGCATAACAACGTCGATAAAGACGTTAAGCAAAAGCAAAATAAACAGCGAGGCGGCAATCTTTCCAAGCAGGTTGGAAAACTGATTAATTGCTCTTTCGGCCCGAAGTAAAAACATATTCAGGGATGCTCTGATTTATTCTGAGCGAATCAGATTGTGAGGAGTTAGCTCGTTACAAATAAAAAGGCCGGTGGCGTCAGGATGCCACCGGCCCTTGTCAGGATGCCTCTATATTCAGGTAATGCTATTTTGAGGTAACGCTATTCAGATAAGCCTTGTCAGAGATGTTGGTCCATGCACGCGCCTTCTTCATATAGGCGGCCTGTGAATCCTGAACCTCCTTTGCAAATGGGCTCTTGGCCGCGGCCTCAACCAACAGTTGTGCATTGGCTTTCTTCATCGCGCTCATGACGCTCTTGGGGAAGGTCTTGACCTTGATATTGGGATAATCCTTCTCTATTTGTGCCCAGTTCTCGCTACTTGCGTGATAGGAGTGGATGTACATATCGTAGGCTGCAGTACGCATCGCAACACGCAGGATCTCTTGCAAGTCGGCTGGCAGCTTGTTCCAGCTCTTCTTGTTGACCAAAAACTGCAGCTCGGTCGCAGGCTCATGCCATCCGGTGTAGTAGTAGGGGGCAATCTTGTGAAAGCCCATACGCAGGTCAAGAGAGGGGCCTACCCACTCCAGCGCATCAATAGTATTACGCTCAAGTGCAGTATAGAGCTCGCCTGGCGGAATGTTGGTGGGCTTAGCTCCGACCTTGGCAAATATCTCACCAGCGAAACCGGGTATACGCATCTTCAGGCCCTGCAGGTCAGCAATACTGTTGATCTCCTTCTTGAACCATCCGCCCATCTGGTTACCGGTGTTACCGCCGGGGAACGAGAGCATGTTGTATTTGCTGTAGAGCCTATCCATCAGCTCCATCCCACCGCCCTGATAAAACCAGCCATACTGCTCTGGTGCAGTCATACCGAAAGGCATGCTGGTGAAGTAGAGGGTCTCTGGAACCTTGCCCTTCCAGTAGTAGGATGCTGAGTGACCCATATCGTACTGACCAGATCGCACCATATCGAAGATACCGAGTGCAGCCTTGTGCTTGTTCTTGGAGTCGATAGTGATCTTGAGTCGACCATTCGACATTTTAGCGGCCATTGCGGCCATATTTTTGGTGGCATCACCGAAGATTGGAAAATTTGAGGGCCAGGTTTCAGCCAGTTTCAGGCGATAGACCTTCTCGGCCGCTACCGCCGAATTGATCAGTGCAACCGCACAGACAATGGCGACGGCCATCCTTTTAGCAAATAAAAATACCATGTCATTCTCCTGTGATAGGTTATTTACTCACTCTGACAGGGACTACAACAAACAGTTTCCATTCTGCCCCATCGCTATCGCGCTAACGAAACAGCAGTGGTATTGGTTAACACAAAACTCAAAATTCCGTTTTCCTTATGAAAACTTGGCAACACGAGCCGCGTGGCGCCCCCCTTCGAATTCCGTCTCGAGGAAAATGTCGAGGCAATCAAGAGCGACCCCCATACCCGTCATTCTGCCGCCAAAACAAATGACATTGGCATCGTTGTGAAGACGACACATTTTAGCTCCCAGCGCATCATGAATGAGAGCGGCCCTGACTTCCGGGTAACGATTTGCAGCAATGCTGATGCCGATACCACTACCGCAAACCAGCACACCGCGCGCGACCTGGCCTGATTTAATCGCCTCCCCCATTGCCGCACCAAAATCAGGATAATCCACTGTATCAGGCGAGTTGGTTCCCAGATCGAGGACGCTATGCCCAAGAGACTGTAGATGTTCTAAAAGCGCACTTTTCATCTCAAGCCCGGCATGGTCACAGGCAATGGCGATCGTTTCTGATGTCATAATTTATCCCTATCACTTATAAAAAAGACCAGCTAGGAGCCTTGTGGAGGTGCCGCCACAAAAACCCTGGCTCCAAGTACCAGGTCGCACCAATAATTAAACACATTACAGGAGATGATGTAACCGACAAGTGACATTATTTGTCCTGTTTTATATACATTCTCAACCAGCTATACCCTGCCACAGGACGCGAGGTTATTTTACGCCGGGCCCGGACAACGGTACCGGGCTCCTTAGCCAGCAGGTTCTGCTGGCTGGGTAGCGGCGATGGAAAATCGCTTGAACAGCCACTTAAGCACAATGCTGCGAGTCGCCTCGCGGCCGGTTTTCAAATAAACCAGGGTGTACTCGTTGTTCAGGGTGGTCTCCAGTAAGTGGATGGCGTGCGGGCGACCACAGAACAGAATTTCGTCGCCCAAGGTCACTGTTTGATCCAGTTCCGGCATGACCTCAAGGCCCTGTGCGGTGCGGATCACCAACGGCTGGCACGCCAACTGTGACTCGCGATCACCCGGGTCACGGAGCAGGTCGGCCAATGTCAGGCTCATGCCCCTTTCCAACACAGAGGCCAGCCCCCAGGTGCTTTGCTTGTTGCATTGCACTGTCCACAAACATGGTTTTTCGTGACCAACGGTATCCCTCAAACGGTTTGTTACTTCCTCGACAAAGCTGAAATCATCATTTTGCGAGACGGACATCAGATGCTCAAAGAACACCTTCAGCAGGGGCGCGGTCAACAAGAATAGTATGCGCCGGGCGCCCACCAGGCTCGGCTGCATGACAAAGTCCGCTCGGGCCTTATCGAACAAAGGTCGATTGTGGTGCCGGTTCTGCCTGACAATTGTGTAAATCCCGGGATTGATAGCCCTGGCATTGAGCAGAATAGCCAGGTTTTCCGAGTCAATGTTAGTGCTGGCGACTATACCCGCAGCACATTCAATTCCCGCGGCCAGCAACGTGTCTTTTGTAGCACGCCCTGCCCCAACCTGAGCCTCTTCACGTACAGGATCGATCCCCGGATGTTCGATTGCAATGGAATCAATATCGCTGGCTTCCAGGCTTCGAGCAATGGCGTGACCCATGCGGCCGTACCCACAGAGAACCCACCTGCCGCCGGGTATGGACACCGGGTTGTCCAGCCGTGCTCCCGGTGAACCGCTTAGCCATTGGCTGAGAATATGAATGTTCGGGTTCTCAATTGTTAGGGTGAGATACCGGGCATAGATGTTGAATGGATCGACGACATGCACATCCCCGCCCAGGGCAGCCAGACTTTCTTCATAGATCTTCGAGGTAGACTGGCCGATGATGGCAATTGCCGGGTTAAAAAGGCGGGCAGTCACGGCGACCTTCAGATTAATGTCCTCGCGGGGGCTCAGCGCAACAATGGCCTGGCAGTTGCTTTTGAGCAGCCCACAATTGATCAGGTGCTCGGGAATGCTGGCGTCGGCGCACAGGCCCGGCATGGATACCTGGTAATCGCGCAACTGCAGGGCCTGAACGCGGCTGGGATCCTTGTCAATAATAACCGCCGTCATGCGTGCATCACTCAAACCACGCGCCAGCATACTACCCGTGCTGCCGAATCCGCAGAGGATAATAAATGGCTCCTTGATTCTGGCAACGGTTTTTCTGAACAGGTTCTCCGCCAGGTCCCGTTGAAAAAACGGGTTCCGCACCAGCTTGACTATGGCGCCTATTGCATAGATCCAGGCCACCACACCAGCGTAGAGAGAAACAATGCTCCACATGCGCTGGGCGTCGGTGAACTCGTAAGGGATCTCTCCGAATCCGGTGGTGGTGGCGGTGTAGCTTAGAAAATAGAATGCGTGAAAAAAGCTCAGGGGCTTACCGTTTTCAGTAAGTTCAGGCCCGGGTATAAGAACCCAGCCGACCATCAGTATCGCGTAAACCACTACCAGCACCAGAATCGGCCGGCGCATGTAGCGCAGGATGATAAATGTGACCCGGTTTGTGTCCGGCCTGCCCATGCCTGATTCTCAACGGCGCATCATGAGGGTTTCCGACACCAGAATGATGACGGATATGATATTGGCCATTAATGCACCACCGGACAGGGAGACGATGCTGGCAATTACGGTGGGGGTCAGGCCAGTCTGCGATACATGCATAACATAGGCCCATACTATCGAGGCGGTGACCAACTGCAGGACAGCAACAAAACTGGTGGCCAACAACAAGGCGCCTATCTGCGTCCGATCACCCAGCTTCAACCCGGTGGCAATGATGTTGACCACCACCACAAAGAAAAACTCAAAAATATTGTGGTGCTCTGGATTATCGATTTCTCCTATAAAAAACCCAAAATTGAGTGTCAGAGACAGGATAATAAAAAATCCAAAGATAACTTTTTCGTAGTTCATGTCGACTTATCCCCCACCCTGGCAGTAAAAGCATTACAGTCGCACGGGGCACTCCACGGCGATGCCCAATCGAGCAACCCGGCAGATATCCGTAAAAGGTTGAATGTTGAACGATTTTGAATGCGATTTACGGTCGACTATAGCATGACGTTGAAGGCGCACTTGCTGGGTTTTTGGACTCTTTCCACCCCCCATTGTGATGCCGGCATAGGTGCGCTCCAACAATTTCAACCATTCCCACTGGGCCTAGGAGCCTGTTGGACTTAGGGGTACCTCTAAAAACTCAAGTTTCCAAGCAAGACAAAGCATGAGCGAAAAAGTTGAGTGCAGCATATGTTTGATATGTAAGCGAAACTTTTCTTCGAGAAACACCGTATTGCGACGAAAATTGGGCTTTTAGAGGTGCCCTTAGGGCTGTTCTACTCGTCTTTGGCGTCCTCGGCAAAGCTTCCGCATCCTGCTCACGCCCCTCACCTACATCCATGTAGGTGATTGTTCCTGCATTGCCCTACTACCGTACATCCCTGTACATATGCGTCGCCCTACCTCCTGCATCCATGCAGTCGTGTGGAAAAGCCATTTTAGGCGGGGCTCACTGCCCCCCAACCACCGCCAGCAACACGCCCGCGGCCACCGCCGAGCCGATAACCCCGGCCACGTTGGGACCCATGGCGTGCATTAGCAGGAAATTATGGTGATTGGCTTCCAACCCCACCTTGTTGACCACTCGCGCGGCCATGGGAACTGCGGAAACGCCCGCAGCGCCGATGAGAGGATTCACCTTGCCACCGGTCAGGCGGCACATGAGTTTTCCCATCAGCACCCCCGTGGCAGTACCGATACAAAAGGCCAAGGCGCCGAGGGCCAGGATGCCAAGCGTCTCCAGCGACAGGAAACTTTCTGCAGAAAGTTTCGACCCCACGGCCAGCCCCAGAAAAATGGTGACAATATTGATGATTTCGTTCTGGGCCGCCTTGTTCAGACGATCCACCACCCCGGATTCCTTGAGTAAATTGCCGAACATTAACATCCCGATCAGCGGTGCAGCGGTGGGCAGAAAGACGATGCAGAGAAGCAGTACGGTGAGCGGAAAGAAGATCTTTTCCAGCTTGCTCACCGGACGCAACTGGGACATTTCTATCCCTCGCTCAGCTTCGGTGGTCAGGGCTCGCATGATCGGCGGCTGAATGATGGGTACCAGCGCCATGTAGGAATAGGCGGCTACGGCAATGGCGCCCAGCAAATCCGGGGCCAAACGCGAAGCCAGGAAAATAGCCGTGGGGCCATCGGCACCACCAATAATGGCGATGGCCGAAGCATCCGCCAAGGTGAAATCAAAGCCCGGAAGCATATTCAGGGCAAGGGCACCCAACAGGGTCGCAAAGATACCAAACTGGGCCGCTGCTCCGAGAAACAGGGTCACGGGGCGGGCGATCAGGGCACTGAAATCAGTGAGTGCACCAACCCCCATGAAGATCAGTAGCGGGAATACACCGGTCTCGATGCCCACGTGATAGATCAAACCTAGCAAACCATCTGGCCCAGCGATGCCGGCTACGGGGATATTACTGAGAATGGCCCCAAAGCCGATGGGTAACAGCAACAGCGGCTCGAATTTTTTCGCGATGGCCAGATAGATGAGTAGTCCACCCACCAACATCATGCAGAGCTGCCCCCACTGCATGTTGGCAATCCCGGTTGATTGCCAGAGTGCCTCGGTAGGATCCATCAGCTAAACATCAACAGCGCATCGCCCACCTGCACCGTATCCCCTTCCTTGATGGCAATGGATGCCACCGTACCGGCTTGCGGTGCACGTACCTCGGTCTCCATCTTCATCGCCTCCAGCACGATCAGCACATCACCTTCCTGGAAGGCAACACCCACCTGGGTCTCAATCTTGAAGATGGTTCCGGCCAGCGGCGCCGGTAACGGTGCTCCACCGCTGGCAGCGGGAGCGGCCACGGGCACAGGGATGGGCGCCGCCAGTGTGGCAGGAGCCACATGCTGAACCTCGCCACCCTCCGATACAGTTACACTGTATGCGGTACCGTTAACCGTCACCGTGTAGGCCTCAGGGCCTCCTGCCGGAGCCACAGCCGGAGCGGCAGATGTCGGAGGTGCCTCGACGACTTCGGTTCCTGGCACCGGCTCGAAGGCATCCGGGTTATCCCGATTTTCCAAAAATTTGAGACCCACCTGAGGAAACAGCGCGTAAATCAGTACGTCCTCAATCTCATTCTCGGCTACCCGGATATTCTTTTCCTGGGCCAACTTCTCAAACTCTGCGGAGAGCTTATCGACCTCGGGAGAGAGTAAATCTGCGGGGCGACAAGTGATCGCCTCCTCCTCATCTCCAAGCACCCGCGCCTGTAGCTCCGCGTTGACCGGTGCCAGCGAGGCGCCGTATTCGCCCTTTAGGATGGCGATGGTCTCCTTGGTGAGCGTCTTGTAGCGCTCCCCAGTGAGCACGTTCAGCACCGCCTGGGTACCCACGATCTGCGAGGTAGGCGTCACCAGCGGGATAATGCCGAGATCCTCCCGTACTCTCGGGATCTCTTCGAGCACCTCATCAAAGCGGTCGCTGGCCCCCTGTTCGCGGAGCTGATTTTCCATATTAGTAAGCATGCCGCCGGGAACCTGGGCCACCAGAATGCGTGAATCCACCCCCTTTAGAGAACCCTCGAACTTTACATATTTTTTGCGTGCCTCGCGAAAATAGGCCGCAATCCCCTCCAGCGGCTTCAGCTTCAACCCCGTATCCCGCTCTTCATGTTGAAGAATCGCCACCACGGACTCCGTGGGCGAGTGGCCATAGGTGGTGCTCATGGAGGAAATAGAGGTATCCACCATGTCGATATCAGCCTCAACGGCCTTGATAATCGCAGCAGTACTCATACCGGTAGTGGCGTGGCTGTGCAGAGCAATGGGAACCGCCACTGTCTCCTTCAATCGGGAAACCAGCTCGAAGGCAATGTAAGGCTTCAGCAACCCGGCCATATCCTTGATACAGATGGAGTGACAACCCATATCCTCCAACCGCCTGGCCATGTCCAGCCAGTAATCTATCTTGTGGACTGAGCTAATGGTGTAGGAAAGCGCGCCCTGTGCGTGTTTGTCCACGGCCAGAGTCGCCTTGACCGCAGTCTCCAGGTTCCGCACATCGTTCATGGCGTCGAAGATACGGAAGACATCCATGCCGTTAATCGCCGCACGCTCCACAAAGGCCCGCACCACATCGTCAGCGTAATGACGATAGCCCAGTATATTCTGTGCCCGGAACAGCATCTGCGTGCGCGTATTGGGCAGTACCGCCTTCAGCTTGCGTAGCCGCTCCCAGGGATCTTCACCAAGATACCGGATGCAGGAATCGAAGGTTGCCCCACCCCATACCTCCAAAGACCAATAGCCCACCTTGTCGAGCTTGGTGGCGATAGGCAGCATGTCCTCGATGCGCATACGGGTGGCAAACAGGGACTGATGGGCGTCGCGTAAAACGAGCTCCGTAATGCCGAGTGGCTTTGAATTACTCATACTTTCTCTACTTCCCTTCAAAGACCCGTCTAAGGGTCAGGATTTGTGGCTTCGATAGCGTTTAACGGCCGCGGAGATCACCGCGATTAACTCTCCTTCGTCACCCGCACCGACCGCGGGACTGGAAACCGGTGCTTTCTCTGGGCCAGCAAAGGCCCGAGCCAGACGCGACATACCCAGCATGGCCACCACCAGAACGGATAGAAAGCTGAATACCGAGCCCATGCCCAGCAGCATGAGATTCAATCCATCAACAAGTAAATCGGTTGCGGGCATAGGCGAAAATCGCTCTCAATCTCTTTGCAAAAGGCGGTTACAAGCTGCTGCATTCTACATAATCTGCAAGGAACAAATGTATTGCGATTTATGGAGCCATAAAAAAAGGGCTAAAAGGCCCTCAAACTATTCGCGCCAAAAAGTAGTGACCTGAGAGTAACGAACCGTAGGGTAATCAGGGGTCCCTAACCGAAAACGTCCATCGTAACCCATTGATTACAAAGGACTGAATGGCGGAGAGGGTGGGGTTCGAACCCACGTGGGGCGTAAGCCCCCAACCGATTTCGAGTCGGTGCCGTTATGACCACTTCGGTACCTCTCCTGTTAAAACTTTTCACCACCATTGGCGCATGACTCCAGGGCCTTGCCAAGGGTGGGGTGCACTCGGCACTTCCCTGTGCCTCGCCCTGCGGGCCTCGCTGAGAAACGCTCCGTGCGAATCGGCTATCCTGCCAATTCGTCAAACCCACGTGGGGCGTAAGCCCCCAACCGATTTCGAGTCGGTGCCGTTATGACCACTTCGGTACCTCTCCTGAAAAACCCTTGGCTGATTGTGTTTCCAGACAGCGGGCGCCAAGGATACCCGCCCAGGCAACGGTCAACAATAGTCCGACTTCTCCTGTTAGACTGCCGCCGGCCCTACCCGGAAACTGCCCTTGAAGACACTTTTTATCCTCCTCACCGGTCTGTTTGTCACCTTCTGTTCTCCGCAGGAGGGCGTGCTCGATGGGGTTCGGAAAGCTGGCGTGCTGCGGGTAGTCACGCGCAATAATCCCACCAGCTATTATCTCGGCGCCAACGGCCCCACCGGGCTTGAATATGACCTCGCCAAGGGTTTTGCCGATAGCCTCGGGGTGCGTCTTGAGATCAGCACCACCCAGACCCCCTTGCAGGCCATGGAAGAACTGCGCCGCGGCG
Source organism: Gammaproteobacteria bacterium (assembly GCA_021773795.1). Lineage (GTDB taxonomy): Bacteria > Pseudomonadota > Gammaproteobacteria > HK1 > HK1 > JAJFJV01. The sequence continues at coordinate 110,230 of JAJFJT010000012.1, read as the reverse complement.
ATGCCCATCTAGCGGCTGCCGGGCTGGCCATCACCCCCGAACGCAAGCAGCGGGTACGTTTTGGCCCCATCTACCAGCAGGTGGGTACCCAGCTTATCTACCGCCGCGGTGACTGGCGCCCGCGCTCTCCCGCCGATCTGCGGCGCAAAGGGCTGGAGGTCGGTGCTGACAGCCTGCATATCGGTTTGCTCCAAAAACTGGAAGTGCGTTATCCCGGTATTTATTGGATGAAAAATGCCGCCGCCTACAGTGATGAAATGCTGAATCTGGTTCGCCTGCAGATAGCTCGATATACCATCGCCCACACCAACGAATTTGCCCTCGTGCGCCAGATCTACCCGGAACTCGGGGTCGCCTTTGACTTCAAGCAGCAACAATCCCTCGCCTGGGCCTTTCCTCTGGATAGCGACGATTCTCTCTATGTCGCCGCCATCCATTATTTCAACCAGCTACGCAGCAACGGCAAGCTGGCACAACTTATCGAGCGCCATTACGGGCATGTCAGCCGCTTTGATTACGTGGCCACCCGCAAGCTGTTGCAACATCTGGGTAAGCGTTTACCACCACTGTTGCCTCATTTTAGAGAAGCCGCGACACAACAAACGCTGGACTGGAAATTACTCGCCGCCATGGGCTATCAGGAATCCCACTGGAATCCACAAGCAAAATCACCCACCGGGGTGCGTGGCCTCATGATGCTGACCCGCAATACTGCCGCGCAGGTAGGGGTGGAAAATCGCCTCGATCCATACCAGAGCGTAGTGGGAGGGGCGCGCTATTTCTCCAGTATTTACAGTAAAATCCCGGCGCGCATTCCTGAGCCGGATCGCACCTGGTTTACCCTGGCTGCCTATAATGTTGGCTTCGGACACTTGGAGGATGCCCGCGTTCTGGCGGAGAAGGATGGTGCTGATCCGGATCGCTGGGTCGATTTGAAACGCTATCTGCCGCTGTTAAGCCAGAAAAAATGGTACCGCCTGACCCGCTATGGTTATGCCCGCGGTTACGAGCCGGTGCGCTATGTGGAAAATATCCGCCGCTACTACGATTTGCTCACCTGGCACGCGCAGCAGCCTGATTCGCCGCTAGCTACTCCCGAATAAGCACCTCATCCCCAACGCGGACACGCTCAAATAATGCCAATAGATCCGCGTTATGCATGCGGATGCAACCATGTGAGCCAGTCCTCCCCATCGGCACCCCATCCGGGGCGCCGTGGATATAGATAAAGCGACCCTGCGTATCTACCTCACCGTAACGGTTTTTACCCACTTCCAGTCCGCTCAGCCAGAGGATACGGGTCAGAATCCAGTCCTGACCAGGCTGTGCTTCGGCCAGCATCGGGGTATAAATCTCACCCGTGGGACGACGGCCCCGAAATACCGTGTTTTCCGGATGGCCCGCGCCGATACAGGCACAAATCCGATGCCGTCCCCGTGGCGTACATTCACTGCCACGGAGTTCACCCGCCCCCCGGGCGGCGGTAGAAACCGGATACTCCGCCACCACCTCGACATCATCCAAAAGCACCATGCGTTGCCGGCCCAGATCGATGTCGATGTTCACTGGCGCAGCGCCTGCTTCAGGCCATCATAGTTGCCGTCCCGCGCCAGCTGGTAGCCCTGTATTTCCCGACGTGCAACAAAAACATTGTCCTCATACCACAGGGGCACATAGGGCAACTGTTGCAATAGCAATGCCTGCAGTTCCCGGTAATAGCCCGCCTGCTGCTCCAGCGACTGCGCCGCCTCGGCAGCCTCGATCAATTGATCTACACGAGTGTGTTGCAGACGGCCACGATTGGCACCATCAGGCGGCATGGCGGCACTGTGGAAGGCATAACGAAAGATGTCCGGCATCTGAATACCAATCCACGCCAGACTGTACATCTGGAAACGTCCGGCCTTGATGTCACCGTAGAAGGTCCCCCAATCGTAGCTTTGCAGGCGCACGTCGATCCCCACGGCGGCAAGCTGATGTTGAATCACCGTAGCCAGGCGGATGCGAAAGGGGTCGCTGGAGGTCTTGTAGGTGATGCGCGGTGGATGGGTGGCATCAAAACCAGCTGCCCGCAGCAATCCACGGGCGCGCTCCGGATCATGGCCCAAGGTGGGTAAATTAGCGTGCCCCGCCCAATGGTCGGGTGGCAATAAGGCACTGGCAGGCCGTGCCGCGCCGCGCAACAGGTAACGGATGATCGCCGGCCGATCGAGGGCATGGGCAATAGCGGTACGCAGTGGCAGCTGCCCCGTCAGCGGATCCTCAAGGTTGAAACCGAGATAGGCAAAACCACTCCCCTGTCCCCGCTGCACAGTGAGCTCAGGGCGCTGGGCAAGCCAGGCCACCAGTTCCGCCGGCAGATCCCCCTGCAACATATCGATCTCGCCACGCAAAAGCTTTAGCGCCCGCACCGTTGGCTCAGGAACATGGACAAATTCAAGCGTCTGGCCATCGGCAAGGCGACGCAAGCGCAGCACGCCCTCCTCCGGCCAGGCGAGAAAGCCAAATTCTCCACTACCCAGTGGTTGGGAATGAAAAGGATGCCCCGAGGCGATGCCCGATGCCGGCAGGATACCCACCACCAAGCGCCCGGGGAAGAGCACATCGGGACGCCGCAGGTGGAAATCCACGGTGTCATCGTCGATAACTTCTATGCGCTCGATATTTTCCAGTGAAGAACGATGAGGTGAGGCCGTTTTCGGCGCCAGCAAAGCGTCATAGGTGGCTTTGACATCGCCAGCCCCAAGCCGGGTGCCGTCATGGAATGTTCTGCCTTCGATTCCAAGGCTGAAGCGATAGAGGATGGGAGCCAGACGTTCCCAGGAGGCCAGTGACGGAACCGCCTTGAAGGCATCATCAAAATCAACCAGGCGACGGTAGAGGAGCCGATTGATACGGGTGGAGGCGGCATCGGTAGCGTAGCGCGGGTCGAGGGTGACCGGGCGCGAGGAAAGCCCGAAGCGAAGACCATCCCGCGGTGCTTCACCACAGGCCGCGAGCAGCAGCGCGCTCATTAAAATGAATATGCGTATAAAGGGCACCTCTAAAATCACAATTTTCTTCGCAATACGGCGTTTCTCGCAAAAAAGTTTCGCTTACATATCAAACATATGCTGCGCTCAACTGTTTTACTCATGCCTTGTCCTACCTGGAAACTTGAATTTCTAGAGGTACCCTAAAGGGCGATATATGCGTCCGCATTATCTCCCACCGTCTGGCAGGCTACCACCGGCTTCGATAAACTGAGCCCCTCCCCCTCAAGCCCACCAAACAAAGCGAAGCCATGTCCGATCCCACTCCCGTAGCAAAACACGACGCCCCCGACTGCATCATCATTGGCGGCGGGGTTATCGGTATGCTCTGCGCCCGCGAACTGGCTGGTGAGGGCCTGAAAGTGACCCTGCTGGACAAGGGTAAGACCGGTCACGAAGCCACCTGGGCCGGTGGCGGCATCCTCTCGCCACTACATCCCTGGCGTTACCCGGATGCGGTATCGGCCATGGCGCGCTGGAGCCAGGCGCATTACCCGGATTTCGCCGAAGCGCTGAAGACGGAAACCGGTATCGACCCGGAATGGGTGCGAAGCGGCGTGCTGGTGCTTGATCCGGAGGATATTGAAAGCGCATTGGCCTGGGGCAAGAAGTGGCAGACCCAAATTGAATTACTATCCGCCGACAAGGCCGCAGTCTGCGAGCCGGCGCTGGCCGCGCGTAGCACCGCGGCCGTGTGGTTGCCAAAGCTCGCCCAGGCACGCAATCCGCGTGTGGGCCGTGCGCTGACCGAGAGCCTGCACCGACGTGGTGTCGATGTCCGCGAGCATTGTGCGGTAAGCGGTCTGGAGATCATCGACGGCCGTATTCATGGTGTACATATCGCCGAAGGCGTGCTGCGTGCCGACCGGGTCATTGTGGCTGCAGGTGCATGGAGCCCGCAGCTCACGGAGGGACTGCAAACGCCCATCAAGGTACTACCGGTACGCGGCCAGATGCTGCTGTTCCGCGCTCCCAAAGATCTTGTGACCCGCATCGTCCTCGATGGCCCGCGCTATGTCATTCCGCGCCTCGACGGCAGGGTTCTGGCAGGCAGCACGGTGGAATTTGTCGGCTTCGACAAGGACACCACAGCAAGTGCAAGGGAGGAACTCCAGGGTGCCGCCATCGACCTAATCCCGGCCCTGGCCGATTACGAGATCGAGCACCACTGGGCAGGGCTGCGCCCAGGCTCGCCCAACGGCGTGCCCTATATCGGCGAACACCCGGAAATTTCTGGCCTCTATATCAATACCGGACACTACCGCAATGGCCTCGGCTTGGCCCCGGCCGCGGTGCACCTGCTCCTCGACCTGATGCTGGACCGCCCCCCGATCCTGCCCCCGGAAGACTATGCCCTTGCGCAGCAGCGCCCACCCAGCGCCGAATTCCCCCAGGTTACGTAGGGCGGGCCGTGCCCGCCCTACGTAACCCCTCCGTCATTAGAGGCCGTAGCCTGGATGAAACAAAGTGGAATCCGGGCTACGGGCTGAAAGGTCTGATCCCGCTTTTTGCCTTATTCAATGCTTAGCTGAACAGCATTGCGCGCTGGGACGGAGCGGAAAAAGTGGTCAGGATATTTGGCGGCTTAGCTTGTCTTTCGCCGGCTGAAGCCAACACCGGCCAGGCCGAGACCCAGTAAAGCGAGTGTGGCAGGCTCGGGCGCCGAGACTTCGGACGTGCGCCACACCCCTGGGTTGGCGTCTACGAATGAGACTTGGCCGTTGCCTAAGATTAAATTCGTAAAATCAATTCCAGGGGGAGGAGGAGGGGCAGAGGGGTCGGAGGAGCCGCGGTTAAAAGTTACGGTGTTATTCGCCCTACCCCCACTGAGTGCGCTATGGAGATTAAAATCCCAGCCGGTTATAGCACCGACACTATCCGTCCATCTTATATAACAACTGGGGGAGGGGTACATCTCGTCCCGTGCCATTCCTCAGGTGAATACGCCGCAGCTGCCGAAGAACAACGTTTTCACTGCCTCCGCCCCCTGGATTACCCGTTTTCACGGATAATGACGGAAAGTAGTTGGAACAATCCCGTCCACCCCGAACAATTCCCGTCATCCTCCCGCTTGCGGGACATAAAGCGCGTAGCGTGTTGAACGCCCATAGGCGGCCCGCAGGGTGAGCGAAGCGAATAATCCAGGGAACGAAGGCTTGCTCAGACAGGCACCACAGAATCCGGCGACAGTCATTAGCACTGACATCCACTACAAACAGACTGCTACACTCTGAATCAGGCGTCAGATTCTGGCTGGATTCGAAGAACCCGGGGGGGCGCCCAGGCCGTAATCACCCCACTGAAAATCAGCCTACGCACAGGTGACAAGGCGTGCCGATCTCGGAAACCGTACTGGTTATCATGGGCCTGCTGGCAGTGGCCATCATCGCTGCCGGGCTGTGCCGTAATCTCCCCATTCCCTTCACTGTGCTGCTGGTGCTCATCGGTATCGTGCTCGGCAGTGTTGCGGATGTCTGGCAACCACTCGCCCCGCTACAAACATTTCGCCTGAGCCCGGAAATCGTCTTCTTTATCTTCCTGCCGGCACTCATATTTGAATCCGGCTTTAACCTCAATGCACGCTTGCTGCTCCGCGACCTCGTGCCAGTGCTGATGCTGGCCATCCCGGCATTGCTGATCTCCACCTTCCTTATCGGTAGCGGTCTGAGCCTCTTCATCGGCCTGGCGCCGGTCACCGCCCTGCTCTTTGGCGCCTTGATCTCCGCCACCGATCCAGTGGCCGTGGTGGCCCTGTTTCGGGAGTTGGGTGCGCCGCAGCGGCTGACGGTATTAGTGGAAGGCGAGTCCCTGCTCAATGACGCCACTGCCATCGTGCTGTTTACCATTCTGCTCGGCATCAGCGTTGAGGGGGGCACTCATGACTGGACCCTGTTCGGCTCTGCGGTACTCGACTTTCTGCGCATCTTTCTTGGTGGCGCACTGGTCGGTGCAGTACTTGGGCTGGTCGTTTCCGAACTACTCTATCGACTGAAAAGTGGCTTAAGTGCCATCCTCACCATGTCTCTGGTGCTCGCCTACGGCAGCTTTATCCTAGCCGAGCACGTATGGCATGTCTCCGGGGTGATGGCGGCGGTGAGTGCAGCCCTCGCCCTGGGAATTTACGGCGTCGCCCGCCTGCATCAAGAGGCCACCGATAGCCTGGGTGAAACCTGGGAATTTCTCGCCCTGATTGCCAATTCCCTGCTATTCCTGTTGGTGGGGCTCGCCATCCATCCCGCAGAGTTGGCCTCACGCCTCGGCGTCATTCTTGTGGTAGTTGCCCTGGTGATGGCCGCACGCGCCGCTATCCTCTACAGCCTGGTACCGCTAACCACCCGGTTTTTCTCCTTGCCCAGAATCAGCCGGGGGGAGCAACACATTATGTGGTGGGGCGGGCTCAAAGGTGGACTTGCCATCGCCATTGTTCTCTCCATACCCGAGGACTTTCCCGGCCGCCCCTTGCTACTCGATCTGACCTTGGGGGTAGTGCTCTTTACCCTGCTGATCAATGCCCCCACCATTCGACCATTGATGCACAGGCTGGGGCTTGATCGCATGACCCGGGAAGACCGGGCCGAACTTAAACAGGGCATGCTGGAGGCCCGCCACCAGGTGGAACAAAGTATCGATGAGATGCACGATTCCGGGGTTATTTCCAAGGCGGGGGTGCATCGCTTTCGCAAGGATCTCGCTACCGTGCTCGAAACCAACAGCACGACCGCGGCAGAGAGCGAGGCAGCCCGGGATGTCTATCTCTTTGCCTTGCGTGTCGAGCAAGTGGAACTGGCCCGGCTTTATGGTCTGGACCTCATTACCCAATACAGCTACATCGACTTGCGTAACCTGTTACAGCGCGATCGGGATCAACGCCGCCGCCAGGATCCCGGCGCGGTCACCGGGCCGGCTCAGGGAAGAAGCCTGTTTCTCCGACTGGAAACGGCGCTGTTGCGTCGCCTGCGGGAACGCAACTGGGCCAGTGGCTTTTTATCCCGCTACCAGAATCTGCGTCTATCGCAGCGCCTGGAACGCACCATTGCCGGCATACTGATGGCCGATACAGTGCTCCGGGCTTTGCGAGCGCACCCGGAATTTCCTGCTGATGCCTGCGCACCGATCATGGCAACCTACGCGGATCGTCTGCAACGCCGTCAACAGGGGTTGGAAACCATTCGGCGTGAATTCCCCGAATTCTACCGACGTTACGAGTCCCGCCTGTTCAGCCGCGTCGCGCTAAGCTCGGCACTGCAAAACACCGGACAGGCACACCACCACGGCACCGTAGGTGCAAAAGCCTATACCCGCATCTCTGAACGTATACACGAGGCATTGGAGTCCCTGCCACCCATTTCAGTACCATTGCCACAGCCCACGCCCGAAGAGCTGATCCAGATGGTGCCCTTATTTGCCGGCCTGTCGGTTAATGCCCTGGGCGCCCTCGCCCAGCATGCCCGTCAGGTCACCTTTTTAATGGGTGATGAAATCATTGGTGAGGGGGAAAAAGGTGACGCCTTGTACATCCTTATACGCGGCGAAGTCGGGGTGTTTCATCACACACCACAAGATGGAGAAACCCGGCTCGGTTGCCTCACCGAAGGTGCCTTCTTCGGGGAAACCGCATTGCTGGGTGATTCACTACGCACCGCGACGGTACGGGCCGAGACCCCGGCCACGCTGTTGCGCCTGATTCGCAAAGACGTGCTCTATCTCGCCAAGCAGCACCCGGAGGTCAAACAACGACTGGTAGAGGCTAGCAAAGGTCGCCAGAAAAACCCGGAACAGGAACCCCGATGACTACGAAAATTCGTTTTGGCACCTTTATCCAGGAGATCGCCGGACGCGAGCTTCCGCTTAGCTACAACGAGCTGGTCCCGGAGATGAAAACCGACGCAGCGGGTGAGGCATTGCCCTATCGTCCGGGTCGGCTACAACTCCGGCCCGCAGAAATCTATTCCGTTATCCAGCCCTATGTAAGCGTACGCCTGCTGGAACAGCTGCGGGCAGTAGTGCCATTGGCGCTGTATCTCATGCTGTTTCAGTTGCTGGTGCTGCGCCAGAATGTTACCGATTCATCGATCATCACCGCTGGGCTACTGTCCGTCATCGTAGGCCTGATGCTGTTCATGGAGGGCCTCAAGGTTGGCCTCATGCCCTTTGGCCAAACCATCGGTACCATCCTGCCATCACGCTCGGCCCTGCCCACGGTACTCACCATCACGCTGCTGCTCGGCATCGGCGTGACCTTTGCCGAGCCCGCCATTGGCGCCCTGAAAACGGCTGGCTCCAACGTACGTGCCGAAGATGCCCCCTACCTGCACGCACTGCTCAACCAGTGGGCGGACACCCTGGTGCTGGGTGTGGGAGCCGGGGTCGGGCTCGCCGCGGTCATCGGCACCCTCCGCTTCCTCTACGGATGGAGTCTCAAACCACTGGTATACCTGACGCTCATCCCCACCATTGGTCTTAGCCTGTATATCTCCGCCGATCCGGAACTGCGGGAAATCCTGGGGTTGGCATGGGATTGTGGTGCAGTCACCACTGGGCCAATTACTGTACCGCTGATGCTCTCTCTCGGCATCGGTATCGCCGCGGCTGCGGGCAAGGGCGAATCCTCCCTGTCGGGCTTTGGCATCGTTACCCTCGCCTCCCTGTTCCCGATCATGTCCGTCATGCTGCTCGCCCTGTATGTGGCTAGTGTCAGCTCGCCTGCCGAACTCATAGTCACCGCTGCCGCCATCCCCGCGGCCATCGATACTCTGGCCTGGTATGCCCGAACCCCGGGGCTGGAAATACTTGGCGGCCTGCGCGCCATCGTGCCGCTGGTGATTTTTCTGATGCTGGTGTTGAGCGTGGTGCTGCGGGAAAAGCTCAGCAAACCGGCAGAAATCAGCTACGGGATCGGCCTCGCATTGCTGGGAATGATCATCTTCAATATCGGGCTGAGCTACGGTCTCGCCAAACTGGGTGGTCAGTCCGGTGGCCTCGTACCCGCCGCCTTTACCCGGATTGATGTGGTCGCCAACTCCCCGCTCTACTCCTTCGTCTTTGGCATCCTCGTGGCACTGCTGTTTGCCTGGTTCCTGGGTTTCGGAGCGACCCTCGCCGAACCAGCCCTCAATGCCCTGGGTCTCACCGTGGAAAATCTCACTAACGGTGCTTTTCCAAAAAAGCTGCTGATGTACGCGGTGTCCTTTGGGGTCGGCAGCGGCATTGCTCTGGGAGTACTGAAAATCGTCTTTGCCATCCCGATCATCTATCTGCTGCTCCCAGGTTATCTGCTGGCAGTGATCATGACCGCCCTATCCACCGAGGAATACGTCAACATCGCCTGGGATAGTGCCGGCGTAACCACCGGCCCGGTCACCGTCCCGCTGGTGCTTTCCATGGGCATCGGTTTTGGCAATGCCGTCGGTGCCATTGAGGGTTTTGGCATACTCTCCATGGCATCCATCGGTCCGATCCTGGCAGTGCTGGGGACGGGGTTGTGGATCCAACGCAAGATCCGCCTCCGTCATGAACAAATTGAACAAGAATCCACCACTACGCTGGAGACCGTGACATGAGCGAAAAAGAAATTCCCGTCCTCACCGATGCCGCGCTGATTACCTGCATCGTGCAGCGCGGTATTGCCGACAAAATTGTCCGGGCAGCCCAGGAAGCGGGTGCTCAGGGCGCAACCATTCACTACGGCAAGGGCAGCGGCGTGCGGGAACGACTCGGTGTCGTTGGCCTCGCCATTGAGGTAGAAAAGGAAGTCATCACCACCGTAGTCGCCGACGATCAGCTCGATCGTGTCTTTGAGCGCATCTACCACGCCGGCGATCTCGGCACGCCGGGCATGGGCATGATGTACGTCACCCGTCTGGAGAAGGCGGCCACCTACATCCCCCACGAAATCGTCGAGCGACTGGCCAATCGCCAGGCACTTCGCAAGTCTGGACAAAGGTAAAGCGGAATGGCCAGCGAGAAACTCATCAGCTGCATCCTCCCCAAGGGCAAGGCCATGCCGGTCATGAAGGCGTTGAAGGAAGACAAAGGCATTATCACCGCCAACATCCACAGCGCCCGGGGTGCCGGGCACCTCACTCCGCTGACCTACCGTGGCGTGGGCGAAACCACGGAGAAGGAAGTCCTGGATGTGGTGGTAAGCACCCGCAAGGCGAATGAGATTTTCGAGTTTCTCTACGAGGCTGCAGAAATTGATCAACCGCATGGTGGACTGATGTATATGCAGGCGCTGATCAAGGCAACCTCCTACCGGCTACCTGAAATCGAGGAGGAGGCGTGAGGCGATGGGTAGCGGTGGTGCTGCCCTGTCTGCTGTGTGCCTCATCAGTTTCCGCGGCGAAGATCTATCGCTGGATGGATGAAGGCGGCAAGGTGCATTATGGCGATCGCCCCGGACAATCGTCGGCCCAAAAAGTTGAGATAGACAGCCATAACAAGACATCGCCAAACCCCTCTGGCAAACAGCGAATACAGAAACAAAAACGCCTGCTAAAAGCCTTCGAAATAGAACGTCAGCGCAAACAGGAAGATCAGCAGAAAAAACGGGACAAACAACGAAAGCTGGCACAAAAATGCGCCAAGGCGCGTAAGCAGCTACGCGACATCCGCGATGCCCACTACCTCTACCAGAAAGGCGAGGATGAGAAGCGTAATATCCTAACTGACACCCAGCGCCAGGTAGCTACCCGTGAACTCAAAGATGCCATCGCCAAACATTGTGACTAATGGCCAAAACGGGCATAGAGATCAGTTAGAGGTGGCCAGGAAAATGAGGCTCCCATGCACCAAAGCCGGGCATCAGGAAGCAAAGATGACTCAGGGTTCCGCTACCGAAAAATCAATCTCACCACCAGCCACGTAAGCAAAACACTCACCAACAGCAATCACCCAGGCTGGTTCACGCCGACACATCCTCGGCATTCAAGACGAACGGTTTGGGCTTGAATCCAAAATCGTGGGTCGCTTCACTGTGATCAAACACCAAATCACGATTCATGCGCTCGGCCATGGCGGATGACCAGTTCCGATACTGCGGCAAGAGGCGAAGGAGTGCTACGGCAAATCGAAAAACATGTAGTGGCACAGGCAACAGACGCACTGGTCCTCCAAGGGCGCTGAAAACACGAGCCACCATGTCACGATAAGCAATAGTTTCTCCACCGGACAAGTTGTAGGCGTTATTGACCGCATCGGATGAACCCAACGCGGCTATGCAAGCACCAGCGACATCTTGCGCGTGCAGAGGCTGGCGCAAGCCTTTTGCCTTGCCGAGCAACGGGAAAAACCCAAAACGCCGCACGAAGCGTGTTATTTCGGCAATGTTTTTGTCCCGTCCTAGGCCATAAATTAGCGTTGGACGCAGGATGATCCATTCCACCCCGTGGCTTTCCGCCCATGCCTGCACGCACGACTCGGAGTCTGCCAAGCGAAGGGCGACAGCCCGCTCATCAGGGTCAGATGAATCGTCTTTAGTAAAGCGACTGGTGGATGAAAGTGCGATCACTCGGCGAGCTCCGTAGGTTTCTAGCATAGTGAAATGCTCTGGTAACACCCAAATGGGTGCCACACAAATCCAGTTCGGAATGTTCCCTTCTCGCTCTGGAACGGAGTCGGGTGTTACGGGTGATATCAATTTCCGCCACTCAATGCCGTTGTCCGCCTGCCGAAGTTCCTGCCGTGAAAACGCCGTTATCCGATATCCCACGCGTGCTAACAGAGGCAGTAGACATGCACCTACCAAGCTGGTTGCACCAATCAGGCCGACTCGCGGCTCACTCACGTGCCAGCCCCAGCCATCGCCCTGCTCGTCGCCCCGTATGATAGGTTGCCAATGCTACAAACCGCAGCCAAACCCCAAACATGACAAGCCACAACAACACACCGGGATACTGGTGGCTGAAAAACTTGCGATAGAACCGAATCATCCCGCGATGCTTATGCCACTCGACAAATATCGGTCGCGAGCGACTGCAGCCGCCTTTGTCATGAACGATTCTGGCACTAGGCACAAACACAATTTTCCAGCCCTTGCGGCGCAGCGCCATGGAAAAATCCAGGTCTTCGCAATGCAAGAAATAACCTTCGTCCCATTGCCCTACATCCCCCATCGCGGCACGACGGACCAGCATGCAAGCACCAGAAATTGCTTCAACCTCGATCGGCTCAGACGGCAAAGGCTGTTTGTGCAAATGGAAATCAAAAAACAAGCGCGGCCACCGCTCAGAAAAACATGACAAACCAAACGCCCGCACAAAGGAGCGCCATGGAGTTGGGATAGCCCGTCTTCCACCGCCTTGCTCCGTGCCATTCGGATCAACGAGCCGACCGCCCACCATCCCAGCTTCCGGATAATCCTCCAATGCTTGGAATAGGCGATTGACGGAATCGGGCTCCAGCACACAGTCCGGGTTCAAAAATAAAACATAGCTGCCAGTAGCGTGCGTCAGCCCCACGTTACATGCAGCGGCAAAACCCAAGTTCTCCCGATTTCGCACAATCCGCAGTTTCTTCTCACGGTGAAATTCTGACTCAACCTGTGCCAAACTGGCGTCTTGAGAATTGTTATCTATAACGATGATCTCCTCCACTTGCCCCAAAGCAGAGCTAACGCAGGATTTAAGAAAAATACCGGCGTTGTAGCTAACAATAATTAAGGACACAGTATTGGGCATCAGGCAGTTCGCAATAAGTTACTCACCTTTTCCACCATAGCCTCGCCTTATCGGTAGAATACGTTTATCCATCGCCCGCCAAATCTCGCCCAATGTTGCAGTGCGAGTTGCCTGAACCTGCCGCCGCTTCCGCCACATTTTCGGAATACCTTTGATGGCATCCCATTTGGCACACAGTATGGCTCGCCCCTGACCTCGCAATACTACCGCCGCCAGCACAGCCAGATTCATCGCGAGATGAAGCGGCAGGAACAACCAGAATAAAACGCCTGGCATATTCTTCACATAGGTCCACACCAGATTACGATGCCCGTGATACACCGCAAAATCACTATGCTGCCCGCCCGTAACGCCCGAACCCACATGGTGAGCCACCGATACAGGGACATACAGGCAACGATACCCTGCAAGCCTTAATCGAAAACCAAGGTCCACATCTTCGACGTAACAGAAAAACTCTTCATCGAAGCCCCCGACCTCGACCAATGCACTGCGCCGGTACAGCGCCGCAGCCGCACACGGAGAAAATACCTCTTTCCCCTGCTCCAAGAGATCTGTGTCTGCTTCTCCGTGCCCTATTCGCCAGACCAGACCGCCCATGTGGTAGGCGTCACCCGCCCCATCCAAAACAGCCGGATCAGCCGTGTTCACCAGCTTACTGCCGAATATATCGAAGGTGGGATAATCATGCGCAGCTGATAACAACGCCTCCAGCCAACGCGGCTCTACGAATGCATCCGGATTGAGCAAAGCGATCCACTCTGTTTCGGGGCCGGTCGCCTTGATTGCTACATTGTTGCCGCGCGCAAAGCCAAGGTTTCTATTCTGCGCCCGCACGCGCACCGATGGAAAATGTCTCACGATATCCAGAGACGCATCGGAGCTCGCGTTATCGACCAAGATAATCTCGTGCGGTGCAACCGTCTGTGCCAGCAACGCCGACAGGCAACGTTCGAGGAAGCGCTCGCCGTTCCAGTTGACGATGACCACCGTCACCTTCGACCACATATTTTGGCGCAGATCGTTCACGAACCCACCTGCCGATCCGCCCACCACATCGACAAGGCCACGGAAAACAGATCCACATCAAAATGGCTTCTACTATCTTGCACCAGATTAGACTGGCACAAATACGGCAGGGCTAACACCGAAGAACTTGCCCAATTTGCTGGACAGAGTTGCGCTGATTTTTCGTTTCCCGGCCAGAATCGCTGATAGGGGGAAGCTTACGCACCCACCAAGTCTGTCTGGCGGGCAAAAAAGGCTGGCAGTTGCAACACGTCAACCACTTCTGCCAACGATGCTGCTTGCCATGGCTCGTGCACATCCTTAAGAATTGGCACTCCAAATTCTGTTTTGACTGCTTCAAAAATATGTAACCCTTCTTCCAAACCGGGACCTCGGTCGGAATGGATGGAAGACCGATTCGCCTTGTCAAACGAAGCCTTGAATACGTAGGGAATACCAAGTTTCTCGGTCACACGAACATATTCGGCGCAGACCTTCATCGCGAAATCCTTGGATTCAAGCACATTGACGCCTTCGAACAGCACCATTGGTTCAATTGTTGCGTGCATTAATCTTTGGTGTGATATTCATGGATTTAAACCCTTATAGAAATGGATATGGGTATCACTGGTCGGGTAGAGAAAAATTGCAACTTCCACTGTCGACCGACAGTAATAGTGCCGGTTAAATAGTCCGTGTAAAAAACATTCAGCGCTCCCTCAATCAGGTATGCCAAGTTCCATGTGACACTCATGACAGCAACGCGCCACTTCAGTCCCATTTGAAGAATAGCGGAAGCGGAGATCGATAATAGGTGCGCCGCAAAAGCGCCAGAACCGCCGGGCGGAACGAGAACCAGGGACGATTTTTACCGCACTGCAAACCTCGGTAGGGCGGAACAAAATTCTTGTCGAGTATGCGAACCGATAACGGTAGTGCAAGAGAATCGTCCAGATCATTATCTATTTGCGCCAATAAAGAAGGGCGTACATGCCGAGAGGAAACCTCTCGCTCTAGCTCTTCACGGCTGATGAATCCAGCCTGCAACGCTCGACGAAGGCAGGCGATCCAAAGGTATCCAAGTGGATTTTCAATTGATATCCAAGGTTGAGTATTCATATCCGTGTAGTGCAGCAAGCAGGTCTTCGCTGCATCGTAACGCTCCAACGAATTCCACTCCGGCGAAATATCCCGCCCAATTTTCTTTGTGACCCGCATCTCATACATCAACGCCGCATAATCAAGCTTCCCTGCATCCAAATCTGCAACGATATGGTCGACACACCACCCAAGTGCCTCACAATCCAGCAACATCACACTGAACTGCCCGCGCCGCCCTTGTTGCGCTTCTGTGACGGCCTGCAAATCGCAACCAGAAAAATCGTAGTTCCACAACTTATGAATGTCCCGAAAAACCTGCATATCGGCATCCAGATAGATCGCCTTTCCAGAAAATCCACATAACTCTGGAATCAGAAAACGCTGGAACGAGAAAGGTGTCCTAGGACGATTTTCAATGGCCAAAGGCATGGGTATCGCTCGATTAAACTTATAGATTGCCAAAACCTCAACCGGCAGAGACGCTGTCTCGCGGATCGAAAATGCCAATACCCGCATCGGCAGCCACTCCGCTGGGGTCGAGGCGACAAATACCCTCGCCGGATCTCCAATTGCTTCACTATTCACATCCATTTCCATTCCACAACACAGCTTCAAACTCCTCATCGAGGCGTTGGGCCAGAATATCAAGGGCCCTGCACCGGGTGCTCAGACTCTCGATAGCTGCCACGGATAGTCCGCAGTCGTTCTGTACTGCAGCAGCCGGTGTGTTTTGCTTGATCAGTTCCGTCATATCAGACTCCAGTACTGTTGCAAAGCGTGACAACAATGTTTTTCGGATTACCTTTCCTGAATTCGCTATGGACGATCCTGACACTCTCTCCACCTGATTGAGCATTGAAAATGGTCAGCCACTCGGCTGGGGAAAGAATGGAAAGATGGCTATGACCATCGTCGTAACAGGCAATCTTGTGAAAATTGATGCGTCCGGCTCGAAGTGCTTCGGCAACCACCAAGCTAAGTAATTCCTTTGGTAGGTGCTCCAGGAAATCAGCCGAGACAATCAGATCATATTCCTGTTGGAGCTTAAGTGTGGAAATGTCGGCTTGGATAAACTTAATTAGTTTGTACGTTTTCAGAAGACTCTCGAGGTAGCCGGACCTCGCCCAGTCCACACCGGTAACGTCTTGCCAGATGTCTGCCGCGAGTTCAAGGAACCGCCCGTTGCCACATCCCAACTCCAGTACGGTATTCACATTTCCAACAGCTCCCTTGATAATTTCGACTTCATCCAGAAGCCAATTGTTGTTCATGAAGGCCTGGTTGTTATCGTGCAGATTCTGGTAATAGTCCGCACTAATGTAATCTCTCTTATCATTCATATGCGCTAGTCCAGCTTAAGTACGTGCCAAGCGGCAATAGGCTGGAGACGAATACTGTTGTAAAAGTCACCCGTCACCTTGAAATTGAAGGGAGTACTTAGGAAAAGTTGTTCTCCGCAATTGTCAAAACCTATGACGGCGAAATGGTAATAGCCCGGACAAAGGTTCTGAGGCCCTAATCTGGCGGAAAACTGTTGACCTGGATGAAGGATGAAATTGTTGCGCCTAGAGTTCCATTCTGCGATCGCCGCACCGCCCTGTTCGTGGAGAATAATAGATAGGGTGATGGGAATGTCGACGAAAGCTTCTCCACAAACTGAAAGTTCTTCACCGAAGATAATCGCACCATCTTCCTGTATGACTTCGTGATCACCAGTGACCTCAAAACGGATACGTTCTGGTTTAAAATATGAAGGTTTCCCTTTTGCCACCTTCATCTGTTCGCTGTAAAGCTGGATACCTTTCTGCGGTGAGCCATTAAAAACGACCTTCCCTTTGTTAAGAAAGATAGCCGAAGTTGCCATACGGCTAACATGGCCCATACTATGTGAAACTAAGATCACAGCGCTTTTCTTCCGTAACTCATCGATCTGCGAGTAACACTTCATGCGGAAGCCCAAGTCACCGACAGCGAGAATCTCGTCGAGAATAAGAACATCAGGCTTGATGATAGAGGACGCAGCAAAACCCAACCGGGATTTCATGCCCGCGCTATAAAATAGTACTGGTGCATCGAAAAACTCGTCAATATCCGCAAACTCTGCAACTTGTGAAATATAACGCTCTAACTCTTTGCCTCGCTTGCCCATCAGACGCCCACGCACTGAAACATTATCGCGCCCAGTCATGCTGGGGGCGAAACCGGCGCTCATTTCCAGCAAATGTCCAAGCTCACCTCGCCGCACCACTTTTCCACGATCCGCATTGAGTTTCCCGGCAATACACTTGAGCAGCGTACTCTTCCCCGCGCCATTGTGCCCAAGCACCGCGAGGACTTCACCGCGCCGCAGCGTGAAGCCCACCTCGCGTAAAGCCCAGAATTCAGTGTCGCGCAATTCCGTTTCCCCGGCTTCCGCTCCAATGACATTGCGTAACAGGTCGTGTGCCGCATAGCGTACCGAGGCATTCAGACTGCGCGAATATTTCTTCCACAGCCCTTCAACTTGCAAAAGCTCTTCCATCAGCTCCCCATCCTTTCAAGCAATATTGGCACTTGACGCCGCAATTGCATGAGCGACCACCCAAGCAATGCAACTGCCAACCCGCCCCAAACCAGCATCGGTATCGAATAGAGTGACCATTCCTTGCCGCGCAAGGCATCGGCAAGCACGGCCAATGGGGAGGCGACTGGATTTACAAGGTTCAGCCAGTACAGTACTGAGCCAGTACGTTCAACTGCGGGGTAAAAAATCGGAGAAATAAGAATCAAAGGGAGGCTGGTGGAACTTAGTGCCTTGCGTACGTCCCCGTATAGAACAGCCCAAGGCGCCAAAAGTAACCCGACCATCATCGCGGAGAGAAGCAACACAATCAGGCAAGCTGCGCACCATAGCCAGACGGACAACCCATACGGGAACTCCAGGCCAAGCACTGGTATCGCAGCAACAATCAGTATCGCGCGTACGACAAGCGCTATAACCCCCTCAAATGCAATTGCAAGTACAAACGGTGTGGGGCCAACATTGAAGCTGCGCAGCATTCCACGCTGACGGCGAATCATATCCGACATATCCTGCACGACTTGCATCCAGCATTGGAACAGCATGATCCCGGCGAAAGCACGCAATATATCCCAACCAGCCTCGGCCCCTTGTATCGCTGCACTGCCGGTAAGCTCCCGCTTGATGAAGATATAGCAGATCGCATACAGCATGGGAATAATCAGCGTCCAGGCATAGCCCAGTGCATGTTCCAGAATTTGTATATGGATACTTCGCAATGCAAGCATCCAACCCGCATTCACTTCGGCGGTCAATTTTGAAATCACCACACTTCCCCTACCGTTGCTGCACGTGCTTGTGCAACAACCTCTGAAGCCAGTTGTTCCAATCTCGCATGAGCATGTTCAGACTGAGACATATCGACCGCATAGGCACCAAGAAACCAGTTGACGAAATGGCGATAGCGTTTTTCTAGCATCGATGTATCCGCATGCATGCAAAAATCCCAAGCAGCATCCAGAGTGTCGGGCGTGGCTTGGAAACTAACGCAGTCGTATTCCACTCGGCCAAAAGTAACAACCGGCTTCAGATGCAAGAGGGCCTCAAAACCAACGCCACTGTTCACGGTGTAAACGCACGTAGCATGTGCAATCAAGTCGTATACATGTGCTTCGCTCCAGAATACGGTACGTCCATCAGCCAATTTCTCAAAGGATGCCGTGCTTTTACGATTGACAGGATGTGGTTTCATGACCACGGTAATATCGCGTTCCTGGGCCCAATTCACCAAGCTCTCGACTACATGTTGCTCCGTTAAATCGGAGAAATTATGTATCGACTGGTCATGCGGAATCTGAAGCGGCAGAAAAATGTAAGGGCGCACATGTTTCAATCCAAACGTTCCTCGTCGCATCGGAATCAACCCCTCGGCAATCAACTGGCGATGACTCTTGCGTACAGGTTGTGCAAACTTGCTGCCGAGCTCGTCTGCAAGTAGACGCTGCCGATAGGTGCCAAAGGAATCATGAACAAGTTCCGGTATTGCTTCGAGGTGAATTGGATATATGCTGGATGCCGCACTCCAGCCACTTTCGTTAAGCACGAACACCCAGCGAAAATATTCCTGCATGTAAAATAAAACCGGCGTGTCACCCTCGTCGAAATCGAACCGGCACCGATGGGGAATTAGCGCAAGCACAGTACCGCTGGCCTCAATCGCCTTGCGATCAATTTCCCACGCCGGCTTCTCAATGACGTCAACCGGCAACCCGGCTCGCTCAATAGCATTAGCCAATTTCACCGCAAAGGCTTTCCAGTACAATCGTAGATCCAGCACATCATCGGCGAGCAAAGGAGGAGAGGAAGATATGTCACTGTCACGCTTCCATGGGAGATCCAGCCTGGGAATATACAATGCAATCCTTGCCACGGACTTTCTGGCTATTTCCATCCGGCTACGCATCCATTGACTGGATGACAAACCACTTCCTGCAGTACATATGCTTGACCAGAGTTGATTCGCAATCATATGGTGGCCCGCATCATCTGAAAGCAAAGCCTTCAACAAAAAATAACGCATGTCATTTTCCTTGCGCAACCCTTTGCCCGCCCAAATGATACTGCTTTCCAGGAAATCCCAATCCGCGTATTTCCCTTTCAGGTTGTAAAATCTAACCTCTTTCTGCATTACCTGCATTTGCTGGTGAAACACTACTTGATCTACAAACCATTTCAGAGTGCCTTCTTGCAAGTGAGTATCGACTTGTTTACTAACGTCATCAATGAATTGGAATACCCCTTGTGTAGGCTTCAGCCAGATTGAGCCGGTCGCAACAGATAAATGCTCTGGCATTTCTTCTTTTAAATCGCGCCGAATGATAACAACCTCGGCATCTATTTTGTCGGAAAAATTAAGATCAATCGGATTCACCACCAGTGAGTCAGCATCAAGACTGAAAATCGGACATTGATATTGGCGAAGTAATTTCGCGATTTGTGGAAAACGGGCACAGGAAAAATAGGCGCGTTTTTGCTCCTCTTCCAGCCTAGATAGATTGATATTCTCGAATGACACTACCAAACGGGTAGCATTGAGGGATGCGGCGAGCTGTTGTACTCGTTCCAGCAATGTTTGCTCCGGATTGATCAGATGTAATACGAATGAAAAACCCGGGGAAAAAAGATCTACACCTCTAATCAAGGAAGCTGCATAACCAAAATATCTGGCATCGCATGCCGAAAACAGCAAAATCGGCTCATTCCCCTCAAGTTTTAAAGGAATAAACCATTGCACTTCACGAACGCTCATATCTAATTAAGCTTCATCCAGTTTCATGACCGATGGTCGTGCAGCATATAACGTTACGCGCGGCCCATTACGTTGTTGGTCATCTTTGAAGATTCGGATGTCGGAAAACCCGATCCGGCTAAGGATTCTCTTGATATCATCAAGTAACAGCCATTTGGAATGATCGTACATGCCAGAAAACACCTCCTCCCGGCCTTTCTCTCGATAACTGAAGTAACGGTACTCTCTTCCGTTGACAGTGTAGCTCGCGTTTGCCATGTCGCTTGTCGCGTAGTGTGTATCGAGCAACAAGCCATTACGGGCTATATCAGCAAGCTTAACAAGGTGCGCAACGGGATCCTTCAGGTGGTATAGAACGCCAACATGATGCACAAGATCCACTATCGAGAGTCTGCCCATATCTTCGTCTTGTTCCAGGTCACAGACAGACACTTGTGGCGAAAATCCAAGTAAGTGCGTTCGCACAATCGTTTTCACCACATTTTCTATGCGTGAGTCGATTGCGTAGACTTTGGCGGAAAACTGGGCTAATGCGATGGTATGGATACCTTCGAAGCAACCCACTTCAAGTACCGACTGGTTGGCCAGATCAAATACCCGATTCATTTCTAAGATGCGCTGGTCAGGCACTAACTGCGGCTTATCTCTCTTACCCATCCACGCCGCGTTACCAAACCGTCTTCCATTGGAATCTACGGTAAAGCAATTCCACGGAAGTATCTCGTTCAAACGTCCCAGGTCATCATCACCTAAAAACTCGATGAATCCAGAATTTACGCGGTTTTCTTCGAACCCGTTAAATGGAATCGAGATTGCTTGATGGCTCTTTGGGGTTTTAAATAAATCTTTCATATGCCCCTCATAATTACAAAACAAAATCAATGCTACAAAGCGTCGCTCTGTTAATTCGCTCAAACGACAATCTCGTCGCTATTTCACGGGTGCGGACTGCAGTTGGGTCGTCTCCCTTGCTATGGCAAAAATATCCTGAACTTGCTCTCGTAATTGTTCGACAGAATAATCCTCGGACAATCGACACTGAGCGTTACGTACTTGCTTGAAACGATTTTCAGGGTATTTAACCAGGGCCATTAAGGCGGACTCCCAATCATTTTCTCCCACAAGAACCCCGCATCGATCTGCGCAGCATTCGTCGTAGATCATTCTATGCGTGGCGATGACTGCCGCACCGACCGCGGTGTATTCAATCCATTTGTTGATGTTTTTAACCCGATTGAAGTCTGTCGGTGCGAGTGGGCAAATTCCTATATCCCATTTTCGAGCCGCAAAAACACGCATAAATTCGTCATAGTTTGGCACCACTGGGAGCACGACAATGCGTTCCTTGAATTCGTCTAGTACTGCTGGCTTGGGAATCTTTCCAAACAATTCGAAATGTAATTCCGGGCGTCGGCGCAACACACTGACCAACGCAGGGACCACGATTTCAAAATCGTGTGCATGGTCAAAACCCATGTATCCGATAGTGCGGACCGGACGCAACTCGGCTGGCGAGATAATTTCGCCAGCACAAAAAATTCGCGCTACGCACAGATTACCGTTAATTCCGATGTTACGTAAACGCTGTTCGAGTCGTGCATTCGAACAGTAGACGAGATCAACGTTGTTCAGCAAATAACGTACTGTCTCCAGGCGGAGCGGATGATTGTGATACTCGAACTTTTGCTGTCCCAACTCGCGAGGTACATTCAGCAAATCATCATCGATGCAATAGATCGACGGCAAGCCTTGCGCACGAGAAAACGCTAGCATCGCGTCAGCGTGTGGGCCGCTGTATCGGCAAAACACAATATAGGTTGGCGCCGCCGCACGACATCTATCTTCAACCCAGGCCTGTGCATCGATAGTTCGCAACCCTTTGCCGAAATGCTCCTTGATTTGCTGTTCCGTAAGGAAGTCGACGAAGCACTCGCCACTCTTGATGAGTTTCGCCAGTGGTGTGAGCAAGCTCAACTGTACGGTGGGAATGATCGCATTTGCAACTACCAACAGACGTATTGGGGCGCCTTGGCTTCCGATTGTCTGTGACTTACCGGCTGTTGCCACCATCCCAAAAAACCATGAATGCACTTGGCACAGCCAGCGCCCCACGCCTATCTTTTTTACACTCACTACGTTTCCGCTCCGGTTAACTTCAGGGTGCGCCCCGTATCCTTTTACGGCATGTTACGCAAACGTTTTGCTTCGTAAACTTCCTTGTGTGGCACGTAACCCTTGAGTTTGTCGATCGCCGCATTCTTGTGGTTGAACAGCGTGCGCAGGAATTTTGGCACTAGGTGTCCATAGCGGATTTCGCGGAGAAGCGATGGCCGGAAGTGCCCTGCGCGAACTTCCAGTTCGAGTGTTGCCCATTCGAGACTGCCTTCCGCTAACATGCGTCGCACTTCACCGAACCAGATGTGGCCATTGGGATTGTTCGTGGAGACCCAAGGCTGGGTACCCATGTCAGTGTAGTGAGTTAGGCAGGTATTTTCATCGAAATACTCTAGGCTATTCCATTCGAACGGCACGGAATAACCCACTTCATCCTCACCAAGGATGCACATTTCATACATCAGTTGCTCGTAGGTGTAATGCGCCTCGTCCAGGTCTTTAACAATGGCTTTTATATCCCAATTTAAGCGACTGCAATCGAGCAGCATTACGGCACATTGCTTGATTCTATTTTGGGGCGCATTCTCCTTGGACATGGTCACGTCAAGGTGTTTAACCTCCTGTTGGACAAGCACCTTCGCTCCATTGAAGGGTAACTCCCACAGCCTACGAATATCCTTGAATACCTGCATGTCGGCGTCCATATAGATGGCACGCCCAGAGTAGCCAGCCAGCTTTGGAATGCAGAAACGGCTGTAAGAGAAACCAGTGCGTTGCCCATTTCGGGGATCTGCCGGCGTTGGCACCGGCAGATCCACCATCGGGATCACCTCGACCGGCGCAGTGGTGTGGCGCATGATTGAGTGCTCCAGCACCTTGATCGCTAGCTGCTGCGAGCGGTCGGCGCCGACATAGACTTTGATGACATTATCATCCGCCATGATTTGGCACCCTTGAATGGCGTGGCGGATTCAAATTTGAATCCGCCGTATGTTTTGGTTGCTCATGCCGCTCTCTTCGCTCGGGTATGAATGCGAGCAACCATATCGTCAACAATAAGTTTGGCCGCATCACCCGACATTAAAACCCGGTTGACAAACTTTTGGCCAGACTCTATCAGGCCTGCGCGGGTTGGAAGGGCCTGTGCTGCATCAACGAAACCCAGCCACTCATCTTCCGTGCGGATACTAAAAAACGGCGCGTAATTGTCACAATTGAGTGTGTGTGCAACGACGGCTACCGGCAAACCGATGCGAGCCGCATCAAGTACTACCGTCGACGGTGACGTGATCACGGCATGCAAATAACCCAACAGTTGAGTAGCTGTAAATGGCTCCCAAGCAGGGTCTTCCGGGTCAGCGATAATTAGGTTTGGCGCATCAGGCCTATCCCCGGTATGCCTGCCCGTTAACCACACGCCAGCATGGTGAGGTTTGACCAAGAAAGTGATATGCGGAAAAGATGTGGCCAATCGCTGAACCCCATCAAGAAAGAATCTGCGATAGTCATCGGAATAACGGTGCCAGTGCAGATTCTCGAATACCCCAACGATGATCCCCTCCAATGGGAGTAAACCAGATAGGTTGGCCGGTATCGACTCGGCAGGCTTAGGGCAGCCTACAGGCAAGCATTTCACCCGGGTTTCGGAAGATACGTCAGGATGCAGGGTCTGCAAGGGACCCCAAATATAGATTCGATCGGCAGCAAAATTGATTTTATCGATGGAGTGCAAGGCATCGCTATAACTCAGGCCAACATTCTCAAATCCATGTTGCATGGTACCGGTAACGATCCCTGCCTTTCGCGCAATCTTGGTGAGATGATAGGTGAAGCGATGTGGGCCGAGATTTGTTTCTGACACGGTGAGTAGTGCCTTGGCCTTGCGTAATAGCTTCGCTATTTGTAGTTTATCGCGCTGATCTGGAAATACTCGCCAGCGGATGCCAAGACCGCCCAGTGTCGTCTTTACACGGGGTGACTTCACGAATAAAGTCGGACTGCACCACACTTCAACGGTAAGGCTGCACTGCTGCGCCGCTTGTAAAACCGGCACCGCTAAATCCAGATCCTGAATTAAATTGAGTACAACGATGAACTCGCCACTTTCCTCTTGGCTACGACTTGGGGCATTTATGGCCATCTCTAAAATGCTTAGCCATGCCGCACCAATTAGCGGCTGGCCGTATAACTCAGCGATAAGTTTCTGTCCGCGCTCCACATGACGGCGAGCATGTTCTGGATTAGCCAGGTAGTGGCGTAAACCAGTCTGAAAATCATCAAGCTCGCAACATTCACTCAGTGGCATGAGTGCGGGAGTGCGGGTGGCAACAACCGGAACCCCATGCAAAAGCGCAAGCACCGATCGGTTAGCGGATTTGCAAATACTAAATGGATCGCATGTATTCGGTATCACGACAATGTCTGCCTCACTCAAATGTTGCGCCATTGCCACTGCAGACCACTCTGCATAGTGTGAGGATATCGCCATCGGCAGAATGTACTGACGATATTTCTTTAGATTGTTGCTGACTACGACCAATTCAACTGAAAACTCGGTTGCAATGCTTTCCAGTGCCTCACGCACCTCCAACAAATCCAGCATACCAAAGCGGGCATGCGGCGCACCATGGTTGCCGAACCATAGGATACGACGCACGCGATCACCGGAGGGAATGACGCCTCTCGACTCAAATACGACGTCAGCCGGGATGGAGCCGATGATCGGTGGAGTAGCTTCGTTTAACGCAATAGCTTGCGTACCCATTGTTCGAGCATGCCAACGATTGCGAAACGAATCGTAGCGGCGGTAGAGTTTTTTCGCCCAGTACCTCCAGTGCAAAAACTTTCGACAATGTTCAGCCAGTCTGCGCATCAGGCCGGTGAATGAGGCACTCTGGAGCAACTTCAGTTTGCGGATCAGCTTGTCTGCCAACCCCGTGAGTTTTCGTAGTTGGCTTATCGAGATACTAGGCCGAACAGTGAGTAGCCTACGGCGGACTGCCTCGGTCAGTGACTCGGTTTCAATTCCATCTAGCGCAATATAAACTGGAACATGTGCTCCTACATACCGACGAATTTCATCTGCCAACGGTTCGGTGGTGGTGACTATTGCGGTGGCATAGTTTGCGATGGATAGAAACATCCCAACCACAGAGCACCCCTCTTTTTTACCGTAACCATCGATGAAGATATTGTCACAAAGATCAAACACGACTGGAATACCTCTTGCTCCGGCCTCCTGTACCAAACAGATATCGTCGGCAGTAAAGCTTTTCACAATCACTAAAACATTCAGGCCGCGCAGGTTATTCAAATTGCCATCCGAAAATAGTCGGCATTGAACGCCTCTATCCTCAAGTGCAAGCATAGGAAAAATAGCCCGATACCTAACACTGGCAATACTCGGTGAAAGGGATGATACCTTCCACCCTACTACTAAGTGGCGCTCGTTATTCAGGTTCATGGTGTGGTAATCATCCCCGGCCCCTCTCCCACTTGCGGGCGAGAGGAGCGTCTGGGCAAGTTGGCGATTTTAGAGGACATCGGCCAACCCCCTGCGCGTTTTCTGGAACCAGGCGAAACCGAGCCATGCGATGAGCCATACGCCAAGGCTTATCAGAGCGTGGAATAGCGCCGACCCCAGGGCAACCCAGGGCAGTATCTCCAGGGGAAAAATGACTTTTTTGACATAGTTGGCGTTGACAAGAATCAAGCCCGACACCCGACTGACGCATTCGGAAAACAGGTTGAAAATGACCAACCCGGCGAATAGCACGAGGGCAAATTCTGTTTTCGGGTCGCCACCCGCACCCCAGCGCGCCTCGAACACCACGCTGAAAGCAAAAGTAAACACCAGCAGCATGAGCACGGGGTTGAGAAATGACCACAGGATGCCCATCACCGAACCACGGTAGCGCCCGATGACTTCGTACTGTACCAGCGCCTTTACCAGGTCACAGTTGCGCCACAGGCTGGCGGCCATTTCTTTTGGGGAGATGGAGAAGTTTTGCATCAGACAAAGACCTCTGCTGTTTTCAACGTGGCACCTTGCATATCTTTGCCGGAAAGCACGGGCTCGCCCTGGAAAGGCCAGTTAATCTCCAGGCTTGCGTCATTCCAGACGATGCAACGCTCGTGCTCCGGCGCCCAGTAGTCGGTGGCTTTATAGAGAAGCTCGGCGTTATCGCCCAACACGACAAAGCCGTGGGCAAAACCCTCAGGGATCCACATCTGTTTTTTGTTTTTTGCGCTGAGGATTTCGGCCACCCAGTGGCCAAAGGTAGGCGATGATTTTCGGATATCTACAGCCACATCAAACACTTCGCCTTGTACAACGCACACCAGCTTGCCCTGGGGTTGTTTAATTTGGTAGTGCAAGCCGCGTAGGACGTTTTTGGCTGATCGTGAATGGTTGTCCTGGACGAAATTTACTTTCCTGCCGATGGCTGTTTCAAATTCAGATTGGTTAAAACTCTCGAAGAAAAAACCACGATTATCCGTGAATACTTTGGGTTCGATGAGGATGACATCGGGAATGGCGAACCGGGTTGCTTTCATCCCCGCGCCTCTTCCTTGAGCAAACGCTGCAGGTATTGCCCGTAACCATTTTTAGAAAGCGCCTGGGCCAGTTTATCGAGTTGCTCGGCATCGATGAAGCCTTTGCGGTAGGCGATTTCTTCCGGGCGGGATACTTTCAACCCTTGACGATGCTCGATAGTCTCGATGAAATTGCCAGCTTCTATCAGGCTTTCATGAGTGCCGGTGTCGAGCCAGGCGTAGCCTCGACCCATGATTTCTACATTGAGTTGGTCGCGCTCAAGGTAAATGCAATTCAGATCCGTGATCTCCAACTCGCCCCGCGCAGAAGGCTTAAGGTTGCTGGCTATATCAATGACCTGGTTATCGTAAAAATACAGGCCGGCAACAGCATAGTTGCTTTTGGGGCTCGCGGGCTTTTCTTCCAGGCTGGCGGCGCTGCCCTCAGCGTCGAAGGCGACTACACCATAGTGCTCAGGGTCTCGCACATGGTAGGCAAAAATAGTTGCACCCCGCTCGCACGCCATGGCCTGCTCAAGCAGGGTGTGCAGGTCGTGACCATAGAAGATGTTGTCTCCCAGCACCAACGCGCTCGGGGCGTTGCCAATGAAATCTTTGCCGATGATGAAAGCCTGGGCGTGGCCGTTCGGGGTGGGTTGCACAGCATATTGCAGGTTGAGACCCCACTCGCTGCCGTCACCCAGTAGTTGCGTAAAACGTGGAGTGTCTTGCGGGGTGGAGATAATAAGGATGTCGCGTATGCCCGCCAGCATGAGGGTGCCGAGGGGGTAGTAGATCATCGGCTTGTCGTAAATGGGCAATAGCTGCTTGGAGATGGCTTTGGTCACCGGGTAGAGCCGAGTGCCGGAACCACCGGCGAGGATGATACCTTTGCGTTGGGTCATGATTTCTTCTCTATAATTTCGGCCAACATGCGAGCGATGCCGCTTTGCCAGTGAGGCAGATTCACGCCGAAGGTATTTTGCAGTTTATGGCTATCCATGCGCGAGTTTTTCGGACGCGGAGCGGGCAAAAGGAATGCGCTGCTGGGCACGGGCTCGATGGCCTCTGGCGCAACCTTGATTCTCATCCTGGCCTGACGGGCAAAATCAATAATGAAACGGGCGTAGCCGTGCCACGAGGTCTCGCCACTTGCAGCCAGGTGATACAGGCCGCTGACCTCCGGATGCTGCAGGGCCACACGAATGGCGTGGGCGGTTACATCTGCCAAAAGATCAGCTCCCGTAGGCGCACCGACCTGGTCGTCGATGACGGTGAGGCGGTCTCGCTCTTGAGCCAGGCACAGCATGGTCTTGGCAAAATTGCTGCCAAGCGCGCCATACACCCAGCTGGTACGAAAAATGAGGTGTTGGCAACCCGAGGCGCGAATGGCTTCTTCGCCCTCCAGTTTGGTCTTGCCATAGACACTGAGCGGGCCTGTGGGGTCGGTCTCCATCCACGGTTTGTCGCCGCTGCCGTCAAACACGTAATCGGTGGAGTAATGAATCAGCCAAGCACCACAACGTTTGGTTTCTTGTCCAAGAACACCTGGCGCTAACCCATTGATGGTGCCGGCCAACTCTGGCTCGCTCTCGGCTTTGTCGACAGCAGTATACGCTGCGGCGTTGACGATGATGTCCGGGGCCACGGCGCGAACGGTTTGGGCGATACCCTGCAGATGGGTGAAATCACCACATGGATCCTGGCTGTTGGCGTGCAGAGCCACCAGTTCCCCCAAGGGAGCAAGACTGCGTTGCAGCTCCCAGCCGACTTGACCGCCTTTGCCGAAAAGCAGGATTTTCATTTGGCACGCCCTGCGTAGTTCTTTTCAACCCATTCGCGGTAGCTGCCAGATTGGACGTTGGTGACCCACGCCTGGTTTTTCAGATACCACTGCACGGTTTTACGGATGCCGGTTTCAAAGGTTTCTGCAGGTCTCCAGGCAAGATCACGCTCTATCTTGCTTGCGTCAATAGCATAGCGGCGGTCGTGGCCGGGGCGATCGGTCACGTAGGTGATTTGCTCGCGGTAGCTCTTGCTATCGGCTCGGGCACGGAGTTCGTCGAGTAGTGCACAAATGGTATGGACGATTTCAAGGTTGGGCTTTTCGTTCCAGCCCCCCATGTTGTAAATCTCGCCAATATTTCCTGCCTCGAGTACACGCCGAACGGCACTGCAATGATCTTCGACATAGAGCCAATCCCGGATTTGCTGCCCATCACCGTATACAGGCAACGCTTTGCCGGCGAGTGCATTAACGATCATTAGCGGAATGAGCTTTTCCGGAAATTGATAGGGGCCATAATTATTGGAGCAATTGGTGGTGAGCACAGGCAGGCCGTAGGTGTGGTTATAGGCCCGAATCAAGTGGTCGCTCGCCGCCTTGCTGGCCGAGTAAGGGCTGTTAGGTTCGTAGCGATTGCCTTCGGTGAAAGCGGGATCGTCTTTTGCGAGGGAGCCATAAACTTCGTCAGTGGAGACGTGCAGAAAGCGGAAGCTGGCTTTGGCCTTGCCCTCTAACTCATTCCAGTAGGCACGAACCGATTCCAGCAAGTGAAAGGTGCCAACGATATTGGTCTGAATGAAGTCTTCCGGGCCGTGAATACTGCGGTCTACGTGCGATTCAGCGGCAAAATTAATGATGGCACGAGGTTTGTGTTCGGCGAGCAGACTGGACACCAGTGTGGCATCGCCAATATCACCACGTATGAAGATGCACCGAGGGTCGCCTTGCAGGCTGGCAAGATTTTCCAGGTTGCCTGCGTAGGTGAGCCTGTCAAGATTGACGATGGGTTCATCAGACTGGTTTAACCAGCTGAGAACAAAGTTGCTGCCGATAAATCCGGCACCACCAGTAATCAGCACACTCATGAAACCTCCTCATCACAGAACGGGAGGTGGGCGATGCCTTGAATAGAACGGAAATTGTTTGATCCACCCGAAAGAGTTTGGGCATGCTGCTGCAAAGCTACCGCGCCCCGGGGATTTTCATCAGAACCAGAGTTGCTTTTCACCAAACAAGGTTTATCTACAGCCATCACGATCCTTCTGGGTCGATTCACCAAAACAAATCCCTTGCAACACACTATTTGGCGGACTGGTTATTACGCGCGCGGGTGTGGGTAGTGAATTGCAGCCTCGCTGAGAAGCTACTGACACCCTAAACTCAGGTAAGTTTGGCCATTGTAACCGCTAGTGATACTTCGCGTCCTTCAAAACGCCGCCATACAGCGTGTTTTATCATCGCTCCACAGGCCACCGGTACGAGCCTCCATGCGTGTACAATACATCTTGGGACCATAGACAAGATTGGGCATGGCCAGAATCATTCTCAAAATTCACTTCCACGGGCTTTTTTCAGCAAAACCTCGTGTTATAGTTTGTGTGAAGTTCGTCACAAAACTGCCAAGGGACAATAATAAGGCGGTATCAACAATAGAGTTAAGGATTCGGGGAAAGGCGCAGTAGTTTACTGCCCGCCAGCTAGCCAGATTTTCCGGCTTATCTCCCCGTGACTCTCTCGGGATAGCCCAGCGCCCATTGGCGCCGAGACCTGCTCCCGACAGGAAGGTTAGGCCCCGCCTCATGGAGCCCCCTCCTCTTCCCGGAATTACCATTCAACCCATGATCTGTCCGCTTGCGGGCCGGGAAACGCGTGCCTCGAAAAACGTTGCTATCTGCCACCACTACACCTGACTTGATTGTCGGCCTCGCGCTGTGCGGTCTGGTCGCCAGCACCTCGGTGAGTGTTAGCGATCAACGACCATCAGGTACTGAAGCCTTTTCGAGCATCGCCCTTCCCCATACGCCCACTGTACCCACAAGCACCGCATGGTTACGCAACTCCCTCCGCTACATTAGCAGTGTTATCCTTGTGCCCGGCCCTGCTCCGGTCCAGTACATTACCCAAACAGCAACCATGGGTATCCGGATGTAGTTTTTCCCCGCATAAACCTGATCTCGCAACCGTAGTCACCCCCAATGATAGTAAGAATTCAGAAATTGCCGTTTTGGCTTAGCCTTGCCTGCTTGCTGATGATCGGACACTCCGCCGGCGCAACGCCCTCGGTGGTAACCAGTATCAAACCCGTGCATGCCATGGTATCCGCGATCATGGCAGGGGTCGGCACGCCGATACTGCTGCTTTCGGGACAAGATTCCCATCACCACTTTCATTTGCGCCCCTCAGCCGCCCGCAAGCTGCATCAAGCCGATCTGGTTTTCTGGGTAGGCCCCGGGCTGGAGACGGGACTGATGACGCCCCTTGCCCAATGGCTGCCGGAAGAGCGCGTGATTGCCCTGACTGATACCCCGAATATCACACGGCTGCATAAAAGGGCCATCGGGGTCCGGCTGGATGGAGCGAGATCCCGACTCAATAACAAATCTGCGCGTATCGACCCCCATCTCTGGTTTGACCCCCACAATATGCAGGCTTTCATCCATCACGTGGAGCAGGCTCTGATAAACATCGACCCCGCCAATCAGGCCCGCTACCGCTTGAATGGTGAGCACTTGAGAGTAAAGCTGGAAGCCCTGGAACAGGAACTATCCACCCTACTGGCTCCACATTCAGAAACTCCCTACATCGTTATTCACGACGCCTTCCACTACCTGGAACAACGCTATAATCTCCACGCTGCGGGGATACTGGTGGCTGATAGCGAGATGCCACCGGGGGCCAGGGGCCTGGCAGAAATGCGGCGGCTGATTAAAAATCGACAAATCCACTGTGTTTTTTATGATGGCCAACACGAAGAAAGACTCGCCCGGACACTAACGAGTGGGGGATCGGCGCGGATGGTGACTCTGGATATACAGGGACGCAACATCCCCGCTGGCACCGACTTTTATTTTCAACTCATGCGCGGATTGGCTACGGACCTGCGCCGCTGCCTCCAATAACCCATGCCAAAAAAACCTGCTTTGCTGTTGGCTTTTGCCCTGCTCACCGTCCTCTCTGGAGGCCTCGGCCTGCTCGCAGGCAATTGGGTCTTTGCTCCCCCCCCTCTACCTGTGTTGGCCCACGCAACCGGGCTCTTTGGTCAAGAGCGCCCCTTGCCAGAGTTCCAGCTTAAGGATCACCTCGGCCAGGATTTTAATCGTGGGCGGCTGCAAGGACACTGGAGTTTGCTCTATTTCGGTTATACCCACTGCCCGGATGTCTGCCCCACCACCCTGCTCGCTCTCAGCCAGATGCTTCCCCTTCTCCACGGCGAGACAAGCCCTCAGGTGGTATTTGTCAGCATCGACCCGGAGCGGGATACACCTGAAGTGTTATCCAAATACACCCCGTATTTCCACCCCTCCTTTCTCGGCGTCAGCGGGGATGCGACGGAACTCAAGCGCCTGACTACGGCTATTGGCGTCCTCGCCATGAAGGTGCCGGATCCGAAAGGCGGCGATAATTACCTTATGGATCACAGCAATGTGGTGGTCCTCATCGATCCCGAGGGACGTTTTGCCGGCGTCTTTCCACCACCCCACGATGGTGAAGATATGGCCAACGATCTACAGGCGATCATCGGCTACTATCGGGGCTGAGGATTTGTTCCAGACAAAAAAAACCCCGCCGTATGGCGGGATTTTTTTTGTCTTTACACCAACCAGAAGTTAGCAGGCTGTTGAAAAATCTTCAGGCGAGTGCAAGACAAGGCAAAAATCGGCGAAAAAGCGCAGTTTATAAATCGTAATTGAGCATTTTGAGCCGATTTTTAACGCCGTATTGTGCCGTATGAGGATTTTTCAGCGGCCTGCTAGACCTTGTGGTAGACCTCGCTACCCTGCGCCTTGAACTCCTCTGACTTCTCCTTCATTCCCTCTTTCAGCGCGTTT
This sequence comes from Gammaproteobacteria bacterium, assembly GCA_021773795.1. Taxonomy (GTDB): domain Bacteria; phylum Pseudomonadota; class Gammaproteobacteria; order HK1; family HK1; genus JAJFJV01. The sequence goes on along the minus strand of JAJFJT010000012.1, from coordinate 77,617 downwards.
GTATCATTACCAAGCCCGTGCTTCTTGGCGTAATCCCGCACATCCTGGGTAATCTTCATGGAGCAGAAATGCGGGCCGCACATGGAACAGAAGTGGGCGATCTTGGCGGACTCCTTGGGCAAAGTCGCATCGTGGAATTCCCGCGCCCGATCCGGGTCCAGGCCGATGTTGAACTGATCCACCCAACGGAACTCGAAACGTGCCTTGGACATGGCGTTATCACGAATCTGCGCCCCGGGATGACCCTTGGCGAGATCCGCCGCATGGGCCGCGATCTTGTAGGTGATGATGCCTTCCTTAACGTCATCACGGTTCGGCAGTCCCAGGTGCTCCTTGGGCGTCACATAGCAAAGCATGGCGCAGCCGTACCAGCCGATCATCGCCGCCCCGATACCCGAGGTGAAATGGTCGTAGCCCGGCGCGATGTCCGTGGTCAACGGCCCGAGGGTATAAAACGGCGCCTCATCGCAGTCGGTTAACTGCTTGTCCATATTTTCCTTGATCATCTGCATGGGCACATGACCGGGGCCCTCGATGATGGTCTGCACGTCATGCTTCCAGGCCACCTGAGTCAATTCACCCAGGGTCTCCAGCTCCGCGAATTGGGCCGCGTCGTTGGCGTCGGCAAGCGACCCCGGACGCAGGCCGTCACCCAGCGAGAAGGAGACATCGTAGGCCTTCATGATCTCGCAGATATCCTCAAAGCGGGTGTAGAGGAAATTCTCCTGGTGATGCGCAAGGCACCATTTCGCCATGATGGAACCACCCCGGGAGACGATACCGGTGAGGCGATTGGCGGTCATCGGCACATAGGCCAGACGTCCACCGGCATGGATGGTGAAGTAATCCACCCCCTGCTCGGCCTGCTCGATAAGGGTATCCTTGAAGATTTCCCAAGTCAGTTCCTCGGCCTTGCCGTCGACCTTTTCCAGGGCGTGATAAATCGGCACAGTACCGATGGGTACCGGGCTGTTACGCACGATCCACTCGCGGGTCTCATGGATATTCTTGCCGGTGGAGAGATCCATGATGGTATCCGCACCCCAGCGAATCCCCCAAGTCATCTTGTCCACTTCTTCCTCAATGGAGGAACCCAGTGCCGAGTTGCCGATGTTGCCGTTGATCTTCACCAGGAAATTGCGCCCGATAATCATCGGTTCCAGCTCGGGGTGATTGATATTGCAAGGAATGACCGCACGACCGCGAGCCACTTCATCGCGCACAAATTCTGGCGTGATGCGCTGCGGGATAGAGGCGCCGAAGTCCTGCCCCGGATGCTGGTTCATCAGACCCTGATCAATGGCCAATTGCAGACGCAGATCCTCGCGGATAGCAATGAACTCCATTTCCGGGGTGATGATGCCCTGCCGGGCATAATGCATCTGGCTGACATTGCTGCCGGATTTGGCGCGCCGGATCTCATGACGATGACCGAAACGCAGGTGATCCAGCGACGTGTCCGCAGCCCGCGCCCGCCCATACTCCGAGCTCAACTGGGGCAATACCTCGGTATCCCCGCGCTCACCAATCCACGGGGTACGGAGATCCGTCAACCCGGTACGCACATCAATGCTGACCTTCGGATCCGTGTAGGGGCCGGAGGTGTCATAAACATACAGCGGTGGATTTTTATCGCTGCCGTAATCGGCATGGGTATCGGTCAGGGTAATTTCCCGCATGGGGACCTGGATATCGGGCCGACTACCCTCTACAAAAATCTTTTGGGAGCTGGGAAAGGCCTCAATCGATGCCGGATTGACCTTCGCTGACTCACGGAGAAACTCGTCTGGAACTGCACTCATACCACTGGACTCCTACAACTAGAAAAAACAGGATGTCGGGTTCACCCGGCTCCTGGAGAAAGCTTTGCGCAACGGTCAGAACAGACTTTCAGGTATATTGGCTAGCTGAACGCTGAAACGGAGCGATATAATACCCGATTTGGGGTGCAAGACGCTCGATAAATTGCGGGCCACTGCCCGTTTCTCCCGATTTTCAACAATCTGCCCAATACCCCTTGGGCCTTTATGGACATGAGAATGACTCTCATTAACGTGCATCTTAACAGGACTTGCTACCTAAGGCTGGCGCTGCTTGTCCTCAGTATCACCCTGCCCGGGCTGGCCAGCGCCACTGATTTGCTGGCCGTCTACCGCCTCGCCCTTGAAGGCGATCCAGCCTATCGCAGTGCCGGAGCCACCAACCGTGCCGCCCAGGAACTACGTCCCCAAGCCGTGGCCGCCTGGCTGCCTAATATTAACTTTGCGGGCAATAGTACCGCTAACCGCCTGGACATCCGTGGCGGAAATTTCACCTCTTCCAGTTTGGGAGTAAAACGCTTCAATAGCAGTAGCATCGGCCTCAATATCAATCAGGCGATCTATCGAAAAGACCTGGAAATTCAGCTTTCACAAGCCAATACCCGTATCCGGCAGGCCAACACGGAGTTTGGTTTTGCCCGCCAGGACCTCATGCTGCGTACCGCTCAACGCTATTTTTCCGTACTGGCAGCCATTGATGATCTGGAGTTCGCCCGTGCCTCCAAGGAGGCTATTGGTCAGCAACTGGAACAGAGCCGACAGCGTTTCGAGGTAGGTCTCATCGCCATTACTGACGTGGAAGAGGCACGAGCCGGATATGATCTTGCCATCGCCGAGGAGATCGAGGCTGAAAATACCCTTTCCAATGCACGGGAGGCATTGCGCGAAATTACCGGTGCCTTTCCACAAGGCCTTGCGGCACTGGGAGACGACATGGCGTTGGTGCGACCGGAACCCAACGATATCGATCAATGGAATGCCACCGCACTCGAGCAAAACCTGCAACTCAGTGCAGCGCGCCTGGTGGCTAAAAATGCTGAAGAGGAGATTCGTCGCATTGCCGCCGGGCACGTGCCAACACTAGCCCTGCAAGGCAGTTACGGCCACAACACGGCTAACGGTGGTTTCTCTGGCGGCAGCGATACCCGTCTGGCAACCATCGGCCTGCAACTAAATATTCCACTCTATGCAGGCGGTCTGGTCCTTTCCCAGACACGTCAGGCGCGTCATCTCTATCAGCAAAGTCTGGATGAACTGGAGCGTCAGCAACGAGCCACACAGAGACAGGCCCGCGACGCCTTTCGTGGTGTGGTGTCAGGTATCTCACGGGTCAAGGCCCTGAAGCAGGCACTGGTATCCACCCAGGCCGCACTGGAAGCGGTGGAAGCAGGTTTTCGTGTCGGCACCCGCACCTCGGTGGATGTGCTCGATGCCCAGCGGGATCTGTTCCGGGCCAAACGAGACTATGCCGGTGCCCGCTATGATTACCTGATCAACATTCTGACGCTCAAACAGGCAGCAGGGACCCTGTCCGAAGACGATCTGGGACAAATTAATGGCTGGCTCGCGCTGGCCCCCTGATGCTCCGAAACACGGGATAGTGCACGCTCCCGCCCGGCCCCGATGAGTTGGCAGGGGACTCTTCTCAACCACTTCCTCCGCGCCACGGTTAAGCGGCGTCTTGCCCGCATCAAAACCGTCGATTCCACCACCGCACTCGATACCCGGGCTCATCTGGAATTAATCGCCCGCTGCATCCCGCCAGCGGCCTTCGGTGTCGCCGTTGAACACATTGATATGAATGGCGTTAGTGCGGAGCGGATCATGGCTCCGTGCGCGAATCCTGATCGCGCCATCCTGTATGTCCACGGTGGCGCCTACATCATGGGCTCGCCGCGCCTGTACCGCGCGCTGGCCGCCCGGCTCTCCGCCGCTGCCCGTGTGGCGGTACTCGTGCCGGCCTATCGGCTCGCTCCGGAGCATCCCTGGCCCGCCGCACTGGAAGATGTACGCCACTGCTGGCACTGGCTACTGGCGCAGGGTTACGCGAGCCAGCAGCTGATCGTTGCCGGGGATTCCGCCGGCGGGGGTCTTGCCCTCGCCATGCTGCTCGATCTGCGTGACCGGGGCGATCCACTTCCGGTGGCAACCATCGCTTTTTCACCGTGGACCGATCTGGTGGGCGAAGGTGAATCGCTATGCAGCAATGCCGAGGCCGACCCCCTGCTGCTGGCCTCTTTGCTGTCGCCGGTGGCACAGCTCTATCACGCCGCCACTGATCCCCGGACCCCCGGAGTGTCCCCGCTCTACGGCAATCTCCATGGCCTGCCACCCCTACTCATCCATGCCGGCAATACGGAGATTCTGTTGAGTGATTCCGAGCGCTTTGTGGTCAAAGCGCAAGCGGCAGGAGTACACGCAAAGCTGAAGATATGGGATCACACCCCCCATGTCGTGCCACTCTTCGCCCCACTATTGCCCGAGGCAAAGCAGTGCATCCAGGAATCCGGCGCCTACGCAGACGCATATTTCCGAGCAGGCAAAGCATGAGTGCCCACAAAGCCTTTGGCTCCCTCTTTGCTGCCCTCTCGATGATGGTAGCCAGCAGCCTCGTCACCACTACCTTCGCCACCGACACCCATACGCAGCAGACGCCAACTCCACCCCCGGCCTTGCAGTACCGGGAGCAGAACCTGATGGTGGCGGGACAAATCCACCGTGTGCGGGTGCCAGCGGGTTACCGGCTGAAACTACTCACGGCGGAACTCGATAGCCCTCGCATGATGCATTTCGACAAACAAGGCGTGCTCTGGATAGGTTCGCGCTCGGGAAAGATCTATCGCCTCTATCCGCCGTATCGCCAGACCGAGGTGATCGGAAATTTGTCTGATTATCCCCATAGCCTTGCGATACGGGGGGAGGAAATCCTCATCGCTCAAACCGCCGGACTCTGGCATGGCCCCCGTCCCGCCCGTGGAGCAAAGCTACGGATGAGCAGCTTGCGATTACTGGCACCCTTGCCCGGTGGCCGGGGGCACAACAGCCGTACCCTCGGTATCGGACCCGATGGCCGCATCTACCTGAGCCTTGGTCTAAGTGGCAATTGCTCCAATCAGTATCTGCACCCGAGCTATCCCGTTGCCGCACGCCGAGGTGGCATCCTGGTGCTCGACGAAAATACCGACCCACCGCAATGGCAGCCCTACGGCTCAGGCCTGCGCAACCCGGTAGGCTTTGACTGGCATCCGCGAACCGCGGACCTCTACGCCACCAATAACGGTCCCGATCACCTCGGATTCGAGCAGCCCCCGGAGTACTTCAGCCGCATAGCTCCGGGTTCCTTCCACGGTATGCCCTGGTTCCAGTTCGATGGCCGGCAGATACGGCGCGACCGCTGCGTCTCCGGTCCGCCACCTCGCCCACTTAATGAGGTTTCACCACCCGTCCTTACCTTTCCAGCGCGTAACGCACCGCTCGGCATGGCCTTTCTGCCTACCGCAGCCAAACAACCCTGGTCCGGGGATGCCGTGGTGGCCCTGCACGGATCCTGGGGGACTCGCCCGAAAGGCTCCTATCTGGGTTCCCGTGCCAGCCGGCGCCCGCCAAAATTGGTGCTGGTTCGCTTTATGGGAGGAGAAGCGCGGCGGGTGGATGATCTGGTGACCGGCTTTCAACGCCCCAATGGCTCGCGCTGGGCACGCCCGGCGGGAGTCGCGGCCGGCCCTGACGGCAGCCTCTATTTTACCAGTGATGCGGGCACCCAAGCCCTCTTTCGTCTCTATCGGGAAACAAAATGAAGGTTGAAAACAGCGGCATGCCAGAAGAGAGCTACTGGAACAGCCTGTTCAATATAGACAGCATTATTGAATGGCTGGCCCTCCCGAAAGAAGCAGCCACAATAGTCGAAATCGGCTGTGGTTATGGCACTTTCACAGTGCCGCTCGCGGTGCGTTCAGCAGGTGACATTTATACCTTTGATATTGAGCCATCAATGCTTGAAGTCGCGAAGAGTAATGCCCGAAAGGCAGGTGTTTCGAATATAAACTTTGCATTGCGAGATGTACTTGAGCGAGGTACGGGGCTTGAGTCTGACAGCATCGACATGGTGTTACTTTTTAATATTCTCCACCTCCGTGAGAAAAGAATATTTCTTGAAGAGGCGGCACGCATTCTCAAGCATGGCGGCACGGTTGCCATTATTCACTGGAGAAAGGACGTTGCAACCCCACGTGGCCCGGCAGTTAATACCCGACCAGATCAAGAGCGGATATTAAATGCAATAGACGGATTAACTCTGGATTATCGTGGTACCAGTAAAATCCTCGAGCCTTACCACTGGGGTATGCAGCTAATCCAAAAAGCTGATAGCAAGCTATAGGGCGTTTTATAGCGACAACTTGTCATCGATTAGCTGCTGAAAGACAATCGGGCGCATTTGACGAAGCGCCGGATCCGTCCAATCAATAGGCCACAGGGGATGACGACCAACGACCAGCCGACCACCGTCCCCTCTCCGACTCATACGGATCCCGGAGATATTCCACTATCCGTCATCATCTATATGTCTGGACGGCGACGCGGTACCAATACGCAACTTTCGGAACAGACCCATTTCATTCGCAGCCCGGCCGTTAACGAAGTGGAGATCGTAGCCCCGGGGGAAAGTCCGGACGATGACCCTCCCGCAAAACTGCACCACTCAGGCCTGACCTACGAACTGGACGTCAGCCCCGGCCACGAGGTCTGGGTAAACGGCAAAAAAGTGAGCCAAAAAGTGCTTGCTTCCGGCGATGTGCTTGAGATTGGCCGCAACGGGCCTATGCTTCGCTTTCGTTTATATACACTGGGAACTGCCCCATGCCGCTCGACCGCCGATGCCTTCGCCGATTGCATAGACTGCGTCCGTTACTACGATGAGACTTTCGTTAAACGTAGTAGCCGATTCATCGGCTCCGTATCGAGAGAATTCCTGATACGGAGTCCTCTTTGGTTTCGTATCGGGGTGCTCTCGGCCCTCACTTTGTTGTTCTTGAGCGTCATCCTCCTGACATACCAAAGCTGGAATTTACGGACGCGTCTCGCCCAGGAGGAGGCACGCACGCAGGGTATCTCCGGGGTACTTGAGCATGCTCAGCAACGGGCCATTACCGAAAAGGACCTCGCCGCCGTCCGAACCGAGATCGAAATTCATCTGTTAACCACGGCAGACCGCCTTACCGCCCTGGAAGCCCGCTCGGCCGCGACTACCCGAATTATCTCGACGGCATCAAAATCTACGGTCTTCCTGCAAGGCAGTTACGATTTTGTTGAAAAGGATACGGGGCAACCATTACGCTACGTCAGTTCAGATCCGAATGGCCAGCCAAGGGTGACGGAACAGGGACCGGAAATCAGCCTCGACGGAAATGGGCCAGTCGTCGAATTTCAGTACACAGGAACGGCATTTGTCGCGACTGAAGATGGCCTGCTGCTGACTGCCCGCCACGTTGCGCTTCCCTGGGAGGAGAGCGATGTACTCCGGTTCACCTCCGAGATGAACCTGAAGCCTGTTAGCCGCCGCCTGATCGGCTATCTGCCCGGTATCAAGCAATCATTTGCAGTGAAACTGCTCCATGTGAGTGACGAAGCCGATATCGCCATCCTACAGGGCGACAAAATTAGCGGCCAAGCTTCCCATCTGAGCATGAGCTCCATGCCGGCGCGTCCTGGCGACGAGATTATCATCATTGCTTATCCAACGGGGATCCGGGCCATGCTGGCAAGAACCGACGAACGCTTCCTGAAAAAAATCCGTGAAAGCGGTGATCTCAATTTTTGGAACGTCGTTGAAAAACTCTCTAACGAAGGCCGGATAACGCCTTTGGCTACCCGTGGGATCGTTGGCCAGGTTACCCCCGAGGCGGTGGTCTACGATGCAGAAACTACGCGCGGCGCTAGTGGTGGAGCAGTACTGAATATAAATGGGGAGGTCATCGCCGTCAATGCAGCGGTGCTGCCCGAATTCGGTGGCTCAAACCTCGGCGTTCCCATCGCGCGAGCACTGCCACTATTAAAACGCTAAGGCTCCCTGATCTATTCTTGAACTTGTATCTTGCGGCCGGCATGTTTGCCCCACGCGCTTCAGCAACGAAATCACAGATTTGGCATTACTCATCGTCGCCTTTCTGCTCCGTCAATCGCTGTAGCAAAGTCTGACCCTGCTCAGAGATAGTACGCATTTTCTCCTCCAGCACTGCCATTTCCTCAAGCCAACGTGAAAAATCTCGTACCCTGGTAGACAACCCGGTCAAATCCAGCCCAACCCGAGTCTGCAACTCAAAGGCCTCTCCCGCGCCTTTAGCGAGGTATTTAAGCGGACTGACAAGTTTTCTTATCGCCTCGCTCTGCTCCATTGTCACCCCATCCGTCTGCTCGATTTTCTCCAAGCTCACGAGTAAGCCCTCTACGCTGGATAGCCATTCCTCCGATAACACCGGGTTTATCCGTGCACCGGTGTGGGCACGCGTAACGATCTCCAGAGTTTTGGAATCAACATCACGATAATGACCACCCATCTGATCATGCACAGTGATCAGCCGTTTATTGATACCAGTGATATGCGTCAGCACGCCACCGAGATCCTCAACGATCTGGCAAAGACGGTCGAGAAACAGATTCAGATCACGCGCCAGCTCACCAAATTCATCCTTCGATTTGATGGGAGCGCGATGCGAGAGATCCGAGCCCGCCTTTGCCAACAAGGTAATCACTGCCTGCAGAGAAACCAGTGGCTCCATGCGAATTTTCAGTAACAAAAACAACACGATAGTGTGCAGCAGGATCTTTAGCATACCCAAGGTGCCGGTGAGCTTCACCTCGTGCCACCAATCCTGTAGCTGCCGATCCAGATAACTTCGCACCGTCACCTCACCGAGAATATCTCCCGGTTTGGCGGTGACATGGCACTGCACACAGAATTGTTCCGCCGCAATGTCTACCCGCGCTTCTTGATGGCGGCCCTCGGGCCATACGGGAAGGATCCCTTGTGGGGTAAAGCTGAAAATGCTTTGGATCGATTCAATGGTAATGGCCGACGGCTGGATAGCGACGGAAAAACCAAGGCGGTCATGATTCCGGCGCAGGATAGGATAAACGGTACGTGCCGCCACCGCGCCACCACGATTGAGCATGATGGTCTGGACATCGGTGGCCAGACGTTCTGCGGTGCGCTGGGTAACGACTTTCTGTTTGGTATTGAAGTCGTAAATGACCAAGGCAAAACGTATCCCCAGTTCAATCAAAATGACGCCGAGCAGTACCAGGAAAAAATCCCGGATCATATGAATGGAAAAGGAATCGTCGAAGCGTTGCGCTGCCGAAATTGCCATGGGCCGAAACCACCGTTGCCAGGGGAATACCGACCTCGCTCACTACGCTCTGCATCGACAGGCCGATGGTTTTACTGACTCACAGGGGTGGGAAGGGTTCCTCTCGGACAGGAACACAGCGCCGATTTTCGTAGCGACGACAGCGCCCGACCTCCGGCTGTTCGCCGGAAAGCGGGATAGGTACGCCCCGGAAAGCAATGCCGCGTGTCCACCTCCCGGGATTATTAGCTAACGCGGGAAGCCGGCTCCGATACCGCCATCCACCGTCAGGATCGTGCCGGTAGTGGCCTCCGCTTGGGCCAGCAACAGGAAGCCATTGGCTACATCGTTGGCCGTGACCTCGTGCTGGAGCAGGTTGCCGCGCATGTATTCCTCTTTGGAAACGCCACGGGCCTCCGCACGCTCGGCAATAAACTTGTCGGTGGTAATCCCCGAGCGCACCCGCGCCGCGTTCAGTGCATTGCAGCGAATGCCATCCTTGCCATGCTCAACCGCATATTGGCGCATCAAATAAAGCACCGCGGCCTTGGGGGCACCATAGCCACCCAAATTCGGCCCTGGATTCACCGCAACCATCGATGCATTGTAGAGAATGCAGCCGCCATCCCCTTCGCGCATCAGTTTGACCGCTGCACGGCTGACCAGGTGATGGGAAAAGAAATTAACCTCGAAACTGCGGTGAAAGAGCTCGTCGGATATCTCAAGCATGTATCCCGGCGCTGAAATCCCGGCATTGGAAATCACCACATCCACTCGACCAAATTTCTGCTTGATGGCCGCAAAGGCAGCAATCACCGAATCATTGTCACAGACGTTGGTTAGCAGACCGATACCACCGGTCTCCGCGGCCAGCGCATCGGCCGCATCCTTGTCCAGATCCAACACCGCCGGTTTGGCCCCCGCAGCGGCAAACACCCGTACCGTTTCCGCCCCAATCCCCGAAGCACCACCGGTCACCGCAACCACCTTCCCTTCCATCGACATGAGCTTCTTTCCTCTGTTTAAAAGTGAGAAGTAACAAACCATATAAAGGCAGGATATGTACACGCTGAACCCGGCATACAGTCCGCCAGGAAGGCACACACCGTGCACCCTGAATATACCATTGATTTGAGATAGATCTTATCTGGACGGATGTCCTTTTTCGGAGAGATTTCAGCACAATCAATCGAGTCTGGCCCACTGCTGTCCCACTTAGAAGGCAATAAAAAGGCTTAAATCCCAACAGGTTGTTACAATGAAAGTGCTAGCAAACACTATAATAACAAGAGGATTTAAGCCTTGGCTCATCATAACACCGTGTTCTCTCAGATTCTTAAATTGACCCCACGACATGAATTCTCTGGTCTTGCCAAAAAGCATGATGGACGTCGCCACAGTGATGCCATGAGTCGTTGGACTCAGTTCGTTGCCATGGCAACCGCACAGCTTAGTGGACGGTCCAGCCTGCGTGATATTGAATCAACTCTCGCAAGCCAAAAGCACCTGCAATACCACCTGGGAAGCGGAATGGTTAAGCGTTCAACGTTGAGTCAAGCGAATCAAATGTTGTCTCCAAGCTTCTTTGAAGAGATGTTTTCGAGATTGTATACACGCTGTCAAAGCCGCTCTCCCAGACATGGCTTTCGCTTTAAGCAAAAATTGTTTTCACTAGACGCATCATTATTGGATGTCTCTATGAAAGTTTTTCCAAAAGCCGAATACAATCGCATGAAAGCGGCTTATAAATTACATATTGGCCTTGACCATGATGGTTTGATTCCCGCATTTGCGGCAGTCACTCCCGGCAAGACGGGCGACCAAACACAAGCCAAACTCATGCGCTTCCCCACCGGCAGTGTGCTCGTATTCGACAAGGGTTATGCTGACTATGCATGGCATAACAAACTGACCAGTAAAGGAATATTCTGGGTGACGCGGATTAGGGGCAATGCAAAGTACCATGTGCTGGAACGAGGTACTGCAAATAGGTCACAAGGTATAACCAGCGACCAAGTCATCGAATACACATCCATTCGTTCCTGCAAAAACAACCTCAGGCCGGTACGGCGGATAGGTTATCGTGATGTGGAAACGGGCAAGCATTATGTCTTTATTACCAATCATTTTGACTGGTCCGCCAAGACCATTGCTCGTATTTACAAGCAGCGCTGGCAGGTGGAGTTGTTCTTCAAGTGGATTAAGCAAAACTTAAAAATAAAAGCTTTTGTCGGTAATACGGACAACGCTGTCATAACACAAGTTTTCGTGGCTTTATCCGTTTATCTGATATTGGCGTTTCTCAAGTTCCAAGGCCGGATAACCCAAGGCCTGCAACAAATGGGCCCGTTAATCCATTTGAATCTGTTCGCAAGGCGAGACTTGATTGAGCTATTCAAGCCACCACCGGACCCATTTCTTACATCGCCTCAGTTAGCATTATTATGAGAGTTTAAAATAAGTGGGACAGCAGTGAGTCTGGCCCTTATGATTTGAGCCGTGACACAGTAGGGGAGGTATTTCCCGGACCCAGCATTACTCCTATTGCTTCGATGCCCAAATAGCCAGTCGATGCTTTATCGATTTCTGGGAAATTTGGTCTTCCGGGATGGGCGCTATCAGCTTATCGTGAACGAGAAGTCGATAAATATATTCGAGTTTTTCATTGGCCGAGTCCGTGGCCTCAAACTCGACGACACCCCGTTTTTCACCATACGCCACGCCTAGCGCGATCGCCTTCTTGACCAGTTCTTTCTCGTTCTTCAGTTTCTTCGCCATAGCAATAAACTCTTGTTTTTTCAGCAATTTAGTATTTAACAACCCATCCTTCTTGCCAAATCAGGCTGTGTTGTCGCATCCTAAGATCCACGGCACTCCCGGGCAGGTCTTGTGTTCATCAGGATCCCTGGGGGAAAGCATTGCTACAATGACGCCCAACCCGTCGCACCAGCCCCACACTGCCAGTATCTGGAAAAGGTTAAGAGATGCCCCACTGCATTATTGAATACTCACAAAAACTGGAATCAAGCCTGGATATCAAAGCGCTGGTTCAGTGCGTGCACAGCAGTACTTTGGCCTCGGGCCTGTTCTCGGAACAGGCTATCAAGAGCCGGGCTATTGCTTATGAGCACTACCAGACAGGTGGTTCTGACGGGCCCTTCATCCATATCACCATCCGGCTTTTTGACGGGCGCACAGGGGAACAGAAGGCCGCCTTAAGTCGTGCTGTGTTGGATGACGTGATCGGGCAGATGAAGGATGTAGGGAGTGTTACCGTCGAAATCGTGGATATTGATAAGGCCAGCTACTCAAGCCATCCCGGCTGAGTTTTGGGCACCTGGGCAACCTCCATTGGCTTGGGTTACTGGATTCCCGCTTTCGCAAGAATGACGTTTGCGGCTCAAATCGGAGTCTCCCTAACGGCCATTGATAGGAACCACCGCTATTTCCCGGTGAGTTCCATTCCGGCTCTGATGCAGCGCAGAATATCGTAGCCGTACAGACCATCGAAAGCATCGAACACCGGTTTCAGAACACCAAAATTTTCGTTCGCGGCGCCACGGAATGCTGCCTCAACCTTCGCCAGTTCCGTCACATCCAGATTCAGCACCTCCCTGACATCAAGCTCACCGGCCTCGATGGCTTGCGTGAGATGGCCGTAGATGGTGGTGGATTTCAATTTTCGCTGAATCGCGATTTCTTCCACGGTTGCACCCTCACTGAGCAGTCCCACGGTGGTGGCAACGCTATCTGGCAAACCGCTAGTCGACGCAGGCTGTTTTGGCTGGGGTACGGAGGGCACCTCGACCGCCGGTCTATCGTTGGCAGCGTCGTGCGCGGCCAGAACTTCAAGGAAAATAACACCGTAGCGCTCCAGCCGACGCACGCCGACACCCGTTAGATTGCTCAACTCCATCGGCGTCTGCGGGCGTTGGCTGATCATCTCCAGCAGGGTGACATCTTGAAAAATGACGTAAGGGGGAACGCCCTGCTCCCGGGCCAGCGCCAGACGGCGGGCACGCAGGCTGTCCCATAGCGCCTGCTCAGCAGGCTCGCTGAATTCCACCGGTCCCCTGCTCGGGCGTTTGCCACGCTGCCGGACCGATTTTTTAGGGTCCTTGCGGAAAAAAATGCTTTGCTCGCCGCGCAACACCGGGCGGGCATTGCTGGTGAGCCGCAGGCCACCGTAACCCTCCAGATCCACGCTCATCAGGCCGTTGGCTACCAACTGTCGGTAGACCGAGCGCCACTGTTTCTCCGTGAGTTCCCCGCCAATACCAAAGGTGCTGGTTTTATGGTGGCCAAAACGCTGGATGCGTTCACTGTCCTTGCCGCGCAGCACATCCACCAGATAACTGACGCCAAAACGCTGTCCAGTGCGGTAGACGCAGGAGAGTGCCTTGCGTGCCGCCTCGGTGCCGTCCCAACTTTCCACCGGATGGAGACAGACATCACAATTGCCGCAGGGTATTTCCATCACATCGTCGAAGTAGCCAAGTAGCACTTGGCGTCGGCAACGAGTGGTCTCGCAAAAGCCCAGCATGGCTTCGAGCTTTTGTTGCTCGGTGCGCTTGCGCTGCTCATCGGCCTCAGAAGACGCCAGCATCTGGCGCATCATCACCACATCCCCAAAGCCATAGGCCATCCAGGCATTGGCGGGCAAACCGTCACGTCCGGCGCGACCGGTTTCCTGATAATAACTCTCCAGGCTTTTTGGCAGATCAAGGTGGGCGACAAAGCGTACATCCGGCTTATCGATGCCCATACCAAAGGCAATGGTAGCCACCATCACCACGCCATCCTCGCGCAGAAAGCGGGCCTGATGCTCGCGACGCGTCTCGGCGGGCATACCCGCGTGATAGGGCAGTGCCTTGATGTCCTGCTCCGCCAGGAAACGAGCGGTCTCCTCCACCCGTTTGCGCGACAGGCAGTAGACGATTCCCGCGTCATGCCGGTGCTCGCCGTTAATGAAATCCAGCAGCTGGCGGCGACCGTTATCCTTGTGCACCACTCGGTACTGGATGTTGGGACGGTCGAAGCCGGCGATAAAGGCCTCGGCCTCGTCCAACGCCAGACGCTCAATAATTTCGTTTCGCGTGGGCGCATCGGCGGTGGCGGTGAGAGCAATCCGGGGTACCTCGGGGAAGCGCTCGTGCAGTACATTGAGGCGGCGGTATTCGGGCCGAAAATCATGTCCCCACTGGGAAACACAGTGCGCCTCGTCAATGGCAAAGAGCGCTACCTGAGCGTGAGAAAGGCGCTGCAAAAAGCCCTCGGTGCACAGGCGTTCCGGCGCGACATAAAGCAGATCCAGCGTGCCTTCATGAAGTTGCCGCTCCACCTCGCGCGCCGCATCCTGCTCCAGGCTGGAATTGAGAAAGGCCGCACGCACACCAAGCTGACGGAGTGCATCCACCTGGTCCTGCATCAACGCGATGAGAGGTGAGACTACGATGCCGACGCCGGGACGCAACAGGGCAGGAATTTGATAACACAGGGACTTACCGCCCCCGGTAGGCATCACCACCAGCGCCTCACCGCCCGCAGTCAAACGCTCAATGATGGCCTGTTGCTCGCCTCGGAAGCTGTCATAGCCAAAGACCGTGCCGAGAATGTCGTGAGGAGATTGTTGCAAGTGGACGCTACTACTCCCCAATATCTATCGGGATGATGTCTTTAACCCGCGACAGGACTGGCGGCGGGCGTACCGATCTTCGCCGGGTCCGGAAGCAGCAGGGAGAGGGCGGCGGCGGCGAGCAGGAAGGCGGTCGATACCCACAGACAACCCACCAACCCCCAGACTTGAAAGGCCCATCCCGAAAGCACCGTACCCACCAGCCGGCCGGCCGCATTAGCCATGTAATAAAAGCCAACGTTAAGCGCCACCTTATCGGCGTCGGTATAGGCAAGCACCAGATAGGAATGGATGGAGGAATTCACTGCAAAGATCGCGCCGAATAGCCCGAGGCCAATGATAATGGCCAGCGCCGGATCCGCGCCAAACTGCAGTGCCAGGGCGATAGCCGCCGGGGAAAAACTCAGCAAGGTGGTCCAACCCAGCGCGGTACGCCCCCGCGGCGCGTGGCCACGACGCATCCACGCGGGGACCGATGCCTGCACGAAGCCATAACCGATCACCCAGGCCGCCATAAAGCCGCCCACCTGGGTAAAGCTCCAGCCCAGCGATGCATGCAGAAAGACCGGCAGTCCCACTACAAACCATATATCCCGTGAGCCGAAGAGGAAGAAGCGCGCCGCCGACAAGCGATTGATCTCGGGGCTCTTGGAAAGGATGGAGCTAAATTTAACCTTGGCCTTGGCCTTGCCCATCTCCCGGGGCAGCAGCAATACCGAACCACACAGGACGATGAATAGCCCAGCGGCCATGGCGTACAGGGCATGCCCAAAACCCAGCGTCGCCAGCAGCAGGCCACCGAGAAAGAAACCCGCTCCTTTGAGAGCATTTTTGGAGCCGGTGAGAATGGCGACCCATTTAAACAACGAGGATTGGGCATCGCCCGGCACCACCAGCTTGATGGCACTCTTGGAACTCATCTTGGTGAGGTCCTTGGCTATACCGGAGAGTGCCTGGGCAACCATGACAAAGGCCACCGAGAATCCCTGGCTCCAGTCCGGTGAAAGCTGCGCCAGCATAGTGAGCGCGAACACCTGCATCGCAAGCCCACCCAGCAGGGTTATGCGCAGGCCGAAACGGGAACCGATCCAGCCACCGACCAGATTGGTGACAATGCCAAAGAATTCATAGAACAGGAACAGGGTGGCAATCTGCAAGGGGCTGTAGCCAAGGCTGTGAAAGTGCAGCAGCACCAGCATGCGCAGGGCGCCATCGGTCAGGGTGAAACCCCAGTAGGCGGCGGTTACGAGGGCGTAGTTACGAAGATCAGTCACGCCTTTTCCTCCGACATCGCGCGCGCCACTTTGGCCGCTAATTCCACCATACGCTGGACATAACCAAATTCGCTGTCATACCAGGCCAGCAACTTCACCTGGGTTTCATCATTGACCATGACCGTTAGCCCATCGACGATGGAGGAACGCGGGTCGCTGGCGTAATCCACTGAGACCAGGGGCCGTTCCTCGTACCCCAGAATACCTTTCAATGGCCCTGCGGCCGCCGTTTCCAAAAGTGCACAGACCTCCTCCCGGGTGGTGGGGCGCTCCACCTCGAAAACACAGTCACTGATGGAAGAATTGAGGATGGGCAC
Source organism: Gammaproteobacteria bacterium (assembly GCA_021773795.1). Lineage (GTDB taxonomy): Bacteria > Pseudomonadota > Gammaproteobacteria > HK1 > HK1 > JAJFJV01. The sequence continues at coordinate 61,225 of JAJFJT010000012.1, read as the reverse complement.
CCGCACTGCGAGGCCATTCAAGCGCCCTTTAAGCTCCGGATAAATCATCGTAATCGCGGTGGCGGAACCCGAGCTGGTGGGAATCATGGAGAGCAGGGAGGAACGCGCACGGCGCGGGTCCTTGTGGGGCTTGTCGACGATCACCTGGGTATTGGTGAGATCGTGGATGGTAGTGAACACCCCGTGTTTGATACCAAGGCCCTCGTGGATCACCTTGACCACCGGGGCCAGACAGTTGGTGGTGCAGGATGCGGCGGTGAGCAAATGATGGCGCTCGGGTTGGTACTCGTGATCATTGATGCCCATCACGATATTGAGCGCACCGCCCTCTTTCACCGGTGCGGCGACGATGACCTTTTTCACCCCGCACTGATAGTAGGGCTCCAGACTGTCCCAGGTGCGAAAGGCGCCGGTACATTCGAGCACGATATCCACCCCTGATTTGGCCCAAGGCACTGCCCCCGGTGTCGCCTCGGCACTGAAGCTCAGACGGCGGCCCTCGATCTCAATGTAGTCCGGGCCCGCGCTGGCCTCATGCGTCCAGCGCCGATGGATGGAATCGAAATTCAGCAGATGGGCCGACACCTCAGCCCCACCCGCGATCTCGTTGATATGGACAAATTCCAGATCGGGGTTGTCCCAGCCGGCGCGCAACACCAACCGCCCCATCCGGCCAAAGCCGTTAATACCTACCCGTACCGCCATACTTAAGGAGCCTCTGATCTATTCATGAACTCGCACCTTGCGCCCAAAACGCCCATCTTTTTTGTTACTTCTCTTCGCAATAGCTGGCTATTACGTACGATCAGCGCCTCAAAGCTGAACATTTTGAATCACAATCTACTTCGCCCAGAATAGATCAGAGGCTCCTGAAAGTTTCCCTATTTAGCCTTGCCCTGATTGGCTACCGCCTGCTGTGCCTTGGCGATCTCGTCCGCATCACCCAGGTAATAGCTCTTCAACGGCTTCAGATCGTCATCAAGTTCATAAACCAGCGGTACCGCGGTGGGGATGTTCAGTTTGACGATCTCCTCATTGGAGATCTGGTCCAGATGCTGCACCAGGGCACGCAGGGAATTTCCATGAGCTGCGATCAACAGCTTTTTACCGGCCTTTAACTCCGGCACGATGTGGGAATGCCAATAAGGCAAAAAGCGCTCTGCGGTCTCTTCCAGACACTCACCACGTGGCAACTCGGCTTCGTCCAGCCCTTTATAACGCGGGTCATGGGCAGGAAAGCGCTCGTCGGAGGTCTCCACCAGCGGGGGTGTAATATCATAGCTACGGCGCCAAATGAGCACCTGCTCATCACCGTATTTGGCCGCAGTCTCGGCCTTGTCCAGCCCCTGTAAGCCGCCGTAATGACGCTCGTTCAGGTGCCAGTCACGAATCACCGGGAGCCACATCTGATCGAGCTCATCAAGGGTGATCCAGAGGGTTCGGATGGCGCGTTTGAGGACCGAGGTAAAGGCCATATCGAATTGATAACCCGCTTCCCTCAGCGACTGACCACCCTTTTTGGCCTCTCCCCGCCCCAGTTCGGTGAGATCCACATCGTGCCAACCGGTGAAGCGGTTATCGCGGTTCCAGGTGCTCTGGCCATGACGCAACAAAACGAGTTTCAACATAGATAAGACTACCTTCAAAAAAGTGTGTGTTAATTTGAAAAAGACATTTTAGCGCCAAACAGCCTGAAGCCTTGGAGATGAGGCAATAAGAATAACTGTCGCCTGGCGAGCTATAGCAGGTCCTGCACGATAGTCTCCAGCCGATCCAGGGCGCCACGGTTTTCCTCTACGAATTGACGCCCCTTTTCTCCCGTACTGTGACGCAGGTTGGCGTCAGCGAGATAGTTTATCACGCACTCTGCCAAGGCTGCGGCATCTGCTACCCGCTTCAGTGCCCCGGAGGCATCCAGACGCTCGCTGATTTCCGCGAAGTTATAAACCCAGGGCCCCACCAGCACCGGCAGACCCAAGGCCGCCGGTTCCAGCATATTGTGGCCACCCACATCCATCAGGCTACCGCCCACGAAGGCCAGATCCGATGCACCATAGAACAAGGGTAATTCACCCATGGTATCTCCCAGAAAGACATCTTCCTCCTCACAGGAGGCCGGCATGTCGGTACGTCGCGCCACTCGCCAACCCGCTTTCTGACACAGTGTGGCAACGCGATCGAAACGCTCTGGATGCCGTGGCACCAGCACCAGCAGTGCCGTGGGCAGATGTTCGCGCACTCGCCCAAAGGCCTCGAGGATTTGCTCTTCCTCGCCTTCATGGGTACTGGCGGCAATCCAGATTCCCCGGTCCACGCCCCAAGAGCGGCGCAATACCTCGGCCGCCTCCAATAGACTCGGAGGTAAGCGAATGTCGAATTTCACACTGCCGGTCACCTTGATACTTTCCGGCAAGGCCCCCAAGGTGCGAAAGTTTTCTGCATCGCGTTCGCTCTGGGCCGCTATCAGGCTGATATGTCGTAGTACGTCGCGGCTCAAGCGACCGAGCCGACGGTAGCCAGTGGCGGAGCGATCTGAAAGGCGGGCATTGGCAAGCAGCAACGGGATACCGTCCCGGTGACAAGCGGCAAACAGGTTGGGCCAGATTTCGGTCTCCATCACTATCGCCATGACCGGGCGTACGCCATCCAGAAAGCGCTTGACTGCGCCGGGTATGTCGTAGGGCAGGTATCGGTGGACGACGGTATTTCCCATGGCCTGCTGGAGGCGCTCTTTGCCGGTAGGCGTGGTCGTAGTGACCACCAGGGTGGTGCCCGGATAACGCTCTCGCAGCCGTGTCAGTATGGGCAGAGCGGCCTGTACCTCGCCCACCGAAACCGCGTGCAGCCAGATGACTGAACTCTCTTCCGGTAGCGACTCGCCATAACCCAGACGCTGTCCCCAGTGGTGGTAATAAGCGCGATTACGCAGCCCGCGCCACAGCAAATGCCCAAATACCCAGGGCAGAATAAGATAGTGACCGGTGGTATACAGGCCCGCGGACAAACGCGAGCAATTAATAGCCGCCATACCTAATTGTTTTCCCAGCGCTTGGCAGCCGACCGGTCCCCCAGGCGCTGTTCTACCCAGTCGGCGTCCCCGGAACTGTCCTCTTTTTTCCAGAAGGGTGCACGGGTCTTCAGATAATCCATGATGAACTCACTGGCGGCAAAGGCATCGTGGCGATGGGCACTGGCCACCGCCACCAGCACGATTTGCTCCTGTGCTGCCAGCCGACCGACACGATGTATCAGACGCACTGCAGCGAGTTCCCAGCGTGCCCCGGCCTCAGCCACGATTTCCCCCAACATACGCTCGGTCATCTCCGGATAGTGTTCCAGTTCCAAGGCACTAATCGCCCGCTCACCATCCAGGTCCCGCACCAGTCCCACGAAGGCCACCACCGCTCCCGCTCCGGGTGCCGCAGCACGCAGCTTCGCTACCTCTGCGCCAAGGTCAAAATCCTGTTGCTGTACCTTTATAGCCATTTGCAGGCTATCGCTCCATCATCCGGGGCAACAGTTCAGCCAGATTGCAGGGCCGATAACGACGATCCAGCTGGAAATGGAGGATCTCGTCCCAGCCCAGGCGACAGGCCCCGGTAGAACCAGGCAAACAGAAAACCAGGGTGGCGTTGGCCACGCCACCGAGCAGCCGGGAATTAAGGGTGGAGGTGGCAATGTCGGCATAGGAAAGGCTACGAAATAATTCACCGAAACCCGGGAGCTCCTTGTCCAGCAAGGGCGCCACCGCCTCCGGTGTGCCATCACGCCCGGTAACACCCGTGCCTCCGGTGGTAATCACCACCTGCACCCCGGGCTCTGCAATCCAGTTCGCCACCCGGGCGCGCACCCGGTAAACGTCATCCGGCAAGATGCACTTTTCAACCAACGTATGGCCCTCACCCTTGAGGCGTTCCACCAACAGGCCACCGGAGGTATCGTCTTTCTCGCTACGACTATCCGACACCGTGAGCACCGCGATGGTGAGCGGCATGAAATCCCGCTTATCCGGCTGACCGTGCTTTATCTTTTTATTCATGGCTAATCCGTATTTTCCTCAGACAGGCGCGGCGACCACGTTTAACGCTTTACCGCCACGAAAAGCTCGAATATTTTCCGCCATACCTTCAATGATCCGTTGACGGGCGCCCTGACTTCCCCAGGCAATGTGTGGCGTCACGATGAGATTGGGAATATTGGCTTCGAGCAGCGGATTCCCCTCACTGGGCGGCTCGCTACTGAGCACATCGACACCCGCACCGGCGATGATACCCGCCCGCAAAGCCTCAGCCAACGCAGCCTCATCGACGATCCCGCCGCGGGCCGCATTAATAAGAATGGCCTCGAGCTTCATCAGCTGTAGCTCCGGTGTACCAATGAGTCCTTGGGTGGCCGATGTCAGGGGGCAATGAATACTGAGTACATCCACCTCGGCCAGTAACTCAGCGAGCGGCAAACGCCCCGCCACCGCTGGTCCGCCGGGGCGCTGGGCCAACAATACCTCCATGCCAAAAGCCTCACCCAAATGCGCCACCGCTTGGCCCAGGGCACCATAGCCAATAATCCCCAGCTTGCTTCCTGCCAACTCACGAATGGGATAGTCGAGAAAACAAAATTGCCTGCTTTGCTGCCAGCGCCCGGCCTGCACTGCACCGTGGTATTCGAGCAAACGATTGGAGAGCGCGAGGATCAGGCTAAAGACATGCTGCGAAACCGAGGCGGCCCCGTAACCACGGACGTTGCTGACGGTAATCCCCACGGCACGCGCTGCCCTAAGGTCCACATTATTGGTTCCGGTAGCAGCGATGCAGACGAGTTGGAGATCCGTGGCTGCCGTTAGCAACTCACTGTCCAGCATCACCTTGTTGACCACCACCACCTCAGCACCCGCGATGCGTGCCGCCACCTGCTCCGGGGATGTCAGCTCATGGTAGTCCCACGTCTCAAGCACGGCCTCAAGCGGCCCATAATCCAGATCCGCTCCTGCCATGGTCTTACAATCGAGAAATACACCACGCATGAAAATCCTCCGTCAGACCCTGTCCGCGAGGATATAACAAAGCTCTATGGGGGACAGCGTATAATCATTCACCAATGACTACTTAAGGAACAAAGTCCCCATGGGTCATAGCATCCGTGAATCGGAGCCACTCACCGGTCTGCTGGTGTGTAATTTGGGCAGCCCGGACAGCCCCACTGCCAGCGGAGTCCGCCGCTTTCTTGCCGAGTTTCTCGCCGACCGCCGCGTGGTGGATCTGCCCCGACTGCCCTGGTGGCTGCTGTTGCACGGTCTCATCCTGCCGCTGCGCTGCCGCCGGGTGGCCCGCGAGTACGCGAAAATCTGGACTACAGATGGCTCCCCCCTCACCGCCATTACCCGCCGCCTGAGTGCCGCTATTGCCGCAGACCTGGAGCAAGACAACAGTAATATCCGGGTATTGCCCGCCATGTGTTATGGCAAACCGGAACTGGCCAAGGCGCTAGAGGATTTTCGCCGCGCAGGGATCCTGCGTCTGGTAATTTTGCCGCTATTTCCGCAGTACTCAGCCACCACCACTGCGGCACTCTACGATGCGGTAAACGGGGAGCTGCGCCACTGGCGGGCACTGCCTGAACTCTGCTTTATTCAGCGCTATCACGCGCATTCGGCCTGGCTCCATGCCCTGGTGGAAAGCATCCGCACAGAGCGAGGGCTAAAAGATAGCCATCGTCACCTGCTGTTCTCCTTTCATGGCATTCCCCAGCGCTACGCCGACGCTGGCGACCCCTATGCCGACGAATGCACCGCCACGGCGGAGGCGGCAGCCCGCGAACTCGGATTGGAAAAAACTCATTGGGCACTGAGTTATCAGTCCCGCTTTGGTCGTGATCCGTGGCTAACCCCGGATACCGTGGCCACTCTCACTGGCTGGGCCAAAGAAGGCGTCCGCGAAGTAGACGTGGTTTGCCCGGGCTTTGCCGTTGACGGCCTCGAGACCCTGCGCGAAATTGCCCACGATGCACAGAAAGAATTTCTGGCAGCAGGGGGACTTTCTTTCCGCTATATAACGGCCCTCAACGATCAGCCCAACCACGCCCGCGCACTTGCCAGTGTAGTGCGCCACCACCTCGCCTCTTAACCCCCCGACAACGACGAGAAATCCCTGCCCAAAACCATCGATCATGTTGAAGGAAAACGTGATCTGTGAGAGGGTACGGCGTCGTAATTTCCCTCAACGCCTACGCTAGAGAGACGCTCCATCACCACCCAACACGCCTTGGTTTCTGCTGCCCTAGCCATCGCCATACAGGCTTTGCCCGTGCAGGCAGCGCCTGGGGATTGGGCTCTGTGCGGTGGCGGTTTCGGAGTTCCGGAACGCGGCCCCGTACCGCAAGGTGAGGTAGCCGGGGCCATTCATCTCTCCTCAGAGCAAGCTGATCTCGCAAAGAAAGGGGTCTCGGTACTCCGTAACAAGGTACAGATAGACCGTAGCGGACAGCAGTTGCAATCGGATACGGCCCGTTACGATCAGGCAGCCGGCACCCTGGAAGCAAGCGGTGCGGTGCGGTACTGGGAAGAGAGCATCTATCTCACCGGCGACCATGCCCACATGGACTTGGAGGCAGACGAAACCGTCATTGATAATGCCAATTTCAGCCTAATCGATGAACACGGTCGCGGCCAAGCACAGCAAATTACACTCAGCGGCTCGGATCTGGTACTGCTGAAAGATGCGCGCTATACCACCTGCGACCCGGACCAGGAGGCGTGGGTCCTGAAGGCAAAGGACCTGCACATCAACAAGCTGACCGATACCGGCGTCGCTCGCCATGTCAGGGTGGAATTCAAGGGCGTACCGATCTTCTATTCCCCCTATTTGTCTTTCCCCTTGAGCGACACACGTAAAACCGGTTTCCTCACCCCATCCTTCCGGCTCTCGGGCAATGCCGGTGCCGAAGTCCAGCTTCCCTATTACTGGAATATTGCACCCAACCGGGACGCGACCCTCCGGGTCCGTGCAACAGGCCAACGCGGCGTCGTACTCGGAGGTAAGTATCGCTATCTTAGCCAGGACTGGGGCCAGGGCGCAGCAGGTCTCGAGTGGTTGCCCGATGACCGTGAACGCGGGGGCGGACGAGCGCTTTTCAACTTTCAGCACAGTGCTGCCTTTGCTGGCCGCTGGAATACCAATCTCAACCTGAACCACGTAACCGACAAGGATTACTTCGAGGATCTCGGCACCAGTCTTGACGTTGCCAGCACCCAGTTCCTGCAGCGTCGTGCCAATCTCAGCTATAGCGGTGATCGTTTCTCCGTGTCGGGTCTGCTGGACAGCTACCAGACCGTGGACAAAACCATTCCCGGTGCAGACCGTCCCTACGAACGTCTGCCCCAGATACAATTCAGCACCCACTTTCCAGAGCACAACCGGCGTCTCAATTTTGGCCTGTACGGAGAATTTGTCGCCTTCGACCGCGAGGCCAGCGTCACTGGTTCCCGTGTCGATCTGCGCCCCACGCTCCGTTATCCGGTGCGCGGCAGCGCCTACTTCATTGAACCCAGCGTGAGCCTGCACCATACCCTCTATTCACTTGACGACCAGACGGCCGGCAAGGACGACAGCCCCTCCCGCACCCTGCCTGTGGTCAGCCTCGACAGTGGCCTGTTCCTGGAGCGGGACCTTAGCCTTGGGAACGGAAGCTATGTCCAGACCCTGGAACCGCGGATCTACTATCTGATGGTTCCCTTCGATGATCAAAGCGATCTCCCGGTCTTTGATACCGGTGCTCACAGCTTCAACTTCTCCCAGTTATTCCGGGAAAACCGCTTCAGTGGTGCTGACCGTCTTGGGGATGCCCATCAGATCACCCTGGCACTGACCAGCCGTTTGCTTGAGGACGATGGCGATGAACTGCTGCGTGCCAGCATCGGCCAAATTCGCTTCCTTCGCGATCGCAAAGTAGGCTTGCCGGCGGAGACAGTAGACACCAACGACGGCTCCGCCCTGGTGGCCGAGTTGGCGGGCAAGGTTGGGAATGGCTGGCGTCTGCAGGCCGGAATGCAATACGACCCCCATGAGGGGCGCACCGACAAGAACACCATCAGCGTGCGCTACCAACCGGATTCCGCGCGGGTGCTTAACCTCTCCTATCGCTTTGTACGTGGCTCCACCGAGCAAACAGACCTGTCGCTGCACTGGCCGATTAGCGGTAGCTGGAATGCGGTGGGACGCTGGAACTACGCCCTTGCCAAGGGCCGCTCGCTGGAAACCTTTGGTGGTATTGAATACGACAGTTGCTGTTGGGCCTTCCGTGCCGTTGGCCGCCGTTATCTCACCAATACCGCAGGTGACTACACCAACGCCATCTTCTTCCAGCTGGAGCTCAAGGGCCTGGCCGGCCTCGGCAAAAAAACCGAGCACTTATTGGAACGCAGTATTCCGGGTTTTCATAACACCTTCTGATGTTCGGCATGGGAATAACCCCGCCCACGGACTTTTTCTTCCGTGCGGCCATCCGCATCCTGTGCTGTAGCCTGCTGGCTACGCCCCTCTGGCAATCAGCAGCGGCACAAACAGCAAACTATGTGCAACCGCTAGCACTCGATCGCATCGTTGCCATCGTTAATGATGACGTCATTGTTGCCAGCGAACTGGCAAACCGGTTACGCCTGGTGCGCAGCCAACTGCGTAGTGCAGGCACCCGCCTTCCCCCCGATGCAGCCCTGCAGAAACAAGTGCTGGACCGTTTGATTGTTGATCGGCTACAGCTACAGGTGGCAGAACTAACCGGCGTGCGGGTAGATGGGGAGAGCTTGAACCGCAGCCTGCAGGAGATGGCCCGCAAAAATGGTTATTCCCTGCGGGATTTTCGTGACATCCTGCAACGGGATGGTTATGAATTTTCGCGCTTTCGGGAAGACATCCGCCAGCAGATGCTGCTTGCCCGGGTGCGGCAGCAACAGGTCGCCGGGCGTATCCGCATATCGGAACGGGAGATCGATAACTTCCTGACCAACCAGGTCTCACGTGGCAACCAGAATGCCGAATACCACCTGTCGCATATCCTTATCGCCATCCCCGAGGGTGCCTCCCCGGAACAGATTCAGGCCTCCCGAAACAAGGGGCTGGAGGTACTGAAAAAACTGGATGATGACGCCGATTTTTCCCAGCTTGCCGTGCAACTATCCGATGGTCAGCAGGCGCTCAAGGGCGGTGACCTTGGCTGGCGAAAACGTGGCCAGCTACCGACGGTCTTTTTGGAGCATGTTCCCAAGCTACCGGTTGGAACGCATAGTCAGCTCATTCGCAGTGCCAGCGGTTTTCATATCGTCAAACTGCAGGCAACGCGAGGTGGTGCCAGTGAACGGCACGTGATTGCCCAATCACGGGTGCGCCATATCCTCATCCGTCCCAATGAACTCACCTCGGAGGAAGATGCCAAGAGCCGCCTGCTGCAATTAAAACAACGCCTGCAGGAGGGTGCCGATTTTGCCACCCTGGCGCGTTCTGGCTCCGACGACCGCGGCTCTGCCATCAAGGGTGGAGGTATCGGCTGGGTAAGCACCGCAGATGTAGTGCCCGCCTTTGCCGAAATCATGGATACCATCCCGCTAAAGGAGATCAGCGCACCCTTTAAAAGCAGTTTTGGCTGGCATATCTTGCAAGTGATGGAACGCAGAAACCATGACAACACGAAAACAGTACGGCGCACTCAAGCGGTAACGCAGATCCGTGAGCGCAAGCTTGATGAAGAACTGCAAAGCTGGATACGCCGACTCAGGGATGAAGCCCACATCGAGTACCGCCTCGAAGAATAGGCCAGTATGGTTACACTAGCCTTCACTCCGGGGGAACCCGCCGGCATCGGTCCGGATCTGGCGTTGCGAATTCCCCACTTAGCCCTTGCTGCCCGGGTAGTGGTGTTTGCGGATCCGGAGTTGCTAGCCGGGCGTGCCCACACCCTTGGCATTCGCATCCGGCTCATCCCTTACGACCCGGACAAATCCACACCCACGGGCGCGGACACCTTGGAAATTGTCTCCCACTCCCTCATCAAGACCGTACGTTGTGGGACAGCCGATCCGGAAAATGCTCCCTATGTACTGGCATGCCTGAAAGCCGCCACCGATAGCTGCCTGCAAGGAGAACTCTCAGCGTTGGTCACTGGCCCAATACACAAGGCCGTGATTAACCAGGCTGGCATCCCCTTTAGTGGCCACACCGAATACCTAGCGAGCTGTGCCGGGGGTATTCACCCGGTGATGATGCTTGCGGTTCCCGGCCTCAGGGTCGCGCTCGCCACCACCCATCTGCCGCTTGCAGACGTCAGCACCGCCATCACCCGAGACAGTCTGGAACACACCCTGCGCATTCTCATCGCTGAATTACAGGGACGCTTTGGTATTGCACGGCCACGCATTCTGGTCTGCGGCCTTAACCCCCATGCCGGGGAAGATGGGCATATGGGGCGCGAGGAGATTGAGGTGATTAGACCGGTGGTGAAATCTCTGGAAAAACTCGATGCCGAACTGCTGGGCCCCCTGCCCGCAGACACCAGTTTTACCCCGGAGCGCCTGAAAAATACCGACGCGGTGCTGGCTATGTATCACGATCAGGGCCTGCCAGTGTTGAAGCACATGGGCTTTGGTCGCGCGGTCAACATCACCCTGGGCCTACCCTTTATCCGCACCTCGGTAGATCACGGCACCGCACTCGAACTCGCCGGCACCGGCCACTTCGACGACGGCAGTCTCAAGGCAGCACTCGCCACAGCCATCACCATGGCCAACCAAACATGAATCAGGGTAGCCACCGGCCACGGCGGCGCATGGGCCAGAATTTTCTGCGCGATAAAACCGTCATTCACCATATCATCAACGCCATCGCCCCGGCCGAGGATGAACATCTGGTGGAAATAGGCCCTGGCCTGGGCGCCCTGACCGAATCCTTACTCAATCGCAGTGGTCAACTTGATGTAGTGGAACTGGATCGGGACCTCGCCCATCGACTGGAGCAGCAGTGGGGCGAGCATACGCACTTCCACCTGCATTCCGCTGACGCCTTGCGCTTCGATTTCTCCGCCCTGGCCTCGGTTCCCGGTGAGCTGCGGGTAGTGGGAAATCTGCCCTACAACATTTCAACCCCGCTACTGTTCCACCTGCTAGCACACAAGGCTGCCATCCATGACATGCATTTCATGCTGCAGCAGGAAGTAGTCACACGCATGGCGGCAGTGCCGGGAAGTCGTGACTGGGGGCGGCTGAGCGTGATGCTGCAAAGTGAGTGTCAGGTCCAGCCCCTGTTCTCAGTACCGCCGGAGGCTTTTCACCCGGTTCCCAAAGTCACCTCTGCCATCGTTCGCATCGCGCCTCATCGCCAGGCACCGGTTAAGATAGTGGATCGAGAGGCCTTTGCCCTAGTGGTCAATACCGCCTTTTCCAAGCGCCGCAAGACGCTACGGAACAGCCTGCGTGGGCTGGTGGATGAAGCGCAAATCCGTACTGCTGGTATCGATCCGATAATCCGTGCCGAGCAATTGGGGGTGGCTGAATTTGCCGCGCTATCAACCTTTGCATCCAGGTCAATAATGGACAAAAAAGTTACCCACAAAGACTGTGGATAACTAAGTGGATAATATGGGGTAAACCGCCCTTCAGGCCCTATATATCTAGCCTTTTATTAGATTGGACAGAAATTGACCTAATGGCGTTATTTTTTTAACAAACAATGACTTACGAGAACAACAGGAAGCGGAGTCATCCTTTTCGCGGCTAAGTTCAAAGTTTTTGTGTCAGACTTCTTGACACTGTGCATAATCCATGGAAGTAGACTTAGGGCGAGTTCCCAAGCCGCTGAAGACTCAGGCTTTTTTCAGGTTCCGCAAGGACGCGATAACCGCATCCGTTTGTGGGCAAACACCATGCCAAATCCGAAAGGATTCAGCCGCCTGCTCCACTAACATACCCAGTCCATCTACAGCGATGCTGGCGCCATGGTTTTGCCCCCAGCGCACAAAGACAGTCTCATTCTCACTGTACATCATGTCGTAGCAGATCCCGCCAGGCTTCAATAACGTTTCCGGCAGGGGGGGCAAGACACCATCCAGACTCGCGGCGGTCGCATTGATGATGATATCGAAGGCAGTGTTAGCGAGGTCTGGATAGCCGCAGGCCTCCACCCGCCCCTGTTCACGAAACACGGCAGCCAGTTCCCGGCCGCGCGATTCGGTGCGATTAACGATCATCAACCGCGCTGGCACCTCATCCAGTAGTGGGCCCAGCGCCCCCCGAGCTGCCCCACCGGCGCCGAGTATCAGGACATCTCGTCTGGCCAGCTGCACGCCCAGGTTTTGGCCAAGATCACGAACCAGGCCACAACCATCGGTATTATCGCCATACAACCCGGCATCTGGGTCAAACCACAGCGTATTCAATGCCCCGGCACGCTCGGCTCTCGGCGTTCTCAGGTCTGCCAGTTCCCAGGCCTCACGTTTAAAGGGAAGGGTGATATTCAGCCCCTTTCCACCCTCGGCACGAAATGTTGCCACTGCCGCTGGGAATGCTCCGGGTTTAACCAGAATTTTCGAGTAGCGCAGACGCTTCCCGGTCTGGGCCGCGAAACGGGCATGGATGAAGGGAGATTTACTGTGGGCAACAGGATTCCCCATTACCGCATAGAAGTCAGTCATTGCAGGAATAACAAAACTTGCTGTGGTCTGAGGACACAGACTGTCGCATCCGCATCTGCAGAGCGAGGCCGCAACAAACTAGCCTGGTGCAGCCTGCTGCGGAAGTGCCTCCAGCCCACCCTTGAGTACATAACCCTCAAAACCACGTTCGCTGAGGAGGTAGGCGGCGGCGGAAGAGCGGCGTCCAGTGGCACAATAGCAGATATATTTCTTTGCCATGTCGAGGCCCTCTGCCTTGAGGCGCAACATAAATAGCGGGATATTAAGGCTGCCTTTTATGCCCCCGGCCTTGTGCTCTGCTTCAAGACGGACGTCGAGGAGTACGGCACCGCTCTTGGCCATTTCGCGGGCCTCGTCGATCGTTACCTCATTCATCATCGGCACCTTGAGGAGCTCATCGAAGTCCGCCTTGGACAAGCGCATGAGCAGGCCATCGCTTTCCATAGTGATGCTGGCATTGCGTTTGCTCTGGGAAAGCAGAGCCTCCTCACCGAAGGCATCGCCATCATTCAAGTGAGCCAAGGTCACACTGGATCCAGTGGCGGATTCACGGGTCACCTTGGCCTTGCCACGGCTGATGATGTAGTAAAAATCGCCATCCTCCCCCTGCTTGATCACCGTTTGCCCCGTTTTCATGGCAACTTCCTGCAGGCGCATGAACATCTGCTGGATATTGGCCGGGGGGATGCGCAGAAAAGCCTTGGACTGGAGAATGCGGGTCATCCAGTCGCCGCCATCCTCATCTTCCTCATCTTCGTCTTCCACCGAGATATCGCTGACCTCAATACCGGAAAGCTGATCCCAAGTCAGCAGAATATCCAGTAAATCCGTATCAATACGGATGACGGTGACGGTATTCTTGGCCTTTGCCGCCATCTGGCGGGGTTGCTTGTTGGCGATGGGATGTCGGGCTTCCGGAGTGCCGCCACGAATATTTCCCTGAGTGCCTTCCTCGGTAAACAGCTCGGCATCACCCGAAAGCACATAAACCGACTTCCGGTCCGTATCGCCCTTATTGAAGATCAATCGGCCAGCAGTAATTTCTTCCACAAAGGTCTTGCCCGCAAGCTCCTGAAAGTTCTCCGCATTCAGGGCATTGGCCGGAACCAGTGTCTTCAGAATTTGTTTGTCGACTAGTTTCTGAGCCGGCGCCATGCTAAACCTCTAAGCTGTCGGTTTGCCGAAGATATCCCTCGCTCTAACATTTCCTGAGAGGGGAATAGCAACGGAGTACTCGTTACCTTGGTGATATCGCCTGCGTAATTATTGAGCAAAGGCGGCATCCCCACGCGGGGAATGAAAGCCACCTTTTCACAGCGGGCATTGTAAGGTGCTGCCAGCACTTTGAATACCCCCGCGGCAGGGTTAGCGCGCGCCCCACAGCCCGTGGCAAATACTTTGGCCCTGAGGGAAATATGATGAATCCAACAGCCGAAAAAGCCTGCCCCTGGGACCCAACAGCTGCAGACCGCGAACATTTGTTGGCCGAGCTTCGTCAATGTCTCCCGGCCGACTCGGTGCTTGGCGACCCGGAGGCCCTCGCACCCTACGAATGTGACGGACTTTCTGTCTATCGCCGCTTACCGCTGGCCGTGGTACTGCCGGAAACAGTCGCGCAAGTACAGACAATCATGCGTCTATGCGCCCGGTTCAAGGTCCCGGTCGTCGCCCGTGGCGCCGGCACCGGACTCTCCGGTGGGGCCCTGCCGCTGGCTGATGGCGTCCTGCTCAGCCTCGCCAAATTCACCCGCATTCTGGAACTAAACCCACTGGAACGCTGGGCCCGGGTGGAACCCGGGGTACGTAATATCGTCATCTCCGAAACGGCAGCGGAATACGGACTCTACTATGCGCCCGACCCCTCCTCGCAGATTGCCTGCACCATCGGCGGCAACGTGGCGGAGAACTCCGGCGGGGTCCACTGCCTGAAATATGGCCTTACCGTACACAACATTCTCGCTCTGGGCATCATCACAGCCGAAGGGGAATACATCACCATTGGCGGCCTCGCGCCCCACAGTCCCGGTTACGATTTACTCGCACTGTTCACCGGCTCCGAAGGCATGCTCGGTGTCATCGTCGATGTCACCGTCAAGCTACTGCCAATACCGGAGTACGCCCAGGTACTACTCGCGGGCTTCCCCAGTCTCGGTGCGGCGGGAAATGCAGTGGGCCGAATCATCGCCAAGGGGATCATTCCGGCGGGCCTGGAGATGATGGATCAGGCTGCCACTCGGGCGGCGGAGGATTTTGTCCACGCCGGCTACCCGATGGATGCTGCCGCCATTCTGCTGTGTGAACTGGACGGCGTGGAGGCGGAGGTCAGGGCCCAGGCAGATAGCGTCCGCGGGATATTGGAAAGCTGTGGTGCCGATCATCTACAGACTGCAGTGGATGAAAGCGAGCGCATGCGGCTGTGGGCTGGACGCAAAGCCGCCTTTCCCGCCGTAGGACGCATCAGCCCCGATTACTATTGCATGGATGGCACCATTCCCCGCCGTCATCTTGCCGAGGTGCTGGAGCGGATTTCCCAGCTGTCTGAGGAGTATGGCCTGCCCGTAGTAAACGTCTTTCACGCCGGCGACGGCAACCTGCATCCGCTCATCCTCTTCGATGCCAATCGTGAAGGGGAGCTGACACAGGCCGAGGCGCTGGGCGGGCAGATCCTCGAAGTCTGCGTCGAGATGGGCGGCACCATCACCGGCGAACACGGCGTCGGCATCGAAAAGCTGAACCAGATGTGTGTGCAATTCCCGGAGGCTGAACTGTGCCAGTTCCACGCCGTCAAAAAGGCCTTCGATGCAGATGGTCTCCTTAATCCGGGCAAGGCGGTGCCCACACTGCACCGCTGTGCGGAGTTTGGCGCCATGCATGTCCACCGCGGCAAACTGCCGTTTCCAGAGCTGGAACGCTTTTGAGGGGCGTATGACATGAGCAATAGAGATGCCCTCTCCAGTCTGCAAGCACAGGTCTGCAAGGCCTTCGAAACGCAATCCCCACTGGCGATCGTCGGTAGTGACAGCAAGTCCTTCCTCGGTACCGCGGATGAGGGCACGCCATTATCGACCGCCGGCCACCGCGGCGTGGTGTCCTACGAACCCGAGGAATTGGTTCTCACCGCACGCGCGGGCACCCCGCTCGATGAACTGGAGGCACTCCTCACCGAAAAACGCCAGATGCTCGCCTTCGAGCCGCCCCGCTTTGCTCCCGGGGCAACCCTAGGCGGCACCATTGCCTGCGGCCTCTCAGGGCCACGGGCACCTTACTGCGGCACCGCACGAGACTTTGTGCTCGGCACCCGGATACTCAATGGACGCGGGGAATACCTGCGCTTTGGTGGCGAGGTGATGAAGAATGTCGCGGGCTACGATATCTCGCGGCTGATGACCGGCGCCTGCGGCACCCTCGGCATATTGCTGGAAATTTCCCTCAAGGTGCTGCCAATGCCGGAACGGGAACTCACCCTGGTTCGTGATGCCTCAGCCAGTGATGCTATCGAACTGATGAATCGCTGGGCAGGCCTGCCCATTGCCCTATCGGCCACCTGTCATACCGATGAACGACTCTACCTGCGCCTGTCAGGGCCAGAAGCTGCGGTGGGAGAAGCCAGCAAACGCATCGGCGGCGACAGCATGGTTGAAGGTGAAAATAATTTCTGGCTCAAATTACGCGAACACACACTTGAGTTCTTCAACCGTCCGGAGAGCCTATGGCGCATCTCCCTGCCCTCGGCAACCCCACCCCTGGCACTCACCGGAGCATGGCTCACAGAATGGGGCGGTGCCCAGCGTTGGCTCCTCAGTGACGAAGACGGTGCCCATATTAGCGAGATCGTTGCAAAGGCCGGGGGGCATGCCCTGAGTTTTCGTGCCGGTTCAAAGGCTCCTGAAGCCTCTGATCCGCCCCCGCTTTCCAGCCCAATGCTAAGTATCCATCGCCGACTCAAACAGGCCTTTGACCCAGCTGGCATCCTCAATCCTGGCCGTCTGCTTCTAGGTTCTTAGCCAGCCCCCATGCAAACCGCGCTCACCGAACTCATCAAACAAAGCCAAGTCGGCCAGGAGGCAGATTCCATCCTGCGCAGCTGCGTCCATTGCGGTTTCTGCCTCGCCACCTGCCCCACCTACCGGCTGCTGGGCAACGAGCTCGACAGCCCACGCGGGCGCATCTACCTCATCAAACAGGCACTGGAAGGCAAACCGGTTTCCAGCGAAACCCAGCTCCATCTGGACCGCTGTCTCACCTGCCTGAATTGCGAAACCACCTGCCCTTCCGGAGTGCGTTACCACAGGCTGCTGGATATTGGCCGCGCACACGTCGAGACGAAGATAAAGCGTGGGCTATGGGATCGCTTGATACGTGTTGGGTTGCGCACCGTGTTACCCCATACCCGCCGCTTCTCCCTGGCGCTAAATCTGGGACGTGCCTTTTCCTGGCTGGCACCCAAGGCCTGGACCCAGGGAATCCCCCCGTGCCCGCAGATAGAACCGTGGCCGGAAGCGCGCCATGCGCGTCGCTGGCTGGTGCTCGACGGCTGCGTACAACCGGCGCTTGCCCCGAATATCAATCTGGCTGCAGCACGCCTGCTGGATCGCCTCGACATTTCTCTTATTCGCGTTCCAAAGCCGCAGTGTTGCGGCGCTGTCAGCTACCACCTGAATGCCCAGCAAGAAGGGCTCGACTTCGCTCGCCGCTGCATCGACCAATGGTGGCCGCTGCTACAAGGGAGTGCCGAGGGTATCGCGATCACCGCCAGCGGCTGCGGTGCAATGGTGAAGAAATACGGTGAATTGCTACGCGATGACCCCGAATACGCGGCACGCGCGGCGGAAGTATCGGCCGCAAGTCGGGACATTGCCGAGCTGGTTGCCGCGGAAGACCTCGACGGGCTGCACCTCTCTGGCGCTGGCCGCATCGCCTTCCACACCCCCTGCACGCTGACCCACGCGCTGGGTATTCACGGCGTGGTGGAATCCATACTGAAGAAGGCGGGCTTTGAGCTCAGCCCGGTACGCGATTCCGGCCAGTGCTGCGGTTCTGCCGGAACCTACTCCATCCTCCAGGGCGAACTTTCCCACAAACTTGGCAAGGAACGGCTCAGCGCCCTGGAATCAGGTAGCCCGCAACAGATTGCAAGTGCCAACATCGGCTGTATCAATCATCTTTCCGCGGGCACCAAAACGCCGGTTCGTCACTGGGTGGAATTGCTGGAAGAGACGAGTCGCCAGGGAAGCGATCATTAGCTTCGAGACAAGCTGGGCAGATTTTTTTTACTCCGCCTTTTCCGGTTTTTCCGGTGCTGTATTTGCGACCTTGGTTAACCTCACAGGTAGCAGAGACAACAGTAACAGGGCAAAGACCGCGCCTAACAACGCCCCCGCCGCGTCATAGCCCAAATCCGCCCACTCGGATTCACGGGTGATAGAGAGCGCTTGCAGAGACTCGATGGCTGCACCCAACAGCAACGCGGCCAGCAGATTACGGCGGCGTGGAGCTGAGCGGAAAGCCAGAAACAGAATCAAGCTTAGCCCGGCGAAGGCGGCCAGATGTGCGCGTTTATCAGAACCCGCGATGTGCAACTGCGGAGGCAAGATTGAGCCCCGCGTTTCCGTGGAAGGAGTCGATGCAGCCTCTTCTTTGCCAGAATCTTTAGTGACGGTTTCTTTTTTCGTCTCCGATTGGGGTGATTGGCCGCGTGACGTGCTTCCGGTATCGGGTGGCGCAATCTCGACCGGAAAAAGCGCTGCTCCGGTAGCTATCAATTGCTCCAGACTCTGACGGCCACTATCCAGGCCGTCACGCAGGTGCGGTTGTGGTGTGAGGCCACCGGCAAACAAGGCGAGAGCGTAGATCAGCGCGAACAGGGCCGGTGGGCTACGCCTGACTGTTGGGACCAGAGCCAATAGAATCCACAGCCCGCTAAGGACCCAAGCACCGATAATCCCGGCTCGGGCAGCGCGATAGGCGCCGGTTTCAGTCACACCTACTAACTCAAGATTTTTCAGCAGCAGCTGTCCCGATACCGACGAGACGTAGACTACCAGCCACGTTTGTACCGCCTGAGGATGCAGCGGGATCGTGGCCTGATAGCGCTGCCACGAACGGCTACCCTCCAGTTCGGCCACTTGCTGTGGCCAGTACCAGATGCGTTTCCCCCGGGCATCCCGGCTGAGCAGAATCAACCGGCCCCGTTGCCAGGGCGCAGGGCCAGCCTGCAAATCCTGACTGCTCAGATCAGCACTGACCCGAACCCGGTCTATGCCTTTCGGGGAGCGTGGCAGCAAGCGGCTCATGATCACATTGCGCCCACTGCCATCGGCCTTGAGCATCAGTACCGGCGGCGTACCGGGTTGCAACCGGATATCGCGTCCACTGCCGGCCCAGCCCCTTCCTGCCTGACTGAAATCGAGATTGTCGAGCAGGGAATCCTTCACCACCCGGTAACGCCATGGGGAATGACTCAGGGCGAGGGTCAGGGCCATGAGCAGCAATAGCCAAAGCACCGTACCTGTCCAGCGCGTAGTCCACCGCGGCCGGCCCCGGATGTTCACTGAACCCGTGTCTCGTCGTCAACTCCGGTATCGGAGCGTACCTTGGACATGGCTATGACATAAACCCGATGCTGCCCGCAGGCCCCACTGACATCAAAATCAGATGCCGCAACGATGTACTGAAAATCGTGTAAATCATGGAACATACGCTCCTAATCAAAACACTGGGTTCGGTAATCTCGTGAACAGGAAACAGCTACATCTTCTCAGCGACATGGCATTACAAGACCTGGCCCTCATTACTCTTGTGCAATGATGACACCCAACCTCATATCGCCATCTCTTTGACTAATTGAATACCCCAATGGTACGGCTCGAGGATTTTACTATTCCCGCGATAATGCAAATGCAAGCCTGCTGATGCAGCGAGTATTTGGCCTTTATCTGGCCGACTATTGATAGCGGGGCCGCGTGGGGTAGGAATGTCCTTTCTCCAGTGAATAATGGCGACAATACCGCCATCCTTGAGAATGCGTGACGCTTCCTCAAGAAACATTCTTTTTTCACTGCAATGAAGGATATTAAAAAGCAGCACCATGTCGGTGCTATTGGACTCAAGACCCGTACCTTGTTCAAGAACATCCCGCAAGCCGAAAGTTATATTTGACAGGCCAGCCCGTCGAGCATTTCTCTGTGCAACTTCAATCATTGATGGCTCAACATCAAAAGTATAAATGTCACCACCTGATTTCTTCGCAATTGGAACCGTAAACGTGCCATAACCGCAACCAACCTCAACTATTGTGGCCGTTTTTCTAGAAGGTGCCAGCCAGCCGACAACATCTTCTATATCGAACAGACTATTCCAGTAGAGTTCCTCCAGCATCCCGCTGTCAGTGACTTTCATTACTTCTCATATGCACAACGCCGAGCTAACCGGACGCACGCCAAGTTAGAGATCCTTCCATTGACTCATGGGGGCCTCTAAAAACCCCCATTAATGTTTGGGCTGACGAAAAGGAACCAGCTTCAACCGCATGCTATGTGCCCCCCTGAGCTCTTTTAAGTTCCATCTTAAGATTTTCGGCCTCGGTCAGCGATAAGGAACGAAGTTCTCTAATTCTTTCGAGGTTGCCGTCGTCTATGGCACCTAGCATTCGGCCACAGTTGACCAGCAGTCGCGTATAGAAACGTACTGGTGTGTTTGGTAGGTATTCAGGGAGTTCAAGAAACCTCTCCGATTGCGAGGTATAGATGATTCTATTTTCTTGTAAACGGGTAATCGTAGCGCGGAGTTTTCCATTGTACTCTTCTAGACCCTTGCCGAATTCGAGCACAAAATCCAATTCACTACTTTCTACCAATCCTAGGTCAACGTCCAAAAGCTCGGCGAGTTGCTCGACTTCTTCGTGAATAATTTGAAGTAGCCTATCGAGTCGCTGACGGTCATCCTTGGCTTTCCATTGTCTTTTTCTTGCCTCTAAGCCATATGCCGATATGAAGCCGATGAGCGCGCCGGCAATCACCGCTACGAGATCATTAAACTCCATAGCACGCTAAAGGCACATAACTACAATTAGGCAGCGAATCTGTCGCTTTGTAACACGACATACTCGCCGTATAACCTTCCTGGAAACATGCAACTTCCTGATCCATATACACCTGCAACGCCCAAACAAGGCCATAATCCCGGAAGGAAACATGGCCATGGAGGCACCTGAGGTGCCTCCTGTCCCTGGCCCACGATTCCATCATCCATCAGAAGCCCATCAAGCCGCGTCTTCCAGCTCGCTCTGCCCTATAACGTGGACGTCCTGCTGAGGATAGGGGAATGAAATGCCTTCTGCGTCAAAGCGGTTCTTGATGGCTTCCTGGAAATCAAACAACACGCCCCAGTAGTCGGCGCTCTTTACCCAGGGACGGACCGCGAAGTTGACGCTGCTGTCGCCCAGTTCCAACAGGCCGATGGTGACGGCCGGGTCTTTGAGCACCCGTTCGTCGGCATTGAGGACCTCTTCGATCACCGCGCGCACCTTTTTCAGGTCGTCGTCGTAGCCCACGCCAATCACCATGTCCACGCGCCGGGTCGGCTTGGTGGAGTAGTTGGTGATGCTGCTGCCGGTTACCTGACCATTGGGAACGATGATGGTCTTGTTGTCTCCGGTACGCAGTTGGGTGGTGAAGATCTCCACCGTCTCAACGGTACCTGAAATACCACCGGCCTCGACGAAATCGCCCACTTTGAAAGGCCGGAAGATCATTAGCAATACACCGGAGGCAAAGTTGGACAGCGAGCCCTGCAGCGCGAGGCCTATAGCCAGGCCGGCGGCCGCAATGAGTGCCGCGAACGAGGTGGTTTCGATGCCGAGCTTTTCCAGTACCGCGATAATCACAAAGGCCATAAGACCGATATAGATCAAATTCTGGGAGAATTTGATTAGCGTTTCATCCACCTGGCCTTTGCGTAGCATTTTTCCGATCAAATTGGTGGCGATTCGCGCGATGATGCGACCCAATACAAAAATGACGATTGCCCAAACAATGGGCAGGCCATACTGCTGTATCAATTCAATAATTTTCTCGGTGGAAATGCTTTCCATTTTTGTCTCCCTTGGGTGTGATATTTCTATTTAATCAGCACAACACCCCTAGAAAAGAGGCAATGACTAACCATCGGTTATTTCTCTAAAGACCCTTCGATTCAAAGCGATGTGCCTTGATATTCTTGCGCGTCACCACTGGATCAAAGACGCGACCGTTCATGACGATATACACGCCTATATCGAGTAATTGAACTGCGGCAACGGCACATCCTAGATTGAATGCCGCATCGCTCTTTCTCAGGCTCGCGGGCTGCATGGAGCCAGTCAGCACGATGGTCTTGCCCTCAATACCTTGCAGATGAATTCCCGTTTCTACCATGGTGTCGGTGCCATGAATTACGATGATTCGCTTGGCTGAGTCTTGCTCAACCGTCTTGCGAATCAGGACCCGGTCTTCATCGCCAAGGTCCAGACTATCCTTGCGCAGGATCGATGAAATCTCATGCTCAATATCCGTATTCGCTTCCTGCAACAGCTCTCCCACCTGGGTCTCGCCTACCTGGAACTCGCTTTTGGCATCAAAATAGACTTTGTCGAAGGTGCCGCCAGTGGTCAATATGCGAATCTTCATCGGCGTGAGCCTGCATTCCGCCAATGCTCAAAGGTGGCGGCCTGTCCGTAAGGCCGGCCGTCCCGGTCCAGCACATTCCAGACCACCGCGTTATCCACCAGAAATCGGCGTCCACTGCCGGAAATTCGCGTGCCTGAATAATTATCTATAAACCCCTTGCCAGTCACCTCTTGCAGCAACCGTGTGCGCTCCGCACGACGGGGCATTTCGGCTGATTTTCGGGAGGGCAATGCGGTGAACTCATCCCAGGGCATCTCGAACAGCTCAAGCGCCATGCGGTTACCATAATTGAACACCGGGTCCTCCCCGGTGCCGTGGGAAACCAGCACAAAGGCTCCTTCGAACACGGCCCGTGCCGCCTCTACGCCCGTTAGCTCAGGGCTCACCAGCGTACGGCCGGTAAGCTTGCGCAAACTTTCCAGCAACAGTGCAACGTGCTCAAAATGCCAGAAATTCCCCACTGCTGGCACTGAAGAGCACGGGGTTCCACTCACCTTTTGATGCTCCTGACTTTCGCCTTGCAAAGATTCACCAGATCCTCCGGACTGAGCTGGATTTCCAAGCCCCGTTTCCCCGCGCTCACGTAGATTGAATCGTAGCCCATAGCAGAACTGTCAATGATAGCGGGAAGCTCCTTCTTTTGCCCCAGCGGGCTAATGCCACCCACCACATAACCCGTTACCCGCTCCGCAAGCTGGGGCTCCGCCATGATGGCCTTCTTTGCCCCACTGGCCTTCGCCATTCCCTTCAGGTCGAGCTGGCTATCAACCGGAACGATGGCAACCGCCAATTTATTTTCGCCGCCGGCCAAGCTCACCAACAAGGTCTTGAACACCTGCTGCGGATCCAGGCCCAGAGTCTCCGCCGCCTCCAGACCGTAGGATTTGGCATCGGGAGCGTGGGTATAGGTATGGAGCGAATGCGCGATACCCCCTTTTTTTGCCATTATAATTGCCGGGGTCACGGGTTTTGCTCTTCTGATGCCTTAGTCGGCGGATACCGCGAGCCGGGAAAACTTCCCTAGTACCTTGCTGACCTTGTTCAGCACTTTGTCGCAGCCGGGCATATGGTGGCGTGCCGCCAGATAGCGCGAATCGTTATAAGCCAGCCACACTTTACCCGCCCCGTCTTCCCACACCAGCGCCTTTTGCGGCAAGTCGATAGCCATGGTGCGCGCGCACTGCATGAGCGGTGTACCCACTTTCGGATTACCAAATATTAGCAACTCGGTGGGGCGCAACTGCTTGTCCACTTTGCGCGCACCCGCGGCATGATCAATGCGAGCGAAGACCGTGAGGCCTTTCTTTTTCAGTGCATTTTCCAGGCGATCAACGGTTACTTTTACCGAGTGGGCGCTGCCGAGGGTTATCAGCCCATCGTCGGCATGGGCCACACTAACAAAGGCCAACAGTCCCATCAGACCAAAAATAAATCTCCGCATCTTCACACTCCTTTTTTCATTCATTCCCGAATTATTTGATTGTCAGACACCAGCTTGCGCCCCACCCAATAGCTTGTGGCCGCGGCCATGGCCGGATCATCGTTGCTGGCAAGACAAGTCATGCCCGGGAACCAGTCATGGAGTTCGCCGGGGGTGAGCAGGTAGTCCGGATTGAAGCCCGGTGCCCGGCGCAGATGATTGCGATTGAAGGTCTTGATAATGACCAGCCCTCCCGGACGCAGCGTCGCACTAATGGCCGGGATGAGCCGGCGATTCAGGTAACGAATCATCAGCACCAGATCGAAATGCGTATGTGGCAAGGCATGGTTGTCGAGGTCCGCCTCCACCAGCGTAGTCTGCAGACCCGCCACGGAAAGAAGCCGCCGGCAATGTTCTAGTGCTACCGGGCTGCTGTCTACACCGGTGGCCTGATACTTTCTGACCGCCAGCCAACACAAATTCCCACCGATGCCACAGGCCAAATCCAGAGCCTCTCCATGGGGTGGCAACAGATGCGCACAACGCTCGAGCAAGGCATCCGGAGCAGCCATCCAATCCGCCGGCAAGGCCCGGTATTTTTTGTCCCAGCGTTGTTGATCCTGTCTCACGTTCATCCCCCCACAACCCCAACCCGGTTTTCAGGGCTTCCGATCCTTCCGCCGATGCACCAAAATGCCATTCGTGGACACAAAGCGCAAAATACCGGAGCTGTCGCAGGCGGGGCTCAGCCCCACCCATACCGTCACCGCGACGGATGAGAATGGACAGCGCCGTGAGGTGGAGGTGGCAGGCGAGACACCGCTCACGCTCAAAGTGGACGGTCGGGAAATCGTCACCCTGATGACCCTGGGAGGCCAACCCGAGGCCCTGGCCCTTGGCTATCTGCGTAACCAGCGGCTGATCCAACGCATTGAAGATATTCGATCAGTACGGGTAGATTGGGAGCGGGAAACGGTATTCGTGGAAACCCGTGGGGGGGAAGGGGTCTTCGACCGTGAGCGCATCCTCGGGCGGCGTATCGTCACCACCGGCTGTGGCCAGGGCACGATCTTCAGCTGCACCCTCAACGACCTCTACGACATCCGCCTGCCTGACATACCGATTCAGCAATCAGTCATCTATGACCTACTCGCGGGGCTTTCCCGGCACAACCAGGTCTATCGCAGCGCTGGCGCGGTACATGGCTGCGCCCTGTGTCGGGACTCCGAGGTCTTGCTGTTTGTAGAGGATGTAGGCCGGCACAATGCGGCGGACGCCATCGCCGGCCATATGTGGCTAGACGACATCCCCGGAGAAGGCACCATCTTCTACACTACCGGACGGCTCACCTCGGAAATGGTGATGAAAGCAGGGCAAATGGGCATCCCGGTGCTGTTGTCACGCTCGGGTATCACCCACATGGGGCTGGAACTGGCCCAAGCCATCAATCTCACCCTCATCGCCCGTGCCAAGGGACGGCACTTTCTGATCTATAACGGTGTGGAAAATATGCGGTGGGATGCGGTGCCCGAGCGAGATTAACTGCAGGGTGCCCTACGGCCTACTTCCCACCCAACAACGACTTTACCCCACGTTTCGCCGCCTCGACTTCCGCCTCCGCTGCCAGCCGGCATTGTGCATCATCCTTGGCTGCCAACCCCATCTCTGCGCATTCCTTGAGCACTTCACGACGCAACTGCGTATCTTCAACCAAACGCTCCAGGCTGTAATCACAACCCGCCAGAGCCACCATACCCGCCAACACAAACCACTTCAGCTTCCCCATGCCTGTCCCCTGTTTCCAAATTTGAATAACAAGAATATATCAGTCAGACCAGAAAGCAGCCACGCCACTATTTAGGCGTTCAACGCGCCAGGCACTTTTATCCCTCATGCATGAGGATGACAGGGAGTTGGGAATCGATGGGGCTGCTCGTCGATAAGGTGATTGCCTAGCTTATCGTCGAATTACGCTAGCGCTAATCTGACCTACCGCTATATTGTTCGTCATGCCGGCCAAGGCACAACGGCAGGCACGGCCTGCCCTACGTCCATCCCATCATCTCGGCCAAGCGAAGCGCAGAGCCCTGATCCAGAAGAACAACGGCACAGCAGGGACTTCATGCTATCAACTTGATAATTCGTTAGCTTTAGTTGGATTGAAGCGCTTTCTTTACCCGCATCCAGGTGCGAGGCTAGTTGCACAACCTTCCAGCACCTCAAAAACCCAAACAGAAACGGCCAGCAGGTTCCCCTGCTGGCCGATTATCTTGCTCTAACAATCCTATTTACGCCGGTGATGCCTGTGGCCGGCGCCTTTGCCATCCCGGTCGATACGTTTTGCCATTTGGTCGTGGCGACGTTCACCGCGACGATCCATGCGCTTGTGGATACGCTCACCGCGGCGGTCCAGGCGCTTGTCAATGCGATCACCCTTGCGGTCAAGATGACGGTCGACCCGGTCGCCACGGCGATCCAGACGAGCATCAGCACGGTCACCTTTAAGTTCCAGGCGATCTGCCCGTTTATCGTGACCCGCCTCCCGCGCCCGTTCCGCCTTTTTGTCGAAGCGTTCTTCTATGCGATCACCACGGGCATCCAAACGCTCGTTAATGCGCTCGCCCTTGGCGTCTAGGCGCGCATCGATACGATCGCCACGGCGATCAAAGCGATCCTCAATACGTTGCCCTCGTTCATCGTCCGCCATGACCCAGCCAGTGTGGCTGAGGGTGACCAGAATACCTGCTATCAAGATTGGGGTTTTCATGCTGTCTACTCCTGTCGGTTTATGCGGCTTTCGTGACGGGATAACGCCATCCTTGGCAATTGGTTGACAGCTTCGGGTCCTATTCCTTCGCCGCAGGCTCCCCACTACCTAAAAGTGTGAGCAGGGTCTCATTAAGTCGTGATACAAAACCCGCGGCATCATCGAGACGCCCACCGTCTTGCAACACCGCCTGATCCAGCAGCAGGTTGCCCCAGTTCTCGAAGCCCTTATCATCGCTCTCCGCGTCCAGTCGTTCGATCAAGGGATGAGTCGGATTGAACTCAAGGATCGGCTTGCTTTTCGGCACCACCTGTCCGGCGGAACGCAGAATACGCTCCATGTGGCCACCCAGATCATGATCACTGCTCACCAGGCAGGCCGGAGAGGTGGTCAGCCGCTTGCTGGCACGCACCGCTTCCACCTTGTCACCCAGGGCCTCTTTAAGGCGCTTGGCTAGCGCTTCCATCTCACCGGCGCTTTCTTCCTTGTCTTTGTCCTCGTTCTCTTCGTTGTCCTCGCCCTTCTCACCCTTGAGGTTGTCGAGATCCAACTCCCCCTTGGTGATGGATTTCAGCATCTTGTCTTGATAGTTGGTGAGGTGCGAGACCAGCCATTCATCAATCTCGTCGGTCAGCAACAGCACCTCGACGCCCTTGTCACGGAATACTTCTAGATGCGGGCTGTCCTTGGCCGCCGTCCAGTTGTCGGCGGTGAGGAAATAGATCTTGTCCTGGCCCTCGGCCATGCGCTCAAGATAGGCATCCAGGGAAACACTTTGCTCATCGGAATCATTGTGGGTGGAGGCAAAGCGCAGTAGTTTGGCCAACACCTCTTGGTTTTTCTGATCCTCAACGATCCCCTCTTTCATCGCCCGCCCGAACTGTCCCCAAAAGCCGGCATATTTCTCCGCGTCCTTGTTCGCCATACTTTTCAGCAGACCCAGCACCTTCTTCACCGAACCGGCACGGATGGAATCGATCTGCTTGTTCTTTTGCAGGATCTCGCGTGAGACGTTAAGCGGTAGATCATTGGAATCCACTACCCCGCGCACGAAGCGCAGGTAGGAGGGCATCAACTGCTCGGCGTCGTCCATGATGAACACGCGGCGCACGTACAGCTTGACTCCATGCCGCTTCTGGCGATCCCAGAGATCAAAGGGCGCACGCGCCGGGATAAATAGCAGCGAGGTGTATTCAAGCTTGCCCTCTACCTGGCTATGCACGCGGGCCAGCGGCGCCTCAAAATCGTGGGATACGTGTTTGTAGAATTCGTCGTACTCATCATCCTTGATGTCATTCTTATTGCGTGCCCACAGCGCAGTAGCGCTATTGACCCGTTCATCACCCTCAGGCTCCGTTGACTCTTCCTCACCCTCTGCAGCGGGTGCTGGCTGGGCAGGCATATTGATGGGCAGGGTGATGTGCTCGGAATAGGTGTGAATGATGTTGCGCAGCCGAAAGGCATCGAGAAATTCGCCCTCATCCTCACGTAAATGCAGCACTACCTCGGTGCCGCGTTTGGGAACATCTACGTTCTCAATGGTGTATTCGCCATCACCAGCAGATTCCCAACAGGCGCCGTGGGAGGATTCCAGGCCCGCCCGACGGGTGGTCACCGTCACCTTGTCGGCGATGATGAAGACCGAATAAAAACCCACCCCGAACTGGCCGATGAGCTGCGCATCCTTGGACTGATCGCCGGTGAGGGAATCGAAAAACTGGCGGGTGCCAGATTTGGCAATGGTGCCAAGATGCTCGATTAGATCCTCGCGGCTCATACCGATGCCGTTATCCCGCACCGTGATGGTGCGTGCCTTTTCATCGAAATCGACATGCACCGAGAGGTCCCCGTCGCCCTCGTACAGTTCACCGTCCGAAAGTGCCTCGAAGCGCAGCTTATCCGCTGCATCCGCGGCATTGGAAATCAGTTCCCGGAGAAAGATCTCCTTGTTGCTATAGAGGGAATGGACCATCAGGTCCAGCAATTGTTTTACCTCTGTCTGGAATCCAAGGGTCTCTTTCTTTGCATCTACACTCATGGCACAACGGCTCCTGAAATTAAACACTGAGGTACATCCATATGGGGCCCAAACTCCGGGTTTCAAGCCCCCGTGGCCCGAGCAGGATGCTTTGGTTAAACTTGGGCTAATGTCTGCCCGCATGTCTTACCAGGTTCCCGTAAATTGGAAAATAATTTGCCCTCAGCACTTCTTATGGCCATCCAAAGCTATAAATCACATCACAACCACCTGGTGAGACATGCGGGCTGAACACACCCCCGTTATCCAGCAATATCTCGGCTTTAAAGCAGAATTCCCGGATCAGCTACTGCTTTACCGCATGGGGGATTTCTACGAGCTGTTTTTCGAGGATGCGCGCCGCGCCGCCAAGCTGCTGGATATCACCCTCACCGCCCGCGGGCGCTCCAACGGCGAGCCCATTCCCATGGCCGGAGTGCCTTTCCATGCCATTGAACCCTATCTCGCCAAGCTCATCCGCCTGGGCGAAAGCGTTGTTATCTGCGAACAGATAGGTGACCCGGCCGCCAGCAAAGGCCCAGTGGAGCGAGCAGTCAGCCGTATCATCACCCCCGGAACGGTCACCGACGACGCACTGCTGGAGGCGCGTCGCGACAACCTGCTGGTGGCGATCAACGGAGATGGTGAGCGCTGGGGGATTGCCAGCCTTGATCTTGGCCGTGGTGACTTTCGCATTATGGAAGTGGAAGGACTGGCGGCGCTGGATGCCGAGCTGGAGCGCTTGCAACCCTCGGAATGGCTGCTCCCGGAAGATCTTGCCGCAGAACCAGAGAGACCGGAACTGCCACCCGCAGTGCGCATGGCGCCCTGGCACTTTAGCCACGACACCGCCGAGCGTCTGCTGTGTGAACAATTTCAGACTCACGAGCTCAGCGGCTTCGGTTGCGAAGATATGACACTTGCCATCGGTGCCGCTGGCAGCCTGTTGCACTATGTGCGTGACACCCAGCGTACCGCCCTGCCCCACATCACTCGCCTGCGGGTAGACAGGCTTGAAGACACCGTCATTCTGGACCCGGTAACCCGGCGTAATCTGGAGATCAGTGACAGCCTCGCGGGCCGACCGGAACACACCCTGCTGGGAATCCTCGACAGCACTGTGACTGCCATGGGTGGCCGGCTGCTAGCACGCTGGCTTGGGCAGCCGCTGCGCGATCACGCGCGCCTGCGTCTGCGCCACCATTGCATAGAAACCCTGCTGCTGGAGCAGGCCAGCGAAGATCTGCGAGAAATACTCCACGGTATCGGTGACATCGAACGCATCCTCGCCCGTGTGGCACTGGGCTCGGCACGGCCGCGGGATCTCGAACAACTGGGGCGCGCACTGGCCTTGTTACCCACCTTGGCGGACGCGCTGACAAAGCTGGATAGCCCCTTAATTACCGAAAAAAATGGAGAGATCGGTACCTTCCCGGAACTCCAAGAGCTGCTGGAGCGCGCCATCATCGACAACCCGCCGGTGCTCATCCGCGATGGTGGCGTCATTCGTGATGGCTACGATGAAAGTCTGGATCAGCTGCGCGGTCTTAGTCGGGAAACCACCGGCTATCTGCAACAGCTTGAAGTGCGTGAACGTGAACGCAGCGGTATTCATAATCTCAAGGTGGGCTATAACCGGGTACACGGTTACTTCATCGAAATCAGCCGCGCCCAGGTGGACAAGGCCCCGGCAGAGTGGACCCGACGGCAAACCCTGAAGGCGGTGGAGCGTTATATCACCGCCGAGCTAAAGACCTTCGAGGACCAGGTGCTCAGCGCACGCGAACGCGCCCTGGCACGGGAAAAGGCGCTGTATGAGGCACTTATTGAGAAGCTTCAGCAGCACCTGCCCGCCCTGCAACGGGCTGCCGCGGCAATTTCCGAGCTGGACGTGCTGGCTTGCCTGACAGAACGCGCACTGAGCCTGGACTTCAGCCGCCCGGAACTTAGTGAGGAAACGGGTATACACATACGTGGCGGGCGTCACCCGGTGGTGGAACAGGCCCTGGAGGCACCCTTCGTTGCCAATGATCTGGAAATGGGACCCGAGCGCCGCCTGCTGATCATCACCGGCCCTAATATGGGCGGAAAATCCACCTATATGCGCCAATCTGCGCTCATCGTCCTGCTCGCCTGTGTCGGCAGCTTCGTACCCGCGGAAACGGCGGTGATCGGACCCATCGACCGCATCTTTACCCGCATCGGTGCCGCCGATGATCTGGCCGGCGGTCGCTCCACCTTCATGGTGGAAATGACCGAGGCCGCGAATATTCTCCACAATGCCAGCGCGCAAAGCCTGGTATTGATGGACGAGATGGGGCGCGGGACCAGCACCTACGACGGCCTTGCTCTGGCCTGGGCCAGCGCCAGCTGGATTGCCACCCACTTGCAGGCATTTACCCTATTCTCCACCCATTATTTCGAACTCACGGCTCTCGCCGATGAGCTCCCGGCGACACACAACGTGCATCTCGATGCCGTGGAACACGGGCAGCGTATCGTCTTCCTCCATCAACTGCGCGAGGGAGCGGCAAACCAGAGCTACGGCCTGCAGGTGGCAGCGCTGGCTGGGATTCCATCAGAGGTGATCAATGCTGCTCGCAACTTTCTCTCACAACTGGAGCAAACAGGAGCAGCACGCCACGCCCACCAGCCCAAGACACAAGCCGATCTCTTTATTCCTCCCCCACAGGATGCATTGCACGATGCAGTGCAGGCGCTGGCACCTGATCAGCTCAGCCCACGTCAGGCACTCGAAGCCCTCTATGCATTGAAAAAACTGGAGAATACAACGTGCTAGCACTCGCCAGAAGACGAAAAGGTGGTTAGAATCTCGCGACTGAGAAAAACCCACTGGCTCCTGCTGACTGCAGGACGAATGACCGAGGAACTACGATGACTTTTGTCGTTACTGAAAACTGTATCAAGTGCAAATACACGGACTGCGTAGAGGTCTGCCCAGTGGACTGCTTCCACGAGGGGCCGAACTTCCTGGTCATTGATCCCGACGAATGCATCGATTGCACCCTGTGTGAGCCGGAGTGCCCAGCGGAGGCGATCCTTTCCGAGGATGATCTTTCCGATGAGCAAGAGCCGTACATTGCGCTCAATGAAGAGCTCTCACGGGAATGGCCGGTGATTACAGAACAGAAAGATGCGCCGGATGACGCCGAAGAGTGGGACGGAAAAACGGACAAACTGCAGTACTTGGAACGCTAGCTAACTAGTAAATCTCTACAGATGGAGCTTGCCTCCATCTGCAGCCGTGTACCGTAATACATAAAAGCCAGGCCCATCGGAGTCTGGCTTTTATGTATGTGACTACCCCGTAGCTATACCGTCGGTCGCTCGCCCAAGGCCAGATAGGCCCCCAAACCAAAAAGCACACTACCGCACATCCAACGGAAACCCTGTTCCCGCTTCGGTGATGCCAACAGCCAGCTGGTCGCCCGGCTAACGGTCCCCATAATCGCAGTCAACACACAACTCGCGATCAACGCATGTTGAATGCCAAAAACCGCGATCTGGCCCGCGGCATTGCCAGCCTCCGGATCGACGAACTGAGGCAACAGCGCGAACATCAGTAGCGATACCTTGGGATTGAGGAGGTTAATCAGCACCCCCTGCCGATAGATCTTCCCCAAGGAACGATGAGATGCGGTCTCGTTGATCCCCGCTTTCCGGGTTTTCGAGCGAATAATCTGAAAGGCCAAGTACATCAGGTAGACCGCCCCCAGCCATTTAATCACCGTGTACAGGCTGGCGGAGTAATAGAGCAAGGCCGACAAACCCACCACGGCGAATGTAGTGTGACAGAGGATACCCGTGGCATTGCCGGCAATAGCCATGACGCCAGCGCCACGTCCCTGTTGAATGGTGGAAGTAATGACATAGAGCCAACTGGCCCCTGGTGAAATAGCAATCACCAGACTAACCACGGCAAAAGCCAGCATTGCATCCAGATTCATTATTTTCTTCCCCACAAGCTACGTATGGCCGCAATCCCCTGGGCTCCATGATGCCAAGCCATCTCTACATCACCCACGGCCATGCCGCCCAGGGCATATACCGGCAGCTTGGCCTCTTCTACCCAGCGGGCAAAACATTTCCAACCGATGGCCGCTGCCCCCGGGTGACTCGCTGTCAATTGCACCGGTGAGAGTACGGCAAAATCCGCGCCTACAGCATAGGCCTGTTCCAGATCCTCCGGGCCATGACAGGAGGCCCCCACCCAGAACTCCGATCCTAGCGGGCGTTTGCTCAAAGCGTGCAGTCGCCGGGAGTCCAAATGAACACCCTGCGCCCCCAGTTCGGACACCCATTCAGGGTCAGCGTTTAATACTAATTTTGCGCCAAATTCCGCACACACACCGCTAGCGGCCCGCGCCAGCTTCCTAAAAGCTACCCGCCCACAATTTTTGGCTCGTAACTGAATGAGGCGCGCCCCAGCCTCCAGACTGTGCTTCAAATCGTTCAGATAGCGCGTGGTCTCGCCCTCGGGATCCGGTGTAATGAGATAGTGTGAGGGCAAACGCAGGGCCGCGATCACAGGGACATCGGCGGCCGGAAAAGAGCGCTGAGGAAGGTCATCAAGGGCTACCCATTCCACCACCTGATTTTCACGCCCGTGAGGGATGCCTTGCCACTGCTCAATCCGCCAAACATCCAGTAACACGGTGCCTTCGGGATAGTGGTGATGCGCACGAATCAGGGAGCGGCCGGAGTTGGCTTCAATCCCAAGCTCTTCTTTGAGCTCGCGGGTCAACGCTGCGGATACGCTCTCCCCCGCCTCCAACTTGCCGCCGGGGAATTCCCAAAGTCCACCCTGATGGAGGTGCTCATGACGGCGTGCAAGCAATACCCGTCCGTGCCCGTCTATCAAAGCCGCAGCGACTACGTGAAGTACCCCCGACCAAGAGTTGCTAGCCTGCATTTGTCACCAGGATTAGGGAATCAGGTGCGGTACTCGGCATTGATACGCACATAATCGTAGGAGAGATCGCTGGTCCACACCGTGGCCTTGCTGGTACCGCGTCCCAAGGCAATGCGGATGGAAATTTCCGGCTTATCCATAACCGCCTGCCCCAATTCCTCGCGATAGTCCCTCGCTCGCCCCCCTTCCTCGACGATGCAAACCTCACCCAAATGGATACGGATTTTTTCTATGGCGAGATCTGGTAGCGGAGCACGCCCCACCGCCGCGAGTATCCGACCCCAGTTGGGGTCACTGGCGAAAAAGGCCGATTTAACCAGCGGTGAGTGGGCGATGGTAAAGGCGGTATCGAGGCATTCTTGCTCAGTCGCTCCCTCACACACCTCGATAGCGATGAATTTGGTGACACCCTCGGCGTCACGCACGACGGCCTGGGAGAGCTCCAGGCAAACCTCATCCAGCACCCGCTGCAGCACCGGGTAGCGTGGATCGTCGGTACTGCTGATGACAGGTTCTCCCGAGGCACCAGTTGCCACCACTACACAGGCGTCATTGGTAGAGGTGTCACCATCCACAGTAATGCGGTGAAAACTCCCGGACACCGCCGCTTGCAATGCCTGCTGGAGCACATCGGGTGCCACCGCGAGGTCGGTGGCCATAAAAACCAGCAAGGTAGCCATGTCAGGGCGGATCATGCCGGAACCCTTGGCTATCCCCACCAGATGAGCATTGCTTGCGGCACCCGGAATCTCCCGAAACGCCCCTTTGGCCACGGTATCGGTAGTCATAATAGCGTGGGCGGCGTGCAGCCAGGCATCGGCATCCAAACCCTTCAGGATGCCTGGCAGGGCCTTGCAGACACGCGCTACCGGCAAGGGCTCGCCAATGACGCCAGTGGAAAAGGGCAGTACCGCCTCGGTGGAACATCCCCCCAACCCGGCCAGCGTGGCGCAGACTTCAGAGGCATCCCGCAGACCTGCCTCACCCGTACCCGCATTCGCGTTGCCAGAGTTAATAACCAGATAGCGCGGTGCGCCTTGCTGCAGATGTTGTCGTGCCAATAGCACCGGCGCGGCGCAGAAACGGTTACGCGTAAACACCGCCGCACATTGGGCTCCCGTGGCAAGCTCGAAAACCACCAGGTCCGGCCGTTCGGAGTATTTAATCCCTGCCTCGGCAATGCCGATACGCACACCGGCAACCGGGGGCAGACGTGAGGGTGAGTGCAGTCCTACCGCCATGGCATTATCTCCGGCTTATCGCCGCGCACCCATGAGCTAGCTCAAACGGCCGTGGCATCGTTTGTACTTTTTTCCCGAACCACAGGGACAGGGTTCGTTGCGACCCACCTTACGACCTTCGCGTACAAAGGGAGTGTGTGCGCCCTCCGCCTCGGCATCAACGGCCTCGCCATCATCCATGCTCATGGATTCATGCTGGAACTCCATGGGGGCACTTTGCCGGCGCTGGGCCTCCACCGCCGCCACATCCTCTTCGGCCCAGACCTGCCCCTTGAAGAGCACGCCGACCACTTCGCTATTAAAGCGCTCCACCAACCCCTGAAACATCTCGAAGGCCTCACGCTTAAATTCTTGCTTGGGATTTTTCTGTGCATAGCCGCGCAAATGGATCCCCTGGCGCAGATAATCCATGGCCGCGAGGTGCTCCTTCCAGGTGGTGTCGAGAACCTGCAACATCACCGCCTTCTCGATCTCATGCATGAGTTCCGTGCCCGCCGCCTCTACCTTCTTTCCATAGGCTTCGTTGAGGCTGTCGAAGATGCGCTGGTGCAGGCTTTCCTGGTGCAGGCTATCATCGGCTGCAAGCCAGCCACTGATATCGTACTTTTGGCCAAACTCCTGCTCCAGTGCAGTTTCCAGGCCCGGCACATCCCACTGCTCCTCCAGGCTCTGCGGTGGAATGAAGCCATCCACGACCCCGCTGGCCACCTCCTCACGCATGGTTGCCAGGTTCTCCGAGACATCATCGGTAGCCATCAACTCATTACGCAGGGCGTAGATTTCACGCCGCTGATCATTGGCCACATCATCGTATTCCAGCAACTGTTTACGAATGTCGAAGTTACGACCTTCCACCTTGCGCTGGGCATTCTCGATAGCCTTGGTTACCCACGGGTGTTCAATGGCTTCGCCCTCTTCCATGCCGAGTTTTTGCATAATCGCCGCCATCCGTTCAGAGGCGAAGATACGCATTAAATCGTCCTCCAGGGAGAGATAAAAGCGGCTGGAACCCGCATCCCCCTGACGCCCGGCACGTCCGCGCAATTGATTATCGATACGCCGTGATTCGTGCCGCTCAGAGCCAACGATGTGCAAACCACCACTGGCAAGCACCGCATCGTGACGCTGCTGCCAGTCGGCCTTTATCGCCGCAATCCGGGATTCATCCGCATCCTCTCCCAGCGCCTCCAATTCCATCTTGAGATTGCCACCTAACACGATGTCGGTACCACGACCCGCCATGTTAGTAGCAATAGTCACCGTTCCAGACTGTCCAGCCTGGGCAATAATATCTGCCTCACTGGCATGGTGTTTGGCATTGAGCACCTGATGCTCGATCTGTTGTTTTTTTAGCAGCCCCGAGAGATATTCCGAGGTTTCGATGGATGCAGTACCCACCAGCACCGGCTGCCCACGCTGCTGACAGTCCTTGATATCTTCACTAACAGCGGCAAATTTTTCGGCCTTTGAAAGGTAAACCAGATCGCTGCTATCCTCGCGAACCATCTCCCGATGGGTGGGGATAATCACCACTTCCAGCCCGTAAATCTGCTGGAATTCAGCAGCCTCGGTATCCGCCGTACCGGTCATTCCAGAAAGCCTCCCGTAGAGGCGAAAATAGTTCTGGAAGGTGATGGAGGCCAAAGTCTGATTTTCGTTCTGGATGGCCACTCCTTCCTTGGCCTCCACCGCCTGATGCAAACCCTCGGACCAGCGCCGCCCCGGCATGGTACGACCGGTAAATTCATCAACGATGACTACCTGGCCATCCTTCACCATATAGTCCACATCGCGCTGGAACAGTGCATGGGCCCGCAGGCTGGCATACACATGATGCATCAGGCCGATGTTGGCGGCACCGTATAGACTCTCGCTAGCAGCGAGTAGCCCCGCTTCCTCCAGCAGACGCTCTATATGGTCGTGCCCGGCTTCGGTCAGGTGCACCTGACGGGACTTTTCATCCACCGAATAATCACCCGGACCCTCTTCTTCCTGCTGTTTCTCCAGCGTGGGAATTAAACGATCCACCTGGGTATAGAGTTCAGAGTTATCGTCGGTGGGCCCGGAGATGATCAGCGGGGTACGCGCCTCATCGATGAGAATCGAGTCCACCTCATCAACGATGGCAAAACCGAGATCCGCCTGCATCTTTTCGTCGCGGGTGAAAGCCATATTGTCGCGCAGATAATCAAAGCCGAATTCGTTATTGGTGCCGTAAACGATGTCGGCGGCATAAGCCTCACGTTTGTCCTCGGGGCTCATGCCTGCCACTACTACACCGGTACGCATTCCCAGAAACTTGAATATTTCCCCCATCCAGGCCGCATCGCGATGAGCGAGATAGTCGTTCACGGTGACCACGTGCACACTGCCCGCCAAGGCGTTGAGGTAGGCGGCAAGGGTAGCAACCAGGGTCTTGCCTTCACCGGTACGCATCTCTGCAATCCGGCCCTCGTGAAGTACCATGCCACCGATAAGCTGGACATCGAAGTGACGCATATCCAGGGTGCGCTTGGCCGCCTCACGAACCACAGCAAAGGCCTCGGGCAACAAGGCATCCAAATCTTCGCCTGCCGCATAACGTTCACGTAGCGCCGGTGTCCGCGCCGTAAGTTCCTCGTCAGCCAGCGCCAAGATCTCCGTTTCCAGCGCGTTGATCGTGGTCACCGTGCGACCCATGCGTTTTAGCTGCCGGTCATTACGCGTGCCAACGAGTTTTTTTATGAAATTTGCAATCATATCGATAGGAAATATAGGTGAAAGACACCGTTTGGCGCCAGAATCAGAAGTTTTTTGATTAAAGCCGGGATTAAGGACTCAAACGGCAAAAACCGTTAATTGAAAATCAAGCGCCCCACAAGGATTAGGAAAACTGTGAATATGGCAGGAAACAACTCAACCCTTGGAGCGGATGAAGCGGGTGGGATTGATGGGCTTGCCGTTACGTAACACTTCAAAATGAAGGTGAGGTCCGGTAGAGCGGCCGGTACTGCCCATCAAGGCAATCCGCTTTCCCTTCGGCACCGTCTCCCCCACCTCTACCAGCACCTCACGGTTATGACCGTAGCGAGTCACCAGACCATTGCCGTGATTAATTTCCAGAAAGCGACCAAAGCCTCGCTGATGCCCTACCCGGGTCACGATCCCGGCGGCCACGGCCACCACGCCACTACCGGCCTTGCCAGCAAAATCCATCCCCTCGTGAAAGGCCCGTTTGCCGGTAAAGGGGTCATTGCGAAATCCAAAGTGAGAAGACAACCAACCACGCTCGATAGGACGACCCGCAGGGCGGGACTGAGTCTGCAGATGACGATCCAGCAGAACCTCTTCAATCACCTCCAGCTTCGGAATACGGTCGTTGAGGGTATGGGCAAGCTGCTCCAGATCATCGAGGAAATCTGGCACCGAATTAGCCGCCACCGCGCCACCCGTCACCGGCCCACCCACCGCCGGGGGATGACTAAAATCGAATTCCCCGGCATCCAGCTTGGCCATCTTGGTCAGACGCAATCCAAGGGCATCCAAGCGGGTCATATGTGCCTGCAGCCGTCCCAGGCGCAGGGCGAGTGCGTCCAGATGATCTTCGGCACTGCGTCTGGCATCCACCACCACGGCATGCTGTCCAACCAGGGCACCCTTCCATAACTGGACTGCTTGGGTGCTCTCAACGCGTCCCATAGAGCGTCCAAAATAGGTCCCGGCACCCATGGTGCCCGCGATCATCACCAACGCCGTCAGCATGACCATGAAAAAACCGAGGCGCCCTATCTGGAAGCGCTTGGGCCTATTGTTTGTGATCAGGATCAGTTCCATCTAGTCTATGCCCGCCTGTGAATACCATCCCGCCATGAACGACTCAAACTATTCGGGCCCCCGACCCACCAAGGGGCTGCTTTCCCACTGCCTCACGCGCGAACTTGCTCACCTGAAACAGATCCGCAAGGTGGATGCAGTGCTCCGCGAGTTTCTCGATCCCGCCCTGGGCAAACACTGCCGTATCGCCAATGTCATGCCTGAAAAAATCGTCCTGCATGTCGATTCCGCGGCTTGGCATGCGCGCATACGCTTCTGTATCCCCCAGCTACAGGATTTCCTGCAGCAACGCTGTGCGGCTTACCACCATGCCACACTGGAACTGCGCATTACTCCGCCCGGCATCCCAAAACAACCACCTCACCATCCGGCCATGCCGCTTTCAGCTCAAACCAGAGGCTTGTTAGAGGGCGTCGCCGAGGCAAGTACCAACCCATCGCTACGCAAAGCCTTGTTACGCCTGTGTGGCAAGCGTTGAAATACTAATCACGCTAGTACGCTACCACCCACCGGCTGACTATAGATAATGGGGGCCTCGCATTCGTCCTCGTAACTCACCATCTCCCATGCGGACTCCTCTGCCATAAGGGTCCGGAGCAGCTTGTTATTCAGTGCATGGCCTGATTTATAGGCGTTGAACTCACCAATCAGGCTGTGGCCAAGTAGATAGAGGTCGCCGATAGCATCCAGCATCTTGTGTTTGACGAATTCATCTTCGTAGCGCAGACCATCTTCATTCAACACCCGATACTCGTCATAGATAACCGCATTATCGAGGTTGCCACCACGGGCCAGATCATTCTCGCGCAGAAACTCGAGATCCCCCATAAATCCAAAGGTACGAGCCCGGCTCACTTCTTTGACGAAAGAAGTCGTGGAAAAATCAATACTGGCCTTGCTTGCCCGGTCGGTAAACACCGGGTTATCGAATTGAATACTAAAGGAAACCTTGAAACCGTCGAAGGGTCGAAACTCGGCCCATTTATCCTCCATCTCCACCCGTACCGGCCGCTTTATGCGGATGAACTGCTTGGCGGCCGTCTGCTCCTCTATACCTGCAGACTGGATGAGGAACACGAAAGGACCTGCGCTACCATCCATAATCGGCACTTCTTCGGCACTAAGATCAACATAAGCATTGTCGATTCCCAGGCCGGCCATAGCCGAGAGCAGGTGTTCTACGGTGGAAACGTGGACCTCGCCATTGACCAGGGTGGTGGACAGACGAGTATCACCCACGTTGTCGAGGCGAGCCTCAAGCTCAACCGGCTGTTCGAAGTCGATACGCCGAAATATGATGCCACTATTGACCGGTGCAGGCCGCAGGGTGAGGTAGATTTTCTTCCCCGTATGCAGGCCAACACCAGTGGCACGGATTACGTTTTTAAGCGTGCGCTGTCTAATCATTATGGGCGGTTCCAAACTCCCGTCATCTGCAACCGCCGGCCTGCACTCCGCGCTTAAGGCGAAGAGATCACGGCGGAAAAAATCCGGCGAATACTACCATGCTTTCAGGGCGCTGTGATACGTCCTACCGCACGCCAGACACTCCCGCCAGACAGTTCTCAGTCAGCTTGGCGGCGCAGGAATGCCGGGATATCCAGATAGTCCGGCTCTGCCTCATTTAACGGAATAGCCGCCACTTCACCCTGAGGTTGGCGGCGCTTTATCGTGGGAACATCCAAGTCCCCATAATCCACCTCTCCGCGCTTGTTGGGCACTACCATGCGGATTTCCGGCTGATCTGCCTGCTCCACCTGACCGAGGCCCGTGGCAACAACCGTCACTCGTAAATCATCACGCTCACTATCATCGATAACGGTACCCATCACCACCAGCGCATTGTCCGAGGCAAATTCACCCACGGCATCACCCACAGCGGCATATTCAGCCATTCCCAACTCCGGACCGGCAGTGATATTAACCAGCACCCCGCGCGCGCCCT
The DNA here is from genome assembly GCA_021773795.1 of Gammaproteobacteria bacterium. GTDB lineage: Bacteria > Pseudomonadota > Gammaproteobacteria > HK1 > HK1 > JAJFJV01. Next base: position 20,755 of record JAJFJT010000012.1, on the reverse strand, counting down.
TGAGACTGATATCCTCTAATAAAGGACAAGCGATGGCAGCCTCCGCTGCCTCCCGTGCCCGATCGGGGCCACTGGCCTTTCCCGAGCCCATCATGGCGCGGCCCTGTTCCGACATCACGGTACGCACATCGGCAAAATCAGCGTTGATCATGCCCGGCCGGGTGATCAACTCGGCAATCCCCTGTGTCGCCCCCAACAACACGTCGTTGGCTGCCCGGAAGGCCTCCGGCAACGAGATATTCGGGTCGAGTACGCTGAGCAACTTTTCGTTAGGCACGGTGATCAGTGAATCCACATGCTTCGAGAGCTCACGGATCCCCTCCTCCGCGACCTGCATACGCCGCCGACGCTCAAAAAAGAAAGGCTTGGTGACCACCGCAACGGTCAGGATCCCCATCTCTTTGGCCAACTCCGCCACCACCGGAATCGCGCCGGTGCCAGTACCACCACCCATGCCTGCAGTGAGGAAGACCATATCTGCGCCATCAAGCACTTCGACGATACGATCCCGATCCTCCAGTGCTGCCTGGCGACCTATCTCGGGATTTGCACCTGCTCCCAGCCCCTTGGTAATTGAATTTCCCAGCTGCAATACCGTGCGTGCCGAGGAGTTCTTCAGCGCCTGAGCATCGGTATTGGCACAAATGAATTCAACCCCCTCCACGCTATTCGCCAGCATGTGTTCCAGTGCGTTGCCACCGCCACCACCCAGACCAATCACCTTGATGACCGCGCTGCTCTCACTATATTCATCTACTAGTTCAAACATGATTACCCCTCCATGACACCCATACAAAAAACATCAGAAATTGCCCTGAAACCAACTCTTCATGCGTTCCAGTACGCCCGCAAAACCACTATTGACTGCTCGCTCCCGCCCACGTTGCTGGAAATGCTGGTGGCCGAATAACAGCAACCCCACACCGGTCGCATAGATGGGGTTGCGCACCACATCCACCAAACCGGTCACCGTGTGGGGAAGCGCCAGCCGCACCGGCATGTGAAACACCTCTTCTGCCAGCTCCACCAGTCCTTCCATCTTTGAACTACCGCCGGTAAGCACCACCCCGGCGGCAACCAAATCTTCAAATCCTGAACGCCGCAGCTCCGCCTGGACCAAACTCAAAAGCTCCTCGTAGCGAGGCTCTACCACCTCGGCCAGCGTCTGCCGCGCCAAGCGCCGTGCTGGCCGATCACCCACACTGGGAACCTCAATGCTTTCATCCGCGCTGGCCAGCTGTGCCAACGCGCAGGCGTACTTGATTTTGATTTCCTCGGCATGCGGAGTGGGCGTGCGCAGGGCCACGGCAATATCATTGGTTACCTGATCACCCGCGATGGGAATAACCGCGGTGTGGCGTATCGCACCCTCGGTAAACACCGCGATATCCGTAGTACCGCCACCGATATCCACCAGGCACACGCCCAGTTCCTTCTCATCGTCAATGAGCACCGCGTAACTGGAGGCCAATTGCTCAAGAATAATGTCGTCCACCTCAAGCCCACAGCGACGTACACATTTGATGATGTTCTGCGCGGCGCTCACAGCGCCGGTGATAATGTGAACCCGGGACTCAAGACGTACCCCGGACATGCCCGCCGGCTCACGGATGCCATCTTGGTTATCGATAACGAATTCCTGCGGCAGGATATGGAGGATTTTCTGGTCCGCGGGAATCGCCACCGCACGCGCCGCATCAATGACCCGATCGACATCGCTTACCGTGACCTCTTTGTCGCGGATGGCAACAATGCCGTGGGAATTGAGGCTGCGAATATGGCTACCCGCAATACCTGCATAGACGGACTGAATCTGGCAACCGGCCATTAATTCCGCCTCCTCCACGGCACGCTGTATCGACTGCACCGTGGACTCGATATTGATCACCACGCCCTTCTTTAATCCCCGCGAGGGACAGGAGCCGATGCCCACAATTTCGATCTCACCCTCGTCGGTAATCTCGCCAACGATGGCCGCCACCTTGGAGGTGCCCACATCCAGTCCCACAATCATGTTTCTGGCGTTCTTCTTCACCCGCTCTTCCCCTTTGGAATCTCCGGCGGCGATGCCTGAAAGCGAATCGCAAAGCCATTGTCGTAACGTAAATCCACTCGCTGTGGCAGCCTGCCGTAGGCCTTTTGCAGGGCTGGCAAATGGCTGGTAAAACGCGCCAGCACATCGGCCGATTGGCCGCGGCGCATCACCACCACCATGCCGCCACCCATCACCATTTCCAGCCGATGACGCGACGATAATTCAAGCCGCTGCACACCGAGATCTGCAGCGGCCAGCACCGGTTGCAATTCAAGGAAACGGGCCAGCGCGACTGCCGCACCATTTTTCTGCCCCTGTAACAAGGGCAGGGCCTCCAATCCTTTGGCCCGCGATGGATAAAAAGGCACGCCATCTGCGTCCACAAAACCTTGCTCACCCCAACGCGCTACTGCTTTGCGCTCTATCACCGCGATGCGTACCTGGTCCGGCCACACTCGACGCACCGATACCTGCTTCACCCACGGTAAACGCATGGCAGCCGTGCGGATGGCAGCTAGGTCCAGGGCCAGGAATCCCGCCTCAAGTTCGGTGCTCACCGCCGCCTCCAAATCACCCTTCGACATTTGTACAAAGGCACCGCTGACCACCGCCGAACGTATGGGCAACAGCACTCGACCCGATTGCTCCAGGCGCTCTAAAGCAAAGGCTGTCAGCAGGCCAAGTACCACCAGCAACAGGGCAACGCGCAGTAATCTGCCGCAATCGAGTGTCATCAACACCTGTGCACCATCGCTGCTCCCCCTGATCACAGGCTGCTCTCCAGCAAGCGCCATACCAGCTGGTCAAAATCCATACCCGCCACACGGGCCGCCATGGGCACCAGACTGTGAGCGGTCATGCCCGGCGTGGTATTAAGTTCCAGAAACCAGTTCTGGCCATTGGCATCGCGGAAAAAATCGGCCCTTCCCCAGCCGCTCACGGCCAGTGCCTCGGCGGCTGCCAAGGCGAGCCCCTGTAGTTCGCGTTCCTCTTCCACGGCCAAACCACTGGGGCAGTGATAGCGAGTACCGGCATCGTCGTCATATTTGGCGTGGTAATCGTAAAAGGCCCCGCGCATCTCCAGTCGAATCACCGGCATGGCTTCGCCATGGAGCAACCCAATGGTGTATTCCGTGCCCTCGATCCAACGCTCCGCGAGCACCTCACTATCGAGTTGCCGAGCCGAGCACCAGGCAACCCGCATCTCGTCGAGATTCTCCACCCGCGCGACGCCTATGCTGGAGCCCTCGTGGACGGGTTTGATCGCGAGCGGAAACCCTATTGATTCAGCCACCTCTGACAACGCTTCCTCACCATCTAGGCAACGGCTTGGGGGGGTGGGAATACCCTGTGCTGCACACAAAATTTTTGCGCGCCACTTGTCCATGGCCAGCGCCGAAGCCAAGACCCCGCTACCGGTATAAGGAATGCCGGCTACTTCCAGCGCCCCCTGAAGGGTGCCGTCCTCACCACCACGCCCGTGCAGGGCTATGAAACAACGCTCGATGCCGTCCGCCACCAGATGAGCAATCACATCAGCACCGGCGTCTATGCCCACCGCGTCAACGCCGGTTTTTTGCAACGAGGCCAACACCGCTGCACCGCTTTTGAGGGAAATAGCCCGTTCCGCGGAAGCGCCGCCATACAGCACCGCCACCTTGCCAAAGTCACTGGCATCACTGATTTGGTGAGAGGCGTAGGTCATGCCTGGCCTCCCTCGCCAGCAGGCTCACCGATCATTCGCACCTCGGTCTGCAGACAAATATCGAAACGCGCCTGCACGGTCTCCGCCACGCGCCGAATCAGTTGCTCAATATCACTGGCGGTGGCCTGCCCCTGGTTGATGATGAAATTGGCATGCTTCTCGGAAACCACTGCACCGCCCACCTGCTCGCCCTTGAGACCGCAGGCCTCGATGAGACGCGCGGCATGGTCTCCGGGTGGATTACGAAATACCGAGCCACAGCTACGTAAGCCGATGGGCTGGGTTTCATTACGCTGGCGCAGCAATTGCCTGACCCGCTCGGCAACCTGCTCACCAGCACCCACCTCAAGCTCTAGTTCCGCGGCGATGAAGTATTCATCCGCAGGCCCTCCCACAGAGCGATAACCCACACGATAATCCGCCGGGTTCCGCCACTGCCGCCGACCGGCACGACTCAAGATTTCGACCCGATGCACGAGGTCCCAGGTCTCACCACCAAAGGCGCCGGCATTCATTGCCAGGGCGCCACCAAGGGTGCCAGGAATACCTGCAAGAAATTCCGCCCCCTGCAGATCCTGACGCCGGCTAAAGCGCGCCACCTTCGGGCACGCCACACCGGCCTCGGCATAGATTCGATTTCCAGGCATCACCGAGAGCTCGGAAAGCAGCCCAGCGGTGAGCACCACGGTGCCGGCAAAGCCACCATCCCGAACCAGCAGATTGCTGCCGAGCCCCAGCCAAAATAATGGCTCCGCCGCCGGCAGGTCTGCGAGGAAAGCGGCGAGATCATCGATATCCGCCGGCCGATAGAGTTGCCGTGCGGGACCACCCACTCCCCATGTGGTGTATTGCGCCAGCAACTCGCCACGGAGCAGCTCGCCGCGCAGCCGGGGGCTGGGAACAGATTGCACATTCATCCCGAGAGCACCCCATGCTCGGCAAGCTCCCTGGCCACGGTACCGATATCTCCCGCCCCCAGAGTCAGGAGAATGTCATCCGCCATCAGCGTGGCAGCTAGGGCGGCCCTGAGTTCATCGTGCTCGGCCATAAATACCGGCTCGACCTGGCCGCGGGCGCGCACCGCGCGGGCTAGGGCCCGGCCGTCGGCACCGTTGATCGGGGTCTCGCCAGCGGCGTAGACCTCAAGGATGTACAACACATCCGCGCCAGTGAGCACCTGGGCAAAATCCTCAAACAAATCCCGGGTACGGGTATAACGATGGGGCTGGAACACCACCACCGTGCGACGGCCAGGCCAACCGGTGCGCACCGCCTCCAGGGTCGGGGCAATCTCGCGGGGGTGGTGGGCGTAGTCGTCGATGAGCAGGGCCTTGCCACCGTTGACGGCAATTTCACCGTGAATCTGGCAGCGTCGGGCAATACCCTGGAATTCCCGCAGGCCACTCACCAAGGCGTCATCAGCCACCCCCAATTCCTTGGCGATGGCAATGGCGGCCAGGGCATTGGCAACGTTGTGGTGACCCGGCAGATTGAGTTCGAGGGTCAATGCCTCAGGGATGTCCGGCATAAGCACCTCGAAGCAGGTACGACCCGCTTCGCGGCGGATATTGTGGGCGCTGAAATCCGCTTCTGTTTCAATTCCGTAGGTCAGTATCGGCCGCGCTACCTCCGGCAACATCTCGCGTACCACAGGGTCATCCACACACAGTACCGCAAGGCCATAAAAGGGCAGGTGATGGAGAAACTCCAGGAAACTCGCACGCAGGCGGGAAAAGTCCCCGCCATAGGTGGCCATGTGATCCTCATCAACATTGGTCACCACGGCGATGATTGGCTGCAAACACAAAAAGGAGGCATCACTTTCATCCGCCTCCGCCACCAGCACACGACCACTACCGAGACGCGCATGGGATCCGGCGCCGGTCAGGCGTCCGCCAATGACGAAGGTGGGGTCCAAATCACCCTCGGCAAGCAGACTCGCCACCAGGCTGGTGGTGGTGGTTTTGCCATGGGTGCCGGCAACCGCGACGCCGTAGCGAAAGCGCATGAGCTCGGCAAGCATCTGTGCGCGCGGCACCACTGGAATGTGCGCCGCCCGAGCCGCCGCCACCTCGACGTTGTCGCCCGCCACCGCAGTAGTGACCACGACAACGTCGCGGCAATGCACCTGCTCGGCGGCATGGCCTATGTAAATGGTGATGCCCAGCTCCCGTAGCCGCGAGGTCATGGCGCCCTCGCGCGCATCGGAACCGGAGATCTCATAGCCCAGGGTATGCAGCACCTCGGCTATGCCTCCCATGCCCACACCCCCAATGCCAACGAAATGGATGCGCCGAATCCGTCGCATCCAACGTGACATCTCGCCACCTTCCCCTGGCAACATGGGTTTTTGCTGTTTGCCGGACTCAGGCATGACAAGCCTCCATGCAGAGCTGCGCCACCCGGTCCCGCGCATCCGGGCAAGCCAACTGGCAGGCAGCCACGGCCATCGCCAGTACCCGTTCCCGGGCATGGGAAAGTTCAGCCAGCAGCTGGGCTAAAGACGAACCGTCGAATTCGTGCTGGGGCAACAAAATGGCGGCACCAGCATCACTCAGATAGCGTGCGTTAGCAGTCTGATGGTCGTCCACGGCGTGAGGATAGGGCACCAGCAGTGCCCCACGGCCAGCCGCGGCCAGCTCCGCAATGGTCATGGCCCCGGCCCGGCAGAGCACCAGATCCGCCCAGTCATAGGCTCCGGCCATATCCTCGATATAGGCCTCGACTTCAGCCTTTAGCCCCCGCTCACGGTAAGCCGCCTGGGTATGTTCCAGCTTTCCAGTCCCGGCCTGATGGCGCACCTGCACCGAAACTCCGGTGGGTAATCCGGCCAAAGCGGCGGGCACTGCCTTATTCAAGGCCTCGGCGCCCTGACTGCCACCAAGCACCAGCAGGCGTAACGGCCCACTGCGATCCGCCAGCTGCTGTTCCGGGCTTTGGGTAGCAACGATCTCGCCGCGCACCGGATTTCCCGTATGAATCGCCCCCCGGGAACTCGGGAAACTACCGGGAAACCCCTCCATCAGCCGATGCGCCAGGCGCGCGAGGATCCGATTAGTGAGGCCAGGAACGGCATTTTGCTCATGCACCAGCAAGCGGCAGCCGGCCAAGCGCGCAGCAATTCCCGCCGGGCCAGATACATACCCCCCCATGCCTAATATGGCGCGTGCGCGGCAACGGTGGATAAAGCCGAAGGCCCGCATCAACGCAGCTAATAAATGCAGGGGCGCTAACAGGCGATTACGGATGCGTCCGCCTCGTAGCGGTCGTACCGGCAGAAATTCGATTTTAAAACCAGCCGCGGGCACCACCCGCGCCTCAAGACCATCGCGCGTACCCAACCAGGCAACCCCGTAGCCGCCGGCACGCAATTCCTCAGCCACCGCTAAGGCCGGATAGACGTGCCCCCCGGTACCGCCAGCTGCAATAAGGATATGGATACGCTCAGCGCTCATCGCTGGTCCTCCCGGCCTCATAGTCCGCACGCAAAATGAAGGCCACGGCAATGCAGTTCATCACCAGACTGGAGCCGCCGTAACTCATCAGTGGCAAGACCAGGCCCTTGGTGGGTAACAAACCCATATTGACGCCGATATTGATGAAGGCCTGCAGACCGAAGGCAAGCCCGAGGCCATAGCAAAGATAGACCGCGAAGGGCTGACCACGACGCTCGGCGCGCCGCGCAATGACGAAGCAGCGCCACACCAGCACACTGAAGGCCGTAATAACGAAGGCCATGCCGGCAAAACCCAACTCCTCCCCCAACACCGCAAACAGAAAATCGGTATGCGCCTCGGGCAGATAAAAGAGCTTCTGCACGCTTTCCCCCAGGCCGACGCCAAACCACTCACCACGACCAATGGCGATCAGCGCCTGGGTCAATTGAAAACCGCTGTCGAAGGGATCCGCCCAAGGGTCCATAAAGGTGGTCAGCCGTTCAACCCGATAAGGGGCAGCGACCACAATAACCATCATCAGCCCCCCTATGGCAGCCACCCAAACGGAAAAAATGGGCAGTGGTACGCCCCCCAGAAACAACATGCCGAGGATGGTGGCGAACAGCACCACGGTGGCCCCGTAATCGGGCTCCATGAGAAACAATACGGCGATCAGCCCCAGCACCACCAAGGGCTTGGCAAAACCCCACAGCGTGTTTTGCACTTCGTTGCTACGGCGCACCATATAGCCCGCCAGGTAGATGGGCATCAGCAGCTTTACCAACTCCGAGGGCTGCATTCGTAGCGGCCCCACTGCGAGCCAACGCATGCTGCCGTTGATCTCGCGGCCTATACCCGGAATTAACACCAACGCGAGCAACACAATGCCGATCAGCAACAAAACACCACTAGTCCGTTGCCAGCTTTCCAATTCCACCTGCAAAACCACGAAGCCCAGCAGCACCCCAAGACCAGTGTGGCCAAGCTGGCGCCAGAAAAAATGTAGCGGCTCGGAAAAGTCGCGCGCGCCATGCGTTACCGTGGCCGAGGCCACCATCACCAGCCCCAGGCCCACCAGTACCGCAGCGGTGCACAACAAATAGCCATCCAGTGGCCGCTGGCCACGCTGTGACGCAGCTGCTGTAAACGGAACTGCCTGGGTGCCAACATACAAGTTCATCGCGCCTGCTCCGCCCTGACCGCGGCCATAAAAGCCTCACCGCGGGCGCGATAGTCTGTAAACATGTCAAAACTGGCACAGGCTGGGGCCAACAACACCCGATCCCCCGGATGAGCAAGACGCCGGGATGCCGCTACCGCTGCTACCATGGAGGTGGCCCGCACGATGGGGGCGACAGCGCTCAGGGTGCGGGCAATACGCCCCGCATCCTCGCCAATAAGCACCACCGCCCGCACCCGCCGGGAGACTGCCTCGGTCAGTGCTGTAAAATCCGCACCCTTACCCCTGCCACCGGCGATCAGTACAAGTTTTTCTCCCCCATGGGAAAGACCGTAAATGGCCGCTACGGTTGATGCCACATTGGTGGCCTTGGAGTCGTTGTACCAGGCAACGCCATCAAACTCCGCCACCCGCTGGCAGCGATGGGGCAGGCCGCTAAAATGGCGCAAGGCCTCACACATGGCGGCACGCGGTATACCCGCCGCATTGCCCAGCGCCAGCGCAGCCAGGGCGTTGGCCACGTTGTGGGCCCCTGCAAGAGCCATCTCACTAACCCGCATGAGACGGCGCGAACCCCAGGCCAGCCAGGATTCACCGGCCACGGTTATCAGTCCAAAATCTCCCTCCCGAGGAATCCCCAAGCCAAAACCGATGCGTGCCCCAGCTCCCTCCATAGCTCGCACCAGAGGATCATCGAGATTTAACACCCGGCTGGTAGCATGGCGAAAAATCCGCTGCTTGGCCGCGATATAGCCGGCCATATCGCCATGGTGATCAAGGTGATCAGGGCTCAAATTCAGTACCGTGGCGGCACATGGTGCGAGGGAATTCAGGCTCTCCAGCTGGAAGCTGGAAAGTTCAAGTACATAGAGCTCTGCCGGAGCATCCGCGAGTAAATCGAGTGCTGGTGGCCCCAGATTGCCGCCGGTACGTACGGCGATACCCGCCATGCCTGCCATCTCGCCCAGCAAAGTGGTTACCGTGCTCTTACCATTGGAACCAGTCACCGCAATCAGCGGGGCGCTCACGGTGCGGGCAAACAGTTCTACGTCACCGATTACCGGCACGCCCTGTTTTAACAAGCGCTGGATCATCGGATCCCTGCGCGGCACGCCGGGGCTGAGCACGATCTCATCGGCCACTTGCAGCGGCACCTCCGCCAGCCCGCCGGTATGAATTTCTACCCCGGGAAACTCGCGACAAAACTCTTCCAGCCCCAGCGGCTGTTTGCGTGTATCCACCACGCTAAAGGAAACCCCGTTCGCCACCAGATAACGGGCCACGGACAGGCCGGTGAGGCCAAGCCCCACGATCACGGCCTTTCCCCCGGCCAGTAGCGGTCGGCGGCTCATGGAGCGAATCCCTCGTTGCGCCATGGCTGCGTGCGTGTGTGCGTGTACATGGCTCATGACTACCGAATCTTCAGGGTCGCAAGACCAGCCAGCACCAGGATTACCGTGATGATCCAGAAGCGCACAATGACCCGTGGCTCGGGCCAGCCCTTGAGTTCAAAGTGGTGATGCAGGGGCGCCATGCGAAAAATGCGTCGCCCCGTTAGCTTGTAGGAACCCACCTGCAGAATGACCGAGATCGTCTCCGCTACAAACACGCCACCCATGAGCACCAGCACCAGTTCCTGGCGCACGATCACCGCCACGATACCAAGGGCTGCACCCAGTGCCAGGGCACCGATATCACCCATGAAGACCTGTGCCGGATAGGTGTTGAACCAGAGGAAACCGAGACCCGCGCCCACGATGGCCCCGCAGAACACCGCCAACTCACCGGTGCCCGCTATGTAGGGAAAGCCGAGATAAGCAGAAAAATTCAGGTGTCCGGTGACATAGGCAAAGATTCCCAGGGCCCCGGCAACCATCACCGTCGGCAAGATCGCCAGACCATCAAGGCCATCGGTGAGATTGACCGCGTTACTGGAACCAACCACCACCAGGTAAGTGAGCGCGATGAAACCCCAACCCAGAGGAATGGCCACATCCCGCATCATCGGTATTAGCAGCTGCACTTCGGCAGCGGAATTCCGGCTTAGATAAAGGAACAAGGCACAGCCAAAACCGATGAGTGATTGCCACAGAAACTTCTTGCGTGAACGCAGCCCCTTGGGATCACCACGCACCAGCTTGATGTAGTCGTCGACCCAGCCCACCACCCCGAACAGCAGGGTGACGATGAGCGCCACCCAGACGAAGCGGTTGCTTAAATCTGCCCACAACAGGGTACTAAAGGCGATGCCTACCAAAATCAGCACCCCGCCCATGGTGGGCGTGCCCGCCTTTATCAAATGGGTCTGAGGGCCGTCGTCACGCACAGTCTGGCCAATCTGGTAATGCTCCAGCCAGCGTATCAACGCGGGCCCCACCACGAAGGAGATCAGCAGCGCTGTCAGTACCCCAAGGATCGCCCGCAGGGTCAGATACTGCAGTACCGCAAAACCACTGTGGAGGTCGATTAGATGGTCCAGCATCAATAACAACATGGCTCAGTGCTCTCCCCGCAAGGCCTGAACCACCCGTTCCAGGCCCATCATGCGCGAGCCCTTAACCAGTAGTGAGACCTGTGGGTGAAGATCGCGCTGCAATGCCTCTAGTAGCGCCGCCTCACTCGAAAAATGCTCGCCTCCAGAACCAAAGGTGCTGGCTGCCAGTTTGCCTAGTGGACCCAGGCCAAAGAGCCGGTTGACCCCGCTCGCTCGCGCCGCTAGCCCCGACTGGCGATGTAATTCCTCAGCCTCTACCCCCAGCTCGGCCATATCGCCAAGCACCAGCCAGTGCTCCCCCGGGCCCACCACCAGCACTTCGAGGGCGGCATCAAGGGAGTTGGGATTGGCGTTATAGCTGTCGTCGATGAGGGTGATGCCATGGATACCTTGAGTGCAGTACAAACGCCCGGGAATAGGCTCCACCGCTTCCAGGCCACAGCAAATACTCTCGCCAGACAAACCCAATGCCAGAGCAGCGGCGCTTGCGGCCAAGGCATTCATAACGTTATGACGGCCCGGCAGCGCCAGTTTGGCCTTACAAAGAGGCTTGCCCCAGGCATGGATTTCCAGCTCGCTACCCACTCCACTTTGCTGCCAACGGGCGCTCACATCAGCCGTTTTCTCCAGACCAAAGGACAGAATCTGACGCTCACCGGCCAGATCGCGCCACAAATCAGCGTAGGCGTCGTCAGCATTAATCACCGCGATACCATCTGCACTCAACGCGTCCAGTAACTCGCCCTTGGCGCGGGCAATCTGCTCAACACTACCGAAGCCTTCCAGGTGAGCCGGCGCACACAGTGTTAATACCCCGACCGTTGGCCTGGTGATAGCACTCAGATAGGCAATTTCCCCGAGACGGCTGGCCCCCATTTCCACCACCGCAAAGCTGTGGCGCTCGGCCAGTTGCAGCAGGGTCAATGGCAAGCCGATCTCGTTGTTCAGATTGCCGTGAGTAGCCAGTACATCACCCTCTACCCGCAGCATCGCCGCCAACATCTCTTTAACCGTGGTCTTGCCATTGCTGCCGGTAATTCCCACCACCGGGATGGAAAACTTCCCTCGCCAGACCGCAGCCAGGCTACCCAGTGCGAGCCGGCTATCGCGTACCTTGATGGAGGGAACGGCACAGTTCTCCTCGTGCTCCGCTATAACGGCTGCTGCACCGCGTTGGCAAGCATGCTCGATGAACATGCGGCCGTCATATTTATCTCCCCGAAGGGCCACAAACAGGGCCCCACGGCACAAGCAGCGGGAATCGGTTCCCACCCCCTGGAATTCAACATCGTCTCCACGAAAGGGGACCGAAAGTGCCGCAGCGGCCTCGGATACGCGCATCTGAATCACTCCGGATCCATCCCGAGGGCGGCACGCGCTACAGCCACATCGCTAAAGGCCTTGCGTACACCGTTAAGCTCCTGCCAAGCCTCATGGCCCTTACCCGCGATGAGCACCAGATCACCATCTTTAGCAGCGGCGGCAATGGTGCTTTGTATCGCCTCCTCCCGCTGCGGGATAAGACGGACTTTCTCCGGCTCGGCCATGCCACCAAGAATATCGTTGATGATCAGCTGAGCATCCTCGGAACGCGGATTATCATTAGTGAGCACCACCACATCCGCGCCCTGCTCGGCAATCCGCCCCATCTGCGGGCGTTTGCCCTGATCACGATCACCACCACAGCCAAAGACACACCACAAGCGGCCGCGGGTGTATGCCCGGAGGCTATGCAGGGCCAAGCGCAAAGCATCCGGGGTATGGGCATAATCCACCACCACCTGAACTCCACCCTCGGCGCTCAGCCGCTGCATCCGTCCCGGCACCGGGGGGATGCTCGCCAGTGCAGTTACCGCCCGGGCGAGTGGCATCCCGCAGGCCAACAGGCCGGCTAGACTTGCGAGCAGGTTTTCCGCATTGAAACGCCCCAGCAACGCACTGTGCCACTCGGCCTGGCCCCAAGGTGTCCGCACCCGCATTTCCAGGCCATCGGGTGTCGCGCTGGCCAACTCACCCAACAACGCTGGCGCACCCGTCCACATGCGCGTACCGGTAAGGGCGAAATCCAGCACCTCGGCGGTAGCCGGCAACGCACCTTGCAGTTCCCGGGAAAAAGGATCATTGCCGTTGAGTACCGCATAACGCAGCCCCGGGTATTCGAACAGGCGACGCTTGGCGCTGGCATAGGCGGCGAGATCGCCGTGATAATCCAGATGATCGCGGCTCAGGTTGGTGAATACCGCCACATCAAAGGCGATGCCGGCGGTCCGCTCCTGAGAGAGCCCATGGGAGGACACCTCCATCGCCAGATGACGGGCACCGCTATCGCGCACCTTGGCCAATGTGCAATGCAGGCGAATCGCGTCGGGGGTGGTGTGATTGGTGTCTTGCAACGAACCGTAGAGGCCGCGCCCCAAGGTGCCAATCAGGCCGCAACTGCCGGCCCATTGATGCAAGCCATGGGCAATAAAATGGCTGACCGAGGTCTTGCCATTGGTGCCGGTCACACCGATAACTTGCAGTGTTTCTGAAGGTTTGCGAAAGAAGCGATGAGCTACTCGGCCGATGGTGGCCGTGAGCTGGCGCACCTTCAATAGTGGCACCCCATGGCGTTGCTTACAGCCGGGTATTTCGCCCTCCACCACCAGCGCAACGGCACCCGCGCGAGCCGCCTCCCCAAGGTGACACCCGGCATCCACACTCTGTCCCCGACGGGCAAAAAAGACATCCCCGGGCCGCACACTGCGGCTATCAAGGCTGAGCCCCCGCACCAGGCATTCGGAGTCAAAAGGCACCGGTGCAAAGCCCCGAAAAAGCTCGGCCAACGGGCAGGAAGATAGAGTGGAATGAGGCTGCATCAGTGCACCGAAGCCCCGGCCGGGGCTGACGCCGGTAACGGCCCATTGGAAGCCAATACAGTGGCCTGCTCATCGGGAGCGACCCCCAGCAAGCGCAGAGCGCCCGCCATGAGCTCGGCAAAAACCGGTGCCGCCACCTGACCACCGTAGTATTCATCTCCGGCAGGCTCATCGATGGTTACCACCGCCGCCACCCGCGGACGGCTGGCCGGCGCAAGCCCGGCAAAAATAGCAAGGTAGCGGTTATCGGCATAACCCCCGGCCGTACTCTTGCGTACCGTTCCGGTCTTGCCCGCAATGCGGTAGCCAGCAACCTTCGCCCGGCCACCGGTACCGCCCGGTGCCACCACACCTTCGAGAATCTTCACCACCTGGCGGGCTACCGCCGGGGTGGCCACCGAACGGGAAGATACGGCGCCATCACGGCGCTGAAAACTCAGCTCCGGCAAGGCGCCGCCATTGCCGATGGCCACGTAAATGCGCGCCAACTGCAGGGTGCTGACGGACAGCCCGTAGCCAAAGGCCAGTGTGGCCTGCTCGATTTCGCCCCAACTGGAATAATGGCTAAAGCGCCCTGCCGCCTCACCCGGAAAAGCGCTGCCCGGCACTTCCCCCAAGCCCATGCGGGCAAAGCTCTGCCACAATTGCTCCGCCGGAATATGGAGAGCAATGCGACTAGCCCCCACATTGCTGGATTTCTTCACCACCTCGGCAACGCTTAACGGACCGTAATTCCGATGGTCCTTAACCGTATAGCGGCCCACCATAAAATAGCCGGGTGCGGTATCAATCACCGTTTCCGGTCGATACAACCCGCTTTCAAGAGCACTCAGGATGGTCAATGGTTTAAGGGTAGAGCCCGGCTCAAAGACATCGGTCACCGCGCGATTACGGAAGTGGGCGCTAACTCGCTCGGCACCATTATTGGGGTTATAGGAGGGCTGGTTCACCATCGCCAGCACCTCGCCACTATGCACATCGAGCAATACCAGAGAACCGGCACGGGCGCCGTGGCGCTGTACTGCCGTCTTGAGCGCACGATAGGCAAGCGACTGTATGCGCAGATCTATACTCAGCACCAGATCACGCCCCGGGCGGGGTGCGGCGATGCGCGCCACCTCCTCTACTGCACGACCCAGGCGATCACGAATCACCTGCTTGCTACCGTCCACACCACGTAGCCACTCATCGAAGGCAAGTTCCAGGCCTTCTTGTCCCTGATCATCTACGTTGGTAAAACCCACCACGTGGGCAGCCCCTTCCGTCGCCGGGTAGTAGCGCCGGTATTCACGCTGCAGGTAAATACCCGGCAGCCGCAGCTTTTTCAGCTTGCTTGCCAGCGCAGGTTCCACGTGCCGCTTGAGATAAATGAATTCCCGCTGTTGACGGGATTTCACCAAACGCTGCAAACGTTTGGGCTCCCGATCCAGCAAGCGGGCAAGCACTTGCCAATCCGGCGTTGATGCCAATAGCTCCCGGGGATGGGCCCACACCGAATCCACTGGGGTGCTGATGGCCAGCGGCTCACCATTACGATCGAGAATCATGCCGCGATGAGCCGGGATCTTGACGCTGCGCAGATAGCGTGCTGCCCCCTGGCGCTGCAAAAATCCCTGGTGGCTCAGTTGCAGATCGACCGCTCGCCACAACAGGGCGCCCGCTAGCACCGCCATCATCGCCAGAACCAGCAAACGCCGACCGCGAAACTGAATGTCGTGCACCTCGCTCACCGGAGCTGAACCAGAACAATGGCCGCTGGATCGGGTGTTTTCATGTGGAGTTGGCGTGCGGCAACATTAAACACTCGGTCGTGACTCACCCAGGCGCTTTGCTCCAACTGCAATTGTCCCCACTCCACCAGCATGCGATCGCGATCGCCCTCCAGAACTTGTAATTCGGTAAATAACTGGCGATTGCGATGACTCACGGAGACCACGGCGAGCGCCGATACAAAAACCGCGAGGGCAACGCATGCAGCACCTAAACATCCGGCCATCAGGCGCATTTTTCTGCCCCCCGCAACAAGGCGCTGCGCGCACGTGGATTAACCGAGACCTCGGCCGCCCCCGGGCGTTGTAACTTGCCCAGCAATTTGAGGGCAGGTGGGGCTACCGGCTCCGGCAGGGGCAGACCACGAGGAGCGCGGGGTGGGCGCGACTGATCGCGCATAAAACGTTTGACGATGCGGTCCTCCAGGGAATGAAAACTAATCACCGCCAAATGCCCGCCGGGAGCGAGCACATCGACCACCTTACGCAGTGCCACATCCACTTCCTCCAGTTCCCGATTGATGTAGATACGTATGGCCTGAAAAGTCCGGGTAGCTGGATGTATCGATGCCGCGCCGGGGCGACACTGGCGAGCGCTGCGTTTAGGCGCGGGTACTGCCCGGCGTACGATTTCCGCCAGCTGTGCGGTGGTCTCGATAGCCTCCTCGGCCCGTGCCGCGACAATGGCACGGGCGATACGGCGTGCGTAGCGCTCCTCACCAAAATCCTTGATAACACGAGAGATATCCCGCTCCGGAGCTTTCGCCAGCCAATGGCGAGCACTGGTGCCCGTTTCCGGGTCCATGCGCATGTCCAGTGGGCCATCACCACGAAAGCTGAAGCCGCGCTCGGCCTCGTCCAGCTGGCTGGAGCAAACCCCGAGGTCAAATAGTGCACCGTCCACCTGCCCATATACCCCGCCTGCTCTGGCTACCGCATCGAGATCAGAAAAGGCACTGCGCGTGATAGAGAAACGCGGCTCAACGGCAGCCAATCGCTGCCCTTCGGCCACCGCCCACGGATCCCGGTCCATGGCCATCACCCGCCCCTTTTCGCCAATCAAATTCAGCAATGCACGACTGTGACCACCATGACCGAAGGTACAATCCAGGTAGATCCCACCCGGTCGCGGCGCCAATAATTTCAGCACCTCTTCCATCATGACCGGCACATGCACCAGCGCCTGCTCTGCCATCCGGCCATTCCTCCCGTATCGGCTACGGTCTAAAGTACTAGTGCACGTAATTCGTCCGAGGGGTCAGCAAGTAATGCCCCCACATCGGCCAGTAACTCATCGCGCTGATCAGCCCAGGCTTGTTCGTTCCAAAGCTCGAATTTCCCAGCCTGTCCAATCATCTTCACGCGCTTTTCCAGGCTCGCAAACTCGCGCAGAGACTGGCTAACAAGGATGCGTCCCTGACCATCGAGTTCGCACTCGGTGGCGTGACCGATAAGCAGATGGCGAATGGCCTGGGCCTTGCGATCCAGGGCAGGAAGATTCTTCAATTCCTGTTCGATGTCTTGCCAATGGCTAAAGGGATAAACCACCAGACAACGATTGAGGAGGCTGATAGTGACCACCAGGGCCCCGCCACACATCTCCCCAAGCTGGGCACGGTAACGCCGAGGAACGGCAAGCCGCCCCTTGTTATCCATGTTGAGTGTGCTTTCGCCTCGGAACACCACTATCCCCATTGATTAACCGCAGAGATCCAGTTTTCCCCACAATTCCCCACCAGAAACGATTATGGGTGCAGATTTCCCCGGGTGTCAAGCCGGGAGATCACAAATCTTTCTTTAGAGACAATGACTTAGCGTAATAACAGCAAGTTTAATGTGGTTTTGTGGGGGGAACGTTCAGGAGGATCATTGGGTTGAAATAGATACTTAATGAATTGCATTAAGGAGGCTCTGATTTATTTTGGGCGCAAGATACGAGTCCACGAATAGATCAGAGCCTCCTTAAGTATTGCCGGAATTGGCTGGTGCCAAGGAGGGAAAAATAGAATTTGGGGGCGTATGCCGCCCCCGAAATAGAGAAAAACAAGTGGAAGTCGGCCTGTAAGCCGGGTTCTGTCTGGGACAGTCATTCATCTGGGACGTGCGTCGCCGCACGCCTCAAGCAACCTACCCGGGAGCCAGCGCGGGCCGCGCCTTTTCGCGCCAAAGCGCGATGTGCTCCCCTATTTGGTCTTGCTCCGGGTGGGGTTTACCCTGCCGCCATTGTTGCCAACGGCGCGGTGCGCTCTTACCACACCATTTCACCCTTACCATCAGCCCAAGGGCCAATGGCGGTATATTTTCTGTGGCACTTTCCGTGGATTCACATCCCCCAGGCGTTACCTGGCACCCTGCCCTGCGGAGCCCGGACTTTCCTCCCCACCGCGCGAGCGATGAAGCGACTGCCCGGCCGACTTCCGGCGCCAAGTCTGAGACCTGCACCTGGTGGATGCAAGGAAATGCGTAGAGCAATGATTACCCGGTCTGCTTCCTTTTCTTCATCCGCCGCCTGACAGCTAAACCCGCCAAGCCAGTGCTTAACAGCAATATGCTGGAAGGTTCGGGGGCTGGAGCAGAGCTAGCGGTCGAGCCAGTGAGTTCATACCGTCCACCAGGACCCTGAAGTGATACGGTCCGACCCGTATCACTCCCGGTACCAACCAAATTCAGAGACGTTGCGCCAACCATGTCCCAGATACCGGTAAGCCCTGGCGTACCAAATACACCGCCTATAGTTGCCCCGATGGTGGTCGTGATGGTCGGCATCCCACTCGGGCCCCCATTACTAAAAATGAAAAAATCCGTACCGTCGTGACCAATACCGCCCGAAGCAGAGACAATATCGCTTGCCAGAGCGGTAAAGCTAAACACCGGGAAGATAGGGGTACTGCCAAATGCTGATTGTGAATGGCTGAAGCTGAACTCGGCAATATCGGTTTCGTCGAAGGTGACGGTTTGGCTGGTATTCGTAGTGGGTAACACGAAGCCATCGACAAAGGTAATGCGGCCATCCATGAAGCCTGCACCAGTGGTGGTTATACCCCAAAGAGAACTGAAGGCTCTGAAATCGGTGGGGTCGTTTGCGTTGGGATGCACTGGCGTGCCGTTATTGCCAGCAAATAAATGAAAGATCGGCCCTGCCGATACGCTTGTCACAACGAACAAAGAGCTAAGAGCAAGAATCGCCGTACACACCCGGGATCGGAACCATTGTCTTGATTTAGCCTGAGGATTGATGAGGGGATTCCGGACTCTGACAGATTGTTGGGACATAATGCACTCCTTGGCTTCCATGGCACGATACCATCATTACTTAATAGCGATTAGCACCATGCAATGAGTGTGCCAAGAATAATAATCGTCAAAATTATTAAGGACTTATAGCCACGTTCGCCGTGCACATTCTCTCGGAGGGCGCTAACTGTAAAAAATACTGACGGTTGTATGGCTGTTTTGAAGGGGAACGCAGATACGATTTTTCTTAAATACTTGTAATATCAATCAGATACAGGATTTATGTGCGCAACATTAGCTGTAAAACTTTGTGACAAAGGAGAGGGGACGGAGGGATTATTTATTGACCAGTTCATTGTCTTTGCGTGGCCGTCCTCTCGCCATATACATCTGAAATTCCGGACGAGGTTTCCGGTGTCATTAGCATATGGATGTGGTTAGTCATGAGTACGTAGGCATGAAGGGACACACGATATCGCTTCAGTACTTGCGACAGCACTTCCAGGTAGTACTGGTAATTGTCCACCTCGAAAAAACAAGCCTCCCGATTATTGCCGCGTTGGACAATATGGTAGGGAATATCCGCAACATAGCTCCTTGCTCTTCTTGGCATGGCACAGTTCCTTGTGCTGATGATCATCCTTAGCTCAGGCTAGCATGGATGGATGGTCAATAAATAATCCCCCCGTCCCCTTTTTCTCGCCTGGCACCCTGCCCTGCGGAGCCCGGACTTTCCTCCCCACCGCGCGAGCGATGAAGCGACTGCCCGGCCGACTTCCGGTGCGGAGTCTGAGACCTGACCATGGGAGATGCAAGGCATCAATAGGGAGTTGATTAGTCAGCCAAGGCTGTAGCATGTGGTTACGTTTCTCTCCACTTACACTGGACGTTGATGCTCATGCTGGCCACTTGGGCAAGGGTACTTACCTGGAAGGAAGCAAGTGATGAGCCTGCTCCACTGGGCCTGGGGCACGGTGACCATAGCGGTCAATGAGGCAATGTCACGCATCAGCACACCAGCACGGCGCTTGCCTACAGGGATGTACGGTAGTAGGGCAATGCAGGAGCAATTGCCAAGGACGCGGAAGCTTTGCCGGGCTGAGGATCACCGTGACTTCCCGAAGACCTTGCAAGCGCCGTGACGGGTGGTCCGATGGCATAATGCATCGGCGTTACAGCAACCTCCGGTAATCGAAATCCAGGATTCCGGCCAACTTCTTCGCATTGGCTTTGCCCAACATACGCTTGTTGTTTTCCATCTCGGAGAGATGATGTTGGCGGATGCCGGTCTTGTCGGCCAGTTCGGTCTGGGTCAATTCGGCACGTTGCCGATACAGGCGCAAGTAGTATCCAGGCGTGCGGTAGTCATCGCCGTGGCGTTGTTTCGCCTCGGCATGGATCGTTTTTGCAGACACCCGGTCTTCGACCAGATATTGATCCAACGTCGAGCGGATCATCTTTTTAAGACGCGCCTGATTTACTTTACCACTGGGTTTCAGGACTACATCGCCCAGATCATGATGGATGGTTAGTGCTTGGCTCATCGGTAAGCCTCCCGTCGGTGCCCGACATAAAATACTTCGATCGCTATGGCCTGTTTACCGGACACCCGATAACGCATCCGATACCGGTAGTTCAACCGCAAACGATATTCGTCTTTGTCCGTTTTCAAGGTGTTCCAACCCTGCGGGTTAATGCCTTGTTCCTCCAGATCTGCTACGGCAAGATCGGCTAGGTCCTGGATGGATCGCGGCAGTTTGAGCAGTTGCTTATGCGCTTTTTGGGTCAGGTAAACAGTCCGGCTCACAAGGGAATAATATACCATTATTTGGTATATTTCATTACGTTGGTTCCGATCACGTTTCCCCATCCCGCTCGTGCGGATGATAGCGGCTGTGGATCTTAGAGGTGGCCCCAGAAATCTGAACAGCTCTGGATAGCTCCGATAAGTGGATTCTCAGCCTGAACTTGGCATGATATGCCCAATCAGGAGGAGAAAACAGATGGCAAGACGACCACGCAGGAACCATTCACCGGAGTTCA
>JAJFJT010000011.1 GCA_021773795.1 Gammaproteobacteria bacterium | reverse complement strand
CAGGTGATTTACAACGTTATGTTCATAGGGAAGTTTCGTGAAATTATCTATCTATCAAATTGATGCATTTGCTGAGGATGTTTTTAAAGGAAATCCGGCTGCTGTATGCCTCTTGGAAGAATGGCTTCCTGATGAAGTCCTTCAAAATATCGCTCTAGAGAATAATTTGTCCGAAACAGTATTTCTTGTGAATAGAGGTGAGACCTACGAAATTAGATGGTTTACGCCAGTCGTAGAGGTAGATCTATGCGGTCATGCTACTTTAGCGAGCGCATATGTCATATACGAAATATGCGGGCACAAAGACAATGAAATCGTGTTCACTTCTAGAAGTGGTGAACTAACGGTGAGAAGAAAGGAGCTCATGCTAGAGTTGGATTTCCCTGTATCAGACATATTTCAATGTGAAATTTCAGACGACATGAAGCTAGGACTGGGAAAAGAACCGCTAGAAGTTTGGCGCTCTGATGATTATATAGCCGTTTTTGAAAGCGAGTCGGATATTCTGTCACTAGCACCTGATTTTTCAACTCTAGCCAAGTTAGAGTGTAGAGGGATTTCTGTCACCGCTCCGGGAGAGAAAACGGATTTTGTAAGTAGGTTCTTTGCCCCTAAGTGTGGAGTGAATGAAGACCCAGTTACTGGTTCTGCCCATTGTGAATTGATGCCTTATTGGGTGGCTAGGCTAGGAAGGAATGAGTTGTCAGCTGCTCAGCTATCAAAAAGGGGCGGCATGCTTCAGTGTACGCTGTCTGGTAAACGTGTCTTGATTTCTGGTAAGGCGGTGAAATATCTAGAGGGCACAATAGAAATATGAACATTACAATTGGCTTCAAAGGACATCACTCCGCGGTGCTCATTTGTGTGTAAATCGCACAAGCCTCGCTCCGCTACGTAATGCCCCTGAGCCTGAACGTTACATGACCTTAGGCGAGGGGGTTTGTTGAAGCGGGTTTGGTTGTGGTGGAGTACGGGGAAGGACAGCGCCTGGGCACTCCACGAACTCCAGGCCGACTCACGAATCCAAGTCGAGCGACTGATCACAACGGTTACACCGCACTTCGGTCGGGTCGCGATCCACGGGACGCGACTTGAGGTACTGCGGGCTCAAGCTGAGTCAGTCGGGCTCCCGCTGGAGATAGTCGAACTACCGTTTCCGTGTTCCAACGACGCCTACCTGGCTGCGGTCGCTCCTGTCATCCGCATGGCGGAAGTCGAAGCGATCGACCAAATGGCATTCGGCGACCTCTTCCTCGAAGACATCCGGGCGTATCGCGAGACGCTTTTCTCTGAATCCTCGATTGAACCGTGCTTCCCTATCTGGGATGAAGATACCGGATTACTTTCCACCAAGATCCTGGCCTCAGGGATAGAGGCCTACATCACCTCCCTGGATCCGAAGCGACTGGCTCCGGAGTTGGTCGGAGCGCGTTACGATAACGACTTCCTCAGCCAGCTCCCGGACGGGGTCGATCCTTGTGGCGAGAATGGCGAGTTTCACACGTGCGTCACAGATGGGCCCATGCTGAGCAGACGGATAGAATTGGCACGAGGTGAAGTCGTCGAACGGAGCGGCTTCATGTACGCCGACTTCCGACTCATGGTGGACGGGCTGAGCTCGGCCATCTAACAAGAGAGGAATGAGGGACAGACCACAGTTTCGGGATGTGCGGGAGTGGCTTCCCGAAACCTAAGAAACTTCTATTTATGGGCTCACTACGAATAAGAAGGCTATGAAGAAACTAAAAAATGAGAAGGAGTTGGTAAAAAAGGCCATCGCTCTAGGCGTGGCGTATGGTGAAAAGCGAGGTGTCGTAGAGTTTGAGGCGACGGATTCGGCCCATGAAAAACTCGAATATATTTATCGACTCCTGGTTCACGACAAATTGATTGCTCCCATTCCTGAGGGCCAGATTTCGCAGAAATCCATACGGCATAGATTGGCTATATGGGCATCGAAGCAATAGGCGGAAAGGAACTCGATTCCTGGGGGCCACTGGGCCGCTCCCGCACATTTTTTGTAGGGATGCACCTATGCCGCAGAGCCTGCTCCGTACCCCGAAAGGGAGGCGGGTGCCCATGCGCTCTACATTGCGCTGTTAGCTGGGGCGCCTTGGTTGGCATTTTGACGTTATAACGCTATGATGCCATCTGGAGGTGATCTCAATGAATCATGGCAATAAGCGTTCCACGGTTTACTTCAAGCCTGAAATTCACGATGCACTTCGATTGAAGGCCGCCAGCACGCACCGTTCCTTGTCTGACCTGGTCAATGAAGCTGTGCGCGAATCCCTGAGGGAAGATGAGGAGGATTTGGCTGCTTTCAAGGAGCGTGTTGCCGAGCCTGGCATCAGCTACGAAGCGCTATTGGAAGACCTCAAGGCTCATGGGAAGCTTTGAACTACGTTTCAAGAAGTCCGTAGCCAAAGACCTCCGGCGTATTCCAAATAAAGACGTTAAGCGGATTCTCAAACGTATCGAGGCTCTGAGTAAGGAGCCGCGCCCTGCTGGCAGCGAGAAACTCTCAGCTCAGGAGCGATTCCGGGTGCGGCAGGGGATCTACCGGATTATCTATGAGGTCAGAGACCAGGAGCTTGTCGTCCTGGTGGTTAAGATTGGTCATCGTCGTGAGGTTTACAAGCGTAGTTAGCGACACAGGGGGCGAGTCTCAGATAGGCAAAATCGTTGCCTTGTCGAGTTGAATCTGCGGTATAAGCTGACCTTAACAGGTGCTATTATCGGCTGCTATAAACAGCGCGTTATTTAGGTGTGATGGCTATAAAATTTTCTGAAGACGTGGTGCCGCTCGGTGATTTGAAGGTCAATCCCGGTCGGGTACTCAAGCATGTGGTGGAAGCTCACAGGCCTGTGCTCGTAACGAGCCGGGGACGCGGCGTTGCCGTAGTGCAGTCGGTGACTGACTACGAGCAGGCGGATGAGGAGCGGGCTTTCATGCGAGCGGTGGTAAAAGGGCTTGGCGATATCGAGTCCGGTCAGGAAGTCTCTTTGGAAAAGGCGAAGGTACGGTTAGGAATTTCGTAGTCTGAAGATGCTGAGCATCCACCTTGCT
Source organism: Gammaproteobacteria bacterium (assembly GCA_021773795.1). GTDB lineage: Bacteria > Pseudomonadota > Gammaproteobacteria > HK1 > HK1 > JAJFJV01. Next base: position 27,062 of record JAJFJT010000011.1, on the reverse strand, counting down.
GAGTCTGCACTCACCGATCTTGAAGAGATCCAACGTTGGTACTCGGAGCAGGGTGTCCCCGATGTGGGGAGCAAGTTCGTTGTGGAAATTATTCGGAGCATAGAATCCCTGCAGGACCATCCGGATATGGGACGGATCGTGCCTGAATTTGGTCAGTCCTTTCTAAGGGAGCTTATTCATCCGCCATTTCGCATCGTGTATCGGCGCGAACAAAAGAAGATACGGGTCATCCGTGTTTGGCGCAGCGAACGACTGCTTAATCTCCCGGATGATATGGAAGAACCCATCTAGGGGAGCACTGATTTATTCAGCGAACGTCATTCCAGTGGAAACGGGAATCCAGCGACGTGTTGATTTATAGATATCTGGATTCCGGCTCTCCACTCCGCTGCGGCCGGAATGACGAAATAATCAGGCTCCTAGCTTGCTGGCGGGGTCCTGCTGATTTGCAGGCGTTCGCATTCGGCTTAAATACTCCAGGGTTATGAGTCTCCAAGTGTTCTGGATGCGATCTCATAGCTGTCACGGGATAGCCCGCTAGTTCCCAGAATTTTTCCGAGTTCCCCGCGTACCAGCTGTTGGCGTGGCGCGTCCAGTTTGCGCCAGCGGCCGAAGGCGCCGAGCAGGCGGGCGGCGAGTTGTGGGTTGCGGGGATCGAGCTCCAGTAGCCTTTCCCTTAGAAAGACATAACCACTGCCGTCGGTGGCGTGGAACTGGGCCGGGTTGGCATGGCTGAAGGCGCCGATGAGGGCGCGGATGCGGTTGGGGTTGCTGGCATCAAAGGCGGGGTGTTGCATGAGCTCCTTCACCCTTGCCAGGGTCCCGGGCAGTCTCGATGTGGCTTGCAGGCTGAACCATTTGTCCATTACCAGTGGTTCGGATTGCCAGCGGGTCTCAAATTCTGCCAGGGCATCACGGCGTTCTGCGCAGTCGTGTTGGCTAAGGCTCGCCAGCGCGCCGAGGGCATCGGTCATGTTGTCGGCGGCGCGGAACTGGGCGAGGCAGCGGCTGCAGATTTCCGGCGCCTCCAGTTCCATCAGATAGCTGATGGCGATATTTTTCAGGCTGCGCCGGCCCACGGCGTCCTGGGTGTAGCGGTAGGCTTCTTCGCGGGTATGGGTTCGATAGGCGTTTTCGAGCTCGTCGCGCAGCGTGTTGGCAAGGGCGCTACGCAGGAAGCAGCGGGCCTGATGAATCGCGGCCGGGTCCATAACCTCCATACGTTGGGCGATGTAACCCTCACCGGGCAGCACGAAGACCTCGGCAATGAAGGCGGGGTCCAGGTCGGGATTAGCGAGCGTTTGGCCCATGGCACGGGTGAAATCCAGATCCAGGCTCAATGTTTCGCCTTGTTGAATTTGTTCCACCAGTCGGAGGCTGAGGCGAACGGCCAGTTCCTGACCTGCCTCCCAACGATTAAAGGGGTCGGAATCATGGGCGAGCAGGAAGGCCAGTTCGTCATCGGTGGCCCCACTTTCCAGGCGTACCGGCGCTGAAAAACCGCGTAGCAGTGAGGGGGTCGGGGGATTGTCCACATCCACGAAGCGGAAGGTCTCGCTTTCCTTGCGCAGGCTGAATACCCGAGTGGTGGCTTTCGCTGCGGAAGTTTCCCCGGCGAGTTGCAGGGGCAGATCGTGGCCATTGCTATCCAATAACCCCAAGGTTACGGGGATGTGAAAGGGTGTTTTGATCTGCTGACCCGGGGTGGGGGGGCAGGATTGATCCAGTCTCAGTTCGTGGCACCGGTTCTTTGCATCATGACGGCCCTGGGCGCGAATCACCGGCGTACCGGCCTGGCTGTACCAGCGGCGAAACTGCTCCAGATCCGCACCACTGGCGTCGGCGATAGCCTGCAGGAAGTCATCGGTAGTCACCGCCTGGCCATCATGGCGTTTCAGATAAAGTTTGACCCCGGCACGGAAGGCTTCTGTGCCCACCAGGGCCTGGTACATGCGGATCACCTCCGCTCCCTTGTTGTAGACGGTGGCGGTGTAGAAGTTATTGATTTCTATGTAGGAAGCCGGGCGCACCGGATGGGCCATGGGGCCGGCATCCTCGGGGAACTGGGCATTGCGCAGCACGCGTACATCATTGATGCGCTGCACCGGGCGCGAGCCCATGTCGGCGGAGAATTCCTGGTCCCGGTATACCGTTAGCCCTTCCTTGAGGCTCAATTGGAACCAGTCGCGGCAGGTGACGCGGTTGCCGGTCCAGTTATGAAAATACTCATGGGCAATGACGCTTTCCACGCCGTTGAAGTCGGCATCGGTGGCGGTCTCGGCGTCGGCGAGCACATATTTGGAGTTGAAGACGTTAAGGCCCTTGTTCTCCATCGCCCCCATGTTGAAGTCGTCTACCGCGACGATCATGTAGATGTCGAGATCGTATTCCAGCCCGAACACCTCTTCGTCCCAGCGCATGGCCTTTTTCAGCGAGGCCATGGCATGGTCGCAGCACTTGGCGTTGTGAGCCTCCACATAGATGCGTAGCGTTACCGCCCGCCCCGAGGCAGTGGTGTAGTCATCTTCTATACAGGCCAGATCGCCGGCCACCAGCGCAAACAGATAGGCGGGTTTGGGGTAGGGGTCCTGCCAGCGCACCCAGTGGCGGCCGTCCTCCAGCTCTCCACGCTCCAAAGGATTGCCATTGGAGAGCAGTACCGGGCAGGCCTCTTTGTCCGCCACCACGGTGGTGGTGAAGCGGGCCATGACGTCTGGACGGTCGAGGAAATAGGTGATGCGGCGAAAGCCCTCAGCCTCGCACTGGGTACAGAAGGTGCCGCTGGAAAGATACAGGCCTTGTAGCGCTGTGTTGGCCTCCGGCTGCAGGCGGGTCTCTATTTCCAGGGTGAAACGTTTGGGCGGTGCAGTGATCAACAGCCCGGTGCTGGAGCACATGTAGCGGTCAGCTCCAAGCGCTACGCCATCTATCTTGAGAGCCAGTAATTCCATATTTTCGCCGTCAAGGCGCAATGGGCCGAGCCCACGGGCAGGCGCTTGCGGGTTGCGCACTAACTCCATGCGTGCGTTCACTCGAGTGTCCTTGGGCTCAAGCTCGAAGCGCAGATCGATGCGCTCGATGAGGTATTCCGAGGGCTGATAATCTTTGAGATGGTGGGTTTTCGGGGTCTGTAGGGGCATTCCGGGCACTCGGGTGGCAACAAGATGGATGGGCATTATCCATTCTCACCGGTGCTCTCGCTACCTTGCCGTCATTACTCGCAGACACGGCTCCGTAGCGCCGTAGGGCGGCCCGTGGCCGCCGCATACTCTGATTTCGACGACTGTTGAACGGCGGACACGGTCCGCCCTACCAAATGAATTTGTCATCCAGGCTGTCGGCTTCCAGCAGGGCTGCCGTGATTGTTTCCAGCGCCCTATTTTGTTAAGTTTCTCTCCCGTCCCGAGGCCGGCTCTGGCCCCTCTTTTTAGACTTCAGAATTCAATCTATGACACGTTTTATCTTCGTGACCGGCGGCGTGGTGTCGTCGCTTGGAAAGGGTATTGCCGCTGCCTCGCTGGCCGCCATTCTTGAGGCGCGCGGCTTGAAGGTGAGCCTGCTCAAGCTTGATCCCTACATCAATGTGGATCCGGGAACCATGGATCCCTTCCAGCACGGCGAGGTCTTCGTTACCGAGGATGGGGCCGAGACCGATCTTGATTTGGGTCACTACGAGCGTTTCGTGCGCACCACCATGGGCAAGGTGAATAATTTCACTACCGGGCAGATTTATTACGACGTGATCAGTCGTGAGCGCCGTGGTGACTACCAGGGTGCGACCATTCAGGTGATCCCCCATATCACCGATGCCATTCAGGCCTGTATACATAAGGCCTCGGGTGATGTCGATGTGTTGATGGTGGAGATTGGCGGCACCGTGGGCGATATCGAGTCCCTGCCTTTTCTTGAAGCCATCCGCCAAATGGGCATGAAGCTGGGCCGCAAGCGTTGCCTTTATATGCACCTCACCCTGGTGCCCTACATCGCCACCGCCGGCGAGATCAAGACCAAACCGACCCAGCATTCGGTCAAGGAACTCCGTTCCATCGGCATCCAGCCCGACATTCTCATCTGCCGTGCCCAGGATCCGGTGCCGGACAATGAACGCCGCAAGATTGCACTGTTTACCAATGTGGAACTGCGGGCGGTTATCTCGGCACCGGATGCCAGCAGCATCTATCGCATTCCGCGGGTGTTGCATGAACAGGGGCTGGATGACCTGGTGGTGGAACACCTGGAACTGGATGCTGGCGAGATCGACCTTAGCGAGTGGGATCGGGTGGTGCATGACCTCGACAGCCCCGAGCGCGAGGTGCAGGTGGCTATGGTGGGGAAATACATGGATCTCACCGAGTCTTACAAATCGCTTTCCGAGTCGCTGATTCACGCTGGCATGCAGACCCATTCCAAGGTGCGGATTACCTACGTGGACTCCGAGGAGATCGAGCGTCTGGGGACCGCGTGTCTGCAGGGGATGGATGCCATCCTGGTGCCCGGTGGCTTTGGTACCCGTGGCTCCGAGGGCAAGGTGGCGGCGGTGCGTTACGCCCGTGAGCAGAAGGTGCCTTATCTCGGTATTTGCCTCGGCATGCAGGTGGCGGTGATCGAATTTGCGCGCCATGTGGCGGGTATGGACGATGCCAACAGCACTGAATTTAATGCCGGGACCGAGCACCCGGTGATTGCCCTGGTGACCGAATGGGTAACCAAAGAGGGTGCGGTGGAGCGGCGTGACGGCAATGCGGATCTGGGCGGCACCATGCGCCTGGGTGGTCAGGCCTGTCGTTTGCGCAAGGATTCCACGGTGCGTGCCGAATACGGCAAGAGCGTCATTAATGAGCGCCATCGCCATCGTTATGAATTTAACAATATGTATATGGACCCGTTACAGGATGCGGGTCTGGTGATTGCCGGCAAGACCCTGGATGGCAACCTCGTTGAGGTGGTGGAGGTGCCGGATCATCCCTGGTTCGTGGCCTGCCAGTTTCATCCTGAATTTACCTCCACCCCACGCGATGGGCATCCGTTGTTTTCCGGTTTTATCCAGGCCGCCATTGATTACCAGGAGGCGCAGGCATGAAGCTTTGTGGCTTTGAGGTGGGGCTCGACCATCCGTTGTTTCTGATTGCCGGCCCCTGCGTGATTGAATCCGAGGCGCTGGCGCTGGAGACCGCCGAGCAGTTGCGAGAGATGACCGCTCGACTCGGCATTCCATTTATCTACAAGTCCAGCTTTGACAAGGCCAACCGTTCTTCCGAACAGGGTTACCGTGGGCCTGGCATGGAGGAAGGGCTGCGGATTCTTGAGCGGGTGCGTACCGAGGTGGGTGTGCCCGTGTTGACCGATGTACACGAAGACACCCCCATGGACGAGGTGGCAGCGGTAGTGGACGTGCTACAGACACCGGCCTTTCTCTGTCGCCAGACCAATTTCATCCACCGCGTGGCGGCCACGGGCAAGCCCGTGAACATAAAAAAGGGACAGTTTTTGGCGCCCTGGGATATGACCCACGTGGTGAACAAGGCGCGTGAGGCGGGGGCGGAGCAGGTGATGGTGTGCGATCGTGGCACCTCCTTTGGTTACAACACCCTGATCTCCGATATGCGTGGCCTGGCAGTCATGCGTGAAACCGCGTGTCCGGTGGTTTTCGATGCCACCCATTCGGTACAGCAGCCGGGGGGGAAGGGTACGGCCTCGGGCGGTCAGCGGGAGTTCGTGCCGGTATTAGCGCGCGCGGCGGTGGCTGTCGGGATCGCAGGGTTGTTTATGGAGACCCATCCCCGCCCTGAGGAGGCTCTGAGCGACGGTCCTAATGTATGGCCCATCGACAAGCTGGAGCCCTTGCTGGAGACTTTGCGCGATCTTGACGCTTTGACTAAAACAAGGCCCCTCGACGAAACGGCATTATTGGAAGTTTAAAAAGCTTCATGCGGCACAATACGGCGTAAAAAATCGGCTCAAAATGCTCACTTACTATATGTGGGGCCGCTCTCGCACATCCATGTGCTTCGCGACCTAAGGCCATCCGTGGCCAAAGCTTTTTCGCCAATTTTTTCCTTGTCTTGCACTCGCCTGAAACTCTTTCAACATCATACTTATAAGACACATTTGGATTAGAGATTATTTATCTGCGGGGGCTTATATCAGCATCCTGCCATTTCATTACACACTGAAGATTAGGGAGTAAGCACCTTGGCAACAATACGAGATATCAAAGCCCGCGAGATTATTGATTCACGGGGAAATCCCACGGTAGAGGCGGATGTGATACTGGATTCTGGCGTCGTCGGCAGTGCTGCAGTGCCTTCCGGGGCTTCCACCGGTAGCCGTGAGGCGCTGGAACTGCGCGACGGCGATGCCTCGCGCTATGGTGGCCAGGGTGTGCTGAAGGCGATTGCCAACATTCACGATGCCATTCGTCCTGCCTTGCTGGGGATGGATGTGGAAGGTCAGCGCGAGCTGGATGAAAAGATGCTGGCGCTGGATGGCACCGAAAACAAGGCGAAATTGGGCGCTAACTCCATGCTGGCGGTGTCCATGGCTGCTGCCCGGGCCGCGGCTAGCAGCCGTGGCGAGGAATTGTACGAGTACTTGGGCAGGGGTGACAGCTACACCATGCCGGTGCCGATGATGAATATCATCAATGGTGGCGCCCATGCCGATAACAGCGTTGATCTGCAGGAATTCATGATTCTTCCCACCGGCGCTGCCACCCTGAGTGAGGCGGTGCGTTGTGGAGTGGAGATCTTCCACGCCCTCAAGGCCGTGCTGAAAGCCAAGGGTCTGGGTACCACCGTGGGTGATGAGGGTGGCTTTGCCCCCAATCTGTCTTCCAATGAAGAGGCAATTTCGGTAATTCTTGAGGCTATCAAGAATGCCGGCTATACCGCGGGCAAGGATGTATTTCTGGGCCTTGATGTGGCCAGTTCCGAGTTCTATGAGGACGGCAAATACAATCTGGCATCCGAGGGTCGGGTACTGAGCTCTGCAGAATTTGTGGATTTCCTTGCCGACTGGGCGGAGCGCTATCCCATCATCTCCATTGAAGATGGCTTGGCCGAGGACGACTGGGAAGGCTGGGCGCTGATGAGCAAGCGTCTCAACGACAAGGTGCAGCTGGTGGGTGACGATCTCTTTGTGACCAATACGTCCATTCTGAAGCGCGGTATCGATGAAAATATCGCCAACTCCATTCTTATCAAGGTTAACCAGATCGGCACCCTGACCGAGACCCTGGATGCCATTCAGATGGCTCAGGATGCGGGATATTCCGCGGTGGTTTCCCATCGCTCCGGCGAGACCGAGGACACCATCATTGCTGATTTGGTGGTGGCCACCGGTGCCGGGCAGATCAAGACCGGCTCCCTGTCCCGTTCCGATCGGGTGGCGAAGTACAATCGCCTGATCCGTATTGAGGAGCGGTTGTCTGCCAGTGGCAAGTGCAGCTATCCCGGGTTGGCGGTTTTCCCGCAGCTTAAGGATTAGTCAGACAGGCTGCTGACCGGCCGGGCCACTATGAGCCGATTGCTGATCTTTGTACTGCTGGTGACGCTGGCAGTCTTGCAGTATCGGCTTTGGGTGGCTGAGGGCAGCCTTGCCGAGGTCTCCCGGCGTGAACGCGCGGTTGCTGCGCAGCAACAGGAGAACGCCCGCTTGCGGGAGCGCAATGCCTTGCTGGATGCGGAGGTCGGGGATCTGAAACAGGGCCTGGAATCCATCGAGGATCGGGCACGCCATGATCTGGGCATGATTCACCAGGATGAGATCTTCTTTCAGCAGATAGAGGAACCGCCCAAGTGAGTGCAGAGAGTCCTGTTCAACGGCGTATTTGGGCTGTGGTGCCAGCGGCCGGTGCGGGACTACGCATGGGTGCGCCTGTGCCCAAGCAATATCTGCCGCTCTGTGGGCGTCCGGTGATTGCCCATACGCTGGAGCGACTGTGTAATCATACGCGTATCGACGGCGTGGTGGTGGTGCTTTCTGCCGCTGATGAGTGGTGGCAGGACATCGAGTTATCCAGTGCCCAACCACCCTTGCGTGCCACGGGTGGAGCCGAGCGTTGTGATTCGGTATTGAGTGGCCTGGAGCGGCTTGCCAAAGAGGCGGATTCCAGGGATTGGGTGCTGGTGCATGATGCCGCCCGGCCTTGCCTTCGGGATGAGGACATCGACCGCCTTATTGATGCGGTCACCACTGTTGGCGATGGGGGCCTGCTGGGGGTGCCGGTGCGCGACACCATGAAGCGGACTGATGCCCATGGACAGATTATCGAGACGGTAGAGCGCGAGGCTTTATGGCATGCGCTGACGCCACAGATGTTTGTGCTGGCGGATTTGCAGCAGGCACTGCGTCAGGCACGGGAGCGGGGAATTACTGTTACCGATGAGGCCCAGGCCATGGAACTCTCCGGATTGCGCCCGCGCATGGTGGAAGGCCATGCCGATAACATCAAGATTACCCGTCAGGAAGATCTTGCCCTGGCAGAATATTATCTTCGGAGTTCTGGATGCGCATAGGCCACGGATACGATGCTCATCGTTTTGCCAGCGGGCGTCCGCTGGTGCTCGGTGGGGTGACGATTCCCTATAGCAATGGTCTGGCAGCGCATTCCAATGGCGACGTCGTCATTCATGCCCTGTGTGATGCGCTGCTCGGTGCCGCTGCGCTGGGAGATATCGGCAAGCTGTTTCCCGATTCCAGTGAGGAGTATCGCAATATCGATAGCCGCATATTGCTCCGTGAGGTGGTCAAATGTCTGACGGACGCGGACTTGCGGGTTTCCTCGGTGGACGTCAGCATCGTCACCCAACGGCCCCGGTTGGCGCCCCACATCGCGGACATGGTGCAGAGACTAAGCAGCGATCTGGCGCTCGCCAGCGGTCGCCTCAATATCAAGGCCACTACCACCGAAGGCATGGGTTTCACCGGTCGCGGTGAAGGCATTGCGGTGCATGCGGTGGTTTTGCTGGAAGAGTAGGGTCATCTCCGGGATCTTTCCCCGGTTGTTAAAACCATGAGCGAACTATTTCCCCCCGAATTAAAGTTTGAATCCCTGCCCTATGCTTTGGGAAGTCCGGCGGCGAGCGCTTGCCTGCGGACCTTTCCCAAGGATTTTCAGGTCGAGGAGCATCTGGGGTATCCCCTGAGTGGCGAGGGTGAGCATGCCTGGCTGCACATTCGTAAACGCAACACCAACACGGCATGGGCCGCCGGCCTGATTGCCAAACTGGCCGGGGTGGCGCGCCGGGATGTAAGTTACGCTGGACTCAAGGACCGTAACGCGGTCACCAGCCAATGGTTCAGCGTAGGTCTCGCGGGTCGGACTGAACCGGACTGGCAGGAATTAAATAGCGCAGAACTCACCGTGCTTGAGGCCACCCGGCATCGGAAGAAATTGCGCCGTGGCGGGCTAGCCGGTAATCATTTTCAGTTGATTCTGCGTGAGCTTGGTGGTGATAAAGATGTGCTGGGGCAGCGCCTGCAACGCCTGAAAGAAACAGGGGCCCCCAATTGGTTTGGCCCCCAGCGCTTTGGCCACGACTACGGCAACGTTGCTGCTGCCTTGACTCTGTTTCAGGGTCGTCGGGAGCGTGATCGCCAAAAACGCGGGCTCTACCTTTCCGCCGCCCGTTCCCTGCTATTCAACGCGGTACTCGCTCGTCGTGTTCAGGACGGCAGTTGGAACGAGGCCTTGGCCGGTGACATGCTCTCGCTGGAGGGTAGCCAGAGTATCTTCGCGATAGAGACCCCGGATGCGGAAATATCCGCCCGCCTGGCTGCCTTGGACATACACCCTACCGGTCCGCTGTGGGGGCGGGGCCGGCCGCTGGTGAGCGCCGCCGCCCTTGCCATGGAGGATGAAACCCTGGCTCCCTTCGGAGAGTTTCGTGAGGGTCTGGAGATGGCGGGTCTGAAGCAGGCAAGAAGATCGCTGCGGATCTCCTTGTGGGATTTAGAGTGGAGTTTTCCCGACGAGGAGGTACTGCAGCTTGGCTTCAGCCTGCCTGCAGGGAGCTATGCCACCGCAGTGGTGCGGGAAATACTGAATTCAGAAATATCTCCAGGGTAAATTCCCGGATTGGCGCTTGTCCTCGCCTACGGTGCCCAGAGCGTTTACCGGAACCCGGCCAAAGCCTATAATTAATCGCTTTTCTGTCTCCCGGTGAACCCGTTATGCCGCCAGTAGAAGAAGCGCTTACCTTCGATGACGTACTCCTAGTCCCCGCCTATTCCGAGGTGCTACCTCGCGACGTGGAGCTTCAAACCCGCGTCACTCGGGAAATTACCCTCAATATCCCCATGCTTTCCGCCGCCATGGATACCGTGACCGAGGCGCGCCTCGCTATCACCATGGCGCAGGAGGGTGGCATGGGCATCATCCATAAGAATATGGATGTAGCCACTCAGGCTCGCCACGTGCGAGAGGTGAAGAAATTTGAGAGTGGGGTGATTAAGGACCCCATTACCGTGAGTCCTGATACCACTATTCGTGAGGTAATGGCACTGACCCGGGCGGAGCATATCTCGGGGGTGCCGGTGGTGGATGGGGATGATCTGGTGGGTATAGTAACCAGCCGTGATCTGCGCTTCGAGACCGGTTACCACAAGCCGGTTAGCAGTGTGATGACACCGCGTGATCGTCTGGTCACCGTGGGTGAGGATGCGGATCAGGAAGAGGTGGTGGGCCTGCTGCATCAGCACCGCATTGAGAAGGTGCTGGTGGTCAATGGCGACAACAAGCTGCGCGGGCTGATTACAGTCAAGGACATCCAGAAATCCTCTGAGTTTCCCAATGCCTGCAAAGATGATCGCGAGCGCTTGCGGGTGGGAGCGGCCATTGGTACCGGAGGGGATGCAGAAGAGCGGACCGAGGCATTAATTGCGGCTGGCGTTGATTTGCTGGTGCTGGATACGGCCCATGGGCATTCCCACGGCGTGATTGAGCGCCTGCGCTGGGTTAAACGTCATCATCCTGAGATTCAGATCGTGGCGGGGAATATCGCCACCGGTGAGGCTGCACTGGCTCTAGTAGAGGCTGGTGCGGATGGGGTGAAGGTGGGGATCGGGCCTGGCTCCATCTGTACCACACGTATCGTAGCTGGCGTGGGTGTCCCACAGCTCACGGCGATCCAGAATGTTGCCGAGGCATTGAAGAAAACCGGGGTGCCGGTGATTGCCGATGGGGGTATCCGCTATTCCGGTGACTTTGCCAAGGCGCTTGCTGCCGGAGCGTGGACAGTGATGGTGGGCAGTCTGTTTGCCGGCACCGAGGAATCACCGGGCGAGGTTGAGCTTTATCAGGGCCGCTCCTATAAGTCCTATCGGGGCATGGGTTCCCTGGGTGCCATGGCGCACAACCAGGGCTCGCGGGACCGGTATTTCCAGGACGAGGCTACCGAGATCGAGAAACTGGTGCCGGAGGGTATTGAGGGTCGGGTGCCCTATAAAGGCAGCCTTACGGCGGTGGTTGGCCAGTTGGTGGGTGGGCTGCGCGCCAGTATGGGTTACACCGGTTGTAGAAATCTTGAGGAAACTCGCACCCTGACGCGCTTTTATCGTATCTCCCATGCCGGGATTCGCGAGAGCCACGCCCACGATGTACACATCACCAAGGAAGCCCCTAATTATCGGGTGGGCTAGCCTGTTCGGGTTGCCATCCATCAGCCGGAACAAATGCTTTGAGTCATTCTGACCTGGATATCCACGCCGACCGAATTCTGATTCTGGATTTCGGTTCCCAGTACACCCAATTGATTGCCCGGCGGATACGCGAAGCTGGGGTGTATTCGGAAATCCGTGCCTACGACATGACGCCGGAGGCGGTGCGCGAATTCAAGCCCCGCGGCATCATTCTCTCCGGTGGGCCCGAATCGGTTACCGGGGATTTGGACTATATCCCTCCGGCTGGTTTATTTGAGCTGGGAGTGCCGGTACTCGGTATTTGTTACGGCATGCAGATCATGACCACCGAGTTGGGCGGGGCGGTGGAGGCTGGTGCCGGCGGTGAGTTCGGTTTTGCCCAGGTGCGTGCCCGCTCTCATTCACGCTTGCTACGCGATATTGAAGACCACGCCACGGACGAGGGCTACGGCCTGCTTGACGTGTGGATGAGTCATGGTGATCGGGTGGCGAGTTTGCCCCCGGGTTTTAGTCGCATTGCCGAGACCTCTGGGGCGCCCATTGCGGGAATGGCCGACGAGGCGCGCGGATTTTACGGCCTCCAGTTTCACCCGGAAGTCACCCATACTCGTCAGGGCCAGCGCATCATCGATCGCTTCGTGCATGGGATCTGTGGTTGCGGCAAGCTCTGGAACCCGGCCAATATTATTCGTGACAACATCGAGCGAGTGCGCCAGCAGGTGGGCGACGCGCCAGTGTTGCTGGGGCTTTCAGGTGGGGTGGATTCCTCGGTGGTTGCCGCCCTGCTGCAACAAGCCATTGGTGACCAGCTGCAATGTATTTTCGTGGACAATGGCTTGCTGCGCCTGCACGAGGGCGATCAGGTGATGGCCACCTTTGGCGAGCACATGGGTATCAAGGTGTTGCGGGTAGATGCCGAACAGCGCTTTCTTGATGCCCTTGCAGGCGTGAGCGATCCGGAGGAGAAGCGCAAGCACATCGGTCGTTTATTCATCGAGATCTTCGAAGAAGAGGCTAACAAACTCGACGGCGCCCGGTATCTCGCCCAGGGCACCATCTACCCGGATGTGATTGAATCCGCCGGAGCCGGAACCGGTAAGGCCCACGTCATCAAGTCCCATCACAATGTTGGCGGTTTGCCCGAGCGCATGGATCTCACGCTGGTGGAGCCGCTGCGTGAATTGTTCAAGGACGAAGTGCGTACCCTCGGCCTGGAACTGGGCCTGCCCTACGACATGGTCTACCGTCATCCTTTTCCCGGGCCCGGCCTTGGGGTGCGGATACTGGGAGAAGTGCGCAAGGAATATGCCGATACGCTACGTCTGGCGGATGCCATTTTTCTCGAAGAACTGCATGCCCACGACTGGTACCAGAAGACCAGCCAGGCCTTTGCGGTATTTCTGCCGGTGCGCTCCGTGGGCGTTATGGGGGACCAGCGCCATTACGAGCACGTCATCGCCCTGCGCGCCGTTGAAACCCTCGACTTCATGACCGCCCAGTGGGCGCATCTGCCTTACGAGTTGCTGGGAAAAGTATCCAGTCGCATCATCAACGAAGTGCCGGATGTTTCCCGCGTTACCTACGATATCTCCGGCAAACCGCCGGCGACCATTGAGTGGGAATGATTCTGTATCCACCACTTGCTGCCATATTTAGGCAACATATCACACTCAAGTAATTGTAATCTAATAAGATTGTCTGTTGTCTCTTTGTGCTGACCGGCACTTGCTTACACGTGAAATTAAGTCTCTCCGTAAAAATCTGCCCCTTTTAAGACTGGTAAATTTGGCCACAGGGTCAATAATTAAATTGGGTGCGTCTGGTTAAAGAAGAGATCCCGATGAGTAGTAAACCCGATAGCCTGTATGAAAACCAACGGTTGCGCTGGTTTATATATACAACTGCTCTGATCTGGACCTTGGTGATATTGGGCCTGGGTGTCGTGGGTGTCCAACAAACTCAACAAGATACTTGGGAACTGGCCCTCCGAGAGGCGCGCGCCAATTTCAACAAGGATCAGGCCTTCCGCTTCTGGGCGGCCCACCATGGTGGGGTCTATGTCCCTATTACCGATCGCACTCCTCCTAATCCCAAGCTATCACATATTATTGAGCGTGATATCAGCACCCCGTCAGGTATAAAACTGACTCTAATGAATCCTGCCTACATGGTTCGTCAGTTAAGTGAGGGTTTTTCAGATTTGTACGGTATAAAAAGTCACATAACCAGTCTCAAGTTGATGCGCGAGGAAAATAAGCCGGATGACTGGGAACGGCAGGCCCTGTTGCTGTTTGAGCAAGGCGTCAAAGAGGTAGCCGAATACGCTGAACGCAATGGTAAGCCACACTTGCGCCTGATGCAGCCCATGATTACTAGAGAAAAGTGTCTCAAGTGCCATGACTTCCAGGGCTACAAAGTAGGTGATATTCGAGGGGGAGTCAGTGTGGCGGTTCCCATGGAAAGTTATTTATCAAAGGAGCGTGGGGAGATAGTCACAAACAGCCTCTCCTTTCTTGTTCTCTGGCTGGTAGGTATCGCTGGTATTGCTATTGCCGGCTATCGGCTACTTAATGAAGACCGAGAGCGCTCGGTAGCGGAACTTAAGCTGCGCAACCAGGAACAATCACTGCGTCATGCAAATCAGGATCTGGCTCAATTCGCAGCTGTTGCCTCCCATCAAATACAGGAACCCTTGAGACTGATCGGTAGCTACACCGGACTTATCAGGCGACGCTATAAAGATAAGCTGGATAAAGCAGGTAATGAGTACATCGAATATGCTGTCGGTAGTGCTGAACGCCTGCAAAATCTCATCAATGACCTACTGACATACTCCCATATTGGATCCATTGAACCTGGACAGCATGTGACAGAGTCTGGAAAAGTTCTGGAGGGGATTCTGGAAAGCATTAACACCGAAGCAGAAATACATCGTGAAGCCATGCCTCTGGTTAATGTGGACCCTGAACATCTCAGACGGCTTTTCCGATACCTGCTGGACAATGCTCTGGAGTATTCCGACGACGAGTTGCCCCGAATCCATGTCAGTGCCGAGCTTGAAGACGCGATGTGGCATTTCCAGGTCAGGGATAATGGTATTGGCATTGCCCGGGAACATCGGCAACGGATATTTAATCTATTCGAACGCTTGCACAATCAAGCCGAACGGGCAGGAACGGGAGCCGGTCTGGCACTGAGTAAAAGGATCGTCGAACTCTACGGTGGCCGGATATGGGTCACATCACAACTCGGTGAGGGATCAATCTTCCACTTCACTCTACCAGGGACTCAAAAGAGCCTGGAATAGGAGCTGCTTGATGAATATCACCAACAAACTGATTCTGGCTCTCCTCTTCGTGTCCATGCTTCCTGTAATGGCGGTCTCCCTGATTTCCAGCAACCTTGGGCAACAGGCACTCAGAGAGTATATCGGCCTCAGTTACCAGATGCTTGCTCTTGAAAAGGCAGCTGCAATTGACAGGGTGTTTGAGGACCGAATTACCGAGCTGGAACTGCTTGCCTTTAATAATGCAATTCGTGGTGCAATCAATGTTTCCAATGCCTCATACGGAGATCAAGCTCCCCTGAGTGTAATCCTGCCGCTCGATAAAGAGTGGATTGCCAAGAAGGGTCTGACAAAAACCGCTGACGACATCCTTAACAATCCGTTATCCACGTTCCTCAGGTTGATACAGCAGCGTAATCTTTCCAAGTATGGCGAAATGTTCATTACCGATCGCTATGGTGCCACGGTCGCCACGACCAATCGGCTCAGTGACTACTACCAGGGCGATGAAAAATGGTGGAGAAGCGGCTATCAAGGTGGACAAGGAGAAATATTCATGGATGACAGAGGTTTCGATAAAAGTGTTGGATCGCTGGTTATTGGTATCACGGTTCCAATCCGGAGCAACGATAAAGTGATTGGCCTTTTCAAGGTTAACTACAGAGTTGAAGATGTTCTCGACATCATCTCGGATACTCGCCCGGGACAAAGCAGCCGAATATATATGGCCCGTGGGTATAACGGCGACATTATCGTTGGTTCCACGGCAGAACGTCTGGAGCAGCTCCAGAAAAACCCCGGCGATCTGATTAGCCAGACCGGGTGGAGGGAGAGTCAATATGGCGCCACTTCGACGATCATGGCCTATGCGAAACCCAGAACGATATTTTTCCACCGGAAGATCGCCAAGGCTTCTATAAATGGGGGCAGTAAAATTATATACACTCCTACCCAATGGCTGATATTTGTGGAGATAGACCAGGAAGAGGCCTTTGCAGCTGTTGACCGAATGGCGAAATTATTTCTTTATGTTGCCTTGGTCGCACTGATGATAGTTGTCGTTGTGGCATGGCGGCTATCTCATTCAATTACCAATCCCCTGAAAAATCTGATCCGTAGCACTGAAGTGATTGGTGGAGGGAACCTGGATCACAAAGTGGAGGTGCATGCCAATGATGAAATTGGCGCACTATCCCATGCTTTCAACGGAATGACGGAACGACTTAAATCGGTTACCGCGTCTCGTGCGCAACTACGACAGGAGATAGAAGCCCGTCGATTGGCAGAAGCACATGAGACGCGGCTTGGCCGTATCATCGATAACACCACGAACGAAATCTATCTCTTTGATTCTGAGAGCCTGTTATTCAGCGAGGCAAATGCAGGGGCGCTAGCCAATATTGGCTATAGCCAGGACGAACTCAGGTTGCTTACACCAGTAGATTTAAAACCTGCCTTTACCATAAAAACATTCCGGACCGAAATCGAACCACTGCTACAATACAAGAAAAAGTATATTGAATTCGACACGTATCACCGACGAAAGGATGGCACGACCTATCCCGTCCTGGTGCGACTCGAACTTTTCACTGAGGAGACACCGGCTGTATTCGTTGCAATTATCCTTGATACCACTACCCACAAAGCAGCAGAAGAAAAACTTCGGAAAGCCAGTCAAAAATTGCTCGACTCCAACAAAGAACTTCAGAATTTTGCCTATGTGGTATCCCATGATTTGCAGGAGCCACTACGTATGGTATCGAGTTATATGTCGCTCCTTGAACGACGCTATGCAGACCAACTGGACGATGATGCCAATGAGTTTATTGAGTATGCAGTCGATGGGGCGGCCCGCATGTCAGGGTTGATCGATGGCTTGCTGCAATACTCGCGGGTACAAACACAGGGTGAATCTTTTCAATCTGTGGCGATGGAAGATATTTTTCAATCAGTGTTGAAGGACCTGAAGCTGTCCATAGCAGAGAATGAGGCAATTATTACCCATGATAGCCTGCCTGTTTTACATGCCGATAAGTCTCAGTTAGGACGCGTTCTACAGAACCTTATTAGTAATTCCCTGAAATTTCGTAAAGAGACGGTACCAACCATTCACGTCGGCGTTGAAAAACGAGATAAAGAATTCGTGTTTTCCATACGAGATAATGGAATAGGTATCGAGGAACAATACTATCAGAGGATTTTCGTTATCTTCCAGCGTCTGCATACCCGAGAGGAATATCCCGGCTCAGGTATAGGGCTGGCGCTCTGCAGGCGCATTGTCGAGCGCCATGGTGGCACGATCTGGGTAGAGTCGACACCGGGTGCGGGTGCAATTTTCTTTTTTAGCTTGCCCTTCGATGATGAAGAATAACGTTATGTTTAAGTAGTATCGGAATACAACCTAAGCACTAGGGGGGCATATTCATGACAATCAAACAGCGATTGTTCTGTAGCTGCTCGTTGCGCCCAATATTATTAATACTGGGCGCAGGGTTACTGCTGGTAAGTTTTTACATCGCCTTCTGGCGGGATGACCAGCCTGTGGTTCAACGTGAACCAGTGACCTTCGGTATTGCACTACAACCCTCCAGCGCTCTGGTTTTAATTGCCAAAGACAAGGGGTTTTTTAGTAAAAATGGCCTCGATGTAACAATCCATACTTATCCCAGTGGAAAGCGTGCCATGCATGAAGGGCTTTTTGCCAGGAATGTTGAGCTTATTTCAGTTACTGCTGTCCCTGTCACCTTTGCAGGATTCAAGCGAGACGACTTCCGGATTGTTGCTTCTCTATTTTCCGCCAATAACATCAATCGAATTGTTGCCAGGCATGACCGCGGCATCACTCAACGTGAAGACTTGAGGGGTAAGCATATCGCTACTCAGCAGGCATCCGCTGTTCATTTTTTCCTGCATCTCTTCCTGCTGGATAGCAATATATCCGAACAGGATGTACAACTTTCCTACATGAAAGCGGAACTATTGCCGCAGGCTTTGCAGGATGGAAGCATTGACGCCTTTTCCATGCGTGAGCCCTATATCAGCCGCGCTAAGGATCTGCTGGGAGATAACGCCATTGTTTTCTCCGCCCCGGGCGTTTATGAACAGGTCGAATTGCTGCTTGCTAGCGCCAAGTTGGTCAAGCAACGCCCAATCGTTGTCCAACGTATCCTGCAGAGCCTGTTAGACGCTGAAGCTTATGTCAGTTCACGTCTGGGTGAAGCATCAATTATTGTTGCCAGTAATCTGAATGCCCCTGAGGCAGAGATTAGAAAGATCCTTCCAGGGCTGAATCTGCGGGTATCCATGGAACAGGAACTACTGCTGCTTTTGGAGGAACAGGCTCGATGGGCAATCAAGCAATCTCTGATCGAAGAACAAGAGGTTCCAGACTATCTTGGGGTTTTTCATCCTGAGAGTCTGATGAAACTAAGAAGAGATAAAGTGACTCTTTTTAGATAGTGTGTTTGTGGGTTCTTTGAGAAAGATAAAAGATGAAAATTTCAACAAAACTCTTCTATGTGATGTTGCTGCCCATAAGTATGGGATTCATCGTGATTTTTATGCACGAATGGAGCGATAGACTCATGCAAGAGGTGCGTGATCAGGAGGAAAATATTTGGGAAATATCCCAGGACTTTCTTCAATTGACCCTGCTTAGTCATGATATGGTCCTGCACCCGCTGGAACGGAGACCCAGGAAACAGTGGCTAAACAAGCACAAATCCATACAACAACGATTTACAGTTATTAGACTCACTGAAAAACGATACAAAAAAAAGTCTCTGGTGCTACAGAAACGAACCAACGAACTCCTGCCCTTGTTCAATAAGTTGGCTAATTTGAGTGAACGTCTCCATGAAACGGTCTTGCCAAAGGAAAAGATGATGTACCGGGAACAGCGTGACCGAACGATTGGGCAACTCAATACCAAAGTTCAGTCCACCGTGAATGCGTCAGTACTGTTGCTGAACACTTTGCGCAGGGATGCCCTGAATCGTATTGCTGTTGTTGAATTCTACATGTTGGCCATTACCACTGTCATTACTATGTTGCTGGTATTCCTTACATTCCGGTTACGTCGCAGCATAATTAATCCTTTAAGTCTTCTCCACAGAGGTACTGAGCTTATTGGTAAAGGTGATCTTTCCTATCGCGTTGGTACTGGTTCCTCGGACGAAATCGGTCAACTGTCCCGCTCCTTCGATGAGATGACTACGCAGTTGCAATGGAGCACCACCTCCAGGCGGAAGTTGGAGGCAGAGATAGAGTCCCGCAAGTATGCCGAAGATGCATTGAAAAGGACTAAAAATGGGCTGCAAGAGGCACAACGTATTGCGCATTTGGGTAACTGGGACTGGAATATTACCGAAGGCACTCTTGCCTGGAGCAATGGAATTTATCGAATATTCGGGATTGATCCAGAGGGATTTGGGGCCACCTATGAGGCATTTTTGAATAGCGTACACCCGGAGGATCGGGGCTCTGTCAGAAATGCAGTGGGCGAATCATTGGGGGACCGGACTATTCCCTACGATATTGAACACCGTGTTGTTCGTCCTGACGGGAAAGAGCGGATTGTTCATGAAATTGGAGAGGTAATCCGCGATGATGACGAAGCCCCGGTGAGGATGATCGGTACGGTACAGGATATCACTGAACAAAAGCAGGCCGAAATAGCACTGCGCCGCAGTGAGGCCAAGTATCATTATCTGGCGGATAATATCCCCCAGAAGGTCTTCTACAAGGACTGTGATTCAAACTATCTGGCAGTCAATCTAAGCTACGCTAGAGATTTTGGCTTGCTTCCATCCGACCTTATCGGCAAGACAGACTATGATCTCTATCCTGTGGAACTGGCCGAAAAATATCGCCACGACGATCAGAAGGTTGTCGCATCAGGCGAAGTTCGAGAATTCGATGATGAGTACCTGCTAAATGATGCCTTGCGTATCGTACATATTGTAAAGACACCGGTTCGGGATGAGCGAAACAACGTGATCGGCATTCTGGGAATTTTCTGGGATGTTACCGAACGACGTCAGGAGGCGGAAGAACTCAGTAAAACGACTAAAAAACTAAAATCCTCCAATAAAGAGTTACAGGACTTCGCCTATGTGGTTTCCCATGACCTGCAAGAGCCGTTGCGCATGGTTTCTTCCTATATGCGACTGCTCGAACGGCGTTACAAGGCGCAATTAGATGATGATGCCGATGACTTTATCAATTTTGCCGTGGATGGCGCCACACGCATGTCAGTCATGATTGAAGGGTTACTCCAGTATGCCCGTGTTCAGTCCCAAGGAAAAAGTTTTAAATCCACAGATATGGAATCGGTTTATCTGGAGGCCCTGGATAATCTGAAAGTAGCCATTGAAGAAAACAATGGTGAAGTTACTCATGATCCTTTGCCTCAGGTACTGGCCGATGGGTCTCAAATGCTCCGGGTCCTGCAGAACTTGATAGCCAACGCTCTCAAATTTCATGGGAAAGAACCACCACGGGTTCACATCAGGGCCGAAAGGGAAGACGGCACGTGGGAATTTGTAGTGCAGGACAACGGCATCGGCATCGATAGCAAGAATATTGATCGGGTTTTCGTTATTTTCCAGAGACTACACACTCGGGATGAATATGCTGGCACAGGCATCGGGTTGGCAGTCTGTAAACGTATTGTAGAGCGCCACCAGGGACGTATCTGGGTGGAGAGCGAGTTGGGCAAAGGCACCATCTTCCATTTTACTGTTCCAGTAGCTGATGAAAATTGGCCTGGAGAAGTACCACGAAACAGCTTCCCGGAATCGGGAGAACACCATGGTAAATGACTATGCAGAGGTTGCTGCGCGCCTGGAGAAAGCGCTACTGGTCGTAGACCGGATAGAGGCCGAATCTGTTTTTTCGGAGTCGGGAGTGCCGACTTTTGAATTAATCGAAAATGTAATCGCCCCTACCCTGGAACGGATCGGCACGTTATGGATTAATGGAACAGCTTCACTCTCACAGGTCTACATGAGCGGGCGTATATGTGAAGAGCTGATGAACAGTGTATTACCACATGACTCTGAAGCGCGTATCTCCCAACCCCGTACAGCTATTGCGGTACTGGAAGATTATCATTCTCTGGGAAAACGGGTAGTAACATCCGTGCTGCGTGCCAATGGTTATCGCATAGACGATTATGGCAGTGGCATTAGTGTAGAGGCATTGGCCGCAAAGGTGGTCGAAGACCGGACGGAGATACTGCTGATCTCCACGCTGATGCTGCCATCGGCACTACGGATAAGTGACTTGCGGTTTCAATTGAGAAAATTGGGGGCCAATACCCGACTCATTGTTGGCGGAGCGCCATTCCGATTTGATACTCAACTGTGGCAAGAGGTAGGTGCTGATGCCGTGGGCATCAGTGCCACGGAGGCACTGCAGGTTGTGACACGAATGATGGAGGAGCTGTCATGAACGATTCAGCAATGACATCAATGCAACGTGTGCTGGCCACTCTGGGCCACCAGGAGCCAGATCGGATTCCCATGTTTTTGCTGTTGACTATGCATGGTGCGCGGGAATTGGGCATGAGCATCAAAGACTACTTCTCCCGAGCGGAAAATGTGGTTGAGGGCCAGCTTCGACTAAGAGAAAAATACCACAACGACTGTATCTACCCTTTCTTCTATGCTCCTATCGAGGTTGAAGCCATGGGTGGAGAGGTGATCTATCGAGAAGACGGACCACCCAATTCGGGGCGACCATTCATTAGAGAAGCGGCGCAAATAACCAGCCTGCAGTTCCCGAAAGTTTATGAGGCTCCACGCTTGTCTGAAGTCCTTAAGGCAATACGGATGCTTAAAGAACGGGTTGGTGACGAAGTTCCGATTATCGGCGTGGTCATGTCCCCCTTCTCCCTGCCAGTGATGCAAATGGGTTTCGAGGCCTATCTCGACATAATGTTTGAAGGCCCGGAACTATTTGAATATCTGATAAAGCTGAATGAGGCGTTTTGTGTGGAATGGGCAAACGCCCAGTTGCATGCTGGCGCTACCGCTATTACATACTTTGATCCGGTCTCTTCACCCACGGTGACTACCCGGGATCAATATCTTCAATATGGTCACCAGATTGCCAAACGCACCCTGTCCCGTATCAACGGTCCTGTAGCCACCCACATGGCCTCCGGACTCGCCCTGCCTATCGTTGACGAAATTGCTGAGACTGGCAGTGCTGTGCTGGGCGTAAGTACCATGGAGGACTTGGGGGAACTCAAAGCGGCATGTTGCGGCAAGCTGACCATATTGGGCAATCTCAACGGGATTGAAATGTGCCGCTGGACACCGGAAGAGGCCGAACGACAGGTCAAGGCGGCCATCGCCAAGGCAGGTCCTGGCGGTGGCTACATTCTCGCCGACAACCACGGCGAAATACCCTGGCAGGTACCCGATGAAGTGGTGATGGCTATTTCCGAGGCTGTTCGCAAATGGGGTCGTTACCCACTGGACTGGATCGATGTTGCCGGCAGCTAAATCACCAGGGGCCGCTCCCCGAGCGTGTCGGTAACGGGACCTTGAAAAATGGATGGCAGATTCTGTTTTGTTGCCTGCTCCTATCTCAAACGCGAGATCGAGGCGGTATTGGATACAGACAAGCCTGTAGAGATCATCTCCTTTCCATCTCAGGCAGATGGTCCCGGGGATAGCTGGCAAAGCATTTCATCCCTGTTTGCAGAGGCTGACGAACTGCTTCATTGTCATAGCGAACTGCTGGGCGGATGCTGCACCGCTGCCAACAAGAACCCGCCGGATATCCTTTCCGGGATGGATATCCACCGACGTGAACAGTGTTTTGAATACTTCCTCAGTAAATCGCTGCTGAATCATTATTACAGTGAAGGTGCGCACCTGCTGCTGCCAGCCATGGCTGCCGACTGGAAATGCTATCTGGAACGCAATGGTCTGGACAGGGAGACCGCCAAAGCATACTTCCATGAAACCACCCGAAAACTAATTCTATTGGATACAAACAGCGATCCGAAGGCCCCACTATATCTAAAGGAGTTTGCCGAGTACCTGGATCTGCCCTACAGCATATTGCCGGTAGGCCAAGATATGTTCCGCTTGTTTATTGAGCAGCGTATTCTGCAGTGGCAACTGGCTCAACAGCTGGATACCAAAAATAGCGAATTGAATTTTGCCGAACAACAGATGGCAGATTTAAGTATGGCATTTGACCTTATAAATACACTTTCTGCCAGTAAGAGTGAGGCTCAGATTGTCAAACGGATGGGCAATCTGTTCACCATGTTGTTTTCCCCGTCCAAACTGCTATTAATCACCCGTGATAACGGAAAGGTTAACGGTCGATACAGCTGGCCCGAGGAACTGATTGAAGAAAAGGAACATTTCGACCATCTGGCCGCGCTGGATTCAGAATATGAAAAATTACCGGGTGGTAGTGGGTTTCTGATCAATCTCTACTATGGAGACCAATCCCTTGGTGTCATCGAAATAAATGGTATTGCCTTCCCGGAGCATCTGGACCGCTATCTCAACATCTCCCTTACCCTCGCCAAGGTCTGCTCCCTGGGACTTGCTAATGCCCGCAGTTATGAACGGCTGGCTGAAACCTCAGACAATCTGGCATTGGCACTCAAGGCGGAGCAATCGGCACGGGATGCCCTGAAATGTCAACAGGAGAACCTGGAGGAGCTGGTTTCTGAACGTACTGCTGATCTGAGAAAAACCAATGAGCTGCTGGCACATGAAATGACCGAACGCACGCTGCTCTCTCAGCGGGTGAAATCCATCCTGAACTCTGCCGGAGAAGGTATTTTCGGAATTGACCAACAGGGAAGTGTCACTCTAATCAATCCCGCAGCGACATCTATGCTCGGCTACAGTGTTAAGGAGATGGTTGGTTCGGACGAACATACACTGATTCACCACACCAGAATGGATGGTTTCTCCTATCCATTCGAAGAGAGTCCTATTTATAAAACAACCAAAGACGGGAAGGTGCGCCATATTACTGACGAAGTGTTCTGGCGTAAGGATGGCAGCCGTTTCCCGGTCGAATACATCAGCTCTCCACTTTCGAAACATAAAAGGCTTGCCGGTGCCGTGGTCTCTTTCAGGGATGTAACCGAGCAGCGGGCGTTGCAGAAGAGTCTGCATCAGGCCAACGCCGATCTGGCCGAATACGCAACCATTGCCTCTCATCAGTTGCAAGAGCCGCTACGACTCATTTCCAACTATATGCAGCTATTGGCTTCCCGTTACCGTGGCCGACTGGATAAGGATGCTGATGAGTTTATAGATTTCGCTGTGGGAGGAGCCCTGCACATGCAGCATCTGCTTGACAGCCTATTGCTCTATTCGCACCTCGGGTCACTCCCCTTAACAATGTCCCACATAGACTGCAGTACGCTGCTAATCTCTATATTAGAGAGTTTAGGTGGTGAGATTGCCGATGCTGGCGCGGAAATTTCCCATGACCCATTACCCGTGCTCTATGCCAACCGGGAACATATGCAGCTGTTACTGGAGCATTTGCTGGACAACGCTATCAAGAATCGCGCTGACAGGCCGTTAAAAGTGCATATAGGCATACAACAGCATGGTGCTCAATGGCTCTTTTCTGTGGCTGATAACGGTATTGGCATTGCCGAGCGGCACATGGGGAAAATATTTGGTTTGTTTGCCCAATTGCAGCGGCATAGCGCCTACGCTGGTGTCGGTCTTGGTTTGGCGCTATGTAAGAAGATATTGGAAATATATGACGGGAAGATATGGTTAGAGTCAAACGAAGGATTGGGTAGCACGTTTTATTTTACGATGCCGATGTCTGGAGAGAAAAAATGAATGCGCTGAAAGGCATGCGACCAGTCGAGATATTATTGGTCGAGGACAATCCCGGTGACGTCAGGTTAACCAGGGAGGCACTCAGGGAGAACAAGCTGAAGGTTAATCTGACAGTCGCCGAAGATGGGGAAGAGGCCATGGGGCTGCTTCTTAAGCAAGGTGATTATGTGGATGCACCTGATCCTGACATTATCCTGCTTGACCTCAATCTGCCCAAGAAAAATGGCAGGGAAGTACTAGAGGATATTAAGGGTAATCCAAAGCTGAAGAGCATTCCGGTTGTTGTATTGACAACATCCAAGGCCGAAGAGGACATTTTGCGTGCCTACGCCAGCCACGCCAACTGTTATATTGCCAAACCCATTGATATGGGCCAATTCATAAAGGTTGTCAAAGTATTGGAAGACTTTTGGTTCTCTATCGTCAAGCTGCCCCGGGACGGTTCATTTGAGTAAATGATCTCGCGGAGACTCAAGCAATGAATAATGAGCAGAAAATCGGGGGGCCCAGACTTCTGTTGATTGAAGACATTCCAGGGGATATCCGCCTGATGAAGGAAGCCGTCCGGGAGAGGGGCCTGGATATCGAAATGCATGTAGCCTCGGATGGTGAACAGGCGATGAGTTTCCTGCGTCAGCAGCCTCCTTTTGAGCATGTTCTCCTGCCCGATATCATCCTGCTGGATCTCAATATGCCAGGAAAAGATGGGCGGGAGGTGCTGGCTGAGATCAAGGGAGACGATAATTTAAAAACTATTCCGGTTATCGTTCTGACCGTGTCCTGCTCAGAAAATGATATCGAGCTTTGCTACAAATTGCAGGCTAACAGTTTTATCTCTAAACCGGTCAGGCTGGAGAATTTTATTGCTATCGTGGACTCACTCCACAATTTCTGGTTTACCACTGTCAGCCTTCCTCGCTCGGGGAAGAGGGGATAGAACATGCTGAATATTCTTTTGGTTGAGGACAATCCGGGAGATGCTCGCCTGATCAAGGAACTGCTCAGCGACAGTAGCCTAAGTCTTGGTAGTCTTACCACCAAGGTGCGGTTGGCAGATGCGCTTGCCGAACTGCATGGGAATACGTACAGCATTATCCTGTTGGATCTTAGCCTGCCGGATAGTGATGGATTGGAAACGGTTCGACGCATATTGGAGCACACATTGGATACGCCCATTGTAGTCTTAACCGGTAATATCGACGAAACACAGGCTTTACAAGCCGTAAAGATTGGTGCCCAGGATTACCTGCGCAAAGACGAAGTAACCGGCCCGCTATTAAGTCACTCCATTCGTTATGCTATAGAACGTTTACAGGTGACGAAGGAACGCCAAGAACACCTGGAGCTACAGAAACGTATGCTGGTTCAGACCATCGAAGTGATGGCGATGACCATTGAGAAACGGGACCCCTACACAGCAGGTCATCAGAAACGGGTTGCCCATATAGCTTCGGCTATTGCCAGCGAGATGGGGCTTTCCAGTAATGATATCGATGGAATTTATCTCAGTGGCCTGATACACGATCTCGGAAAAATCTATATACCGGCAGAGATACTCAGTCGCCCGGGCCGACTCAGTATAGAAGAGATGGCACTGGTAAAGACCCATGCGCAGGTCGGTTACGATATTGTAAAAGGTGTGGAATTTCCGTGGGATGTGGCGGGTATGATTCTACAGCACCAGGAGCGCATGGATGGCTCAGGCTACCCACAGCAATTAGTGGGTGATTCAATACTGCCGGGCGCTCGTATCCTTGCTGTGGCAGATGTCATCGAAGCCATGGCTTCTCATCGACCTTACCGCCCTGCACTGGGTGTGGAGGCGGCCTTGGAAGAAATCGAACTAAACAGGGGTAAACTGTATGACCCTGATGTGGTGGACGCTGCTCTAAAACTGTTCCGGGAAAAAGATTACAGTATCGGGCAGTAGCCTAAACTCAGATAACACAATTCTACAGCACATAGGCTTCTTTTATTTTTGCAATTCGATTGCCAGGCGGACCGCCTGTTCCCGGAACTTCGGGAGGCATCCAGGTGAGTTGTTCATTGTCCTATCCTCATTCAAGAATAGATTCTCCGCGTAATCCGGGGTAGCCGGCACAGACTCAAAGAGCACTGCGGGCCCGCTTCAAAATTCCATTGAAACACTTAGGCTGAAGGTATTACTGGACAGATTATTGCGTGTCTTGACCGTGTGATACTCAAGCGTTCCGGTGACCCCCGGCTTACCCACGTAGCGAATCCCTGCGCCCAGTTGTAACTCTGTGCGGTCATTGGATGGCTGGGCCTGA
>JAJFJT010000002.1 GCA_021773795.1 Gammaproteobacteria bacterium | reverse complement strand
GGCTCACGCCGCGCTCCTTGGTATCGCCTTTGGCGTTGTCCTCGGCATCGATCACACCATCGGTATTGTTCTCGTGGGCATCCTGCTGGCCTTCATTCTGGGTACTCTTCGTGGCCAGGGGCAACTGGCCTACGACACCCTTCTGGGGATCCTCGTCCACCTCACCCTCTCTGCCAGGCTTATCGTTTTAGCCTTGATGGACACCCCGCAAGTGACCCTCACCGGCCTGCTCTTTGGCGACATCCTGGCTACCAGCATCACCGATCGCTACTGGATCTACGCAGGTGGAGGTGGCGTCTTGTTGATGCTGGTATGGCTCTGGCGCCCATTGCTTGCGGTCACCGTGAATGAAGAACTAGCTCAGGTAGAGGGCACCCCGGTGGCCGCCGTACGTATCGCCTCCAGCTAAACTCTGAGGCCGGTTCATTCGCCAGTCGGCTATACAGTTCCAGCAGCAGGGCGCGGGTGCCCTCGCCATGATTTTGTAAGTTGCAATCGCCCATATCCGTGTTGGGGCTAAGTTATCTTCGACCCGAAACCAGGTTTTTCAATGTTTGTGACTCTGCAAGCGATCCAGCACACCCATCATGACCGCCGAGATGACAAAGGTGAGATGGATGATGACGTACCACATCAACTTGTCGTTGGCGATCTCGGTGGCATTCATAAAGGCCCGCAGCAGATGGATGGAGGAGATAGCAACGATGGAGGCCGCTACCTTCAACTTCAGTGAGCCGGCATCGAGCTTGCCCAGCCAGGACAGCTTGTTGCTCTCGTCCTCCATATCGATCTCGGAGACAAAGTTTTCATAACCTGAAAGCATCACCATGACGATCAAGCCACCCACCAGTGAAAGGTCTATAAAGGCCAGTATCACCAGCACCAGATCGGCCTCGCTAATCCCCTGAATATGGGCAAATAGATGCCATACCTCTTCAAAAAATTTAATGCCCAGCGCTAGCAGTGCAAAGCTGAGCCCTAAATAGATGGGGGCCAATAACCAGCGACTGGCATAAAGGATTTGCTCAACGAGACGTTCCAACATGGGATGTTTCCTGAAAAAAAAGGGGGGATTATAGAAAGAACGGTTGCCGTAGTAACGGGAAAGCTTCAATTCGATCCTGTCTCTACTCACACTACGGTGATGCCACCCCCAGCCAAGAACCGTTAAATCGTCCAACTCGCATCAGGTTTCCAACTGGCAGCCCACGCAGGAAGATCACTCGCAGGCATCGGTCGGGCAATGCCATATCCCTGAGCAAGCACACAGCCCATTGGCAGCAGTCGAGTGCCGTGGGCAATGGTCTCCACCCCCTCCGCAATCACTTGACGGTGGAAGGCCGTAGCCAAACCAATCACACCCATCACGATAGCCCTGTCATCCGGATCATCCAGCATATTCCGCACAAAGCTCTGATCGATCTTCAGCAAGTTGGCGGGCAGGTGTCTGAGATATGTCAGTGAAGAGTATCCCGTGCCGAAGTCATCCAGTGCAAAGCCTACCCCAAGCTCGTGACAGGCGCGCATGATGGCTGAAACTTCGGTTATGTCTTCCAGCGCGCTGGTCTCCAGTATTTCCAGCTCCAGCCAGCAAGGCTTTACCTCGGGATGCCTGGCGAGTGCCGCCGACAGTGTTGTCACGAAGTCTTGTTGCAACTGACGAGCACCCACATTCACGCTAACTGGAATATCCAGTCCAGCGGTGTGCCATTCGGCTATTTGCGTCAATGCGGTGTCGATGACCCATTCGCCCAGTTCCACACTGAGTGGGTGGCTCTCAATGATGGGCAGGAAGTCTCCGGGCGGTACTAAACCACGCTCTGGATGCTGCCAGCGGATAAGGCCTTCGGCACCGATCACTTCACCGGTTTTCATGTTTACTTTGGGCTGGTAATACAACACGAACTCACGGTGATCGAGGGCACCGCGAATAGCATCAAGGCTCTCTCGCTGAGTTTTGATGGCTTCGTCTTGATGGACGTCAAACAGTTGGTAACGGTTCTTGCCCGCCTGCTTGGCGACATACATGGCGTGATCGGCATGACGCATGAGTTGGTCGGCATCTGCCCCGTCCTGTGGGTAAAGTGTGACACCAATACTGGCGGAAACCTGCAGGGTTGCATTCCCTGCGGCGATTGGGCTAGATGCTGCCCGTAGCAGGCGTGCCAGTACCGGCTCACAGTCCGTCATCTTTTTCAGATCAACCAGTACTGCTACAAACTCATCACCGCCGATGCGGGCCAGCGTATCGCTTCCACGCAGGGCTTCTTTCATGCGCTGTGAGAGCGCGATCAACAGTTCATCACCCACTTCGTGATCATGGCTGTCATTGATGGCTTTAAAGCCATCCAGATCAAGATAGGCTACAGCCAGCGATTTTTTTTGCCGCTTACTCTGGCTCATGGCTTGTTGCAGGCGGTCGGCCAACAGGACGCGGTTGGGAAGGCCGGTGAGCGCATCGTAATGGGCGATATGTTCGAGTTGTTGCTGGTGTTCCTTCTGCAGTGTGATATCGGTGAACAGGGCAACGTAGTTTTGTATCGTGCCGTTGGCATCGCATATGGCACTGATCGTGGTCAGTTGGGCGAAGACCTCACCATTTTTGCGCCGATTCCAGAATTCTCCGGACCAGTGCTTCTGTTCCAGCAGTGATTCCCACATGGCGGCGTAGAAGTCCCGGGACTGGCGGCCTGATTGGAGGATACGCGGGTTCTTTCCCAGTACGTCTTCGTGGCTGTAGCCCGTGATCAGGCAGAAGGTATTGTTGACTTCGATGATGGTGGCATCAGCATCGGTGATCATGATGCCTTCGCGGGCGTGGGTGAAGACGCTCGCAGCGAGTTTTAGTTTTTCTTCGCTTTGTTTGCGTTCAGTGATGTCCAGATGGGTTCCGGCCATGCGCAGTGCCTTATCGTCGGCAGCCCATTCAACCACCCGGCCTCGATCGAGCACCCAGATCCAGTGGCCATCCTTGTGGCGCATGCGCACCTCACACTCATAAAACTCAAGATCGCCGCTGCAGGCGCGCGCCAGCAAGTCACCGGACAATTTGCCATCATCCGGATGCATCAGCTTGTCCCATGTATCCAGGCTGATGGGTGCGAGCTCTTCCAGGGTGTAGCCCACGATAGTTGCCGAGCGGTCGTTGATCACGAGGGCCCCGGTCTGCACCTCCCAGTCCCATGTGGCAATGTTGGCACCCCAGATGACTTCACCCAGGCGCTGGCTTTGGTGACGCAGGGAGGTTTCTGTCTTGCTTAGGTTGCGGTTAAGATTCAGCACCACTTTTTTTTCGGCTTGGAGACGTTGGTTGGATGCCAGCAGTTTGGCCCCCAACAGCATCAGCAGAGCAATTGCCAGAAGGCCAGTCATAATAGCCACGCGATATCGATCCCAGATGTCGTACACGGTGAAAGTGGATGGTGTATCGAAGGGTGGCATACGTAGCGCAGTCAGCATTTCAACCACTGGCGTGTAGTTTGAGGGCACATGGAAACCGTGAATATTCAACACACGGGTGAGCATCTTGTCCTCCTCCAGCGCTAACAAAACCGCAACTATTTTTTGGCTGATGTGGCGGTCCATATTCGGCATGGCGGCAAACACCCATTCCGGATATAGCGGTGTCGATAGCATGGCAGGGTAGGTTGGCAGAATCTGCCGGTTGATGATCGCGATTTGCTTGATATCCAGCTTGCCTTCACTGGTGAGTGCTTCGAGCAGGCCGGAGCGTACAAAGCCCACATCGGCACGCCCAGTGAGCACCGCCTCGACGACTTTGTCATGCGGCATGCCGGTTTTTATCGGTTGAATTTCCTGCGGCAATCGCATCCCGAACTTCATCAATTCGTAGGCTTGGGCCTGGTAGCCTCCCATGGAGGCGGTATCGACCATTGCGATGGTCTTGCCACGCAGGTCCCCAAGTTGTTGGATGTCTTTGCGCTTGCTACGGGTGAAAATCACCCCGCCAAAAGCCATGATCGGCCTGCCCTGCTCAAGGCTGGACAGTGTTACCAACGGGGCCGACAGGCCGCTCCGGCGGGCCATCAGAATATAGTTGCCGGGATTAGTCAGGACAAAGTCTATCTGGCGTGCGGCCACTGCGGCCTGCAGTTCATGAAAATCGTAGGCGACTATAGAAAAATCATAGCCCGGAACCACCTTGTTAAGCTTTTCTGCCAACGGATTCCATTGCTCCGCCACTTGCGTCTTGGGGCGATGTGCAAGAATCCCGATCTTGAGTGGCTCTACAGCAAAGAGTGGATAGGCCATCAACAGAAAAAGGCCAAAAGCCAGTACCAGCTTGCGCATCAGGATGCAGTGTCTCTAGGTAGATATTCTGGCCGTAGCAACCCATCCAAATCTGCCGGCGTGTGCAAAATACCGGCCTTGAGCAGGATGTCGGCAACCCGCTTGGCACTTTTCGACACCAAGGGTGACGATGTGGCCAGCAGGCGGCGGTTGTTACCGAGATCAGGCAGCACCAGCCCCTTGAACATCGACAACACCTTTTCAGGCGGCAGTTTGAAGTCTGGGGCCATGCGGTAAGAGGCGTCATCCGGGTGGGTGTTGATGTAGTTAAGTGCCTTCAGATGCGCAGCAACAAGATGGCGCGCAGCGTCAGCGTGCGCACCGTCAAGCAGCTCGGTGCGGATTGCCAGCACATCAATGACGGTGTTGGGGATTTGACGGCTATCAAACAATTTGTGCCCGCCCATTGCCAGAATGCGGCTGGCAGCCGGCTCGTAGGTGACGACAGCCTCGATATCACCACGTTTCCAGGCATCGGTATGCTGGTCAACTGATTGCGAAACCAGCTGGATATCTTCGGCCTTGAGGCCAGCGGCCTGTAGCACTTGGTGGAGCATCAAAGCCCCCAGCGCGCCATCCTCCACAGCGACTCGATGGCCTTTGAGATCTCCCAGCGCTTTAATGTTTGGGCGGGCCAGCAGCATGTCGGCACCGGCAGAGATATCACACACCAGCACCACCGAGAGAGCAATGCCCATTTCGCGGGCGCGCAGCACTTCATCAAGGGTGAGCGCACCGCCATCAATTTTTCCAGTCTTTAGTAACCCGATGGTGTGCGTTGCGGACTGGTTTTCAATCAGCTTGATCTTGTTGGGGTCGAGCCAGCCCAGTGCACGCGCCAGCAACAGCGGCTCGTAACCCGGCCAGATGTGTAAACCGATGGTAAGCGGTCGTGCTTGAAGCGCACATCCATTCAACCATGGCAAAAACAGCAATCCACCCAGCAAGGTGGAAAATTGGCGGCGCGAAAAGGATGGAATGTGGGTCATGATTCAAGCACTCCCTTGCCAACGCGTAGAATTATTGTTGCTACTTCACATACATAGAAAGTATAGGTTTTGTTGTCAACTTTGCTGGAGAATTTAGTGTTGATTAACTGGAGGACTGTCAGCAAGGGGTACGCTGCGGTTTATGAGTACCATTGATTAGGCTTCCTGATACCTGCAGGGAGTCCGACGAACCGTGAGTTATGCCCTGATCCTTTACGACCACTACAAAACCGGGTGCCGCACCTGAAATTTACGCGATAACCGACAGAGAGGATGGTATCGAGGTTATAAAAGCGCACTTTTCGACGGATTTGTCGGCGGCTTTTCTGTTGAACTACTACCGAGGAATCCTCGATAGTTGCTGTCTCATCTAATTCGCCTTGCTCGATGCCCAGGTCTTGAGATGACCGGGGAGGGCGTAGGCGATGGCGAACAGAGCGGTGGCGATGCACACCGTGGATGGGCCCACCGGGGTGTCCCATTGCAGCGAGACACCGAGCCCACCGGCCACCGAGAGGCAGCCAATGATGGCCGCGTAGATGGCCATTTGTTCCGGGGTGTGGGCGAAGTGGCGGGCCGCAGCGGCGGGGATGATCAGCAGTGCGGTGGTCAGGAGCACACCAACCACCTTCATGGCCAAGGCGATGACCAGGCTCAGCATGAGGATGAAGGCGATGCGTACGGCGGCCACCGGGGTGCCTTCCACCTGGGCCAGTTCCTCGTTCACCGTGACCGCGAGCAGCGGACGCCAGAGCCATATCAGCATCAACAAGACAGCACCACCACCCGCATAAATCCAGTAAAGATCGGTGATGCTGGTGGCCAGGATATCGCCGAAGAGCAGGCCGGTGAGGGTCACCTGCGGGGTGTCCATCAAGGCCAGCACGATGAGCCCGGCGGAGAGGGTGAAGTGGGCGAGGATCCCCAGCAGGGTGTCGTAGGCCAGTTGCCCCTGGCCACGAAGAGTACCCAGAATGAAGGCCAGCAGGATGCCCACGAGAACAATACCGATGGTGTGATCGATGCCGAGGACAACGCCAAAGGCGATACCAAGGAGCGCGGCGTGAGCC
>JAJFJT010000001.1 GCA_021773795.1 Gammaproteobacteria bacterium | reverse complement strand
GGAATCATTCTTCCATACTTTGAAAGCTGAGCTTATTCGCGGAAGGAAATTTCGGGGCGATAGCGAATTACGCTCTTCGCTTAACAGTTACATCAATCAATTCTACAATCATCGAAGACTGCATTCTGGAATTGGTTACGTGCCGCCTGCTGAATTCGAGAGAATAGCAGCATGATATTCAACCCGTCCGTTTTATCGGGGGAAGATCAGACTGGAATCCATCCACAATAAACGTTTTGAGTCAGACGGGCATAGCTTCATCCCATCCCCTGCTCGCGTTGTTGTTCTCTAACCTTTATTGGAGCTTAAGAATCATAGGAACCTTAGGCATCCTGATGGAAGTCGCAGACACGATTTCTTCCCGTCTCTTTGGCCTTATAAAGGGCGCTATCGGCCTGGAGTATCAATTCTTCGACTGTCTTGGCCTGCGTCGGGAAAGAGGAGATGCCGATACTGAGGTTTATCGGCGTAGAGCACCCGCTGTCTATCTTATAGTCCCGTTCTCCTGCTGATGTACGAATCCGCTCGGCGACCAGGTGCGCTATGTTCAGAGGGGTCTCTGGCAGGATGATGGCAAACTCCTCGCCACCGTAGCGAGCCAAGTGATCATTGGTACGCAGTTGTCCTGTGAGTTTTTCTGCAATCTTCCTGAGTACGGTATCGCCTGCAATATGGCCAAAGCTATCATTGACGCGCTTGAAATGATCTATATCAATGATTAATAGAGTGAGTTCCCGGTCATAGCGCTTGGCGCGATCAAATTCATTTGTGATGATGCTATCGAATGATCTCCGATTATAGATGCCTGTAAGCCCGTCGTTGGTAGCAATGTGGCGCAAGGCTCGTTCATGCTTTTCAAGCTCTGACTCAATGCCATTGACAAGCCGGAAGAAGATCACAAACAGGATAGCTCCCAGAACGGAAGAAATTCCGGAAGTAATCAGGGTTATCTTATAGCTATCGGCTATATCATCTTCGATATCTATGAGTAGCCACATCCCTCCCACATTGCGCTTTCCCTTATCATCTATGGGCAGAAATCTTGCCTGATGCTCGTGCTTACCCAGAACAAAATCGAAGCCCTCGTGTAAGATGGTTTCAGCATGTTCATATTGCTCAAGAAACTCTGGAGGCAGGGTCTCCTCCTCCCCCAGATTTGTGACTACATATTGGTCAAGAGTATCCCAGCCGGTCTTGCGGCCAAGCATCTTCATACCCTCTACCCAGCGCTCCTTATTCAGGAACTTTTTGTTGATGAACATATGCAGGTCGACGTTGTAGAACTGTTCAATGGATTCAAAGATGCTGTCGATTTCCATTCCCAGTTCAATATAGCCAATCAGTTTCTGATTTGAGTCATACCATGGCATGACATGCCGCAGCGTAAAGGTGCCGAGTATGCCAAGCTCGATCCCTGAGCTTATGGAGCCAATGGACTCGGATTCCACCATGGTGAAGCGATTTATTTTATCGCCAAAGCGCTCCGGTTTGTGGACGCGCAACAGGTTTACCCGGTCTGTACCGTGATAATAGAAGTGTGTAATCAGGTGGTCTTTGCTGAGTTCATTAAACAGAGGCGTGCTCAGACTCAATAAACGGGAACGATCTTTGGCCTTGAGTGCTGCTTCAATAGCCTTGTTCCGGACCAATGCATGAGAAACTGCTTCAAGCATGCTGCTGTTTTCCAGAATGTTAAGGCTGAACATGGAATTGGCAGCACTGAGAGTTTGCTGGGTTGATCTGGCGAGATGTTTTTGTGAGCGATCAAAAGTCAGGAATACGAAAGTGGTTATAAGGCCAAAGAAAACGATGGCCAGAGGAAGAAGGAAGGAAAGCTTGAGCCGAACAGGCCGGGCTTCCTTCTCAAGGATGGTGTCGGCTCTTTCATGGTGAATAGCTTGCTGAGTGGGAATGGAATCGTTCATGGTTTCCGTTCTTATAAATAATTCTGTGTAATCATCCTGGTTCAATTGTAGTCAGTTAACCAATAATGGCCAAGCGCCGCTATTGCA
The DNA here is from genome assembly GCA_021773795.1 of Gammaproteobacteria bacterium. Classification (GTDB taxonomy): domain Bacteria; phylum Pseudomonadota; class Gammaproteobacteria; order HK1; family HK1; genus JAJFJV01. The sequence continues at coordinate 19,876 of JAJFJT010000001.1, read as the reverse complement.
TTTTTTGTGCAGGGATGCCCAAGAGCGGTCCTTGTGCTCCACGGCATAGAGCCATCCATGGCTAAGCGCCACTCTCGCACATCCTTGTGCTTCGCGGCATAAAGCCATCCATGGCTAAAGTATTATTGCGGGAATCGGCGTTGTGAGGCACACATGGTGTGCCCTACATTGAGTCGGTGTTCGTGATGAGAATGGTTAACGGATGCCCGTAGACTGCCAGTTGTCACCACTGCTTTGACGGTTTCTGGCGTTTCCTCTGGGGCGCTTGTGTCCCCCAGATGGCCGGCCGCGCTGCTGGCGGCCTCCACCACCCGAAGGTCGGTTGCGGCCGTTCTGGATGGGCTCTGGTTTGATGCTGGGGTCCGGCTCAAAATCCTCGATAATTTCCTTGGGGATTTCACGTTTTAGCAGGTGTTCAATATCTTTCAGCAGTTTGAGTTCATCCACGCAGACCAGTGAGGTGGCCTGTCCTTCCAGACCTGCCCGACCGGTGCGGCCGATACGGTGCACATAGTCTTCCGAGACATTGGGTAATTCGTAATTCACCACGTGTGGTAGCTGCACGATATCCAGCCCGCGGGCGGCGATGTCGGTGGCGACCAGTACACGGATCTCACCCTTTTTAAAGCCCGCCAGCGCTCGGGTACGTGCACCCTGGCTTTTATTACCGTGAATGGGGGCAGCACTCAATCCATCCTTTTCCAGATGCTTGGCCAGACGGTTGGCGCCGTGCTTGGTGCGGGTAAATACGAGTACCTGCTGCCAGTTTTTAGAACCGATCAGCCAGGACAACAGGGCGGGTTTGCGTTTCTTGTCCACCGGGTGGACCAACTGATCAACGGATTCCGCCGCCAGATTGCGCCGGGCGACCTCGACCATTGCCGGGTTATTCAGCATGGTGCTGGTCAAGCGTTTAATTTCATTGGAATAGGTGGCCGAGAACATCAGGTTCTGACGTTCTTCTGGCAGATGGGCCAACACCTTGCGGATGTCATGGATAAAGCCCATGTCGAGCATCCGATCGGCCTCATCCAGCACCAGGATTTCCACGTTAGAAAGATTCAGGGTTCTCTGGCCGAGATGGTCGAGGAGACGGCCGGGAGTGGCCACCAGAATATCCACGCCCTTGCGCAGTTGCGCAATCTGCGGATTGATTTTGACGCCGCCGAAGATCACCGTTGAACGCAGTGGTAGATGGCGGCCATAGGTCTTGACGCTTCGTTCGACCTGAGCGGCCAGTTCGCGGGTGGGGGTCAGGACCAGTGCGCGAACCGGGCGTTGTCCTTTTCCCTGGGCGCGCTGGTTGAGTAATTGCAGTAGCGGCAGGGTAAATGCGGCGGTCTTGCCGGTGCCGGTCTGGGCGCCGGCGAGGACGTCTCTGCCCTCAAGAATAACGGGAATAGCGTGTTGTTGTACCGGGGTTGCTTCGGTGTAGCCTTGTTCTGCGATCGCGCTCAGCAATTCGGCCGAGAGGCCGAGTTTTTCGAATGACATGGAAAATAATACTCCGGGATCTACCCTACCCGATGCATGGCATCCGGGGACGGTCTTAAGGGGATCCGGTTAAAGGACTGTAAAGATGACGACGGAAGCCGTCTTCAGAAAGGGTGCAAACCGCTAAGCACTCTAAGCCGAGGGAGTATAACAGATAAGTGCAGGCCTTGGTGAAGCGGGTAGGTTGGATTAGTGCAGCGTAATCCGACGATAGGATATTTTCTTTTCAACGAGAGATTTGGGTAGGTCGTGTCTGTCGTGAGCCGTAATGTGCGCGTCCAATGCTTGTGGGGCAGGCTGTAACGTTTGTTAGAACAAAGGTTTATGTCGGATTACGCTATCGCTAATCCGACCTACGGCGACTCATTCCTGAGGGTTCACCGCCATCCGTTCCCGGCGTCTGCCGGCATATCCCTCATCCCTGAGGGTATCCCTGGTTTTTGAGGCGGCGTTTGACGGCGTGTTGTTCGGCGAGTTTATAAATCAGTCGTAACTCATCGTCGGGCACATCGATGGGGGTGTCGAGCGTCTGTAGGGCGTGTTCGATGTCCTCGGGCTGAACGCCTGTGGGGTCGTCTTGGCGGGGCACATGGCGCGCGTGTAGTGCCGCCGGATAACGTCGCCATGCGAAGGGGTAGTTGAAGGCGACGGCGATGGCCAGCAGCAGCAGGATGTTGAGCCCAATGGGCATGATGACATAGCCGTAGCCGAGTGCCTGAATGTCAGAGCCACCCATCACGGCTATCAGCGCCGTGGCGCCCCCCGGGGGGTGGATGCAGTGGGCCGCATGCATGGCTCCAATGGCCAGCGAGACGGTGAGTGCTATCACCAGGATCGGTCCGCCGGGCGCGTATTTGGCACAGCTCACGCCCACCAGAGCGGAGATGATATGGCCACCCAGCACCCCCCAGGGTTGCGAAAGCTGGCCGTGGGGAACGGCGAAAAGCAGCACGGCGGATGCCCCGACGGAGCCCACAATCATGAAGGCTGCGGGTATGCCAACGATATGCAGGCTGATCCAGGCGGTGATAAAAATACCTACGAAGGCACCTGCCGTAGCAATTATCTTTTCGGTATGGCTGACGGTGTAGCGATCAAAGCCGAGCCAGTGGAGGATGTTGTCGAGTAGAGCGGCAACCCGGGCCATGGCTAGGGGAGCACCTCATGGATGGTAATGGCTACTTCGTTTTGCTCTGCGGTTTGAAGACGGGCACTGGAGCCCAGCAAATCGCCGCTAACAGGGCGGGCGTCACCGGTTTTGGATACCCGCGCATTGATAATTACCTCGGGGAACAGCGATAGCCGAAACTCCGGTCTCATGGCCATGGTGTCATCCAACTCAACGCTTAGGGGCAGATCACGCACCTGTTTGCGGACGATGGCCAGCGGCATGCGTGGACCATCTGCCGCACGAGCATAGATAAAAACGGTATCTGCGGGGGCTGCCTGACCTTGTAACTCGGGTGCCAGCTCAACGCGCACCTTGATGCGGATGTCGCTGACATTGGCAGATGCCACCGGGGTCGAGGGGGCAGGTGCCATTTCTCCCCGTGCCCGGGCCAACATGCGGCTGACAATCTCTACCTCCTGTGGCTCGAGTCCGCCCTGAGTCTGAAGTTTTTCCCAGTGGCTTATGGCGAGTGTGTTGTCGCCCGCTTGCAAGGCACCGAAGCCCGCCAGCCACAGCGCGCGCTTGTGCAGCGGATCCATGCTCAATGCCCGACGGACCAGTTCCAACGCCTCACCCTGCAGTCGATCACCGGCGAGCCGGCCCAGAATTTCGGCATGGTCGATCATGGCTTCAGCATTGTCCGGTTGCAGGGCAAGTGCCTGGGCAAAAGCCTGTGAGGCTTCGTTGAGGCGTTCGAGATGGGCGTAGGTGCGCCCGAGGAGACGCCAACCCTTAGTATCTTCGGGGTGACTTTCCAGCCGTGCCTGCAGGCTGGCCAGCATGCTTTCCACCGAGGGCAGCTGCTCCGCGTTGATTGCATTTCCGTCGGCGGACACCCGGGTGGCGATTGACGGTGAGAGTGCCTGCGGGGTGCCAAGAGTTAGATAGAGGCCGAGGGCTGCCACCGGCACTGCGACCGTAAGCAATGCGGCGGTTAGTGGATGGGTTGAACTGCTGGTTTCAGGGACTGCCTGCTCTGCGGGCACATCTGTCATCATCGCCCGTTCCAGATCCGCTCGGGTTGCCCGGTAGTCATCATCATCCAGCTCGCCCTCACTGAATGCGACTTCCAATTCTTCCAGACGGCTGCGGTAAATGCTGACATTGAGTTGTTGCCGATCCACGTCGGGATCGTGTTTGGTGGATGATCGGAGCAGCGGTGGCAGTAAAAAGGCCAGCGCTACGACCACCATCAGGACGGCACCCAGCCACAAGCCCATCATGGCTTTTCTCCGTCGCTATCTTCACCGTGGAGTAGTTGCTCCATACGTGCCTGCTCGGCCTCTGAAAGCTCGGGTGTCCGGGCTTCGTTGCGGCGACGCGAGAGCATGCGCAACAGTAACCAGAGACCCAGGACGACAAATAAAAACGGGCCGCCCCAGAGTAGCCAGGTGCTGGTTTTTAACGGCGGGTTATAGAGCACAAAGTCGCCATAACGCGAGACCATGAAGTCTTTCACCTCTGCCTCGCGGGCTCCAGCGCGCACCATCTTGTAGGTCTCACGGCGCAGATCCGCGGCAAGTTCGGCATTGGAGTCGGCAATATTCTGATTTTGGCAGACCAGGCAGCGCAGTTCCTGGATGAGCTTTTTATAGCGTGCCTCTTGCACGGGATTGTCAAAGTTCCGCGGCTCGAAGCTCTCGGCTGTAGTGACCGTGCTGTACAAAAAGCTGCTGGCAAGCAGTAGTGCTACCAGCCAGCGGGATGGGTATAACCGATTAGTATTCATGCTGTTTTAGCCCGGAGACGATAGCGTCGATCCGAGGCTGCAAGTAGGCCGCCCAAGGCCATTAGCAATGGTCCAAGCCAGATCCAGCGGATAAAGGGTTTGAAATAGAGCCGTAGGGTCCAGGCTCCGTCATTGAGCGATTCCCCAAGAGCGACATAGAGATCGCGTAAAAATCCGGCATCGATGGAGGCCTCGGTCATGGGTTGGCCTTGGGCCAGATAGACTCGTTTTTCCGGCTGCAAGCGGGCGACTTCCCGGTCTCCGCGGAACACCCGGATATCGCCACGCTGGGCACGATAATTGGGGCCTTGTACGACTTCTGTTCCAAGAAACTCGAAGCGATAACCGGCCAGCGTCTCGTTTTTGGTGGGGGCCAGGCGTACATCCCGCTCCACGCTAAAGGCGCTGGTGACCGTCACCCCGATGATAAACACCGCCATACCCAGATGAGCGAGGCTCATGCCAACAAAACTGCGTGGCAGGGAAGCCAGGGCGCGCCACTTGTTTGTCTTGCCGCTGATACGGCTAATCAGGCCTTGTACCGTGCCCCCGACAACCCAAACCGCAAGCGTAAGGCTGAGCAGCACCATCAGCCCGGCTGGCCACAATGCCACCACCAGGCCGATAGCCGTCGCCACGCTAATCAGCAGGGCAAGACGTAGTTTGGGTGCCAGCCGTTCGGGACGGTCACTCTTCCAGCGGGTTAAGGGACCGAGGCCGATGATCAGGATCAGTGGCAGCATGAGTGGCACGAAGACCCGCTCAAAATAGGGTGGGCCCACAGAAATCTTGCCCAGTCCCAGCGCATCGGTAATCAGCGGATAGAGGGTGCCGAGCAGGATGGTGGCACTGGCCGCTACCAGCAGTACGTTGTTCACCAGCAGCAGGGTTTCCCGCGAGAAACCCTCGAAGTTCCCGCCGCCACTGATGGTGTGGGCGCGCCAGGCAAAGAGCAGCAAGGCACCGACAATGACGATGGTGAGGAAAGCCAGGATGAAGATGCCGCGGGCGGGATCGGTGGCGAAGGCATGAACCGAAACCAGCACCCCGGAGCGCACCAAGAAGGTGCCGAGCAGGCTGAGTGCGAAGCCGGAAATGGAGAGCAGCACGGTCCAGGCCTTGAAGGCTTGGCGTTGCTCAGTCACCGCCAGCGAGTGGATTAAAGCGGTGGCGATGAGCCAGGGCATGAAGGAGGCGTTTTCCACCGGATCCCAGAACCACCAGCCACCCCATCCCAACTCATAATAGGCCCACCAGCTGCCGAGGGTGATGCCGAGGGTGAGGAAGACCCAGGCCACGGTGGTCCAGGGGCGGGTCCAGCGGGTCCAGGCGGCGTCCAGCTTGCCGTCCAGCAGGGCCGCGATGGCGAAGCTAAAGGGTACCGCCAAGCCCACGTAACCCATGTAGAGCAGGGGTGGATGGATGATTAGCCCGGGATCCTGGAGTAGCGGGTTGAGGTCGCGGCCCTCGGCGGCGGCCGGGATCAGCCGGCTAAAGGGATTGGAAGTAGTGAGTAGAAAGAGCAAGAAGCCACTGCTGGCAAAACCCATTATCGCCAGCACCCGGGCGCGGAATATCTCCGGCAGGCCCTTACTGAAGAAAGTGACCGCAGCGGTCCAGCCGGCGAGGGTGAGCCCCCACAGTAGCAGTGAGCCTTCATGGGCTCCCCATACCGCCGAGATGCGATAAATCAGCGGTAATTTTGAGTTGGAGTTGCTGGCCACATAGGTGACCGAGAAATCCTTGGCGATGAAGGCCCATGTGAGGCAGACAAAGGCGAGGATCAAAAACAGGAATTGCCCACGTGCCGCGGGTACGGCCAGCGCCACCCAGCGTGGCCAGCCGCGCCAGGCTCCGGTGAGCGGCAGGGCAACCTGTACCACGGCCAGGCAAAAGGCGAGGATTAGGGCAAAGTGCCCAAGTTCGGGAATCATCTACGGGCTTCCTGTATTTAGGTGGCAGTGCCGCCCACCGTGAGTTCGTCCACCTTGAGGGTGGGTTGGCCAACGCCGACGGGCACCGACTGGCCTTCCTTGCCGCAGACCCCTACACCGGGGTCCAGTTCCAAATCATTCCCCACCATGCTCACCCGGGTCAGTACCTCCGGGCCGTTTCCGATGAGGGTGGCTCCCCTTACCGGACGGGTGATCTTCCCGTTCTCAATGAGATAGGCCTCGCTGGCGGAGAATACGAACTTGCCCGAGGTGATATCCACCTGACCGCCGCCAAAATTCACCGCGTAGAGACCGCGCTCTACCGAGGCAATGATCTCCTCACGCCCGTAGGCCCCGGGCATCATGTAGGTATTGGTCATGCGCGGGCAGGGAGGGTAGGCGAAGGATTCGCGGCGGCCGTTGCCGGTAGGTGCGCTACCGCTGAGACCGGCATTTAATTTGTCCTGCATATAGCCGGCGAGGATGCCGTTTTCAATTAGTGTGGTGCAGCGCGTGGTCACCCCTTCGTCGTCCACATTAAGCGAACCGCGGCGGTTGGGCAGGGTGCCGTCATCCACTACGGTGCATTGCTCCGAGGCGATGCGCTCGCCGATACGCCCGGAAAAGGCCGAGCTGCCCTTGCGGGTAAAGTCCCCCTCAAGGCCATGGCCGATGGCCTCATGCAACAGTACCCCAGGCCAGCCGGGGCCGAGTACCACGGGCATGGTACCGGCCGGGGCATCCTGTGCACCGAGATTGACCAGGGCCTGGCGGGCTGCCTCGCGGGCGTAGCCGACCAGCCGATCCCCCCCCTGAAAATAGTCGTAGGTATAACGGCCGCCACCGCCGGCACTGCCTACCTCCCGGCGCCCGTCTTTTTCGGCAATCGTTGTTACGTTCATGCGTACCAATGGACGCACATCGGCACTGAGCGCGCCGTCACTGGCGACAATGAGGATCACACTCCATTCCCCTGAGAGGCTGACAATGACCTGCTGGATACGTGGATCCTGGCGGCGTGCCTCGGCGTCCGCCGTGCGCAGCAGTTCGATGCGGCCCTCCAGCGGCAATGAGGAGAGGGGATCTGAGGAAGTATAGAGTGAGCGCTCAGGCGCCGGGCCCCAGGCCTGCACCCGGCCGTTCTTGCCGGCCTTGGCAATAGCGCGGGCCGCCCGTGCGGCATCCTGCAGGGCGGGTAGCACCAGTTCCTCGGAATAGGCGAAGCCGGTTTTTTCACCACTGATGGCGCGTACGCCTACGCCCTGTTCGATACTGTGGGAACCTTCCTTAACGATGCCGTCTTCCAGCACCCATGACTCGTAGCGGGTGCTCTGAAAATAGAGATCGGCGAGATCAATATCGTGGCGAAGGATGTCCTCCAGGGTGGCGTGGAGGTGATGTTCTTCCAGACCACCCGGGGTAAGTAATTCCCGCCGGGCCGTGGCCATGGGATTATCGATTTTCATGGAATTTCCAGTCGTATATGGTCGAGCACCGGGAAGGCGCGGCGCGTGGCCGCCTGCTGTTCCCGATCAAGTTCAGTGCTTATGAGGCCTTCGCCTGCCTGCAGTTCCTCCAGGATCACACCCCAGGGATCCACGATCATGCTGTGGCCATAGGTTTCACGGCCACTGGGATGGCGTCCTCCCTGGGCCGAGCTGACGAGATAACAGAGGTTTTCAATGGCGCGGGCACGGATCAGGGTATGCCAGTGGGCTGCGCCGGTCACCGCGGTGAAGGCGGCGGGTAGGGCGATGATATCTGCACCGCGGCGTGCCAGCGCGCGGAACAGTTCCGGAAAGCGCAGATCATAGCAAACTGCCAGGCCAAGGCGCCCCACCGGGGTGTCGACCACCACCACCTCGTTACCGCCGTCGATGGTGTGGGATTCGCGGTATTGCTCCTCTTTGCCGCTCTGCACGGTGACATCAAACAGGTGAATCTTGTCATAGCGCGCCACCGGCAGGCCGCTATCGTCATAGAGCAGGCAGGCGGCACGGTGTTTGTCTTCCTCATCGCAAAGCAGCGGAATGGTCCCGGCGACGATCCAAAGACTGTGGCGCTGGGCCTGTTCGGCGAGAAAATCCTGGATCGGGCCGGAGCCCTCCAACTCGCGAATGGCCAGGACATCGCGCTCGCTTCGTCCCATAAAGGCAAAATTCTCCGGCAACACCGCCAGACGGGCTCCCTCGGCAGCAGCTTGTTCCAGCAATTTGGCGGTGGTGGCGAGATTGGTTGCCACGTCTGCGCCTGAGACGAGCTGCAAACTGGCTATCCGATCAGCTTGTTTCACACTGCTCATCGGGAGGGAGGGGCCACGCGTAATTCCAGTGTTTCGTGGTGCTTGGGATCGGGGATCAGGGCGATACGGGCAGAGTTGATGCCGAGCGCCACTAACCAACCGCGCAGTTCACTGGCTTGTAACTCGCCTTCCTCGGTACCCGGATGGCGTACCAGAATCCGTTGATCGAGGTCGCGCAGATAGTCGCGCACCGTATCCGCCACCGCTGGCAGGTGCAGAAAGGCTTCGCCGCTGCGTGGTTGGGACCAGATTTCCTCTGGAACGTTGCGTGCGACGGGGCGGGGGTTTGGGGGTGCCAGCGGGGTGGCCTGCAGGGTGATGGCCGCCGATTTTGGGGCTGAAAGGGTGCGCGCAGATTCCGCTGCCTGGAGTGGAAATATGAGGGCGAGGGACACAACGACGGCGGCTGCAATGGACGGCTTAAGCATTTGCGTGAGAATACCACGCCAATTGGCATGAAAAGGGGTGGTAGCCCGCGGTTTTGATGTATGTGCAAGCTGGAGCTCGCGCGTTTCCTTCGTTGACATGCCATCCGGGGATTGGGTATGTTCACCCGCTTGCGCACCGGAAAGGGGCTGCCCGGAAAGAAAGCCCCGCCCCCTGATTGGCCACAGTCCCGTGAATACCGATTTTCCAAGAATAAAACGCCTTCCCCCCTATGTTTTTGCCATCGTCAATGAGTTGAAGGCAGAGGCACGGGCGCGCGGTGAAGACATCATCGATTTTGGCATGGGCAACCCGGAGCGGCCAACGCCGCCGCACATCGTCGAAAAGCTGGTGGAAGTGGCCCGGCGCCCGGATACCCATCGCTACTCCATGTCCAAGGGCATTCCGCGCCTGCGCCAAGCTATTTGTAACTGGTACAAGCGGCGCTTCGATGTGGACCTGGACTCCGAGAGCGAGGCCATCGTCAGTATTGGCTCCAAAGAGGGTCTGGCCCATCTGGCACTGGCGACCGTGGGGCCGGGTGATGTGGTATTGGTGCCTAATCCCGCCTATCCGATTCACCCATGGGGTTTTGTTATCTCAGGGGCGGATATTCGCCATGTGCCCTTGGTGCCGGGGCAGGATTTCTTTGAGGAATTACAGAAATCCATCAAGGCTTGTTGGCCGCGACCGAAGATGCTGGTGATTAATTTCCCGGCTAATCCCACCGGCCAGTGCGTCGATCTCGACTTTTTCCAAAAAGTGGTCGATGTGGCGCGCGAGCACAAGATCTGGGTGATTCAGGATATCGCCTACGCCGATCTTTGCTTTGATGGTTATGTGGCGCCCTCGATACTGCAGGTACCGGGTGCCAAGGATGTAGCGGTGGAATGCTTCTCGCTCTCCAAGAGCTACAACATGCCCGGTTGGCGTGTGGGTTTTATGGTGGGCAATCCGATTCTTGTTGGGGCCTTGGCGAAGATGAAATCCTATCTGGATTACGGCATCTACACTCCCATACAGGTGGCCGCGGTGACCGCGCTGGAGGGGCCGCAGGACTGCGTGGCTGAGATTCGCGATACCTATCAGCTGCGCCGGGATATCCTCTGCGACGGCCTTAACGCCGCCGGATGGCCGGTGGAGAAACCCTTGGGCACGATGTTCGTGTGGGCCAAAATTCCAGAGCAGTATAAGGAAATGAATTCCCTGGAATTCACCAAATTGCTGCTCAACAAGGCCGGGACGGCGGTATCGCCGGGCGTCGGTTTTGGTGAGTTCGGTGACGACCATGTGCGCTTTGCCCTGATCGAAAACGAGCAACGTACCCGGCAGGCAATACGCGGGATCAAGAAGATGTTTCAGGAAGGTTAGGAAGCTCTGATTTATTCTCGATGAAGTAGATTGCGGAACAAAATGTTCGGCTTTAAGGCGCTGATCGCAGGCAATAGCTGGCTATTACGAAGATCAGCAACGATGAAGATGGATATTGTGGGCGCAAGATACGAGTTCACGAATAGATCAGAGCTTCCTTGGTTGACAGATTTTATAAACGGAGAATTTTTGTGAAGCCGGTAAATATAGGTCTGCTAGGCCTGGGTACAGTGGGTGGCGGTACGGTGAATGTGCTGGAGCGTAATGCTGCGGAGATTAGCCGACGTGCCGGGCGTGCGTTGAAGGTGGTGCAGGCCAGTGCGCGGGATTTGTCCAAGTCGCGCATTTGCTCCACTGAGGGTATTGCTCTCACCGAGCGCTCGGAGGATGTGGTCAGCAATCCCGACATCGATATCGTCGTGGAGTTAATTGGCGGCACGGACAAGGCGCTGGAACTGGTGCTGGCGGCGATTGCCAATGGCAAGCACGTGGTCACCGCCAATAAGGCGCTGATTGCGTTGCACGGAAATGAGATTTTCGCCGCCGCCCAGGAGCGCGGCGTGATGGTGGCCTTCGAGGCCGCAGTAGCCGGAGGCATTCCCATCATCAAGGCGATACGCGAGGGCTTGGCGGGCAACCGCATTGAGTGGCTGGCGGGCATTATCAATGGCACCGGCAATTTCATTCTGACGGAGATGCGCGACAAGGGCCGGGACTTCGCCGATGTACTGGCTGAGGCACAAAAACTCGGTTATGCCGAGGCCGATCCCACCTTCGACGTTGAGGGCATCGATGCCGCTCACAAGCTCACCATTCTTGGCTCCATCGCCTTCGGCAAGCCACTGCGCTTCGAGAAGGTTTATGTGGAGGGGATCTCCAAAATTACCTCCGAGGATATCGATTACGCGGAAGAGCTGGGTTATCGCATCAAGCATCTCGGTATCGCGCGTCGTGCCAACGGCGGCGTGGAACTGCGGGTGCATCCCACCTTTATCCCGGAACGTCGTCTGCTCGCTAATGTGGACGGGGTGATGAATGCGGTGCTGGTGCAGGGCGATGCTGCGGGACCGACGCTGTATTACGGTGCGGGTGCGGGTGCCGATGCCACCGCTTCAGCAGTGGTTGCTGATCTGGTGGATGTGGTGCGTACGCTCACTGCCGACCCGGAATCCCGGGTGCCGCATCTCGCCTTCCAGCCCGATGCCATTTCTGAGGTTCCGGTGCTCGCCATGGAAGACGTGGAGACTGCCTACTACCTGCGCATGACGGCGGCGGATCGCCCCGGTGTACTTGCCGAGGTAGCGCACATCCTCGGTGAGCGTGGTATCAGCATCGAGGCCGTGGTGCAGAAAGAGCCGGATGCCGGCATGGACCATGTGCCGCTCATTCTCCTCACCCACCGCGTACGCGAGGGTGAAATGAACGAGGCCATCAGCCGCATTGAAGCCTTGGAAGGCATTCAGGGCAGTGTCACCCGGGTTCGGGTGGAGCAGCTCGACGCCAAATAAGGGTAGCGGTAACCCGACAACAACATTGGATAAATAAATGTCTGAACAAAAACGCTATACCGGACTCATCGATCGTTATCGTGACCGCCTGCCGCTGAAGGCCTCTACCCCGGCGGTTTGCCTGGGCGAGGGCAACACTCCGCTGATTCGCCTTGACCGCATCTCAGCTGAGCACGGTAAGGGTTGTGAGATCTACGCCAAATATGAGGGCCTCAATCCCACCGGTTCCTTTAAGGATCGTGGCATGACTGTGGCGGTAACCCGCGCAGTGGAAGAGGGCAGTCGCGCCATCATCTGCGCCTCTACCGGCAATACCTCGGCGGCCGCCGCGGCCTATGCGGCGCGCGCCGGTATTACTGCCTTTGTGCTCATCCCCGAGGGCAAGATTGCACTGGGCAAGCTTGCCCAGGCGATGATGCACGGTGCCGTGGTGATTCAGATTAGCGGTAACTTCGATGAGGGCATGGAACTGGTGAAGCAGGTCGCCGAGGAGGCGCCGGTGACCATCGTTAACTCCATCAACCCTTACCGTTTGCAGGGGCAGAAGACCGCCGCTTTTGAAATTGTCGACGAACTGGGTAGCGCCCCGGACTATCACTGCCTGCCGCTGGGTAATGCCGGCAATATCAGCGCCTATTGGTTGGGCTACAGCGAATACCACGCCGAGGGTCGTGCTAGCCGACCGCCCATGTGTGCTTATCAGGCGGCGGGCTCGGCCCCCTTCCTGCGCGGTCACCCGGTGAAGAACCCGGAGACCGTGGCCACCGCCATTCGTATCGGCAATCCCCAATCCTGGGACAAGGCCTGGAAGGCACACGACGAATCGGGTGGCTGGTTCGACGAATTCAGCGATGAGCAGATACTTGCTGCCCAGAAACTCCTTGCTGTCAGCGAAGGTGTCTTCTGCGAACCCGCCTCTGCCATTTCCATTGCCGGTGCACTACGCGATATCGCCTCGGGAAAGATCCCCAAGGGCAGCACCGTCACCTGCACCCTCACCGGTCATGGCCTCAAGGATCCGGATATCGCCATCAAGCAAAGTAGCGAACCGCTGCGTACGGTCAGTGCCGATCTGGATTCCGTGCGCACGGTGATCCTGGATAATCTGAAGGGTTAGAAAAACTCTTCCAACTTCGTGGCATCTCCCTTTCTCACCCTGCTCCTGCCGGGGCTGCTTGGCCCTTGGCGGCGGGTGGATGTGGATGCCCTTAGTGAGGGGCTGGAGTTGCCGGCTCTGGAGGCTTTGCTAGGCCGTGCCCGACGGGTTAAGGACTGTCGGGATCGCCCATGGCCTGAAGACATGGCCTGCTCATGCTTTGATATTCCGCTCTCCGATGATGAAGGTACCCCGGTAGCACCCCTGAGCTGGGGGTTCGACGGTGGCCAGCAAGATGGTGCCTACATACTCCGTGCTGATCCGGTCTATCTGCAGGCTGATATGACCACTCTGCGTTTGCTCGACCCTGCAGAAGTCACTACCTCCCGGCAAGAAGCCGATGCCCTGTGTGCTGAGCTCAATGTTCACTTCGGCGAATCTGGCCCGCAGCTTGAGCCCCTTCATCCCCGACGCTGGTACTTGCGTCTCGATAAGTCACCGGAGATGAAAACCCAGCCCCCGCATCAGGCCATTGGTGGTGATCTCGACGCCAGCTTGCCACGTGGCCCCGAGGGGGGACGCTGGCGGGCCTGGTTAAATGAGGTGCAGATGGTGCTCTATCAGAGTCCGGTTAATGAGGCTCGAGAGGCGTGCGGGTTGCCAGCAATCAATGGCCTCTGGCTGTGGGGTGGCGGGGTACGTCCCGCCACAGTGGCAGCTCCCTGGGATCGCGTTTGCTCTGACGAAGATGTATTGCCCACACTGGCTGCTTTTGGCGGTGTGCCGGCCACTGAGCTGTCGCCAAACGCGAAAGCCTGGCTGTGGATGGCCACCGATCATACCGTAGGGCGGGCCGTGCCCGCCGGTCGACCGGCGCAGGGGAGTGCACGCTGCCTGATAGCCCTTGATGCCGGTTATGTGCAGGTACGGGCAGGCGACGTGGAAGGTTGGCGCACGCGTTTGGAACATCTGGAAGCCACCTGGTTTCAACCTCTCGATCAGGCCCTGCGAACGCGCCAATTGGCGGGCCTGCATCTGCTAAGTGGCTGGGGTCAACGCTTTGAGCTGGGGCCGGGGCGTGGCTACGGCTGGTGGCGACACAAGCGACCTTTGCAAGACTGGCTGAAGCGGGTGGCCGCCACATGAGTAGCACCGAAATTCGTCGCCGGGAGAATGCTGCCGGCGGACACTTCCCTTCGGATATGCATCCGGTACTGGCCCGGATTTATGCCGCCCGTGGACTGGAATCGGGACAGGAGCTGGAATATACCCTCGACCGTCTGCTGCCCTTCGAACTGCTGGGGGGAATGGATAAGGCGACGGAGCTGTTGGCCAAGGCGTTGGCGGAAGATTGGCAGATCCTGGTGGTTGCGGATTTCGATGCCGACGGGGCCACGGGTTGTGCCGTGATACTGCGCGGCTTGCGTCTGCTGGGCGCTGCTCATGCCGACTATCTGATGCCAAATCGCTTCAAGACCGGTTACGGACTGACGCCGGAGGTGGTTGCCCTGGCGCGAGATCGGGACCCGCAGCTCATTATCACGGTGGACAATGGCATCACCAGCAATGCCGGGGTCGAGGCGGCCCATGCCGCCGGGATACAGGTGTTGGTGACGGATCATCATTTGCCTGGCGATGAGTTGCCCGACGCCGATGCCATCGTTAATCCCAATCTGCCCGGAGATTCCTTTCCCAGCAAACATCTGGCGGGGGTTGGGGTGGCTTTTTATCTGCTCATGGCCTTGCGTGCCCGGCTGCGGGAGCAGGACTGGTTCGCCTGCCGTGGGGGCGAACCCAATTTGGCCCAACTGCTGGACCTGGTGGCATTGGGGACCGTTGCCGATGTGGTGCCGCTTGATTACAACAATCGTTTGCTGGTTTCCCAAGGATTGCGACGGATTCGTGCCGATCACTGTCAGCCGGGTATCCGTGCGCTACTCAAGCTCAGTGGGCGTCAACAGTCACAGGTGGTGGCCTCTGATCTTGGTTTTGCCGTTGGCCCGCGCCTGAATGCCGCCGGCCGGCTGGAGGATATGGCCCTGGGGGTGGAATGTCTGTTGGCCGATAACGATGCCGCGGCGCTGAAGGCGGCTCAGACTCTGGACCGGCTGAATCGGGAACGCCGCCAGATCGAGCGCGACATGCAGGAGAGTGCGCAGGAGCAACTGCAGTCGGTGGATTTAGATATGGGAACGCTGCCGGCAGGGCTTTGTATCTATGACGAGCAATGGCATCAGGGCGTGGTGGGCATTCTCGCCTCACGGCTGAAGGATCGTTACCACCGGCCGGTGGTGGCCTTTGCTAACAATGGCCCGGATGAATTGCGGGGTTCAGCGCGCTCGGTGAAGGGGTTCCATATCCGCGACGCCCTCAGCAATATTGCTGCCCGTTATCCCGCCATGCTGGGTCGCTTTGGCGGTCATGCCATGGCAGCGGGGCTTAGCCTGAAGCAGAGCGAGCTGGCCGCCTTTCAGGCAGCCTTTGAGGCGGAGGTGGCGCAGAGCCTTGGCTCGGACCCGGCAGCGGCCGTGATCTGGAGTGATGGCGAGTTGGGTGCAGGGGATATTGATCTCACCTTTGCCGAGCAACTGCGCGCTGGTGGCCCCTGGGGCCAGGGCTTTGCCGAGCCCGTCTTTGATGGGGTGTTCGAGACCGTTTCTCAGCGTATCGTGGGGGAGGCCTATTTGAAGTTGAAACTGCGTCAGCCCGGGAGTGCTCGGGAGATTGAAGCCATTTGTTTTCAGGCCGGTGTCGAGGCACCGGAAACGACGGATAACCGCCTGCACCTTGCCTATCGACTTGATGTGAACAGCTTTCGTGGCATTCGCAGCCCGCAACTGCTGATAGAACACATGGGCGTCGCCACTCCCGGTCTATAAGCCATCGTATCTCTGTAGTACCATCCTGCCTCTGCTCAATCCTGCTGGAAACAACGATGCTCGAAATCAATCCTATCCTGTTGAGAATCAAAGACATGCAAGGGCGCAGTGATGCTCTGAGGGGGTATCTTTGACTATGATGAGCGCGAGGAACGGCTGACTGAAGTTCAGCGCGAGTTAGCGGAACCCACGGTCTGGGAAGATGCGGAGCGTGCTCGTGGGCTGGGGCAGGAACAGGCAGAGCTGGAACGTATCGTAGAGACCATCCGCGAACTCGACTCAGCCTTGGCGGAGGCGGGGGAATTGCTGGAGATGGCGGCCGAGGAGGATGATGAGGATACCGTAGCCGAGATCGGCTCAGATCTTGATGGGCTGGAGAAAAAGCTGGCGGTGCTCGAATTCCGAAGGATGTTTTCCGGTGAGATGGACCCGGCCAATGCCTTTGTGGATATCCAGTCCGGCTCTGGTGGCACGGAGGCCCAGGACTGGGCAGAAATGCTGTTACGCATGTATCTGCGCTGGGGTGAGCGGCGTGGGTATAAGAGCGAAATTATCGAGTTGTCTTCCGGCGAGGTAGCGGGCATCAAGAGTGCCACGGTGCACTTTAAGGGTGATCACGCTTTTGGCTGGTTGCGTACCGAGACCGGGGTGCATCGTCTGGTGCGGAAATCCCCCTTCGATTCAGGCAATCGGCGTCATACTTCCTTTGCTGCGGTATTCGTGGCCCCGGAGGTGGATGATAGTGTGGATATCGACCTCAATCCGGCAGATCTGCGCATTGATGTTTATCGCGCCAGCGGTGCCGGTGGTCAACACGTGAACCGCACCGAATCGGCGGTGCGTATTACCCACCTGCCTACGAATACCGTGGTGCAGTGTCAGAACGAGCGCTCCCAACATAAGAACAAGGCCACGGCCATGAAGCAGCTCCAGTCCAAGCTTTACGAACTGGAGATGCGCACCCGCATGGAGGAGCAGGACCGGGTAGAGAAGGAAAAATCCGATATCGGCTGGGGCAGCCAGATCCGTTCCTACGTGCTGGATCAGTCGCGCATCAAGGATTTACGAACCGGGGTCGAGACCGGTAACACCCAAGCGGTACTGGACGGCGATCTGGATACCTTTATCGAGGCCAGCCTGAAGAGCGGCCTGTAGCGGAAGCGCTTGGCTATCGGGACGGGCATGTAGGGCGGACCATGTCCGCCATTTGACCAAATTAACAACACCGGCAAACAGCCCGGGATGACGGAACCATGAGCAACGAAGACAACAACGAACAAATTGAACTACGCCGGACAAAACTAACGGCATTGCGCGAAACGGGAAATCCCTTTCCCAATGATTTCCAACGCAATGCGCTGGCGGCCGAGATACACGCCAAATATGGCGAAGCCGATGGCGATGAACTGGACGCCGACAAGATTCGTGTGTCCATCGCCGGGCGCATGATGACCCGGCGCATCATGGGCAAGGCGAGCTTTGCCACCCTGCAAGACAGCTCTGGCAAGATCCAGCTCTACCTGCGCCGTGATGACCTGCCCGAGGGCCTCTATAACACCGGTTTCAAGAAGTGGGATCTGGGGGATATTCTCGGCGCCGAGGGCTATCTGTTTCGCACCCGTACTGGTGAATTGTCCATCCACGTGGAGAGCGTGCGGTTGCTGGTGAAGGCGCTGCGGCCCTTGCCGGAAAAATTCCACGGTCTGGCGGATCAGGAAGTGAAGTATCGCCAGCGTTATCTGGATCTCATTGCTAACGAGGACTCACGTGCTACCTTCCGTGCCCGTTCGGCGATGGTGGCCTATATCCGCCAGTTTTTCGCAGCGCGCGATTATCTCGAAGTGGAAACGCCAATGATGCAGCCCATCGCCGGCGGCGCCGCGGCTCGTCCCTTCGTGACACATCACAACAGCCTGGATATGGATCTGTTCTTACGCATCGCGCCGGAGCTTTATCTCAAGCGCCTGGTGGTTGGGGGCTTCGAGCGGGTGTTCGAGGTCAATCGCAACTTCCGCAACGAGGGCCTCTCCACCCAGCACAATCCTGAATTCACCATGATCGAGTTCTATCAGGCCTACGCGAATTACCATGAACTGATGGATCTCACCGAAGAGCTGGTGGGCGGCCTTGCCCGTAAGATAACGGGCGGCACCACGGTGCACTATCAGGGCCAGGATTATGATTTCAATGCCCCCTTTGCACGTATGACCGTGGAGGAATCGGTACTGCGTTTTAATCCGGAATTCAAGGTCGAGGCATTGCGCGATCCAGAGCGGTTGCGGGCGATTGCCAACAAGCTGGAAATTCCGGTTCAAGAATCTTGGGGTCAGGGCAAGCTGCTGATGGAGGTTTTCGACAAGACTGTGGAACACCAGCTTTCCAATCCCACTTTCATCACGGCTTATCCTACCGAGGTGTCACCGCTGGCCCGGCGTAATGATGAAAACCCTGAGGTTACCGACCGCTTTGAATTTTTCATTGCCGGGCGTGAGATCGCCAATGGCTTCTCCGAGCTCAATGATCCGGAAGACCAGGCCGCGCGTTTCCAGCAACAGGTGGAAAGCCGTGATGCGGGGGATCAGGAGGCTATGTACTACGACGCCGACTACATCACTGCCTTGGAACATGGCATGCCCCCCACCGCTGGGGAGGGCATTGGCATCGACCGCCTGGTGATGCTGCTGACAGATTCACCTTCCATCCGGGACGTACTGCTGTTTCCGCATATGCGCCACGCTTAGGGATCTGAAAGAGAGAATGGCTAGAACTGCCATTGCAGCACTATGGATCTAGCCCTGACTTTCTCCGCCTTCTTTAAATAATAAAACGCCTTCATGCCGGCGAAAGCCGGTATCCAGGGAGCGAAGGCAGTGCAAACGGTTCTCTTGAAGACAACATAACTTGCCACCAGTCGGGCTGGTAGGATGTTGCGGTGTAGGAATTGTCCCCAATGTTGCAGACTCCATGCCCTTGGTATTTTACGCCAGTCCATCAACGAGCTATCAGTTGGGAAATGGCTGTCTATCATCTAGTCAATGGTCTCAGGGAGTGAACCACTCATGATATCCGCGCTGCATAGTTCCACCCTTCCCCCCCCTTTTGAAAATTTGTGATTATCACTGAGATGGGCGATGGAGTATGAGTATTCCCAACACAAGCAGGATGAAGCGCAGGCCTACTCATCCAGGTGAGATGCTGCGAGAGGATTTTCTCCCTGACTATGGATTGTCGGTCTCGGAACTGGTCAGGGCAGTTGGCGTTTCACGCCAGCCCATTAATGAGTTGTTACGTGAACGCCGAGCTGTCAGTCCAGAAATGGCTCTGAGGCTTGTCCGACTTTTTGGCAACTCACCGGAGTTCTGGTTGAACGCGCAGCGGGCAATAGATTTATGGGATACGGCAGAAGCAATTAAGGAAGACGTGTCACGGATCCGACCGCTCAGTGCTGCATAATGAGATAGATGTGTGATGTACATGCCCCATGTCCTCAACTCTTGTGTTGTGGTGCACTTCGAAGTGAAATTTACCTGCCCTGACGCACAATGAAAGACCTGACCCCGTGCGTCCCATGTGACCCCGTGCGTCCCGTGCGTCCTTTGAGTTCTTCAGATCTCCAATGCTAGGGCGATGTACTATTTCCCGGCGCGATGGTATCTAAGCGCCTTCCACACTGAGCGTACGTCGACGTGTTCGTGTTTCATCAACAGGGTAATCACAATTTCCTCAATCCCCGCATAAACGCAGATAGCTGTTGCGAGATGAAACGGCCAGTCTGCCATTCCTGAGAACAGCAGAACATAGCCAAAAAAGGTACACAGCACTGCGAGCTTGACGCTCCAGGTGTGGTAGCTGGTGAGGCGATGGAATTTTATCAGTCCGAGCAGTACCGGCAGTGTAAAGCTGACGACGATCAGCCCGAACGAGAGTTGTTCTCGAATCACAATCTCCGGCCACATGAGCCACGCG